>DATNDE010000034.1:0-275960 GCA_035553315.1 Steroidobacteraceae bacterium
GGGGCCAAGACCACTCGAGCGTCAGCGCACGTCAGCGCTGCCTCTCCTTTGGTCACGCTTATTTAGATGTGTTCGGCTCGCGCCAATCGTAGCGCGCGCCGGTTGAAGAGGATTTTGTCATGGCAATCGGATTGGTCGGCCGCAAGGCCGGCATGACACGCATTTTCACCGAGGGCGGCGAATCCGTGCCCGTCACCGTGGTGGAAGTGCTGCCCAATCGCGTCACGCAGCTCAAGTCCACCGACAAGGACGGCTACCGCGCCGTGCAGGTCACCTTCGGCACGCGCCGCCCGCAGCTGCTGACCAAGTCGATGGCTGGCCACTTTGCACGCGCGCAGGTCGCCCCGGGCCGCGGCCTGATCGAATTTCGCCTGGACGACGGCAAGGGTGCGGCCAACGATGGCGCTGACCTCAAGCCTGGTAGCGAGCTGACGGCCGAGCTCTTCAAGGAAGGCCAGGTCGTGGACGTCTCCGGCGTCACCATCGGCAAGGGCTATGCGGGCGTCATGAAGCGCCACAATTTCGCGGGTGGCATGGCCTCGCATGGCGCCTCAGTGTCGCATCGAGTGCCCGGCTCCATCGGCCAGCGCCAGACGCCCGGTCGCGTGCTGCCCGGCAAGCGCATGTCAGGCCACATGGGCGTCGTGCGCCGCACGGTCGAGAACCTGAAGATCGTCGGCGTAGATGCAGCGCGCAACCTGCTTCTCATCCGTGGCGCAGTGCCCGGTGCCGAGGGTGGCGACGTGATCGTGCGCGCCTCGGTGAAGGCCGCGCGGCGCGCGGCGCGCAAGAGCGTGCAGCCCAATAAGGCGGCGGCGCAGCCGAATAAGCCGGCGGCGCAGCCCAACAAGAAGGCCTGACAGTCATGAAGCTGAAAGTCGCCAATGGCGGGGACGAGCTGGCCGTATCCGACGAGAACTTCGCGCGCGAATTCAATTCGGCGTTGGTCTTCCAGGTGGTCAATGCGTATCTCGCGGCCGGACGCTCGGGCACCAAGGCGCAGAAGACGCGTGCCGAGGTGCGTGGCGGTGGCAAGAAGCCCTGGCGCCAGAAGGGTACTGGCTCGGCGCGGGCCGGCTCGATCAGAAGCCCCATCTGGGTCGGCGGCGGCCGGGCATTCGCGGCTGCACCCAGGGACTTCTCCCAGAAGGTCAACCGCAAGATGTACCGCGCGGCACTGCGTGCGATGCTCTCCGAGCTCGTGCGTCAGGATCGCCTGATCGTCATGCCCTCGCTGGCCGTGGATGCGCCCAAGACCAAGCTGCTGGTGCAGCAGCTGAAGTCGCTGGCGCTGGACGACGCGCACGTGCTGATCCTGGTCGAGGCGCCCGATGAGCGCCTGACTCTCGCTGCGCGCAACCTGCCCAACGTGGAGCTGCTGCCGGTCGCAGCGGTCAATCCCGTCAGCCTGGTGCGTCATGACAAGGTGCTGACGACGGTCGGCGCCGTGAAGCTGCTCGAGGAGCGCCTGCAATGACTGCCGTACGCAAGACAGCCGGGCGCAAGCCCATCGGCAAGGAAGGCCTGACCAGCGTGCTGCTCGCACCGCACGTGACCGAGAAGACCTCGGCGGGGTTGCAGCAGCACAATCAGTACGCGTTTCGCGTGCGTCGCGATGCCACGCGCACCGACGTACGCAACGCCGTGGAGCTGATGTTCGAAGTCAAGGTGCAGGGCGTGCAGGTCGTCAATGAGTCAGGCAAGGAGCGCCGCTTCGGCGGTCGTCGCGGCCGCACCCAGGATTCGAAGAAGGCCTATGTGCGTCTGGCCTCCGGCCAGAGCATCGACTACGAGCGCAGCGCGGCCGGTCAGTCGCGCAAGAGCTGACGCGCTGAAGGACGCTTAAGGAACTCCCATGGCCCTGATCAAGCTCAAACCCACCTCGCCCGGCACGCGCTTTCAGCTGCGCATCAGCCGTCAGCACCTGCACAAGGGCGATCCCTACGCGCCGCTGACCGTCGCGCAGAACCACACCGGCGCGCGCAATCACTTCGGCCGCATCACCACACGCCACAAGGGCGGCGGCTCGCGACAGAAGTACCGCATCATCGACTTCCGGCGCGACAAGGACGGCATTGCCGGCGTCGTCGAGCGCGTGGAGTACGATCCGAACCGCACCTCACACATCGCGCTGATCCGCTATGCGGACGGCGAGCGTCGCTACATCCTGGCGCCCAAGGGCGTGAAGGATGGCGATGAGATCCGCTCGGGCAGCGAGGCGCCGATCAAGCCGGGCAACGCCATGGCGCTACGGCACATTCCGATCGGCTCGATCGTGCACAACATCGAACTCAAGCCCGGCTGTGGCGGCCAGCTGGCGCGCAGCGCGGGCGGCTCGGCGCAGTACACCTCGCGCGAGGGTATCCATGCGTATCTGCGGCTGAAGTCCGGCGAGATCCGCAAAGTGCACGTCGACTGCCGCGCGACTCTCGGGGAGCTCGCCAACGACGAGCACAACCTTCGCCAGTACGGCAAGGCTGGAGCGATCCGCTGGCGCGGCGTGCGCCCCACGGTGCGCGGCCTGGCGATGAATCCGGTGGACCATCCGCACGGCGGCGGCGAGGGCAAGTCCGGACAGGGCAACCCGCATCCCGTCTCGCCCTGGGGCTGGAACACCAAGGGCAAGAAAACCCGCCGTAACAAGCGCACGAGCAACATGATCGTGCAGCGGAGGAAGTGACCGTGCCGCGCTCATTGAAGAAGGGACCGTTCGTGGATGGGCACCTCGCCAAGAAGGTGCAGGTGGCCGTGCAGAAGAACGACCGTCGTCCGATCAAGACCTGGTCGCGCCGCTCGATGGTGGTGCCGGACATGGTCGGGCTGACGATCGCCGTGCACAACGGCAAGCAGCACATCCCGGTGCTCATCAGCGAGAACATGGTAGGACACAAGCTCGGCGAGTTCTCGCCGACACGTCTGTTCAAGAGCCATTCGGGCGACCGCAAGGTCAGCTCGGCGGAGTAAGGGGAGCAGGATGCAGGTCACGGCCAAGCTGCGCCACGCGCGCATCTCCCCGCAAAAGTGCCGGCTGGTCGCCGACACGGTGCGCGGCAAGCAGGTGGGCAATGCGCTCGCCTCGCTGCGCTTTCAGCCGAAGAAGGGCGCGCGGCTGGTGCTGAAGGTGCTCGAGTCGGCGATCGCCAATGCCGAGAGCAACCTCGGCGCGGATATCGACGAGCTGAAGGTGTCGAACATCCAGGTCGACACCGCCCCCGTGCTCAAGCGCTTCCATGCGCGCGCCAAGGGGCGCGGCAATCGCATCGTCAAGCGCAACAGCCACATCACGGTCCAGGTCAGCGACGGCAGGAAGGATTAGTCCATGGGTCAGAAGGTCAATCCGCTCGGCATACGTCTCGGGATCACGCGCGACTGGAGCTCGAAGTGGTTCGCCTCCAAGCGCCAGTTCCCAGCGCTGGTACACACCGACTTTCGCGTACGCGAGTTCCTGAAGAAGAAGCTCTCGGACGCCTCGGTGAGCCGCGTGCTCATCGAGCGGGCGGCCAAGCGGGTCAACATCACGATCCAGACGGCACGTCCCGGCATCGTGATCGGCAAGAAGGGCGAGGACATCGAGAAGCTGCGGGGCGAGACCGCGCGCATGCTCTCCATGGCGCTGCAGGATGTGCGCTTGAACATCGCCGAGATCAGAAAGCCAGAGCTCGATGCACAGCTCGTGGCCGAGAGCATCGCGCAACAGATCGAGAAGCGCGTGATGTTCCGCCGTGCGATGAAGCGGGCCGTCATGAGCACGATGAGAAGCGGCGCGCTGGGCATCAAGGTGCGCATGTCGGGCCGGCTGAACGGCGCGGAGATTGCGCGCACCGAGTGGTACCGCGAGGGGCGCATTCCGTTGCACACCTTTCGTGCGGATATCGACTACGGCCTGGCCGAGGCGCGTACCACCTACGGCGTCATCGGCATCAAGGTGTGGATCTTCAAGGGTGAGGTGTTCGAACCTGCGCAGCTCGAGCAGCGCAGTGGCGCCGAGGCCACGCCTGGTCAGGGCGACGGCACCGCAGCCGCCGCAGCCGCCGCAGGTGCTGCGGGTGCAGCCGCCGCGGCGGCCCCGACGCCGGGTGGCGCGGGCGGAGCCGGTGCCGCGGGCGCCGGAGCTGCGCCCGGTGCGGCCCCGACGGTGCAGTGAGAGCAGAGCTCGAGTAGCAAACCATGTTGCAACCCAAGCGAACCAAGTACCGCAAGCAGTTCAAGGGCAATAACGGCGGCCTGGCGCTGCGCGGCAACTCCGTGACCTTCGGCGACTTCGGCCTGAAGGCGACCGACCGCGCGCGCATGACGGCGCGCGAGATCGAGGCGGCGCGCCGCGCGATGGCGCGCTATGTGAAGCGCGGCGGGCAGATCTGGATCCGTGTGTTCCCCGACGTGCCTATCACCAAGAAGCCCCTCGAGGTGCGCATGGGCAGCGGTAAGGGCAACGTCGAGTACTGGATTGCCAAGGTCAAGCCCGGCAAGGTGCTGTTCGAGATGGAAGGGGTCACCGAGGCCGATGCACGCGAGGCGTTCCGCCTGGCGGGCGCGAAGCTGTCGGTTGCCACCACGTTCGTGAAGCGACAGGTGCGCTGATGAAGGCGAGCGAGCTACGCAAGAAGTCGGCCGATGAGCTCAAGGGCGAGCTGGTCTCACTGCGACGCGAGCAGTTCGCGCTGCGGCTGCAGCGCGCCACGGGCCAGAGCCCCAAGCCCGACCAGTTCGGCAAGGTCCGTAAGAATGTGGCGCGGGTGAAGACCTTGCAGCGCCAGCTACGCGCCGCCGCCAAGGCCGGCGCCGGAGAGAAGGCATGAGTGCACAGCAGGCAGCAGGCGAAGCGCAGGCGCAGGCCGGCGCGCAGGCGGGGGCGGCCAAGCGGACCCGGACACTGACCGGTCAGGTGGTCAGCAACAAGATGAACAAGACCATTGCGGTTGAGATCGAGCGCGTCGTGCGCCATCCGACCTATGGCAAGTACATCCGCCGCACCACCAAGCTCCTGGCCCACGATGAGAGCGGTGAGGCGCGCGAAGGCGACACGGTGAAGATCGCCCCGTGTCGTCCGCTGTCGCGCCGCAAGTCCTGGCGCCTGGTGGCGGTGCTGGAGCGCGCGGGATGATTCAATTACGCACGCTGCTCAATGCCGCCGACAACAGCGGCGCGCGCACCCTGATGTGCATCAAGGTGCTGGGCGGCACGCGCCGCCGCTACGCGACCGTGGGCGACGTCATCAAGGTGAGCGTCAAGGACGCGATCCCGCGCGGCAAGGTCAAGAAGGGTGAGGTCTACGACGCGGTGGTGGTGCGCACGCGCCGCGGCGTGCGCCGCGCGGACGGCTCGCTGATCAAGTTCGATGGCAATGCCGCGGTGCTGCTGACCAACAAGCTCGAGCCGATCGGCACGCGCATCTTCGGGCCCGTGACGCGCGAGCTGCGCACCGTACAGTTCATGAAGATCATCTCGCTGGCCCCCGAGGTGCTGTGAGGTCCCATGCGTAGCATCAGGAAAGGTGACCAGGTGATCGTGCTGTCCGGCCGCGACAAGGGGCGCCAGGGCACCGTAATCAGCATTCAGGGCGATCAGGTCGTGGTCGAGGCGATCAATCGCGTCAAGCGCCACACGCGTCCCAATCCGCAGGCCAACCATCCCGGTGGCATCGTGGAGAAGGAGATGCCGCTGTCGCGCTCGAAGGTGGCGCTGTTCAACCCGGCCACCAAGAAGGGCGGACGCACGGGTGTGCGCAAGCTGACCGATGGGCGCCGTGTGCGCTTCTTCAAGTCCAACGGCGAAGTCATCGACGCTTAACAGGAGAGGTGCCGCGCGGCTCGCGCCGTGGGTGCCGTAACAGGATGGCAAGGTTACAAGAATTTTATCGCAACGAGGTGGTGAAGCGGCTGCAGAGCGATCTGGCCCTCACCAACCCGACCGAGGTGCCACGCATCACCAAGATCACGGTGAACATGGGCGTGGGCGAGGCGGTCGCCGACCGCAAGGTCATCGACGCGGCGGCGGGCGATCTGGCCAAGATCACCGGACAGAAGCCGATGATCTGCAAAGCCAGGAAGGCCATCGCCTCGTTCAAGGTGCGCGAAGGGCTGCCGATCGGCTGCAAGGTCACGCTGCGCGGCGCGCGCATGTACGAGTTCCTCGATCGGCTGATCAGCGTGGCGATGCCGCGTATCCGCGATTTTCGTGGCGTCTCGCCACGCGGCTTCGACGGCCGCGGCAACTACAGCCTCGGCGTGCGCGAGCAGATCATCTTTCCGGAAATCCAGTACGACGCCATCGACCAGGTGCGCGGCATGGATATCACCATCACGACGACGGCGCGCGACAACAAGGCAGGCCGCGCGCTGCTCGAGGCCTTCAACTTTCCGTTCCGCAAGTAGTCGCGGCGACAGGCTTAGGCTCAAGGACACTTATGGCCAAGACCAACATGGTAGAGCGTGAGAAACGGCGCGAGCGCGTGGCGAAGAAGTACGCCACCAAGCGCGCACAGCTCAAGGAAATCATCCGCGCTCCGAAGTCCAGCCCCGAGCAGCGCCTGGCGGCGCAGATCGCGCTGGCCGCCCAGCCGCGCGATGCCAGCGTGAGCCGCCAGCGCAAGCGCTGCGCGATCACCGGTCGCTCGCGCGGGGTGTACCGCAAGTTCGGCCTGTCACGGGTGAAGATCCGCGAGGTCGCGATGCGCGGAGAGATTCCCGGTCTCGGCAAGGCGAGCTGGTAGGAGCCGCACCTCATGAGCATGACCGATCCGATCGCAGACCTGCTGACCCGCATCCGCAATGGCCAGGCCGCGCGCAAGGCCAGCGTGACGCTCGCCTCCTCCAAGCTCAAGCAGGCGATCCTCAAGGTATTGAAGGACGAAGGTTACATTGCCGACTACGCGGTGCAGAACGAGGACGGCAAGCCGTCGCTGCGTGTCGATCTGAAGTACTACGAGGGCCGGCCGGTCATCGACCGCATCGAGCGCGTGAGCCGTCCGGGGCTGCGCATCTATCGCGGCAAGGACGATCTGCCGCGGGTGCTGGGTGGCATGGGCACCGTGATCATCTCCACGCCCAAGGGTGTGATGACCGACAAGGCGGCGCAGGCGATCGGGCAGGGCGGCGAAGTGCTCTGCATCGTGGCCTAGGCGCAGGGTGAGTCCACAGGAACCTGAACATGTCCAGAGTTGCCAAACGAGTGATTGATCTGCCGAGCGGGGTGACGGTGAGCCTTGCGGCCGACCTGGTGACGGTCAAGGGCGCCAAGGGCTCCCTCTCGCTGCCGCTGGGCGGCGGCGTTTCGGTCGTGCAGGAGGAGAAGAAGCTCTCGGTGAAGTATCAAGGCGATGACGCCGTGCGCATCCGCGCTGGCGCCACGCGCGCGCACCTGGCCAACATGGTGCAGGGTGTGACCAAGGGCTATGAGCGCAAGCTCGAGTTGGTGGGCGTCGGTTACCGCGCTGCCGTACAGGGCAAGAACCTGAATCTCGCGCTCGGTTTCTCGCATCCGGTGCTCTTCCCGGTACCCGAGGGCATCACCATCGAGACCCCCAGCCAGACCGAGATCCTGGTCAAGGGCACCGATCGCCAGAAGGTCGGTCAGATAGCAGCCGAGATCCGCGGCATCCGCCCGCCCGAGCCCTACAAGGGCAAGGGCGTGCGCTATGCGGGTGAACAGATCAGCCTGAAGGAAGGCAAGAAGAAGTAGCGCAGCGAGGAACTATGAAGATCACCAAGAAAGAGCGTCGCCTGCGCCGCGCCCAGCCGACCCGCGCCAAGATCCGTGAGCTCGGCGCCGCGCGCCTGACCGTGCACCGCACGCCACGGCACATCTACGCCCAGCTGTTCGACGGCAGCGGGGCACGCGTGCTGGCATCGGCCTCCACGGTGCAGAAGGAGGTCGTCCAGGGCCTCTCCGGCACGGGCAACATCGAGGCGGCGCGCGTCGTGGGACGCACGATCGCCGAGCGCGCACGCGCCGCGGGCATCACCCGCGTGGCGTTCGATCGTGCGGGCTTCCAGTACCACGGCCGCGTCAAGGCGCTGGCCGATGCCGCGCGTGAAGCCGGGCTTGAATTTTAAGGAACAGCGCACATGGCAAGAGTCGAGAGATCGCAGAGCGCCGATGACCTCATCGAGAAGCTGGTGGCCGTCAACCGCACCGCCAAGGTAGTCAAGGGCGGGCGACAGTTCGGCTTCACCGCGCTCACCGTGGTGGGCGACGGCGCCGGGCGCGTGGGCTTTGGCTTCGGCAAGGCGCGCGAGGTGCCCGTGGCGATTTCCAAGGCCATGGCACAGGCGCGCAAGAACCTCATCAATGTAAATCTGCGCAACGATACGCTGCACTACGCGGTCAACGGCACGCACGCCGCCACGCGCGTGTTCATGCTGCCGGCCTCGGAAGGCACCGGCGTCATCGCCGGGGGCGGCATGCGCGCGGTGCTCGAGTGCGCCGGCGTGCGCAACGTGCTCGCCAAGAGCTACGGCTCGCGCAATCCCATCAACGTGGTGCGCGCCACCGTCAATGCGCTCGCCAGCATGCGCTCGCCCGAGGAGATCGCGGCCAAGCGTGGCAAGAGCGTCGAGGACATCCTCGGAGGCTCGCCGTGAATAGCGCGGTTGGCAAGAGCAGCGGCAAAAGCGGTGGCAAGTCCGGCGCTAAGAGCGGGGGCAAGGCCGGCGGCTCGATCGCCGTGACGCTGCAGAAGAGCCTGCACGGGCAGCTCCGGCACATCGCCGCCTCGGCGCGGGGCCTGGGGCTGCGGCGCCGTCATCAGACCGTGCAGGTAGCCGACACTGCGCAGAATCGCGGCATGATCCGCGCGGCGCTGCACCTGCTGCGTGTGGAGGAGAAGTGATGCGCCTGAATGACATGCGCCCCGGCGAGGGCTCGCGCAAGGCCCGCCTGCGTGTGGGTCGCGGCGCCTCGGCCGGGCAGGGCAAGACCTGCGGTCGCGGCGTCAAAGGCCAGCGCGCCCGCAAGGGCGGCTATCACAAGGTCGGCTTCGAGGGCGGCCAGATGCCGCTGCAGCGTCGCATGCCGAAGGTGGGGTTTCGCTCGGCGATGAAGGCGACGCACGCCGAGGTGCGTCTGCATGAGCTGACCGGAGTCACCGAGGCTGTGATCGATCTGGACGCGCTCAAGCGCGCCGGTGTCATCGATGCGCGTGCCACGCACGCCAAGGTGGTGCTGTCGGGCAAGCTCGAGCGTGCCGTGACCCTCAAGGGCATCGGCGCCACGCGTGGCGCGCGCGATGCCATCGCCGCCGCCGGCGGCAAGCTCGAGGAGTAAATGGCCAACAGCGCACTGTCCACTCCGACGGCCTCGCTGGCCGACGTCGGCCGGCTCGGAGAGATCCGCAGCCGCGTGCTGTTCCTAGTGGGCGCGCTGGTCGTCTATCGCATCGGCACGTACATCCCGGTGCCCGGCATCAATCCGACGGCCGTGTCGCGCTTCTTCGGCGGACAGGGTGGCAATACGATCCTGGGCATCTTCAATACCTTCAACGGCGGTGCGCTGCAGCGCCTGTCGATCTTCGCCATGGGCGTCATGCCCTATATCAGTGCCTCGATCATCATCCAGATGCTGGCGATGGTCATCCCCTCGCTCATGGAGGCGCGCAAGGAAGGCGAGGCCGGCCGCCGCTACATCACACAGCTGACGCGCTACTGGACCGTGGCGCTGGCGGTGTTCCAGTCGTTCGGCGCCGCGGTGGCGCTGCAGAGCGGCGGTATGACGCTCGTGACCGGCTGGCAGTGGCTGTTCAACGCCACCATCACCATGACCACCGGCACGGTCTTCCTGATGTGGCTCGGTGAGCAGATCACCGAGCGGGGCGTCGGCAACGGCATCTCGATGCTGATCCTGGCCGGCATCGTGGCACAGATGCCCGCGGCGCTCGGCCGCACCATCGACTCGGTGAGCACCGGGCAGTTAAATCCGCTGTTCACGATCCTGCTGATCGGCATCGTCATCGGTGTCACCGCCTTCTGCTGTTTCATGGAGCGGGCGCAGCGCAAGATCACGGTGAACTACGCCAAGCGCCAGGTGGGCCGGCGTATGTATGCGGGCCAGTCCTCGCATCTGCCCTTCAAGATCAATATGTCGGGCGTCATCCCGCCGATCTTCGCTTCGAGCCTGCTGCTGTTTCCGGCGACGGTGGCGAGCTTCTTCGGCACCAATCCGAACTCGCGCCTGGCCGGAGTGCTGCAGGACATCTCGACCTCGCTCGGCTACGGTCAACCGCTGCACATCGTGCTGTACGGCTTCCTGTGCATTTTCTTCTGCTTTTTCTACACGGCGCTGGTGTTCAATTCGCGCGAGACCGCCGACAACCTCAAGAAGTCAGGCGCCTTCATTCCGGGCATCCGTCCCGGCCAGCAGACCGGCGAGTACATCGACAAGGTGCTCACGCGCCTGACGCTCTGGGGCGCGTTCTACGTGACCGCAGTGTGCCTGGTGCCCGAGTTTCTGGTGTCCTCGCAGGGCGTGCCGTTTCAGTTCGGTGGCACATCACTGCTGATCGTGGTGGTCGTTGTCATGGACTTCATGGCGCAGATGCAGGCGCATCTGATGTCACACCACTATCCCGGGCTCATGAAGAAGGCAAATCTGCTGGGCGGCCGCGGCGGCGCCTCGCAGTAGCCTTACGGTAGAGAGAACGCAAGCGCAGGTATCAGGATGAAAGTACGTCCCTCGGTCAAGAAAATCTGCAAGCACTGCAAGATCGTGCGGCGCCGCGGAATCGTTTACGTGATCTGCACCGACGCACGTCACAAGCAGCGTCAGGGCTGAGTTTTCGAGGTTCGCATATGGCACGTATCGCCGGCATCAACATTCCGATGAACAAGCACGTGAGCATCGGGCTCACGCACATCTATGGCATTGGCCGCGCGCGCGCGCTCGACATTCTCGAGCGTGCCGGCATCGAGCCTACGACCAAGGTCAAGGATCTGACCGAGGCACACGTGGCGGCGATCCGCTCGCAGGTGGCCAGGGTGCCCGTGGAGGGCGACCTGCGCCGCGAGGTCTCGATGAACATCAAGCGGCTGATGGACCTGGGCACCTGGCGCGGGCTGCGTCACCGCAAAGGCCTGCCGGTGCGCGGACAGCGCACCCGCACCAATGCCCGCACCCGCAAGGGGCCGCGCAAACAGGCCGTCAAGCTCAACGCGCCGCCGGGCAAGGCATGAGCGGCGCAGAGTGTCAGTGGACTTGAACAAGCAGGCGGACGACCACACTTATGGCTGATCAGAAGTCACAGCAACAGGGCGGCGCGGCCGCTGGCGGGCCCAAGAAGCCCAAGAAGGCGCGCAAGAACGTGCTCGATGCGATCGCGCACGTGCATGCCTCGTTCAACAACACCATCATCACGATCACCGATCGGCAGGGCAATACGTTGTCCTGGGCAACCTCGGGCGGCTGCGGCTTTCGCGGCTCGCGCAAGAGCACGCCCTTCGCTGCGCAGGTGGCCGCGGAGAAGGCCGGCGTTGCGGCGCAGGAACACGGTGTCAAAAACGTGGAAGTGCGTGTGGCCGGTCCCGGCCCGGGGCGCGAGTCCGCGGTGCGGGCGCTGAACGCCTGCGGCCTGAAGATCTCCAGCATCTCGGACGTGACGCCGATTCCGCACAACGGCTGTCGGCCTCCCAAAAAGCGTCGCGTCTGATCGCACGAATACTCGAGGAAGCAAATAATGGCGCGTTACATCGGTCCGACGTGCAAGCTCGCCCGCCGCGAGGGCACGGATCTGTTTCTCAAAAGCGGCGCGAAGCCCCTGGAGAGCAAGTGCAAGCTGCAGGTGCCGCCCGGCGGCATCAAGGGCGAGCGCCGCCAGCGCCTGTCCGACTACGGCACGCAGCTGCGCGAGAAGCAGAAGCTGCGTCGCATGTACGGCGTACTCGAGCGCCAGTTCCGCAACTACTATCAGTCGGCGGCGCGCCGCACGGGCTCTACCGGCGAGACGCTGCTGAAGCTGCTCGAATCGCGCCTGGACAATGTGGTGTATCGCATGGGCTTCGCGGCGACGCGCTCCGAGGCGCGGCAGCTGGTCGCGCACCGCGCCGTGGAAGTCAACGGGCAGGTCGTGAGCGTGCCCTCCTATCAGTGTCGCGCGGGCGATGTGGTGCAGATCCGCGAGAAGGCTCGCAAGCAGCTGCGCATCTCGAGCGCGCTGGCGGTTGCGGCGCAAGTCGGCTTTCCCGAGTGGGTAGAGGTGTCCGACAAGGAATTTCGCGGTGTGTTCAAGACGGTGCCGGGACGCGATGAGGTGCTCCCCGACATCAACGAGAACCTGGTGGTGGAGCTGTACTCGAAGTAAGCGACGGAGTGTCTAGCATGCAAGCATCGGTATCGGAGTTTCTGAAGCCTCGCGTCGTCAAAGTGCAGCCGGTCGCCCCGCGTCAGGCGCGTGTCGTCATCGAGCCCTTCGAGCGCGGGTTCGGCCATACGCTGGGCAATGCCCTGCGGCGCGTGCTGCTGTCCTCCATGCCCGGTGCGGCGATCACCGAGGTCGAGATCGACGGCGTGCTGCACGAGTACACCAGCATCGAGGGCGTGCAGGAGGATGTGGTCGACATCCTGCTGAACCTCAAGTCCGTGGCGCTGCGCATGCACTCGCGCTCGAGCGCGGACCTGCGCCTGCACAAGAAGGGCCCGGGCCCGGTCACCGCCGGGGACATCTGCGTCGATCACGACATCGAGGTCGTCAATCCGGACTTCGTGATCGCCAATCTGACCAAGGCCGGTGAGCTGAACATGCAGCTGAAGGTCGAGCGCGGCCGCGGCTACCGTCCAGCCGTGCAGCGCGTGAGCTTCGAGGAGCAGAGCCGTCCGATCGGCCGGCTGCTGCTGGATGCCTCCTTCAGCCCGGTACGACGCGTGACTTATGCGGTGGAGGCGGCGCGCGTGGAGCAGCGCACGGACCTCGACAAGTTGATCATCGACATCGAGACCAATGGCACGATCGAGCCGGAGGAAGCCATCCGTCGCGCCGGCGGCATTCTGAAGGATCAGCTGTCCGTGTTCGTCGATCTGCAGGGCGAGGAAGAGGCCGCAGCCAAGACCACGGAGATGCAGTTCGATCCGATCCTGCTGCGCCCGGTGGATGAGCTCGAGCTCACGGTCCGCAGCGCCAACTGCCTGAAGGCCGAGAACATCCACTACATCGGCGATCTCGTGCAACGCACGGAGGTGGAGCTGTTGCGCACGCCCAACCTCGGCAAGAAGTCGCTCACCGAGATCAAGGAAGTGCTGCAGAGCCACGGGCTGATGCTGGGCATGCGCCTGGATGGCTGGCCGCCTGCGGGTCTGAAGCACGAAGAGGAGACCAGCAGCGGCCTCATCTGAGGCGCTCCCGGTACGACGCAAGACGATCGATATATTCAGGACTGAAGACACGCCATGCGACACAAGCTTTCCGGCCGCCAACTCTCACGCAACAGCTCGCATCGGCATGCGATGTTGCGCAACATGGCCGCCTCGCTCCTGCGACACGAGACAATTCGCACGACGCTGCCCAAAGCCAAGGAGCTGCGCCGGGTCGTCGAGCCGCTGATTACGCTCGCCAAGACCGATACCGAGGCACGACGGCGCCTCGCCTTCGCGCGCCTGCGCGATGCCGAGGTGGTCACGAAGCTATTTGCCGATCTGGGCATACGCTTTCGTGCGCGTGGGGGCGGCTATACGCGCATCCTGCACATGCTGCCCCGTCCAGGCGATGCCGCGCCGATGGCGTTGATGCAATTGGTCGAGCGCACGCCAGCCGCGCAAGTGGCGCAGCCACCCGTGGCAATGGGGGCAGCAACGCCGGCGGCGGGCGGTAAACGCGCATCGAAGAAGAAGCTCGCCGCGCAGGCCGGCACTGAAGCGCCCGCCAAAGCACCCGCCAAACGTGCGCCCCGCAAGAAAAAAGCGGCCACTGGCTGACGAGCCGGTGCGAGTTTGCCGTCGGAGCGCGTTAGTTTAAAATACGATTAAGACGCTATAGAATGCTGCCGCATAGATTGACAAAATAGCATTCGCAGTGTCTCTCCGTTTAGCTTCCGTTCAGCTTTCTAATTCACATCTGGGGATTCATCGATGAAAACAAAGCTCGCTCTCAGCGCCCTGGCGGCGGCCCTCGTGCTTGCCGCCTGCGGCAGCGGCCAGCAGGACACTTCGGCTCCGGCCGCAGCGCCGGCGACCCCCGCAGCTCCGGCCGCCACGCCTCCGGCCACACCGCCGGCGGACAATAGCGCGGCGCCCCCGGCAGCCCCCGCTACTCAGGACAACAATGGCGCCACCACGCCTCCGGCAACTCCGGCCACGCCTCCGGCGACTCCGGGTGCCGGGACTGGCAACAACGGGGCTGCCCCGCCGCAGCAGTAACTGCGGGGGCTGAGTAAGCCCAAGAGCCTTTGGCTCGCGGGAAGCCCGAGCAGGCCGGCAATGCCGGTCTGCCGGGCTTTCCTGTTTTTGGGGCTCGGGAAGCACACGATGCCACAAGTCAGTGTCAGGGAGCCTCGGCCCGGCGATCGCGCGTGGATCCGCGGCATCTATCGCGAATATCTCTTCGATCTGGCGCCGGCGGCGACCGGGTTGTTCCCGCTGCTGGCGGATTCCGGCCAACGTGAGTCCGAGCAGGCCGATCGGCTATTCGCCGATGCGCAGGTGCGCGTACTGACCATCTGTTATGCCGGCGAGCCGGTTGGCTTCGCGCGCATCGGCGTGCGGGTACATTCGCCCGCGGAATTCTCGATGGCGGACTTCTTCATTGCGCGGGCCTGGCGGCGCCGTGGCATCGGCGCAGAAGCGGTACGGTTGATTCTGGATCGCTTCGAGGGGGCGTGGCTGATCACCGAGCTCCTGCGCAACGATCCGGCGGTGCAGTTCTGGCGCCAGGTCGTCGGCAGCTATACCGCCGGCCAATACCAGGAGCGCATCGTCAACGGCGAGGTGCAGCAGCGCTTCGCCTCGGGGCCGCGCCGGACGCGCTAGCGCGCGCCAATCGACGCGACTTGCGGTGGGCCTCGGCGCCCTGCGTGGATCCCCCCACCGCGGCGTGGCTTTGCGTGGCGTGGTTGCCCAGCAGGGGCGCCAGATACTGTCCCGTCGACGACTCCGGTACTGCGCAGATCGCCTCGGGGGTGCCCTCGGCGATGATGCGTCCGCCGCGCTCGCCTCCCTCGGGACCGAGGTCGATGACCCAGTCGGCCGTCTTGATGACGTCCAGGTTGTGCTCGATGACCACCAGCGTATTGCCTGCATCGCGCAGCTGGTGAAGCACGGCCAGCAGCTGTGCGATGTCGTGGAAATGCAGCCCGGTGGTGGGCTCGTCGAGGATGTAGAGCGTGTCGCCGGTGCCGCGCTTGGCGAGCTCGCGCGCCAGCTTCACGCGCTGGGCTTCCCCGCCCGACAGCGTCGTTGCGCTCTGCCCGAGCCGCACGTATGAGAGGCCCACATCCATCAGCGTGCGCAGCTTCGCGGCCGCGGGCGGTACGTTCTCGAATAGCCGCAGCGCCTGCTGCACCGTGGCCTCCAGCACCTGGTGGATGTTGTGGCCGCGGTACTGGATCTCGAGCGTCTCACGGTTGTAGCGCCGCCCGCCGCACACGTCACAGGGTACGTAGACGTCGGGCAGGAAGTGCATCTCCACGCGGATCACGCCGTCGCCCTGGCACGCCTCGCAGCGACCGCCTTTGACGTTGAAACTGAAGCGACCGGCGTCGTAGCCGCGCGCGCGCGCTTCGGGGACCTGCGCGAACAGATCGCGAATGATGGCGAACAGGCCCGTATAGGTGGCGGGATTGGAGCGCGGCGTGCGCCCGATGGGCGCCTGATCGATTTCGGTGACGCGCTCGAAGCGCTCCAGCCCATCGATGCCATCGCATTCGGCGGGCTCAACGGCCGCACTGTCGTGCAGTCGTGCGGCGGCGTGGCGATACAGCGTGTCGTCCACGAGGGTCGACTTGCCGGAGCCGGACACGCCGGTCACGCAGGTAAGCAGGCCGATCGGCACGCGGGCGGTGACGTTCTGCAGGTTGTTGCCGCGGGCACCGCGAATCGTCAGCCACTGTCCGCGCGTGGCCGATCGGCGCCGCTCGGGGAGGGGTATGCGCTCGCGGCGCGCCAGATACGCGCCGGTCAGCGAAGCGGGATTGGCTTCGATCTCGGCAGGGGTGCCCTCGGCGATCACCTGGCCGCCGTGCTCGCCGGCCCCGGGCCCGAGATCCACAACGTGATCGGCCGCGCGGATGGCATCCTCGTCGTGCTCCACGACGATGACGGTGTTGCCGAGGTCCCGCAGCCGTTTCAGCGTCGTGAGCAAGCGAGCGTTGTCGCGCTGATGCAGCCCGATCGAGGGCTCATCGAGGATGTACATCACGCCCGTCAGGCCAGAGCCCACCTGGCTCGCGAGGCGGATGCGCTGCGCTTCACCGCCGGAGAGAGTGCCGGCACTACGATCCAGGCTGAGGTAGTCCAGACCCACGTCCACGAGGAAGCGCAGCCGCTCTCCGACCTCGCGCGTGATGCGTAGCGCGACGTCGGCACGCCAGCCAGGCAACTGCAGGCCGGCGAAGTAGTCGCGCGCACGTCCGACTGTCAGGTGTGTGACTTCATGCAGCGCGCAGCCATCGATGAGCACCGCGCGGGAGGCCTCATTGAGACGCGCACCACCGCACGCCACGCAGGGACGCGTGCCCAGATACTTGTGCAGCTCTTCGCGTACCGCCTGCGAGTCGGTCTCGCGGTAGCGGCGCTCGAGATTTGGCATGATGCCCTCGAAGCGCTCGGAGAGCCGACGGCGCCGACCGCGCGCCTCGCGATACTCGAATTCGATCTGCTCCTCGCCGCTGCCGTTGAGCAGCACATTGCGCACGCGGGCGGGCAGCTCCGTCCATGGCATCTCCACGTCGAACTCGTAGTGCTTCGCCAGGGACTGCAGCATCTGGAAGTAGTGTTCGTTGCGACGGTCCCAACCGCGCACCGCCCCGCCGGCGAGCGACAGGTGCGGATGCACCACGACACGCTCCGGGTCGAAGAATTCCTGTGTGCCCAGGCCATCGCAGGTCGGACAGGCGCCGGCCGGATTGTTGAACGAGAACATGCGCGGCTCGAGCGGTGGCACCGAGAAGCCGCACACCGGGCAGGCGTGGCGATTGGAGAACAGCAGCGGCGCGAGCGCGGGGTTGTCCGGAAAGATCACCTCGACGACGCCGCCGGACTGACGCAGCGCCGTCTCGAACGATTCGGCCAGGCGCTGTGCGGCCTCGGGCCGCACTCGAAAGCGATCCACGACCGCCTCGATGCGGTGTTTGCGCTTGGGGTCGAGGGTCGGCACGGCGTCGATCTCGTGAACGACGCCGTCGATGCGCACGCGCACGAAGCCGCGGCCGGCCAGCTCGGAGAGCAGCTGCAAATGCTGGCCGCGGCGCTCCTCCACCAGCGGCGCGAGCAGCAGGGCAAGCTCGCCGCTCGGGGCGCCGAGCACCTGATCGACCATTTGACTGACCGTCTGCGCCGCCAGATCGATGCCATGGTGTGGACAGCGCGGCACGCCGGCGCGCGCGTACAACAGACGCAGGTAGTCGTAAATTTCCGTCACCGTGCCCACGGTGGAGCGCGGGTTGGGCGAGCCGGTCTTCTGCTCGATGGCAATGGCCGGCGAGAGCCCCTCGATGCTGTCCACATCCGGCTTGTCCATCATGGCGAGGAACTGCCGGGCATAGGCCGAGAGCGACTCGACGTAGCGCCGTTGGCCCTCGGCGTACAGCGTATCGAAGGCCAGCGAGGACTTGCCCGAGCCGGATAGGCCCGTGATCACGGTCAGACGCTCGCGCGGCAGCGTCAGGTCGATGTTGCGCAGGTTATGCGTGCGAGCGCCGCGGATGCGGATGGTCTGCATGTTGTCCGGAGCGTGGGGTGGCGAAGGCGCAATGGGCCAAAGAGCCACTATAAACGCTTCTGCGCCAGAAACGCCCCCGCCGGGGACGCTCGAAAAGCACTACAATGGGGTTTCCCTCATTGAATTCACGGCGGCAGCCATGGCGCGCGGCGTCAACAAGGTCATTCTGGTCGGGCATCTGGGCGCAGACCCGGAGACGCGGGCCATGCCCTCGGGCATGACGGTGGCGAACCTGCGCCTGGCGACCACCGAAAACTGGAAGGATAAGCAGTCCGGGGAGACCCAGGAGCGCACCGAGTGGCACTCGGTGGCCCTGTTCGGCCGCCTCGGCGAGATCGCCGCCGAGTACCTGCGCAAGGGCTCGCAAGTCTACATCGAAGGCCGCCTGCGCACGCGCAAGTGGCAGGACAAAGAGGGCCGCGACCGCTACACGACCGAGATCATCGGCAGCGAGATGCAGATGCTCGGGGGCCGCGGGGGCGGGGGCGGCGGTGGCGGCGGTGAGGGCCGCGCCGGCGGTGGTGGCATGGGCGGCGGCGGTGGTGGCCTCAGCGAGAGCCGTGGCGGCGGCGCCGAGCCCCCGGCCGCTCCACCAGCCGGTGATTTCGACGACGACATCCCTTTCTAGCCCATCCTTAGAGATCCGGCGCCGCGGAGGGGCAAGGTGGCAAAAGCGCTCTGCTTGACCTCGTGCGTCGCGGTGCTGATGACGCTCGGCACTGCTCTATGGGCCGATACGCCCAATGCAGCCCAGAAGGCCGATGCCGGCGGCGTCACCTCCACTCTGCTGCATGACGAGCAGCTGCTAGAGGCAGCCTTGAAGACGTGTCCGCTCCCGGTGACAAGGCAGCCACGCGCCCTTGACAATGCGGAAGAGGCTGCCCCTCGAGTCTTGCGATATGCCAAAAACCTCGGTGCAGCCTATCCGATCGAGGCGCGGGCCCAGGGAAGGCAGGGCGTTCTGCAAGTTCGACTATTGGTGGACGCGCTAGGCAATTCTCGTTTCGCCCACGTCGTCTACTCCTTTCCCACACAGCCGGGACAGGATCTCGAGGATGCCGCAATAAAGGTTGCAGCACATGAGATAGCCATTGCGCCTGCCAGGTCAGGCGGCCGGACGCTGGCCACCTGGGTTGACGTGCCGGTGCGATTTATCCTGCAGGAGACAGATGGTCCGATGGGATCTCTTCTGGACCAGAAAAAGTGGGACAAGCTGCGGAGCAAAGCATTGGAGGGAGATCTTGGCTCAATCCAGGAGGCGGCCTACGTGGCCGGATTGGTACCGGGCGAGAGTGGCTTAAGCGAGCAGATGGCCGCGAATCTGACCGTGCAAAGTGCAGCGTCCGGCGAGGAGTCTGCGCGCTGGACGCTGATACACCAATTATCGGCCTGCGCGCACGCATCGCTTGTGAGCCCTTGGGTGTTTGCCGATGCTTCCACGGGCTCTCCGCAGGCACAGATGTGGTTCGCGGCGTTGCTGATGGATTCTGGCACCAATGTGGCGAAGACGCGCGAGCTGCTCGGCCAGCTCACGCGCGCGTCCGATCCATTCTGGCGACTCTGGTCGGCAGGCATCCTTGCCACCTCACCAGTCGCCGCGATCCGAGATCCTGCCCTGGCGCTTCGGGTGGCTACCGCCTTGTACCCGAAACCGGGTGGTCCTTACGGCCAAGACCCTGATTACGCCGAAGCACTCGCGGCGGCAAAGGCTGCCAATGGCCAGTACGCTGCCGCCGTCGCAGAAGAGACCGAGGCAATCGACTGGGCGAAGCAGTACGGGTGGAAGACCACGATGCTGCAGCAGCGACTCGCCAGCTATCAGTCGCATCACGCATGGACGGGGTACCTCTGCGACTGCCAGAAGCTGGCGCCCGGAGAATGGTGACCACGGCGCGGCTGCCGCAGAGGCCCATGAGGCGTGTTGTCATGATCCACACGCCTCACGGGCCTCACCCCTCGCGCCGGTAGCGTCGCAGTCCCGTTGCGCCTGTACCGCATAATTCATTGATCTATAAGGATATGTAGGCTACGGTGCCGCTGCAGCGGTCGCTCACGCGACCGAAAACGGGTACCCTTGGCCGCTTTACGACGCATGGCCGGCCGCTTCTACATCAAGACCTTCGGTTGCCAGATGAACGAGTACGACTCCGCCCGCATGGCGGACGTGCTGTGCAAGCATCTGGGACTGACGGCCACACCCGATCCGGCCTGCGCCGACGTGCTGCTGGTCAATACCTGCTCGGTGCGCGAAAAGGCGCAGGAGAAGGTGTTCTCGCTGCTCGGGGAATGGCGGCTGTTCAAGGCAGTGCGACCGGAGATCCTTATCGGCGTCGGCGGCTGCGTAGCGAGCCAGGAGGGCGAGGCCATCTCGGCGCGTGCGCCATTTGTGGACCTGGTGTTCGGACCACAGACGATCCATCGACTCGCCGAAATGATTGCCGAGCGTCACGCGCAGCGCGCTCGCCTGGGCGTTGCGATGCCAGGCGGGGCGCACCGCGGCGCAGTGGTCGATGTGAGCTTTCCGGAAATCGAGAAGTTCGACCGGCTGCCTGAGCCGCGCGCGAGCGGCGCCCGTGCCTATATCTCGGTCATGGAGGGCTGCAGCAAGTACTGCAGCTACTGCGTCGTGCCCTATACGCGCGGCGATGAGATCAGCCGGCCCTTCGAGTCGGTGCTCACCGAGGTGCGCGCGCTGGCGGCGCAGGGCGTCAGCGAGGTGACGCTGCTCGGCCAGAACGTCAACGCGTACGCCGGGGCCATGGCCGACGGCGCGGTCGTGGATCTGGCCACTCTCATCCATCACGTTGCGGCCGTGAAGGGCGTGCAGCGTGTGCGCTTCACGACCTCCCATCCGCTGCATTTCGATGACAGCCTCATCGAGGCCTACGCGAACGTTCCCGCGCTAGCCAATCATCTGCATCTGCCCGTGCAAAGCGGCTCGGACCGGGTACTGTCGCTGATGAAGCGCGGCTATACGGTGCGCAATTACCGCCAGCGCATCGACGCGCTGCGCGCTGTGCGCCCGGATATCGCCATCTCCACCGATATCATCGTAGGCTTTCCAGGGGAGAGCGAGGCTGATTTCGAGGCAACGCTGGCGCTGGTTGCCGAGATCGGCTTCGATCAATCCTTTACCTTCCTCTACAGCGCGCGGCCGGGCACGCCGGCGGCGGCGCTACCCGATGAGCTCTCGCACGAGGTGAAGCAAGCGCGCCTCGCGCGCCTGCAGGCGCTGCTGGATGCGCAGGCGCTCGAGATCAGCCGCGCGATGGTCGGTAGTATCCAGCGCGTGCTGGTCGAGCGGCGTGCCAAGCGCGATCGCGCCGAGCTTGCCGGCCGCACCGAAAACAACCGCTGGGTGAACTTCACCGGACCGGATTCGCTGCTGAACCGGTTTGCAGCCGTGACGGTGACCGAGGCGCGGGCGCATTCGCTGCGTGGCCGGCTCGAGGCGGCGTGAACGATCCACACCCGAGCCGCGCGCAGTCGGCGCCAGGCACGCACTCGCAGTCGCGCACGCACTCGGGGCCGCGCACCCATCTGCCGCAGCGCGAATTCGCGCTCGAACCGGCGGACAATCGGCGTTTGGCGAGCCTCTGTGGGCCGCTCGAGTCGAACCTGCGGCTGGTGGAATCGCGCCTGGGCGTGCAGATCCGCCGCCACGGGCACTCCTTTCGCGTGCGCGGCGAGCACGCGGCGGGGGCCGAGAATGTGCTGCGCGATCTGTTCGCACAGACCGGGCAGCACGAGGTCACCTCCGAGCAGGTGCACCTCACGCTCGTCGAGCATGCCGGCGAGCTGCCCGGTGACGAGGAGCAGAGCGTGGTGGTACTGCCGAGCGCGGAGCGCGCCGAACGCGATGGCCCTGGCAGTGCGGGCGGTGGCGGTGGCGGTGCCTACCGCGGCCGCGAAACCATCCGTGCGCGCGGCGCGCACCAGCGCGACTACCTCGCGAACATTCATCACCACGACTTATCGTTCGGTATCGGCCCGGCCGGCACCGGCAAGACGTACCTGGCGGTGGCCTGCGCCGTCGAATTCCTCATGGCCGAGCGCGTGCGGCGCATCGTGCTGGTGCGACCGGCAGTGGAAGCGGGCGAGCGGCTGGGATTTCTGCCCGGGGACATGGCGCAAAAGGTCGATCCGTATCTGCGGCCGATGTATGACGCGCTCTACGAGATGATGGGCTACGACCGCGTCTCGCGCTTCATCGAGCGCAACGCCATCGAGGTCGCTCCGCTGGCGTTCATGCGTGGCCGCTCGTTGAACGAATCCTTCATCATTTTGGATGAGGCGCAGAACAGCAGCATCGAGCAGATGAAGATGTTTCTGACGCGCATCGGCTTCGATTCGCGTGCCGTCGTGACGGGCGACCTGACGCAGACCGACCTGCCGCCCGGTCGCATGTCCGGATTGCACCATGCCCAGCAGATCCTGCGCGGCGTCTCCGGCGTCGCCTTTACCGTGTTCGACGCGGCCGACGTCGTGCGCCACCCGCTCGTGCAGCGAATCGTGCAGGCCTACGAGGTGCATGAGCGCGCCGCGCGAGCTGAAGCCCCGCCGTGAGCACAGCAAACAAGCGAGCCGGGCTGCGCACCCGGGCCGGCTCGGTCCGCGGCGCCGCCGTGAGCGTGCGCACCGCCGTGCGCACTTCCCGTCCGCCCAACCGCCAAATGGCGAGATGGGCCGATGCGGCGCTCGGCCGGCGGGCGCACGGCGCACAGATCTCGGTGCTGCTGGTGGGTCCGTCCAGAAGCCGTACGCTCAATGCGCGCTATCGCGACCGGGACCGCCCGACCAATGTGCTGTCTTTCCCGGCCACCGGCGAGGCGCAGCGGCACGGTGGGCTGCTCGGTGATCTGGTGATTTGTCCGGCGGTGCTCGCCGCCGAGGCCCGCTCGCAGGGCAAACGCCTCGCAGCGCACTGGGCACATCTGGTGGTGCATGGAGTGCTGCATCTGGTCGGCTTCGATCACGAGCGCGAGCAGGATGCACTGCGCATGGAGCGACGCGAGATCCGCGTGCTGCGCGGCCTCGGCTTCGGCAATCCCTATCGGTGAGATGAGCATGGCCAAGAACACGGGCAGCACGGGACGCTGGCGATCGCGCCTGACACGCTCGCTGGCTGCGCGCCTGACCGATCGCGGCTCGCTCGTGGAGTTATTGGCCGAATCCAAGCAGCGCGGTGTGCTCGACGCCGAGGCGTTCGCGATGCTCGAGGGGGTGTTGGAGGTCGCGGACCTGCAGGTACGCGACATCATGGTGCCACGCGCGCAGATGGTTTGTGTGCGTCGCGAGGAGCCGCTCGCACGCATGCTGCCGGCCATCGTGGAGTCGGGGCACTCGCGCTTTCCGGTGCTGGACGACGATCGCGACGACGTCGCGGGCATCCTGCTCGCCAAGGACCTGCTGCGGCAATTTGCGCACAGTGACACGCAGAAGTTCGACATCCGGGAATACCTGCGCCCGGCGACCTTCGTGCCCGAATCCAAGCGGCTGAACGTGCTGCTGAAGGAATTTCGCGTCAATCGCAATCACATGGCCATCGTGGTGGATGAGTACGCGGGCGTTGCAGGACTCGTGACCATCGAGGATGTCATCGAACAGATCATCGGTGAGATCGATGATGAGTTCGACGTCGAGGACGACCAGGACATCCGCCGCGACGGCGAGCGCCAGTTCAACGTGCGTGGCGCTACTCGCATCGCGGAGTTCAATGAGTACTTCAACGTGGAGCTGCCGGAGGACGAGTTCGACACGATCGCCGGACTGGTGATGAAGCAGTTTGGTCGCATGCCCCGGCGCGGAGAGAGCGTGCAGCTCGCGGGCCTGGAGCTGCGCGTGACGCGCGCGTCCCGGCGGCGTATCGACACCCTGCGCGTGAGCGTTCCGGGCATGGTCCATCCGCCCGCCGAGCGGACGGAGTAGGCGATTCACATCGTGAGCGAGACGGTCACCCCGTTGGCGGAGGTCGCGTCGCCCGCGCCCGGCGCCGAGCCTGCTGCCGGCGTTGACGCTGCAGCCAGCGGGGAGCCTGCAGCCAGCGCGGAACGACCTGCCGTCATTGAGCCTGCGGCCCGGCCAGTGGCGCCGCCGTCGCTGGCTGCCCGGCTCTCCGAGCCGGCGCGGGCACTGCTGGCGTTGGCTGGCGGGGCAGGATTGGCCTGCGCCTTCGCGCCGCTGTCGCTCTGGCCGCTGGCCGTGCTGTGTCCGGCGCTGCAGATGTGGCTCTGGGAGGACGCGAGTCCGCGCAGCGCCGCGCGCTCGGGCTTCTGGTTCGGCGTCGGCACCTTCGGCCTTGGGACGTGGTGGCTGTACATCAGCATCCACAACATCGGCCAGGCGCCCATCTGGCTGTCGCTGGGGCTGGTGGTGGCGCTGGTGGCCATCATGGGCCTCTACCAGGCGCTACTGGGCTGGCTCGGTGCCCGCTTCCTGCCTCGTCGTGGCGCGATGCGCTGGCTGCTGGGGCTGCCGGGGCTTTGGGTGCTGGTGGAGTGGTGGCGCGGCTGGTTCCTGTCCGGGTTCCCCTGGCTGTCGCTGGGGTACTCCCAGACCGACACGGTGATGGCGAGCGTCGCGCCGCTTGCGGGGGTCTACGGGATCTCGGCAGTACTGCTGGCAGGGAGCGGGGCTTTGCTGGCGCTGCTGCGGACTTGGCGGGGCGTCGGTTCGCGCGGCGCTGCGCTTTGGGCGCTCGCGCTGCTGCTGTTGCCCTGGGGCGCTGCAGCGCTGCTCCAGCGTGTCTCCTGGACGCATCCGGCGGGTCCTGCGCTCAGTGTGGCGGTGCTGCAGGGGGCGATTCCCGAGGATGTCAAATGGCAGGAGGACAATATCGGCAAAATTCGCGATCTGTACACGCGGCTCGAGCAGCAGGCGCTCGGCTCACGGCTCATCGTCTGGCCCGAAGCGGCTATTCCCGAATACGCCTACGAGGACCCGCAGTATCTCGCGGGGCTCTACGCGGACGCCCGTATGCATCGCTCGGATATCGTCATGGGCATCCTGCGCGCCGATGACGCCGGCGACTCATACAACTCGATCATGACGTTCTCCGACAACGTCAGCTTCTACGACAAGCACCACCTGGTGCCGTTCGGAGAGTATTTCCCGGTCCCGAAGTTCGTACGCGCGTGGATGCGGCTGCGCAACCTTCCCTACCTCGATTTCACGCCCGGCGCGGCAGTACAGCCGCCACTGCATGCGGCAGGCACGCTGCTCGCCCCCAGCATCTGTTACGAGGATGCTTACGGCAGTGCCATGCTGCCTGACCTGCGCCGCGGGGCGACACTGCTGGTGAATGTCACCAATGATTCGTGGTTCGGGCGTTCCTGGGCGCGCTATCAGCATTTTCAGATCGCGCGCATGCGCGCGCTGGAGGCCGAACGGCCGCTGATCCGCGCCACGCAGGATGGTATCTCGGCCGTCGTGGACGAGCGCGGGCGCGTCATTGCCGAGGCGCGACAGTTCCAGCCCGAGGTGCTGCGCTCCACCGTACAGCCCCGGGCGGGGCTGCCCCCCTATGCGCGCACGGGCAATACCCTGGTTGTAGTCCTGGGACTACTGGCGACGGCTCTGGCCGCCGGGATGCGCCTGAAGCAATCGACAGGAACCGGTACGGCCTGAGCTGGTCTATGATTCGATCTTTTAACGGGCCGGAGTGAGCCATATGTTGCATCGGGATGTCAGTCCGCGTCTGTTCGGCGCAATCTTATTCATTACCCTGTTCGCGGCCTGCTCGCCCCGATCGGGCGCGGCCGCACCGGCGGCGTCGAGCGACAAGGCCAGCGCCGCCAGCGCCGGCTCCGTGAGCGGCGGCCAGCTGTTCCAGACCGGCGTGGTCACGGCCTCCCCATCGGCGGTCGCCGCCGCCTCACGCGGTCTGCCGGATTTCACCGGCCTGGTACAGCAGGTGGGCTCCGCGGTCGTCAATGTGCAGGTCGTGGAGAAGCAGCAGCAGGACGAGGGCGGTGGGGGCGGGGATGATCAGGGCGGGGGCGGCGGCGAGAACGACGACCCCTTCGGCGATTTCTTCCGCCGCTTTGGTATTCCGACGCCCAATGCGCCCCCGCGCAACAGCGCGCCGGTGCGCGGCGTGGGCTCGGGATTCATCATCAGTCAGAATGGCTACATCCTCACCAACGCGCATGTGGTCGCCAATGCCAGCAAGGTGACGGTGATGCTCACGGACCGGCGTGAGTTCCAGGCCAAGGTGATCGGCGTCGATCAGAAAAGCGATATCGCGGTCATCAAAATCAATCCCCAGGGCAATCTGCCGGTAGTGAGCATCGGCAACTCCGATTCGCTCAAGCCCGGCCAGTGGGTGCTGGCGATCGGCTCGCCCTTCAACTTCGTCAACACCGTGACGGCGGGTATCGTCAGCGCGACGGCGCGCACGCTGCCCAGCGGAGGACAAGCCGGCTTCGTGCCCTTCATCCAGACCGATGTGCCCGTCAATCCCGGCAACTCCGGCGGCCCGCTGTTCAATTTGCAAGGGCAGGTCGTGGGCATCAACTCCGAGATCTACAGCCAGAGCGGGGCCTACGAGGGCATCTCCTTCGCCATTCCCATCAACGTGGCTACCAACGTGGCCGACCAGCTGGTACGCACCGGTCACGTCGTGCGCGGTCGCATCGGCGTGACCATTCAGTCGGTCACCGCGGCCACGGCCGACAATCTCGGGCTGCCGTTCCCGCACGGCGCCGCCGTGGCCTCGGTGGAGTCAGGCGGTCCGGCGGACAAGGCCGGCATCCAACCGCTTGACGTCATTCTGAGCGTGAATGGTAAACAGGTGCAGGACGAGGACGAGCTGCCGTCCATCATCGCCGAGATCACCCCGGGCAACGTCGCGCACCTGCAGGTGTGGCGCGACAAGAAAACGATTTCCCTGGACGTGCGGGTGGGTGTGCTGCCGCAGAACGGGGAGACGGCCAGCGCCGGCGGCTCCGGCCGCGGCGGCTCGACCGTAGAGCGCAATGTGGGCCTGTCGGTGCGCACCCTGAGCGCAGCGGAGAAGAATCAGCTCAAGACGCGCGGCAACGTGGTGATCACCAATGTGGCCGGACCTGCCGCGGAAGCGATGCTGCAGGCGGGGGATGTGATCCTGAGCATCAACCGCACGCCGATCACCGACATCGCGCAGTTCCAGCGTGCGATCCGCGCCGGCCACGAGTGGACGCTGCTCATCCAGCGCGATATGAATGGCACCCCTGAGCAGCTGATCGTGACGATCTCGCTGCAGTAAGCGCTTCGGACGGGCGGCGCAGTTTCCAGGCGCGGCGGGCGGCAGCATCGGCTGCGCCGCCGCAGCCGGCCGCGCCGCTCGTGTATTCTTGCCGCATGCAGGAGCGATACGAGGCAGCCGCCGTCGAGCGCGCGGCCCAGCAGTACTGGCAGCAGCAGGGCGCCTTCGTGGCGCGGGAGCGTGCAGGCGCGAGCAAGTACTACTGCCTGTCCATGTTCCCGTACCCCTCCGGACGGCTGCACATGGGGCACGTCCGCAACTACACCATTGGCGATGTGCTCGCGCGCTTCATGCGCATGCAGGGCCACAACGTGCTGCAGCCGATGGGCTGGGATGCCTTTGGCCTGCCGGCCGAGAATGCCGCGATCGCCAACAATCGCCCGCCCGCAGCCTGGACGCGCGAGAACATCGATTACATGCGCGGCCAGTTGCGATCGTTGGGCCTGGCGATCGACTGGTCACGTGAGCTGGCCACCTGCGATCCGGACTATTACCGCTGGAACCAGTGGATGTTCCTGCGCATGCGCGAGCGAGGGCTCGCCTACAAGGCGAGCGGCGTGGTCAATTGGGACCCGCTGGACCAGACCGTGCTCGCCAACGAGCAGGTCATCGATGGACGCGGCTGGCGCACCGGTGCGCTGGTGCAGAAGCGTGAGATTCCGATGTACTACCTGCGCATCACCGCGTACGCGCAGGAACTGCTGTCGGCGCTCGAGACACTGAGCGGCTGGCCCGAGCGGGTGCGCCTGATGCAGGCCAACTGGATCGGGCGCAGCGAGGGCGTGGAGCTGTCGTTCGACTATGCGGCCGACGCCCGCTCGCTGCTGGCCCGGTCATGCCAGACTGACGCGCCGCCGCCCAGCGGGCTCAAGGTCTTCACGACCCGCGCCGACACGCTGTTCGGCGTGACCTTCATGGCGGTGGCCGCCGATCACCCGCTGGCGCACGCCGCGGGCGCGCACGATGCGCGTTTGGCGGCATTCATCGACGAGTGCCGGCGCGGCAGCACCATGGAGGCGGACGTCGCCACCGCCGAGAAGCGCGGCATGGCGACCGGGCTGCACGTGCGCCATCCCTTCACGGGCGAGCTCATTCCCGTGTTCGTCGCCAATTACGTGCTCATGACCTATGGCGAGGGCGCCGTGATGGGCGTGCCCGCCCACGATGAGCGCGATTTCGAGTTCGCGCGTCGCCATGACATCCCGATCCGTACGGTCGTGCTGCCGGTCAGCGACGCCTACCAGCGCGTCGGGCAGGAGTGGCACAGCGACTACGCCGAATACGGCGTGCTCACCGACTCCGGGCCGTTCACAGGCCTGCCTTCAGCGGCGGCGATCGATGCGATTGCCGGCGCGCTCGAGCGGGAAGGACGCGGGCGCAAGCGTGTGCAATGGCGGCTGCGCGACTGGGGCATCTCGCGCCAGCGCTACTGGGGCTGCCCGATTCCGCTGATTCATTGCGAGCGCTGTGGCGAGGTGGCCGTGCCGGACGAGCAGTTGCCGGTGGTGCTGCCCGAATCGCTGGTGCCCGATGGCGCCGGCAATCCCCTGGCGCGCTGCGCGGAGTTCGTCAACTGTCGTTGCCCGACTTGTGGTGGCCCGGCACGACGCGAAACCGACACCATGGACACCTTCGTGGACTCTTCCTGGTACTTCCTGCGCTACGCCAGCGCCGACCAGAGCGCCGCCGTGGTGGATGAGCGCGTGGACTACTGGCTGCCGGTGGATCAGTACATCGGTGGCATCGAGCACGCCATTTTGCACCTGCTGTACTCGCGCTTCTGGACGCGGGCCATGCGCGATCTGGGCCTGGTGAAGATCTCCGAGCCGTTTGCAAACCTGTTCACGCAGGGCATGGTGCTCAACCACATCTGGTGTCGCCGGCTCCCGGACGGACGGCGACAGTACCTCAATCCCGCCGATGTCGAGCCGCAGCTCGATCAGAACAAGCAGCGCGTTGGCGGGGTGTCGCTGGTGGATCATCAGCCCGTGGAATACGAGGGGCTGGGGACCATGTCGAAGTCGAAGAACAACGGTGTGGACCCGCAGGCGCTGGTGGAGCAGTACGGTGCCGATACGGCGCGGTTGTTCGCCATGTCCGCGGCCCCTCCGGAGCAGACGCTGGAGTGGTCGGAAGAAGGTGTGGTCGGTCAGTACCGCTTTCTGCACCGTCTCTGGAAGAGCGTGCACGATCACGTGAGCGCCGGCGTGGTGGCGCGCTACGGCGCTGACGGCAGCGGGGACGCTGGCCGTGCGGCACTCGGCGACGCCGCGCGCGGGCTGCGACGTCTGACTCACCAGACACTCGTCAAGGTAACGCATGACATCGGCCGACGGCGCACCTTCAACACCGCCATCGCGGCGGTGCGCGAGCTGTTCAATGCCATCGGGCATTACACCGAGACCGACGCGGTGGCGCGTGCCGTACGCCAGGAAGCGCTCGAAATTGCCGTCATCTCGTTGTCGCCGATTGCTCCGCACGTCTGCCATGCGCTCTGGCACGAGCTGGGTCACGAGCGCCCGATCATCGATGAGCCCTGGCCGCAGGCCGATGCGCAGGCGCTCGAGCAAGCACTGGTGGAGCTCATCGTGCAGGTCAATGGCAAGCTGCGCGGCCGCGTGCAGTTGCCGCCGGGCACACCGTCGAACGCCGCGATCCAAGCGGCGCTCGCCGATCCGACCGTACAGCGCTTCATCGCCGGCAAGGCCGTGCGCAAGAGCATCCACGTGCCCGACAAACTCGTGAATCTGGTGGTATGAGCTGCCCCGGCGTGCGGGCGTCCAGGGTGCGAGCGGGCCTCGTCGGGGCCACTCTGCTGCTGTCGGGGTGCGGCTTTCACCTCGAGGGACGCTATCTATTGCCCCAGGCGCTCACCACGGTACGCATTGACGCCGTGGATACGCAGTCGGAGTTCTACTTCGGTCTGCGCCGCGCGCTGCTCGCCTCGGGCGCGCATCTGACCGACGACATCAAGGATCAGAGCGCTGCGGTGGTGCACGTGCTGGCCGATTCGACCAGCAATGTGATCCTGACGGTTTCCAGTCGCAACGTGCCGAGCGAGTACGAGCTCACCTATGCCGTGCGCTTCTCGGTGGATGCGGCAGGGGGCAAGCAGTTGCTTGCTCCGCAGCAGCTCTCACAGGTGCGCGATTACAACTACAGCGAGAGCGCCCAGCTCGCCAAGCAGCGCGAGCAGCAGATCCTCAGTGACGCACTGGGCGATGAGCTCGCGGCCGTGGCGATGCGACGAATCTCGAGCCTGCAACAGACGGGCTAGCCCGTGCGGCGAGCGCTCACGATGATTCGGCTGGCGACAGTGGATGCCGGGGCACTCGCGCGACAGCTCGAGCGCTATGGGCTCGGAATGCAGCTGCTGCCCGAGGGGGCGGTGATCCCCGGCTCCTATTGGGGAGAGAGCGAGGCGGGGCTGCAGGGTGATACGCTCTTTGCGCGTCCCGACACACCATTGCACTCCGTGCTGCACGAGTCAGCGCATTACATCTGCATGAGTGAGGAGCGCCGCGCGCGACTGGATCGCAATGCCGGCGGTGATGACGCCGAAGAGAGCGCCGTGTGCTACCTGCAGGTCCTGCTGGCCGAGGCGTTGCCTGGCGTGAGCCGTGCGGCGATGTTCGCGGACATGGATGAGTGGGGCTACAGCTTCCGGCTGGGATCCACCGCCGCATGGTTCGCGCAGGATGCCGAGGATGCGCTGGGCTGGCTCGCGCACGCCGGCATCATCGATGCGCGCGGCGCGCTCACCGGGCGACGTCGCGCCTAGCTGCGAAACAAATCCTTCAGGCGAGTGAAGAACGAGCCTGAGCGCATGTGGCGCAGCGTCGCGGACCATTTGTCCTCGGCGAGGAGCTTGCGCTGCAGGTCTTCTTCTTCGCGTTTCATGAGCTCCAGCACGCGCGTATCCTCATCGTCGTCCAACCAATAACCGTGCTGGTTGGGGCAGAACTCCATCTCAAGATCGTAGAAGCGATATCTGAAGCGCTGCAGCATTGCGCTGCACACGGGACACTTGTCGCTGGTCGCGCTGGAGCTGAAAACCAGTGTGCCCTTCCAGCGATCGCCGAAGTCGAAGACCTCATCCTCCAGCTGCTGCAGCTCGGGACTCTCGAGCCAGATGCCCCGGCAGGAGGGACAATGGTTTACGGGCAACTTATGCCGCACCACGGGCTGCAGGTCGACATTACACCTGGGACACTTCACCGCGGCCTCCTGCGGCCCGCTGCTACGCCGTGCCATTGAAGCCTATACGGGCAAATCCCGCAATGGATTACCGGCCGGAATCCAGATAGCTTGCACGACGTCGTGCCGGCCAAACCACGCGTCATCGTCATCGGAGGAGGCTTTGCAGGCCTGCAGGCGCTGCGTGGCCTGCGGCACGCGTCGGCCGATCTGCTGCTGATCGACCGCGCCAATCATCACACCTTCCAGCCGTTGTTGTATCAGGTCGCCACCGCGGGACTGGCGGCGCCATCCATCGCGGCACCTCTGCGTCACATGCTGCGCAGCCAGCGCAATGTCACGGTGCTGCTTGGAGCCGTGGAACGAATCGACCTCGATGTCCGCCACGTGCAGGTGGGCCGGGCGAGCTATGCGTACGATTACCTGTTGATTGCGGCCGGCGCGGGACATGCGTACTTCGGTCACGATGAATGGAGCGACGTTGCGCCGGGTTTGAAGACGCTCGAGGATGCGCTCGCGATGCGCTCGCGCATCCTGAGCGCCTTCGAGCGGGCGGAGGCCGCGACCGATGAGGAAGAACGAGCGGGTTGGCTGACCTTCGTCATCGTCGGCGGCGGCTCGACCGGTGTGGAGCTCGCCGGGACGCTGGCTGAGCTCGCCCGCCATACCCTGCGCAGGGAATTCCGCCACTTCGATCCAAGGGCGGCACGCGTGCTGCTGGTGGAAGCCGGAGCGCGCCTGCTGCCGGGCTTCGCGGCGTCGCTGTCGGCTGCCGCGCAGCGCCAGCTCGAGCGCCTGGGCGTCACGGTGCTGACTGGCCACGCCATCACGTCGATCGATGCTCGGGGCGTGGGCACCGCTGTGCAATGGATTGCGGCGCGCACGGTGCTCTGGGCGGCCGGCGTGGCAGCCTCGCCTCTCGGCCGACAGCTCGGGGTGCAGCTCGATCGCAGCGGCCGCGTGCCGGTGACGCCGGATCTGAGCATCCCCGGGCACCCGGAAGTCTTTGTTGCCGGCGATCTTGCGCACATGACACAGGGGGCGAGCGCGGTGCCGGGCATTGCCTCGGCGGCCAAGCAGATGGGCGCCCACGCTGCGCGGGCGCTGCAGGCGCGTCTCGACGGCTTGCAGGCTCCGGCCTTCCGCTACCGGCATTACGGGCTGCTGGCCACGGTCGGCCGGCGCGCGGCGGTCATCCAGATCGGCAGGTTGCGCCTCGCCGGCATGTTCGCGTGGTGGGTATGGCTGACGGCGCACATTTTCTTTCTGATCGGCTTTCGCAACCGTCTGGTGGTGCTGATCGATTGGGCGAGTGCGTATTGGACTTACCGGCGCAGCGCGCGGATCATCGTCCGATGATCGCCACGCCGCCGCCGGGGATGCGCTCATGCTGCTGATCATTCACTACGTCATCGCGGCGCTGTGGTTGACGCTCATCTGCTACTGGGTCATTTCGGCGCGGCAAGCCAAGCCCAATATCTCGCGCCAGCAGCTCTATGGCCTGCCATTGCGCTTGGCGTTGATGGTGTTGATCATCGTCATCGTGAGTACGCCGCAGCTGCGGCTCTGGCTGAGGCGAGCACATACTTTCGTTGCGGACAACGTGTTCATCGCATTCATTGGGCTGCTGATCTGTGCGCTCGGCTGCGCCCTGGCACTGGCCGCGCGGGTCCAGCTGGGCCGTAACTGGGGCATGCCGATGTCGCAGAAGCTCCGGGCCGAGCTCGTCACGGGCGGTCCGTACGCTTATGCGCGTCATCCCATCTATGGCGGGTTGATGCTGGCCCTGCTGGGGTCGGCTCTGGCGGAGAACCTGGTCTGGCTACTGCCGTTCGTGCTCTTTACGCCTTACTTCGTCTTCAGCGCGCGGCGCGAAGAGAAGCTCATGCTGAGCCTGTTTCCCGATGCGTACCGTGCATACCGGCAGCACACGAAGCTGCTGATCCCGTTCGTGGTCTGACGTCGTTAGACATAATTCACCGCTTTGCGGCTCCATGATGGCTGCGCAGTGTCATTGCGCTGTGCTAGCGTCACGCCGTGGCCAACATCCATCTCATCGGTGGCGAGAAGGGCGGCGTCGGTAAATCCGTCGTCGCCCGCCTGCTCGCGCAGTACTGCATCGACCACTCAGTCCCATTTCTCGGTTTCGACGCCGATCGCTCGCATGGCGCGCTGATGCGCTTCTACGCGGACTACGCCTCTCCGGTGCTGGTGGATCGTTACGAGAGCCTGGATGCGATCGTCGAATCCGCGACGGACAATCCCGAGCGACGCATCATCGTGGATCTGGCAGCACAGGCCGACGAGCCGCTGACGCAATGGATGGACGAGTCGCAGTTGCTCGAGGTGGCGCGCGAGATCGGACTGAACATCCGCTACTGGCACGTCATGGACACGGGGCGCGATTCGGTGGACCTGCTGCGGCGGCTGTTCGACCGCTATGGGCAGCGTCTCAGCTATGTCATCGTGCTCAATCAGCTGCGTGGGGATGATTTTCATCTGTTCCGCAGCTCCGGCCTCGCCGAGCGGGCCGAGTCGCTCAATGCGCCGGCGATCACCCTCAGACATCTCGCCAATGCCACCATGCTCAAGATCGACGAGAACAGCAGCAGCTTTTGGTCCGCCGGCCAGGGCGAGAGCGGCGCTGTGCGCTTCGGGATGCTGGAGCGACAGCGATTCAGGACGTGGCTGAAGGGCGCCTACGAGGCCATCGAGTCGCTGGGCGTGTAGCGGCGACGAGGCGGCGACGGTTGCGGACTGATCAATGCACCGGCACGGCTGGCGTCGCACGCGGCGCTGCCGCAGCCGGCGTCGGCGGGGTCGGCTCGATGGCAACCAGATGCACCTCGAAGTCCAGCGTTGCGCCGGGCTTGATGACCCCGCCGGCCCCCCGATCGCCATAGGCGAGCTTGGCGGGGCAGACGACGCGGGCGCGGCCGCCAACCTTCATCAGCGACAGTGCCTCGTTCCAGCAGGGGATGATTTTGCCGAGCGGGAAGGTTGCGGCGCCGCCATGTTGCGCGGAGCTGTCGAAGACGCTGCCGTCCGTCAGGCGGCCGGTGTACTCCACGCGCACCGTATCGCCGATCTTGGGGCTCGGTCCAGTGCCGGCCTGCTGCGGTATGAAGACCAGACCGCTGCTGGTAGTGCGGGCGTGGGGCTGGGCGGCTGCTTTGCTCAGATAGGCCGCGCCGGACTTCTCTTCCCGTTGCACCTGGGCCTGGGTGCGCTGTTGCTGCAGCGCCTGCAGTTGCGGAATGAAGCTCTCGGCTGCCTTGACGCTCTCCGGATGATGAATCCCATCGTTGAGGCCCGCCAGTACCGCGCGCAACTCCCGATCGGACGGCTGGAAGGGCTCGACCGCGTTGCTGAGCTGCCGGCTGAGCAATTCGCCGAGCGCATGCATCACCGCGCTGTCGCTGTCGGCGGCGCCAGTGGCGGCTCCCGCGGCCGCGGCGTGGTGAGCCGGGCTGGGCGCCTCATCTGCCGCCAGGGCGAAGCCGCAGCCGACGGCGCCGGTGAGCACCCCCAGGGCCAGCAGAGAGACGGTGCGGCGCATCGGCATGGTCGAGATCCTCCGGTAAGGGGGCGTCAGTGGAACAGGATCAGCTGGCGGATGCAACCGACCAGCGCAATGAGCATCAAGACCAGTATCGGCAACACGCTCAGGCCGAAGCCGGCGCCACGCTGGCGAGGATCGGCGACGTAGCTGCGCAGGTAGAGCAGACGACCGAGCAGGTAGAGCACGCCGAGCAGCACCGGCCAGATCGGCGCCACGTAGAAGGCAGCGAGCCACAATGCCGGCAGGAACAGCACCAGCAGCTCGAGTGTATTCATATGCACCCGAAAATAGCGCTCGAACGTCGCGTGACCGCTGACGGCAGGCGCGGCGATGCCATAGCGCGAGCGCGCTCGCGAGACCAGCGTTCCAAACAGGAAGAATTGCGCCAGTGCCAGCACCGACACCAGCACGAGCAGCGGAAAACCCCAGCCCCTGGCCAATCCCATGACACGCTCCTTGTTTTTGCGGGACGTAGCGGCGGGCTTGCGCCTCAGCGCCGCGCGAAGCGATCGGTTGCCGCGAGCAGCTCGCGCGTGATGCCCGGCTCGAAGGCCGAATGGCCGGCATCGGGCACGATGCGCAGCTGCGCCTCGGGCCAGGCGCAATGCAGATCCCAGGCACTGCGCAGCGGACAGACCACATCGTAGCGTCCCTGTACGATGACACCCGGGATGTGGCGCATGCGCCCGACATCGCGCAGCAGCTGGTCTTCGTGCTCGAGAAAACCGCCGTTCACGAAGTAATGCGCCTCGATGCGCGCGAAGGCACTCGCATAGTCGGCGTCATCGAACTTGGCCACGTAGGCGCTATTGGTGCGCAGAAAACTCGTGGCGCCTTCCCAGCATGACCAGGCATGCGCGGCTTCGCGTCGCGTGGCCGCATCCGGAGAGGTGAGACGGCGATAGTAGGCGTGCATCAGATGCGCGCGCTCGGCGGTTGGAATGGGCTGTACGTAGCGCTCCCACAGATCGGGGAACAGCGAGCCGGCACCCTGCGGGTTTTCGTAGAACCACTCGAGCTCCGAGCGGCGCAGCAGGAAGATGCCGCGCAGCACCAACTCGCTGACGCGCTCGGGGTGCCGCTGCGCATAGGCCAGCGCGAGCGTCGAGCCCCAGGAGCCGCCAAAGACGAGCCAGCGCTCGATGCCCAAATGCTCGCGCAGCGCCTCGATGTCGGCCACCAGGTCCCAGGTGGTGTTCTCACGCAGCTCGCCATGCGGGTGGCTCTGTCCACAGCCGCGCTGGTCAAACAGCACGATGCGGTAGCGTCGCGGATCGAAGAAACGGCGCATGGCCGGCTCGGTCGCGCCACCGGGTCCGCCGTGCAGGAACAGCGCCGCCTTGCCGGCTCGATTACCGCTCTGCTCGTAATAGATCTCGTGCAGTGCCGAGACGCGCAGGTGCGCACGCTGGTAGGGTCGGATGGAAGGGTAAAGCCCGCCGCGCGGCTGCGGTTTGCGGCGCCCGGCGCGCTTGCGCGCACTGCTCAACCGGACACCATCGGACCGAGCGGTTTGCCGCCAAGCAGGTGCAGATGCAGGTGAAAGACCTCCTGCCCGCCGTGTTCGCGGCAGTTGACGATCAACCGATAGCCGCTCGCGGCGATGCCTTCGCTGCGAGCGATCTGCGCGGCCACGACCAACAGATGTCCGAGCAGCCCTTCGTCCTCGGCGCTGACGTCGTCCATGGTGGCAATCGGCTTGATGGGCACGATCAGGATGTGCGTCGGGGCACGCGGGTGAATGTCGCGGAAGGCGACCACCCGTTCGTCGCGATACACGAACTGCGCCGGGATCTGCCCGCCGATGATGCGTTCGAAAAGAGTCGGCATGCGTGCGGTGAGCTTAAGATAGGGCCCCCCGACAACACAACCGATAAGCTGGCGATGAAGCTGACGCTGGAGGCATTGACCGCGCACCTGGCCGGGCAGCTGCTGCCCGTCTACCTGGTGTCCGGCGACGAGCCCTTGCTCACCGGCGAGGCCCTCGATGCGATTCGCGAGCGCGCGCGAGCCGCGGGTGCAACGGCGCGTGAAGTGTTCTTCATCGAGCGCGGCAATAGTGTCTGGGACGCGGTGCTGCAGGCGGCGCAATCGCCGTCGTTGTTTGCCGAGCATCGCATCGTGGAGATCCGCATGCCGAGCGGCAAGCCCGGGGCCGCCGGCGCCGCCGCGCTGCTCAAGCTGCTTGCGGCTGCGGGCTCGGATTTGCTGGTGCTGATCGCCACCGAGCGGCTCGATCGGGACAGCCAGGACGCCGCCTGGGTGCGCGCCGTGCAGAGCCGCGGAGCGTGGCTGCCGATCTGGCCGGTCGAGCGCGCGCGCCTGCCGCAGTGGCTGCGGGGCCGGCTCGGCGCCGCCGGGCTCGCGGCCGATGCCGAGGCGCTCGCGCTGCTGGCCGAGCGCAGCGAGGGCAATCTGCTCGCTGCCAAGCAGGAGATCGACAAGCTGGCGCTGCTGTTGCCGCGCGGCTCGCGGGTGGGGGTTGCCGAAGTCATTGCGGGCAGCACGGATGCGGCGCGATTTGACGTATTCCAGCTCGGCGAGGCACTGCGCGCGCGCGATGCCGCACGGGCCCTGCGCATCCTGGCAAGCCTGCGAGCCGCAGGTACCGAGGCCACCCTGGTGCTGTGGGCGGTGCTGCGCGAGATCCGCTCGGCGGCGGACGAGGGAGCGCGTGCGCGGCGCTGGATTGCCCGGGCGGCTGCCGTGGACCGGCTCGCCAAGGGCCTGGCCAGCGGCGATCCCTGGGATGAGCTCGCCTGGCTCACGCTCGAATTTGCGGGTAACGCCCGCGTGCCGCTGCTGCCGCCGATGCGCGCCGAGGCGGTCCCGCGGGCCTGATGGCGTACGGCTTGCGCCCGCTCGCGCGCGCCACCAAACTTGTCGGCAATGCCCGAAGCTCCCATAGGCCTGTTTGGCGGCACCTTCGACCCCATCCACTACGGCCATCTGCGCACCGCCTTCGAACTGCTACAGGCCCTCAAGCTCATGCAGGTGCGCTTCCTGCCTACCGGTAACCCGCCGCACCGCGAGGTGCCGCTCGCGCCCGCGGAGCTGCGCCTGCAGATGGTACGCGCTGCCGTGGCCGGGCAACCTGGCTTCGTGGTGGACGATCGAGAGATGCGCCGCCAGGGCCCGTCCTATTCCATCGATACGCTGACCGAGCTGCGCGCCGACTATCCGCAACATCCGCTGTGTCTGCTGCTGGGCATGGATGCGTTCCTCGGGCTGCCGACTTGGCACCGCTGGCGCGACATCTTCGAGCTCTGTCACGTCGTGGTGGCCCATCGCCCGGGTTGGAAGGCGCCAATGATGGGTCCGCTCGGCAAGCTCATGGTCGACCGCGGCACAGGCAGCGTACGCGAACTGCACGGCGCGCTCGCCGGCCGCATCTACGTGCAGGCGGTGACACAGCTGGAGATCGCCTCGACGGATCTGCGTGCCGTGGTGAGCTCTGGGCAGGATCTGCGCTACCTCGTGCCCGATGCGGTGCGCGACATCATCGCCGGGACCGGATGCTATGCTGCGCGCAGCGAGACCTCCCGGAGTCAACCCTAACGCATGTCCAAGCCCGCTCGTCCCCGACGGCCTGCGCGCCGCCAATCCGCTCTGCAAACCCTGGTCATTGCAGCACTGGACGAGATGAAGGCAGTCAACATCAAGGTGCTCGATGTGCGCGGCCTGACCGATTTTGCCGACGCGATGGTGATCGCCTCGGGCAACTCCGACCGCCATGTGCGTGCCATCGCGCAGCACGTCGTCGATCGGGCGCGCGAGCAGCAGCGCCGTCCCATGGGCGTGGAGGGCGGCAGCGACGGTGAATGGGTGCTGGTGGACCTGCAGGACGTGGTGGTACACGTCATGCTGCCGCGCGTGCGCGAGTTCTACGCCATCGAGCAACTCTGGGAGCAGCCCTCCGTCGCGGCGTCGACCGCCGCGACCGCTGCCACTGCAGCGGCAGGCCCCGCGCGGCCGTCTGCCGGCGCCCGGAAGGCAGCTCGGCGGCCGCGGCGTGCGCGCAGCGCGACGCAGTGAGCGTCGGCCTTGAGGATGCGTGTGATTGCCGTGGGCACGCGCATGCCGGGCTGGGTTGATGCGGCCTGTGAAGACTATCGGCGCCGCCTGCGGCCCCCCTGGCGCCTGACTCTGATCGAACTGCCCGCTGCACGCCGCGGTGAGGGTGCGGATGCCGCGGCGCGCGCCCGCGTGGCCGAGGGCCGCCAGATTCTCGCGCAGCTCTCCGAGCGCGAGCGGGTCGTGCCGCTGGACGAGCGGGGCAGCGAGCTGTCCACCACCGAGCTGGCAGCGTGGCTCGCCGCGCAGCAGCCCAGCGGTCCCGAGCTGGCTTTCCTGGTCGGCGGGGCCGATGGGCTGGACGATGCGGTGCTCGCGCGCGGCGAGCGTTGCTGGTCACTTTCACGGTTGACGCTGCCGCATGGTCTGGCGCGTGTGCTGCTGATGGAGCAGCTGTATCGCGCCGCCAGCCTGCTCGGCGGACATCCCTACCACCGCGCCTGAGTGTCTGAGCGGTGGCAGCTGCAGTGCGCCTGATCCTCGCCTCGGCGTCACCGCGCCGCGCGCAATTACTGGCGCAGATCGGCGTGACCCACGAGGTCATGCCCGCGCAGCTGATCGAGCGCCGCGAGACGGGCGAGTCCATCGCGGCGTGCGTGCAGCGTCTGGCCGAGAGTAAGGCGCGACAGGTGCGCGAACAACTGCGCACAGCCGAGCGGGAGGCGGTGCTGGTGCTGGGCGCCGACACCGCCGTGGCGCTCGACGGACGGATGCTCGGCAAGCCGCGTGATGAGCGCGACGGGCTCGAGATGCTCGCGAACCTGTCAGCTCGTACGCATGAGGTACTCAGTGCGGTGGCGCTGGCCGATGCCGGCGGCGTACGCTCGGCGCTATCGGTGAGCCAGGTGCGGCTGCGAGCCATCACCCCGGACGAGGCGGCACGCTACTGGGCCAGTGGCGAGCCGCACGATAAGGCCGGCGCGTACGCCATCCAGGGGCGCGGTGCGATCTTCGTGCAGGCGCTGCAGGGCAGCTATTCGGGCGTGATGGGGCTGCCCCTGTGCGAGACCGCATGGCTGCTCGAGCAGGCCGGTGTACCACTATGGGGAGCCTCGGGATGAGAGTGCCCAGCGCCGCGACGGTCGCGGCTTTGCAAATGAGTTCGGGTCCGGACGTGGCGGCCAATCTGGCCAGCGCTGCGATGCTGCTGCGCCAGGCACGCGATGCCGGGGCGCGCGTGGCGGTGCTGCCGGAGAACTTCTCCTTCATCGGCCGGCAGGATGCGGATAAGCGCGCCATCGCCGAGCGCGACGGGGAGGGCCCCGTGCAGCACTTTCTGTCCGAGCAGGCACGCACGCTCGGCCTGTGGATCGTGGGGGGAACCACGCCACTGTCGAGCGCGCCGGCAGAGCGCGTGTCTGCCGCCTGCCTGGTGTATGCCGACGATGGTCGGCGCATGGCGCGCTACGACAAGATCCACCTCTTCGACGTGGATATTCCCGCTCGCAACGAGAGCTATCGGGAATCGGCGAATATCGCGCCGGGCTCGCGCCCGGCCGTGGTGCCTACGCCGGCCGGCATGCTCGGCCTCTCGGTGTGCTACGACGTGCGCTTTCCGGAGCTGTACCGCCTGCTAACAGCGGCAGGGGCGCAGTGGCTGACGGTACCGGCGGCGTTTACCGTTCCCACGGGCCAGGCCCATTGGGAGACGCTGCTGCGCGCGCGTGCCATCGAAAATCTGGCCTATGTCGTGGCAGCCGGCCAGTGGGGACGGCACGACAATGGTCGCGAGACCTACGGTAACAGCCTCATCGTGGACCCCTGGGGCGCCGTGCTGGCACGGCTGCCCGAGGGGACGGGCATCGTCACCGCGACATTGGATCTGGCCGCGCAGGAGGAAACGCGCCGGCGTTTCCCCGCTCTAACCCATCGGGTATTGTGATTCGGATCCTAGCCCTCAAGAGAAGCCTATGAGCACGCCGTTTCCCCCTGCCGCTGCCGACCCGACCGTAACGGCGCCAGTGCCTGTCGATCCGCTGCGCCTGGCGCGCGAGGGCATTCTGGCCCCGGCGGGACTGGACGAAGGGCGCGTGGAGAAGGCGCTCGGGGTCGTGCTCGGCTCGGCGGTGGATGAGGCGGATTTGTACTTCCAGCTGTCGCGCGATGAGAGCTGGGCGCTGGAAGATGGCATCGTCAAGGAAGGCCATGCCGCCATCGAGCAGGGCGTCGGCGTGCGCGCGCTGGCCGGGGAGAAGACCGGCTTCGAGTACTCCGATGAGATCATGCTGCCGGCGCTCGAGGAGGCGGCACGCGCGGCGCGCGCCATCTCCACCACCGGGACGTCCCCGCCGTTGCAGGCCTGGCACCAAGTCAGCGGCCATCGGCTCTACCTGCCGGTCGATCCGCGCACGGCGCTGCCCGATGAGGCCAAAATCGCCTGGCTCGAGCGCGTCGACCGCGAAACGCGCCGGCTCGACCCGCGCGTCATGCAGGTCATGGCGAGCGTCAATGCCAGCTACGAGCTGGTGCTGGTGGCGCGCAGCGACGGCGTGCTCGCCGCCGACGTGCGTCCCCTGGTGCGCATGAATGTCAGTGTGATCGTCGAGCAGGGCGGACGACGTGAGCAGGGGTATGCCGGCTGCGGCGGCCGCTACACGCTCGAAGAGCTCGTCGCGGAGGATCGGCCGCTGGCACTCGGTCGCGAGGCGGTGCGCCAGGCGCTGGTGAGCCTGGAGGCCATCCCCGCGCCGGCAGGTCCGATGACCGTGGTGCTCGGGCCCGGCTGGCCCGGCGTGCTGCTGCACGAGGCCATCGGCCATGGCCTGGAGGGTGACTTCAACCGCAAGGGCACCTCGGCGTTCACCAATCGCATCGGCGAGCGCGTCGCAGCGCCCGGCTGTACGGTCGTGGACGATGGCGCGCTGCCGCGTCGACGCGGCTCGCTCAATATCGACGATGAAGGCACGCCGACCCAATGCACCACGCTGATCGAGGATGGCGTGCTGCGCGGGTACATGCAGGACCGTCTCAATGCGCGTCTGATGGGCATGCGCCCGACGGGCAATGGTCGGCGCGAGTCCTTCGCCCACGTGACCATGCCGCGCATGACCAATACCTACATGCGCCCCGGCCCCTACGATCCGGCCGAGATCCTCGCCTCGGTGTCGCGCGGCATCTACGCGGCCAACTTCGGCGGCGGTCAGGTCGACATCACTTCGGGGAAATTCGTGTTTTCCGCCAGCGAGGCGTACCTGATCGAGAATGGCAAGCTGGGCGCCCCGATCAAGGGCGCGACGCTCATCGGCAACGGTCCGGATGTGCTGATGCGCGTAGCCATGGTGGGCAACGACCTGAAGCTCGATGAGGGCGTGGGCGTGTGCGGCAAGGAAGGTCAGAGCGTGCCGGTCGGCGTAGGGCAGCCGACGCTGCGCATCGACGGGCTCACGGTGGGCGGCACGGGCTGATCCCTGCAAGGCCGAGCTGCTCGAGGGGTGGCACAAACCTCGGCAGCCTAATCCGTTTCCTCTAAGAGAGGCGGGCTGGTCGATGGATTGCCGTGAAGGCCGAGTAATTTGGCGACCGGCTTGACGGTGGTTCCCTGGACCGCCACAGATACGACCACCACTACGAAGACGACTTCGAACAACTGTCGTCCAAAGGCGAGCCCTTGAAGCAACGGAATGATCGTCAGGTAGATGGGAACTCCGCCGCGCAGTCCTGCCCAGGCGATGAATGCCGATTCGCGCGCTTTCCAGCGGAATGGCGTTAGCGACACCGCGACTGCGAGGGGACGCGCAATCACTACCAGAACCGCCGAAATCATGAGCGCAGGACCAAGCAGAGGCAGCAGTCGGTGTGGAGTGATCAGCAGGCCGAGCATCAGAAATAGTGCGTTTTGAGCCAGCCAACCCAGTGTCTCGAAAAAGCGTGAGACTGGCAGAGCGGCTGGATGTTCGTAGTTACCAATCACCATACCGGTCAGGTAGACCGCCAGAAATCCGCTTGCGCCAGCTAGCTCCGTGCCTCCGAACACGGTGAGGGCAATGCCCAGAGCCAGAAGCGGAAAGGTGGATCTGCGCAGGCGCAGACGCTGAAACGCCCACAGCAAAATGTAGCCACCGGCCAGTCCGAACGCAGCACCCCCTCCCATCTGCCACAGGAACATCCACGCCTCGCGCACCAGGCCGAGGTGCGTTGGCGTGCGCAGCCACTGCACCAAGGCCAACGTCAGAAATACGCTCATCGGGTCGTTTAGACCCGATTCAAGTTCTAGTGCGGCCTTTACACGATCCGGCACTGAAACGCCCGAGAAACGTAGCAGCACGACGACGGCTGCCGCATCGGTGGGAGCGGTCGCCGCTCCCAACAACAGGCCTTGAGGCCAAGAGGTGTGCAGAAGTAATACCGCCGCCAGACCGATCACGCAGGCGCTGATAGCAACTCCCAAGGTGGCCAGGGTCACGGAGGGCCAAAGCGCGCCACGAAGCATCCCGCGCGTTGTGCTGATACCCCCTTGAAAGAGAATTACTGCTAGAGAGAGGCTGCCGATCAGATATCCGATCTGGAAGTTGTCGAAACGAATACCGCCGGGCCCGTCTTCCCCGGCCAGTATCCCGACGCCAATGAGCGCGAGTAATAATGGCGTGCCGATACGCACTGAGGCGAAACCGGCAAGGACGGCCAGCAAGCTCAGAACGCCGGCGAGCAAGATGATCTGGTAGCTGAAGTCCATAAGCTCTACAGGCCGGGAAACAGATGCCAGCACCCCGCGCAACAACGGCGAGGCCTCGGCCTTCTCAGTGACTGCCGCGACTGCGCCAAGTGACCGCCCGAATGCATGCGAGTCAGGAAGCTATCAAATGGAACCGTCCGCTCCGGCGGACGCAGCAGGAACCGCTGGATGACCTGAAGCCCGTGTGCGCCTGCTCAGCGCGGGCGGACCTTCCAGATGCGCCGCATCCAGGCTTCCACTTCATCGGCCTCCGTCGGCAGGCTGGCCGACAGCACACGGTGTCCCTTGGCGGTGACGAGCACATCGTCCTCGATGCGCACGCCGATGCCGCGGTAGCGGCGCGGCACGGTGAGATCATCGGTTTGGAAGTACAGTCCCGGCTCCACCGTCAATACCATACCGGGCTCGAGCCGGCCGTATTTGTAGTTCTCGGCGCGCGCCTGCGCGCAGTCGTGCACGTCGAGTCCCAGCATGTGGCTGACGTTGTGCAGTGAATAGCGGCGGTAGAATTGATTCTCATCGCGCAGCGCCTCCTCGGCGCAGACCGTCAGGATGCCCAGAGTCTCGAGGCCGCGCGCGATCACCGCCATGGCCGCCTTGTTCGGCGCCATGAAGTCATTCCCCGGTCGCACCAGCTGCAACGCTGCGCGCTGTGCGTCGAGCACGATCTGATACACGGCGCGCTGCTCGGGGGTGAATTTGCCCGAAATCGGCAACGTGCGTGTGACGTCCGCCGTGTAGAGCGAATGGCCCTCGATGCCGGCGTCCAGCAGCAGAAGGTCGCCCTGACGGATCGCCCCGTCGTTGTGCTTCCAGTGCAGCGTGCAGGCGTGCGCGCCCGAGGCGACGATCGAGCCATAGCCGACGTCGTTGCCTTCCATGCGTGCGCGGGTCCAGAACACCCCTTCCAGCTCACGCTCGCTCCTGGCCTGCCGCAGGCGCGCAATCACATCCTCGAAGCCGCGGCGCGTCGCCTCCACGGCGCTGCGCAGCGCCCGCACCTCGCCGGTGTCCTTGATCAGGCGCATCTCGGACAGGAAAGTCGCCAGCTCCGTGTCGCGCTGGGCCTGAATCGTCGTGACGCCCCCGAGCAGCGCCTCGGTCGCGAGGGAGTGACCGCGTACGATGCGCACGCGTGTGTCGGGCATCGCCACGGCCGCCTGCAGGACGGAGGCCAGCTCGGGCAGGGCGCGGCACGCGAGGCCGTAGCGAGCCTGGCTCTCGGGCACCCCGGGCCGATAGCCTTCCCACAACTCGCCCTTGTTGCGGTCGGTGAAAAAAGTCGCATCACTCTTGCCGGGATTGGGCTCGACGAACAGCAGCGGCTCATGTCCGCCGCCGTGACCGCCGCCGTGTGGCAACAGCACCAGCACGCAGTCTGGCTCCAGCACGCCCGTCAGGTAGTAGAAATCGCTACCGGGACGGAAGGCGTAATAGGTGTCGTTGGCGCGCACCTTGCGGTGGCCGCTGGGCACCACCAGCAGCTCGCCCGGGAAGCGCTGTGACAGGCGCTGCCGGCGCGCGGCGAAGCTCGCCGCATTGGCCAGGATACGCGGGGGCTTGCGCGTGTCGGGTGCCCAGCTGCGCAGCATGAAGTTGAGCAGATTGGGAGGCACATCGGCGTCGTAGGCGTTGCGCGCCGGGGGCTTGGTCGCGTCGAAGGTGGGCATCGGGAGGGCACTCCGCTGCAAGGGTTGCCAGGGCCGGCGCGTTGCCAGAGCCGGGGCGTTGCCAGAGCCGGCCCCTGGAGTGTACTGCTCAGCCGCGCGTCACGGTATCGAAGGCCTGGGTGTGGGTATCGAGCGTGTGATCGGGCAGCACCGTGGTGGAGCCATGCTCCTCGGCCGGGGCACGCTGCGTTGCACGCTCATCGATGTACAGCAGCTCGTGTTGGCCGATGGTGACCACGTCGCCGTCGTTGAGGTTGTGATAGCGCACACGCTTGCCCTGAACAAACATCCCGTTGGTGCTGTTGAGGTCTTCGATGATGCTCGCCTGCGCAGAGGTGACGATCTGGCAGTGGTGGCGGCTGACGAAGCGGCTGTCGATCTGTAGATCGTTGGCCGCCGTGCGGCCGATGATGAGCCGGCCTGCATGCAACGGGTGCGTGGCGATGGTGTGTCCGCCGCTGGCCAGCAGGATACGCGCATAGGCCGGCCCGCTTTCCGTGCTATTGGCGCGCTCGTCGGTGCCGGCCGGGCCGCCATCGACGTGCAGCTGCATGAGCTTCGTGCCGGTGCGCGAGGAATACTCGATCCACTGCAGCTCGTTGATGGCCGACTGCACGTCCTCGACGTATACCTGGTCTTTGTTCTGGTTGGACGCGGCCAGCATGGCCGTGTCGCACAGCGTATTGATCAATCGCGGCACCCCGCCGGTGTAGCGATAGATCATCTCGTAACTCTCGGGCATGAAGATCTCGCGACCCTGCGAGCCGGCGACCTCCAGGCGGTGCAGGATGTAGGCTTGGGCATCGGCCGGCGAGAGCGCGGGCAGGTGAAAGCGCAGCCGGATGCGCTGCGCGAGCTGCTCGAGCTCGGGGGCGTCCAGCTTGTCATTGAGCTCGGGCTGGCCGGCCAGGATGATGCGCAGGGCCTTGTCCTTGGTCGTCTCGATGCCCGAGAGCAGCCGCACCTCCTCGAGTACGCGCTGCGTGAGGTTCTGCGCCTCGTCGATGACCAGCACGACCTTGCGCCCCTCGTCGTACTGCTCGAGCAGATAGTCGCGCAGTGTGGCCAGCAGCTCCGCCTTCTTCATCTGGAAAGGCCTGAAGCCGAATTGCACCAGCACCGCCTGCAGGAATTCGATCGAGGACACCTGCGTCTGATTGACGCGCGCCACCACGATCTCGTGCTCCAGCTCCGCGAGGAAGGTCTCGATGAGCGTCGTCTTGCCGCAACCGATCTCGCCGGTGATCACGACGAAGCCGTCGGCGAACCAGACCGTGGACTCCATGTACGCCTTGGCGCGCGCATGGGCCTTGCTGAGGTAGAGGAACTCCGGATCCGGTGTCAGTCGGAACGGCAGTTCCCTGAGGTTGAACAATTCGCCGTACATGCCCGGCCAGAATACTACGGCGGGGGGCGCAGTTGCGGATACAGTCGCGCTAGAAGGGATCGCGCCCTACGGTCGCGTCGGCCGATGCTGGCTTCCACCACCGTACAATGTCCTACTTTCCGACCGTGACGTGCATTCTTGCCATAGTCATGCCAATGCAAGCCGGGCTCGGCGAGCCATGAACGCGCGGCCGGCATCTCTCCGATGAGGTTGATCATAGCCGCATGGCCGCGCGCAGCCGTCTGGCCGAGCGGCAGTCCCACGATGGCGCGCAGGTGGTTTTCGAACTGACTGGTCACCGCCCCCTCGATGGTCCAGTGTCCCGAGTTATGTACACGCGGGGCCATCTCGTTGGCCACCAACCGTCCGCGGCGCACGAAAAACTCGATGGTGAGCACTCCCACGTACGCGAAGGCCTCGAGCACACGCGTGAGACTCATCGCCGCCGCCCGGCTCAGGCGCGGCGTGCCCCAGGGGGCGATGGTCAGGCGCAGGACGCCCTCGCTGTGGTAGTTGCGATTCAGCGGATAGATGACGATGCTGCCATCGCGCGCGCGCGCGCCGATGACCGACACCTCAAAGTCGAACGGCACGAACTCCTCGTAGAGCAGCGGCGAGGTTCCGAGCCGCTGCCAGGCGGTATCGACGTCTGCCGGCGAGCGCAACACGAACTGACCCTTGCCGTCATAGCCCATACGGCGTGTCTTCAGCACCCCGGGCAAGCCGATACGCCTCACGGCACGCTGCAAAGCTGCGCGACTGTCTACTGGTGCAAAGCGCGTGGTGGGGATGCCCAGGCGCTCGAAGGTGCGCTTCTCACTCAGCCGATCCTGAGCGGCCGCCAGAGCGCGCAGCGGTGGGGCTATGCGAGTGCCGCGCGCCGCAGCCGCGAGTGCCTTGACCGAGACGTTCTCCCAATCAAAGCTCACCACATCGCTGCGTCGGGCCAGCTCCCCGAGCAGGGCGGGATCTTCCATGTCACCGGCCAGCAGCGGGGCAAGGCGCGCCGCCGGCGCATCCGCGCTGGGGTCGATGAACAGGAAATCCAGCCCGAGCGGATAGCCGGCCAGAGCCAGCATGCGGCCGAGCTGACCGCCTCCGACGATACCGATGGTCATGGCGTGAGCGATGCGATCCGGCGGGGGCCCCGTTCAGGCCGGAGCGCGCGGATCCGGACGGGCCAGTACCGCTGCGGTCTGTGCGCTGCGGTGTGCGGCCAGGGCACGGGCGATCTCGGCGTGGCGGGCAGCGAGCAGCGCGGCAGCAAACAGTGCGGCGTTGGTTGCGCCGGCCGCGCCCACCGCAAAGGTTGCCACGGGCACGCCGGCGGGCATCTGCACGATCGACAGCAGCGAATCGAGTCCGCCCAGCGCGCGCGTGCTCACCGGCACACCCAGCACCGGCAGCAGGGTCTTGGCTGCCGTCATGCCCGGTAGATGCGCGGCGCCGCCGGCGCCGGCGATGAGCACCTCGAGCCCGCGCGCCGCGGCCCCCGAGGCATATTCGAACAGCAGATCGGGCGTGCGGTGCGCGGAGACCACGCGTGTCTCGAAGCCTACGCCGAGCTGCGTGAGGGTCTCGGCGGCCGCGGCCATGGTTTCCCAGTCCGAGATGGACCCCATGATGATGCCGACCAGAACTTTCATCCGTTCAGTTTAGCATTCAGTGCCTGCAGGGCCCGCTCGATCGGGACCGCATCGACCTGACGCATGATCCGGCCGATGTATTGTTGCTGACGGGCCAGCGCCGCGCGACTGCGCAGCCGCCGCGCCTCGAGGACCGCCTCGAGCAGCTCGTCGGGTAACGGCGGTAGCATGGCCAATTGCGTCGGAGTCAGGCGCGTGAGCGCCACCCCGAGCCGTTGCAGCGCCAGGGCCTCGCGCTTGCGCTGGCTGCGGCTGGGCCGCTCCTGCCGCGCTGATGCGTCATCGCTGTCATCGTCATCGTCGTCGTGGTCGTCGGCCATCGGCTTTGAGTGTCCGGGCGAGGCGGCCCCGCGCTGCTACAATCGACGACCGATCATGGCATAGGGAAGCGCATGGCGCAGCAGGTCGATGCCTCGCGCATCAGCGAGCTCAAGCAGGTGGTGGCCGGTGCATTGGCGGAGGCCGAGAGCACCGGGGCGAGCCAGGCGGACGCGGATGCGAGCCTGCAGCGCGGCCTCACGGCGACGGTGCGTCTGGGCGAGATCGATACGCTCGAATATCACCGCGACCGGGGTTTGTCCGTCACGCTGTATTTCGGCAAGGCCAAGGGCTCGGCGAGCACCGCGGATCTGTCGCCCACGGCCGTGCGCGAGACAGTGTTGAAGGCGGCGGCCATCGCACGCCATACCACCGAGGACCCCTGCGCGGGATTGCCCGATCCGGCGGATCTTGCGCGCGAGATTCCCGATCTGGACCTGCACCACCCCTGGGAGCTCGAGCCCGAGCAGGCGGTGACGCTGGCACGCGAGTGTGAGGCGGCCGGACTCGCCGTGGATGCGCGTTTGAAGAACAGCGAAGGCGCGACCCTCACTACGCACAGCGGCGTGCGCGTCTTTGGCAATAGCCTCGGTTTTCTGGCGGGCCTGGCGAGCACCAGTCACTCGCTCAGCTGCGCGCTGCTCGCGCAGGATGGCTCGGACATGCAGCGCGATTACTGGTACACCGTGGCGCGCAATCCTGCGGCTCTCGAACCTGCGCAAGCTGTGGGACGGCGCGCGGCCGAGCGTGCGCTCGCGCGGCTGGATGCGCGGCGTCTGTCCACGCGCCGTGCACCGGTGCTGTTCTGCGCCGAGCTGGCGCGCGGCCTGTTCGGTCACTTCATCGGCGCGATCCGCGGCCCCAGCCAGTATCGGCGCGCCTCATTCCTGCTGGATGCCGTGGGTCAAAGCGTTTTTCCGCCGTTCATCGACATCGTCGAGAGGCCCCACATCCGCCAGGGACTGGCGAGCAGTCCGTTCGATGGCGAGGGGGTGGCGACGCGTGATCGCGATCTGGTGCGCGCCGGGGTGCTGCAGGGCTATGTGCTCGGCACCTATTCGGCGCGCAAGCTCGGGTTGCACACCACCGGCAATGCCGGCGGAATCCATAATCTGCTGGTCAGCTCCAAGGAGTCCGGCAGCTTCGAGGAGCTGCTGGCGCGCATGGGCACCGGCCTGTTTGTCACCGAACTCATGGGCCAGGGAGTCAATGGCGTCACCGGGGACTACTCGCGCGGCGCCAGCGGCTTCTGGGTCGAGGGCGGCAGCATCGCCTATCCGGTGCACGAGCTCACGATCGCCGGCAACCTGCGCGACATTCTCAGCGGGGTCGTCGCCGTCGGCAGCGACGTGGATGCGAAGGGCGCGATTCAGACCGGCTCGGTGTTGCTCTCGGAGCTGACCATCGCCGGGGAGTGAGCCGCGCGCCGTGGCGTCGGCGTTACGGCGTGGCGCTACGCCGCGGCGCTAAGCAGGGCGCTGCGCCGCGGGTGGCCCCGTCAGCCGACGCAGCGCTTCGTGGTACTTGGCGCTGGTGGCCTGGATGACCTCGGCAGGCAGATGCGGCCCGGGAGGCCGCTTGTCCCAGCTGAGGGTCTCGAGGTAGTCGCGCACGTACTGCTTGTCGAAGGAGGGCGGGGAGCTGCCCACGCGCCAGGTCTCTGCCGGCCAGAAGCGCGACGAGTCGGGTGTCAGCAGCTCGTCCATCAATACCAGCTCGCCATTGCGGTCCAGGCCAAATTCGAACTTGGTGTCGGCGATGATGATGCCGCGCTCAAGCGCATACGCGCAGGCGCTGCGGTAGATCGCCAGCGCCGTGTCGCGCACCCGCGCGGCGAGGGTGGGACCGATCAGGTCGCAAACGGCCGCAAAGCTGATGTTCTCATCGTGGCTCCCCAGCGCCGCCTTGGTGGCGGGCGTGAACAGCGGCTGCGGCAGCGCCTGCGCCTGCTGCAGGCCTGCCGGTAGCGCAATGCCACATACCGCGCCGCTGCGCTGATAGTCGCGCCAGCCTGAACCGGCCAGATAGCCGCGCACCACTGCCTCGATGGGCAGCGCATCCAGACGCCGCACGATCATGGCGCGACCTTCGAGCGCGGCGCGCTGCGCCGGGTCGGAGATCACGGTGGCCAGAGGGCGGTGTGTCAGATGATTGGGCACCAGCGAGGCGGTGCGGTCGAACCAGAACAACGAGATCGCCTGCAGGACGCGTGCCCGACCGGGAATGGGGTCGGGCAGCACGACGTCGAAGGCCGAGAACCGGTCGGTCGTGACGATGAGCATGTGCTCTGCGTCGACTGCATAGAGGTCGCGAACTTTTCCGCGGTGCAGGGGTGTCAGACCGCTCAGCGCGGTTTCAAACAGGGGTGCATCCGCGAGCGCGGGTGTCTGGGCCAAGGCTTGCTACCATACTGTGCCGCGCTCACGTGACGCGACGGCAAGGGGCGCGCATCTTGCCGTCTGCGCCGCGGCGGGGTCAAGCAGTGAACTGGAAAGGCAAGGTCATCGGTGGGGCGCTCGGCTTCCTCGTCGGCAACGTTCCCGGCGCCGCGATCGGCCTGATCGTCGGCCATCAGTTCGATTCGGGCGCCGCCCACGCGGGCTTTGTGCGTGGCGGCTTCTTCGGGGCCGGACCCGATCCGGTGCTGGTCAATCAGCTGTTCTTCCCGACCACCTTTCGCGTCATGGGCCATATCGCCAAGGCAGACGGGCGCGTCTCCGAGCAGGAGATCGCCTCGGCGCGCGCCATCATGCATGCCCTGCATCTGCAGGAGGGGCAGGTCCAGGCCGCCATCGGCTACTTCGGCGAGGGCAAACTGGTCGCCTATGACCTGGCGGCGGATCTACGTCGCCTGCGAGCGGCGATCGCGGCGTATCCGGAGTTGGCCTATTTCTTCGTGCAGATCCAGCTGCAGGCGGCGCTGGCGGGCAACGGCCTGCCGCCGCTGCTGCGAGCGCGACTGCAGCGGGTGGCCTCGACGCTGGGCGTCGGCCCGGCCGATTTCGATCGCATGGAAAGCGTGCTGCGCTTTCGCATGGGCGCCGGCGGCTATGGTCGTGCCGGGGCCGGCGCGGACCCGTTCGCAGGATTGCCTGGTGGGGCGGCGGGGGTTTCGGAGGAGCAGCGCACGGCCCAGGCCTATCGGGTGCTGGCCGCGGAGCCCTCGATGTCCGACGAGGAAGTGGTCAAGTGCTATCGGAGGCAGATCAGCCGCCACCATCCGGACAAGCTCAAGGCCAACGGCCTGCCGGACTCCATGCTCGAGCGCGCCAAGGAAGAGGCGCAGGAGATTCAGGCTGCCTACGAGCTGCTGCGCGCGCGGCGTGGCATGCGTTAGGCTGCCACGGGTGAGCGCGGCCGTGCGCTGCGCGCCGCCGTGCGCTCGCGGCGCGCAGCGCATACGCTAGACTCGCGCAGTATGAGCACTGCACCCTCCCACCCCGCCGAGACATCGCCGGCTGCCTCCTTGCCGGCTGCGCGCCACTGGATTGCACCCTCGATCCTGTCGGCGGATTTCGCGCGCTTGGGCGAGCAGGCGCGAGCGGTGCTGGATGCCGGTGCGGATCTGATCCACTTCGACGTCATGGACAACCACTACGTGCCCAATCTCACCGTCGGCCCGGTGGTGTGTCAGGCGCTGCGGCGCTATGGGATTCGCGCGCCGATCGATGTGCACCTGATGGTGCGACCCGTGGACCGCATCGTGCCGGACTTTGCCGCCGCCGGGGCCAGCTACATCAGCTTTCACCCCGAGGCCAGCGAGCATGTCGACCGCACGATTCACCTGATCCGCGAGCATGGCTGTCGCCCCGGCCTGGTGCTCAATCCGGCCACACCGCTCGACTGGCTCGATTACACCCTCGATAAGCTCGATCTGGTGCTGCTGATGTCCGTCAACCCCGGCTTCGCCGGCCAGCAGTTCATTCCCTCGGTGCTGGACAAGATCCGCCAGGTACACGAGCGCATTCGCGAGAGCGGCCGCGAGGTGCGCATCGAGGTCGACGGTGGGGTCAAGGTGGACAACATCGCGCAGGTCGTGGAGGCGGGGGCCGACACGCTCGTAGCCGGCTCAGCCATCTTCGGCAGTGCCGACTATGCGGCGACGATTCGCGCCATGCGCGGCGAGATCGCGAAAGCCGAGGCGCTCAGGCGCGCGCGGGCGGTCAGCTAGGGCGCGGCAGGCGCCGCCGCTTGCTCAGTCGTCGTCATCCGCGAGCACGGCCCTGGGCCGCTCGCTGGGCCGTGCCGCCATGCCGCTCACCGAGGCGCCGCCGCCGACGCTGCGCGCCGGGACGATCACCGGACGCGTCTTCATCTTCGGGCGAGCATTGAAGACCACGATGGTCTTGCCGGTCGCACGCAGCAGACCCTGCTCCTCGAGCACCTTGAGCACCCGACCGGCCATCTCGCGTGAGCAGCCGACAAGCCGTGAGAGCTCCTGGCGTGAGACCTTGATCTGCATGCCTTCCGGATGCGTCATCGCATCGGGCTCTTCGCAGAGGTTGTTGATCGCGTGGGCGACCCGGCCGGTGACGTCGACGAAGGCCAAATCGCCGAGCTTGCGGTTGGTACGGTCCAGACGCGTAGCGAGCTGCGTCGCCAGCTCGAAGATGAGCCCGGGGCTCTCGGTGGCCACCTGGCGGAAGCGCGGATAGGTCATCTCCGCGAGCTCGCAGGCGTTGCGGGTTCGCACCCAGGCGCTGCGCGTGGGCTGCTCATAGAACAGGCCCATCTCGCCGAAGAATTGCCCCTTGTTGAGGTAGGCGAGGACCATCTCGTTGCCTTCCTCGTCCTCGATCATGACCTCGACGGAGCCATTGATCACGTAATAGAGCACGTCGGGCAGGTCACCGGCGTGGATCAGCACGGTTTTGGATGGCACCGTGCGGATGCGGCAGTAACTCAGGAATCGATTGATCGCCGGAATGTCGCTCAGCGGTCTGACATTCTCTTCCATGTTGAACGCGCCCTGTCGTTATCCATATTCTGGACTTGGGGCGCTATTTATACATAAAGCGTGTCGTCTGCAAGAGACGAAGCGGTGGGACTGCGGGGTGCGTCACGCTCGCTGTCCCGGGGGATGCACGCGCAGCGGGGGATTTAACGGCTCAAATCCAGTACGCAGTGCTCGTCATGACCCGGGCGACCGAGCGCATGAGCCAGGGCAGGGGCGGCGGCAGCTCCGAGCCTCCCTGCGTGCTGGCCGCCTGCCCGTGGGCCAACTCGTCGGACTTCATCTGCTGCAGGATCTGGCGGCTGCGCACATCGGCCACCGGCAGACGCTCCAGATGCCCGGCCAGATGGCCCTCGACCTGGCGCTCGGTCTCGCTGACGAAGCCCAGGCTGAGCTCGTCCCCGAGCGCTCCAGCCAGGGCGCCAATGGCCAGCGAACCGGCGTACCACACGGGATTCAGGTAGCTCGGCCGTGCGCCGAGCTCCGAGAGCCGCCGCTCGCACCAGGCCAGATGATCACCCTCTTCGCGGGCAGCCCGGCGCAGTAGCTGCCGCGTCGCATCATGACGCGACAGCAGGGCCTGCCCCCGATAGAGGCCCTGGGCGGCGACTTCGCCGGCGTGGTCGACGCGGATCAGCCCGGCAATATGGCGCTTTTCCGGCTCGGTCATCGGCGGATCGGGCGGCAGGGGCAGTGCGCGGCCGCTCGGCGAGGGCGCAAACAGGGTGCGCAGGCCCTCATCGGCGAGCGTCAGCAGCGAATCGAGCAGACCGTGTCGGGCCATGCGGGCAGTATATAGGAGAGGCCGCAGCGGCTTTTGCAATGGCGGCGGCCCTTCAGTAAACTTCCGCGCCCTTCGGCAAGGCGGCCCGCAGCGCGGGTTGGAGACCTCTAGGACCATGCAGACGCAATTCGAAAAGCCCGCGACGGCGCAGGTTGACTGGTACGTTGTTGACGCCAGCGGCAAGACCCTGGGGCGGCTCGCCTCACAGATCGCGCTGCGCCTGAAGGGCAAGCACAAGGCCAGCTACAGCCCCCACGTCGACATGGGCGACCATATCGTGGTGCTGCACGCCGAGAAGATCGCGGTGACCGGCAACAAGCTCGACGACAAGTTCTACCATCACCATACCGGTCGGCTGGGCAACCTGAAGTCGATTGCACTCGGCAAGCTGCTGCAGGAGCACCCGGAGCGGGCACTGCAGTTTGCAGTCCAAGGGATGCTTCCCAAGACCACGCTCGGTCGGCGCATGCTGCGCAAGTTGCACGTTTTCGCCGGCGACCAGCATCCGCACACCGCCCAGCAGCCCAAGCCGCTGCAGATCTAAATTTCGCCAGCAGGATGGATATGCGAGAGAACGCGAATTACGGCACCGGACGGCGCAAGACTTCCACGGCGCGCGTCTATCTGCAGCCAGGCACCGGCCGCATCACCATCAACGAGCGGCCAATCGAGGAATTCTTCGGTCGCGAGACCGGGCGCATGATCGTGCGTCAGCCGCTCGAGACGGTGCAGCTGGCGGACAAGTTCGACATCCAGGCGCACGTGGATGGCGGTGGCATCACCGGCCAGGCCGGCGCGATCCGCCATGGTATCGCCCGGGCGTTGATCCGCTACGATGAGACCCTGCGCAAGCCCTTACGGCAGGCGGGCTTCGTCACGCGCGACGCGCGCGAGGTGGAGCGCAAGAAGGTCGGTCGTCGCAAGGCACGTCGCGGCCCGCAGTACTCCAAGCGCTAGTGCACACTGCACCAGCGCGGCCACCCACCGGCGGGCCTCGCCGGTGTGGTGTACCGGAGCGCTACTGCTGGGGGATCGTCTAGTGGTAGGACAGCGGACTCTGACTCCGTTAACCTAGGTTCGAATCCTAGTCCCCCAGCCATCAATTGCCACCTATCGCAGGGTCATGGAAGGCGCGTTGCGCATCCGTACCCGGGCGTCAACAGTGCAAGCACCCCTGCGCGTTCGGGAAGAGTAGGATATTTGGCGAAGTCAGCGGCAGGTCTGCGATAGCACAGACCATGAAGGATTCCGGGGGGTGAAGCCGTGGCGAAAATAATGTCCGGCGTTGTCAGGCAGATGGCCGCCTCGCTTTTTCTCGGCGTACTCACTTTGCCTGGCGTGGGCGCCGCGCGAGCTGCGGAAAAACCTCGCGCTGCCGCGCCACCTCCGCTGCAGTTGCCGGTCTGCCAGGCGGATCTGTTTTCGCGCTGCACGGCGCAGGTCGGTGACCTGACCGTACTGCATCTGCGTGATCACTTTTACATGATCGGCGGTGACGGCGAAAACGTCGGCGTTCAGGTCGGCCAGGACGGCGTATTCGTCGTCAACACCGGAACCGGCGCGGGCGCTGCCGCTCTGCGGGCGCTCGTGCGTCGGATATCGCCGCTGCCGATCCGTATGATAGTCGATACCAACGCAGACGCGGACACGGTGGGAGGCAACGCGGCCCTGGCCGGTTCCACCGTGGGTACGCGCTTCGATAATCCGGTCATGGGCGCTGCTCCTGCGACGACGATCGTCGCGAAACAAGCCATAGCGCAGCGGATGACCGGTGCAACGGGTCTGCCTGCGGCATACGCCTCCGCCGCCATACCCAACAATCCCTTCCCAAGGGCTTTGAGTCCCTACAGGGTCCTCATCAACGAGGAGCCGATCCTGATCTATGACGAGCCCGCGGCCAGCAGCGATGCCGACAGCTTCGTGCTGTTTCGCCGCTCGGACGTCGTGATGGCCGGAGACGTCATGGATATGGACCACTTCCCCGTCATCGATCTGGCTCATGGCGGCAGCATCGACGGTGAGATCGCTGCATTGACCAATCTCGAGAACCTGGTGGTTGGTCCGGCACCGTTCACCTTCGGTGACCCGGGTACCTATGTCATATCGGCTCATGGACGGGTCGCCGACGATTGGGAGGTGATCGATTATCGGGAGATGATGGTGATCATCCGCGATACCGTCGCGCACATGATGAAGCAGCACATGAGTCTGGCGCAGATCGAGGCGGCGCATCCCGCCCTGGGGTTTGAGCCGGTGTACGGAGCAACTACTGGTCCATGGACAACCAATATGTTCATCGAGGCCATCTACAAGAGTCTGCAGACCCGGAAGAAGTCGTAGCAGGTGAGCACGATGCGAAATTTCAAATTCAATCCAGCTGCGCGGATCATGCATGTTGGCACTCTTGCGCTGCTTGTGTCGCTGGCGGCGCTGACGGGCGCTTACGCACAGGATGCAGCTGAAGGACCGGGCGCCCCGACGCCAAGCGCCAAAGCGGCCGCTCCCATCGACCTCACCGGCTATTGGGAATCGATGATCACCTACGAGTGGGAAATCCGCATGCTCACGCCGAGACCCGGCGATCACGATGGCGTTCCCCTGAAGCCAGCCGCGATGCAGATCATGAATGCATGGGATCCGGCCAAGGACACGGCCGCGGGCCAGCAGTGCAAGTCCTATGGGGCACCGCTGCTCATGCGCCTGCCGGAGCGTCTGCACATTACCTGGCAGGATGACCAAACCCTGAAGCTGGAGACGGACGCGGGCGAGCAGACGCGCCTGTTTCGCTTCACTGCATCGGCGGCCGCCGAGCACGGCCCGAGGACATGGCAGGGATACTCGCTCGCCGAGTGGCATCGCTACCAGGTGGGAGCGCGTGGTTCGCCGGGCAGCGATCAGTTCAATCCCGGCAGGACGCAAGGGGGCGAGCTGAAGGTGATCACCACCAATCTGAAGGCGGGATACATCCGTAAGAACGGTATCCCCTACAGCGAGAGCACGAAGCTGTTGGAGTACTACGACGTCATTCAGGACGGCAGTGGCTCGCGACTGATCATGCTCACCAGCGACATCACGGATCCGGTCTATTTGTATTATCCGTACATCTCTACCTCGCAGTTTCTTCAGCAGCCAAGCGCCGCGGGTTGGGAACCTTCGGCCTGCTCGGCCATTTGGTAAGGAGGCAGACATGCCGAGCAATAGTGGGCAAATGCGAGCGGCGCATTGCGCCGCGCGCGCAATATTCGTGCGTGGTATGGCATTCGCTACGGCGCTCATGCTTGCTTCGTTTGCCTTGCCTGAGCGATCGCAGGCGCAGATCGCGCCGGAGCCATTCGATATATCGGGGTCGTGGGCTCCCGTGGACACCCAGACCGCCCAGGAGCGCGGCTGGGGCCCGGTCGAGGGCGATCTGGCCGGAATTCCTCTCAGCAAGGCCGGCTACGCCCGCGAATATGCCTATACGGCAGCATTGGACAGCGTGCCGGATCATGTCTGCCGGCTCTACTCACAGTTCGAGCTCGCTGCGGGAATCGCGGCACTGAGATTCTGGCCCGTGCTGGGAGGCCCGCCAGGGACGGATGCCGGGACCAGGATCATTGCCTGGGAAGAGGCGGGAGGTGGCAGTCACCCGCTGACGACGATCTGGATGAATGGCATGCCGCAGCCCTCCAAATACGCAGATCACCCCGAGGGTGGTTTCACGGTCGGCCACTGGGCGGGCGATGTGCTCATCGCAGAGACGACGAACATGAAGACGACGGCCATGCGCCGCGGCGTGGCGTACAGCAGCGATCAGGCGACGATGACCAGCATGTTCATCCCGCACGACAATGGCTTTCTGACAGCCGTTTTCATCATGCACGACCCCGCCTACCTTACGCGGCCGTACGTTTACGCCAACGCCTACCTGAGGTCTTCCACGGAGCCGGTTGGCGTCGCCGCCAACCCATCATGCCTGCCCAATTCCGAAGGCCTTCCAGCGGGCTCGGTGCCATTCTTTTTGCCCGGCTCGCGTGGCGTGGGTGACATGGCGAAGATCTATCATGTACCCGACAGTGCGGAAGGAAACCCGGATGCCCTGTTTCCGGCGTTTCGCGACAAGATGAAAGATCAGTTTTTGAAAACTTTTCACACCTTTCCGAGCGCGAAGAATTGCACGCTCATGTGCGATTCGCCCGCGGACATACTGGGCTCCGGGCGGACGGAGGGTTTCCCCTCCCCGTAGGAAAAATGTTGGAATTGATGTCCGACTCGGGAGGTTCAAACGTTTAGGTTGATGGGGCCGGTTGTGCAACGGGTGGTGCCAGACCTGTGAACGCGCCAGAAGAACTAGAAGAATCGGAAGAATCAGAGGAATGAGTCCCAGGGCTGGCCAGCTTGAGGCGATAGCCAGGGACGATGCAGGCAGCGGCGCAATCGAGCAGCTCTTCCGCGAGCACAACCACCTGTTGATCTGTTTTCTCGAGGCGCGCCTGGGGCACCGCCAGGAGGCAAAGGACGTTGCCCAGGAAGCCTATGTGAGGCTTTTGGAGCTGGAGCGACCGAACACGATCGGCTTCCTGCGGGCCTATTTGTTCAAAATCGCCGCCAACCTGGCAATCGATCGAATCAGATCACGCGGCACCAAACGTCGCGCCGACGTGCTGAATTTCTTCGTCGACGAGGATCATTCCGATCGCGTCGAGCAGGAGGTCGAAGCAGCCGAGCAGGCAGGCCGCTTTTGGGAAAGCCTCGGAGAGCTGCCGCGACACTACCGTCAGGCTGTCGTCATGAATCGAATTCAAGATCTGTCGACTTTGCAGATCGCGGCGTCACTAGGCAAGACGGATCGAACCGTACGACGCTATATCGCGGATGCCCTGACGTACTGTCGTTTGCGACTTGTCGGGCAATCGCCGCGTCAGGCGAGCGCCACGGCCTTCCGAGATGAATAGCTCCAGGTCAGACGATGAACGACTGCGCGAGGCGGCTGAGTGGCTGATCCACCTGTCGTGCTCCACGCCCTCCGAGGAAGACGTCAGAGCGTGGAGCCAGTGGTGCGAATCCAGTCAGGATGCAACGCGGGCCTTCGAGCGGCTGGAGGCCCTGTGGGGCGCTGCCAAAGCCCACCCGCCTTCGGCCCAGGCGGTGATGGCGCTGCTCGCCTCCGACACCCGGCCCGACAAAATCGATCGGGCTCGTGGTAGTCGATGGCCGCTGTGGCGGCGCATGCAGTTCACCCGCATAAAAATGGCGCATGCGCTACCGGCGCTGGGCTTCATCGTGGCGGCGGGTGTGTTTTGCATGTTCGAGCTGTTCGGACATCACGCGCCGAATCGGCCCGAGACGCTGTCGGCAGCGCCAGCACGGCAACGAACGGTCGTGCTGAGAGACGGCTCCCAGGTGGATCTGGCCGGCCGTTCGGCCATTGAGGTCAAATACAATCGTGACGAAAGGCTGCTGGCGCTCCTGAGCGGCGAGGCCTACTTTCAGGACAAGCACAACGCATCATGGCCGTTCGTGGTCACCGCCGCCAACGTGCAGGTCGTGGCGACCGGTACCGCCTTCGACATCGTCAAGAACAGCCGGCAGGTTGCGGTGAGCGTCGTCGAAGGCACGGTCGACGTGTCAGTGGACGGTGACAGTGCTGATGCAAGCCTGCCGCACGCGCCTCGGCAGCCACGCGCGCGCAGCGATCGAGCAGTGTTTGAGCTCAAGGCAGGCGAGAAGCTTACCGTCGCAGCGAGCGGCCTGGTGCATTTTTTTCTGATCGACAAGGATAGCGCGATCGCGTGGCGAGAAGGCCGGCTCGAATTCGCCGATGCTTCGCTCGGCGATGTCATTGAGGCAATCAACCGCTATACCGCCCGGCCTCTGGTGATCGCAGACCCATCAATTGCAGCACAGCGATTCACAGGTACGGTCTTCCTGCGATCCATCGATGATTGGATTGCCAGCCTGCCGAGCGTGTTCCAGGTCTCCCTTGATCAAAGCAATCCCGATATCACCGTACTGTCGCGGCGCTGAAATCGCCGCCGTCCGGAAAACATTCTGTCCGCCGGCGGACCCTCGAACGTCTAAGTGACAATGTGGCGCGCTCTGTGAGCGCCGACACCAGCCAGAAATAGATAACGGGGGTGCTGCAATGAGTCCATGCAAGGCCAGCCGGCCGGCGGCAGGTTATGGGATCGCTCTGCTTCTGGTATTTGCTTTCGCCGCAGCAGCCATGATTCCAAAGGCAGGCGCGGCAGGCCTGGACTCGATGACGGACTTTCACATACCCGCATCCGACCTGCCGACGGCGTTGGTGCGCTTCTCGAGGCAGGCGGATTTGCAGGTGATCAGCGCCGCGGACCAGGTTTCCCGCTGGACGACTGCAGGAGTCGACGGTCGATACACTGCCGCGCGCGCACTGGCCATGCTGCTCACATCGACCGGCCTGAACTACCGCATTGCCGCCACCGGCGTCGTCACGATCGGCTATTTTTCGCGATTGAATGCCGGGACTAATTCCGCCGTCGCAAGCTCCCGGCGCACCAGTTCGGCCGGCGCGAGTACGCCATCCGATCCGCGTGCGGGTGCATCCGACCCTCCTGCGAACGACCCGTCGGCGTTCGTCGCGGCTGCTGCTGGCGCTCCCGCCGCGGACCCGGCGGTGCCTGACGCGACGACAGCAGCGCAGACCAGCGCTACCGCGGGCGTGCTTCAGGAGGTGGTGGTCACCGCCGAGCGCCGCGCGACCGATGTGCAGACGACGCCGATTTCAGTCGTGGCCGTTTCGGGCGACACGCTGGCCTCGCAGCAGATCACCAACGTGCAGAATCTGCAGGAGATCGCGCCAAATCTAACGGTGACAAAAGGCGGCACCACCCAGGATGTAAACATCCGCGGTATCGGCATCTCGCCGGTGGGTGGCGACGGCCAGAATGGCATCGCCATGGTGCACGACGGCTTGTCCAACAATGAAAACGGCGTGGGCCTCAATGCGCCCTATTACGACATTGCGGACGTCGAGGTGCTGCGTGGCCCGCAAGGCACCTTCGCCGGCGTCAATTCGACCGGCGGAGCGATCGAGGTTACCTCGCAGAATCCCAACTTCAGGGGCGTGAATGGCTATGTAGACGCCCTGGTGGCTACTTACAGCGACACGAGATTCCAGGGTGCGGTGAATCTGCCCGTTAACGACACGCTTGCGGTGCGTCTCGCGTTCAACGAGGAGACGCGCGGCAGCTTCTTCTTCGACGAAGGAGCAGAGATGGATGGCCCCTACCTGGGCGGCCCACATTTCCTGCCCGGCACGGCCGGCACGTCGAACAAGACGATCATCGATCCGGGTAATGTCGACAACAGGGACGGGCGCTTCAGCGTGCTCTGGAAGCCCACCGACAGCTTCCAGTCGCTCACGAAGATCGAGATCGATTACGACGACTCCCAGGGCATACCCACGCAGCCCAATATCGCCTCCTTCGCGCCGCTGCCCGGACTGCCTTGTCCGAGGGGGGAGGGGGCCGCCCCCAATTGCCACAATATCTATTATCCGGGTTACTCCGGATCCCCGTATGTGCTGAACAACTGGAATACCAATCTGCTGGCCGATCAGAGCATCGATTATTACAGCGAGGAACTGCGCTACACGTTACCGAGCGGCATCGTGTTGCGCTCGATCGGCGGCGACCAGGAAATCAACGTCTACACGAATAGTGACTCGACCAATGACTCGCTGAACTATGGTTCCACCGATGCCAGCCAGACGGTTCATACCTACAGCGAGGAAATCGACGCGCTTTCGCCTACGACCGGCGAATTCAGCTGGATAACCGGTGCGGCCTGGTCCTTCAACCGCGAGGAGTTCGTCAGCTTCGGCCATAATTCCGGCCCGCCGTACTCCGCAGCCGCGCCGGCCTACAGCTTATGGAACCGCGAATTCCTCTGGATCCGCACGGAGGGGGTGTTCGGCCAGATGACCTGGAATTTCACTCCGACGCTGCAGCTGCAGATTGGAGTGCGCGAGAATTGGGACAGCGAGCCCTCCCATCTCGGAGGCTCGGAGAGCGTGCGGCCGCCGCCGTATCCCGCGGCCGAAACGCATAACCAGATCGGCTGGAGCGACGGCCCCACGCCAACCGGCAAGGTCGGAATCAACTGGACGCCGCTGCCGGGGCAGTATTTTTATGCCTTCTGGGCGCGCGGCTACAAGCCGGGCGAAAATAACCTTGGAAATGCGCCGCCGGCCAACAAGGAGACCACGCACGACTACGAGTTCGGATGGAAGGGCCGGCTGGCCGGCGGGCACGTGCTGACACAGCTCGGCGGCTACTACACCCAGTACTACGGCATGATCGAGAGCATCTTCAACCCGCTCAACGCGACGGCGTCGACGGCGTCGAATATCCCCTTCTCGATCATCAAGGGAATCGAGGCCTCGATGCAATCGCGCGTGGGAAACCTCAGTGTCGAGCTCAGTGGCGCCTATAACAAGTCGATACTGGGACCGCTCATTGACGCGGCAACCTACAAGTTTCCGTCAACCTACGGGATTACGAACCAGTGCGCGCCCGGCGTCAGTCCCAACGCGACGAACAGCAACTGTACCAACTATCTGCCGTACCTGGAGAATCTGAGCGGCGAGTCGCTGCCGTATGCACCCGTATTCTCCGCTCATGCGACCATTCAATATACGATTCCCCTCGGCAACCAGTCGTTGCAGCCGCGCGTCGTGTACGCGTACCAGGGCAAGAGCTATGCAAGCCTGTTTCAGAGTGACAACTATTACCTCTTGCCTGGACATTCCGTGTGGAGCGCCTACCTGGATTGGGCTGTCGGCCACTGGACGACGACGGTATTTGGAACCAATCTCGCAAACGCCGTATATTTGAACGGTCCTGGCCTTTATAGCGATCCGAGGCAGGTGGGCCTCGAAGTGCGCACGAGCTTCTGAGGATATGCTGGGGCAGCGTTCGGGCGGGTAGCGGGGGCTTTGAGATGAGCAAGAAAGAGGGGCCTCCGGCGCTGGACCGCCGGCAGTTCCTGAAGGGGGCGGCCACGGGTGCCGCGGCGGCCGTGGTCGCGGTTCCCGTCGCGGTCGTGCACGGCGCTGACGCAGCGGATGCCCCCGCGGCAGGTACGCCGGGGCCGGCGTCCGCGTCGGCGCCGAGCGCGCAGAGCCTCGCGCGTGACGCCGGCAACGTTTCCCCACCGCCACTGCCCGCGGCCACCGTCATTCGGCCAGGCTCCGACCTGATGGTGCAGACCCTGAAAGAACTCGGGATCGAGTTCGTCGCGGCCAATCCTGGCTCGAGCTTCGAGGGTCTGCAGGAGTCCGTCGTCAATTACGGCACCCCGCGCAACACCATGCCGGAGTGGATCACCGCGTTGCACGAAGAAACCGCGGTCGATATGGCGGACGGCTATGGCAAAGCCACCGGCAAACCCATGTGCGTGATGCTGCATGGGACGATCGGGCTGCAGCATGGGGCCATGGCGACGTATCAGGCGTATTGCAGCCGCACTCCAATCCTGATCATCGCGGGTCGCGACGATGACTTCATTCAGGCGCAGACCGCGAATGACGAGGGAGCGATCGTGCGCAGCTTCACCAAGTGGGATGCGCACCCGCAGACGCTTGCGGAGTGCCTCGACGCCCTGCAGGAGGCCTATCGGCAGGCGATCACGCCGCCGACCGGCCCGACCCTCGTCGTCATCGACACCAATTTGCAAAAGCAGGATGCCGGCTCCCTGGCCGTGCCGCGCTACCGGCCGCCGGTCATCCCGAGCATCGATCCGACGATGGCGCATGAGCTCGCGCAGCGTTTGCTGTCCGCTACAAACCCGCGTATCGCGGTGGGCAACCTGCGCACGCCCGAGGGCGTGCGCCAGGCCATCGAGCTCGCCGAGCTGGTGGGTGCCTGTACGAGCACCCAGGCGACCGCCGGTTCCATGAGCTTTCCACAGGGCCACCCGCTGTGCGGCCCAGGTGCGAGCACGACCTACGACTTCACCCTGGGACTGGAGACGCGCTCGCCCGACGTCGAGCTCATCGGACCGCCGCTGGCATCGATCGCCGCTGCGCGCGATCACGCCGACATCGGATTTGGGGGGCTACGAGCCAATCATCCGACGGCGCCATTCGCACGAGGCAATGCGCCACGGCGCCCCGAGGGCCGGCGCATCGACGTCGATGCGGAGGCCTCGCTGCCCGAGCTGATCAGTGCCGTGCGCTCGCTGAGGAGCGCCCGCCGCGAGCGTCTGATCGTCGAGCGCAGTCACAAGCACGCGACGGCCAATCGAGACGCCGCGGTGCGAGCCGTACAGGCGGCCATCGATAAAGCCCGGGTCGGCTGGGATCAGTCACCGATCAGCACCGCGCGTGTCTATGCCGATCTCTGGCCGCTCATCATGGACGAGGACTGGTGCCTGGCGAGCCCGAGCGCCTTCTCCGGCTCGCACAACAACCAGCTCTGGCAGCATGACAAGCCGTACAGCTATCTCGGTGGGCAAGGAGCCGGTGGCATGGGGTACGGCGCGGGCGCGTGCGCCGGCGCTGCGCTGGCGGCGCGCGGAACCGGACGCCTGGTGATCAACATCCAGACCGATGGCGACCTCAATTATCAGCCCGGCATGCTCTGGACGGCCGTGCATCATCACCTGCCGCTGCTGACGATCATGCATAACAACCGCGCCTGGCATCAGGAATTGATGTTCCTCGAGTTCATGGCCGGCTCACGTGGCCGCGGCACCGATCGTGCGTCCATCGGCTCGACGCTTCGTGACCCTTACATCGATTACCGGAAAATGGCCGACGCTTACGGCATGGCGGGCGAGGGGCCCATCGAGCAGCCGGGCCTGCTCGCGGCCGCTTATGAGCGCGGCGTGAGCTCCGTCAAGCGCGGCGAGCCATACATGATCGACGTGATCACTCAACCTCGATGAGGAATGACCCGTGACGACGCCTGGGCAATGCTGGAAGACTGCGGCGGTCGGCGCGCTGGCCAGTGCGGCGCTGATCTTCATGGCCTGCGCGCTCGGGCAGACGCAGAGCAGTGCTGAGGGGCGCGGTCAGCAACTATATTTCGTCAACGGCTGTTATGGCTGTCACGGCTTCAACGGCCAGACCGGCCGCGCGCCGCATCTGGTGGGCAGCCCCATCCTCGCAAATGCCCAGACGTTCGTGGCGTTCCTGCGTCTGCGCGCCAATGACAGACCTCTCTTACCCTCGACGAGCATGCCGAGCTTTCCCGCCAGCGCCCTGAGCGATGCGGATGCGCTCGAGCTGTACGCCTATGTGCGTACCTTCGTACTGGATGCACCGAACCCGCAAGGGATTGCTGCGTTTCAGAAGATCCTCGAGAGCGCAAAGAGCACGTACAAATCCTCGCCGTAAGGGCGCGCCGGTCGCGGCTGCGCTGCACCTACCTCGTGCGGGGTTTCAGATTTATAGTGGGCGTTGCGTCCCCGCTGGCTCGCGTAACAGGAGATTGCAATGGCTGACGATTCGGAGAAGGTTACTGACGTTACGCGGCGCCAGCTTCTGGCCGGAGCTGCCCTGGGCGGCATGGTGGCGGCCGCGGCGGCACCGCTGCTCGCGTCGGCCCAGACCTCGGCCGGCGAGGCCCACGCGCAAACGCGCGATCCGTCTTCGACTCCGCCGGCCTACAAGGCCGAGCAGCGGGAACTGACCTTCTCCAGCTGCGGCGGCGACTACATGACCGACGTGCTGCGTGGTCTGGGCATCGAATACTTCGCCGCCACGCCCGGCAATACGTTCATGGGCCTGCACGAGTCGATCCTAAACTACGGCATGGTGACCGAGCCCAAGATGCGCTCTCTGCTGACCCTGCATGAAGAGGCGTCGGTGGCGATGTGTCATGGCTATGCCAAGATCGAAGGCAAGCCGATGGCCTGCGGCATGCACGGCGTGGTGGGTCTGCAGCATGCCAGCATGGCGATCTACAACGCCTACGCCGATCGCGTGCCCATCTTCATGATCACGTCGGCCTCGCTCGACGCCCTACGGCGCGGTGGAGGCGACAAATGGGACCACAGCGGCACGGATGCTCCCGCAATGGTTCGGGATTACACCAAGTGGGACTCCACCCCGGGTTCGTTGGGGCATTTCGGCGAGTCGGCGACCCGTGCGTACAAATTCGCAATGACGCCGCCCTATGGACCGGTCCTGCTGGCCGTGGACACGAACATGCAGGAGGACGAGATACCCGGCGGCAACCGTCCGCTCATCCCGAAGCTGCCGCGCATCTCTCCGCCGGCGGCGGAGGAAGCAGTCGTCGAGGAGATCGCCGAGAAACTGGTCAATGCCGAGCATCCGGTGCTGTATGCAGACCGGATGGCACGCACCCCTGAGGGCTTGAAGAATCTGATCGAGCTGGCCGAGACCCTGCAGGCGCCGGTATGCGACGGTGGCAACCGGATGAATTTTCCCTGGCGCCACCCGCTGAACCAGCGCACCCAGCTGCGCAGTCTGCTCGCGAGCGCCGATGTGCTGCTGGCGCTCGAGCCTGGCGGCCCGTTCAACCTCGTCACCCAACAGGACCGCGACGGTAACTTGAAGCCGGTCCTGCCGGCCGGCAGCATGTCGATCAGCATCTCCGCGAGCGAACTGGCGCCCAAGGGCAACTATCACGAGATGCAGCGCTATGCGGGCAACTTCACGCTGGCGGTGGAAGCGGACAGCGAGGCGACGCTGCCGGCGTTGATCGAAGCCGTGAAACGCCGGCTCACGGTGACTCGCAGCTCTACGCTCGCGGCGCGCGGACGGATGCTTGCGCAGGCCCATCAGCAGGATCTCGAGCTGTCCAAGCAGGCAGCCGCATACGGCTGGGATGCCAGCCCGATCTCGATGCCGCGGATGTGCCAGGAGCTCTATTACGCCATCAAGGATGAGGACTGGTCGCTGGTATCACCGACGGCGTTTCAGAGCGGCTGGCCACAGCGGCTGTGGGCGGCCGATCGCCACTACCAGTACATCGGTGCCCAGGGTGCCGCGGGCATCGGCTACATCACCCCTGCAAGCCTCGGGGCCGCATTGGCCAATCAGAAGCACGGTCGCTTTACCGTCTCGATCACCGGCGACGGCGATCTGATGTTTAGCCCCGGCGTGTTGTTTACTGCGGCGCACGAGCGCATTCCGATTCTCTACCTGGTCCACAACAACCGCTCCTATCACGAGGAGCTCATGCAGCTTCAGTACATCGCCAACCGTCGCCAGCGGGGCATCCAGCGGGTCGGAATCGCCTGCAACATCACCGATCCGAACATCAGCTACGCCGATATGGCCAGGTCCATGGGCGTGTATGGCGAGGGCCCGATTGCAGATCCGAAGGATCTGGGGCCGGCGCTGAAGCGTGCTGTGGCCAGGGTCAAACGTGGCGAGCCGGCGCTCATCGATGTGGTCTCGCAAGGTCGCTGAGGAGAATGCCAATGCGACCACTGATCTATCTGGCGGCAAGCGTTTGTGTCATCAGCGTCGGGGCCGCGGCCATCCTCTGCGCGCCGGCGCGTGCCCAGAATGCCCAGCCCTCTGGCAATGCGGCGCACGGCAAGCAGCTGTTCGCCGTCGATGGTTGCTACGAGTGTCACGGCTATCAGGGCGAGGGCGGTGGCTTTGCCGGACCCAAACTGGCACCCGATCCACTGCCCTACTCGTTCGTCCTGCGCCAGTTGCGCACGCCGCTCAGGGCCATGCCGGTCTATACGAGTGAGGTGCTGACCGACAGCGATGTCGCCGACATCTACGCTTATCTGCGCAGCATTCCGCAGGCTAAATCGGTGGCATCCATCCCCATGCTGCGCTGTGATCCCGGCAGCTGTAACGGCAAATAAACTCGCCCCGCGCCCGGCGCTCTGGCCGGGACATTGCGCCTGCACCGGAGGTCCGTAACTGCGCCGCCCCCTGCTGGGGCACCGGTGCAGCGTCTCTCATCATCCTCGCGCCGTTGCACTATTCTAGGCGGCACGGAGGCCGTCATGAGAGCTGACAAGTGGCTCGAGATCAATTTGCTGGGGCTGGTGATTCTTGCCGGCCTGGCGTTCGTGGCCGCCCGGCTCATGGATATGCACACGACCTTGGGTCAGGTGCAGGCCGATCAGGCCGCGGCGACCCTGCGCGTCGATCGGATTGCCGCGGCTCTGCCTAATGCCACGACGCAGGACGAGAAGCGCCTGGAGCAGTGGCTGGCGCAGGAGGCACGCCGCACGACGCAGGTGTATGCGATCGAGGGCGCCAATTCGGTCGACGAGGCCGGCTATGTGCCCATCGGCGGGATCGACCAGTGGCTGAGCATCCAGGGCGAGGATCGCACGCATCCCGTGCTGCTGTTCGTGCATGGCGGCCCGGGCGATGCCAGCAGTGCCTGGGCCTATCCCTACTTCCGCAGCTGGGAGCATGACTTTGTCGTGGCGCAGTGGGATCAACCCGGCGCGGGTCGCACCCTGACTCACAGCGGTGCGCCTGCCGCGCTGAGCCTCGACCGCATGGTCCAGGACGGGATACAGGTAGCGGAGTACCTGCATGAGCGGCTGAAGCAGCCCAAGATCATCCTGCTCGGCCAGGACTGGGGATCGGTGCTGGGGCTGCTGATGATCAAAGCGCGACCGGATCTATTCCTTGCCTATGTGGGCACCGGGCAGATCGTCGACCCGGTGCAGGACGAGCGCGACTCCTATGCGCTCGCGCTCAAGACCGCCCAGGACGCGCATGACACGCAGGCCGTTGCAGACCTGAAGGCCGCGGGAGTGCCCCCTTACGCGGAGGGCAGTCCTGCGCAGCAGATCCTGGCGCGCTGGCGCGATGCCTGCGAGGGTGCCGAGAGCGAGCGCTTTCGTGATGCGCGCCTGGGCTTTGCGCTGGCCGCTCCGGGCTACTCGGTGCACGATCTGGATGATTGGCTCGAGGGCCGCGCACTCTCGGCGCAACTGCTCGCCCGACAACAGCGTGAGTTTGCGCCGCGACGGTTGCAGGGCAGCTTCGCGGTACCGATATTCGTAATCCAGGGAGCCGGCGACTGTACCAGCCCGGCGCCCCTGGTGATGCACTGGCTGCAAGATGTGCAGGCACCGCGCAAGCAGTATCTGACGATCGAGGGCGCCGGACACGACGCGCTGTTCGTGCGCTCAGACGCCTTTCTGCATGCCATGTCGAATGACCTGGCGCCACTGCTGTCCGCTCCCCACCCCACCGCGGCGCCGTCCCGGAGCCGTTAGCAGAAGCCTTTAAACCTTCATCCCCGCCTGATCCTCCAAGCGAATGGGATGAATGCGGTACGTCAGGAACGGGTCGAATGGGAGCTTGCGCTGGTGCAGCGAGCATCCCGCGGGGATGTGCGCGCGTTCGAGCGCCTGTATCGCGACAATGCCGGCACGGTCTTTGGGCTGTGCCTGCGCCTGACGCGTCACCGCGCTAACGCTGAAGACTGTACGCAGGAGACCTTCATCCAGGCCTGGCGCTCGCTGCAAAAGTTTGAAAGTCGCAGCGCCTTCGGCACGTGGTTGCATCGCATCGCCGTCAACGTCGTGCTCAGCCGCCGCCGCAGCGCTCGAAGCATCGAGCCGGGCGCACCGGCTGGCATCTCGCAGGGTAGCGGGGAGCCGTCGGCGGAGCCGGTCGTCTTCGACACTCCCGTGGAGGAAGCCGAGCTCGAGCGCGCCATCGAGGCCTTGCCTGATGGGGCACGTGATGTGCTCGTGCTCAGTGGCATCTATGGATACAAGCATGCGGAGGTCGCCGAGATGCTCGGAGTCGCCGAGGGCACCTGTAAGGCCCAATTGCATCGAGCGCGCGCGCTGCTGCAGGCGCGTCTCAGGCAGGAGAATTCGCCATGAAAGAGAGGCAACGACGCATACGCGCGCTGCATGAGCTGCCGCCAGCGCTCGAGCCGCCGCGCGAGCTCTGGCCGCAGATCGAAGCGCAGCTGCGCGTGGACGCACCGGTGCGCTGCGCGCGCCCCCCCGCATGGCAGTCGAGAGTGCTCTGGCGCTGGGCGGCAGCGGCGGCGATCGTGCTGCTTGGCGCGGCGCTGGCTGCGGGCCACGCGTGGCTTGGCACGGCAGTCGTTGCGCGGGTCGATCGAGGACCCCTTGGGACGACGCCCGTGATCGATGCGGGCGATGCCGCGCGCCGCGAGGCGCTGCTGCGCGCACTGGATGCGCGCCTGCGCGGCCTGCCGGCACCGACGCAGCAGCAAGTGCGCGCGGATCTGCAGCTGATCGAGCGCTCCATGCAGGATATCCAGTCGGCGTTGGGCCGCGAGCCAGGCAATGTGCTGTTGCACGAGATGTTGCGCGACACCGAACAGGATGAGCAGCACCTGGCGGTCACGGTGCGGGATGCAGGTGCCTGGACCGAGGAAGCCAGCGGTGCGCAGGGGAGGGTTGGATCATGAACAGGTGCGCTGGGCTGATCGTGCTGATGGCAGGCGCGCTCGCGGCTTTGACTACGGCTACGGCTGCGACTACGGCCACGGCTGCGGCCGCCAACGAGCGCTCGGTGGAACGGCAGGTCAGCGCCGATCCGAACGGTGAGGTGTCCATCGACAATGTCGCGGGCTCCATCATCGTCTCTGCATGGGACCGGCCGCAGGTCGCCGTGCATGCCGAGCTCGGTGCCGAGACGCTGGAGCTGTCCGTGAGCTCCGATCCCGGTCACACGCACGTGCGCATCGACGGCTATCAGGACCACCCCGGTAATCTGGTGCACCTGTTCGGCGAGGTCCGGGCCAAGGCGCAACTGCGCGTGCAGGTGCCGCGCGCCAGCCGGCTGTCCGTCACCAGCGTGAGTGCGGATATCCGCTCCACGGGTGTGTCAGGTCCCCAACACCTGCAGGCCGTGAGCGGCCGCATCGAGGCGGATGTGTTTGCGGCGCCGGTCGAGGCGCGCACCGTCAGTGGCGATATCCGTCTGTTGGGCGATGGTCAGGCAGCGCAGATTGGCGCGACCAGCGTCAGCGGCGATGTGCGCCTGGGCAAGGGTGCCGGCGATGTGCAGGCCACGAGCATCAGCGGCAAGCTGCAGCTGGAGGTGAACCCGGCGGCAAACCTGACTCTGCGCACCACCTCGGGGGACATGCGCATCGAGGGCGCCCTGACGCCCAAGGCGAAGCTTAATATGAACACCATCAGCGGGCATGTCGATCTGCAAGCTGCGGCGCCCGGGGGCCTGAGCTACGACGTGAACTCCTTCAGCGGCAACATCGACGATTGCTTCGGACAGCAGGCCGAGCATGCCTCGAGCTACGGTCCCGCGACCCGACTGACCGGTACGCGTGGCGGTGGAGCAGCCTCGCTGCGTATCCGCACGCTCAGTGGAGATGTCTCGTTCTGCGATAGCGCGCCGCAGCATCCCTAGAGGGCACCGGAGTGCGGGCGCGCGCTGCGCGCCGCTAGTGCGCCCACTCAGCTGTTGCGTGGGATGAGTGCGTTGTCGATCTCATCGGCACGCTGCTTGGCCGGGCGCGCACTCAATCGCGCCCAATAGCGCTCGAAAGCCGCACGTTTCTCGATGGTGCCGAATTGCATGCCGAAACCGATGTGCGAGCCGAGATAGAGGTCGGCGGCGGAGAAGCGATTGCCCACCAGATAGTCCTGTGCCGAGACAGCCTGCTCGAGCACCTGCATGGCCAGCTCGTAAGTGCCGTAGCCCATCATTGCCTCGCGATTGGGAGGAATGCTCAGACCCAGGGCCTTATTGCTCGCTGCTGCCTCGAGCGGGCCGGCCGAAAAAAACAGCCAGCGGTAGTAGGGGCCGCGCAGCGCGTCGGAATGGGCAGGCGCGAGACCCGCCTGCGGGAAGGCGTCGGCCAGGTAAGCGCAGATGGCCGCCACTTCGGTCACGACCGTGCTGCCATGACACAGTGCGGGGACCTTGCCCATGGGATTGATGCGCCGGTACTGCGGAGATTTCATGGCGGCACCGAACGCGACGACCTCGGTGCGATAGGGGTGTCCGATCTCCTCGAGCATCCAACGCACGATACGGCCGCGCGATTGCGGGTTGGTATAGAACACCAGCTCTTCGCTCATGAAGCCTCCTCGACGGCCGTACCGGCCGTGCACGGAGTGTAGCGCTCGACGCTATCCTGCGCGCCGGGCTGCGCTCGGGCTCGCGCTCAGCTGCCGACGCGGTTGGGATCGCGCCAGGCGCGCTCGAAGGGCAACCGCCAGGCATGCGGGGCGATGAGCTGGTGAATCGCGTTCGGCCCCCAGGAGCCGGGCGCATACAGGCGAACGGGCGGCGGGGCCTCCAGCAGTGGTGTGGCCACCTCCCAGAGCCGCTCGATGCCCTCGGCGGTCGTGAACAGCGTGTGATCGCCCCGCATCGCGTCGAGGATCAGCCGCTCATAGGCTTCCAGTACATCGCCGACGTGGCTGGTGTCGTGCATGGCGAACTGTAGGCTGAGTTTGTCGAGTTGCATGCCCGGTCCGGGGCGCTTGCCATAGAAGGACAGTGACATCTTGGAGGCGTCGGCGAGATCGAAGGTCAGGTGGTCGGGACCCTGGGCGCCGACACCCGAACCAGCTGGGAACATGCTCCGGGGCGGCTCGCGAAACGCGATGGAGATGATGCGCTGACCCTCGGCCATGCGCTTGCCGGTGCGCAGATAGAACGGCACGCCGGCCCAGCGCCAGTTGTCGATCGAGCACTTGAGCGCCACGAACGTCTCGGTATCGGATTCGGGATCGACGCCCGCTTCAGCCCGGTAGCCGCTGTATTGGCCGCGCACCACGTCGGTCGGCTGGATGGGCAGGAGGCTGCGGAAGACCTTGTTCTTTTCCTCGCTGATCGGCGAGGGCTCGAGCGCGGTGGGCGGCTCCATGGCGACGAATGCCAGGATCTGGAACAAATGCGTCACGACCATGTCGCGAAATGCGCCGATAGTCTCGTAGAAGGACACGCGCTTGCCCAGGGCCAACGTCTCGGGCACATCGATCTGCACATGATCGATGAAGTTGCGGTTCCAGATCGGCTCGAACAATCCGTTGGCGAAGCGGAAGGCGAGAATGTTCTGCGCCGGCTCCTTGCCGAGGAAGTGGTCGATGCGAAAGATGCGCTCCTCGTCGAACACCTCGTGCAACCGACCATTGAGCGAAACGGCGCTGGCCCGATCCGTGCCGAAGGGTTTCTCCATGATGATGCGCGAGCGCTCCACCAGGTTCGCTTCCCCCAGCAGATGCACGGCGGAGAGCGCGGCACTGGGCGGTACGCTCAAATAATGCAGGCGCCGGCTCTCACCGGGCAGTGACTGCTCCGCCCGCTGCACGGCCTGCTTGAGGGCCAGGGCGCCGGCGGACAGGGGCACATAGTCCAAATCGCGCGCAAAGTTGCCCCAGTCCTCCTCGGCGACGGGGCGCGTGCAAAACTCATCGAGCGCCTGACGCACGAAGCGGCAAAAGCCGTCGCGATCCAGATCGTCGAGCGATACCCCGATGATGCGGCAGCCGGGAATGAAGCCGGCCGTCACCAGGTGAAACAGACCCGGCAGCAGCTTGCGACGGGCCAGATCCCCGGTTGCACCCACGAGCACCAGGACCTGAGGAAAGCGCGGGCCGACGCCCGAGGTAACCTTCGCCAAGGCAGAGCCTCTCCGCGATACCGTCGAGCCTTGACTGTAGCAAGCGGTAGCGCGCTCGCTAAGGACGTGCACCACACTTGGCGGAGTGCAGCGGCGAGTGCTTCACACATGCACCAGGACGGACACTTGGGTGCCGGAGCCCTGATCGGTATAGGCCACGACCCGCTGATCGACGCGATGGAAGTGCAGCGTGATGCGTTCTGCGCCCACCGGCAGGTTCGCCACGGTCAGCCGATCGATGCCCGTGGGCAGTCGCGGCTGCTCGATGCGCACCTGGGCATTCCAACCGTCGATGCTCACGCCGAGGCAGGCCTGTAGCAGCATGAAGGCCGACCCCGCGGCCCACGCCTGGGGCAGACAGGCGACCGGATAGGCAATCGGGGCCTCTCCGGCGATGCGTCGAAAGCCGCAGAAGAGCTCCGGCAGACGCATACCGAAGTGCACGGCGGCTTCAAAGATCTCATCGGCCATGCGTACCACGCCATCGCGCTCGCCATAGCGCGCCAATCCCGCCGCACACAGCGCCGTGTCGTGCGGCCACACGGAGCCGTTGTGGTAGGACATCGGGTTGTAGTGCGCCTCGCCTTCGGCGAGGGTGCGGATTCCCCAGCCAGAATTGAACGGCGTCGATAGCAGGCGGCTGGCCACGGCGCGGGCGCGCTCGCTCTCAGGCAGACCGGCGAACAGCAACAGGCCGGCGTTGGAGGCGTGCACCCGGCAGAGAGCGCCTTCACCATCCTCGGCGATGCCGTAAAAGCCGGCTTCGGGCATCCAGTAGCGTTGCTCGATCTCGGCACGCAACGCGTCGGCGCGCATGCGCCAGCGCATCGCAGCCATCGCCTCGCCGCGTCGCTCGGCGAGCAGCGCCATGCCCGAGAGCGCTGCATAAGCGAAGCCCTGGACCTCCACCAGCGCAACGGGACCGACGGGGTAGCGTCCGTCCGCATGGAAGATGGAATCTTCGCTGTCCTTCCAGCCCTGATTGGCCAGGCCGCTGCGCGCGGCGCGCGCATAGGCAACGAAGCCGTGCCGATGCGCATCGGCAGCCTGCTCGAGCCAGGAAACCGCCGCGATCAGCGCCGGCCAGAGCTCATTGATGAGCGCAAGGTCCGCGGTTCGATCGGCATAGGCCGCGGCGAGCATGACGAACAGCGGTGTAGTATCGACTCCGCCGTAGTAGCGGCCGAAGGGCAGCTCACGGGTCGCCGTCATCTCCCCCTTGCGCGTCTCATGCATGATCTTGCCGGGGGCGGCGTCCTGAAACGCGGACGTCTCGGTCGCCTGGTGCTGGGCGAGGAAGCGCAGCACACCGCGGGCGATGCCGGCGTCGAGCCACAGCGTCTGCAACGCCGTGACGATCGCGTCGCGACCGAAGGCTGCGGAGAACCAGGGGATACCGGCGTACGGATAAGGCCCGGTGGGCAGGTCGGAGGTCAGCATGGCCAGGTCCGCTTGCGACTTCTGCAACCATCCGTTGAACAGGCGTGCCGAGCTGCGTGGCCGACAGCCGCGACGCATACGGGCGCGCATGGCGCGACGCGCCCGGGCGGCTGCCTGACGGAAACTGCGCCGGTCGGTCGCCAGGACATCGGCTTGGGTGCCGATGCACACAAACAGCTCGCGACGCTCGTTCGGCGGCAGGATGACGCTGAAGTCCGCACGACTCACCGTCAGGCGGTTCGGCGGCTGCGAGAAGCCGATCACCATGGCACGCAGGATCCGGTCGAGCCCCTCATAGCGATACGTGACGCGGCTGCCTTCCACCACAGCCGGCCACAGCGTGCCCCGGGAGCTGCGGCTCTGACCGCGCACCTCGAACATGTCGCGGAAGTCGGCCGCGAAGTGCAGCCCCAGCGGCACCAGCGTCTCCTGGTCGCCGTAGTTCACGAGCTCGATGTGCTCGTGCAGCTGTTCATTGGAGAGAAATCGCGCGCGCTCGATGTGGATCACGCCCTGGGGCGTGGAGTGCCCGCCCAGCAGGGGCAGCGGCCGGTTGGTCAGGTGCGCGGCAAAGAAGACGTTGTCGCGACTGATCGCCGCTGACAGCAGCGAGGGGGCCGCACCGGCCAGTGTGAGGCGCAGCTCCGAGAGGATGCGCGTATCGTTGTGGAACATACCGTCGCCATCGCCATAGATGTCGCCGAACGCATCCGCGACAACGAAGGTATCGCCATCCTTGAGCGCATGCAGCCGCGCGGCGACTCGGCCCTGCGACGCTTCGGGCTGCGCGGGCAGCGGGCTCGCAGCCGGGTCCGCCGCGGAAGGATTGGCATTCATGACGCGCTCCGCAGGCCTCAGATCAGTCCGGCCGGCATAGGCGAGCCGCCCGCTACGGCAATGGCGCCGCCGCCGACCACCTCGAGCTTCTGCCCGCGCAGTAGATGTCGGTAGATATCGAGGTAGCGTCTGGCCATGGTGTGTGCAGCGAAGCGGCGCTCGAAGACCTGACGGATGCAGGCCCTATCGGCGAGCCTTGCCCATTCGACGGCATCGATGGCCTGCTGCTCGGAGTCGACGATCCGGCCGGTGATGCCCTCATCGATGACTTCGGGCACCGAGCCGCGATTCCAGGCGATGATCGGGGTACCGCAGGCCATGGCTTCGATCATCACCAGCCCGAAGGGTTCGGGCCAATCGATCGGAAAGAGCAGGGCCAGGGCGTCGCCAAGAAACGCCTGCTTGTCGGTTTCGCCGATCTCGCCGATGAATTCGATCAGCGAATCGTCCAACAAAGGCTGAATCGACTCACGGAAGTAATCGGCGTCAGCGTTGTCGACCTTGGCGGCGATCTTGAGTGGCACGCCGGCGCGCTTCGCAATGCGGATGGCCACATCGGGCCGTTTCTCGCGCGAGAGGCGTCCCAAGAAGGCCAGGTAGCCGCTATGCGCGTGCACCGTCGGGTGATATAGATCGCGAGGGATGCCGTGCGGCACGTTGCCGACCCAGTTGGCGCGCGCCAGCGGCAGGCGCTGATCGAGCGAGATCGAGACCAGCGGATAGCGCGGCCAGGCTTCCAGCAGCGGCCCGTAGTCCTTCAGGTCCAGCCGTCCATGCAGCGTCGTGAGAGTGCGGGGCGCCAGCTGCTCGAACATCCCAAAGTGCAGCGGATCGATGTGAAAGTGCAACACGTCGAAACGATCGGCCAGCTGTTGCACCCGCTTGAGCATGGTCAGGTGCGCCGCCCACTCGGACTTCAGTTCGGCCGGGTCCAGCCGGATCGCCTGATCGCGCATCGGCATCAGCGTGGCAAGCGTGTGTGCCTCGGCACTGGCGAACAGGGTAACGTCGCAGCCCAACTGCACGAGGGCATCGGTCAGATAAGCGACGATGCGCTCCGTACCTCCATAGGTCCGCGGCGGCACGGACTCGCAAAGCGGCGCAATTTGAGCGATTTTCAGCGACATCTGGCCCTTCCCGGCTGGCGCACGAATGTGAGGACAGTGTCACTTCAAATGCCTGTCAGGGCCCGGAACTGTCAATAGGATTGGGCTGAATCGCGGCGCTTGCGTATGCGTTGCGCTGCGCTCGCACCTCATGCCGGCTGGTTTGAATTTGCGTGGCGCACGATGCTCGGGGAGCTCAGAGACTATCGACCCCATGTTCGGTGCCGATCAGCAGCAGATCGGCGGGCCGAGCGGCGAACAGTCCTACCGACACTACGCCGACGATTTGTCCGATGCGCCGCTCCAGAGCCGCCGCGTCGGTGATCAGCAGGTCATGCACGTCGAGAATGTGATTGCCGTTGTCGGTGATGACCCCCCGGCGCCAGACCGGGCGTCCCCCCAGTTCGCTGAGCCGACGTGCCACCCAGGAGCGCGCCATCGGAATCACCTCGACCGGCAGTGCAAAGGCGCCCAGGCGGGCTACCAGCTTGCTGTCGTCGATGATGCAGATAAAACGCTCGGCCGCCGCCGCCACGATCTTCTCGCGCGTCAGCGCCCCACCGCCGCCCTTGATCAGCTCGCGGCGCGCGGTGGCCTCATCGGCACCATCGACGTAGAGAGGTAGCGCTGCAACATCGTTCAGGTCCATGACGCGGATGCCGGCCGCCTGCAGGCGCGCCGTTGAGCGTTCGGAGCTGGAAACCGCGGCCCGCAGCCGGTGCGCCTCGCCGCGTGCGATCAGCAGATCGAGAAACGTTTCGACCGTGGAGCCGGTACCGACCCCGAGGATCATGTCGTCGCGCAGGTGTTGCAGGGCCGCCTCGGCGGCGTGCTGCTTTTTCAGGAGCGTGGCGTTGCTCTGCACGGAGGTCAGCGCGAGTCGTGTGGATTTGTCGGATCCAGACGTGACAGTGCCCGCTGGAAGCGGGCACTGTTTGCGACTTTCGAGGCGCGGCGAGCGAGGATGTTATCCGCGCCCGCCGGCGCCGAAGGCCTTACTTCTTTTTTGAAGCTTTCTTCTTGGCCTTCTTCTTTGCTTTCGCCATGACAAGATCTCCATATCAGGTTAGTCCGGGGCCCGAGTATATACACGCATTGCAAAATTACAAGCAACTCATCGACGTGAATGCATCTGTGATCACATTCACACGCAGTCGATGCGCGCGCGATGCGCGCGATGAGTACGCGCACGCGACACATGAGGCGCATGCGTGATGCCCGACAGTGATGCTGCGCGATGCGTCGCGCCTGTCTCGCATCGAACAGTGGCGCGGGCGGCGGCGCAGGATACGAGAGGGAAGGGGCGTCACCCGCCGATGCCGGTGCGAGCCGTTGCTCTCGACCAGAGCAACAAGTGGAGCCGCCTGGGTCAGGTAAGGCTTTCTGCTGCGAGGCAGACTTGCACAATGCTGACCGCGAGGCCGTTGGCTCCGTGGGTGTTTCAATTAGGGTCGAGAGGTAACCCAGCCCACTGTCGAACACCGCAGGTGACGCTTGCAGTGACTGTACACCAAAGGCGGTGCGCCGGTGGAGACGCAGATCAAAGCTCGAGCTGTTGACCGTTCTCCAGGGCCGATTCAACGCGCTCGCGCAGGTGACGCAGGCGGTGCGTGGTCTCCTGCTCGTTGCCGTTATCGCGTGCGCGCAGCCGGATGACTTCGTGCGCCAGGTTTAGAGCGGCCATGACGGCAATACGGTCGAGTCCTACGATCTTGCCGCTGTCGCGGATCTCCTTCATGCGCCCATTGAGCAGCTCAGCGCTGTCGAGCAGTGCGGCACGCTCCTCGGCCGGGCAGGCGACAAAATATTCCTTTTCCAGGATGCGTACGCTCAGGGGTCGATTTGCATCGCGTTCGCTCATGCGCCGTGCTCCATTGCCTTGAGGCGGCCGATCATCGCCTCGACGCGGGTGCGGGCCTGCTCGTTTCGCTGCAGGAGGGAGGTGCGCTCTGCGGTCAGAATATCCTGCCGCTGCCGCAGTGCACGATTTTCTTCCTTCAACTGATCGATTGCCTTGATGAGCTCATCGACGCGTTTGTCGAGTCGACGAAGCTCCGAATCGATCGGCGAAGTGCGTGTGGGTTCGACCATGCAAAACTATAGTTCCGCGCCGTCGGGCAGGTCAATGTGCGATGCTGCCGCACCGTGATGCCGCTGCGCTGAGGAAGCCGGTAAGAGCGGGTTGCGGGTACCCTGGCGGGTGAATACCATCAATGCGTGCCTACCCCCCATGATTACGCCGAGATTCAACGAACGCTAAGTGCCTCGCACGCATTGGCCGATCCCGCCGAAGCGCACGGCACGCTGGCCGGCGCACTGTGCGCGCTAGGTCCCTACCGCCTGGAGGACTGGCTGGCGGAAATACTGCCGGATGGCGCCGGCGCCGGGCCGACGGACCCGGTGCTGGCGACGCTGTATGCGGCTACGGTCGCTTCGCTCAGCGGGCAGGACATGGACTTCGATCTGGTGATTCCCGACGAGGATCAGCCGATCGAGGAGCGCACGCGGGCACTGACCTGCTGGTGTACGGGTTTCCTGTACGGCCTCGGTATCAATGGCGCTGCCGACCCGCAGCGCCTGCCCGGCGATCTGGGCGAAATCCTGCGCGACATGACCGAGATCACGCGCGCCGGGGTCGATGCGACCGACAGTCTCGAGGCGAACGAATCGGCGCTGGCCGAGCTGGTCGAGTTCGTGCGCGTCGGCGTCCAGCTGGTGTTCGATGAGCTGCAGCCACTGCGCGATCGGGAGCCGCCACCCCCGCCGGTACTTCATTAGGACGTACGGGATCGGACCTGTGCCGCGCTGGGCAGCGGCGGACTGCATTAGACTAGTGTCGCAGTCATTCTAGGCGAGACAATCATGGCCGAGCCGCCTCGGGCGGAATTCACGCGCCGTCGTGCCCAGCTCATGCGACTCATGGGCCCCGACTCCATTGCGATCGTGCCGGCGGCTCCCGTGCGCCAGCGCAACAGTGATGTCGAGTACGACTATCGTCCGGACAGCGATTTCTTCTACCTCACCGGTTTTGCGGAGCCCGAGTCGGTGGCCGTGCTGATTCCAGGACGTGAGCCGGCGCAATATGTCCTGTTCACGCGCGAGCGCAACCCGGAGCGCGAGATCTGGGACGGTAAGCGCGCGGGTCCCGGCGGCGCCACGGCCGAGTACGGTGCCGACGACGCATTCCCGATCAGTGATATCGACGAGATCCTGCCGGGCCTGCTCGAAGGGCGCGAGCGGGTCTTCTACACAATGGGCCTGAGCAGCGAGTTCGATCAGCGCGTCATCGGCTGGGTCAACCGCCTGCGTGTGCAGGGGCGCAGCGGACGGCACGCGCCGCAGGAGTTCGTCGCGCTGAACCACCTGCTGCACGACATGCGGCTCTTCAAGAGCCGTGCCGAGCTGGCGCTGCTGCGTCGCTCCGGTGAGATCGCGGCCGGCGCCCATGTGCGTGCCATGCGCTTCTGCCGTCCCGGCCGCATGGAATTCGAAGTCATGGCGGAGCTGCTGCACGAGTTTCACCGCCACGGCGCGGACATCTCCTATCACCCTATCGTCGGTGGCGGCGCCAATGCCTGCGTGCTGCACTACCACGCCAACAATGCGCGGCTGAATGCCGGGGAGCTGCTGCTCGTGGACGCCGGATGCGAGGTCGGTTATTACGCCTCCGACATCACCCGCACCTATCCCGTGGACGGTCGCTTCAGCGCCGAGCAGCGCGCCATCTACGAAATCGTACTGGAGGCCCAGCTCGCGGCCATCGAGCGCGTGCGGCCCGGCAATCATTGGAATGAGCCGCACGATGCGGCCGTGCGCGCCGTCACGGCGGGCCTGAAACGCGTCGGCATCCTCAAGGGCTCGTTGCCATCGCTGATCAAGGGCGGTGCCTATCGCAAGTACTTCATGCATCGCACCGGCCACTGGCTTGGACTGGACGTGCACGATGTCGGCGACTATCGCATCGACAATGAGTGGCGGGTATTCGAGCCCGGCATGGCGCTCACCGTGGAGCCCGGTATCTACATCCCGGCCGGCAGTGCGGGGGTGGCGCGTCGCTTCCGCAATATCGGCGTGCGCATCGAGGACGACGTCGTAGTCACTCGCAGCGGCTGCGAGGTGCTTACGGCCGCAGCGCCCAAGCAAGCCGAGCAGATCGAGGCGCTGATGGCAGCGGCCTGAGGCCCGCTGCCAGCGTTGCGTGCCGTGAACGATAAGCCTTCCATTAGCTGCGACGTCGCCATCGTCGGCGGTGGCATGGTGGGAGCCAGCCTGGCGCTGGCGTTGGCCGCGACGCCACTATCGGTGGTGATGATCGAAGCCGCGCCGCCGGAGCCGGCATTGCCTCTGTCAGGTGGCGAGGGGGCTGGCGGCGGTGGCACTGGCGGCGGGGGCACTGGTGAGGGTGCTGCGCCCCCGAGCTTCGATGATCGCACCACCGCGCTGGGTAATGGCGCGCGGCGCATCTTTCAGACGCTCGGGGTATGGGAGCAGATCGTCACGCAGGCCGCACCCATTCACGAGATCCACGTCTCCGATGCGGGGCGTTTCGGCTTCGCGCGTCTGGTCGCGGCGGAGCACGGGCTGACCGCCTTCGGCTACACGGTGGCCAATCGACATCTCGGCCAAGTGCTCTGGGGCGCCTTGCGCACTCGGGCGCGCCTGCAGCTCATCGCGCCGGCGCGAGTGCGCGGCGCGCAGCTTTCCGAGGCGCAGGCGCTGCTGAGGATCGATCGGGCCGGTGCGCAGCCGGAAACGCTGCAGGCGCGGCTGGTCGTCGCGGCCGATGGCGCGCATTCGCTCGTCAAGCAGGCCGCCGCCATTGCCTCGAGCAGCAGCGACTATCGACAGGTCGCGGTGGTCGGCGTGGTGCGCACCGATTCCCCTGCGGCGGGATTGGCCTTCGAGCGCTTCACCGACAGCGGACCGGTGGCATTGCTGCCACGCTTGGATCGCAGCTATGGGCTCATCTGGATATTGCCCCCAGAGGCGGCCGCCGAGCATCTGAGCTGCGGGCCCGAGGAGTTTTGTCGTCGCCTGCAGCAGCGCTTTGGCTGGCGGGCGGGACGCATTCTCTCCGTGGGTCCACGCGCGAGCTACCCGCTGTCGCTGGTATACGCCGGCGCGAGCGCCGGTACGCGTGTGGCACTCATCGGCAATGCGGCTCAGGCGCTGCATCCGATCGCCGCGCAGGGCTTCAATCTCGGACTGCGCGACGCGGCGGTGCTCGCCGAGTTGATCGGCTCGGCCGATGACCCCGGCGCATCGAGCGTGCTCGAGCGCTATGCGCAGCGGCGCGCCGCCGACCGTCGCGGCATGATCGGCTTCACCGACCAGCTGGTGCGTATCTTTGGCGAGCGCAACGCGCTGATCGGCGCGGCGCGCGATCTGGCGCTGCTGCTGTTCGATCTGTCACCGCCGGCGAAGCAGGCGCTCTCGCGCCTGAGCTGGGGATTCGGTGCGCTGCCGCGTCTGTCACGTGGCCTGCCGCTGATCGCGCGTCAGGCGCGCGCCCCGCGCGACGAGCGTAACGAAGGCGGCGCAGGCGAGGGCGGGCAGGAGCACAGCTGAATGGACTACGACGTCGCCATCGTGGGGGCGGGACTTGCCGGCGCGTGCACGGCCGCGCTCATGGCGCGCACCGCCGGCATCGACGCCGAGCGAATCGTGCTGCTGGCGGCGGATCTGCGTGAGGCTGACAGCCAGCCGCCGGCAGAGGACGCGCCGCCGCAGCTGCGCGTCGTGGCGGTTTCGCGCGCCAGCGAACGCATCCTCAGCGCCGCGGATGCCTGGCAGCGACTTTCCCCGGCGCGCCTGTGTGCCTATGAGCGCATGTGCGTGTGGGAGCGCGGCGTCGATGCTCCCGGGGCATTGCACTTCGATGCTGCCGACGTTGGCGAGCCCAATCTCGGCTACATCATCGAAAACCTGCTGCTGCAGCAGGCGTGTCTGACGAGTTTCCGCGAGCGCGGTGGGCGCCTGCTGGCAGGGCAGCTGCAGGGGCTGACGGTCGATGCGGATGCGGCCTGCCTGACGCTGGCCGACGGCGCGACGATCAAGGTGCGCCTGGTGATCGGCGCCGATGGCGCGCAGTCCGCGGTGCGCACGCTGCTGGGCATTCCGGCACGGCAGCACGGCTTCGGGCAGCTGGCTGTCGTCGCGAACGTCGCGAGCAGCCGCGGGCATCAGCAGACCGCCTGGCAGCGCTTCCTGGCGCGGGGCACGCTCGCGCTGTTACCGCTGTTCGATGGCAGTTGCTCGCTGATCTGGTCGCTCGATGAGCCGCGGGCACGGGAGCTGCTGGACTGTTCCGTCGCACAGTTCAATACGCAGCTCGAGGTCGCCACCGAAGATGCACTGGGCAGGATGACTCTGCTCGGCGCGCGCCATGGCTTGCCGCTGCAGCGGCTGGCGGCGCGGGATTTCATCGCGCCGCGCGCTGCGCTGGTCGGCGATGCAGCCCATGTCATCCATCCGCTCGCCGGTCAGGGTGCGAACCTCGGGTTGCTGGATGCCGACGCGCTGTGCGCGGCAGTGGCCGCGGCGCGCACGGTGCGCGAGGATCCGGGTGCGCTGCGCGCGCTGCGCCGCTACGAACAGCAGCGACGTACCCACAATCGGCTGATGGATGCGGCCACGCGCGCCTTTCATCATGGCTTTGCGCTCGCGGGGCCGGTGGGTTGGTTGCGGCAGCGCGCACTCGAGCAGGTCGATCACAGCACGCTGCTCAAGCGCTGGTTTGCCCGCGAGGCGCTCGGCGTAGGATTGTTCCAGCCGCCGCCAGCCGCCCGACGACGACCGGTGGCGGGATAGACCGGTCGGCTCAGCGGGTCGGAATCCGATCGATCTTCGCCGCGCAGATGAAGTCGTTCTCGCTCAGCCCGCCGATGGCATGGGTCGAGAAGCGCACGTGGCAGTAGCTGTAGCCGACCGACAGATCCGGATGGTGGTCCTCGATGTTGGCCAGGTGGGCGACGGCGTTGACGAAACTCATGGTGTGGTAGAAGTCCCGGAAGCCGAACTCGCGGCGCAGAGCCTTGTCGTCCTCCACCAGATGCCACTCGGACGATAGTTGATCCAGTGCGGCACGCGCCTGCTCGGCTGTGTAGGGCGCCACGCCGCCCTCGCAGGGGCGACAGCGTTTTGCGGCGAACCCGGCTGCGTCCGCCGGCGCGCTCATGCCACGCTCTCGGCAGGCAGCGCATCGGCAGCGACGTCGGCGCCGCGGCGTGGGTAGCTGCGCGCCACATATTGCTCGACCAGCTGCTGGAATTCTTCGGCGATGTGATCGCCCTTGAGCGTGACGGTCTTCTGCCCGTCCTCGTAGACGGGCGCGACGGGGCGCTCGCCGGTGCCCGGCAGACTGATGCCGATGTTGGCGTGCTTGCTCTCGCCCGGCCCATTCACGACGCAGCCCATGACCGCCACCGTCATGGTCTCCACCCCGACATAGCTCTTGCACCACTCACGCATGCGTTCGCGCAGGTGCTTCTGAATGCTGTCGGCCAGCGTCTGGAAGAAGGTGCTGGTCGTGCGGCCGCAGCCAGGACAGGCCGTCACGAGCGGCGTGAAGGAGCGCAGCCCCATCGTCTGCAGCAGCTCCTGGGCGACGATCACCTCGCGTGTGCGCGCCCCACCCGGCTCGGGCGTGAGCGAGATGCGGATGGTGTCGCCGATGCCCTGCTGCAGCAGGATGCCGAGCGCAGCGGAGGAGGCCACGATGCCCTTCGAGCCCATGCCCGCCTCGGTCAGGCCCAGATGCAGCGCGAAGCTCGAGCGCGCGGCCAGCTCGCTGTAGACGGCCACGAGGTCCTGTACCGAGCTCACCTTGGCCGACAGGATGATGCGATCGCGTGGTAAGCCCAGGCTCACGGCGCGCTCGGCGCTGTCGATGGCCGAGCGCACGATGGCCTCGCGCATGACCTGCTGGGCGCTCAGCGGCAGCTCGCGCCGGCCGTTCTCATCCATCAGGCGCGCCAGCAGATCCTGATCGAGACTGCCCCAGTTCACCCCGATGCGCACCGGCTTGCCATTGCGGCAGGCGGTCTCGATCATCTCGGCGAATTGCGGGTCGCGCTTGCTGCCGCGACCGACGTTGCCGGGATTGATGCGGTACTTGGCGAGCGCCTCGGCGCAGGCGGGGTTTGCCAGCAGCAACTTGTGGCCATTGAAGTGAAAGTCGCCGATCAGGGGCACATCGCACCCCTGCTGATCGAGGCGCTCGCGAATGCGCGGCACCGCCGCCGCCGCCTCATCGGTGTTGACCGTGATGCGTACCAGCTCCGAGCCTGCCAGCGCGAGCTCCCGTACCTGCTGCACGGTCGAATCGACGTCCGCGGTGTCGGTATTGGTCATCGACTGCACGACGATGGGGGAGTCGCCGCCGATGCGAATGCCTGCCACATCGACCGGAACGGTACGGTGGCGGCGGTCAGCGGCTGCGGAGCTGTTATGCCTGTTCATGGCGCCATTGTAGTGGGCGGATATCGCGCGCTGCTATCATTCCGGATGGACTCCCGCGCCTGATGCGACGCACTATACAGATGAGTCATGGCAAGTGGCAGCGGAGGGAATCCTAGTGGGCCGCCACACGTGCCTCTATGGACTGCACGTCGCGCTCGGTGCCCGCATGGTCGATTTTGGCGGCTGGGACATGCCGGTCGCCTACGGCTCGCAGATCGAGGAGCACCAGGCCGTGCGCCAGGCCGCCGGCGTCTTCGATGTGTCGCACATGTGCATCGTGGATCTGGCCGGAGCGCACACGCGCGGGCTGCTCGAGCAGCTGCTCTCCAACGACATTGGCCGGCTCACGCGCGAGAATACGGCGCTCTACAGCTGCCTGCTGAATGATGCGGCCGGCATCATCGACGATCTGCTCGCCTACTGGCTGGGGGGAGAGCGCTTCCGCCTGGTGGTCAACGCCGCCACCCGGGACAAGGACATCGCATGGATCGGTGCGCATGCCGAGCGCGTCGACGTCAAGCTGCTCGAACGGCGCGATCTGGCGATGCTCGCCGTACAGGGCCCCCAGGCGCGCCAACGCTGCGCCATGCTGCTGCCGAGCGAATCCGCTTCCGCCGTGATGGCGCTCGCGCCTTTCAGCGGACTGGCAATCGGCAGCTGGTTCATCTCGCGCACCGGCTACAGCGGGGAGGACGGCTTCGAGATCATGCTGCCGGCCAGCGAAGCGGGCCCCATCTGGCAACGGCTCAATGCCGTCGGCGTGCGCTCCTGTGGACTTGGCGCGCGCGATACGCTGCGGCTGGAGGCAGGTCTTCACCTGTACGGTAATGACATGGACGAGCAAACGCACCCGCTCGAGTCGGGGCTCGGCTTTACCGTCGCATTTGATCCGCCGCAGCGGCAGTTCATCGGTCGCACTGCGCTGCAGGCGATCCGCGAGCACGGCAGCGAGCGCCGCCTGGTCGGCCTGGTGCTCGATGAGCGCGCGGTGCTGCGCAGCCATCAGCGCGTGGTCGTGCCCGGCGTGGGGGAGGGGGAGGTGACCAGCGGCAGCTTCTCTCCCTCGCTCGGCCGCTCCATCGGTCTCGCGCGCGTACCGCAGGGCGTGGGCGAGCGTGTGCAAGTCGAGGTGCGGGAGCGGATGCTGCCGGCCCGCGTCGTGCGCCCACCCTTCGCGCGTCACGGCCGGGTGATGGTGCCGCTGTAAGCAAGTCCTACGCCGTCGTTGTCGTCAGCAATCCAGGAGCAACCGGATGAGCAGAATTCCGCCGGAACTGAAGTATACCCGCAGTCACGAGTGGCTCCGGTCCCTGCCTGACGGCAGCGTCGAGATAGGCATCAGTGATCACGCGCAGGAGGAGCTCGGTGATCTGGTGTTCATCGAGCTGCCACAGGTCGGGCGGCGGCTGGCGAGCGGTGAGGCCTGCGCGGTGGTCGAGTCGGTCAAGGCGGCCTCGGATATCTACGCGCCGATCGCCGGTACGGTGCTGGCCACCAACGAGCAGCTCGCGCAAGCCCCCGAGCTGGTCAATCGCGATCCTTACGGGAGCGGTTGGCTGATGCGTCTGAAGCCCACGCAGGCCCAGAGCGAGCCCCAGGGTAATACGGGGCTGCTGTCCGCGCAGGATTACAGCACCTTCGCCGAGGAAGGCTGAACCGTTGCCCTATATCCCGCACACCGACGAGGAGGTGCGCGAGATGCTCGCGCTGCTCGGGGTGCGCGAGATCGAGGCGCTGTTCGATGAGATTCCCGCAGCGCTGCGCGCCGGGGAGCTCGTCGGCATCGGGCCGGGGCTCTCGGAGCAGCAGGTGATGCAGCTCATGCGCGAACGCGCCGAGGCCGACGGTGCGCCGCTGTGCTTTCTGGGTGCCGGCGCCTATGAGCATCATATCCCTGCGCCCGTGTGGTCCACCATCACACGCGGAGAGTTCTACACTGCCTACACCCCCTATCAGGCCGAGGCCAGTCAGGGCACGCTGCAGAGCATCTACGAATATCAGAGCATGCTGGCGAGTCTCACCGGTATGCAGGTCGCCAATGCCTCCATGTATGACGGCGCCAGCGCGGTGGCCGAAGCGTGCCTCATGGCCGTGCGCGCCAACCGTCGCTCGCAGTCGGCGCGCATTCTCTGGCCGTCCGCGCTGCATCCGCATTACCGCCAGGTCGCGCGCACCATGGCGGGCGGACAAGCTTTGAGCTTCCAGTCACTCGACTACGACCCGGTCAGCGGTCAGTGCGTGTTGTCGCAGCTGCCGCCCGATGAGGACGTGACCGCGCTCGTGATCGCGCAGCCGAATTTCTTCGGCGTGCTCGAGGACGTCGATGCGTTGACCGACTGGGCACACGCGCGCGGCGCGCTGGTCATCGCCGTGGTCAATCCGATCTCCCTGGCCGTGCTGTCGGCGCCGGGACAATGGGGCAGCCGCGGCGCCGACATCGTCGTGGGTGAAGGTCAGCCACTGGGTTGTCCGCTCTCTTCCGGTGGACCGTACTTCGGCTTCATGGCGACGCGCATGCGGTTCGTGCGGCAGATGCCCGGCCGCATCGCCGGGCGCACACTGGACCTGGACGGGCGACCCGGCTTTACGCTGACGCTGCAGGCGCGCGAGCAGCACATCCGACGCGCCAAGGCCACATCCAACATCTGCACCAATCAGGGCCTGCTGATGATGGCCGGTACGCTGTATCTTGCGCTGATGGGCCCGGAGGGCCTCGAGCGTGTGGCACGCGCCTGCATGGCGCGCACCGCGGAGCTGGTGCACGCGCTGAGTGCGCTGAGCGGCGTGCGAGCGGTGTTCTCGGGAGCGCGATTTCACGAGGCGGTACTGCAATTGGATCGTCCCGTCGGCCCGGTGCTGCAGGCGCTGGCAGCACGTGGGATTCTCGGTGGACTGGACCTGTCCACGCACTATCCGGAGTTGGGCGCGACGCTACTGGTCTGTGCGACCGAGATGCGCAGCAGCGAGCACATCGAGCGTTACGCGCGTGTGCTCAGCGAGCTGCTCGGCGCGCCGCGCGCAGCGGTGAGCGCATGAGCGCGCCCGATCAAGCCGGCGCAGCGTCCGCCGTGCCGGCGGGCACGGCGCGTCTGCCGCCGCGAGAGAAGCTGATCTTCGAGTATTCGCGCTCCGGGCGCGGCGCGCGCACGCAGTGGCCCGAGGTGCCCGCCGGAGCCGCCTGGACCTGCGAGATACCAGCGGCGCTGCGCCGGAAGAGCCGTGCCGCGCTGCCTGAGGTCAGCGAGCTGGACGTAGTGCGTCACTACACGCGGTTGTCACAACTGAACTTCTCGATCGATACGCATTTCTACCCGCTCGGCTCGTGCACGATGAAGTACAACCCCAAGGTCTGCAATGCCGCAGCCCTGCTGCCCGGGTTCCTCGCGCGCCATCCGCTCGCGCCCGCCGAGCTGGGGCAGGGGTTTCTCGCCTGTCTCTACGAGCTGCAGGAGATGCTCAAGGCGATCACGGGCATGCGCGGCGTGGCGCTCAGCCCTCTGGCCGGGGCACAGGGAGAATTCGCGGGCGTGGCAATGATCCGCGCCTACCATCGTGCGCGCGGCGATGAGGGGCGCAATGAGATCCTGGTGCCGCAGGCGGCTCACGGCACCAATCCCGCCACCGCCAGCATGTGCGGCGCCGTTGCGCGCGAGATTGCGATCGGTCCGGACGGAGATGTGGACCTGGCGGCGCTCAGCGCCGCGCTCGGGCCGCGCACCGCCGGCATCATGCTCACCAACCCTTCCACGCTCGGCGTATTCGAACGGCGCATCACCGAGGTGGCGCGCCTGGTGCACGCGGCCGGCGGGCTGCTCTACTACGATGGCGCCAATCTCAACGCTCTGCTGGGCAAGGTACGACCGGGGGATATGGGCTTTGACGTGATGCACGTGAACCTGCACAAGACCTTCTCGACGCCACATGGCGGCGGTGGCCCCGGCGCCGGTCCAGTCGGTGTGTCCGAGCGGCTGCTGCCGTATCTGCCGCTGCCGATCGTCGGCCGCGACGCAGGCGCGGACGGAGTGAGCCATTTCCGCTGGCTCGTCGAGGCTGACCTGCCGCACTCGATCGGCCGGCTGGCGGGGTTCGGCGGTAACGCGGGCGTGCTGTTGCGCGCGTACGTTTATATGCGCCTGCTTGGCCAGGCGGGCATGCGCCGCGTGGCCGAGTACGCCACGCTCAATGCCAATTATCTCTCGGCGCGCCTGCAACGCGTCGGCTACGAGGCGGCTTATCCGCAGCGACGCGCCAGCCATGAGTTCATCCTGACGCTGCGCCGCCAGGCGCACGAGCTCGGCGTGACGGCCATGGACGTGGCCAAGCGGCTGTTGGATCTGGGATTTCATGCGCCCACCACCTATTTCCCGCAGCTGGTCAGCGAGTGCCTGCTCATCGAGCCGACCGAGACCGAAAGCAAGGAGACGCTCGATGCTTTCACCGAAGCGATGGCACGCATCCTCGCCGAAGCGCAGCAGGACCCCCAGCGCCTGCAGCGCGCCCCCTATAGCTTGCCGGTGCGTCGCTTGGATGATGTGCGCGCTGCACGCGAGCCTGATCTGGCTTATCGTGGCGTCCCGGCAGCGCAGGCTGAACCTTTTGTATCGTTACCGGGTCAGTGAGGCACGGTCAGTAAAGGATGTTATGCATTACTCGTCATGGATACGCGCCCTTACCAGCGGCGCTGCCGCGTTCGGACTGCTGTGGGCCGCCAGCGCGGGGGCTGCAAGCGCCGTCGATGGCGCGGCCGCCGCAGCGCCGACCAAGTTGCCCGCGCATGTGGTCGTGCCGGTGGGCGAGGAGGCCTCGGCGGCCGATTGGGCGGCCACGCTCGAGCGCATCGCCAGCAGCGTGGTGGCCATCCAGATCGATGAGGCACGCTCCTTCGACACCGAGCGCAATGAGTCGGCGCAGGCCACCGGCTTCGTCGTCGATGCGAAGCGCGGATTGATCCTCACCAACCGTCACGTCGTGACCCCCGGCCCGGTCACGGCAATGGCGACCTTTCTGAACCGTGAGGAAGTGCAGCTCTACCCGGTCTATCGCGATCCGGTGCACGATTTTGGCTTCTACCGCTACGACCCGAGCAAGCTGAAGTACATCGCGCCCAAGGCGCTGCAGCTCGCGCCGCAGGATGCGCAGGTGGGTCGCGAGATCCGTGTGGTGGGCAACAATGCCGGTGAACAACTCTCCATTCTCGCCGGCACGGTCGCGCGACTGGACCGCCAGGCGCCCGAGTACGGCATCGGACGCTACAACGACTTCAATACCTTCTACATCCAGGCGGCCTCGGGTACTTCGGGCGGCTCCTCAGGTTCGCCGGTGGTGGATATCCAGGGGCATGTTCTCGCGCTCAACGCCGGCGGCGCCCAGGGCGCGGCGTCGAGCTTCTATCTGCCGCTCAGTCGCGTGCGCCGCGCGCTCAAGCTCATTCAGGAGGGCAAGCCCGTCACGCGCGGCACGCTGGAGACGGAGTTCCTCTATCGTCCTTACGATGAGCTCGAGCGTCTGGGACTGTCGGCGCAGACCGAGGCACTGGCGCGCAGCGCCAATCCGGATGGGACGGGCATGCTGGTGGTCAACGATGTGCAGCCCGGCTCCATGAGCGATGGCGTGCTCGAGCCCGGCGACGTGCTGGTGCGCGTCAATGGCAAGCTGGTGACGCAATTCGATCCGCTCGAGGCGGTGCTGGATGATTCGGTGGGCCGCAACGTGACACTGACGCTCTCGCGCGGCGGCCGTCTCTACGATGCGAATCTCAAGGTGGGCGATCTGGATGCCATCACCCCCGATGCCTACCTCGAGCTCGGCGACGCAGTGGTGCATACGCTTTCCTACGAAGAGGCACGTGCGTTTCACGTGCCGATCCGCGGCGTATTCGTCGCCGCGCCGGGCTACCTGTTCGAAGCCGCCGAGGTGCCGCGCGGTGCCGTCATCGTCAACGTCGACTCCAAACCCGTCAACACACTGGATGATTTCATCGCCGCGATCGAGAAATTCGGCAACGGCGCGCAAGTGGCCGTGCGCTACAAGACGATCGACGATCCGAACAACAGCCAGCTGCGCTCGGTGCGCATCGACCGGCATTGGTTTCCAGCGCGTCGCTGCCAGCGCGACGATCAAGCCGGCTACTGGCACTGCGTGAGCCTGCCGGCGGTGGCAGCCTCGCCGCCACCGCAACCGGCCACGGCGCTGCTGCCACGGGTGGAAGATCCGCGCGCCGCGCCGATCGCCCCCTCGCTGGTCTACGTCACCTTCAACATGCCCTACACCGTCTCCGGGGTGACCGAGCGCTATTACCACGGCACGGGGCTCATCGTGGATACGCAGCGTGGGCTGATCGTCACCGATCGCGATACCGTGCCCGAATCGCTCGGCGATGTACGGCTCACCTTCGCCGATACCATCGAGATTCCGGGCAAGGTCGTCTACATTCACCCACTGCACAATCTGGCAGTCATCCAATACGATCCGCGACTGATCGGTGCCACACCGGTCAAGGCGGCGCAGTTCGATACGACGCCGCTGAAGGCCGGCCAGACGATCAATGTCGTCGGCCTGGACAGCAATGGACAGCTGCGGGCGCGCACCACGACGGTCTCGGACGTTGCACCGATGGATCTGCCACTGTCGCGCACGGTGCGTTTCCGCGAAAGCAATCTCGACGTCGCCTCGCTGGTGAATCCACCCGAGGATGTGGTGGGGGTACTCTCGGGAGACGATGGGCGCGTGCGCGGACTGTGGGCCAGCTTCGCTGCGGACAACGGCCAGGAACTGGTGCAGGAGATGCGCGGCATCTCCAGCGACCTGGTCGCCGAGACCGTCGACTTGGTGCGCTCGGGGCGAGCGTTACATTCGCTCGAGGCTGAATTTCAGCCCCAGACGCTCGCGTCGGCGCGCCAGCTCGGCCTGTCCTCGAGCTGGGTGCAGCGTATCTCGGAGGCCGATCCGACCACGCGCGAGGTGCTGAGCGTGCAGCGGCTGGTCGGCGGCTCGGACGCCGCGGCTCAGATGCAACCCGGCGACATTTTGCTGGCCATCGACGGCCATCCCGTCACCCAGTTTCGTGAAGTCGAGCGCGCAGTCGAGGACAAGACCCAGGTGCACCTCAGCATCTGGCGTGCGGGCGGTGAGAAGGACCTGACGGTGCAGACCGCCACGCTCTCGGGCAATGATCTGTCGCGGGTGGTCGAATGGGCCGGGGCGACCCTGCAGGCTCCCTACCGTGCGATGAGCGCTCAGCGTGGCATCGCACCCGAGGGAGTTTATGTCGCCTTCTATCAGTTCGGCTCGCCGGCCTCGCATTATGGGCTCGTCCCCGGGCACCGCATCGTGGAAGTCGATGGGCATCCGACCCCGAATCTCGACGCTTTTTTGCGACAAGTGCAGGGTCGACCGGACCTCTCCTCATTGCGTATCAAGCTGTTGGACTGGAATGGGGCGCCGCAAGTCATCACGCTGAAGCTCGACCGGCACTATTGGGGAGCCTATGAGCTGCGACGCAGCGCCGACGGCTGGCAGCGCACGCCTCTCGAATAGCTCGAATCGGCCGCCGCCGCGCCGGTACAATGCGCGCCATGGTTACCGTGGTGCGCGCGACACAGCTCGAGCTCAATACGGCCGTCCAGGCGCTGCGCGACGGGGAACTGGTGGCCTTTCCGACCGAAACCGTCTACGGCCTGGGCGCCCATGCCGGCCACCCCGGAGCCTTGCGGCGCGTGTTTGAGCTGAAGGGCCGTCCACCCACCCATCCGCTCATCGTGCACCTAGACAGTCCGCGCTTCCTGACGCGCTGGGCGCGCGAGGTGCCGGTGGCCGCGGAGCGGCTGGCTGAGCGCTTCTGGCCGGGGCCCCTCACCCTGGTGCTGCCGCGAACCCCGCAGGTGCACCCGCTCATTACCGGCGGCCAGGATACGATCGCCGTGCGTGTGCCTTCGCACCCGATGGCGCAGCAGCTGCTGACCGCTTTCGGCGGGGGCATCGCCGCACCCTCGGCAAACCGCTACGGCCGCGTGAGCCCTACGCGGGCCGATCACGTGCGCGAGGAATTCGGCAGCGCCGTGCATACCGTTCTGGATGGCGGAGAGTGCAAGGTCGGACTCGAGTCGACCATCGTTGCGTGCCTGGGCGGGCAGGTGCGCCTGCTGCGACCCGGCGCGATCAGTCTCTCGCAGCTGCGTCGCGTCGTGCCCGAGGTGCGCAGCGACGGCGTCGCCGGCGAGGCCACGCCGCGCGTGCCGGGCAGCACACACGCGCACTATGCGCCGCTCACGCCACTGGCGATCGTGCCGACCGACGAGATCGAGGAGCTTGCAGAGAGCCTCTCGGAGGGCGGTCAGCGCATCGCCGTGCTGGCGCAGCGACCGCCACTCGGCACCTATCAATCGGTGACCTGGATCAACGCAGGGCGGCGCGTGGATGCCTACGCGCACGACTTCTATGCCAATCTGCGTACGCTCGACAAGGCGGGCTGCACGCGCATCCTGGTGCAGGCGGTGCCCGCGGATGAGCGTTGGGACGCGGTGCGCGATCGGCTGCGGCGCGCCGCGGCGGCCTCGGCCGCGCCCGTTCCCGTGGATGACGACAACTCCGTCGCGGCGGGCATCCTGCCCTGAGCGGAGAACGGCCATCGCCGACATAGCCACGCCGCGCGCCGCCTCGCGCCGCGGCCAAGCCATCGATCCTTTTTTGCCCGAGCAGATCCGGCGGCTGGTGCGCGAATTCGGCTCGCCGCTGCTGATCATCGACTGCGAGCGCGTGCGCACGCAGTATCGGAAGCTTCAACAGGCGCTGCCGGGCGTGGCTCTGCACTATGCCCTGAAGCCCTTGCCGCACGCCGCCGTGGTGCGCGTGATCGCCGAGCTCGGCGGCTCGATGGACCTCGCCACCACCGGCGAGGTGCAGCTGGTGCAGTCGCTCGGTATTGATCCGGCGCGCTGCATTCACTCGCATCCCATCAAGCGCGAGCGCGACATACGCAATGCGCTGGAATTCGGCGTGCGCACCCTCGTGGCCGACAATCCCGACGAGGTGCGCAAGTTCAAGCGCTACGGCGAGCGGGTGGCGCTGCTGCTGCGGGTCTCCTTCCGCAGTCCGGGCGCGGTGTGCGATCTGTCGCGCAAGTTCGGCTGCGATCCGGAAGATGCCATCGAGCTGGCGCGCCTGGCGGCCTCGCTCGGCGTGGACGTGCGGGGATTTTCGTTTCACGTGGGCTCGCAGGCCGCCGATGCGCTCAAGCACGTGGAGGCGATCGAGGCGTGCGCGACGCTGACTGGCGCTGCGCGTCGCGAGCGGCTCGGTACGCTGGATACGCTCGACATCGGCGGCGGCTTCCCGATCGATTATCTGCAGCATGCCGTGGACATCCGGCAGTTTTGCGCGCCGATTCGCGCCGCACTGGCGAAGCTGCCGCGCCGCGTGCGCGTGCTGGCCGAGCCTGGCCGCTACATCGCCGGGCCGTCGGCCCTCGGCGTGGCGAGCGTCATGGGACGCGCGCGGCGCGAAGGCCACTGGTGGTACTACCTGGACGATGGACTGTATGGATCCTATAGCGGGCAGCTATACGATCATGCCCGCTACCCGGTGGAATCATTGCGCAAGGGCACGCCGCTGTTGCCCTCGGTACTGGCAGGGCCGACGTGCGACAGCATCGACGTCATCGCCGAGAATCTCATGCTGCCGCAGCTGCGGGCGGGAGATCTGATCGTGGGGCGCGCGATGGGGGCGTATACCTGGGCGAGTGCGTCGGAGTTCAATTTCTTTCCGAAGGCGACGGTCGTTGCCGTCAATCGGACGGTGGGGGATCGGGGAGGAGTGGAGTAGGAGGCGCGGGCGGGGCATGCGGGGGCCTACCGGCGCTCGGGCTACAGGGTGATCGAGCGGGTCTCTACTCGGCGTGCCCGTAGCGCGCCAGCTTCGCGTCGATCAGCGCGCGCAGGCGCGCGGCCTCGGCAGGCTGCGTCGTGATCAGGTTCTTGGTCTCGCCGGGATCGGTTGCCAGGTCGTAGAGCGCGTCGTGCAGCGCCGGCATGTCCGGGTAGTGGGGACGACCCATGAAGTGCACCAACTTCCAGGAGCCGTCGATGACGGCCACGGACCCGGTGGTCAGCGCTGCGTACCGCGGCGTCTGCTCGAAATTCATGCTGAAGGCGGGTTTGGCGGGCAGCGGATCGGCGCCCGAGTGATCCCAGGCGCCCAGCAGCGAGCGGCCTTCCCAGGAGGGCGGTGGGGTGATGCCCGCAAGCTGCGCCAGCGTCGGGGCAATGTCCACCTGCTCGACCACACGGGTGTTGCGTAATGGCTGCGTCTGCCCGGGGAGCTTCACGATCAGCGGCACGTGGATGATCTCGTTGAACAAGCCGATACCGGTGTGCGCACCATAGCCGTGGTGAAAGCTCTCGCCATGATCGGCGGTCACCACCACCGCGGTGTCGGTGCCGAGGATCTGCAGCGCCTGCTGCAGGAACTGACCGGCGTAGAAATCGACATACAGCACGGACTCGTCATAGCGGTCATCCAACAGCTGTATCTGGGCGGGCGGCTGCGTACCGAGCGTGTAGCCCCAATACGGCTCGGTCTGCGCCACGTTGCGAGCCGCGGGGGAGCTGTCGAAGCGGCCCAGCCAAGGCGCGGGCGCGGCATAGGGGGAGTGGGGTGGGAACAGGTGCACCCATAGGAATACGGGACGGCTCTTGTCGACCCGGCGCAACCAGGTGAGTGCCGGGGCGGTGGCGAGCCGCGGGTCGTAGTGCGCGTTGTCGGGACCGCCCGACATGCGGGCAGCGAAGCTGACCAGGGCGCCGAACAGGGGCATGTCGGCGATGGCGCAGGTGTATTTGAAGTGCGCTGAAAGTTCGTCGGTGCACAGGGTCACATCGTGCACGCGGTCTCGCGCGGCAAAATCGAAGTAGCGTCCGAAGCCGTTCTTGGCTGCGCCGGCTACCGCGTTGGTGGAGACATAGCCGGTCTGATAGCCCGCGTGCTGCAGCAGCGCGGGCAGGGAGCGGGCGCGCCCATCCTTCTGCGGCCAGGCCTGTAATTGCAGTGCCCGATGCACCCAGGGCCGCGTGCCCGTCAAAATCGAGGAGATACCCGGGGTCGTAAAATTGGCATCCGCGTAAGCATGCTCGAAGGTGGTGGCGCCCTGAGCAAAGGCAGAGAGCATTGGGGTCGTGGGACGCTCGGCACCGTAGAGGGACATGTGCTGAGCGGACAGCGCATCGATGCTGAGCAGCAGGATGTGGGGCGCATGCGCCCGCGCGAGCGCCGGGGGGCTCGTGCCGGGGGCGCGCGTCGCGCGCGCATCGTGCGACCAGCCGAACAGGGGGATCGTCAGCGCACAGAGCCCGCCGACTGCACTCATGCTGCCGAGAAACCCGCGCAGGCGCTCAACGCGCAGCGCGCCGCGTCGCGTCGCGCCGAGGATGGCCGCCAGCAACAGCACCGGCCAGAACAGCTGGCGGAAGGAGAGGCGCTGCAAGGCCCCGAAGGTCTGCAGCCATACCAGCAGGCAGAACACCACCGCGGCCGCCGTGAGGGCCGCGGCGAGGCCATATAGCGCGCGCTCGAGCCACACGCGCTGCGCCGACAGACGCGAGAGCCCCAGTGTCAGCAGCACCAGCAGCAGCCAAAGGGGCAGGGCAACGGCGACCAGGAACAGCCAAGCGGTCCCGTAGGCGGCCAGCAGCTCGCTGGGCCTCAAGTAGAAGAGAAAATCCTCGACCTGCGCCAGGAACGCGAGCGGCAGGACCGCCCCGAGCAGCGCCCACAGCGGCAGCAATGTCCCACGCCAGGCAAGCCCGGGCGTTGCGGGCTGGGCATCGCCGGGCCGGGGCATACGAGGATCAGTTGTCGCGGCGTGTCTGGGGCGGCGGGCGCTCACCGCGTACCGCGGTGACCACGGCCTGAACGAGGCGGCTGAAAAGGCGCGCAATGTAGCGTCGCAACGCCGCCAGCGCCGACGCCGCAGCAATCAGGAAGGGAAACAGAAACTGATAGAGCGGACCGGCCGAGTTGGGATCGATATAGGCGTGCGCTTCGCGCCACGGCGCGAGCGCCATGGCAGCCACCAACAGCATTGCCCCAACGCCGACGGGCTGTCGCATTGGCGAATGGTTGGCGGAAACACTGCTGGATCCAGAATGCGCCACTTGAACACTCCTCTAGGCAACCCGAACGCGGTCGCCCGCCGCGCGTTGACGCAGGAGACATTAGCAACGGCGGCCTAGAGGCTACAGCAGGTTAGCGCGAGATACGAGAGGTCAAATTACTGACACCCGTTGCCATCCTGCGGGCCATGGCGTGGCCGGTCGGCGACTCTCGGGGCGGTCAGGAAACTCTGGTTCTAGGGTCCGAGGCTGCGATGCACCATCGTTTCGCCGTGCGCGAAGCGACTGCGGGCGGCCGCCATGTGGGTTTCGAGGTCGCGGATGTAGTCATCGGCTGGCAGCGCTGCGCGGTCACCGGCGTGCACCGGCACGCGCTGCAGCGCCTGATCGAGGCGCGCCTCCAGTGGGCTGCCGGCGCTCGCGGGGCCGACGCCCGCGGGACCGACGCCCGCGAAATCGAGTACGCGCGCAAGCGTGCGGCGTGGCTGGGCGCGCAGCTCCTCGAAGTCGACCCACAGCAGCCGCTCGCGCGGCAATTCATCGAGGCAGCGGGCGAGCACCCGGCTGCACTCGCGCATGCTCGCGCGAAGCCAGGCCTCAAGAGTGCCCGGCGGACAGTCCCACAGTGCATGCAGCTCGTGCATTGCCCGCCACATGCGCAGATTGGAGGCGAGTACCTCGCCGCTGTGGCGTCCGATCCAGACGAACTGTGCGCGCGGAAACCAGCCGGCCAGCTGCGCGACGCGGAAGGTGTGATTTGGTGATTTGATCAGCAGGCGTCTGTCGGCGGCCTGGGCGGCGATGCCGCTCAGGAAGTTGCGCCAGCGTGGCAAGGCGCCCGCCGCGTCCGTCTCCGTGGCCACCTCGGCATGCAGCAGCTGGGCGCATTCGGGCAGGCGGCGCGGATCGATGAAGCCGCGATAGACGGAGGGCTCGCCCAGCAGCAGCAATGCAAACTCGTCCTCCTGGGGCCCGTGCGTGGCGATCTGCCCGCTGTCCATGGGGCGCTCCACGGTGATCTCGCGCGCCGGGGCCCCGGTCAGAAAGCAGGTCGAGGGATGGAAGCACTGCCAGGTGCGCGGAGTCGTCCAGTCCGTGCAGGCGGCGAGCAGCTCGTGCAGGACCGTGGTGCCCGAGCGCCACAGCCCCAGAATGAACAGCGGATCCTGCGGCGCGGGTAGCGAGGCGAGGCGGCGCTGCGCCGCCGCCCAATTGCTCTCGAACCAATGCGCATGCCACCACAGCCGCAGGGCCTGCGCGCGGATCGGGCGCTGCGGCCGCCCGCCCATGCGAATCCAGTCACGCAGCGCACCGGCGCCATACCAGATCGGAGATGCCCGCTGCAACATGTCGCCCCCATCACCCGATCGCCATGTTACCAACGATTATTGGGCCGCTCGCACTTGACGCCCACGTGCCTGCACGTCAACGTGATCGCCTCAGCGCCGTTGATTCGAAGGCGCACCGGCCCCGCGAAGGCGCATTAACACCCTTTCCAACCCGCTGCGGACATTTTCCAGGACTGCATGATGGCACCAGCGTTTGCGCCCCGCGGCGCCGCCGACGCACGCGCGGCGGGCTGACCCATGGAGCGACGTCTCGAGATCGACGCACTGCGCGGTCTGATGCTCGTCTGGATGACGCTGGTGCACGTGCCCACGATGCTCACTCCGTGGGTCAATCAGCCCTTTGGCTTCCTGTCCGCCTCCGAGGGCTTCATTTTCGTCTCGGCGCTGTTCACAGGACGCATCTACTACCGCATCCTCAATCGCGATGGACCCTGGCCGATGCAGCGCAAGCTGCTGCAGCGGACCTCGCGCCTGTACGCCTTTCACGTCGTGCTGCTCGTGCTGCTGTTTACCGTCGCGGTGGCGATAGCGCGCGGCGGTCATGCGCCGGCGCTCGCCAACCTGCTCAGCTACTACTTCAGTGTCACTCCCATGCGCGCGATGCGCGATGGTCTGCTGCTGCTCTATCGCCCGCCGCTGCTGGACATCATCCCGCTGTACGTGACGTTCCTGTTTCTGTCCCCGTTGCTGTTGCTGGCCGGCGGCCGCCGCGCGCAGCGCTGGAAGTACCTGCTCGGCGCAAGCTTCGCGCTGTGGATCGGGGCGCAATTCGGCCTCTCGCGGGCCGTGTACGCCGCGCTGAGCAATTGCTGCCACGTGCGCGTGCCGATCGCGGAGATGGGCGCCTTCAATCTCTGGGCCTGGCAGCTCATGTGGATCATCGGCATGTGGTGTGGTGTGCGTTGGGCGCGCGGTGATCTGCCGGCCGCGCGCTGGGCCGCGCGCGCTTGGGTGCCGGGGTTGTGCGTGGCGCTGCTGCTGCTTGGGCTGCGCTATGCGCAGATCTTCTACACACAGCGCACGGGCGTGGATCCCGGACCGGTGGCGCTGATCGACAAGTGGCACCTCGGGGTGGTGCGTCTGGTGGACTTCGCGGCCGTGGCCGCCGTGGTGATCCGCTTTCACCGCGTGCTCGAGCCGCTGGCGGCGCGACCGCTGGTGCTGCTCGGACAATCCTCGCTGTACGTGTTCTGTGCGCACTTCGTGTTCTGCTTCGCTGGGCTGGCCATGAGCGGCAAGGCCGATCATGTGCAGGGCTGGCCGCAATTTGCGCTGCTGGCAGCGGCGTTCCTCGCATTGCTCGGCGTGGCGAAACTGTTCGCGCGCAGCGAGCTGGCGTTCTCGCAGCGCGCGCCGGCCGGCGGTGCGCTCAAGCTCGCGTTGCGCCCGACGCCGCGCGACGGGCTACCGCCCTGAGCTCTCGCCAGGGCGGTGCCCGGCGCCGCGGATGAGCCGGGTCGGCGGCTGGGGCGGCGCGCACTGGAACTCTTCATCGACACGGCCGGCGAGTCCGGCACGTTCGTCCCAGGTCCATTCGTGAAACTCTGCGCGGCCCTCGGCATCGATCAGCAGGATCGTCGAGCAGCGTGTGCCATAACCGGGTGCGCGAATAAAGGCGCTGGAGAGCAGCCGTTCCCACTCGAGCGACAAGCCGGTGCCCGGCAGCTTCTCATCCTGCGCCTGCGACTCATCGCGCAGCAGCGCGAGCAGCGACTGCCAATCGGGCAGATGCACCAGCGCGGCGCGGAGCGCGGTTTTGGCGGCCAGCACCTTGGGCCAGGGCGTGTCGAGCAGATGGTTGGACAGGCCGTAGACGCCCGGCCCCAGCACCCGGCCCTGATCCGGAACGCTCTCGTACACGGCGAGTTCCTGGCCGTCACTGAAGAGTAGATTGAAGCCGTTGTAGATCCGCGCCTGAGCCTGCAGCTCGGCGAGCTGCTCGCGCACCGGCCGCACCGATGCGAGCGCGCCTGCCACGAGGGCGCCGCGACTGGTTGCGTCGCTGCGCACCGCGCTCGGGTCCCGATAGTTGGTCAGCGCCGCAAAGCGGCCGCTCCGATCCACCCCGAGCCAGCTGCCGCCCGCGAGCAGGTCGCGACCGGCGAGCATGGGCGGTGTCTGCCACCATGCGGCGGGAGCGGCGGGACGCGCGAAGAATTCATCACGGTTCGCGGCCAGCACCACCGGAAAGCGCGGATGCGCCCGCCAGGCCAGGAGGATCAGGCACATGTGGCGCGCCGCGCTTCAGCGGCATCAGCGCTGCACGAGCGAGATCGAAAAGCCATCGTGGCCCCGCTCGCCGACCGTCTGCAGCGCGGTGGAGAGCAGCCGCGGCTCGCTCGCGAGCATGTCGATGTAGCGGCGGATGCCATGCAGGTCCGCATCGCCGCTGCTCTCATCGAGCACGCCGCCATAGCGCACGACGTTATCGGCAACGATGACGCTGCCGGCATGGGTGAGCTGCAGGGCTGCGGTCAGATAGGCCGGGTAGCCCTTTTTGTCCGCATCGATGAAAACCAGATCGAAGTCGGCGCGCTCGGCAATCAGCTGCTTGAGCGAATCGCTGGCGTCGCCGACACGCACCTGCGCGCGCTCGGCCACCCCGGCACGCTGCAAGTTGCTGCGCGCGACCTCGGCGTGCTTCTCATTGCGCTCGAGCGTCACAACGCGCCCGCCCGCCGCCAGGCCGCGCGCCAGCCAAATGGTGCTATAGCCGGTGAGGGTGCCGATCTCCAGCGCCGAGCGCGCTCCAAGGGCGGCCGCCAGCACCATCAGGAATTTGCCCTGCGTCGGGGAGACCTGGATCTCCGGGATGCCCGCGAGACGTGTTGCCTCGACGGCTGCCTGCAGCGCTGCATCGGCACCCACCAGGCGCTCGTCCAACCACTGATCCACCTTCGTTGCGACTGCATCGTCCATGGAAGACTCCTTGACTCGTCGATATGCCTTAACTCGCCAATATGGCCTACTCGTCGATATGCACATAGCCGTGCAGTTGCAGGTTCGCGAGCGTGCCCACGGCCCACAGATCCATCTGCACGCCCGGCAGCAGTTGGGCGGCGCTGAGGTGACGTGCCAGGAGCGCCTGACCGTCGACACGAAACTGCACCCCCGCGGCAAGCATGCGCGCGATGAGGGCCTTGTTGGGATTGGCATGGGCTGCAGCGTGTGCGCCGTGCGCGCCATACGCCGCATCGTCGAGCAGCAGAGGCGTGGCTGCAGCGTGCACCAACACCACCAGATGGCGCCGCAGCGGCGGCACGCCGTACTCGGCCAGCGAGTTCAGGTAGCGCGCCACCGTCTGCAGACGCGGATCGGCGCCCGTGGCGGGCGCTGCGCTCTGCAGATCAAACAGTACGCGGTAGTCGAGCCCCGGATCGGGAACCTCCTTCATGCCGGCGATGAAGCCCGGAAGTCCCGCGGAGGGCACGGGCAGGCGCTGCGCGTGCGCGCCTGCCGAGCCGAGCAGTCCCAGCGTGATGCACAGACACAGGTTGAAGCGCCGTGGCAGGCGCAGCGCCTGGCGCGCTGGTGCGCCCGGCGCGGTCGATGGGGAGCGCATGCGTTCAGTCTCCGTTATCGGCTCGAGTACCGTCGTTGTGTCGCGCAGCGCCGGCGAGCTCCTCGGCCAGCTGCGTCAGCGAGGCGAGCGGCGCGCTGCACGTGAGGCCCCGGCAAATATAAGCCAGCGGACGCTCACCGGCGGGTTTCTCCTCCAGCGCTGCGGGCAACCCTGCCGCGTCGCCGGGGATCGCCAGCACTCGACGTCGCGGATCGAACACGGCCTGCAGCTCGCGCTGCCAGGCGTCGATCTCCCCGGCCGGCCCGCGCAGGATGACGAAGGTAGGGGGCTCGAGGAAATCCTCCAGAGCCTGCAGCATCGAGGCGTGGCCCTCCGGATAGCGCTCCAGCGCATCCCAGCTGGCGCGCAGTGTGCGCTCGGCGGCGGATAGATAGCGTGGTTCTGCCAGCAGGTAGCCGAGCTGGCAGAGCGCCTGGGCAGCGATGGCGTTGCCCGCAGGCAGTGCCTCGTCGCTGAAGGACTTGGAGCGGCTGATCAGCACCTCGTGATCGTCCGCCGTGAAGAAAAAGCCGCCCTGCGTACGGTCCTCGAAGTGGCTGAGCAGCACCTCGGCGAGCTGCACCGCCCAGGCCAGCTCCTCCGGCACGAATCGCAGGGACGAGAGCTCCAGAATCGCATCGATGAGAAAGGCGTAGTCATCCAGGTAGGCGGGCAGTCTCGCGCGGCCCTCGGGCGCGCTGACGGCGAGCAATCGTCCATCGCGCCAATGCTGTCGCTGCAGATAGTGCAGGGCATTGCGTGCCGTATCGGCCCAGGAGCGCTCGTCCAGAGAGCGTGCCGCGCTCGCCAGGGCGCGGATGGTGAGGGCGTTCCAGCTGGTGAGCACCTTGTCATCGAGCGCCGGGCGCTCGCGCGCGCTGCGCAATGCGAAGAGCCGCTGGCGCGCGCTGTCGATCGCGGCAGCGGCAGACTCTGCGGGCTCGCCCAGATCGGCGGCGATCGTCTCGATGCCGCGGCGGACGCACAGATGCCAGCGATCCTCGAAATTGGCGGCATCGCTGAGGCCGAAGCGCGGCGCAAAGGCCCGCCATTGGGCCTCGCTCAGGGCAGCGCGTACCTCATCGGCGCCCCAAACGTAGAAACGCCCCTCGTGGCCCTCGGAGTCGGCATCGAGGCTCGAATAGAACCCTCCCGCCTTACTGGTGAGTTCGCGGCGCAGAAAGCCGACGGTACGGCGAGCGCAATCGGCGAACAGCGCCTCGCCGGTGGCGCAGGCCGCCTCGGCATAGACCGTGAGCAGCTGAGCATTGTCGTAGAGCATCTTCTCGAAGTGCGGTATCTCCCAGCGCTCGTCGACCGAGTAGCGGAAGAACCCGCCACCGAGCTGATCGAAGAGGCCGCCCTCGGCCATGCGGGTGAGCGTCAGTCCCGCCATGTAGAGCGCCTGCAGGTCGGGCACATCCGCGCGCGCGCTGGCGAACCAGCTGCGCTGTAGCCTGGCGAGCGCCGGCGCATGCGGAAATTTCGGCGCCGCCCCGAAGCCGCCGAACTGCGCATCGAAGCTGCGCTCCATCTGGGCGCGAAACGCCGCCAGGGGTGCAAGCGTGAGCGGCTGCTCGCTCGGCGCGGGATTCAGATCACCCAGCGCGCGCACCAGCCGCTCGGTGCTGGGTCGCAGCGCTTCGCGATGCTCGGCGTAGTAGGCGGCGACCTGCTCGAGCAGATTGGCGAACCCCGGCAGGCCGAAGCGCGACTCGCGCGGAAAATAGGTGCCGCCGAAGAAGGGGCGCTGATCGTCGTGCATCAGGAAAAGCGTGAGCGGCCAGCCGCCGCTGCGCCCGGTGAGCATGTGCTGGGCGAGCTGGTAAATCCGGTCCAGATCGGGCCGCTCTTCGCGATCGACCTTGATGTTGACGTACAGGGTGTTCATGCGCGCGGCGATCGCCGGATCCTCGAAGGACTCGTGCGCCATGACGTGACACCAGTGACAGGCCGCGTATCCGATCGACAGCAGGATGGGCTTGCCGGAGCTGCGCGCGCGCTCCAGCGCCTCCTCGCCCCAGGCATACCAGTCGACCGGATTGTGCGCGTGCGAGCGCAGGTAGGGACTGGTCTCGCCGCTCAGGCGGTTGGTGTACTGTGCCGACGCGGCTGTGACCGACGTCGCCGGTCCGACCGCACGCTCGTCCATAGGCCCACCGCTTACAGTAAGATGGCTTGATACTCGCCGGATGGCCCCACTATAGCCGATCGCCGCCGCAGCCCGATGCCAGCCTTCGCTCATCCCCAAGGCGCCTCCGCGGACGAGGCCGCCGCCAGCGGCCCGCGCGAGGTGCCCGCGCTGCGATTGAAGCGCGGCGAGGACCGCCGCCTGCGCGCCGGGCACCTCTGGGTTTTCTCCAACGAGGTGGACAACGAAGCCACGCCGCTGCTGTCGCTCCCGGTCGGCTCGGTGGTGCGCGTGTTGTCCGAGCGCGAGCAGTTTCTCGGCTACGCCTACGTCAATCCGCACGCGCTGATTTGCGCACGTATTCTCAGTCGCAGCCCCGTGCACCCGCCCGATCGCTCGCTGCTGGTGCATCGCCTGCGTGTCGCGCTGGCGCTGCGCGAGCGGCTCTACAGCGCGCCGTATTACCGCTGGGTATTTGGCGAGTCGGACGGGCTGCCGGGGGTGGTGCTGGATCGTTATGGCGAGGTCGTCGTGGGTCAGATCGCCACCGCCGGCATGGAGGCGCTGCGCGGGGAGCTCGAGGCGGCCGTGGCGAGCGTGGCCGCACCGCAGGCACTGGTGTGGAAGAACGACGGCGCGGCGCGCGAGCTCGAGCAGCTGCCGCGACAGCTGCTCACGCCCATCGGGCGGGCCCCCGAGGCGCTGACCGTGCTCGAGGGCACTCTCAGCTTCAGCGTGCCGCTGGGCAGCGCGCAGAAAACCGGCTGGTTCTACGATCAGACCGCCAATCGCGATCAGTGGCGCCGGCTCATCAGCCCGGGCGCGCGCGTCCTGGATGTCTGCAGCTACGCGGGAGCCTGGGCGATCAGCGCCCTGGCGCGCGGCGCGCGCGAGGCCGTGTGCGTGGACGCCTCGGAGCCGGCGCTCGAGGTAGCCCGCCGCAACGCCACGAGCAACGGCGTCGCGATCAGCACCGAGCGTGGCGATGCCTTCGAGGTGCTCGACGAGCTCGTGCGCCGTGGCGAGCGCTTCGACGCGGTGGTGCTCGATCCGCCGGCGTTCATCAAGCGAAAAAAGGACATGGCGCGCGGACAGGCGGCGTATCGCAAGCTCAACCAGGTCGCGATGCGGCTGCTCGAGCGTGATGCGCTGCTGGTGAGCTGCTCGTGCTCTTATCATCTGGCGGCCGAAGAGCTGCAGGGCCTCATCCAGGCTGCGGCCCGGCATGCGGGCCGCTTCGTGCAGATTCTCTACAGCGGCGGGCAGTCCCCGGATCATCCGGTGCATCCGGCCATCACCGAGACGCGCTATCTGAAGGCTTTCTTCTGCCGCGTCACGCGCGAATAGCCCGATAGCCGCGCGCGCACACGCAGCGCGCGTCCCAACCCGGTAGAATGACGGCATGATCGTCTACCCGCGGATCAACCCCGTCGCCGTCAAGCTCGGTCCGCTCAGCGTGCATTGGTACGGCATCATGTACTTGGTGGGGTTCGCGGCGGCCTGGTGGCTGGCGCGGCGCCGCGCGGCGCAGCCGAACTCCAGCTGGCGCGCCGTGGACGTGGATGATTTCCTGTTCTACGCCATGCTCGGCGTGATCCTCGGCGGCCGGATCGGCTACGTGCTGTTTTATGGACTGCCCCTGTGGCGCGGCGATCCGCTCTATCCGCTGAAGATCTGGCAGGGCGGCATGTCCTTCCATGGCGGGCTGCTCGGCGTGCTCGTGGCTGTGGCGATCTTCGCGGTGCGCCGTGCGCGGCACATCGGCGATGTATTCGACTTCACCGCGCCGCTGCCGGGTATCGGACTGTTCTGTGGACGCCTCGGTAATTTCATCAACGGCGAGCTGTGGGGCCGCCCGACCAACGTACCGTGGGCATTCCTGGTACCCAATCCGAACGGCGGCCCCCCCGTGCCGCGCCACCCCTCGCAGCTCTATGAGGCTTTTTTCGAGGGCCTGGTGCTGTTCAGCATCCTGTGGATCTTCACGCGTCGTCCCCGTCCGCGCTACGCACCGTCGGGCCTGTTTCTGGTCGGCTATGCGCTGGCGCGTATCGGCGTGGAGTTCGTGCGCGAGCCGGATGTCGGCATCGGCTATCTGGCCTTCGGTTGGCTCACCATGGGACAGCTGCTGTCGCTGCCGATGCTGCTGGCCGGCATCCTGCTGCTGTGGGCGGCCTATCACTACCGCATCCCCTCGGGCAATTTCGGCCAACCGCCACCATCGTCTGCCGATTTGCCGGCGCAGCGCAGCTCCGCGCGCTGAGCGCGAAGTGATGGCATGACGCCCTACCTGCAGCTGCTACGCGAGGTGCGCGAGCAGGGCAAGCGCAAGGAGGATCGCACCGGCACCGGCACCCTGTCGCTGTTCGGGCGACAGCTGCGCTTCGATCTGGCGGCGGGCTTTCCTCTGGTGACCACCAAGAAGGTGCACCTGCGCTCGGTGATCTACGAGCTGCTGTGGTTCCTGCGGGGCGAGACCAACGCCAACTGGCTGCGCGAGCACGGCGTGACGATCTGGGACGAGTGGGCGGATGAGCGCGGCGAGCTGGGACCGGTGTACGGATACCAATGGCGCAGCTGGCCGGCCGCCGATGGACGCCATATCGACCAGATCAGCCAGGTGTTGCAGCAGCTCAAGACTCAGCCGGATTCACGCAGGCTGCTGGTGAGCGCCTGGAACGTCGCCGAGCTGCCGAAGATGGCGCTGGCACCCTGCCACGTGCTGTTCCAGTTCTATGTCGCCGAAAGTCGCCTGTCCTGCCAGCTGTACCAGCGCAGCGCCGATCTGTTCCTGGGGGTGCCCTTCAATATCGCCTCCTATGCGCTGCTGACGCATCTGGTGGCGCAGCAGTGCCATCTGGCGCCCGGAGAGTTCGTGTGGACCGGCGGGGACTGCCACCTGTACCTGAACCACCTCGAGCAGGCCGATCTGCAATTGGCGCGCACACCCTATCCGCTGCCGCAGCTGCGGCTGCGCCGCCACCCCCCGAGCCTGTTCGACTATGCCTACGAGGACATCGAGATCGTGGATTACCAGCATCATCCGGCGATCCGCGCGCCGGTCGCGGTGTAAGCTGGATCTGCTCCTGGCGCTCGCCCACGCTTACGAGCGCTCGACATCTGGCACCTAGGGCAACCCGCCATTGGCGCCCAATCTGCGCCCTACGGCGAGCTGACAAGCGCGCTTGCGCGCAGCGTCGGTGTCACGCGGCCCGCGCCGCCGGAGAGTTCGGCCAGACCTGATAAGATTTCCAGGCTGAGATAGCTCCCAGGGAGGACATCGAGACCGTGGATCACCAGCATTTTCCGGCGACGCGCGCGCCGGTCGCGGTATGAGCAGCACTCGCCGCAGAGCCCGCCCAACAGCCCGCAAGCGCGCACGCACAGCGCAGCGCTCTGCCTCGCGCGCCGGCAAACGAGCCCGCAGACGTGTTGGTAAGCGTGCCGGCAAGGGCAGCGCGCGGCGTGTCTCGCGCCGCGCCGGTGCCGGCCCAGCCCGCAGCACCCGCCACCGCGCCGGAGCACGCGCGCGGCGCAAGCGGCACGTGGCGGCGATCCCCGCCCGCCCCGACATGCTCGAGGTGCGCGCCTCGAAGCTGCACGGTCGGGGCGTATTTGCGCGTCGGCGCATCCGCAAGGGCACACGCATCATCGAGTATCTCGGCGATCGCGTCTCGCACCGCGAAGCAGACCAGCGCTACGAGAACAAGACCTACGACGATGGCCACACCTTCCTGTTCATCGTCGATCGCGGCGTGGTCATCGATGGTGGCAGCAACGGCAACGATGCGCGCTTCATCAATCATGGCTGCGACCCCAATTGCGAGTCGGCCATCGATGACCGGCGCGTCTTCATCGAGGCCGTGCGCACCATCCAGCCCGGTGAGGAGCTTACCTACGATTATCAGATCGGGCGTGACAAGAGCGATCCGCCCAACGTTGATGAGGTATTCGCCTGCCGTTGCGGCGCTGCCACCTGCCGTGGCTCCATGCTCTGGCCGCCGCGGCGCAAACCGCGCGCGAGCCGCGAGCGGCGCGCGTGAAAGAAAGCGGGGTCTCACTGCCCGTCGTGATCGGCGCGATGGGCGTGGTCTTCGGTGACATCGGCACCAGCCCACTCTATGCGATGGAGACAGCGCTGAGCGCCGCGGGTTCGCCCATGAATCGATTCGCGATCCTCGGTGTGCTCTCGTGGATCTTCTGGAGCCTCGCCGTCGTCGTCACGCTCAAATACGTGGTGCTGATCATGCGCGCCGACAATGAGGGCGAGGGCGGCATTCTCGCGCTGTTCGCGCTCGTGGAACGGACCCTGATGGCCGGCAGCCGCTGGCTGCGGCTCGTGGCCGTACTCGCGGCGCTCGGGGCCGCGCTGTTCTACTGCGACACGCTCATCACGCCCGCGATCACCGTGTTGAGCGCGGTGGAGGGGCTGGAGAACCTCAATGCGCAAATGGCGGCGGCGGTCGTGCCGGTCACGATGGTCATCATCATCGTGCTGTTTGCAATCCAGTACCGCGGCACCGAGAAGGTCGGCCTGCTGTTCGGCCCCGTCATGCTGGTGTGGTTTCTGACGCTGGCCGTGACCGGGGCCAACGCGCTACGGCACAACCCGGAAGTGCTGGTGGCGCTCAACCCTTTCTATGCCGCACGGTTGCTCGCGCATCGGCCCGGAGTATCGCTCGCAATTCTCGGCGGGGTATTCCTCGCCGTGACCGGGGGCGAGGCGCTGTATGCGGACATGGGGCAGTTCGGCCGGCGCCCGGTGCGCCTCGCCTGGACGCTCGTCGTGTGGCCTGCGCTGATCCTGAGCTACTTCGGTCAGGGCGCAAGGATCCTCAGTGATCCGCGTGCCGCTCATCTGCCGGTCTATCAGCTCGTCTCCCCGACGCTGCTGCCTCTGATGATCGTGCTGGCGACGGCCGCTTCGATCATCGCCTCGCAGGCGACGATTACCGGAGCATTCTCAGTGACGCGCCAGTGCATCCAGCTCGATCTGCTGCCACGCCTGCGTATCACGCAGACCTCCGCCCACGAGCACAGCCAGATTTACGTGCCCGTGGTCAACTGGGTCGTGATGATCGCGGTGTGTCTGTTCGTGCTGACGTTCCGATCCTCCGCGGCCCTGGGCGCGGCCTACGGCGCGGCGGTCTCGGGCACGATGCTGATCACGACGTTGCTGGGAATACAGCTCGCAATCGCGCGCTGGCAGTGGCGGCGGCGCTTCGTGTCACTGCTGTTCGGTCCACTGATGCTGGTCGATCTGATGTTCGTGATCGGCAATCTCAGCAAGTTTGCGGCCGGCGCCTGGGTACCGCTGACGCTGGCGCTGCTGCTGTTCTCGGTGTTCATGGTCTGGCGCAGCGGTCGGCGCTTGCTGCGCCAGACGCTGCGTACCATGGCGGTACCGCTTGCAGAGCTGCCGCAGCTGCTGGCCGGCATACCACGCGTGCCCGGCACGGCGGTGTTCCTCGCGAGCGATCCCAAATACGTGCCCACGGCGATGCTGCGCAACCTCGAGCACAATCACGTGGCGCACCAGCGCATCGTGCTGCTGAACATGGAGATTGCGCGCACGCCGCGCTTCGATCCCGCCGGCCGCGTACGCATCGAGCAGCTGATGCCCGACATCTACTCGGTCACGGCGCGTTTTGGTTTCATGGAGCGCCCCGACGTCAGCGAGGCTCTCAAGCAGTGCCGCGCGCGGGGCCTGAAGCTCTTCGCCCAGGATTGCTCCTTTTTTCTCGGCTGGCATCTGGTCGTACCGCGGCCGCGCGGAGGCTACGAGGGACTGCGACGACGCCTGTTTGCCTGGATGCAGCGGCGTTCCACCCAGGCGGTGGAGTTCTTCCGCATGCCCGATCAGCACGTCATCGTGCTGGCGACCCAGGTGGAGTTGTGAGTGATGCGTATCTCGTTGGTGGTCGCCATTGCAGACAACGGGGTGATTGGCCGCGCGGGCGGCCTGCCCTGGCATCTACCGGATGATCTGAAGCATTTTCGCGCCCTGACGCTCGGCAAGAGCGTGCTGATGGGCCGGCGTACCTATGAATCGATCGGCCGTCCGCTGCCCGGTCGTCAGAATCTCATCATGAGCCACGCCGCGCCGTCGCCGCAGGTGCAGACCAGCGAGAGCCGTGACGTACAGGTAGTTTCGAGCCTGCGGCAGGCCGCCGCCTGCGCACGTGAGTGGGCGGGGGCGCAGGCCGAGCTGTGCGTGATCGGTGGAGCACAGATCTATGCACTGGCGATGGCGCATGCCGGTTGGATCCATCTGACTCAGATTCACGCGAGCGTTGCCGGAGACGTGCAGTTTCCCGGCTATCGGCCCGGCGGCGCCGGGGATCGGATTCTGGCGGGATGGCAGGAGCGTCAACGCTGCTCACATCCACCGGACGCGCGCCACGCCTACGCCATGAGTTTTGTCACATTGGAGCGTACCGAGGCGCCTGCTGCAGTGTGAGCGGGTCAACCCTTCGCCGGCACCGGGCGTTCATGCTGACAGGATGAGGTCGGACTGAACGGGAGGTCTGCATGAAGTTTCACAAGGTAGTGGTCGCTGCGATGCTCGCAGTCGGCACGGTGGGCCTGAGCCTGCCCGTGACCGCCCCCGCGGCGGTCGGTATCGATATCGACATCGCTCCGCCGGCGCCGCGCTTCGAGGCGCCGCCCCGGCCGCGCGCAGGGTTCGTCTGGGCGCCCGGCTACTGGGAGTGGCGTGGACGCGAGCACGTCTGGGTAGCTGGTCGTTGGATCCGCGCACGGCGCGGGTTCCATTGGGTTCCAGCCCACTGGGATCATCGTGGCCGGCGCTGGCACTTCGAGCGGGGGCACTGGAAGCGCTAGCGCCTCACCGCTGATGCTCCGGGCGGCAAGCACATCCTCCGCGGCTGCGCGGCGGAGGATGTGCTACATTGCCCGCATGTGCACCACGCCCGGCCTGTATTGGCGCTACCGTCACCCCGATCATATCGGCGGGAGGCGGACGAGCGTCTAGGCACTGGCAGCGCATCGGGTCGACACACAACCGCCGTGATGAACGGCGGTTTTTTTTTGTGCGCCCGGCAGGGCGCACGTTTGGGATGAGCAGGCGAGGAGCGGGCATATGGACAGCAGCCACGGGGCGCAGGAGCCGGTCGCGGGCGCAGCAGCACCCGTCGATAAGACCGGCCCCACGGATGACGAGCGAGTCAGGGCGCTGCGGCCGCTGCCGCCCCCCGAGCAACTCGTGCAGCGCATGCCGATCCGTGGCACCGAGATCGAGACGCTGATCGGCACCACCCGCCGGCGTATCCAGCGCCTGCTGCGCGGGGAGGACGATCGGCTGCTCGTGGTCATCGGCCCCTGCTCGATCCACGATCCGGTTGCCGCCTTGGACTACGCACGGCGGCTCGCGGCGTTGCGCGCGCAGCATGCGCAGACACTGGAGATCGTCATGCGGGTCTATTTCGAGAAGCCGCGTACCACCATCGGCTGGAAAGGGCTCATCAACGACCCCGGCCTGGATGGCAGCTTTCGCATCGAAGAGGGCCTGCATATCGCCCGCGAGCTGCTGGTGCAGATCAATCGCGTCGGCGTGCCGGCGGGTGGCGAGTTTCTCGACGTGATCTCCCCGCAGTACATCGGTGACCTGATCAGCTGGGGCGCGATCGGCGCGCGCACGACCGAAAGCCAGGTGCATCGGGAGCTGGCCTCGGGGATTTCGGCGCCGATCGGCTTCAAGAACGGGACCGACGGCAATGTGCGTATCGCCGTGGATGCCGTGCAGGCTGCCGCCCGATCGCATCATTTCCTGGGCGTGCACAAGAACGGCCAGGTGGCGATCGTCACCACCACCGGCAATGCCGACTGTCACGTGATCCTGCGCGGCGGCAAACAACCCAACTACGATGCTGATAGCGTGGCGGCAGCCTGCCGCGAGCTCGAGGCCGCCCGGCTGGTGTCGCGCGTCATGATCGACTGCTCGCATGCCAATAGCCGCAAGCAGTATGAGCGCCAGCTCGAGGTCATCGACGCCGTGGCTGCACAGCTGTCCGGCGGCTCGCGGCGCATCTTCGGCGTGATGCTCGAGAGTCACCTGCAGGCCGGCTCCCAGGCCTTTACGGCCGGCCGTGATGAGCCCGCGACACTCACCTATGGCCAGAGCATCACCGATGCCTGCATCGGCTGGAATGACTCGGTGGCCGCGCTGGCGACGTTGGCAAAAGCGGTGCAGGCCAGGCGCGCCGCGCGCTCGCCCGACACATGAGGCGCGTCAGGCGCGCACGCTGATCATGAACGCGGCACCCGGGCCGCAGGCCGCCATGATCCTCGCCAGGCTCGACCGCCTGCCAGGCACCCGGCATGTCTGGAGCATGATCACGCTGCTCTCGCTCGGGGGCATCTTCGAGTTCTACGACCTGTTCATGACCGGATATGTCGTTCCGGGATTGGTGAAGGGTGGGCTGCTGGCCAATGTCGGCATTGCCATTTTCAATGGCCCGGCACTATTCGTTGCGGCCACCTTCACCGGGTTGTTCATCGGGACCTTCGTGTTCGGCTTCATGGCCGACAAATACGGCCGGCGCTCGGTGTTCACCTGGTCGCTGCTGTGGTACTCCGCGGCCGGCTTCGTGCTGGCCTTCCAGACGAGCGGTTTGGAGGTGTGCTTGTGGCGGCTGATCGCCGGCATCGGCATCGGCGTGGAGCTGATCACGATCGACACCTATATCGCCGAGCTCACGCCCAAGCACCTGCGTGGTCGTGCCTTCGTCTTCAATCAGGTGGTGCAGTTCGCGGTCGTGCCCCTGGTGGCGTTCATCTCGTACCTGCTGGTGCCCCGTGCGCCGTGGGGCTTTGACGGCTGGCGCTGGGTGGTGGCGCTCGGCGCGCTCGGCGCGATATGCATCTGGTTCATCCGGCGGGGTATCCCGGAGAGCCCGCGCTGGCTGATCAACCAGGGTCGGCTCCTTGAGGCCGAAACGGTGACAGCGTCACTCGAGGCGCGCGTCCGCGCCGATCTGGGCGGTGCCGCTCTGGCGGCGCCGACGCCGCATGCCATCGAGCGACGGGTGGCGGTCGGCAGCTTTGCCGAGGTGTGGCGGGCGCCGTATCGCCGGCGCACTCTCATGCTGTTGGTTTTTCAATTCTTTCAAACCTTCGGCTTCTATGGGTTCGCCGCCTGGGTGCCGACGCTGATCGCCCGGCAGGTGGGCATCGATCTGGGCAGCAGCCTGCTCTATGCCTTCATCATTGCCGTGGCCAACCCATTCGGCCCGCTGCTGGCGATGAGCTTCGCCGACCGATGGGAGCGCAAATGGCAGATGGTCGCGGCAGCCTCGGGCGTCGCCATCTTCGGCGTGCTGTTCTCGTTCCAGGCGACTGTGGCACTGCTGACGCTCTTCGGCGTGCTGATCACGCTGTCGAACAATGTGCTCTCATATGCGTTTCATTCTTACCAGACCGAGCTGTTTCCGACGCGCATTCGCGCGCGTGCCGTCGGCTTTACCTATTCCTTCAGCCGCATCAGTACGGTGTTCGCAAGCTTCATCATCGGCTTCTTCCTGCAGCAGGCCGGTACCAAGGGCGTGTTCGGGCTGATCGCCTTTGCGATGCTGATGGTGGTGCTGTCGATCGGCATTCTCGGACCGACCACCGGTGGTCTCGAGCTGGAGGAGATTTCTCACTGAGCTTGGCGGGGGAGAGGCCGTGGGGGGAGTTTGGTGCCCAGGATCGCCAGGCGCACAATCCGCTGCTTCACAGGCCTGAAGCGGGGGGACTGCAGATGAAAATCCTGTTGAATGCAGGCAGTGCGGCGCTGCTTGGTTTTCTATTGATGAGATCTGCTCTGGCGGCCACGATGGCCAACAACACCGACGTCCTGACCCACAGTGGGCCCATCACGACGACGATTCCGCTGCCGGATACAACCCATATCCCGATCGTATTCGGCAAGGACATCAAGTGGAAAAACGGCGAAGGCGAGTCGCTGCTGTTCGGCGATCCCAACAAGCCCGGCATCTACGGCGTGCTGATCAAATGGCTGCCCGGTCACAACAGCAAGCCACATTTTCACTCGACCGACCGCTATGTGTACGTCATCTCCGGAACCTGGTGGGTGAGTTCGAGTACCACCTACGACAAGAGCAAGATGTATCCGATTCCGGCCGGCAGCTTCGTCACCGATATCGCCAATACCGTGCATTGGGATGGCGCTAAGGAAAGTACCGGTCCCTGCCTGCTGATGCTGGTCGGCGAAGGTCCCATGCGCACCACTTCATTGGTGCAGAAGGATCCGAACAGTCCGGTGTTCTCGATGCCCAGGAAGTAGCGACAGCCGCGCGCGGCCGTCGAAGGCGCCGGGAAAATACTCGGCCAGGCTAGGTGCCAGCGGCCAGTACCTAGCCGCCTGCGACGCCCCTGCGGGTGCTCGCCAGCCGTGCCGGGTTGCCGTGCTCGGCGACCGCGAAGGCTGCGAGGAGCATGTGGTGGGCCACCCACCAGCGCTGGCGCGAGTCGAGCAGCACCAGCCAGACGCGGTGGCCGGACTGCTCGGCCAATGCGATCAGACAACGGCCCGCCTGGGCGGTATAGCCGGTCTTCAGGCCCAATACCCCCGGCATCTCACCCAACAGATGATTGGTGCTGCGGAAGCTCAGGTGACGCAGGTGGCCGGACTTGGACTGCGCGACGATCGAGCCGTGCTCCTGCGAGACGATGGCCGCGATGTGCGGGTTGGCGTGCGCGGCCTTCGCCAGACGCAGCAGGTCATTGACCGTCGAATACTGGCCGGGCTGGTCGTAGCCGCAAGGATGCACGAAGTGCGAATCGTGCATGCCGAGCTCGGCAGCCCGGGCGTTCATGCGGGCGGCAAAGGCGGCCAGAGAGGGCGAGGAATTCTCCACCAGTACGAGGCAGGCATCGTTCGCCGAATGCATCAGCATGGCGGTCAGCGCGTCCTGGGCGCTCACCCGATCGCCGGTGTGCAGCCCGACCCTGGACGGCGTGGTGTGCGCGGCGTCGTGGCTCACCGTCAACATGGCATCCGGATTCCAGTTCGAATCCAGCAGTACCAGCGCGGTGAGCAGCTTGGTCAGCGAGGCCGGGGCGCGGTGCGCATCGAGGTTGCGGCTCCAGAGCAGGTCACCGTCCACGACGGTCGCATAGGCGACGGCGGCGAGCGGGTAAGGATTGCGATCCGGGTCAGGGTGGGCGTGAACGTGGGTGTGATGCGGTTTGGCCCAGGCGCTCGTCGCCATGCCCAGACAGGCCATCAACGCCAGCATATACCGCCATGCATGCCGCGGCATCATCGAAGTTCAGAGACCGGAGCCGGCGTGTGCCGGCGAGTGTTATTGCGCATGAACCTGCCAGCGCCTCCCGTCGTTCGGGAAGTCTAGCGGCGCTCGTGCTGGTTGTGTAGATATTTGTGATAGGAACTTGAACTAGTGCGCGACTCGGCGCGCCGTGCCTGGCGCAGATTTCGGCAGGTGATGAATGACGAGTGGACGATTCCGGCTCGCTGAAGAGGCTGTTGCGCCGGACTTGCCCGCGGTCGGGGGTGCGGCGAAAAGCACGACCGGTGTCGCGGCATCGAGCAACTGCTTGCCGGTACTGGCGTCCACGCTGAAGTACCACGGCTGGTCCGAGGCTTTGAGCACGTAATAATTGGCCGCGGCGGGCTGCGAGATCACCCAACTCTGATCCGGATGCTGCTTGCGATGCAGCGTCAGGGTGAGAAGCGGATTCGCCTGCTGCCAGTCTGGCTGCGCACTGGTGCCGAGTACGCCCTGCAGCCGAAGATCCCCGATCGTGTGGCTGAGCGCCTCGACCTTCGCCTCGTCCAGATGCCGGCCAGCGGGCAGATCGGACGCCGTCCAAGTGGGCGTCGCGGTAGGCGTCGCCGTGGCGGCTGGCGCTGGGCTTTTTGCTGCGGAGCCCTGCTTGGCGGCCGTGGCCGCGGGCGGCTTTGCCGGGGGGCTTTGTCGCGCCAGGTGCAGCGCGCCCTGAGGCATCTGGATATCCACGGCGGAGAGCTGGTCGGGTTGGCTTTCCAGCAGGTCGTTGGCGAACCAGGCGCTCAGCTGCGTGGGCAGCTGATAGCTCGCCAGGTCCACGCTGTAGACCGCATGGTCCGAGCCGCTGCGCGCATCCGTGCGGCTTGCGCCGGCGGAGGTGCCGAAATAAAGCGTGCCCACCGTGTGCTTGCCCTGACTGAGCGTGAGGCGGCGTTCGAAGTCATCGTCTGCCACCTTGAAGCGCTCCAGCGCCGAGGAGCTGGTGGCGATGGGCAGACCATGTCGCAGGTCGGCGAGCTCGGAGAGCAGATCCTCGACCTTGAACTTGTCGGCGGGAGCATTGAAGTAACCCGGTAGTACCCACTGGCCATTGCGCTTGGCGATTTCCACGCGCATGGCCGCACCGCTACCCGGGGAGCCCTCGAGTAGCAGCCTGTCGACGCTGTGCGCGGCGGGGCCGATCAGCGGGGATTGCGGCGGAATGGAGGCCAGAGGATTGCGGCGCATCGCCAGCAGCCCGGCCACACCCAACTGCACCGCGAGCAGCACGATCAACAGCGGAATCGAGCGGCGCATCTCTAGCCCTCCTGCAGCAGTTGCAGATGCTGCGCGGCACGGCGTGCCCGGCGGCGCCGGTTCACCGCCCAGACCAGCGCGAGGGCCCCCAGGGCCACGCCGTAATTGAGATATTCCCAGAACTGCTCGGTGCCGCGACTCAGGGGCGCCAGCGTGCGTGCGAACTGCTCGCGGCCGCGGATGCCCATGAGCCCCTGATCGGCGAGCGACCAGTCGGCGATGTTCTGCACGAACTGCACCGGCTTGTCATAGGTCCGCCCCGTGGCCTGCCCGAGCAGTTGCAGTACCTGATCGCTGAACATGGTGCTCGATCCCACGAGAATCAGGCGGGCCGACGCGGGGGAGTGATCGATGACGCTGTCGATCGGCGCGGCTTGTGCCGCCGGCGCTGGGGCCGCGGCGTTTGTGGCAGACGTCGGTGTCACCTTGCCACCAGGTGCGCTGGGCGTCGTGGGCGCAGTGGACGGCGCACTGCTCAGCAGCGGCGAGGGTTGCCCCTGAAAGGCCGAGTCGAAGCGGCCTTCGAGCATCACGGCCAGCGGATGCGAGCCGACCGGCCCGGTGGGGGCCGCGTCAAAATCCGTAAGGTTGGTGGAGTTCGATAACCAGCTCTGCGGCGAGGAGCGCAGCAGGACGGTGACCTTGCGGCCCTGGTTGCGGCGTGCATCCACGGCAATCGGTGCGGACCAGGGCATGTCGATCTGCTCCAGATCGCGCGTGATCGGGTTGTCCGAGAGGCCGGCGCCGCGCACGTCGACGATGTACGGGTATTTTGCCAGCTCGAGCTCCTCGATCGTCGCACCGCCGACGTTGCGGCGCACGGGAATGGGCAGCGCGCCGCTCTGGCGGTCGAGCACGAGGTCCGCCTGCTCGGACAGTCCATAGCGGGCGAGCCAATCGGTGAGGCCGCTGCGGATGGGGCGCGAATTGAGACTGTCGCCGCTGGGCGCCACATCCTGGGGTGCCGTGGCGATCAGCACGGTGCCGCCCTGCATGAGGAACTGATCGATCGCAAACACCTGCTTCTGCTGCAGTCCCATCGGCTCGAGCACCATCAGCATGTCGGCATCAGCCGGAACTCGACCGTCCTTGAGGTCGGTGTCGAGCCAGCGTGCCGAGCCCGAGAGCGATTGGCGCAGCGTCGAGAAGCTCTCGCCGCCCAAGCCCTCGCGCAGCGCATCGGCCGGCGGGCTCACCACGGCGATCGTCTTGAGCAGCCCGGGCGAGAAGCGCTTGACCACCGCGTCGATGGCGTCCTTCAGATGTGCCTGATCGAAATTGGACGGCAGCGGGATCTGCTCGGTCTGATGACCATCACTCAGGGTCATGTAGAACCAGAAGGGATGCGCATCGTTGAGACTGAGCACCATGGGGTGAAAGCCATAGTCGTGCGAGAGCTTGGCGCTCAGGGTCTTGTCCGTGTCCGGGTCCTGGAACTTCACCTGCAGCTTGCCGTGGGCCTGCTTCTGCAGGTCCCCGAGCGCGCCGTCGAGGGCAATGCGCGCGCTCTGCAGCTGCTCGGGCAGGCTCGCTCTGGCGGAGACGTAGCCGGTGAAGGTCAGCGGACTGTGCAGCACGTCGAAAACGCTGCCGCCCCCCTGGTAGCTCAGCAGCACCTTGCGGATGGCGCTGGTGATGGCGTACTCAGGATCCTTAAGCTCCACGTTGATGTTGGTCTCATCGCGCGCCTTCACGTCGATCAGGTCGCGGAAGGTCAGCACCTGATACTGATCGCCGTACGACACCAGGATGTCGAAGTAGGTGTTGACCACGGAGGCGCGATACTTGCCCGCGACTTCGAAGGGCACGGGACGGATGCTGTAGCGGTCATTGGCCTCGGCCTCGACCTTCGGATCATCGTGCGGGTCGACGAATTCGACGCGCACGCGCTGGCCGCCCGCCTCCGCGTATTCCTGCAGCAGATCGCGCAGCTGCGGCACCAGCGGCGCGAGCAGCGGATGGGTTGCGGCGCTGAAGTAGCCGCGGATCAGCAGCGGCTCCTGCAGCTGCCCAAGATAGCTGCGGGTCGCATCCGACAGCGTATAGAGCCGACCCGAAGTCAGATCGACGCGCGCCGAGCCGATCTGGCCGAGCCAGAAGTTGGCCCCCAGCAGGTTGGCCGCGAGCAGGGCCGCGGCCGCATACCAGCCGCGATGCACGGCACGCGCGGAATTGCCGGCCCAGCGCAAGCGCTCGAGCGACAGACGGTTGAGGACCAGGAAGGTCGCAGTGATCGAGAAGTAATAGTACAGATCGCGCAGGTCGAGCACCCCACGGGTGATCGATGCGAAGCGCGAGCCAGCGCCCAAATCGTGCAACCATTCTGCGGCGCGATAACCCACCAGGTTCGTGAGCGTGTCCGAGCCGATCAGGTAGAACGCCCCCGCGATCACCACGGTGAGGATCAGGCTGACGATCTGATTGTCGGTGCGACTGGAGATCCACAGGCCGATGGAGACGTAGGCGGCCGCCAGGCAGATCGCCGCGGCATAGCCGCCGATGACCGGACCCCAGTCCAGCGGGCCGAGGAACGAGACGCTGATCGGCAGCGGCAAGGTGAGTGCCAGCGCGATCAGCACCAGTACCAGCACGCCGAGAAATTTGCCGAGCACCTGCTCGGTGGGGGTGGTGGGTGAGGTCAGCAGCAGCTCGAGCGTGCCTGAGCGGCGCTCCTCGGCCCAGGTGCGCATGGTCAGCGTGGCGACCAGAAAGATCAGCAGTACCGGCATCCACTGGAACAGTGGACGCACATCGGCCAGATTGCGCTCGAAGAAGGCGGCCGCCCAGAAAAACACGAACAGCGTCACGCCGAGGAACGCCGCGAGGAACAGCACGGCGGCCGGGGAGGCAAAGAAGCCGGTGAGCTCCTTGGCGGCGATACGGGTGATCTTACGCAGCACGGGCCACCTCACTGCCTGCGCCGGCGCCCGCGACTGGCAGGCCGGCATTGACGTCGGCGAACACCGCCTCGAGTGTGCGCTGCTCGCGCAGCAGGCCGTACAGGCCAAAGCCTGCCGCGTGCACGGCGCGGGCCACCTGGGGAGTGGCCGCCTCCTCTGCCGCCAGCGCGTACTGGTAGCGCGTGCCGGCAGCTCCCGGTAGCGTTGCCTGCAGTTTCACCCCGCTCACGCCGGGCACGGCCGAGAGGATCGGGCGCGCGAGCGGCTCATCGGCATCGAGGGTCAAGAGCAGACGTGCATCCTGCTGCAGCTCGGCCAGGTGCGCATCGACGACCTTGCGGCCGGCACGCAGGATCAGCACGCGTTCGCAGACGGCCTGCACTTCCTGCAGGATGTGCGTGGAGACGATGACGGTGGCGCTTTTGGCCAGATCGCGAATCAGCTCGCGCATGTGCAGGATCTGCGTCGGGTCCAGGCCATTGGTGGGCTCATCGAGAATGATGATGTCCGGGGAGTGCAGGATGGCCTGCGCGACGCCGACGCGTTGACGATAACCACGGGACAGCGTGCTGATCGATTGCGTGACGCGGTCAGTCAATGCGGTGCGCCGGATCGCCGCAATGATGGCGGCGGTACGGCGCTCTTCGGGCACGTCGTGCAGCAGGGCCTGGTACTCCAGAAATTCGAGCACGGTCATATCCGGCCACGTCGGGCAGTTCTCCGGCAGGTAGCCGATGCGGCGCTGAATGGCGGCGGTATCGGTGCCCATTGTCAAATCGTCGATGCGTATCGAGCCGGCGGTGGGCTCCAGGAAACCGGTCAGCATGCGCATGATGGTGGTCTTGCCCGCGCCGTTGTGACCGAGCAGGCCGACCACCTCACCGCGCTCGATCCGAAAGCTCACATCGTCCACGGCCGCAAAACCACCGTAGCGGCGCGTCAGGTTGTCGATCTTGATCATGGATGCACCCTGTCTGTACGCTCACCGATGACCGTCGCCAGGCGCCGGAGTTCCCGCATTGCGCGCACCGCGCAAGACGGCTTCGCGGTGGGCGCCCGCCGCGTCGGCGGCGAGCCCGCGATACTCGAGCAGCGGCTCAATGTCGGGTGGGCGTCCGTAGAATTCGCGGAACAGCTGCTGCGTATCCCGTGTCCAGCCCTGCGACAGGACGAGCGCGCGCAGGCGCTCCCCGGCGCTGCGCGAGAGGCCGCCATGGTCGTGAAACCAGCGGCCCGTGTCGCGCGCGAGGACCTCGCTCCAAAGATAGGCATAGTAGCCGGCCGAGTAGTCATCGGCAAAGATGTGCAGGAAGAAGGCCGATTGGTAGCGCGGTGGTATGTCCGCACAGAGTGCACCACTCGCGGCGAGCGCCTGGGTCTCGAATGCCGTGACCTCGCCGGCCGACGGGCAGCTCTCCGGCCCAAGCGAGTGCCAGGCCTGGTCGATCAGCGCAGCCTGCAGGTATTCGCTCGTCTGGTAGCCCTGATTGAAATTCTGCGCGGCGAGGATGCGCTCGAGCAGCGCCGCAGGCAGCGGCTCACCGCTCGCATGATGGCGGGCGATGCGGGCCAGTATGTGCGGCTCGCGCGCCCACATCTCATGGAACTGCGAGGGATACTCCACGAAGTCGCGCGGCACATTGGTGCCGGAGAGCAGCGGATAGTGCACTTGCGAGAGCAGGCCATGCAGCGCATGGCCGAACTCGTGGAACAGCGTGGTGACCTCCTCGAAGCTCAGCAGTGTCGGCTCGCCGCTGGCCGGCCGGGACAGATTGAGGCAGTTGACCACCACCGGGCGTTGCCCCAGCAGCTTCGACTGGGTGACGAAGTTGCTCATCCATGCGCCACCCTGCTTGCCCTCGCGCGCGTAGTAGTCCGTCAGGAAAAGGCCGAGCGGTGCGCCACCGGCATCGAGCACCTCGAAGATCTGCACGTCGGGGTGATAGGCCGGTAGATCCTGTCGCCTGCGAAAGGCGAGACCGTAGAGCTGCGCTGCCATGTAGAACACACCCTCGAGCAGCACACGCTCGAGCTCGAAGTAGGCGCGTACCGCGGCGCTGTCGAGCTGATAGCGCTCCTGACGCTCGCGCTCCAGGTAGTAGTGCCAGTCCCAGGGCTCGAGCGCAAAGCTCGCGCGGCCCGCGGCGGCACAATGACGCTCGATGCCGGCCTGCAGCTCTCGCCTCTGCGCCCGAGCGCGCGCAAGTGCGGCATCCGCGACCCGGCGCAGCATCTGTGCCACGACCGCAGGATTGCCGGCATTCTCGTCGGCCAGCACGTAGGCGGCATGACTGGCAAAGCCGAGCAGCCGCGCGCGCTCGGCGCGCAGCTGCACCAGTTCGACAATGACGACCGTGTTGTCAGCTGCGCCGCCGCAGGCACGCGACACCGAGGCTGCATGGATTTTGCGGCGCAGGGCGCGATCGTGCAGCTGCGCGAGCAACGGTTGCGTGGTGGTGTTCTGCAGGCTGATGAGCCAGCGTCCCGGTTGGCCGCGCTCGCGCGCGGCTTCGGCCGCCGCACCCAGCTGCTCGCTCGAGAGTCCGGCCAGCTCCTCGGCGCTGTCGACCCAGACGCCGTTCTCGCGCGTGGCTTGCAGCACGTGCTGTCGAAAAAGCGTGCGCAGCGCCGCCAGCCGCTCATTGATCTGGCGCAGCCGCTGCTTGCTCTGCGCTGGAAGGCGCGCGCCGGCACGCACGAAGGCGACGTGGTAGCGCTCGAGCAGCTGACGTTGCTCGCCCGACAGCGCCAACTGCGCGCCGCGCCGCTGCAGCCGATCGACGCGCTCGAACAGGGCTTCGTCGAGGTAGATGGCATCGCGATGGGCGGCGAGCAGGGGAGCGAGCTCGCTCTCCAGCGCCAGCATCGAGTCGCTGCCGTTGGACTGGGCGAGGTTGGAGAAGACGTTGCCGACGCGCTCGAGCAGCCGCCCCGAGCGCTCCAGCGCGACCACGGTGTTCTCGAAGCTCTCGGGCGCCTCGCGCGTGGCGATCGACTGGACTTCGTTGCGCTGGGCCTGCATGCCCTCGAGGAAGGCCGCGCGATAGCTCGTCTCGTCGATGCGATCGAACGGCGGCAGCTCGTACGGCAGGGTACTCGGTGCGGCGAAGGGATTGTCAGGGGTCATGCGGGCAGGTTCAGGTCACGACAGCGGGCAGGGCGATGCGTGCGCGGTGCAGTCAATCAACACCTGCTGGCGCCGCAGGCGCGTGAGCTGCAGCAGCTCGCGCACCCGCTCGCCGAGCAGCTCGTAGATCACCTGGTAGGATCGCTCGAGCGCCTGAGCATCGGGAATATAGCGTAGCAAGCCCACCACGTTGCTGGCCGCTCGCGGGGGCACCAGGCCGACCGGTGCCGGCAGCAACGACAGCCCGGTGGCGCTGAATTCGTGCGCTGCTCGCCACATATGCTGCGTCGAGGTCACGAGGATGATGCGGTGCACGCCGGCTGCCCTCAGCATCCGGGCGGAATCGCGCGCATTGTCGAACGTGTCGTAGGCCTGATTATCGATCCAGCGCGGCTCGAGCGCGAAGCTGTCGCGCAGGCTGTTGCGCATGGCCGCCGCTTCGATATGCCAGCCGCTCACCAGGATCGGAAGCCCCGTCCTGTGGGCGAGATACGCCCCGTAGGCGAGGCGCTCGAGCAGGTAGGGCGCGGCCGCCGGGCCGCCGTACTCGGGCGCCTGCACGCGCTCGCCGCCGCCGCCGAGAATGACGATGGCCTGCGCCCGGCTCGGCGCGGCAGCGTCAAACGGGCCGTAGTGCTGAATGGAGCGCGTGAGGCTGTCTGCGATCACGGGCGTTGACAGCAACCAGAGTGCGGCCAGAGCCAGCCCGAGCAGCGCTGCGCCCGTGCGCGGCCGCCAGCGCAGCAGCAATGCACCGAGCCCGGCCAGCAGCAGCAGCCCCGAAGGGGGCAGCAACAGCTCCTTGAGCACCGTCTTGGAGTAATCGAGGAACAGCAGCACGGAGCGGACCTGTCCGGGGCAGCCTGCGTCAGGGCGCGACGGGCGCGAAGGGCGCGAGCGGGGCCGCCCCGGCCTTGCGCTGCAGGCGGATTTGGAAAAGCCGCGGCCAGTCCTTACCCGTGACGAACAGCCGATTCCCTTGAGCATCGTAGGCGATGCCGTTGAGCACGTCGGTCTGACCGGCGACCCGCTCCCCCGGCGGCAACAGTCCGGACAAATCGATCAGTCCAACCACCGCGCCGCTGTCCGGATCGATGCGCGCGATCCAGTCGGTCTGCCAGATGTTGGCGTAGATCTCGCCACGCACCCATTCGAGCTCATTGAGATTGCGCAGCGGCCGGCCCTGGTAGGTCACCTGGAGGCGCCCGGCCTCGGCGAGCGTCTGCGGATCCAGGAAGCGCAGCTCCGGGGTGCCGTCGCTCATGATGATCCAGCGTCCGTTCTGCGTGAGTCCCCATCCCTCGCCGTCGTAGGTGAACTGGCGCTGCAGTTGCAGGCTCGCGAGGTCGTAGACGAAGCCGGTGCCGGCGCGCCAGGTCAGCTGTATCAAGCGCGATCCCCAGTTGACGATACCCTCGCCGAAGTAGCGCTCCGGCAGCGCGATACGTTGCAGAACCTGCCCGGTCGTCAGCCGCTCCCGGCGCAGCTCGGACTGGCCATTGAGGCCGGTGCTCTCGTAGAGATCGCCGTTGAGGTAGAACAATCCTTCCGTGAAGGCATGCGTATCGTGCGGATAGCTGTGCACGATCTGATACCCATAAACGGGTACCGCGGCGTACAGCGCACAGGGAGTCAGTGAGAGCCCCAGCAGCAGGGCGATCGGGCGGAGCGCAGTCATGGGTGAAATTCTACGGTAGCCGCCCCCGGAGCGGGTGGTTGCGCTCACAGCGCGTGTTCATCGAGCAGCCGGCGCGCCAGCGTGAGCATGTGCGCTTCGGGCGCGGCCTGCGGGCAGCCTTCGATGAGCGCATCGAGCAGCGCGCGTTGACGCGCGCCGCGGGCCAGAGCCTCGCGATAGGGAATTTCAGGATGGAACATGACCATCGAATAACGCGGGATGAAGCGCTGCGGGAAATGCCGTTCGAGTTCGGCGGCCAGCGCCGCGCGCGCGGCAAAACGCGGGTCGCGCACGCCCGAGCGCATCTCCTCATAGTTCTCCAGCGCCATCGTCGCAATCGCCTCGGTGTCCGGTTGACGCTCGCGCTCGAAGCGCAGCAGCGCCTCGGCGGCGCCGCAGGAGGCGAGCAACTCATTGAGCAGCAGACAGTCCTCGAAGCCGGCGTTGAGGCCCTGGCCGTGGAAGGGCACGATGGCATGCGCGGCATCTCCGAGCAGGCCGACACAGCCGCCGGCCTGCCAGCGCGCACAGTGCAACGTGGCGAGCCGGCTCTGCGGGTGGCTGGCGAACTGCCCTTCGAGGTCGTCGATCGCCTCGGCCGCATCGGGAAAATGCTCGACGAAGAACGCACGCGCGGCCGCCGCGTCGCCGAGCTGGTCGAACCCCGGATTTCCCTGGCGCGCATCCCCCTGGCGCGGAAGAAACAGCGTCGCGGTGAAGCTGCCGTCGATGTTCGGCAACGCGATGAGCATGTAGCCGCCGCGTGGCCAGATATGCAGCGCCTCGCGCGGCCAGCCGGCCGCCTCGGCCGCACTCGCGGCGATGACAAATTCCTTGTAGTCGTGCGGCAGCGGTGTCTCGAGGGCGCGGCTGAGGCCGCGACGTACCAGCGCCTCGCGTACCGCCGAGCCTGCCCCGTCCGCACCGAGCAGCAGATCGAATGGCTCCTCCGATGCCGCCGCGCTACCGAGCTGCAGCCGCAGCACGCGTCGCTGCGGATCCACGTCCAGGCAGCGCGTCTGGAAGTGCAGTTCGATGCCAGAGTGTGCGGCTGCCGCGTCGAGGAGCAGCGCATTGAGCCGCTCGCGGCCGATCGACCAGATCACCTCGCTCGCTCGCGTGCCGTAGGGCAGGAAGCTGCGCGCACCGCGCTCATCGTGCAGCAGTCGCCCGCGCATCGCGACGAGCTCGCGCCCGACGTGCGCGGACAGGTCCGCGGCCTGCAGGGCCGCCAGACCACGCGAGGCGAGCGCCAAATTGATGGAGCGGCCGCGCTCGGGAGCCACGCGGCGTGGATCGGCACGCCGCTCGAGCAGGCGCACGTGGCAGCCACGGCGCGCCAGCAGCAGCGCCAGCAGCGCGCCGACCGGACCGGCGCCCACGACGGTGACACCTCGCACGCTCAAGGGATCTTCAGCGCGTCGCACAGATGCCAGGCGCAGCGCATCACGTCCACGAAGCTGTTATAGAAGGGCACCGGAGCCAGGCGGATGACGTCGGGGGTGCGAAGATCGCCGACTACCCCCCGCGCGTTGAGCTCGGCGTGCAGACGCTGGGCACGTTCGTATCCGCCGGGAACCCGCACGGAGAGCTGGCAGCCGCGTTGCTCCGGATCGGACGGGGTCAGCAGCTCCAGCTGGCTGTCTGCGAGCTGCATGAGCAGCGCCTCCAGATAACCCGTGAGCCGCAACGACTTCTCGCGCAGCGCGGCCAATCCCGCCGCGGCGAACAGCGGCAGGGAGGCGCGCAGCGGCGCACTCGAGAAGATCGGCGGATTGCTCAGGGCGAATGCCGGCGCGCCAGCGGCCGGAACGAAGCGCGCGCCGAGCGCGAAACGCGTGCCGCTCTCGTGTCCCCACCAGCCGGCGAGCTGCGGTGCGCCGTGCAGATGCCGCTCGTGCACGAAGGCGCCGCCGACGGCACCCGGGCCGCCATTGAGGTACTTGTAACTGCACCAGACGGCGAAGTCGGCCTGATCCGCGTGCAGCGAGAGCGGCACATTGCCGATTGCATGGGCCAGATCGAAGCCCGCCACGGCGCCCACGGCGTGCGCTGCGCGCGCGATGCGCCCGAGCTCGAAGCGCTGACCGGTCAGATACTGCACGGCCGGCCAGAGCACCAGCGCGAGCCGCTCGCCATGCTCGGTGATCGCCGCCTCGATGTCTTCGACGCGCAGCTGCGTCTGCCCGCGCGGCGCGGACAGTTCAATGAGCTCGCTGGCCGGATCGAGCCCGCGCCAGGCGATCTGCGTCGCGAGCGCATGGCGGTCGGAGGAGAAGGCGCCGGTCTCGATGAGGATGGCACGCCGCGTGCCAACCGGCCGATAGAAATGCGCCAACAGCAAATGCAGGTTGACGGTCAACGAGTTCATCGCCACGACTTCCTGCGCCGCGGCACCCACGAGCGCGGCCAGCGGCCCCTGCAGCTGCTCGGCATAGCTGACCCAAGGGGTACGCGCGTGCTCGTGTCCGAGGACCCCCAGACGCTCCCAGTCGGAGAGCTCCGCCTCGAGCGTAACGCGCGCGCCGAGCGGCGCGAGCCCGAGGGAATGGCCACACAAATACACGAGCCGGCGAGCGTCGGCGCCGCGCGGCAGGGCGAAGCGCTCGCGCAGCGGCGCGAGCGGATCAGCCGCATCCTGCGATTGTGCCCACTCGAGCTGGGCCTGGAACGTCAGGGGGGCGGCACTCATCGCGAAGCTCAGGCCAGGCGCAGCGGATAGAGCACGGGGCGGCTTGGCAGCGCGTCCCCATCGATGCAGGGCGTCTGCAGCGACAGCAGATACCAACCGTCCGGCAGGCAGTCGGGAACGAAGGCAAGCTCGGTGATCGTGCAGTCGGCGCGCTGCGCCTGCGCGAGCTGCGTCGCGTGCGCCGGCATTCCAAAGAAGATACGGTGCGCCGTCAGCTTGCCGCCATCTTCGAGGCGGTCTGCCGAGGGTACATCGAGCACCAGATGCGCGATGCCGCGCGTCACGAGCTCGCTGGCCGCGTCGGCCGCCAGGTAGGGTGGCATCGACGTCGACGTCGACGATACGACGAATCTGTCGGGCTCATTGGGCAACGTGCGGATCACCGCGGCGCGGGCACTGAGGCGCTCGGCGAGCGGCGCGGGCCAGGCAGCGAGCAGCGCCGCGCGCGTCACGAGCAGATCCCCGGCCGCGGGTGAGGGCTGCTCGGGTGAGGGTGGCACGGATACCAACACGGCCGGCAGCAGCCGCTGCGGAACGATGCGCCAGGCCGCCACGGGCTCGGTGGTCAGATGACCGACGCACTCGGTATGAGTGCCGTGCGCGTGCGGGGCAAAGCACACGAGGCTGGCGTTGCAGCTGGCGCCTGCGCGCACGCGCGCGTCGCGATCTGCCAGGCGCAGCGGCTCGCTCTTGGCGGCCGGAGCGCCGAAGTAGCCCCACTGCGGCGTCTCGAATTGCACCGGCCGCGCGAGATTGATGCCGGCGGCAAGGTCCGCGAGCACTGCCACGCCGTCCACGTCCAGACGCGCCCACTGCGCGCGGTCATTGCGAGCCATGGGCGGGGGTCGCAGGCGTTGGAGGCTGCATGACGCTGTGGCAGTGGCGGCAGGTGCGCAGCGCCGGATTGCCAAAGAAGCGGGCAAACACCGGTGGGAATTGGCGCTCGATGTCGGTGAGTTGCAGGAACTCCTGGTACAGGAGCTTCTCGCACTGCTCGCAATACCACTGCAGGCCATCGAGCTCGCCGGCGCGGCGGCGCCGCTCGACGACCAAGCCGATCGAGCCGGCGGGACGCTGCGGCGAATGCGGCATCTGCGCCGGCAGCCGCAGCAACTCTCCGGGAGCGATGGGCACGTCGACGATACGCCGGCCCTCGCGCACGCGCAGGGTCATCTGACCCTCGATCTGGTAGAAGAGCTCCTCGGCCGGGTCGACATGAAAGTCCTTGCGGGCGTTGGGTCCACCGACCGCCATGACCAGGAACTCGCCGTCCTCGTAGAGCAGCTTGTTGCCGACCGGCGGGCGCAGAAGCTCGCGATGAGCCTCGATCCACTGCTGCAGATTCAAGGGCTTGAGGGAAGGCATGGAAAACCGATGGACGAGTCACAGCCGGACTGGGAGCGAGTATGGTATGCGTAAGACACAGCACTGGCGACAGTGGAGGCATGCGTCGTGACCATTGAGCAGAGCGGACGCCGGAAGGGGCGTGGACACGGGTCCGGGCGGGGGCTCGGGGCGGCATGCGCAGCGACACTTGCCCTGGCGGTGGCGCCGGCGTGCTTCGCCTTCAACTGGCATCTGCCCTGGCACCACCGCACACACGGCACGCCCGCCGACGCCGCGGCGCCCGGTGTGGCCATCGCGGTCGCAGGGCAGGGGCCAGGCGCGGCAGCGGTGCCGCAGAGCTGGCAGCGCAACACCCTGCTCGTGGATCTGACCCATCTGACCGGCGACGGCAGCGCCACGCTGACTCGACGGCCCAATGCAGGCTGGCCAGTGCGGCTGGCATTTCGTGTGCCCGGCAGCATGGCCAGTCTGACGGTCGAAGGCGCACAGCGCGTGCAGTTCACGCTGCCCGCGCGGGGCGCTGCGACCACGCTGCAGCTCGATCCGGGCGTCTACGTGGTCAAGACGCCCAGCCTTACGCTTCATTGGAGCGCGGTTGCCGACTTGCCACGCTGACGGGCGGGCTCGCCGGCTCATCGAGATTGACCGCGGACAGTGAGCCGCCCCAGACACAGCCGCTATCCAACCCCAGCAGTCCCGGCGCACGGTACAGGCCGAGTGTCGACCAATGGCCAAAGACGATGCGCGCCTCGGCGCTGGCGCGTGCGGGGGCTTTGAACCAGGGAATCCACGGGGCCTGGGCTGATTCGGGCCGCCCCTTGTGCTGCAGGTCGATCTGTCCCTCGGCCGTACAGAATCGCAGTCGGGTGAGCACGTTGACGGTAAAGCGCAGCCGCGTCACGCCGCGCAGAGCGGGCTTCCAGCGCGCGGGCCGATCCCCGTACATGCGTGAGAGCAGCCGGCGCGGATCGCTCTGCAGAGCACGCTGCACCTCGGCCGCCAGCTCCAGAGTCTGCTCAACGCTCCACTGCGGCACGAGCCCGGCGTGCAACATGAGATCGCCGCGAGCGCTCGCTCCTGCGAGGCTCGTCGGCTGATACACGGCCAGTGGACGGTGCAGCAACCACTCCAGCAGCGTGTCACGGTCGGGGGCCGCGAGCACCTCGGCGAGCGTGTCGCTGCGCCGCTGGCGCGCGCCCACCAATGCCACCGCCAGCAGATGCAGATCGTGATTGCCCAGCACGCACACGGCCGCCTCGCCGAGCGCACGGATGCGCCGCAGTACCTGCAGGGAGCGCGGGCCGCGATTGACCAGATCGCCGACCAGCCACAGCCGATCACGCTCAGCCGAGAAGTCGATGCGCTCGAGCAGCTCCTCGAGCTCCTCGCCGCACCCCTGGATGTCCCCGATCGCCCAGCGCGCCATACCTGCCGCTTTCGCGCCTGTGCTCAGTGCAGCATGCCGGGGATGGCGAGGCGAAACGCGGCAATGGGCGCGTCGAACTGCGCACCGTCGTCGGCGATCATCTGGTAGCTTCCCTGCATCGCGCCCACCGGTGTCTCCAGCGCCGCGGCGCTCGAGTAGCGAAAGCCCTGCCCAGGCTGCAGATGCGGCTGCTCGCCGACCACACCCTCGCCCTGCACTTCCTGCACCTGTCCGTTCGCGTCGGTGATGATCCAGCGCCGCGTCAGAAGCTTCGCGGGTACGGCTCCCTCATTGCGGATCGTGATGGTGTAGGCGAATACATAGCGATTTTCACGGGGTTCGGACTGATGCTCGAGGTAGGTGGTCTCGACCTCCACGCGGATGTTGTACTTCTGGTCGGCCACATCAGCTTCCCGGCTGTCCCGGGGGGGTATCACGCACACGTACTGCCAGCACGTCGCAGGGAGCCCCGTGCAGTACCGAGTTTTCCGTGCGGTGCACGAGCAGCGACAGACCATGGCGCTCACGACAGCCAATGACGATCAGATCGCTGTGCTCCTCGCGCGCGTAACGCAGGATCTCGCTCTTGACATTGCCCGTCTCCACGCGCGCGCTGTCGGTCGGCAAGCCGAGCTCGCGCGTGAGCGCCTCGATATGCTGGCGGGCGCTCGCGACCATCTGATCATCGATCTGCACGACCGGCACGAGTGAATCGCTCATCGGCTCGATCGGCACGAATTCGACCACATGCAGCAGCCGCAGCGCGGCGTCCGGGGCCGCGACCTGCAGGGCGCGGTTGCCGACGGCATGGCTGTCGTGCGAGAGGTCCACGGCTACCAGGATGCGGCGATAGGCGCTCATGAGATTCCCCGGCGCTTGCCGGTGTGCCGGCCGCGATCCGCCTAGTGAATCACAGCGTCGGGTACCTGCGCCAGCGGCGCGGCTGCTTGCTGTGCGGCGCGGGCGAGCGCGGCGAACTCGTGCGGCGAGAGCTGTTCGGCGCGCTCACCCGGATCGAGGCCGAGGGCACGGATGTGCGCGGCATCCAGATAGTCGCGCAGGGCGTTGCGCAGCGTCTTGCGCCGCTGCGCAAAGGCGGCGGCGACCACCGCGGCATACAGCGGCGGCGGCGGTGGCGCGTCGCGCACACTCAGGCGCAGGACGGTGGAGGCGACGCGGGGCGGGGGCTGGAAGGCACCCGCGCCCACTTCGAGCACGCGCTCGGCGCTGAGGCGTGGAGCGAGCATGACGCCCAGACGCCCGTAAGCGTCGCTGCCGGGGCTGGCGAGAATGCGCTCGGCGACTTCCCGCTGCAGCATGAAGTGCATGTCGTGGATCACTTCGATGCAATCGAGCAGGCGAAACAGCAGCGGGGTGGAAATGTTGTAGGGAAGGTTGCCGACCAGACGCAGTCGCCCGCCGCGCTCGGCGGCGAGTGAGCGCCAGTCGAAGCCCAGCACGTCGGCCTCGTGCAGCCTCAGGCCGCTCTGCGCGCTGAAACGCTGGCGCAGCAGCGCGGTCAGGTCGCGGTCGATTTCGATCGCATCGAGCTGGCCGGCGGCCTGCAGCAGCGCGCCAGTCAGTGCGCCGCGGCCCGGGCCGATCTCCACCGCGGCGTCGCCGGGCTGCAGGCGCACGGCCGCCACGATGCGCGCGATCACCGCCGGATCGTGCAGGAAGTGCTGGCCGAAGCGCTTGCGAGCGTGGATCACGGGCGGCGGGCAGCCGCAGCGGTCGCGAGGATCGACTCTGCGGACGCAGCCGCGGGGGACGGGCCCGGATCGCGCCTCTCAGCCCGTCGCGCCATCTGCGCGGCCAGCTCGATCGCAGCGATGAGGCTGCCGGCGTCGGCCTCGCCGCGCCCTGCCAGCGCGAGGGCCGTGCCGTGATCGACCGAAGTGCGCACGATGGGCAGTCCCAGCGTGACGTTGACCGCCTGACCAAAGCCGGCGTGCTTGAGAACGGGTAAGCCCTGATCATGGTACATGGCCAGCACCGCATCGCAGCGCTCGAGCTGGCGTGGCACGAACAGCGTATCGGCCGGTAACGGACCCTCGACGGCCAGGCCCGCGGCACGCGCGCGTGCGATCGCCGGGGCAATCGTGGTGATCTCCTCATCGCCGAGGTGTCCACCTTCCCCGGCGTGCGGATTGAGGCCGCAGACTGCGATGCGCGGACGAGGCAAGCCGAAGTAGTGCTGCAGGCCGACTGCGACGATCTGCAGCGTCTGCTGCAGAGCCTCGATGGAGAGCGCGGCGCTCACGGCGCGCAGCGGCAGGTGGGTCGTCGCCAGCGCCACGCGCAGCGTGCCGGCGGTCAGCATCATGACCGGCAGCGCGGTGCCGGTCAGTGCGGCGATGTACTCGGTGTGGCCCGTGAAGGCGATGCCGGCGTCATTGATCAAGGACTTCTGCACCGGCGCGGTGACCATCGCGGTGAACTCGCCGCGCTGGCACCCCGTCACGGCGCGATCGATGAGCTGCAGCACCTGCGCGGCGTTGCGCACCTCGAGGCGCCCGGGCTCGCATGCCACGGCCAGCGGTTGATGCAGCACTGTGAGGGTGCCGGCCACGCGACTGACTGCCTCGCCGGGGCGGTAGTCCTGCAGCCGGATCGATAGCTTGAGTCGGCGCGCCCGCTCGGCGAGCAGCTCGCGATCCGCAACACACACCAGCGGGGCAGCACGCGGGCGCGCGGCAGCGGCCAGACACAGGTCCGGGCCGATGCCGGCGGGTTCTCCGGCGGTCAGCGCGATCGGCGCCGCGGCCCGATCAGAGCTGCTGCTTGACGTAGGCGCCGTCCTTGAGCTGCTGCAACCACTGCTCGGTGGCCTCATCGATGCGACTGTTACGCAGCGCCTCGAAGGCACGCTCGCGCTCCGCATCCTTCGTGTTGTCGAAATCGCGCCGGCCGAGCATCTGCACGATGTGCCAGCCGAACTGCGTGTGGAAGGGCTGGCTGATCTGTCCGTCCTTGAGCGTGGAGGCCACCGCCGCGAAGGTCGGATCGAAGGCCGACAGCTCGGTCCAGCCAAGATCACCACCATTGACCGCGGAGCCCGGGTCCTGGGAGCTGGTGCGAGCCAGCACCGCGAAATCTTCCTTGCCGGAAAGCACCTGTGCGCGGATGCGTGCGAGCTTCTGCTGCACGGTCGCATCATCGACCAATTCGGTCGGCTTCATCAGGATGTGACGCAAATGCACCTGCTGAACGATCTGCGGACCGCCTGCGGCCCGTCGCGCATCGAGCTTCACGATGTGAAAGCCCGTCGAGGTCTGGATGACGTCGCTGACGGCGCCGGGCTTGAGACGGGCGATCACGTCGGCGAGGAACGTGGGCAGCTCGCTACCCTTGCGCCAGCCCAGAGCGCCACCTTGCAGGGCGGTTTCCGCCTGCGAATAGGTGACCGCAAGCTTGGCGAAGTCCTCACCGCGCTTGGCGCGCTCGTCGATGTCGTGCGCGAGCGCGCTGGCCTTCGCGATCTGCTCGGGTGAGGCATCCTGCGCGATCGCGATGAGGATGTTCGAGGCGTTGTACTCGTACAGACCCGAGACGGTGTGCTGCTGATTGGCGATGTATTGATCGAGCTCGCGCGGTGTGATGACGATGCGCTGAATGACTTCCTGCTGCTGCAGGATCTCGCGCGCGATCTCGCGCCGCAGCTGCTCGCGGTAGTAGCTGTAGTCGATGCCGTCCTGCGCCAAGCGCGCGGGCAGATCCTCGAAGCTGACGTTCTGCTGCTTGGCGATCTGCGTGAGCGCAGCGTTGACCTGCTCGTCTGAGACCTTGATACCGGCACGCGTGGCGCGTTGCGACTCGATCTCCTCGGTGACGAGCTGGTCGAGCACCTGGGCGCGCAGCACCTTCTCGGGTGGCAGCGCGACGCCCTGCGCGCGCAGGCGCCTGCTGATCTGGGCCATCAGCGCGTCCAGATCACTCTGCAGGACGACGCCGTCGTTGACCACCGCGACGATGCGATCGAGCAGCTGTCCCTGATGGGGCAGATCGGCCGCCTGGCTCGCGCCGAGCGCCCCACCGGCCAGGGCCGCGCCGAGCAGGCAGGCAGCGAGCAGACGGCGGGCAGCAGCGGCAGTCAGGCAGCGAAAGGGCCGCGGTCGCGATGGCATGGGTGCTCCTACGGTGAGATCGGCATCAGGGCCGTCGATGGCGCGGAGGCCGCGGGATTTGCCGTGGGCAGGCGACCAGGCGCTAACGGCAAGTATCCCCGAATCGACTGCTGCAGGAAAGTATCCACCTGGTCTCCGACATTGGACAGTCCGGTCAGTTCCACCTGCACCTGTACGCCGCTGTCGCGCTCACCGGTGCGTGTGGCCAGCGAGCTTTGATAGACCATGCGGATCGCCCAACAGGCGCTGCGGTATTGGAAACCGGCGAAGTCCTCGATGAACGAGCGGCTCATCAATGAGTAGACCGTGCGGGCATACAGGTCCCAGCGTGGCGCCACCGGCCAGGCGGTCGAGCCGTCGACCTGCTGGTACAGCCCGGCGGCATACTGGTAGGACAGATTGGTCAGCTGCTGACCATTGACGCGGTATTGCAGCTCCGCCTGCACCTCCTGCAACCGCGAGACGGCGGCGTTGGAGGCCACATCGAGCATGACGTTCCAATCGTGAAAGGCGGCGATGTTGACCTGGCCGATCAGGTCGGAGGAATGGGTGCCGAGCGGGTCTCCGGGCAGTGTCACCCGCGGGGTTTGCAGGTACACGCTCTGCCCGATGGTGGCGCTCACATAGCGCGTGCCGCTTGCCGTGGAGAACAGCTCGCTGGTCAGGCCGAGCGTGAACTCATTGGCATCGCCGATGCGGTCTTCGCCAACGTAGCGGTTGGCGCGAAACAGCTCGATGAGGTTCGGATCAGGCACCCCCGTATCGAACAACGGCAGATCGCTCTGATCGCGATAGGGGACGTAGACGTACATCACGCGCGGCTGCAGCGTAACGGTGCGGGATCCGTCGTTTGACAGCCGGTCGAAGGTCAGGCCGCTGTCCACCGTGACGATCGGCAGATTGCGCGAGGGATCCGCATCGCCGCGGGCGCCGGCAAAAGCCAGGCCCGTCGCGGACAGCGGCAGCGGCGGGAAGGCTGGCGATGTCAGCACCACCGGGTCGCCGACGTTGCGCAACTCGTATTGCGCCAGGTCCCAGGCGGCGTTGGGGCGGAAGAAATACCCGGGCCCCGACAGATCCAGTCCCACATGCGGGGTGACGTTCATGCGCCAGCCATTCACCCACGCGCCGTCGGGAAAGTAGCTGGTCACGTTCTCCTGCGTCGTCGTGGTTTGGCCACACAGAAAGATCGCGCCGGGCGCGCCCGACCAGGCCGCTCCGGGCAGCGAGCACGAGGCTCGCGAGAAGTCGACGACCTCTGAATCAAAACCGGCGCGCAACCAGGGCAGCCCCGCGGGCGACCAGTTGGCAGCCGCGTCCAGTCGCGGGATCTCTTCGTAGGGTCGCTCGTAGGAAGGCAGGGTATTGTCGATCGTCTGGAAATCCAGCGTCTGCAGGCTCGCCGTAAAGACGTCATCCCGATGCGTCAGCGACAGATTGCGCGGCAGAAAGGCGGTGCTGGTGGACTCCACGCCCTGGCTGAAGTCCTCGAAGTACTCATCGTCGCTGACGCTCTCGACGTCGGCCTGCGCACGGGAGTTTTCGGGCAGATCCAGCCGGTCGAGCAGCCGTACGAAGCTGCGCTCTGCGCCGTAGTCCCAGTCATGCGGCATGTAATTGCCGTCAAAGGTGCCGCTGTCATTGGCGCTGAGGAAGCGATACTGGGCGCCCGCATCGGCACCGCGTCCCGAGTAGATCGTCGGGGTGAAGGTCGCGTCCTGATTGGGCGCGATATTCCAGTACCACGGCGCCCCGATGATGGCCCCATCGCGGCCGGAGCTGCCGAGGGTCGGAAACAGGAAGCCGCTGCGGCGCGCATCGGTGAGCGGGAACGACAGATACGGTAGATAGAAGATCGGCACGCCGCGAAAGTCCACGATGGCGCCGCGCGCGACGCCGACGTTGGCGGCGGTGTCCAGCTGCAGCTGGTGCGCGCGGATGTCCCAGTCCGTGCGGTCGCGGGGGCATTTCGTGAAAAAGATATTCCGCACCGTGACCACGTCGGTCGGACTGAGCGTCATGTCCTCTGCACTGCCGTGACCGGGGGTGCCGACGAACTGAAACTGCGCCCGGGAGAATTGCCCTCCGGTATCGCCGTAGTGACCCGAGTCTCCCTGCAGCTGCACCATCGAATCGCTGAAGCGCACTTTGCCGCTGATGTTGAAGTCGTTGGTATTGCGGTCGTAGGTGATGCGGTCAGCCTGGATTTCCCGATCCTGCATGCGCACATCGGCATGACCGGACAGGGTCACCAGACCCTGCTGATCGGCCTTGAAGGCATCGGCGGCGTAGTCAATCGGTCCCTGCGGATGCAGCGTGCGATTGCCCCGCAGTCGCTGCAGGGGCCCGCCGGCGGCGGGACGCGCCTTGCCCGGCACGGGCCGCGCCTGGGCGAGTAGCAGCGGCGGAGCGGCGCTGCCCGGGGGCAAGCAACCCGCCTCATACACGGAGCGAGCAGCGTTGGGCTGGTACTCGGAGCTGGCGCTGACCGGGCCCGCGGGCTCGCCGCCCGCCCAGGCGGCCCACAGCGGTGCGCAGCAGATCACAACACCGAGCAAGGTGCGCAGAGGCAGGGGGGCAATCATGTGGGGAGTCATTATAATGACTGCACCGACTTCACCCGACCATCGGTCGCGAGCAAAAACTCACCTGCAATGACTGCCAATTCCGTCGGCCAGAGCCCGGTCGGCGCCGACGAGCGCATCGAGCAGATCACCGAGTGGCTCTGCGCGGAGCTGCACTTCAACCCCGTCAGGCTCGAGCCGGCTTCCAACGACGCCAGCTTTCGCCGCTACTTTCGCGCCTGGCGCGCCGATGGCGCGACGCGGGTGGTGATGGATGCGCCGCCGGATAAGGAGCCGATCGAGCCGTTTCTGAGGGTCGCCGCGCTGCTGGCCGGCAGCGGCGTGCACGTGCCGCAGGTGGACGCGGCCGAGCCGCGTCGCGGTTTCGTGCTGCTGGAGGATCTGGGCTCGGTGCTGTACCTGACGCGCCTGCGCGCCGGGGACGACGCAGAGGCGCTGTATGCCGACGCGCTGCAGGCGCTGCTGCAGATGCAGGTGGCGCTGCCGGGGGCCGCGAGCCTCGATCCCTATGATCGGGCCGCGCTCGAGCGCGAGATGGCCCTGATGCCCGAGTGGTTCTGTGCACGCCACCTGCAGCTGCTGCTCGAGCCCGAGGAGCGCGCGCTGTTGTCGCAGACCTTCGAGCTGTTGACCCGCGAGGCGCTCGCACAGCCGCGCGTGTTCGTGCATCGCGACTACCATTCACGCAATCTGCTGCTGGTCGACCAGCGCAACCCCGGCATCGTGGACTTTCAGGACGCGCTCTATGGACCGGTGACCTACGATCTGGTGTCACTGCTCAAGGATTGTTACATCGACTGGCCACGCGAGGTCGTGACGCGCTGGGTGAGTAGCTATCGTGCGCGGCTGGCAGCGGCCGGCGGCCCGGCGGGGGCGAGCGAGCAGCAGTTTCTGCGCTGGTTCGACTTCATCGGTCTGCAGCGGCACATCAAGGTGCTCGGCATCTTTGCGCGCCTGTGGTGGCGCGACGGCAAGAGCGGTTATCTGCAAGATCTGCCGCGCACCCTCCATTATGTGCGCGACGCTGCGGGTCACTATGCCGAGCTGTCGGCATTCGCGGCGTGGCTCGAGCGGCGCGTGGTCCCGGCGCTGCCAGCCGCCAATGCGCACGCGCTGCGCCAGGCGAGCGGGTGAGCGAGCTTTCCATCACGCACGCCATGGTGCTGGCGGCCGGACGCGGCGAGCGCATGCGTCCGCTGACCGATACCCTTCCCAAGCCGCTGGCCGAGGTGCGCGGCAAGCCTCTGATCGTCCATCACCTCGAGAAGCTGGCTCGATTCGGTGTGCGCACGGTGGTCATCAATCTTGCCTGGCTCGGGACTCGACTGCGCGAGGCGCTCGGGGACGGTGCGCAGTGGGGGCTGTCCATCCGCTACAGCGACGAGGGCGCCGAGGCGCTCGACGTCGGCGGTGGCATCTTTCGCGCCCTGCCATGGCTCGGCACGGCACCGTTTCTGGTCATCAGTGCGGATATTTACACCGAGCTGGAATTCACGGCGCTGCGCATCCCGCAGGAGGCCTGGGCCCAGCTGCTGCTCGTGCCCAATCCCGCACACCACCCGCGCGGCGATTTCGAGCTGATGGGCCAGCGTGTGCTGGAGCCGGCCGATTTCCAGGCACCGCGGCCCTGGACCTACGGCGGTATCGGTCTGTTCCGTCGCGAGCTGTTCGACGACTGTCGCCCGGGCAAATTTGCGCTGATGCCCTCGCTGCGCCGTGCGATGGCCCGGGGGCGCCTGTACGGACAGGCCTTTACGGGACCGTGGATCAATGTCGGTACCCTCGCGCAGCTGAAGGCACTGCAGCCTCCGAAAGCGCCCGCGGCGGGCGGGGGCGAAGGGTTCGGATAAAATACCGCCAGTGCCATGAATCAACTCAAGGACATCCCGGTCGTGGTGGTCTCGCAGCCCGTGCGCAGCGGCGAAAAATACCGTACGCCACAGGGGTTTACGGCCATCAAGGACGGCATCAAGGCCGGGGGCGAAAGCCGCGGCAGCGGCGTTGCCGATCCCCGCGGGTTGGCGGGCAAGCCGCCTTGGCTGCGCGCTCCACTGCCGCTTGGCCCCGGCTATGACTTCGTGCGCCAGACGGTGCGCGCGCATCGGCTGGCGACGGTCTGTGAGGAGGCGCGCTGCCCGAACATCGGCGAGTGCTGGAACGCCGGCACTGCGACCATCATGGTCATGGGCGCGGTCTGCACGCGCGCGTGCCGCTTTTGCGCGGTGGATACCGGCAATCCGCGCGGCTGGCTCGATGCCGATGAGCCGCAGGGCGTCGCCGAGAGCGTGGCGCTCATGCAGCTGAACTATGTCGTTTTGACTTCGGTGGATCGTGATGATCTGCCCGACGGCGGTGCCGCGCATTACGCAGCCTGCGTCCGCGCAATCAAGCAACGTCGGCCCGCCACGGCGGTGGAGGCGCTCGCGCCCGACTTCGGTGGCGTGCTCGCCGACGTCGAGACGGTGGTGGAGTCCGGGCTCGACGTGTTCGCGCAGAATGTGGAGACCGTGCGACGCCTGACGCATCCGGTGCGTGATCCGCGCGCCGGTTACGAGCGCACGCTCGAGGTGCTGGCACACGCCAAGCGCCATCGGCCGGGCGTGCTGACCAAGAGCAGTTTGATGCTGGGGCTCGGCGAGACGGACGCGGAGATCGCCGCGTGCATGGATGATCTGCGCGCCGCGAAGGTGGATATTCTCACGCTTGGTCAGTATTTGCGTCCCACGGTCAATCATCTGGCCGTGCAGAGGTATGTGACGCCCGGGCAATTCGAGGAATACCGCGCGTGGGGTCTGGCCCGCGGTTTTCGCGAGTGCGTCGCAGGCCCGCTGGTGCGCTCGAGCTACCGCGCCGAGCAGGTCCTGGCCGGCAATAATGTCGGTCTGCCGGCGAGCCGCGCCGCGGTCGCGCCGGCATGATCCTCGCCGCAGAGCGCGCGGCCCTCACCAATGCAGCGGCGCCGCGCAGCGCGGCAACGCGACAGGCTCGCTGGCTGGGTCGCGTGGCCTACGTGCCCACCTGGCAGGCAATGCAGCGTTTCACGGAGGAGCGCGGCGCGGATACTCCCGACGAGCTCTGGGCTCTCGAGCATGAGCCGGTCTTCACGCTGGGCATGAATGCCGATCCCGCACACGTGCTTGACGCCGGCGACATCCCGGTCGTGCGCATCGATCGCGGCGGCCAGGTCACTTATCACGGACCCGGCCAGCTGGTGATCTATCCACTCATCGACGTGCGTCGCGCGGGGCTCGGCGTGCGCGACCTGGTCGATGCGCTCGAACAGGCCGTGATCGCCTGCGCCGCCCGCTGGGGAATCCGCGCGGTGTGTCGCGCGGATGCGCCTGGCGTGTACGTCGATGGCGCAAAGCTCGCCAGCGTGGGGCTGCGTATTCGCCGCCGCGGCAGCTATCACGGCCTGGCGCTCAACGTGAATATGGATCTGCAACCTTTCAGCCGAATCAATCCCTGCGGCTACGCGGGGCTGCGCATGACGCAGCTCGCCGAGCTGGGTGGTCCGGTCGATGTGTCCCAGGTCGCCGCCGACCTGGTGCCGGAGCTGTTGACTCAATTGGAGACTCGATGAGCGTTACCCAGCCGCCCGCCAATATTCCCGCCCAGGAGGCTCTCGAGCGGCTGCGCGCCGGCAATCGACGCTTCGTCGCCCAGGCTGGCGGCACGCCGGCCAGCGCCCCTGCGCGCCGCTTCGAGCTGCCCGTGCAGAGCCAACCTTTCGCGACCATCCTCGGCTGCTCGGATGCGCGCGTGCCGGCCGAGATCGTCTTCGATCAGGGGCTGGGCGATCTGTTCGTGATCCGCGTCGCCGGCAATATCGTCTCGCCATCGCAGATCGGCAGCGTGGAGTTTGCCGCCTCGCGTTTCGGCACGCGGCTGGTCGTGGTGCTCGGCCACTCCCAGTGCGGCGCAGTCTCGGCGACCATCGAAGAACTGCAGCGGCCGGCTGAGAATCAGTCGCCCAATCTGCGCTCGATCGTCGATCGCGTGCGTCCGGCAGTCGAGGGACTGCTCAGCACGGAGTTGACGCGCGATCCGCAGACCCTCACGCGGCTCGCCGTGCGAGCCAATATCAGCGTCTCGGTCAGCCACCTGCGCTACAGCTCCGACGTGCTCGAGAAGCTCATTTATCAGTACGGGCTCGTGGTGGTGGGCGCGCAGTACTCGGTGGAGACCGGCGTGGTCGAATTCTTCGACAGCGGTGCGGGCGAGCGCGAGCCAGCCAACGCCACCTGAGCAGCGTCGCTGCAGACTTCATTGCCGATGAGCAGCCGGACCCTGACACTGCTGACAAGCGTCGGCAGTCTGCGACAGGCGCGACGCATGGCACGTCTGCTGGTAGAACAACACCTGGCCGCCTGCGTGCACATTGCGCCGATCGAGAGCGTTTATCATTGGCAGGGACGGTTGCATCGGGAGCGCGAATTCCAATTGTCCATGCAAACCAGTGCCTCGCGCGCCAAGGCACTGCGCCGGACGCTGCGCACGCTGCATCCTTACGAGCTGCCGGCGCTGTACGTCGTGACGCCTGCATGGGTCTATGCGCCTTATGCGCGCTGGATCGCGCGCAGCTGCGTACCGGCACGCGTGCCGCGCGCCGCGCGCACGGGTGCAAAAGGCGCGACAGTGGTCCGTTCGTAGCGATATGCTGTGGCGCCGTCGGCGCCCTCGAGGATTGGGAATGAGCACGGGCGCGCGCCCCCACACGCATCAATGCTCCGCTCGATACCTGCCGCGATGGTGTCGAGTGTCCGCTCGTTCCCGCAGCGTGCTGTCAGCGGTGTGCGCGCTGCTGCTGGCATGGGTGCTCGGCTGCGGTCGTGTCGCATGTGCGCAAACCAGTGCGCTGGCGGCGTACTCCGAGGATGCCATCCAGGCGGTGTTCCTCTACCGCTTCGCCGGTTATGTCCAGTGGCCCATGAGTGGGCAGCCGACCCATTTCGTCGTGGCGGTGTTGGGCGCAGATGACGTGGCTGCGCGGCTGCAGAGCCTGCTACCCGACCATCCGATCCACGGTCTGCCCGCCGAGGTACATCGCATCCAGGGGCTCGGGAGCCTGGGATCGGCCCAGATGCTGTACGTCGGGCCCGGCTACGATGGCAATCTGGCCGCGCTGACCGCGCGCCTGCGGGGCCGCCCGGTGCTGGTGGTGACCGACCGCGACGGCGCGCTGGATGCCGGCAGCATGGTCAACTTTCTGTTGCAAAGCGGACACGTACGCTTCGAAGTGTCGATGGTCGCGGCCCGACGGGCGGGCCTTACGATCAGCTCGCAGCTGCTGGCCGTCGCGCAGCGGGTCAAGACCGGAGACCGCAGTGCGCAGCCGCTGTGTGCGCCACTGGCGGGGCATCGCCGAATGTGCGCACGCCGGGTGGCGACCCGGTGAATGTGCATGCGGAGCCTGCGCGCCCGCCGGAGGGCGCAGGGCGTTCCGCGCTGCGCAGGCTATGGCCCGGGCGCAACCAGGTTCACCACGGCGTACGCCGGCGTCTCATGGGGGTGGTCGTCAAGACCACCGCGTTGGCGCTGCTGCTGGCAGCCGCTGCGATGGCGGTGCAGGACTTTACTGCCTACCGCGGCGCCCGGATCTCGCAGCTGAGCACCGAGGCGGCGATCCTGGGGCTGGCGGTCGCCCCCGCCATGGCCTTCGATGATCGCGCAGCAGCCGAGCGCAGCCTTGCTGCCCTGCGCGCGCATTCGGCCGTGCTCGCGGCCGCGCTCTACGGTACCGACGGGCGCGAGTTCGCGCGCTACCTCGCGGCCGGCCAGGTCGGGGTGCCGGCGCGCCTGAGTCAGACCGGCTCGGCTCTGACGATGCGTGGTCAGGACGCCGTGCTCAGCCAGCGCATCGTGCAGAATGGGGAGTGGCTCGGGACGATCTACCTGCGCGCACGCTTCGACTTCGAGCGGCGCATCCTGAGCTATGCAGGCATCGTGGCCTTCGTCAGTGCCGCGGCGCTCATCGCCGCGCTGGTGCTGTCGCGCTCACTGCAACGCTCGATCACGACGCCCCTGGACGCCATGGCGGGGGTCGCCCGTCAGGTAGTCGAGCGGCGCGACTATTCGCTGCGCGCAAGTCGCAACAGCGACGATGAGATCGGCGTGGTCGTAGAAGCCTTCAATCGCATGCTCGATGAGGTGCAGGCGCGCACCCGCGCGATCGAGCAGAGCAACTCCGCCCTGCAGCAGGAAGTGCAGGTCCGTCAGGCGGCGCAGTCGGCCCTGGCGCACGCCAATAGCCAGCTGGAGGGCACGATGGTGGCGCTGCGCGAAGCCGACCGGCGCAAGGACGAATTCCTCGCGACGCTGGCGCACGAGCTGCGCAATCCGCTGGCCCCGATCCGCAACGCCGCCGAGTTGCTGGAACTGCACGGCGCGGATGACGCTCAGCGCCAGTGGGCGCGCGAAGTCATCGCCCGCCAGGTCAAGCGGATGGGCTTGCTGCTCGATGACCTGCTGGACGTGTCGCGCATCACGCGCGGCCGACTCGAGCTGCGTAAGGAGCGCGTCACGCTCGCGCCGCTGGTGTCCACCGCCATCGAGACGGCGCGGCCGCTCATCGATCTGAAGCAGCATGATCTGCGGGTCGAGGTGCCCGAAGAGAGTATCGAGCTCACGGCAGACCCATTGCGCCTGTCGCAGGCGATCTCGAACCTGCTGAACAATGCCGCCAAGTACACCGATGCGCACGGGCGTCTACTGCTGCGTGCGCGACTCGAGGGAGAGGTGCTGTCCATCACCGTCGAGGACAACGGCATCGGCTTCGACCCGGCGGTCAGCGCACGCCTATTCGAGATGTTTGCGCAGCTGCAGGGGCCCGTCGACCGCACCGAAGGAGGGCTGGGAATCGGGCTGGCCCTGGTGCGCGGGCTCATTGCTCTTCACGGCGGCACGGTCGAGGGCGTGAGCCGCGGACCGGGGCAGGGCAGTGCCTTTACGATCCGACTGCCGGGCGCGCAGGCGGTGGCACGCAACGATGAGGCCGAGGGGGCGGCTAGGCCACGCCGTCACGCGGAGGGGCGCTGCCGGCTGCTGGTGGCCGACGATAATCAAGATTCGGCCGAGAGCCTCGCGATGGTGATGCGCATGTGGGGGTATGAGGTGTACCTGGCGCACACCGGCTCGCGTGCGCTGGAGCTGGCGCTACGCGAGCGCCCGGACGCCTGCATTCTGGATATCGGCATGCCGGGGCTGAACGGTTACGAGGTTGCCAGCCGTATTCGTGAGCAGCGCTGGGCGGGGAAAGTGTTGCTGTTGGCACTCACCGGCTGGGGCCAGAGTGAAGACGTGCAGCGGGCGCGCGAAGCGGGCTTCGATCATCACATGACCAAGCCCGTGGATCTGGCACGCGTCGATGCATTGTTGATCGAGCACGCGCGCCAATTGCGAGCGGGAATAGACGGCATGCGCTGACACCACCGTGTCTTGCCGCGCGTAGCATTGGTTCGCTCAGCAGTACCCAACAGGAGCGATCCCATGCCCGAGCAGCAGACATTACGGCGTGCACGGCGCGACAAGCGCGAGGGGAAATCCGCCTCCACGCAGGCGGGAGAATTCGTCCGCGAAGAGATCCACCACATCCGGCAAGGCAAGCACGGCGCGCGCAACTCGCGCCAGGCCATTGCGATCGGGCTGTCCAAGGCGCGACGTGCGGGCGTGGAGCTTGCGCCACCGGCCGAGGGGCGCACCTCCGAGAGCACCGTGCGCAAGGCGCGGCGTGACTACGCGCGCGGCCATGGCGCCAGCCCGCAACGCAAGGTGACGGCGCGCCGGCGCCGAGCCTCCGAGCAGGCGCTGGAGCGCGAGCCGCGCGAGTCCGCCTCGCCCCGCGCGCTCGCCAACCAGGCGCGCGCCGCGGCTGGCCGGCTCGGCCCGGGTGAGCGCGCGTCGGCCGCTCGCAAGGCGGCGAAAACCAAGGGGCCCGCGCAGCGCAGTTCCGCAGCCCGCAAGGCCGCTCGTACTCGCGGTGCGCGTCGCGGCAGCTCGATGCACGCCTGATCTGCCGGCGCAGCCGGCGATGGGCGGTCGGCGCTACAGCACCATCAGTACCTGCGGACAGTCCTTCAGCGCAGTGAAGAGCTCGGCGATCTGCGCCTCCCCGGTGGCGCGAATGACATAAGTGAGCGCCAGGAAGTGCTGCTGCGCCGAGGGACGCTCGGTGACGCTGGACAGATCGAGCGGCCCAGCGTGCCGCTCGAGGATCGCATCGATGTGCGCGCGCACGCCGTGCTCGGCGCGCACCATGACTTTGATGGGGTAATCACACGGGAAGGTCAGACGCGGGGGCGGCTCCATGCGCTGAGTATTACACGCAAATTTGTACGCGACGTGCGCCGCTTGTAGGAAGACGCTGACAATAATCGGCTTGAAATTCAGGTGCTTGTGCTACACTGCGCCGCGATCGACGCAATAACGCGAACGGGGGGATCCGCGAGCGCAACGGCGTTGTTCATCGGTGACAGGATTGCTCCTGCCGTGTATCACGACCCTATGGTCGTTGGTTTTTTTGGAGTGCGGTTTGATTTATGGCGAAGATCTACGTAGGTAATCTGCCTTTCTCGGCCAACGAAACGGAAGTGCGCGCGCTGTTCTCGCAGCACGGGACCGTCGAGAGTGTGTCTCTGCCGACCGACCGGGAAACCGGTCGTCCACGCGGGTTTGGATTCGTGGAGATGAGTCAGGCCGACGCGGCGCGTGCCATTCAAAGCCTGAACGGCTACTCGATGAATGGCCGTCCGCTGCGCGTCAATGAAGCTCAGGACAAGCCCCGCACGGGCGGCGGTCGTCCGGGCGGTGGCGGCGGCGGCGGTGGCTATCGCGGCGGCGGCGGCGGTGGCAACGGCGGCGGCCGCTGGTAAGAGTCGCTGAAGTTCTCTATCGGACCGGTTGCCTGACGCTGCGCTCACGGGCCGCGCACGCGGACCCGCGCAGCGTCAGCGCCGGGTGAGCGCGCCCTCGCGGGCGCAGATGGCAATGGATCGGGGTTGGGTCCTGCTTGCGCAGGGCCTGGCTGCTGCGGCACATTGCCCGCGCGCATGAGTACCCCCGAGCGATTGCAGTTTCCGGCGCGGCTGGGCCTGGGAACCTGGATGATGGGCGAGTCGCGCGTGTCACGCGCGCGCGAGCTTGCCACGCTCGCGCGTGCCCTGCAGCTTGGCTACCGGGTATTTGATACCGCCGAGATCTACGGGCAGGGCGGCGCCGAGCGGCTGCTCGGGGAGGCGCTGACGGCCTTTGGCGTCGGTAGCGCCGGCGCTGCGGCACGCGAAGAGCTGTTTCTCGTCAGTAAGGTCAAGCCCGCGCACGCATCGCTGCGCGGCACGGTGCGTGCCTGCGAGAACTCGATCGAGCGCCTGCGCTGCCGCTACCTGGATCTGTACCTGTTGCACTGGCCCGGGCCGCATCCATTCGACGAGACCTTGCGGGCGCTGGCGGAGCTGCGCGAACGCAGGCTCATCCGTCACTTTGGGGTCAGCAACTTCACGCTGCAGGATCTGCAGCGCTGGCGTGAGGCGGAGGCGAGCCTGGGACTTGCCGGTGCCACGCAGTGCAATCAACTCTTCTACTGCCTGGAGTCGCGCGGCATCGAGTTCGATCTGCTGCCCTGGCAACGCCAACATGCCATTTTCACGATGGCCTACTCGCCGCTGGGTCGCGGCAGCCTTGCGCGCCATCCGCTGCTCGAGCGACTCGGGCGCGCGCGTGGCGCGAGTGCCGCGCAGATCGCGATCGCCTGGAGCATGCGCACATCCGATCTGATCAGCATTCCCAAGTCCAGCGATGCGCGGCGCGTCGAGGAGAATTGGGCCGCGCACACACTGGTACTCAGCGACGCCGAATGTGCCGAGCTCGATCATGCCTTTCCCCCGCCGCAGGCCAGTGCGCCCCTGGCGACGATTTGAGCGGCCGGGGCAGCGAGGATCCTGCATGAGCTGCAGCACCCAGCAGATGGCGCAGCCGTCGGGAGCGCTCCCGCCGCTGGTCAGCGTGGACTGGCTGGGCGGCGAGCTCGGGGCCGCGGATCTGCGCATCTACGATGCCAGCTGGTATCTGCCCGCGGAAGGACGCGACGCGCGCGCACTGTACCGCGAGGGACACATTCCCGGCGCGCTGTTCTTCGACATCGACGCCATAGCCGACACGGACTCGACACTGCCGCACATGGTGCCCGCTACCTCGCGCTTCGAGCGGCTGGTGGGTGCCCTCGGCATCGGAAATGACACGCGCGTGGTGTTCTACGACCAGAAGGGCGTGTATTCCGCCCCGCGCGCGTGGTGGCTGATGCAACTGTTCGGACACGCTCGCTGCGCGGTACTGAATGGCGGCCTTCCCGCCTGGCGTCGGGCCGGTGCTGCCGTGGTGGCGGGCGAGAGCCCGGCGGTGAGTGCGGCGAGCTTTTGTGCGCAGCTGAACGTACGCCTGTTGCGCGGCTTGGGCGACATGCTCGCGAACCTTGCGACCCGGGAAGAGCTGGTGCTCGATGCCCGCTCGAGCGAGCGCTTTTATGCGCGCGCGCCCGAGCCACGCGCCGGGGTGCGCGGCGGGCATATCCCCGCCAGCCGCAGTCTGCCCTTCACCGAGCTGTTGACCGATGAGCAGACTCTCAGGCCGCCCGAGCAGCTGCGTGAGCGCTTCGCGCGCAGCGGAGTACAGGCGGCGAGCCGAGTCGTCACCAGTTGCGGCTCGGGTTTGTCCGCGGCGGTGCTGAATCTGGCGTTGCAGGTGGCAGGCTATGCGCCGGCGGCACTCTACGATGGCTCGTGGAGCGAATGGGGCGGGCGCAGCGACACCCCAGTCGAGCGCTGATCGGCCTGCGCCTGCGCCGGATCGCGGCCATTCCTACAGCCATTTAGGTTGCCCCGCGCCTGTCCCTGAAGCGGCGCAGTTTCATACTGGCTCCGCAGCCTGCAGCGCAAGCGGGCGGAATAAGTAAAGCCATCAAGGAAGTGCCATGAGAGTGCTGCTCATCGTTCTGCTGCTGATTTTGCTGATCGGTGCCTTTCCGGTGTGGCCCTACAGCACCGCGTGGGGCTATTACCCCAGCGGTGGGCTGGGACTGTTGCTGATCATCGTGCTGGTGCTCGTATTTGTCCGAGTACTCTGACGGGCTCGCGGTCATTTCGGCGAGTTCGCGCGGATCGCATCCGATCGCCGCACGATCGCGGTCGATCGCGGCACGTAGCCCGCTGAAACGGCCGGCACGAGAGGCGGTCATGGCACATCCCCGGCCGATCGCTTAAGGTTGTCGCATGTCGCCCCGTGCCCTGGCCACTCTCGATACCCCGCCGCGGCGTCCCCCCAGCCGGGTCGCCGCGGCGCGTCCGCGTACGCTCGACGGACTGCGCATCATCGCGGTGTTCAAATTCATCAAGGCGGCGCTGCTGATCGCAACGGGCTACGGCGTGCACCTGTTGCTGCGAGAGGACCTGCTGCAGCGCCTATGGCTGTGGAGCGCGACCCTGACCGATCATTTTGCCCAGCGATTGCTGCTGCAGGCGCTGGGTTGGGTCGAGAATCTCGGCGCCGGGCGCATCCACGCGGTGATCGGCGTCACGCTGGGCTATACCGCCGTGGTACTCGCCGAGGGAGTTGGGCTGTGGATGCGGCGTGCCTGGGCCGAGTGGTTCACGGTGCTGGCCACCGCCTCGCTGATTCCCTTTGAGCTGTGGGAGCTCATCGTGCGGCCTGCCGATCGCAAGCTCGAGGTGCTGGTGACCGTGCTGCTCAATGGTGCCGTGGTCTGGTATCTGGCGCGATTGCTGCGCCGGACCCCGCCACATCGGCATCCTTCGTGATCTGGTCGGTCGTCGGCTGCCTGCTGCTGGCAGCCGCGATCATGGTGATCGCCCGCATGCCGGGGGTGAGCCTCGGACCCTATTCCACGCGTCTGCTGGGCATCGGCGTGATCTGCGCGGGCTACTACGGGGCCCTGCATTGGCTGCACTTCGGGCGGGGCAGCGCACACGGGCTGCGCTGGTATCCCCTGCGCTACGTCATCCCGGCCGTGGCCTGCCTCGGCGCACTTTACTGTTTGTGGCGCGTCGTGCAGAGCTGGCGCTCGGAAGTGCACGGCCTCGTGCGCACACTGCTGATCTTGGCGCTGCTGCTGTTATTGGGCGCGATGGCCTGGCTTGCTCTGAGGCGCTGAAAGGGTCGGCGGGAAGGCCGCGCCGCGCACTGACATGGCGCAGCGCAGTAAGCGCGCGACCACAGCCGGGTGCGGCGCGCGTGCGCTGGCGGGGCCAGCGCACGCAAGGCAGCATCCGATACATGAGCGAGTCTCTGGCGGATCTGATGCGGCGCCTGACCCTCGGTGTGTATGTGATCGGCGTCTGCGAGGGAGGCAGGCCCAATGCTTTTACCGCCTGCTCGGTGATGCCGGTGTCGTTCGATCCGGTGCTGCTCGCCCTCGCCATCGGTCGCGAGCATGCGTCCCTTCCGATGCTGCGCGCCTCACGTCACTTTACCGTCAACGTGCTGGCACACGGTCAGCTGGCGATGGCACGGCATTTCGGCGTACACAGCGGCCGCGAGCTCGATAAGCTCGCCGGCGTGGCTTGGCGCGCAAGTCCCCAGGGTGCACCGCTGCTGGTCGATGCGCTCGCCAGTCTGGTGTGCGAAGTGCAAGGCGGCCCCACTCCCGCCGGCGATCATGAGCTATTCGTGGCGCGCGTCACGAGCGGCACACTTCAGGCCGAACAGGCCTCTGCGCTGACTTACGCGGACACCGCCGACATGGACGGCTCCACGAATTTGTATGCTCAGCGCCGCATACCCGACGCCCTGGCAACGCGACGCACCGGCAACTCATGAGCCGACTGAGCACCGCTGAGTTCGTTGCCCGCACCCTGATAGTCATCGGGTTGCTGGCGCTGGCCGCAATCAGCTGGCGCGTGGCCGAGATCTTCGTGCTGATTTTCGGCGGCGTCGTGCTGGCCGTGGTGCTGCGTTCGATGATGCACCTGTGTCTGCGCTTCACGCCGCTGCGCGGGCGCTGGGCGCTGCTGGCAGGCATTGTGCTGCTGCTGGTCATCATCGCATTGATCGCGTTGCTGATCGGCTCGCGCGTCGCCTCGCAGATGAGTCAACTCACCCAGGCGCTGCCGCGCGACTGGGCGCACGCCCGGGCGAGCATCGAGCAGACCTCCACGGGGCGGCAGCTGCTGCAGAACCTGCAGTCTTCCTCCTCGCAGGCGAATCTCTCCAGCTGGCTCGCGCATCTGCACGATCTGGCCACGATCACGCTGGGGGCGCTGGTGCAGCTCGGCGTGATCCTCTTCACCGGTCTGTACTTCGCGCTGGATCCCGATATGTACCGGCGCGGACTGCTGCTGCTGCTGCCGCTGAATGCGCGGCCGCATGCCGATCGCGCGATCAATGCGGCGATTGCGGGCCTGGGCCGCTGGCTGCAGGGCGTGTTGATCGCGATGGTCAGCATTGGTGTGGTTACGGGCATGGGCCTGTGGGCGCTGGGCATTCCACTGGCCCTGGCGCTCGGCATTCTCGGCGGCGTGCTCGAGTTCATTCCCTACATCGGTCCGATCATATCGGCTGTGCCGGCGGTGCTGATCGCATTTGCAGTGAGTCCGACGCGCGCGCTGGAGGTGGTGGCGCTCTACGTCGGCATTCACCTGATCGAGGGGGAGTTGCTGGTGCCGTTGATCCAGCGCTGGGCCGTCGCGCTGCCGCCGGCGGTTGCCATCGTTGCCGTGGTGGTATTCGGCTGGATATTTGGTTTGCCCGGGGTGATCTTCGCCACTCCGATGGCCGTCGTGCTCATCAAGCTCGTCGAAAATCTCTACGTGCGTACGGCGCTGAAATCCAGCTAGCACCGCGACAGCGGCGCCGTGCGTGACGCGCGCAGCGCATTTGCAACCTTGCGTGCGCTCATAGGCACCCCATGGCAGCTTCTTCTGAGCTTCGCGGCTCCTGACAGACGGCGACCTCGCCGGGCTGATTGAATGCAGCCAGTACGACGTCATTGTCACGGCGTCGGGGAGTCTGCATGCATTCATCAATTCGCCTGATCCCGTTGGCCGCGGCCGCGCTGCTGAGCATGACCGTGACGCTGCCGCTGCGCGCGCAGCAGCCGCTGCCCGCGGACAGCGGACCGGCCATCGACGCCTTCGCGACCAACTACACGCTGCAGTCGGACTACCTGACGACTGCGCCGTTTCGCGCGGCGCGCAGCGACCTGGACTACGGCTTGCTCATCGGCGACCCGCACAACCTGGTGGCGTCGGCGGCGTGGATGTTCCATACCAACATCGAAGTGCAGCGTTACCTCACCTTCGAGGTTGGTCCGAAGGCCTACATGGCGATGCTCGCGCAGCAGAATCGCGGCGTGCTGTCGGTCGCGATCGGCGGGGATGCGCGGCTGCTGCTGGTGCCGCGCATGGGGATCGCGGCCTATGGCAGTGCCTACTACGCGCCGAGCGTCTTCATGTTCGGGTCGGCCAACAATCTCTACGATCTGACCGCCGGGGTGCAGGTGCCCTTCGCGCGGCGGCTCAGTGCGCTCGCCGGCTATCGGTGGTTCCGCTACAGCCTGCAAAACTCGCCGGACGACACCGTCGAGAACAACGTGTTCGTCGGGCTGCGCTGGGACTTCGAGCGACCCGGGCCCTAGCCCGCGGAGTGCGGCTCGCTCAGGAGGGGGATAGCCACCAGGCTTCCAGCAGCGCGTGCATGCACCGCCACAGCGGGCCGGGTCGGCCATCCCCCACCGGCAGGCCGTCCAGGCGCGTCACGGCCACGGCGCCCCGCGTGGCGGCGGTGAGCCAGATCTCCGCGGCCGTGCGCAGCTCGCGCTCGCTGACGGGCACCTCATGGCAGGGGATGCCGTGTACGGCCGCGAGCTCGCCGATCAGTGCGCGCGTGGTGCCCGGCAGCAGACGCGGCGATTCGGGAGGACAGCGGATCTGGCCATCGATGATCACGCAGACGCTCGAGGCGCTCGCTTCGGTCAACTGTCCATCGCGCAGCAGGATGGTCTCGCCCGCGTTTGCATCGATGGCCTGCTGTCGCAGCAGTACGTTGGCGAGCAATGCGACCGACTTGATGTCGCAGCGCGCCCAGCGGATGTCCGGCGCGGTGATGCAGCTGACGCCGTTTTCCAGCACCTCGGCGCTCGGCAGTGGCAGTGGTGCGCAGAATGCGAAGACCAGCGGCGCGACCTGCGGCAGAGGCGCGTGATTGCGCCCATATTCCGCTCCCCGGGATACCTGCAGATAAACGTATACGTCGCCGCCACCGTTGGCGCTGATGAGCTCGTGCACCAGCGCGCTCCAATGCCGGTCGGAATGCGGATTGGCGATGCGCAGCTCGGCCATGCTGCGCGATAGTCGGGCCAAATTCGCGGCGAGGTGGCGCGGGTTGCCGCGCCGCGCCGGGATGACCTCGTAGACTCCGTCACCAAACAGGAAGCTGCGATCGAGCGGCGAGATGCGCGCCTCGCGCAGCGGCAGCAGAGCGCCGTCCAGATGGCAGATCGACAGTGGCTCGGCCACCGGCTTGCCCGCAGCGTGTCAGCCAGCCGCGCGGCTAGCGTCGATGCCACCAGAGACGCACACTGTCGCTGAAGCGGTCCCACATACCGCCCTGGGGCACGTCCTTGATCGGATACAGAGGCACGGACTGCACGGGGCGGCCGCCCACGACAATCTGCAGCTGGCCGACCGGCGTCGTGGTGGACAGCGGCGCCACCAGTTGCGGGTTGACCAGCGCAGTGGTCTGGATGCTGCCAGCCTCATCGCGCGGAATCACGATGGTCACGTCGTGCGCCGGGCCGACCGGGTAGTACTGCTCGCTGGCCTTGTAGACGCGCGGCCGCAGCACCGTGGTACCGGCCCGCTCCACGCTGACGGTCTCGTAGAAAGTGAAGCCATAGTTGAGCAGTGCGGCGCTGGCATCCTCTCGCCCCTTGGTGCTCGGGGAGTTCAACACCACGGCGATCAGGCGCATGTTGCCGCGCTTGGCGGAAGTCACCAGGCAATAGCCGGCCGCGTCGGTATGGCCGGTCTTCATGCCATCCACCGTGGGGTCATGCTCGAGCAGGCCGTTGCGGTTCTGCTGGCGGATGTTGTTCCACACGAACTCGCGCATCGAGAACCAGTGGTAGTACTGCGGATAGTCGCGGATCAGCGCGCTCGCCAGCAGCGCCAGATCGTGCGCGGTGGTGTAGTGAGTCGGGGAGGGCAGGCCGGTGCTGTCGTCGAAGTGCGTGCCGGTCATGCCCAAACGCTGCGCATATTGGTTCATCAGCTGCACGAAGGCCTGTTCGGTGCCGCCGATGTGCTCGGCCAGCGCAATCGTCGCGTCGTTGCCCGACTGCACGATCATGCCCTCGATGAGCACCTCGGCCGGCACCTGCGAGCCGACCTTCAGGAACGTGCGCGAGCCTTCGGCGCGCCAGGCGTGCTCGGAGATGGTGACCGTGTCAGTGAGCTTGAGGGTGCCGGTCTGCAGCGCATGGAACACCACATAGCAGGTCATAAGCTTCGTCAGGCTGGCCGGTGCCATGCGCGCATCGGGGTTGCGCGCGGCCAGGATCTGGCCGCTGGGAAAATCGATCAGCAGATACGAACCCGCCTGCACGTCGGGTGCGTTGGGGACCGGGGTGACTCCCTCCAGCGCGCCGTTGCTGGCGGGTGCGGGAGCCGGCACGGTGATGGCGGGAACGGTGGCGGCCTGCAGTGCACAGCAGGCGCCCAGCGCCGCCAGGGCAGTGGTCAGAAATGCCGAGACTCTCATGCGTTGCACAGACCTCCGGAAACGGCGCGCTGTAGGCGCGCGCCGGCAAGTGTAGCGGCTCGCTTCAGTCTTGTGCGAGCCTTGCGCCCGCAAATCCCAACGCTGCCAGCCGCGCGATTAGATGGTCGTATTGCTGCACGGTGGCAACCGGGCCGATGCGCACTCGCAGCAATCGGTGATGCGCATCGGGCGAGAGCGTGAATACGTCGGTCAAACCTGCGGCCCGCAGGCGCTGCGCGGCACTTTGCGCATGATCAGCCGCTGCGAAGGCGCCGACCTGGATGAAGAGTGCGTTGCTGCGCGGCAGTGCCGCCATTTGTGCGCTATTCAGCGCCGGCACGCGGCTCGGTCCGAGACTGGCTGCCGCCACGGCGGGTGTACTCGCCGGCAGCGGCACGGCAGGGGTCCCCGCGGGCGAGAGCGTCTCGACCTGCACGAAGGCCGTGCCGGTGCGGATCATGTCGAGCTTCGCCGCGGCGGTATACGACAGATCGATGATGCGATCGGCGACGAAGGGGCCGCGGTCATTGATGCGCACCACGACGCTGCGACCATTGGCAAGATTGGTGACACGCGCATAACAGGGCAGCGGCAGGGTCTTGTGGGCCGCCGTCATCGCGAACATGTCGTAGGGCTCGCCGGTCGCGGTGCGCAGCCCATGAAATTTCGGGCCGTACCAGGAAGCGATGCCGCGCTCGACATAGCCTCTCGCACTGGGCAGCACGACGTAGCGGTGTCCGTAGACCTCGTAGAACGGCGGATTGCCAAGCAGGCTGCGCGGCTCGATGCGGGGCACGGCATCGGGGATGGCAGCGATATTCGGTGGCGCAGCCGGCAGCGGCGTCGGCACCGTGCGCGTGGAGCCGGGCAGCGTGCGATAGACCGGAGGCGCCGCGCAGCCGACCAACAGCAGTGTGCCGGCGAGCGCCAGCGCTGCGCGGCGCATGCTCAGAGCGCGGCGTCCAGCGCTACACGCTCGCGGATCGCCTTGGCGAGGTCGTAGACCGCCATGGCGTACGCGGGACTCGAGTTGTAGCGCGTGATCACGAAGAAATTGCGGAACCCGACGCGATAGCGCATGCCGTCGGGCTCGGGTGCGGCCAGCAGCAGGGCGGGTGTCGAGTCGGACAGATCACTCTCGACGCTCAGTCCTCGAGCGCGCAGCGCGCCGAGCGTCTCGGAGAGCTGCATGTGCTCGCTGGGCGTGAGGTTCGGGTCGGTGCTGAAGTGCGTTTCGGCCAGCACCGGCTCTCCAGGCTGCCAGCCTGCCTGATGCAGGTAGTTCGCAGTGCTCGCAAAAATGTCGCCCCAGTCCTGCCACAGATCGCTGTGGCCGCCGTGCCGCTCGCTGACCGCGAACTTGCGGTAGCTCGAGGGCATGAACTGCAGCGCGCCCATGGCGCCCGCATAGGAGCCGCGCACTGAAAACAGATTCAAGTGCTCCTCGTGCGCCAACAGCAGAAAGTCGGTGAGCTCGTGTCGGAAGTAGTCCGCACGAGGCGGATAATCGAAGGCGAGTGTCGCCAACGCGTCGATGACGCGGTAGTGACCGGTGATGCGGCCGTACTGCGTCTCGACTCCCAACACCGCGACGAGATACTCCGGTGGCACGCCGTACTCGATGGCCACCTGATCGAGCAGTTCCTTGTGCTCGCGCCACAGCTGCGCACCGGCGGCGATGCGTGCCGGAGTCAGCATGCGTGCGCGGTACTCCCACCACTGCAGCGTCTTCTCCGCAGGGCGATTCATCGCATCGACGATCTGCGGTTGCGGCTCGGCCGAGCGTAGTGCCGCGATGACGCGCTCGGGCGGCACCCCCTGCGTCTGTGCCTCGGCGATGAAGCTCCTGATCTCGGGACGCGACAGATCGAATGCCGGCAGATCGGCCGGTGCGCTGGGCGGCTGCTGGGCCGTCGCGCTGCTGGCTGTCGAGCCGGTGATGCCCGGCGCGGTCGAAGTGCCCGCTGGGCTTGCTGGACCCGACGTCGAGGGCGCTGCCGCGGTGACCGTTTTGGCCAAAAGCGTCGCAGCAGCTGCGGACGCTGCCCGCGGCGAGGTTGCGCGCGTTGCGCTGGGGCTGGCGGCGCGTACGCCGTGGGCCGGCAGAAGCAGGGTGCTCAGGGATGCCAGCAACAGGAGGCGAATGGCACGTGCAGCCAACGTCAGGAGCCCACCAGTTTTCGATGTGAATACAGGCCCATGAGGATACCGAAGCCTGCCAGCAAGGTCACGACGGAACTGCCGCCGTAGCTCACCAGGGGCAGCGGCACGCCCACGACCGGCAGCAGGCCGCTGACCATGCCGGCGTTGATGAACACATAGACGAAGAAGGTGAGCGCCAGGCTCAGGGCAAGCAGACGCGAGAAGGTATCGTTGGTCTGCAGTGCCAGCCACAGGCAGCGCGTGACGATGAACAGATACAACGCCAGCAATGCCAACAGACCGATGAGCCCGAACTCCTCACCGACCACCGAGAAGATGAAGTCCGTGGAGCGCTCGGGCAGAAAGTCGAGCTGCGCCTGGCTGCCGTTCATCCATCCCTTTCCAAAGACACCACCCGAGCCGATGGCGATCTGACTCTGGATGATGTGATAGCCGGCACCGAGCGGGTCGGTCTGCGGATTCAGAAAGGTCAGCACCCGCTCGCGCTGGTAACCGTGCAGGAATTTCCAGCCCAGCATGGCCGCGCCCACGGCCGCCAACAGCGCGATCAGGATTACGCGCATCGACAAGCCGGCCATCAGCACCAGCAGCACGCCGCTCGCGGCGATCAGAGCCGCCGTGCCCAAGTCCGGCTCCATCGCCACCAAGCCCGAGGGCAGGAAGATGATCAGGCAGAGAACGATCAGCGACTTCCAGTCCGGCGGTAGGGCGCGCTCATGCAGATACCAGGCCGCCAGCATCGGCACCGCGACCTTCATGATCTCGGACGGCTGAAAGCGAAACAGCCCGAGGTTCAACCAACGCTGGGCACCTTTGCCGATGACGCCGCGTGCGGCAACGGCAAACAGCAGCACGATGCCCACGGCATACAGCCAGGGGGCCAGACGGCGCAGGTAGTGCGGCTTGGCATGCGTCAGGACGAGCATCGCCGCGACGCCGAGTACCAGCCGCAAGACCGTACGCACGATGGTGCTCACGTCCTGACCCGATGCGCTGTAGAGAATGATCAGGCCGTAGAGCGACAGCAGTCCAAGCGCCACCAGCAACGGCCCGTCAAGATTGAGCGCCGAGAGCAGTTGCGCCGTGGCGGACAGCGTCCGGCGCGTGCGCGCATAACTGGTGGTCTCGATCACAGCGGATTGTCCGGGGCGGGATGCGTCGCATGCGCCGGTGGAGGCACGGTGTCGCCGGCATGGGGGGGAACCGACGAGGCCGGGTGGCCAGTCTTGGCGGCACTGCCGGCCGGCGGGGTCGGTGTGAACTGGCGCAGCAGGTACGCATCCATGACCTTGCGTGCGATGGGAGCGGCCGCTTCAGCGCCGAAGCCGGCGTGCTCCACGAGCACTGCGACGGCGATGCGCGGCTTGTCCGCAGGCGCAAAGGCGATGAACCAGGCATGGTCACGCAGCTGTTCGGCGACGTGCTCGGTGAGCCTCTGGCTGCGCGAGACGGTGTAGACCTGCGCGGTGCCGGTCTTGCCGGCGGCCTGATACTGCGCGCCCTTGAAGGCGCCCGCGCCGGTGCCGCAGGTATGGCCGAAAATCGGCGAGTCCTGGCAGGTCGTCACCTCCTGCATCGCCTTCAGCACAAGATTCCAGGAGGCGTCGCTGATCCCGGTGACGGGGGCATCGGCAATGGGCGGTACGCGTGTGACGTGACCGGCGCCGTCGCGCGTGCCGATCATCAGCCGCGGCCGGAAGTTCTTGCCGCGCTCGGCCAGAATGCCGGCGATATGCGCGAGCTGCAACGGCGTGACCAGCAGGTAGCCCTGACCGATACCCAGATTGACGGTCTCGCCCGGAAACCACACCTGGTCCTGCGGACGCTTGAACGCGGTGCGCTTCCAGGCCGGCGAGGGCAGCAGCCCCGGCTTCTCCCCGGCGATGTCGATGCCGGTGAGCCGCCCGTAGCCGAAGGGCGCGAGGAAGGCGTCGATGCGGTCGATGCCGAGGATGGAGGCGAGATTGTAGAAGTACACGTCGCTCGAGCGGGCGATGGCCTGCATCATGTTCAACGGACCGCGCGGTCCGGTATGGTCCTCACGCCACAGGAAGGAGTTGCCCGGTAGATGAAAGGTGAGATTGGAATAGATGAGCTTGTTCGGGTCGATCGCATGGTCGGTGAGTGCCGCCAGCGCGAGCACCGGCTTGATCGTCGAGCCGGATGGGTACGTACCGCGCAGCGCGCGGTTGAGCAGTGGCTTGTTCGGGTCGTTGGCGAGTGCTGCGTACTCGCGCACTGACAGACCGCGCGCGAAGGCGGCCGGGTCGAATTCCGGCTTGCTCGCCAGCGCGAGCACGTCACCATTGGATGGGTCCAGAGCGACGACGGCCCCGGTTCGATCGCCCAGCCCGTCCTCGGCGGCCTGCTGCGTGAGCAGGTCGAGCGAGACCACCAGGTCATCACCGGCCACCGGTGGCTCGAACTGGAGATTGGGCGTATACGCGCCGACGCGCTGTACCGTGCGTCCCTCGGCATTCACGAGGATCTGCCGGTCGCCGTTCTTTCCATGCAGCAGCTTCTCGTAGGCGCTCTCCACCCCGAGCTTGCCGATCAGGGTCGTGCCCGCATAGGCGGCGCGATCGATGTGCTCCAGATCCTGCTCGCTGATGGCGCTGACATAGCCGAGCGCATGCACGGCGAGCTCGCCGTAGGGATAGTGGCGCGTCTGGCGCGTGGCCAGATCCACACCTGGAAACTCATAGCGATGCACTGCAAAGCGCGCGACCTCCTCATCGGTCAGACGCAGGCGCACCGGCACGACGTCGAAGCTGCGGCGCGCGAGGATCGTGCGGCGGGTTTCCTGCAGATCCTCCGGATCGATGAGCCCCAAGGCAGACAGGCGATGCAGCGTGTCGTCGAGGTTGGGAACCTGCTCGCGGATCAGCTCGAGCTGGTAGGCGGGCTCGTTGTCGGCGAGCACATGCCCATTGCGATCCAGGATCAGGCCGCGGCTGGCGGGAATCGGATCGAGCCGCACGCGGTTGCCCTGCGAGAGCTCGACGTAGTAGTCATGGCGGTCGACCTGCAGATATACCAGCCGCCCGATCAGCGTCAGCGTCAACAGCGCAATGATGATCGAGGCACCCAGGGTGCGCTGCGTGAGGATGCGCTGCTCGTTCCAGCGATCCTTGATGCGGACGGGGGAGGACACGGTTGGCGGCTCGGGGGTTGTTCAGCGGGCCAGGTGGAAGCGGCCAAGGATGCCCGCCACCAGCGGCCACAGGAGGCCCCCGGTCACGGTCGGTAGCCAGCGCAGCGGGGTGGACAGGGCATGACCGCTCCAGCCGTCGATGACCCAAAGCAGGAATTCATAAGCCATCAGCGCGGCAAACACAAACAGCGATTGCTCAAATAGTGGCTTGGCTCGCACCAGCAGGTTCAGGCGGATGGCCAGGTAGGTCACCAGGCACAGTGCCAGGGCGTGCTCGCCGAGCACCGAGCCCTGGAAAGCATCGAGCGCCAGACCCGCGGCGAAGCCCAGGGTCATGCCGCCGGCGCGCGGCAGCATCGTCGACCAGTAGATGACTACCAGCACCAGGAAGGCCGGCCAGAAGACCGCGACCGAATGCGGCAGGGGCAGCAGGCTGAGCACCAGGCCGGCGATTGCCGTCATCAGGATCATCAGGCGCGGATGTGCATTCGTGGCCATGCTTCATTCGTCCTGTTGGTCCGCCGGTGGATGGGGCTTGGACTTGGACTTGGACTTGGCGGCGGGAACGGGCGCGATCGGCGGATTAGGCGCCGGGGCCGACGGGTTGTCCGCCGAGAATTGCAGCAGCGCGACTTCGCGGTCCCGCTCGATGTCGGCTACCGGCTGCGCGCGAACCTGTGCGGGCAGCTGGCTGCTGTCACGTCGCACGCCCATGACGCGCCCCACCGGGAAGCCCGCGGGGAACACCCCGCCGAGTCCCGAGGTCACGAGCAGGTCGCCGCTCTTGATGTCAGCGTTGCTGGCCAGATAGGGCAGCACGATTTCCCCATCGGTGCCGCCGCCCACCGCGATGGTGCGCAGGCCGTTGCGCAGCACCTGCACCGGGATCGCGCCCTCCGGATCCGTGACGAGAATCACTTCCGCGCTGAAGGGTCCGACCCGCTCCACCTGGCCGAGAATCCCGTGGCTGTCGACCACGGCCTGGTCGGCCCGCACGCCTTCGCGGGCTCCCTTGTCGATGACCAGCCGCTCGCGCAGCGGGTCGGTCTGCACGTCGATGATTTGCGCGAGCTGCCAGTGGCTGATCAGCGGCGGCAGCGAGGCGCGCAGGTTGCGAAGCTGCGCATTCTCCTGCTCGAGCGCGGCCTGGCGCATGGTGGCGAGCTGCGCATCGCGCAGCTCGGCGCGCAGCTGCGCGTTTTCGGCCCGCAGTGCGCGGCGCGTCTGGAAGCTGTCGGAGATGGCGCGCCAGCCTTGCTCGGGAGAGCCGACGGCGACCTGCACGGGATAGACCATCGCCTGCAGGCCATAGCGGAAGCGCTGCACCAACTGCCCGTGCCGGTCGTAGTACATGAGTACGATCGAGACGATGGCGTAGAGCGTGAAACGCAGGCCGGGGGAGGGGCCGCGTCCGTAAAGCGGCCGATCCACATCGCTGCCGGAGAGAGCCATCGCCTAGGATCCTGCCTCGTGGGAGGCAACGGTGCCGCTGTGGGCGGCGTCGGGCCCGCGCGCGCCGCCGGACGGCGCGCCGCGCGGGTGGTGAGTGTCATTCCAATCCGAAATGTCCGGGCCCCATCTGATCCATCAACTCGAGAATTCGGCCGCCGCCGCGCGCCACACAGGTCAGCGGATCATCGGCGATGACGACCGGCAGCCCCGTCTCTTCCATGAGCAGCTTATCGACATCTCGCAGCAACGCGCCACCGCCGGTCAGTACGATGCCGCGCTCGGCCACATCGGCACCCAGCTCGGGCGGGGTCTGCTCCAGTGCCTGCTTCACCGCGCTGACGATTCCCTGCAGCGGCTCCTGCAGCGCCTCGAGGATCTCGTTGGAATTGAGCGTGAAGCTGCGCGGCACGCCCTCGGAGAGATTGCGACCCTTGACGGACAGCTCGCGCACCTGTGCACCCGGATAGGCCGAGCCGATCTCGATCTTGATGCGCTCGGCGGTGGCCTCGCCGATCAGAATGCCGTAATTGCGCCGCACGTAGTTCATGATCGCCTCATCGAAGCGATCGCCGCCGATGCGCGCGGAGTTGGCGTAGACGATGCCGTTGAGCGACAGCACCGCAACTTCGCTGGTACCGCCACCGACGTCCAGCACCATCGAGCCGCGCGCCTCCTGCACCGGCAGCCCTGCGCCGACGGCCGCGGCCATGGGCTCGCTGACGATCGCGACGTTGCGCGCACCGGCGCCCTCGGCGGATTCGCGGATGGCGCGTCGTTCGACCTGCGTCGAGCCAAAGGGCACGCACACCAGCACGCGTGGCGAGGGCTGCAGAAAGCGGTTGCCATGCACCTTCTTGATGAAGAACTGCAGCATCTTCTCGGTATAGGTGAAGTCGGCGATGACACCGTCCTTCATGGGCCGCACGGCGGTGATGTGACCGGGGGTGCGGCCCAGCATGCCCTTGGCTTCCGCACCCACCGCCACGATGACCTTGCCGCCGTGGGAGGGCTCGTCCTGGACAGCGACTACCGAGGGCTCATTGAGAACTATGCCCTTGTCGCGGACGTAGATTAGTGTGTTCGCCGTGCCCAGATCGATCGAAAGGTCGCTGGAGAAGTAGCCGCGCAGGCGTTTGAACATGAGGCCGGGAAACCTTCTTGGTTTAGTCAGCAGAAAAGGCGGTCGCTAATCTAGCAATCGACAGGACATTCCACAAGGCGAGGTGTATGATTTTTTGCCGCTTTTTCAAGGAATTTCGAGACACTTGTCATGAGCATTACACGCGAGCAGGTCGAGAACATCGCGCGCCTGGCGCGCCTGTCGCTGACTTCCGACGAAGCGCTGCAATATGCCGAGGGGCTCTCGCGCGTGCTCTCGCTCGTCGAACAGCTTCAGGGTGTGGACACCACGGGCGTGACGCCCATGGCGCACCCGCTGCCCGGTCAGCGCGCGCGGCTGCGCGCCGATGAGGTCAGCGAGACCGATCAGCACGAGCTCTATCAGCGCAACGCCCCACAGGTCGAGGCAGGCCTGTACCTGGTCCCGCGTGTCATCGAATGACCCGGGGCATCGAATGACCCGGGTCATCGAATGAGCGAGCGTTTGCCGTGACAGAACTGCATCTCATGACCGTCGCCGAGCTGTCGGCGTCGCTGCGCTCGGGTGGCATCTCGAGCGTGGAGCTCACACGCGCGTTCCTCGAGCGCATCGAGCGGCATCAGCGCGAGCTCAACGCCTTCATTACCGTGTCGCCGGATCGTGCACTGGCCGATGCCGCCCGCGCCGATGAGCAGCTCGCCGCCGGGCGTGGTGGGCCGCTCACGGGCATCCCGATCGCGCACAAGGACATCTTCTGCTCGCGCGATGAGAAGACCACCTGCGGCTCGCGCATGCTGGCGAACTTCGTGTCTCCCTATGACGCAACCGTCGTACGGCGCCTGCGCGAGGCAGGGGCGGTCTGTCTCGGCAAGACCAACATGGACGAGTTCGCCATGGGCTCCTCCAACGAAACGAGCTGGTTCGGACCGGTTCGCAACCCCTGGGACCCCGCGCGCGTGCCGGGCGGCTCCTCTGGAGGCTCGGCTGCTGCCGTGGCCGCGCGCCTGACGCCCGCGGCCACGGGCACCGATACCGGCGGATCGATCCGCCAGCCCGCGGCGCTTTGCGGTCTGACGGGCTTGAAACCTACCTACGGGCGCGTATCGCGCTACGGCATGATCGCCTTCGCCTCGAGCCTGGATCAGGCGGGCGTGCTGGCGCTGAGCGCCGAGGATGCGGCGCTGCTGCTCTCGGCCATGGCGGGCTTCGATGAGCGCGATTCCACCAGCGTCGAGCTGCCGGTGCCGGACTATGCGGCCGAGCTTGCGCAGCCGCTCAAGGGACTGAAGATCGGTGTGCTGCGCGAATTCTTCGCAGGACTGGATGCGCCGATCGAGCAGCTGATCCGCGCGGCGCTCGATGAGCTGCACGCGCAGGGCGCGGTGCTCAAGGAAGTCAGCCTGCCGCATCTGCCGCTGTCGGTGCCGACCTATTACGTGGTCGCCCCGGCGGAGTGCTCCTCGAACCTGGCGCGCTTCGATGGCGTGCGCTACGGCCATCGCTGCGAGAAGCCGCGCGATCTGCTGGATCTGTATCAGCGCTCGCGCTCGGAGGGGTTCGGGGCCGAGGTGAAACGACGCATCATGATCGGCACCTACGTGCTCTCGACCGGCTACTACGATGCCTATTATCTCAAGGCACAGCAGGTGCGCGCGCTCATCGCCGCGGACTTCGAGCGCGCCTTTCACGAGGTGGACGTGGTGATCGGCCCGACCACGCCGAACACGGCCTTTGCGCTCGGCGCCAGGACGCAGGATCCGGTGACGATGTACCTGAGCGACATCTACACCATCGGGGCGAACCTGGCGGGGTTGCCGGCGATCTCGGTGCCCTGCGGTTTCGCCGAGGAGCTGCCGGTGGGACTGCAGATCATCGGACCGCACTTCGCCGAGGGACGGCTGCTCAATGTCGCGCATCAATATCAGCGCGACAGTGACTGGCACCTGCGCGTCCCGCGGGGGTTCGGCTGATGGATTGGGATACCGTCATCGGCCTGGAGATCCATGCGCAGCTCTCGACGCGCTCGAAGATCTTCTCGGGCTCGGCCACGACCTATGGCGCCGCTCCCAATGCGCAGGCAAACCTCGTCGATCTGGCCTATCCCGGCGTGCTGCCGGTGCTCAATGCCGAGGCCGTGCGCATGGCCGTCAAGTTCGGTCTGGCGATCAATGCCCGCGTGGCACGCCGCTCGGTGTTCGCGCGCAAGAACTACTTCTATCCGGACCTGCCCAAGGGCTATCAGATCAGTCAGTACGAGCTGCCGATCGTCAGCGGCGGGGCGGTGGACATCGTGCTGGAGGATGGAGAGATGCGGCGCATCGGCATCACCCGCGCGCACCTGGAGGAGGACGCCGGCAAGTCGCTGCACGAGGGGCTGGCAAAACTGACGGCCGTGGACCTCAATCGTGCCGGCACCCCGCTGATCGAGATCGTCTCCGAGCCGCACCTGCACTCGGCCAAGGAGGCGGTGGCGTATCTGAAGAAGATCCACACGCTGGTGCGCTATTTGAGCATCTGCGACGGCAACATGCAGGAGGGCTCGTTCCGCTGCGACGCCAACGTTTCCGTCAAGCCGCGCGGCTCGGAGAAGCTCGGCACGCGCGCCGAGATCAAGAACGTCAATTCCTTCCGCTACGTCGAGCGCGCCATCAACTACGAGGTCGCGCGCCAGATCGAGCTCCTCGAGGGCGGCGGCAAGGTGTTGCAGGAGACGCGGCTCTACGATCCGGACCGCGGCGAGACGCGCTCGATGCGCAGCAAGGAAGAGGCCAACGATTACCGCTACTTTCCGGATCCTGACCTGCTGCCGCTGGAGATCGATCAGCCGTATATCGATGCGGTGGCGGCGACGCTGCCGGAGCTGCCGGACCAGAAGGCGCAGCGGCTCATGAGCGAGTACAGCCTCTCGCCCTACGATGCCGGCGTGCTCACGACCAGCATGGAGCTTGCGGACTACTTCGAGGTCGTAGTGCGCGACCTGGGCGGTCAGCCCAAGCTGGCCGCCAATGCCGTCATCGGTGAGCTGTCGGGTCTGCTGAATCGCGACGGGGTGGACATCTCACAGAGCCGCATCAGTCCCGGGAGTCTGGCGAAGCTGCTCTCGCGCGTGGTGGACAACACGATCTCCGGCAAGATCGCCAAGGACGTACTCGAGGCCATGTGGGACGAGGGACGGGAGGCCGACGCAATCATCGAGGCGCGCGGTCTGCGCCAGATTACCGATGCATCGGCGATCGAGGCGGCCATCGACAAGGTCATGGCCGCCAATCCCACGCAGCTCGCCGACTATCGCGCCGGCAAGGAGAAGCTCTTCGGCTTCTTCATCGGCCAGGTTCAGAAGGCCACGGGCGGCAAGGCGAATCCCGCCCGCCTCAATGAGTTGCTGAAGAAGAAGCTGAGTGGCTGAGCCGGACGGCGGCGGCGGCGCCAACGGCAGTCTGCGCCGCTTCGTGCTCGAGCATCATCCAGTGCGCGGCTTCTGTACGCGGCTGGATGGCCCGTGGCGCGAGCTGTTGCGTCTGCGCGGCTATCCGGCGCCGCTGCAGGCGCTACTCGGCGAGGCAATGACGGCCAGCGTGCTGCTGGCTGCGACGCTGAAATTTCAGGGCACGCTCAGCCTACAGCTCGAGGGACAGGGACTGCTGCGACTGTTGCTCGCGCAGTGCACGCATGACTTTCGCGTGCGTGCAGTCGCGGAACTGCGGGCGGGCGCGGAGCTGCCGCCGGCGCCGGTGGCCGCCGATCCGGCCGTAGCGGCCGTGGCGGATGCCGTGGCCGGCTCGGCCGCGTTCGCCGAGCTGGTTGGCAGCGGACGGCTGGCCGTGACGATCGAGGCCGAGGAGCGCGCCGCGCGCTACCAGGGGATCGTGGCGCTCGAGGGCGGCAGTCTGGCCGCCTGCCTGGAAAACTATTTTGCGACCTCGGAACAGCTGCCCACGCGCATCGCGCTGAGCGCCTCGGCGAGCCATGCGGCGGGCCTGCTCATTCAGAAGATGCCGGGCGCCGCAGCTCAGGGGGAAGCCCTGGCCGCGCGCTCGCAGCAAATCTGGGAGGAGCTGCAGGGTCAGCTGGCTTTGCTGCCATTGCCACTGCTGCGGACCGCGGCGGTTGAGCCGTTATTGCAGCAGCTGTGCGGGCGGCACGATGTGCGCTTGTTCAAGCCCACGCCGGTGCGCTTCGCGTGTCGCTGCAGCCGCGAGCGTGTGGCCGGGCTGCTGCGCGCGCTGGGCGCGGAAGAATTGCGCTCGATCCTCGCCGAGCAGGGCGCGGTTACCGTGACGTGTGAGTTCTGCAGCCGGCCGTACCGGTTCGATGCCATTGACGTGGAGCGAGTGCTGTCGAGTGGCACTTTGCCACCCTCGTCGGAGTCGATGAACTGAGGGCACGGTGGCCAATGTCATTGCCGCGCATGCGACTCACCGCACCCTGAGGTGCGTGGCGCTGGCGCGTAGCGAACTTTCGGTTTCCCCCTAGCGGGATCATACTGCGGCCGGGAGAGCCGAGCCGGCGGCGCGCCCAGCTAAGTGCATCTCCGGGGGGCGATTGTTCAGCTATTACCTCAGCCTGGCGCTGCGCAGCCTGCGGCACAATGTGGTGCTGACGTCGCTGATGGTGCTGGCGATCGGCGTGGGGATCGGCGCGTCGATGACGATGCTGACCATCTTTCGCGCGGCCAGCGGCGATCCGATTCCGCAAAAGTCCGCGCAGCTGTTCGTGCCGCAGATCGACAACTTCGGGCCGCGGCCGGGGGCGCCGCCGCAGGCCCGTGACCGCTTGCCACCGGACCTCACCTATACCGATGCGCAGGCCCTGATGCAGGCGCATCTGGCGACCCGTCAGGCTGCGATGTATCCGACGATCGTCTCCATCACACCGCCGGCTGCGCGCCAGATCCCGCTGCAGGGCACGGCCCGCGCGACCTACGGCGATTTTTTCAGCATGTTCGACGTTCCCTTTCAGTTCGGTGCTCCCTGGGGCAAGAGCGAGGATGACGGACACGCCGCGGTCGTGGTGCTCACGCGTGCCTTCAACCAGCAGTTGTTCGGAGGCGTCGACAGCGTCGGGCGCTCGCTGCTGATCAACAATCGACCCTATCGCGTCATCGGCGTGCTGGACGATTGGCAGCCTCGGCCGCGCTTCTATGATCTGGGTCAAGAGGATTACAGCGGCGCCGACCAGTTGTTTCTGCCATTCACCCGCGCGATCGATGCGCAGATGATGACCTCTGCCAACTTCAATTGTGACCGACCCGGGGCGGGCAGCGGCTGGGACGGCATACTGCGCTCGAACTGCATTTGGATAAAATTCTGGGCGGAGCTGCCCGATGCCCGGGCGGTCGCCCGCTATCGCACGTTTCTCAACAACTACGCCGCCGAACAGCGTCAGCTTGGGCGCTTTCATTGGGCACCGCGCGTCGCGCTGCGCGACGTTCCCGAGTGGCTGGCATATAACCATGTGATGCCGCCGGCGGTGACGACGCTGACCGCGGTCTCATTCGCAGTGCTGGCAGTCTGCCTGCTCAATGCCGCGGGGCTGATGCTGGCGAAATACATGTCCCGCTCCGCGAGCGTGGGCGTTCGCCGCGCGCTGGGAGCGGATCGGCCGGCGATCTTTGCACAGGGACTGGTCGAGGCCGGCATGCTCGGCCTGGTGGGAGGGCTCATCGGAGTGGGTCTGATCCAGCTCGGATTGATCGGCTCGCGCGTGGAATTACCGCAGGATCTGGGCGTGCTGACGCATATGCGGGCCAGTGATTTTCTCATCGCGCTCTCGTTGGCGATCGTGACGGCACTGCTGGCGGGCCTCTATCCGGCATGGCGCGCGATGCAGGTCGAGCCGGCCCTGCAGATCAAGGCGGAATGAGGCTCGAGCGTGCATTGGGTCCCCATCCTCTGCGCCCTGCGTCATAACAAGGTTGGCGCGACGCTGATTGCCCTGCAGATCGCCTTGACGCTGGCGGTGCTGTGCAATGCGCTGTTCATCATTCAGCAGCGCACGGCGCAGAGTCGTCGACCCAGCGGGGTTGGCGATGAGGCCAGCGTGTTCATCATCAGCAATCGCTGGGTCGTCAACAGCGACGATCTTCCCGCGCGTGAGCAGACGGACCTGGCGGCCCTGCGATCCCTGCCCGAGGTGGCCGATGCGACCGTGTCCAACGACCATCCGCTTGGTGGCCCGGTGTGGAGCGAGGCGATGCTGCTGAACCCCGACATGCCGCGCTCAGGCGTGCAGTCAATGGTCTATATGATGGACGACCATGGCCTGGACACTCTGGGACTGCGCCTCGTGGCGGGACGCAATTTCAGCCCTGCCGACGTGGTCAATCGTCACGGGCTTGCCGACCACGCGGGCGGCACGCTGCCGGGAATCATCATCACGCAGGCCGCGGCAAAGCGGCTGTCGGCGACCGGCTCGGTACTCGGACACACCGTATTGATCGTGCCGGACGGGATTTCCACGCGCATCATTGGAATCGTCGATCAGTTGATGTCGACGCCGTTCGCCGGTAACGCGCCGTTCTCGCAGAATTCCATCATACTGCCCTATCGCTGGGCAGATGCGCAGATCTTCTATGTCGTGCGTGCCCGCCCGGGTCAGCTGGGCGCAGCGATGGTCGCAGCACGTAGCAAGCTTTACGACATCAGCACCCAGCGCATCATCACGGGCATGCAAACCTTGAGTGACTCGCGCCTCGATGCCTACCGCGGGGATAGGGGACTGGCCTTCCTCATGGAGGTCGTATGCGCCATCCTGCTCGTGGTCACGGCATTTGGCATCGTCGGACTGACGAGCTACTGGGTGGCGCAGCGTCGGCGACAGATCGGCATCCGGCGCGCGCTGGGAGCGACCCGTGGCGCGATCCTGCGGCATTTCCAAAGCGAGAATCTGCTGATCTCGGGTGCCGGTGTGGCAGTCGGTGTCCTGCTGGCGATCGCCGCAAATCTCTGGGTCGTGCGCAGCGTGGCACTTGCACGCCTGCCGTTTCTCTACCCGCTCATCGGCGTCGCGGCGATGCTGCTGCTCGGGCAGCTCGCCGTGCTGTGGCCGGCGCTACGTGCCTCGGCGGTTCCGCCCGCCAGCGCCGCGCGCTCGGCCTGAACTGTTGCGACTGGCTGGGTGCGAGAGGCGCGAGACAACCGGTGCCTCGGAGGGATCAGGCCCGGAGAGATCAGGCGCGCAGCGAGAATGGCGTGAAGTTGGTATCGCGGTCGTAGTAGTCCTGGTGCTCGGTGCGCTTGAGGAAGCCGACGACGCGATAGGTCACCGGCGTCATGACGATCTCCCAGGCGCTCTTGAGCACGTACTGCGTGATCATGACCGTCAGCAGCAGATGCTGGTCCCAGAGGCCGAAAAAGGCGATCGAGTAGAACAGCGCTGAGTCCACCGCCTCGCCGCAGATGGTGGAGCCCACGGTGCGCGTCCACAGCCAGCGTCCTTCGGACCACAGCTTCATCTTCGCCATCACATAGCTGTTGACGAAGGAGCCGCACCAGAAGGCGATGATGGAGGCGGCGATGATGCGCGGAGTGTTGCCGAAGATGGTCTCGACGGCGGCCTGCTTGCTGCGCCATTCCGCGGCCGGCGGCAGCGCGACGATGACGCTGGCCATGAGCGATGCGAACGCCAGCGCCGCAAAGCCGGCCCACACCACACGCCGATCGCGCGCATAGCCGTACACCTCAGTGAGGATGTCGCCGAAAATGTATGAGAGTGGGAAGAAGAGCACGCCGGCCATGAAGGTGACCCCGCCGATCACCGGCAGGTGGACCGTGGAAACCTTGGACGGGCCGATCAGATTCGCACACAGCAGGATGCAGACGTACGCCGCCATGACGAAGTCGTAGTAGCGGTACTGGCGCTGGGACGCCGGCAGGGTGAGACGCGCGGGCGCAGGCCCGGGCTCGAGCTGGATGGCCATGGCGTATGGTAGCGCGAAGGCCCGAAAGCTCGCGAACTTGGGCGTCGGCGCGGCGCGGTCGATGAGCTCCCGCTTACTCGATCATGGTTTCCGGCAGCACCGGCAGGATCATGGTGGCGGAGTCATCTTCCTCAGGCTCCGGCTCCTCGAGCGCAATGGCGTCGTGCGGCTCGAGTATCCGCGCGCGCAGGCGCTGGAAGGCCTGATCGGCGTCCACGGGAGGCGAGAAGGCATTGCCCTGCGCGAACTGGCAGCCGAACTGCTGCAGGCTGTTGACGGCCGAGGTGGTCTCGACGATCTCGGCGACGGTCTTCAGCCCCAGCGCTTCGGCCATCTGCGTCATGGCGCGCACCAAGGCGGCGGTGCCGCGGTCGGGGCCATGATGGGCGCCGGCGAGCGTCGGATGAGTGGTTGCGCCGCGGCTGTCGAACGGGCCGTCGATCTTGATGTAGTCGAACGGGAAGAGCTGCAGGTGGCTGAGCGATGAGTAGCCGGTGCCGAAGTCATCGAGCATCAACTCCACGCCCAGGGCATGCAGCCGATCGAGGGCTTGGCGTGCCGCACCGACGTTGCTGATGAGGCTGCTCTCGGTAACCTCGAATTTCAGCGCGGCGGGGCCGACTTCAGTGCGACTGAGCGCCTGACGCACGTACTCGCTGAGCTCCGGATCGAGCAGCGCCGCCGTGGACAGATTGACACTGAAGTAGAACTGCGTGTCGGACGGCAACATGGTGCGCCATTGGCGGCCGATCTGACAGGTGCGCTGGATGATCCAGCGCGTGATCGCCACGCTCAGGCCTGCTTCCTCGGCCGAGCTCAGAAAGCGATCGGGCCGCAACAAGCCTTCTACCGGGTGCAGCCAGCGCAGCAGCACTTCCATGCCGACGATCTGGCGGCCGGACAGATCGACGATGGGCTGGAACATCAGGCGAAATTCCTGCCGCTCCAGCGCCTGTTGCAGATCGCCCTCGAGGCTCACCTGCTGCATCAAGTGGGTCTGCATGGCGCTGCTGTAGCTGACCAGGCGCGATCCACCCTGCGCCTTGGCCGAGGACAGGGCGATGTCTGCCTCGCGCAAAACCTCCTCGGCGCGCTGCAGTCCCGACTCGACGTAGGTCGCCCCCATGCTGGTGGCCGCCATGATACGGTGGCGGCGGATCTCGATCGGCGTCTGCAGTGCCTGCTGCAGCAAACGCGCGATGTGCAATACGCCTTCGGCGCTGTGCACGGCGCTCACCAGCAGCGCCAGTTCGTCATCGGCCCAACGTGCCAGCACGAACTCCTGGCCGGCGAGCGCCTGATTGGCCAGGCGCGTGATCTGCACCATCAGCTCATCCCCGGCGGTGTGACCCAGCGTATCGGTAACGACCTTGTAGCGGCCCACGGAGATGAGCAGCGCGGCGATCTCGCGTCCCGAGCGTGTGCGCATCTCGCGCAGCGCGCGATCGACCTGATCGAGAAAGTAGCGTCGATTGGGCAGGCCGGTGAAGGAATCGTGATAGTGCGCGTGATCAAAGCTTCTCTGCAGACGCTCACGCTGCTCGAGCTCCTCGGAGAGACGTCGCTGTGTGTTGTGCAGTCGCTCCCGCGAGGCCTCCAGGGCGCTGCGCAGATGACTCAGATGCTTCGCGGCATCGGCAACGCCCAATGCCGCAAGCCACGCCACCAGCAGCACGAGGCTTGATTCCACCACCAGGTCGCTGGCGGGAAACCAGCCGCTGCGTGGACGCACATCGAGCTGCCAGGCCTGCGTGCCGCCCGGCAGGGTGATGCGCGCGCGCGCCGGCTGCGAGAGCGGTTCGGTGCGCGTGCTCGCCAGTGGCAGCGGAACACGCTCGGTGGGCCCGGCTTGTGCGAGTGAGAAGTCATAGCCCAGGCGGCCGGCACGGTCGAGGTGCGCGCCCACGAGCAGGTCATCCAGGTCACGGTAGACCACCGCCCAGGCGGGCGGCTGAGCAACGGCGCCGGAGCCATCGCCACTGTCGGCGCTGGACTGCACCGCCACGCGCGTTGCGATCAGCCAGCCGGTACCTTCCTGAATGGCGACAGGCGCGTTGGAATTCGCAGGTGCACCGGCAGAGGTCGATGCAGCTGCCGGTGAGGGTGCCGCTCCAGGCGAGGAAGGCTGCCACCGTGATGCGATGGCGCGCGCGCGCTCGCGTCCAGTTCCCGCGGCGCCGAGCACTCGACCGTCGTTCATCAGCCAGAAGCCGTCGGGGTGCGTGGGCAGGGTCGTGAGGCCGCTGGCTGCTGGAGTGGCACTCGTGGCCAGAGCCTGGCTGGCCGCGGCAGCTCGTGTTCGGGCGGTGATGACGAGCCGCTGCAGCTGGCTCTGCAATGCCTGCGCGGCCTGATCGGCGTAGCTCTGCGCCGCACTGCGCGCCTGCACCGCGTGCTGCTCGAGGCTCAGGGCGACCAGGCGAGCGCCGGCGGCGAGCACCAGGCCTGCGCACAGCGCTGCCGCCAGGCCCACCGAGCGAATGGCTTGGAAACCCAGTTTCATCGGAAGTGCACCGTCGCGGTAAGAGTCAGCGTGAGGCGCACGACCCCCTGCAAATCGATGCGATCGGCGAGCAGCGAGAAGTCCGCGTGCCGCGTGGGCGTGGTGAGCCCCACGAATTCCTCGCTGAGTCGGCGGGCTTGGGGCAGCAGGATGCCCTGGATGTCGAGCACGGAGGGGGAGACATGTCCGAAGTCGCCGCCCAGCACGAACTGGATGGGGCTGGTGATGATGTCGATGCGCGCAAGTCCATATTGTGTGGCGAGGTTGCCTCCCACGGACTGTGCGTAGCCGATGCTGGTGAGCAGATGTGTGCCCCAGGCCTTGGAAAGGCCCGCCTTGGGCAGACTGCCGTGACTGGTGTCGACGTCAATCTGGCGCTCTTCGGCACTGAGCGTCACACCGCCCGGCACGGTGAGGGCCCCGCCCAGCGCCTCGATGGCGTAACGGAAGTGGGTCCTGCCACTCTGGCCGGATCCTTCGTGGGCCTCGCCGCTGATGTTCCAGCGCGAGCTCTGCGTGAGCGCGTGGCTGTACGCAGCGGTCAGCGAGCCGAATGCCCAGTGACTGCCCGCCAGCGTCTGGTACTCGCCGGCGACGCCGATCAGCGCATTGGGGTTGATCTCGGCCAGATAACCGAGGCTGCCGCCACCGCCGTGGCCACTGATGCCGGTAAGCGAGTCGCCATCGCCCGAGATGATCAGGCGATTGTCAGGCTGCCAGGTCGGCGCAGCGCTCGCGGTGGCCGGCGGAGCGACCGGTGTCGCCGAGGTCGTACTGTTGGCGGGTGCCGGTGGTGTCGGGGGCGCCTGCGCCGTGGCAGGCGGCTGTGCCCAGGCGCGGCCCGCGCACGCCAGCGCCAGCAGCAGTGCTCCGGCGAGTTCCCATCTCGACTTGCTTCGCATCGGGCTTCCTTTCGAGGTAATCAAACGCCAAACTCTCCGATTCGATCTCTGGCTCAACGCACTTCGCTGACGAGGGCCTCGGTGAGCTGCGTGGCGGCCGCGCCGAGCCATGCCGGTGCCAATGCGATGACGTACAGACCCTGCTCCTCGCCTGGCAGCGCCACACCGGTGCAGAGCGCCTGGTAGCGGCGGTGCGCGATTGACAGCTGCAGACGGCGGCGGCCCGCCAGCCCCGGCTCCCACCAGCGCGCTGCGCCGCCTGCGGGCGCTAGCGGTAGCAGCACCGCGGTCGCCTCGTTGCCCGGGACGGCCGTGGGAAACAGCGCGCGCGCCGGCTTGTTGCTCGCAAGAACGCGACCCTGCGCGTCGATGACCAGGGTGGCGTGCTCATCGGCATCCAGCGCCGCCCCGATGCAGTAGGCTGCGGTGTTGTCCTCGAGCAGCAGCAGTGCCAGACGACGCCCGTCGGAGAGCAGCTGCTGCACCTGCAGCTGTGCGAGGCGCAGTCGCTCCGGCGCGTGCAGCACGACTGTCAGCCTGCCACCGTGGCCGCTGACCATCTCCTGCAGCCGCTCGGGATAGGAGATCGGTAACGCCTCGAGTAGCGGCCGGCCGACCGCGGCAACGTTTGCGCCGAGGAAGCTCGAGAAGCGCTCGCTCGCGACCAGCACCTGCAACGTCTCGCTGTCCACCAGCAGCGCCGGAGCCGGCAGCTGCTGCAGCAGCATGGTCCAGAGCTGCTGGGCCTGCGCGCCTTCTGCGCGCGCTGCGGTCAAATGGTCGATCAGTCGCTGAAAGGCGTAACCGAGCGACTCGGAGGCGACGGCGCAGGCCATCAGCAGGATCGAAAACACCTCCAGCAGGGCCACGTCGTAACCGACGGGCGCATAGAAACCTGCAAAGGTGCCGCCAGCGGCCCCCGCAGTCGGTGACAGCAATGGGGCCAGCGGCGCAAGCCAGCTGCCGGCGGCGCGCAGGTCAGCGACGTACCAGCGCAGCTCCGGTGCCTCGACCAGCCCCACGGCGCCCACCACCAGCAGCGAGAGCACGGCCGTCAGGTAGGGCTGGCCGCGCGACAACGCGCTCGCGCCGATCACCGGCAGCGCAAACGCCAGCAGGAACGCCGGGTTCTGCAGTCCGCCGCAGGCGTGCCACAAAAAGCCCAGGCCGATCACGCCGGCGGCGTGCAGCAGCCCGACCAGGCGGCGGCGCCAGGGGGAGGTGGCGCGCTCGGCGGCCAGCAGGCTCATGGCGAGATAACACAGTCCCAGCGCCAGCACCGCCCAGGAGGCGGCCGCAAAGTCGATGTTCAGGGAGCTGACGAACCAGGGTACGGCGGTGGCCAGCAGCACGGCGAACAGCGTCAGGACCCAGGTGTCCTCCAGCAGCTGCGCCTGAGGATCGTCCCATTCGGGCAGCGGCAGGGCCTGGGTTGCGTCGTTCTTGCTTTCCGCCATGGGTCACTCCGCAGCGCCGCGCTGCAGGTCATTTTTCTCCAGCAGCGGCTGCGAGCGCACCGTGGAGCCCTGCGGGGAAGTGAAGTCCACGATATGCAGTGGTGTCACGCGTGCCTTCAGCACGTGATTACCGCGCAGAATCGGCGAGTCGCCGATGATGTCGATGCCGTTGTATTTCAGATCGATGAGCGTGTTGTTCACGGCCGTGTCAGGCCGATGCGCATCGCCGAGCACGAAACCCATGCCGTAGCCGCAGCTCTGGATGCGATTGTCACGCACCAGGCTGTCCGCGCTGCCTCGCAGCAGCAGCGCATAACCCTGCAGGTGATCGAGCTCATTGGCCTCGATGATCGCGCCGGCGGCATTCTCCACCACGATGCCGCCGGCGCTGCCGGTGCTGATGCGATTACGTCGTACGACGGCCTGGGCACCCACGATATGGATGGCCGCCTCGCGCACGCTGTCGAACTCATTCTGCTCGATGAGCACCGGCAGATTGCCCACCACCACATCGGTGTTGTCGGAGACGAACTGATTGTCATGCACCCCCAGCGTGCCGTTTGCGGCCGCGCTCGCGTTGGCCTGGCTCGCGACCATCCACAGTCCGGAGTCGTTGGCGTCAAACTCATTCTTGACCAGGTCACTGTCGGGGCTCGGTGCCGTAAAGCGCACGCCGATGCGATCGCGCTGCAAATGATTGCGCTCCAGCGCGATGCGTCCGCCGCTGGTAGCGATCTCCACGCCGACGTCGCACGAGGTGATGGTGGTGCCGGTCAGCGTGAAGCGTGCCGCGCGCACCAGGATCGCGGTGCCCGGACAACCCTGGATGGCAAGACCGGCGATGACGGTGCGTTCGGCGTCGACATCGAACACCGGCGTGGCGGCGTTGACCGCACGCGCATCGATGCGCGTGCCGCTGGCGGATAGACTGTCGGCCACGCCGATGTGGATGCCATGCGGGTTGACGATTGGCGGCAGCGCGCTCTGCAGCGTGATCACGGGCACGCGGATCTCGATGCTCGCCGCACTGGCGGCCGCATCGGCCGTGAACAACGCCTCGCGCAGGCTTCCCGGCCCGCGGTCCGCGCCGGTGATCACCGCCAGCGTCAGCGACTGCGGCGAGAGCGCGGGAGTCAGGCGACGCGGCGCGTACCAGCGTGCGAGCACCACGAAGGCGCCAAGCAGCACCATCACCAGCAGCGTGACCCAGACGCGGCGTTTGCTCATGGCTGCTGCATCCCGCGATGAGCCAGCACGAACAGCGCATGCCAGGAGCGTTGGGGCAGGCGATGCGCCAGCAGCGCGTCCACGGGCAGGGAGGCTGCACTGACGGCGGCGGTCGCCGTTACACCGAGCGCCCGCGGCAGGCGACGCAGATACGGCAGAAGCCAGAGTTTGAAGGGCGCGGGGTCCACTCCGACGACGCGTTGCAGAGCCAGCCCGCTGTCCTCGAAGAGCTGTCGATAGCGCTCGCGCGTGCGTGCCAGGAAGATGGGGCTGTCACAGCGGGTATTGACACGCTCCGGGGCCGCCTCGAGCAGCAGCATGCGTCCGCCCGGCGCCAGATGGCGCGTCATGCGGGCGAGACCTGCGCGCAGCCGTTGCTCATCGAGCACGTGCTGCAGCACCGTGACCGCCAACACGAGCTCGTACGGGCCGCCGGCATCGAGCTCCACCAGATCCTGCACGGCGAAGCGGCAGTGCGCCGTGAGTCCGGCCTGGTGTGCGCGCCGGCGCGCCTCCGCGATCATCGTGGGGCTGACATCGACAGCGGTGACCTCGGCACCGCGCGCGGCGAGCCAGCGCGTCCAGCGTCCCACGCCGCAGCCGATGTCCAGCACTCGCGTGCCCGCGCCGACCTTGAGCCACGGCAGCAGCGCTCGGCGCTGCGTCCACTGGATCATGCGGTTGTAGAAATCGGGCATGCCGTAGGAGCACACGGCGGCGAGCCCCTCGCCCTGCATTGCGAAGCGCCGCGCGCGGCCCTCCCAATAGGCGCCGGCGCGGTGCGCCTCGGCGCCTAGCGCGATGCCGACCGGTGGCTGCGCCTCGATGAGTCGTTGCGCCTCAACGCTCATGGCGCGCTCCGATCCAGCGGCAGCGGGGCCAACGTGGCCGCCGCCAGCGAAGGCGGCATGCGCTGCGGCACGCTCGGCACCGGATTGAGCGGCAGCGTCTCGGTGCTCGCGGGCGCGGGCGTGTGCCGTGCATCGCGCCGTTCGCCAGGCTCGTAGTGATCGTGATACAGACGGCGTCCCCAGAGCTTTTTGCTGATCCAATTGACGAATCCGACGCTCATCGGCACCACGTGGATCAGCGTGTAGAGCAGATACAGCGGCACGATCGGCGCGACGTAGCCGCGCTCTTTCTCGGGCACGATGGCGAACAGCGCGATGATGCCCAGCGTCAGGTAGCAGCCTACGGCGGTAGCGAAGTACAGGGGATTGATCCAGCGGCTGTCGGGGATCACGCCGGCGGCAAACAGGTGATCGAAGCCGGCGACCAGACTGATCAGCAGCACGCCGGTGGCCACCATCTTGACCAGGTGCAGCCCGAGCGTCAGCAGGCCCATGTAGATCAGGTAATGATAGAACGCGAAGGGCGCACGGCGGCGGATGCGGAGGATCTCCGCGAAGCGCTCGGTATAGACCTTCAGGAGCCCGTAATACCAGCCTACGCGCTGCGAGAACCAGCGGCGCCAGGAGCCGGGGCCCTCGGTGCTGACCAACAGGCGACCGTCGTAGTAGATGCGCTCGCCGGCCGCCAGCAGGATCAGCGCATTCTCCAGATCCTCCGCGTAGACCGAGAGCGAGTGACGCGAGAGGGCGAATTCCAACGCGTCGCGGCGGTACAGCGAGACGCCCGAGGTGATGCTGAAATCGGCCAGGCTCCTGCGGCCGATGCGAAAGCCGAGTGCGTACTCGAAGGCCTGAAAGCGCGTCAGGAAGCCGTCGGGCTCGACCATCAGCCGCGGGCACACCGCGGCGGCACCGGACGCCTGGAAATCGCCGATGTAGCGCTCCAGGTCCACGCTGCTGCCCTCGCTGCGCAGGCGGATGCGACAGTCCGGATCGATGACCATGACTGTCTCGATCGACAGCGGCAGCTGCTCGAGCAGGCGGCGCAGTGCGGCGGGCTTGCGGCGGTTGACGGTCTCCTCGATGCAGCGCCAGCCCGCCTGGCGCAGGCGGCGCGCCGTCTGATCGCTCGAGCCATCGCTGATGAGCCAGACGCGCTCGCGATAGCGTCCCATGGTCTCCATGAAGGCATCGAGCTCGCCGCGACTGTCGAGGTTATGAATGGAAGCGACGATCGCATACGGGCGCGTGGGCACCAGGCGCTGCATGGCGCTGGGCGCTGCGGCGGCGAGGTCGATCGACAGCTCCACCCCCCGGGCCGAGGTATGGCGGCGGCGCGCGTACAGGCGCAGCAGCAGGTCGGCGGCGTCGGTGTAGACCACGAAGTTCGCCAGCAGCGCGATGATCACCGAGAAGGTGCGCGCCTGATCGCCCACTGCCGAGAGCGCAATCCAACCGGCCAGCAGTGCGCAGGCGGCCAGCGGCGTGAGGAGCGGGGAGACGCGGCGCCGGCGCGGGGGCGGCGGCGAGGCGCGTAGCGGCGGGGGCGAACGGAATTCGGGCAGCGCGTTCATGCGGCGCTCAGGCCGGAACCAGGCTGGGTTGAGCCGCCGGGTTCGCACGGCGCGCCGCGGCCATGCCAGGTGCTTCCGGCAGGACGGCGGCCAGATGCGCCGCGAGCTGCTGCGCATCGGCAATCGCGTAACCATGCTCGGCCATAACCGGCACGGAGGCCATGAGCCACAGCACCGAACGCACGCGCGAGGGCAGGTGCGGTGCGCGTGGCGCGAGTCCCGCGAGCAGCGCCTCGAAGTCCTGCTCGATGCGCAGGATGACCTCGCATACCTGCGGGTCGAGCGGCAGGATCTTGGTGGCTTGCTGCCACTCGATGTTCGAGCCGGCGATGCGCTGGCGCGTGTAGGTCGTGTGTTGCTTCAGCACCGGATCGCGCTCCAGCGCGGCGCCGGAGAAGGGCACAACGTAGGGATACATGCCGATCTCGCAGCCGGCAATGAGCCAGTGGTAGGCCTCGCGCAGCGTCTCCGCCAGATCCGCCATGCGGCAGTGCGGAGAGGTCAGAATCAGGTCCAGGAACGGGGTGATGCCCGCATCCAGCGCGGCGCGCAGCATCGGCGCGATGAAGCGGTGAATGTGACCCTTGTTGAACTCCTGCAGTACCGGCGCGGAAAAATTCTCGATGCCGAAGCCCAACACGCGGAAGCCGGCGCGGCGCATGGCCGTGAGCCGCTCGACATTCATGGCGTCGATGCGATTGGTGCTGATGAATTGCAGTCCCCGCGGCAGCCTGCCGGCAGCCTTGGCGGCTACGATGGCCTCGCACAGTGGCAGGACGCGCCGGTCGTTGGTGAAGACGAAGATGTCGTCCTGAAAAAAGATCGTGCGCACATCCGGATGAGCGGCGACGATGCGCTCGACCATCGTCAGACAGTCCTGCGCCGACAGGCGGGCCACCGCGGCCACGCCCCCCTGCGCTTCGTGCAGGAAGTTCGTCGCCGAGCAGAAGCTGCAGGCCATGGGGCAGTAATTGAGCGTGATCAGACGAACCGAGCGGATTTCGGCGAGCGAGGCTTCGCGCGCGGCCTTGCTCGGCAGGCCTCCAACGTTGTAGGAACGCTCGAGGCGCTCCCAGTAGCGCCGGTATGGCATGCGTTCGTAGGGGACGTGGAATATTGCATCGCGCAGCTCTGCGGCCGTCAGCGCCGGCTGCGTGATACGCAACAACGTGCCGTCGGCGCGCCGCTCGGCGATGCCGGGAATGCCGCCCAGGCCCTGGCCCGCGCGCAGACGCTCGGCCAGTTGCAGCAGCGGACGCTCGCCCTCACCGAGCACGACCCCATCGAAGGGAGCGAGCTCGAACATCTGCGCCGGCCGGAAGGTTGCCTCCATTCCGCCCGCAAGCAGCAGTGCCTGCGGACAGGCGCGGCGTGCAGCATGCGCGAGCTGTAGATCGAAGCGCAGCGTCATGCCGGTGGTGGAAATACCGATGACGTCCCAGGGTTCGCGGCGCAGCAACGACTCGAGTGCCGCCTGGGGCGGCTCGCTGCAGCAGTTCGGATCGAACACGTCGGCGTGCACGCCGGCGGCACTCAGCACCCCGACCAGTCGCCATACTCCGAGGGGCGGAGCAAGAAAGGTGTACTCCCCACAGAAGGGATCGTAGGGTCCGACCAGCAGGATGCGCACGGCACGCTCTTTAATCGTTTGCATGAAATCTTGCGGCGCAACGGATGCTGGACGCCTGGGGCCTCCCTGAAATGCCTCCCCGACACATTAGCGCTACTGCAGCGCGAGGCGGCGCCGGTGGGCTGTCGGGACTGTGCCCCTCGCCGCGTCGGAGGGCGCTGACTCTACCTGGTATCCCCGCGCACAGACACTGACCCCGGCAGGCAGGGGGAGTTCGCACGCCCCCTCCGGGCCCCAGGAGCGCCGGGCGGTGCCCCCGGCGTGCCGGGTGCGACCGGGTCCGGCGGGGCTCGGGGTCCGGCGGGGCCGCCGGGGGGCTACTGGCCGTGGTGCGCCGCGATACGCGCGCCGAGCGGCGCAAATCGCGGGGCAACGGTGCCGAGGTAGCCCGGGCCGCCGAGGTTTGCAATCTGTTGCAGGATCCAGTCGTGCTGCGCCATTACGTAGCGCGAGGGCGCGTTCGGGTGCAAGCGCAGCGGGTCGGGGAGCACCGCAGCGAGCAGCGCGGCCTGATCGCGCGTCAGATGCGCAGCGCTGGTGCGAAAGTAGCGGTGCGCCGCCGCCTCAACGCCAAAAATGCCGGGGCCGAACTGCGCGATGTTCAGGTAGACCTCGAGCGTGCGCTGCTTGCTCCAGAGGTGATCGATGAGCACCGTCAGGCCGGCTTCTAGGCCCTTGCGCAGGAAACTGCGACCCGACCAGAGGAAAAGATTCTTGGCCACCTGCTGGGTGATGGTGCTCGCGCCACGCAGCCGCGCGCCACGCTCGTGCGCGCGCAGCGCCGCGCGGATCGAATCGAAGTCGAAGCCGTCGTTGTCGGGAAAGTGCTGGTCTTCGGAGGCGACCACGGCGATTGCCACCTCCGGTGAGATCGCCGCAAGGCTGCGCCAGCGATAGTCGGTGCGGTAGTGCCGCTCGCCCTGAAGTTTCGCCTGCGCACTCGCCTCGAGCATGAAGGCACTGGTGGGCGGGGACAGATAGCGCAGTGTCAGCACGGCGCCCAGGGCGGCGAGCAGACAGGCGAACAGCAGCACGACCGTGCCGACGAGAACGCGGCCCGCCAGTCGCCGCAGTACGCCGCCGCGACGTCGCCTGGCTATTTGGCGGGCTCCGTGCGCCGCGCCGAGCGGATCAGCACATCTTCCATGGGAGCGTCGCTGTAGCCGCGGCGCCGGCCGGTGTGCACGGCGGCGATCTTGTCGATGACGTCCATGCCTTCGGTGATGCGGCCGAAGACCGCATAGCCGTACTGGCCGGGACGGTGATCGAGAAATTCGTTGTCGGCGAGATTGACGAAGAACTGCGAAGTGGCGCTGTGGATCTCCTCGGTACGTGCCATGGACAGTGTGCCGCGTTCGTTGCGCACGCCGTTGTCCGCCTCATTCTTGACTGGAGCACGCGTGGTCTTCTGTTGGAAGTCGCTGGTCAGCCCGCCACCCTGGATGACGAAGCCGGGCACGATGCGATGGAAGATCGTGCCATCGAAGAAGCCCTCATCGACGTAGCGCAGGAAGTTGGCCACCGTCTGAGGCGCATCCTGCTCGTAGAGCTCCACCGTGAAATCGCCGTGAGTAGTCTCGAATCGCACCATGGGGAGCTCCTGGATGGGTCGGTGGGGCGGGCGCCGCAGCGGCGCCTTTGCTTTACGCACTCCAAAGGCGTTGGCCTTCGCTGACGCGATCATGCCCCGCCAGATCGCGATGGCAGCGTACGCGAGCATAGCCGGCCTCGACAAGCGCCGCGGTCACCGCTGCACCCTGGTCCGCGCCATGCTCGAGCACCAGCCACCCGCCGGTGGCGAGGTGCGCGCGGGCGTCGCGAATCAGGTGGTGCAGAGCCTCGAGACCGGTGTCGCCCGGCGTCAATGCCGCACGCGGCTCATGGCCAAGCGCAGCGAGCGCCGGGTCGTGCATGCTGACGTAGGGGGGGTTGCTGACGATGAGTTCGAACTCGCGGCGCGCGAGCGGCGCGAGCCAGTCGCCGGGCAGAAATTCGAGCTGCAGAAAGCCGAGTCGCCGGGCGTTGGCGCTGGCAACCTCCAGGGCCGCGACGGACAGATCCGTGGCGGTGATGCGCCAGTGGGGCCGCTCGGCTGCCAGCGCCAGGGCGATGCCGCCGGCGCCGGTACCCAGATCGCACACGCGCACGTCCGGGGCGGCCCCGGTGAGCAACGTGAGGCATCGTTCGACGGCAAGCTCGGTCTCCGGACGCGGAATCAGCACGGCGGGCGAGACCAGGAGATTGAGCGACCAGAATTCACGCTCGCCGGTCAGGTAAGCCAGTGGCTCCCCGCGTGCCGCGCGCTGCAGCAAGGCGTCATAGTGCACCGCCTGCTCGGGAGCGAGCGGCTCCTCGGCGTGCGCAAGCAGGTGGCTGCGCGGTCTGCCAAGTACATGAGTCAGCAACAATTCGGCCTCGAGGCGCGCGCTGTCGCGGCCGGCGGCCTGCAGCAGGCGATGGCCGCGCTCGAGCCAGGCCCGCAGCGCCCGGCGTGACGCACAGTCTGTTAGATTGTCCGACATTCCCGTTGGAGCGATTATGACGGAACCTGCGGCGCCGGCCCCCGGCGCGAGCGTCAGTCAGATTCTGGAGACCGCCTCGCGCCTGTTTCGGGTGACCGTCGCCAAGTGCCTGCCTTTGGCGATGATGGCGGTGCTGATGGCCGAGCTGCCCAACCTGTACTGGTTCGCGCGCGGTCATGCGCCGGACAAGATCGAGTACGTGCTGCCGTCGGATCCGACCTGGTGGGCGCTGTCGCTGCTGGGCACGGCGGTGGCGCTGTATCTGACCAGCGCCATGATGCTGCAGCAGCGCTCGTTGATCGCCGGCATCCTCTGCCCGGCCAGCGCAGCCCTGCGCGCCGCACTGCATCGCCTGCCGCTTCTGCTGGCGAGCTGGCTGCTGGCGCAGGCGAGCCTCGCGGTGGGATTGGCGCTGCTGATACTGCCCGGGCTGTTTCTGTTCGTCTGTTACCTCGTGATGCTGCCCGTGGTGCTGTTCGAGCACCCCAGTCCGGCCATGGTATTGGTGCGCTGTGTGATCCTGGTGCGACCGCAGTGGTGGAAGACGCTCGCCGCGCTGGTCATCGCCATCGTCGTGGTGCTGGTGTGCGTGCTGGTATTTGCCGCGATCCTGAGCATCCTCGCGGTGCTGATCACGGGGACGGCCTTTCAGGCGGTGAGCGCAGCCTGCATCGTCGCCTTCCTCGCGGCGGCCGTGGTGTTTCTGAGCGCGCTTGCGCTGACGCTGCACTCCGCGGCCAGTTACTCGGCGTCCGCCAGCAGCTCGGCCTGATATTCGTTTTGTAGCGCCGAGAGCAGCTCATCGAGCTGGCCCTGCATGATCTCGGGCAGCCGGTACAGGGTCAGGTTGATGCGGTGATCGGTGACGCGCCCGTCCCGGAAATTATAGGTGCGGATGCGCTCTGAACGATCGGCTGTGCCGACCTGCAGCTTGCGACTGCGCGCCTGCGCGGAGAGCTGTTTTTCCTGCTCGGCGGCCGTCAGGCGTGCGGCCAGGAGCGACATCGCGCGCGAGCGGTTCTTGTGCTGTGAGCGCTCGTCCTGGCACTCCACCACGATGCCGGTGGGCAGGTGCGTGATGCGGATGGCCGAGTCGGTCTTGTTGACGTGCTGGCCACCGGCGCCGGAGGCGCGATAGGTGTCGACGCGGATCTCGGCAGGATTGATCTGCACCTTCTCGATCTCCTCGAGCTCCGGCAGGATCGCGACGGTGACCGTGGAGGTGTGAATGCGTCCCTGAGCTTCCGTGGCCGGCACCCGCTGCACGCGGTGAGTGCCGGATTCGAATTTCAGGCGCGAGAACACACCGCGGCCCACCACGCGGCAGATGACTTCGCGATAGCCGCCGTGCTCGCCGGGGCTCTCGCTGAGCGTCTCGATCTGCCACCCCTGGCTCTCGGCATAGCGGCTGTACATGCGCAGCAGATCGCCGCAGAAGAGGGCGGCCTCATCGCCACCGGCGCCCGCGCGGATTTCCAGATAGATATTGCGCTCGTCGCGCTCATCACGCGGCAACAGCAGGCGCTGCAAGTCCCGCTCCCGCCGCTCGAGCGCGCGGCGCACGAGCATGACCTCTTCGGCTCCCAGGCCGCGAATGTCGGAATCCTGGTCGTCGGCCATCTCCTCGGCGGCGGACAGATCCTGCTCCAACCGCCGATAGCCGGCGAACGCAATTGCGGTAGGCTCTAGGCGCGCATACTCCACCGACAAGTCCCGGAATCTCTGGATATTTTCCATTATTTCTGGACTGGCCAGCAGATGGCGCAGCTCCTCGAGGCGCTCCTCGGCTTTTTCGAGCTTTAGACGGATCGATGCTTTCATTCAGTGATAGTCTAATTGCCATGATTCACGGACGCCGCATTGCTCCGGGTCGCACCGGTCGTGCCCACCGTACCGCCGTAGGCGGGGTGGCCCTGTCGCTCGCCGGGTCCTGGCTATTGGCGGGGACGTTATTGACCGCGGCGACGCCGACCCAGGCTGCCCCGCAGGCCGATGCGGCGCTGGATTCCGATACGCTGATCATGACCGCGGAGATTGCGCTGCGCCGTGACGATTGCGGGCGGGCCTCTACGGATTATGTCGAGGCGGCGCAGCGGCTCACCGATGCAAAGGTCGCACAGCGTGCGGCCACCGTGGCGCTGGATTGCGGGCAGTATCAGTCCGCCGAGCAGGCCGCGGCGCGCTGGCGGCAGCTGCAACCGCGCGATGCGGCGCCGCTGCGCGCGAGCATGCGGGCGGCGCTCGGCCTGTACCAAATCGATGCGGCGCGCAATGCCTTCGAAGGGTGGCTGCGTGGCAATTCCGGTGCGATCGACCAGCAGCTACAGCAAGTGGCCGATGAGAGCGGCGTACCGGCGACGCTCGCAATGGTTGAAGGTGTGCACGACCGCCCGCTGCAGACCGCCAGCGGCCAGCTCGCCCTGGCGGATCTGGCAATCGATGGTTGGAATTACCGCCAGGCGCTGCAGTATGCGCAGCGTGCGCTGGATGACGGCGCCGCACGTGGCTCGGCGCAGTTTCTGCTGGCGCGCGCGCACGCCGGGCTCGGCGAAGCGGAACAGGCAGTCGCGGCGGCCACAGCGGCGCGGCAAGCCGCCCCCAAGGAGCAGAGCTTCGCCGATGCGGATGTGCTGCTGCTGCTCGGGCGCGACAGCGAGGCGCGCGCCTCGATCGAGTCGACCGTCAGTCAGAATCCGTCGCTGCGCTCCCAGGCACAGCGCCGCCTGGGTCTGCTCGCCTTCGATGCTGGCAACTACGACGAGGCGCAGAGCGATTTTCAGGAGTTGCTCAAGGATCGCGACTCGGCCGCCGTGGCCGTCTACTACCTGTCGCTGATCGCGGAGCGCCGGGATGATATGGTGACCGCGCTGCGCGGTTACCAATTACTGTCGGGCACGCCGCTGGAAGCGAATGCGCGCATGCGCGCGGCGACGCTGTTGATGAAGCACGGCCATGCGCGTGAGGCCCTGCAATTGCTCGGCACTGCTCCCAATGCCACGCCAGCGGCGCACGTGCAGTCCGAGATCGCCCAGGCGCAGGTGCTGTCCGATGGCGGGCACGCCGATCAGGCGCTCGCGCGGATCGATGATGCGCTGGCACGTGCGCCGGGGCATCCGGATTTGCTCTATCAGCGCGCCATCGTGCTGGAGAAAGCCGGACGCACCGACGCCGCGATCGCACAGCTCGATCAGCTCAATCGCGCGCGTCCACAGGATGGTGAGATTGCCAATGCGCTCGGGTTCATCCTGGCCGATCATGACAAGGACCTCGCGCGCGCACAGCGCCTGATCGCCTTTGCGCTCAAGGGGGAGCCGGATAACCCGGCGATCCTCGACAGCATGGGTTGGCTCGACTACCGACGCGGCATGGCGCAGGCGGCGCTGCCACTGCTCGAGCGAGCTTTCCGGCTCGATCAGGACGGCGATATCGGTGCGCACTGGGGCGAGGTGCTGTGGAGTGTCGGGCAGAAGGCGCGCGCACGCGATGCGTGGAGTCGCGCGCTACTGGCCGATCCCGACAACGCCGCCGTCAAGGCGGCAGAGAAGCGCGCCGGCGCACCGCAACTGCTGAATCCGGGCGCGGGCACCTCGGTCTGAGGGGCGTCAGCCTATGCTTCGGGCGCGCTGGGCGCGGCGCGCAGTGCTGCTCGGCGGCGCACTGGCAGGCGCGCTGCTGCTGAGCGACTGCGCCACCCATCCACCCGTCGCCGCGTCGCCGCCGTTACAGAGCTGGGCGCAGCGTCAGCCGCTGCTGCTCGCCGCGGCCAATCATTTCACTCTCAGTGGTCGGCTGGCGGCCACTCACGCCCAACAGGGCATATCCGCCGGGGTGCACTGGCAGCAAGAAGGGGCGGATGCGCAGCTGTCGCTCAGCGGTCCGCTGGGCTTCGGCGGGGCGCGCGTGAGTCTGTCGGCCGAGTCGATCAGCATCCGCACCAACGATGGCCGCGAGCTTGCCGGGGATGCGGCGCTGGATGAGCTCATCCGCCAGCTGGGCTTCGAGCCACCGCTGCAGAGTCTGCGATTTTGGGTTGTGGGAGTGCCTGACCCGACCGGCGGCCCCGCCACTCCCATGCTCGATGGCCAGCAGCGCCTGAGCCATCTGGTGCAGGATGGCTGGAGTATCACCTACGAGGCGTACGTGCCCGTGCAGCGTCAGTGGCTGCCGCGACGGCTGAGCATGACGCGTGAGGACCTGCGACTGAGGCTCGTCATCAATGACTGGCAGCTCTGACGCCGGGGCGCAGGTGAGCTGGTGGCCAGCGCCGGCCAAGCTCAATTTGTTTCTGCATGTGACCGGGCGCTACGCCGACGGCTACCACGCGCTGCAGACGATCTTTCAGCTCATTGATCGCTGTGATCGTATCGGGCTTGTCGTGCGCGAGGACGGCTGCATCGAGCGACGTGCCGGCATGGCGGAGGTCGAGCCGGCGCGCGACCTCGCCGTACGCGCGGCACGGCTGCTGCAGGAACGCACCGGGGTCGCGCTCGGCGCCGACATTTACGTGGACAAGCATATCCCCGCCGGTGGCGGCCTTGGCGGGGGCAGTTCTGATGCGGCGACGGTGTTGCTGGCGCTGAATGCGCTCTGGGGCACGCGCATCGCTCTGAGCGAGCTGGCGCGTCTCGGGCTTGCGTTGGGGGCCGACGTGCCGGTATTCGTCAATGGTCACAGCGCCTGGGGCGAGGGTCGCGGCGAACAACTGTGGCCCCTGACGCTGCCTGCACGTTGGTATCTGGTGCTGCATCCAGGCGTGGCGGTCAGCACAGCTGAGGTCTTCCAGGCGCCTGAATTGACACGAAATTCTCCCCTCATCACAATACGCGCCTTCTCAGCGGACTGCGCCGGCAATGTGTGTGAGCCGGTCGTGCGGAGGCGCTATCCTGAGGTGACCGAGGCGCTGGGGTGGCTGTCGCGCGAGGCAGGCACGAGCGCACAGCTCACCGGAACGGGCAGTTGTATCTTTGCGAGCTTCGAGCGCGAGCAGGACGCACAGAGGATTGCTGTCCGGGTGCCGGACCGCTGGGGCGCCTTCGTCGCTCGCGGCTTGGACCGCTCGCCCTTGCATGCGAGGCTGTAGAGTCACGCGGCGCGGGTGGTGAGCGCCGAGCAGTCACGCGATGCGGCCGAGCGACACCACGCCAGGCCGGAATATTGGGGTGTCGCCAAGTGGTAAGGCAGCGGGTTTTGATCCCGCCATACGCAGGTTCGAATCCTGCCACCCCAGCCAGCTCCTGCTGAGTCTTTATTTTCCGAGATCGAACACGTGGCCTTGCACCAAGACCGCGCGATGCCGTCAGAAAGTTTCCTCCACCCTTGGGTGTCCTGCACGCCACGCGTCAGACTGCACGCAGCGCGTTCGCGGGCGCGAGCTTTCCGGCGCGCACTGCCGGGAAAGCTGCACCGAGAAGTGCAATGCCGGTGCCCCAGGCAAGTCCCAGAGCAAACAGCGTGGCAGACACGTGCAAGGTGAACAAGCCGCCCGAATACACCATGCGACCTTCGAAGACGAGCCGGGCCATCAGCGTCCCAATCGCCGCGCCAACTAGCGCGAGAAGGACTGCCTCGAGGAGAACGGAAACTGCCACGGGTATGCTCCCGAACCCCAATGTTCGAAGTGGGCCGATCTCACGAGTTCGCGCACGCACCGCGGCATACATGATCTTGGTAGTGCCAAAAAGCGCACCCAGCGCCATGACAATGCCGATCACATACGTGGCACGTGTCAGCAACGCGAGTTGCCCGCGGCCCTGATGCAGGAGAGAGTCCGACACCCGTTCGGCATCGACCGTGAGCCCGGGGTTCATGGCGATCCAGTCGTGCAGCTCATCGAATGCCTCGGGGCTTGCGAGCTTTGCGATGACCGAAGCGAATCCCTGGCGTTTCGTGGCGGACAGCAGCGTCTCAGAGTCTGCGAAGAACACACCTTCGGAGGCGTCGCCACCATTCGAAAAAATTCCCACGATTGGCCAGAAGCCACCGGGCATGAGCACTTTGTCGCCGATCTTGAGGCGGAGCACTTTCGACGCGCCAACACCTATGATCAACTCCCGCGCACCAGTGCGGAACATGCGGCCGGATGCGATGCGAAACTGGTCCCTTAGCTTTATCCCAGCGGGCCCGACGCCGCGGATCTCCAACGGATCTCCGAAGGTGCCCACCGGCGGCATAACCCCCATCTGGAACTCGGCATCCGCGAGCGGCGCCCCATCGAGCCCCGTGGCGATACCCGGAGCGCTCAGAATCGTACTGACTTCGTTGCGCCCAAGATTAGAGTTGGACTCACCTGTCACACCTTTCGGCCGAATGATTGCCTGATCAGTCCCGCCTCCAGAAAGATACATCCGCGTTTGGCCGACAGCGATTGAGAGCATGGAAACGAGGACAGCCACGACGCAGGCCACACCGGCAACGATCACGATCGAAGTTCCGCGTCGCTGCGGAAGCGTGCTTACACCGATTGCCGAGACCGTTACAAGCTGACGAAGCACATTCACAGTGCCGCCAATGAGCGACGGTTGTAGTTGGTCTTCACGGGAAAGGCGTCGCCCGCTTTGACATTCCACTTTGCTGCGTGCGCGTAAAGAGGAGTCCGTTGCGCGTCGTCTGCAGCTGCTTCCAGTGCTCCTGGGTAAGGCGCAGCTCCGGGATCGCAGCAATTGTGCCACCATCGAGCATCCAAACGCCGACCCGCATGGACGGCTTCTGATGAAAGCCGAACACACGCTGGATCAATCCGACGCCTCGTACACCCGGAATACGCTCGATCTCGGCGCGGCGACGGATGTTGAGGCCGGCGCAGCAGAAGCGCGCGATGACTAACAGGCGATCCATACGGTTCACTTCAATCGCGTGGTCGTAGGCGGCCCGCAGCGCCACCATCGCGCTGAATAGCGTAAAGGCGAGCGCGAAAACGAGAAAAGTCAGTAGCGACTCGGTTGTGTGGCGGCGGAACGCGGCCCAGACGAGGGGGAGATACTTCATTCGATTGCCTCCCACTGCTCCGATAGCGCTTTTTCCTCAGCCCTTTGGCTAAGGGTGTCGCCGCGGCACGATATCTTTTATAATAGAACATATTATCAGATGGTCAAGGCCTGGGTGTTGCCCGCAACTCGCATGCAATGCCTAGACGGGCATACCAGGTCGGCCCGCTCACCCGCCGTAGTTTGTGCACGTGCAATCGGGGGCACGCGCGCAGCTCCGGAAATAGGAGGCACACCGTGTTCGTCTACTACTTGGTTCTAGCCCTGCGCAGTCTGCGCCAAAACGTTGGACTGACGGCCCTAATGGTGATCGCCGTGGCCGTGGGTATCGGAGCTTCGATGACGACCTTGTCTATCTTTCGCGCAATGTCGGGGGACCCGATTCCGCAGAAATCACGGCGATTGTTCGTGCCGCAGCTCGATAACTTCGGCCCTGCAGCGGCGGGCCGGATTGTCAGTCCTCTCCCGGCAGATCACTTGCCGCCGTATATGACTTATACGGACGCCATGGCGCTGATGCGCGCGCATCCGGCGGAGCGTCAAGCGGCGATGTACTTCACGACTGCGGCGGTCGCGGTGCCGAACTCAAAAGCACTACCCCTTTCGGGGGCTGTGCGTGCGACCTACCGGGACTTCTTCACGATGTTCGACGTGCCGTTCGAGTATGGCGCGCCCTGGAGCGCAGCCGACGACGCAGCGCGCGCGCCTCTTGTCGTCCTCACCCGAGCGCTTAACGACAGGCTCTTCGATGGCACTAACAGCGTCGGTCGCACCGTGACACTGGAAGACGAGGACTATCGCATTGTTGGCGTGATCCAGGACTGGAATCCGGTCCCGCGCTTTTACGATCTGGGGGCGGCGGGAGGCAGCGCATTCGCCTTCATTAGCGCAGACCAGTTATTCGTGCCATTCACCACGGCGGTCGAACATTTGTTGGTAGGCGGAGGTGGAATGCAGTGTCCGAAGATTCCCGCGACCGGCAAGGAAGGCGTATTGCACTCTGAATGCGACTGGGTTCAGATGTGGGTGGAGCTGCCAGACGCCCGGGCTGCGCGTGCTTATCGGAGGTTTCTGCTCAACTACGCCGCCGAGCAGCGTCAGCTGGGCCGATTCAACTGGACACCGCGGATTGCGCTTCGCAACGTGCGGCAATGGCTGGCCTACCACAACGTCGTGTCCAATGACATCAGCATGCTGGCGCTGATGTCCTTGGCCTTCCTGCTGGTCTGTCTGCTCAACGCCGCCGGGCTGATGCTTGCGAAATTCATGGCCCGTTCTCCACAAGCGTGTGTTCGGCGAGCGCTGGGCGCCGACAATCGGGCCATTTTCATGCAGTGCCTGGTTGAAACCGGAATGATCGGCGCGGTGGGCGCCGTGGCGGGAATCGGACTGTCGATCCTTGGATTGCTAATAGCGCGGGGGATGTTCATCCGGCAGATTGGGATGGGCCCCACCCCGACAGGGCTGACGCGGCTCGACGGTGGCGATGTCGTCATTGCCGTGCTGCTCAGTGTGGGCGCAACGCTGCTGGCCGGACTGTATCCGGCTTGGCGGGCGACGCAGGTACAACCGGCTTTGCGCCTCAAGGTGCAATAGGGGAGGCGCCGATGCACATACGTCCCATCGTTTCGGCCCTGCGCCGCAATAAGGGCGGCGCAGTGCTGATCGCTCTGCAGATGGCGGTGACTCTAGCGATTCTCTGCAATGCCATCTTCATTGTGCAGCAGCGTGTGGCCAGGACTGAACGGCCGAGCGGCGTCGACGAGACAGACGATTTCGTAATCGAGAATCAGTGGATTGGAACTCAGGCCAACTTGGTCTCGCTCATCCAAGCCGATCTGGTGGCGCTGCGCGCAATCCCGACAGTGAGGGATGCCTATGCGACCAACGTTTGGCCGTTCGCTTTCGCGGACCCGACGATAGGGATCACCCTGCATCCCGATCAACCGCGAAGTCGGAAAATGGCCGCGGTCTATCTTGGCGATGAGCACGCGATGGATACGCTGGGGTTCAAGTTGTCGGCAGGACGCAACTTCAACGCCTCGGATATCAGTGATTTCCGCGATGCGTCTCGCGTCCCGCCGACTAGGGGGATTCTGGTGACGCAAGCCCTGGCCGAGCAACTGGCACCAGGCGGAGAGGTACTTGGGCGTGTCGCGACGCTGGCCCCGCCAGCAATCAGTGCCCCCATCGTCGGCATTATCAAAATGCTTCAGGCTCCTGCCGTGAATAGGCACGTGGGCAATGCAAACGCGGGAAATTCCATCGTGCTTCCGTACAGGTTTATTTCTCAGGCATCTTACATAGTTCGCGCCGAACCCGGGCGCCTCGCACAGGCCTTGAAGGTCGCGCCAAAAGCATTGGCCCGTGTCAGTCGGCAGCGGGTCATCTACCAGGAGTTTTCACTCGCTGAGGAGCGCCACGCCGCTTATAGTGCCGACAGCACGCTGGCACTCCTGCTGACTCTGGTCTGCCTAGTCCTGCTCGCGGTCACTGCCCTGGGTATCGTCGGCCTGACGAGCTATTGGGTGTCGCAGCGACGGCGCCAGATTGGCATCCGTCGAGCGCTGGGGGCCACGCGGCTGGCGATCATGCGACACTTTCAGACCGAGAATCTTTTGATCACCGCCGTCGGCACCGTTATCGGAGTCGCGCTCGCGGTGGCTGGAAACCTGTGGATCGTGGAGCGTTTCGCCATGGGGCGACTGCCGTACGAGTACTTGCTGATCGGCGTCGCGGCGCTCCTCGTACTGGGGCAACTGGCGGTGCTGTGGCCCGCGCTGAGGGCGGCCTCGGTGCCGCCGGCGGTCGCCACGCGCAACATCTGAGGCAGACTGCAGTTTCGCGCAGGATTCTCTATCGTTCGAGCGCTTGTCGCAAAAGTTGGCGACGTCAGAGCGGTAGGATGCGTCGGCACGATTCGGTCTGCGGCACGTGTCAGGCACCGACGCCAGCAGTGGCTCAAGGAGCCCGCGACAATATTCGGGTGAGCGCCCGCTTCAAGCTTTCAGCGGGACGCGCTGACCCGTCCTTGGAGCGCCACGCGACGTAACCATCCGGGCGGATCAGTGTGGCGCCCGAAGCGGCCAACCCGTAGGTCGTCGCGAAGAGTTCTGCCGGGTCGGCGAGGTCCGCCCCGACGACACACGCATCGAGATCAACGCCGGGCAGATCCCGGGCCGCTTCCCGCGCGGCGCTGCGCCAAGCGTCACCCCGCGGCCCGGCCAGCAGGACAAACGACTTGCCGAAGAGATCCAGAGTCGAGAAGCGCTTGCCTTCTCTTTCGAGCCACAGATGAGGTGCGCGCGAGCCAGGCCGGCCCAGAGATTGACGTGGATCCTCGTGCAAGGAGTCCATCGCGTCTTCGGGCAGGATGGCGCCCGAGCGGTAGAGGGTACCGAGCTCGATGTTCAGCTCGGGTACTGGCGGCTCGAAGTCCCTGGCACCGAGGTGGGGCGCGGTACGCGTGACATAGCGCGAATAGGCCTGCTCAACGGTAAACCTACCGACGGGCCGCCGCTCCTCGTCGTAGCTGGATAGCAATTTTGGCCCGGCCGCGCCCTTCAGCACCAGCGCAAGCTTCCAAGCAAGATTGTGCGCATCCTGAATCCCTGTATTGCCGCCGAATCCGCCATTTGGCGGCATGACATGGGCGGCGTCGCCGGCAAGAAAGGCCCGCCCTTGCTGATAGCGCCGTGCGTTGTCCGAGACTGCTCGCCAGCGGGCGACACCATCGATCTTGACCTCGATATCGGCAACGCCGATGCCAGCGCGCACCAGCTCCAGCAGGCGCTTCTCGCTGGTGTCGGCCGCAGCGTTGCCCGCGTCCGGCCTTGTGGGGTCCCCGACCGTATTGACGGCCAGGAATCCGCTTTGGCTTTGCTTGTCGAGGCGCATGAAGCCGCTCAGCGTCTGGTTGATGATGTACATGACGCTGAGGTTCCGCCCCGCCATGAGTTGCGCCACGTCGGCACGGAAATAGATCGTGAGGCTGTTGGAGAAGGCGCCTCGGCCATCGACAGGTATGCCGAGCAGCTCGCGCGTCTTGCTGTGCGGTCCGTCGGCCCCGACGAGGTATTGGACGTGGATCCGGCGCTCCGCACTCGTATCGACGTCCCTAATCGTCGCCGTCAAGCCATCATGATCCTGAGTGAGGCCGATGAGTTCGTGACCATCGAGCACTCTCGCGCCGGCTTGCTCCGCACGCGCTCGCAAGATCGGCTCCAAGCCCGGCTGGGTGATGAACAATCGCCGGCATGGGCTTACCGCCTCGACGCCCTCGTTAAGACTCGGCACGAAGGCCGCGATTTGCCTCCCGGCCAAAGACTCGAGCGCGACGATTGCTCCCTCGGGGGTGAATTCCCGCTCCGATTGGCGTCGAACCTGCTCCTCGATTCCTGCCGAGCGAAGCAATTCCAGGCTGCGAAGATGAAAGTGCGCTGCGCGCGGCAGCTCCGACGCCCCGCGCAGCCGTTCCGCCACGAGCGCCCCGATACCTTGCTGGGCAAGGAACATCGCGGTGGACAGACCAACGAGCCCGCCGCCAACGATCAAAATCGGATTCTCCTCGGCGGTCATTCCGGCGCTCCTTGTCAGGATGAATATGAATCGAGGTGCCGTGTGTCGCCCATCACTCGCTCGAAATTGAATCCGCCGGCTCCCGGCACCGGAGTTGGCTTGATCTTATGGTGTCGTTTACCTGCGGACTCTCACTGATCGTGAAGTTGAAGGTGAAGTGTAAGTCCGTATCCAAGTACGTACGCATTCAGCGGCCTGGATCAAGTGATGCATTATATGAGTAACCTTCAGATCAAATCTTGGCCGCCTGCATCTGCGGCGACGCAACGCCACGCTGGTCGGGCTGCTCGAGCACGCGCAGATCAGGATCGATGACTTCGTTGTTGGAGGGCGAGCGTGCGCAAATCTCGCGCAGCGAGTTAGGTGCTCGATTCGCTCGCCGTGCTGCTCGCAGCCACCCGCAGACTCACGATGAAGCGCCTGGCATCCCTCGATATCCATCGCTTCAGAGTGAGCATTCGCCAAAGGCTGCAGTCGGGCAGTAGCGGTCCGAATGTCGCGAGAGGCAAAAACCGTTCGCAGGGCCCGGTTGAGATCTTCGCCTACTTGCTAATCAGGGGTGAGAAGCGCGGTCGCCGGGCGATTTTCGAGCGTGGTCATCATCTGTCCCGCATCAGCCCCGAAGCAACATGAGCTCCACTTATGGAGTGAAGGCTCGAGAACACCGAACGCCAAACTGATTGCTTTTGCTGCCGGCAGCGGTGGTGCTGCCACTGGAGGCGAAGTACTGGTACCACGCATAGTTCTGAGGAGAGCTGGAGTACTCCGTAGAGCTCCAGTAGTAGCCGGCGAGGCATTCAGTGCCGCTCGCTGGCGAACATGAAGTGCTAGGGGTGCCTGCGCTTGGATCGCCCAACAGGGAAGGCAGGTTATCTGCCATGTTTTGTCCCCCTGCCACGCAACTGGCGCCACTCGAGGTAGACCCCATCTCGCAGGCGGCAGGCAAATACCAGCCGCTGCTGTAGCCACCGCTGTTTGTCACTGAGCAAAGCCCGGCCGCGTAGTAGGCCGCGGCGGTGGGTCCTGGCGACAGAGTGTAAGGGGAGGCGCCCATGCCATAGCTCGTTATATAGGCATTCAGCAGCGCTGCAATATTGCCGCTGTTACAGGCACCGTCGGTACTGCCGCTGCAGTTGGCAAATGCGCTGGATGCCGGAAAAGGGTATGTGCTCGTATTGGCATAAGTGCCGTTGAACGAGGCCAGGGCTGCAGCATATGAAGCAGTCGTTGCTGAGGTGTCAGCAATCAAAGGAATAATGTCGAAGCTGACATCGCTGCCGGCGTTACCAGCTCCATTGGAGCTCCAGATGATACTGGTCGCCTGAGGGCCCGAATCGATATATGGCTCTGCTTGATCCGTCAGAGCCGCCACCTTCCCACCAATGCTTCCTGAGGGTGCCGTCGTGTCATCAATCGAATAGACGAATCCTCCTTGATATATGCACCCGTAGCCCACGACCACAATTTCCAATGTAACCGCGCCCGCGGCGTTGCTGGCATTCACGGTGACGGTGCCAGGAGTGGGCTCTATTCCCGTTGTACAGGCGGACGTGGCCACCTGTCCCGGGGTGATGGCGAGGGTGCAGCTGCCCAATGGCGGTAATGTCGATCCAGTACAGCTGTCCGTCGTAATGCTGGTCCCCGTGGGAAAGGACGCCGGCGTTACCGTCAGTGCTGTTGTCGTATACGCAGCGCTCGTGTTTGTGATGGTGATCTCTCTTGCGTTGCCCGTTAATGCTGCATTTGAATAGACGCAAGCTCCACCCGCTGATGGGCAATTGACCGATAGCGCCAATGTCGAGGGGGTCGCCGTTAAAGCGGTCGTATTCGGCGCGCACGTCACCACCACATTCGTGACATTGCTACCGCCGATCGGTCCGGAGCCATCGGTCACGGTACAGGTTTGTCCCGATGGCTGGGTTCCCACGGTGACGTTATAGGAACTGCCTTCAGGCAGCGGTGTCGAAAACGTAAAAGCCCCATCTTTAGTGACCGTTTCCGGGTCGCCACCCTCATTCAATAAAACCACGGTACCGGAAAGACCGGCAATGGTCCCTCCCACGGTCCGGGTGCTGATTGCGGTAAACGTCACCGTACAATTCGCTGTGATGGCACCCGTCGTGTAGGTGCTTCCAACAAAGGATCCGGCGGCGCAGGTTCCCGCCACCGTGTCAGAAACGGTGTAACCGGCGTCCGCCGTGACGATAAAAGCCTGGGTCGCGCCGGCATTCACTATCTGCGACGTAGCAGGACTGATAGTGAGATTTGACCCCGAAGGTGTCACGGTAAAAGTAGCGATGGCAGCCTGTCGAGCGGATCGATTGACGTTGCTTCCACATGCCGCAAGCAGCAGAAACGCTCCGACGGCCAGCAGCCGATACGGCGAAACGAATTTCTTCATCAGGTCCCTCTGATAGGGTGAGGAGTCCGGTTCGCGCCGCCTTTCTGCGGTTCTTATCTACCGCTGTGCTCCCGGAGAATCGGACTGTAACAACGGGCAATCGGCGATTCCGGGACCTGAACCACATTATGTGAACTTTTGCCGGCCCGCCTAGGTGCGGAAGCCGGCAACCCAAAAAGCTCGTACGGCTCCGGTCATATCATTTATAATAGCGAGGATTACGAAACAGTCTGCGGTGCGATCCATAAGGTAGGAGGTCGCCCAAGATGTCGCGCGAGATGCAAAGACGCCAGCTATCGACGGCTCTTCTACTGGGACTTGCCCTGATTTGGCACCAAAGTGCAGGCGCGGCCGCCGTATCAGATGCCTCCGCAGCCTTGAGCGCCAGTGCTAGCCACGAAATAGTGCAGCTGCTCGCCGGCGAGCTCGAGAGGCATTACGTTGATCCAGATACGGCCAAGAAGCTTGGGAAGGTTCTTCGTGCCAAAGACCGTTCTGGTGCCTATCACAGCATCATCACGCCGCCAGAATTTGCCCAGGCACTGAACCGCGACCTCGCAGCTGTCGCACACGATCCACATTTACGCGTGAATTATGTGCCTGGTCCTCCGCCGAAGGACGAGCAGGTAAGTCCCACTGAGCACATCCCAGCAGCGCTTGCCGACACGCTGCGCGACCTCAATGGGATGATTCCGAAAGTACAGGTGCTCGAGGGTAATGTCGGGTACATTCGTGTCGACGGCTTGGCGCCGCTAAGCATTTCACGCGCTCCCATCGCGGCTGCATTTGCATTCTTACGCAATTCGACAGCGCTCATCGTCGACTGCAGAAGCAACACCGGCGGCGACCCAGAAACCGTAGGGTTCATCGTGAGCTATTTGAGCGGTGGGTCCTCTTACGTCATCAACAGTGTGAGTGACCGCGCAGGAAGAGCCGTGCGGGAGTACCGCACCACAAACCTGGGAGCTTTATCTTTTGGCCCCACCAAGCCGGTGTTCGTCCTGACGTCCCCAATCACCTTCTCGGCCGGTGAAATGCTCGCCTACGATCTTCAAGCCTTCGGGCGCGCCTCGATCGTCGGAGAGGTCACTGCAGGAGGTGGCAATGGCGGAGGCACGGCATTTAAGCTCGGACACGATCTGTTCGCTCTCATTCCAGAAGTCCGCATCTTGAACCCAGTCACCCGCTCAAGTTGGGAGGGCATTGGAGTCAAGCCAGACGAGTCCGTTTCCGCCGCCGCGGCCTTGATCCGAGCGCATCAGCTTGCAATCGAGCGACTGCTTCTCACGGCAGTGAATCCGGCTCGACGCGCTATTCTCGAAGCCGTCGACGCGAAACTCCAGGTGCTCACTGAAGCACGATCCGGCGGGCCGCAACTGAGGATCGATCAGCTTACGGGCACCTACACGCTCGTTGATGGAACATTCCCGGGCGGCGGCGCCGCCAGTGGGCCAACCGTCACCATAGCGGAAAGAAATGGCGCATTGGTACAGGAAATCGAGGGAGTCGGCGAAGCCATGCTCATTCGCGTCAGCGGCAACCGCTTCATACCGCAGGGCTCACCTGACGGTAACTATACGAGCTTTTTGATTAAAAACGGTCGCCTGCAGATGGTAATGGAAGATCCACCCGGGCCGCCGGCGCTGCGTATCAAGCGCTAAACTGCTGAGGCACAAATAGGCGCGGCCCCGGTTCCCAAGGTTCCCCGGTGCCGGTGAAGGCTAGGGCTGGGGTATCGAACGAGTCGCTCGCCATTGCTCGCCGAGAGCGCGTACGTAGTCACTTTCATGCCGTACCAATCCTCGATCCCTCGATAGTGCATACCTAATTTGACCATCACTCCCATTGACGCCTTGTTTTCCGGCTGACAGACCGCGTACAAGACTTCGGCTCGCAGTCGTGTGAAAGCGAACTCCGCCATCGCTCGCGCGGCTTCGTTGGCTATGCCCTGGCGCCACCTGTCTCGACGCACTCGCCAGCCAATCTCCAGTGGGCAGGTCAGGTCCACCTCGGACGAGGTGCCGCCCCCACGGCGCAGATTCTGGATACAGCCCGCGCCGACGATCTGCCCGGAACTTGGCTCGAAAATCGTCCACCAGGAATACCCAAGCTCTGCCCAGCGGCATTGCACCCGGTCGATCATCGCCTTTGTCTCAGCCCGCGTTTGAACTCCATGCAGGTAGCGCATCACCTCCGGGTCAGAATTAATCGCGTTGAGCCCATCCAGGTGATTGTGGTTGCAGGGCAAAAGCCGGAGTCTTGCCGTCGTGAGTTCGTATTTGGAAAGTTCGGAAAGCGACATGCACCACCTCACTATTTGATGAGATACGACTGGAGCCGCCGCAAACACCCATCGAACGGGAGCTTGTCGGTATCCAAGATTTCATGTCCCGCTGCGGTGGCTTCCCTCCTGAGGTAACGGCCCCAATTCATCATGTCGGTAGTTGCGAGGTGCGGCTGCGACCGGGTGACTGCCAGCCGCGAAGTGCGCGTGGTGTCGTCGCAGTCCAAGAGCAGGATCCGAGCATTGGAGATGCCGGCCCCGAGCAGCGCCTCTTCGATGAAGGCAATGCGCATCTGGCCTTCAAAAAGCACCGACATGCCAGCGTTTAGGATTGCGGCAACCCGAGCCATCCACAGCAGCGTATTCTCCCGCTGCCAGGTGCGGCCCGGCTGGTCCTCATGCCTGGATTGAGGGAGTTGGGTGGGTATGCCAATCGAGTCGAAGTGAAGCACCCGGCACCCATGGATCTGTTGCTGCCGGACAGCGGCAGCGAGCGCCGTCTTGCCGGCGCCCGATGCGCCGGTGAGGATCACCAGGGACGGCGTCGCCCGTAAGGACATGGGTGAATCGTACCCCTTGCCCGGCATACCGCCAGATTCCTATGAGTATCGAAATTGTGCGGCGCTGATTCTGTAGCGGAGGCGTCACCCGCAACCCGCAGCGTGGTCATGGCGATAAGCGAAGCAGATGCTCGATCTGTTGCGCAGTCCTGCCGTCGATCTCAAGCACCTTGTGGCGACTCGCCGCGCCGGCGACCAGGCGGATGTCGCGCGGGCGCAGGCCCAGCCTGCTCGCGACAAACGCCAGGAGCGCCACGTTGGCCGACTGTTCGACAGCCGGCGCAGCCACCCGAATTTTAAAATCAGCGCCGTGTTGCCCTACGACCTCTGTCCGTTTGGCGTTCGGTTGAACGTATACCGCGATTCTCACGGTCGGTGGCATCGGTAGATTGTCGCCGGAGGATACTGGCGGCGCTAGATAAGTGACGCGGGGCGTCTGCCAGTGGCAGCTGTGGGGTCGCCAGCGGCGTGCCAGGTTACTTCACCGGTACCAGCACCGTCACTTTGAGATCAGGGTTCTGCGGAACAGAAAGCGTGAACTGCTCGAAGCTGGCTTGCTTGTGTCCTTCGCGCATAAAAGTGCGCACGCCCCCGTCGCGACCCAGTACTTTCTGCTGCTGCCAATAGCGCTCGAAGTCGGGGCTGCCGCTGCACAGTTCCACAACCAACGCGTTGGTCACTGGGTCAGCCCGCCAACGGGCGGTGTCGGCGCGGAACTCGGCCACCACGCGTTCGGCACGCTCGGCCCAGCCTGGGATGAACTTGCGTGCGTGCGGCGAGAAGAACACGAAGCGCAGCAGGTTACAGGGCGCATCACTGCGAGAGTGCGCAGCCTTGGTGAGCCACGGTTGGAACAGTGTTCGCGCGGCGCCGTTCCACGCCACCGGGTCCCAATGGCGGTCCAGCACATAAGCTGGGGTATCGATGGCATCAACGAGTTTTTGCAGGGAGGGGCCGCTTGCTGGTGGCGCCGTCCCACGTGTCGGATCGGGACGGCCCGCAACCTCGAACAAGTACGCTCGCTCGGCGCGCGAGAGCTTCAGTGCCGTCGCCAGCGCCGCCGTCATGGGCACCGAAACCGACTTCACGCGGCCCTGCTCGAGCCACGCAATCCAGGTAGGGCTCACCCCGCACAGCTGCGCGAGTTCCTCCCGCCGCAGCCCTGGCGTGCGACGACGCCTTCCTGCCGGTAGACCCACTGCGGCAGGGCTTAGCTGCTCACGACGCGCGCGTAAGAATTGGCCCAGTGACGGGGCATCCCCAGGATGATACATGATAGTAATAGGATAACAAGCCGACTGGTTACAGGATACAGTGCCGGTAGGTTATTCGCATTGCATCACCTGGAGCCTGCGTATGACTTCGCATGACGAACGCGTCCACCAGCAGTTCGACCCACGCGCTGCGGCCTATCTCAGCAGCAACGTGCATGCCTCAGGTCCCGACCTGAAGGCGGCCGTCGCTCTGATGCAGTCACTGCCTCACCGACCGGCGCGCGTCCTGGACCTCGGTTGCGGCGCCGGGCACTTGTCATTCGCGCTCAGCAGCGGTGCAGACGTAGTCACCGCCTGCGATCCAGCTGAAGGGATGCTGGCCACGGTCCTGCAAGCCGCTCACGATCGCAACATAACTAATATCGGCACCACTCAAGCGCGCGCCGAGCGTTTGCCATTTGGGGATTGCCATTTTGACCTCGTTGCCACACGTTACAGCGCTCATCACTGGGGCAACGTGCCGCAGGCCCTACTCGAGGCCGCGCGGGTGCTAGCCGACAACGGTCACCTGCTCGTCTCGGATGTGCTCGGCCCGACACTGCCGCTCGTTGATACGCACCTCCAAGCCATGGAGGTGCTGCGCGACCCAAGCCATGTGCGCAACTACTCCATCCTGGAGTGGCAGACCCTGCTGGCCCATGCGCGCTTCGAGGTCGAGTATGTCAAGCTGTGGCCTACGCGTATTGACGCTGCTACTTGGGTAGAGCGCATGCGCACGCCTCAAGATTCAGTCGCTGCCATCCGCAACCTGCAGCTTAAAGCTCCTGCTGAGGTGGTGCGGGCACTCGCCTTCGAGGTAGACGGCTCCTTCACTGTACAGACTGGATTGTTTTGGGCGCACAAGGCGCACTAGATCACATCCGGGTTCGGAGATCCGGCAATGGGCTTGGCTGTCGGTCGGTACATCCGCGGATTTCGGCCCGGTCCTCCTCGTGCACGCCGTTCTTACGCCTGTGCAGCCTAACGGGCGCCAAATCCGGGTGCGAAGGCTCATAATCCTGTCGTGTTTACGCCCGGAGGTCGGCGCCGAAGGGGTGAGGCTTGTATTTGCGAAGCTTCCCTTCCGCGCCTTCAGCCGGCAGAGCGATCTTGATCCACTGGATCAATGAGGTAAAAAGATATGGCCAAGTCACCCGGCCATCAGAAATGGCCCGACCACAAAGTTCTAGAGACACACATCAACCAGCGAGTTACGGTGACGCTCGGCGGACAGCTGATCGCTGACTCCAACGATGTCGTACGCGTGGACGAGGACGGTAACCCGAAGCGCTACTATTTCCCGCGTGCCGACGTTCGCGGGGATCGGCTCGAGCGTACGGCGACCACGAGTGATTGTCCCTTCAAGGGAACGGCGCACTACTTCAGCTTGCATGCGGATGGGCATACCCTGCAGGACGCGATTTGGAGCTATGAGGACCCGTACGACGAGCATTTGGATCTCAAGGAGCGACTCGCGTTCTACGATGATAAATACCGGGACATCCATGTGTCGCCGCAAGTCTGATCCCGCTGAGCGAGGTGGCGCTCATCGTGGTGCGCATCAGATGGTTTCATTGACCAGAGAGTGACCGTGACTTCAAGTTCCAACCTGTCTTTCATCGATGCGATGTGGGATGAGCAGATTGTCCCGACACTCACCGACTACATCCGCATTCCCAATAAGTCGCCGGCCTTCGATTCGGACTGGGCGGCCAACGGCTACATGGACCGGGCGATGAGCCTATTCGCTGCCTGGGCCGAGGCGCACCTCGGATCTTTCCCGGGAGCACAGCTCGAAGTGGTGCGCCTGCCTGGTCGCACGCCGCTGCTGCTGATCGAGATTCCGGGCGCGGCGCCCGGCACGGTGCTGCTCTACGGTCACCTGGATAAGCAGCCCGAGATGGCGGGCTGGACCGAGGGCACCGGACCCTGGCAGCCCGTCCTCACGGATGGCAGGCTGTACGGACGCGGCGGTGCGGATGATGGCTACGCGATGTTCGCCGCACTCGCCGCGCTGTTGGCGCTGCAGGAGTCCGGTCAGCCGAATGCGCGCTGCGTCATTTTGATCGAGGCGTGCGAGGAGTCTGGCTCGTCGGATTTGCCGTCGTATATCGACCACCTGAGTCCCCGCATCGGCACACCGGATCTGGTGGTGTGTCTGGATTCCGGGGCCGGCAACTATGAGCAGCTGTGGCTCACTACCAGCCTGCGCGGGCTCGTGGTGGGCACGCTCACGGTGCGAATGCTCGAGCAGGGTCAGCACAGCGGGTCGGCCAGCGGCATCGTGCCCTCATCCTTTCGCATCCTGCGCTCGCTGCTGTCGCGGATCGAGGACGAGCGCACCGGGCGGATACTGCTTGCGGAGCTGCAGGCGGTCATTCCGCCCGAACGGCGCCGCCAGGCTGAACGTGCGGCGGCGATCCTTGGCGATTCGGTATGGACCGAGCTGCCCTGGCACGCGCACACGCAACCGATGGCGACCGACGGCACCTCGCTGATCCTCGCGCGCAGCTGGGAGCCGCAGCTGGCGATCACTGCGCTCGATGGCTGTCCGACCATTAAGAATGGCGGCAACGTGCTGCTGCCCTATACGACTGCCAAATTGAGCATGCGGTTACCGCCCGGCGTCGATTCGACCAAGGCAGCTGCGGCGCTCAAAGAGACACTCGAACGGGATCCACCCTATGGCGCCGGAGTCCGCTTCGAGTCTGCGGGGGGGGATGACGGCTGGAATGCCCCGGCGCTTGCTGCGTGGCTCGAACGCTCCCTCGATGCCGCGAGCGAGGCTCACTACGGACGGCCGGCGGCCTATCAGGGGGAGGGGGGCTCGATTCCCTTCATGGCCATGCTCGGCCGCAGATTTCCACACACGCAGTTCGTAATCACCGGCGTGCTCGGCCCGCAATCCAATGCCCATGGTCCCAATGAGTTCCTGCACATCGGCTATGCCAAGCGGCTTACCGCGTGCATCGCGACGGTTCTTGCAGATCACGCGCGACGGCCTCCTCGTCAGCAGGCGGCCTAGTTCGCCTGACGCCCAACCTCTTGAAGCGCCACAACTAGAGCGTGGGCTTACCGCGCTGAATGGCCTGCTGATGGTCCTGCCGCGCGTGTCGCTGCGCATCCGCCGTCAGTACGGCCAGCGTCGCATCGTGCGTGCGCGCCTCGAGCGCGAGATCCGCGACCTCGACCGTGAGGCTTAGGGCGAGGTCCGAATTTCCGTTGCGACCGAGCTGCGCAGATACCTTCACCAGCTCACGGCATCGCTCCAGGTCGGCTCTGCCGCGCTGGATCGGCTGCAGCAATGCGGCTCCCGAACCGCTCGTCGCGATCGAGTCCTCAACGGTCGCGGCCGGTCCGATGTTGTCACAATCTGAAAACTGAATTCCGGGCGGCACGGCCGCCCGATTGCCTTGCGGCGTGAACCACCACATTCCGGGGACGCCGGGTGTCATCGGCCGCTCGCTGCCGCCATAGGGGACTTCTGCGCCGTACTTGTCGTGCAAACTCTGGACGATGTTCTGCACGAGCAGTTCCTTGCCCGGCAGAAATGTCAGCTTGCGCGCCACGCGCCAGACGATCTGCGGGCCCGGAGGCAGCGTCAGATCCAGCTCGATCATCTCGGCGGAGGCACCAGTGCCATCGCTCATCACCAGGGCATAGATGAGCGGTTGGGTGCCGAGCGCGGGCACGCTCACACGGCCCGCATCGATGCGCCGATTTGGCCCCGCATACTGTTGCAGCATGCGATAGGCCTGCTGCGCAGGTACATCGGGCCGAAAGCCCGCGACGTCGGGCAGATCAGCTGCCCTGGCAGCGGGGGCGCCCGTCATAGCGGCCGCACCTGCGATGGCCGCAACAGTCGCCACAGCGGCAGCGAGGCGGGGCGGCTTTGGAAGAGACGGCATTCAGGCTGATGGGATTCGGTTCACAGCGTCGGTCAGAGCGTCGGTGTGTTGCCTGCCGCCTTCTTCAGCGTCTCATCGTGCTGGCGCTGGGCCGCCGCGCGAGCCGCGGCGAACGCGGCTGCCGCGGCCCGCGAGCCGAGCGGAAACTCGTCCGCCTCCACGCTGAAGCCGGTCATGACCTGCCCGTAGCCCAGATGTGCGCTCACGAACACCAGCGATGAGGTGCAGAAATTTCTGGCAACGACTCCTTGCGAATCCGGGGAACTCAGATTGAAGACGTGAAACGACCGGCTGATGTCGTCGGTGTGTGCCTCCAGCGGCGCTACGCAGTTGCCCAGCGCCGCAGGTCCTGAAGCCGGCAGGGGCTGCGGGCGGCCGCGCTCATCGAAGATCCACCAGAGGGTGTAGGCATCGACATCCGAGCGCGCGATGGCATCCGGCGAGGTCGAATACTCCGCATTGTTTTTGAACGCCACGGTCTCGGGTCCATATTTCTTGCGTAGCGCGGCGAGCACGTTGGCGTGGAGCATGGGTTGCTGATTGGCGAGTCGGCGCTGGATGCGCCACACACGCGGCGCCTGCGGGGGTGCAGTCACCTCAACCCACACGACGTCGGGGCTGGATCCGGCATAGACGATGTTCGCGCCGAACTGATAAACGGCCGGCTGGCTGGTGCCCTCAAAGGCGATCGGGGCGGTGACCTGCACGGCACCCTTGTACTGAGCCCGAAGGGCTGTCAGCGCATCTTCGAGCGGCATGCCCAGGTGCACTCCCTCGACGTCCGGCAGGGCTTTGAAATCGATCTGCACCGGCGCCGCTGGGGTCGGCTGCTCGTCGATGGTGAGCGGTGCGCTCGGTGCCGACGGTGCCGTCGAGGCGCCGTCGGCGGCCGCCGCGGACTGCGCCGCCTGAGTCGGTCGCGCAGGCTGGCTGCCTTGCTGTACCGCCCGCTTCATGGCATTGCGCAAGATGGCCAGCGGATTGGGTGGGGGTTGGGCCACGGCGGTGGTGCACACCAGCGCCAGCAACATGCAGACGAATGCTTTCATGGTTGGATCCCCGTACGGTCGCGCGAACGAATTGTCGTGCGAGCGGGGCGCAGGACAACTAGCAAATGCTAGTTGTCACCGGTCGCGATTCGGATTACCGGTTGCATCAGCTCCAGGCGATCGCGCTGAGCAACAGGTGCATCAGCTCGCTCTGACTGTGGCTGCGCGTCTTCTGGAACAGTTGCGTGAGACGCGTGCGGGCGGTGCCGTAGGTGATTCCCAGCCCTTGCGCCGCGGATCGCAGCGACTCACCGGCCGCGAGGCGCATCGCGAGAGTTGCCTCGGCGCGCGTCAAGGAAAACAGGGATTGCAGGTGTCGCGCCGGCGGCGCCTTACGGCGATCAGGATCGCTGATGACTACGCAGACGGCGGCACGCATGAGCGTGAGGGCGAAGGAGGGACGCGGCATTGCTGCGACCCATACGCCATACGCCGGTCGGCCGGAGGGCCGCGCCGCGCGCATGACGCCGGCCGCGCCGAAGCGCGGCCCCCGCAGCGAGGCGAGCGCATCCGCGATGAGGCACTGCAGCTGCGCGCTGTCCCGCACGCTGGCAAAGTGCACCCCGTCCGCTGCGATCCGCAGCCCCTCACCCTGAGCCTGTAATGCCTCAGCGGTGCGATTCAGGTAGACCACGCGTCCGCGCGCATCCAGCAATAGCACTGCCGCTGCGCTGCGCTCGAGCAGTTCTTCGTCGAGCTGTCGCAGAGTTCCGAGCGATCCGATCCGCGCCCCGATGGCCAGTGCGCGGTTCAGATGGGCGTGCACCATCGAGAATCGCTCGATATCGCGCGCATCGAACAGGCCGACGCGACGGCTGCGATGCAGTGCCACGCCGGCCTGGAGCTGCGCGGATAGACGAGTCTGCCCGACGAGACGGTATCGGGTCTCCACGGTTCGCTCATGCCAGTCGAGGTATCGGCGGCTCTGCTCGTCCCGACAGACACCGAGCATACCGTCATGGACGATGGAATGATTGGGATGGGCCAGCAGGTGTCTCACCGTCGGATCAACCTGGGCCATTCCGCCCAGGTACTCCTCGATGGTGCGCTTATCGAAATTGATCGAAACGAAGGTCAGCAGGCTCGACTCGCTGGCTGCATCCAATACCCAGAAGCTGGCTGCCTGGCTGCCGGTCAGTCGGCTCAGATTCTCCAACGCCTGCGCCCAACGGGTCTCATCCAGTGCGGCGTCGTAGAACGATGCGATGGTCGCGAGGGTACGCTCGCGTAGCGATGAGGCGCGGATACGCACTCTCTTGTCCAGGGGTCCTTTATTATCCAAATATGATAGAACATTACCGATACCTCGCACAGGCGCGGTCTCGCCTGCGCACGCCTCCCGGGGTGGCCTGCCTGTCCTCGGCACGCCATCGGCTTCGACGTCGGCGATGTCGAGTGGATTGTCGTGATGAGCCGGGGGTAAGCTCACGGAAAAGCCAACCACCAAACCAGGTGTCAAATGACCATCATGGACGACGGTCTGCTATCCCTGCGCGTCAGTAGTGCCCGATTTGCGGAACGGGACCGCGTCGAGGCCGTGCGCGAGGCCGTCTGCCGCCCCATCATGAGCGTTGACATCGAGCCGCTCTCTGGAGCATTCGAGTTCGATCTGTCCCTGTACGGGTTGCCGGATTTCGGTATCGGCGTAGGGGACATGTCCCCGGTGCGTTGCACGCGCACCAGCGCCATTACGCAGAATGATGATGTGATTTTGACCTGTCTTTTGCGCGGCGGGGCAACCGTGCGGGAGAAAGATAGGGAGGCGGTGGTCAAGGCCGGCGAAGCAGTCTTCGTATCCAATGATGTGCCCGGCGTGGCCGTTGGACATACGCACACGCGTATCTGCAACCTGCGGTTCAGCCGCGCCAGGCTGCGATCCATGTCGCTGGATATCGATGCAGCATTGGGCCGCACGGTGCCGCATGACAATGCCGCTCTGCGCCTGCTGGCCAGCTACGCGGAGGTCATGAACGATACGAAGGCGCTGGTGACACCGGAGCTGCGCCGCATCGTGGCCTCCCACTTCTATGATTTGGCGGCGCTGGTGATGGGAGCGTGCGCCGATGCGGCTCATATCGCTCAAGGAAATGGAGTGCGCGCGGCGCGCCTTCGTGCAATCCAGAGCGATATTCGCGACAAGGTCACCCAAGGAGGTCTATCGATCAACGACATCGCCGCTCGGCACGGCCTGTCGCCGCGTTACGTGCAGATGCTGTTCGAGGCGGAGGGCTCGACGTTCTCCGGCTTCGTGCTCGAGCAACGTCTGGCGCTGGCGCGCCGCATGCTGGCGAACCCTGGGCTGCGCTCGCGCAGGATCAGTGAAATTGCCTGGGATGCCGGTTTCCAGGATCTGTCGTACTTCAACCGGATGTTCCGCCGCCGCTATGGAATGACGCCGTCGGAGGCGCGCCTGGAGAACTCATCCGGCGGCTGATGGCGGTCCTTAAGCTGATGGCGCCGATATGGGATGGCACGGTTCGTCATGGACCAGACCGGGCTTCGCATAGTCCAAGACCCTGCTGCTATAGATTCTGATAATTGCCCGACAACGCAGGGTGCGCCGACCTGGACGGGACAAGAATGCGACGCCGGGCAGCATGCTGGATATTCCCGCTGATTGCCGGCGCGCTTTTGGCCGCATGCAGCAAGCCGCCGTCATCATCCGCGGCCCAGCCGGCGGTCGCGTCGCACCGGCCGCCCATGGCACAGTCGTACAGCGATGAGTTCCATTACAAGGATCCTTGTTCACTGCTGCAGACTACAGAGGTCGAGGCGGCGCTGGGGGCGCCGCTGGGGACGCCACCCTACCGCGCTTCCAACGGCAGTCCCGTTGCCGACGGTCCAGATTGCGTCTACCAGACTGCGAAGTTCCAAACTGTCACTTTGAGCGTCGACTATGACGGGGGGCAGTCGGAGTACCACATCGGGGATTTACTCAATGGCATTCTGAAGGGCACCACCGTGCTGTCCGATAAGGCAAAGCAGGCCATGGTGTCGGAGGATGGCTCGCAGATCACCGGCGAGTGGGACGAGGCCAAGCTCACACCCCTCAACTGCTGCATCTTCAATGCGCTGCGGGCCGATCAGATGATCAGCATCGATTTCACCGGTTCGACCATGACGCTCAAGGCGGCGGCGGCGCTGGTGGATGCGGCCTTCAAGCGTATCGACAAGCCGCTGGCGCTCGACGGAGCAGCGAATGTGGCCGCAGCCATGGCTTTTCTTGGAGGGCGGCCGCGGCCCATGAAGCCCTGCGACGTATTGTCCCGGGCTGAGGTTGAAGCGATCGTGGGCACACTGGCCACGACGCCGAAAGCGCAGGATGGGACCTGTACCTACGAGCTGCCGCGGCAGCCAGGCCGCCTGCCCCTTGTTTACGAGCTCGAGTTCGCCTGGCAAGGCGGCAACTACGATTTCAGGCAGGACCTGCAGGTAGCAAAAATGAGTGGTGCGGCTGTGGGCGGCATGCAAATGCAGGTCACGACACAGCAGCAGGTGCCGGACCGACCACCCGCCGATGGAACGGGCGCCAGAGCAGCCGCAACCGCCCAGAAATCTGCCGGCACCCATACCGTCACGACCACCAAGACGCTCAGCGTGGACGAGATGGCAAAGCAGATGAACGGCCAGACATTCACGCAAGCCGCGCACCTGACCGGCGCTGAGAACGTCACGAACGCAGGTCCATGGGAGCGCTCGGCCGGCGTCGGAGCGAAGTTCGAGGCGGTGAGGAAGGACGTGCTGGTGAAAGTCAGCACTTTCGCGAACGAAGACAAGGCGAAGGCGCTGGTGAGCGCGGCGATGTCGAAATTCTGAATGCGGACGGCAATGCCCGTGGGGGGAGAGCGATGAAACGATGCCTCATGATTCTGATTTTTGCGGGCGCCACGGCTGTCGCGCGGGGCGGCACTATCGTGCACATGAATCGCACGGATTTTGACGGCAAAACGCGCCCCGAAGCGGTGCTCTATGCCCAGGAGGGGCAGTTCCGCATGGATACGCTGGATGCGGACGGTCATGTCAGTAATTTCGTGCTGGTGCGCGACGGCAGCGTCTGGCAGGTGGACGTGCCGAAACGCACATTCTTCGAGATAGACCAGGCAGCGCTCGCCGGGCAGCAGAGCCAGATGCAGGAGCAAATGCAGGCCATGCTGCAGAGACTGCCTCCCGACCAGCGCGCTGCGATGGAGGAACGCATGAAAGGACTCATGGCGGGACGCTCGCAATCCAGCCTCACCATGACCGACACCGGCAAAACTGACCATGTGGGCAGCTGGGACTGCGAGGTATGGCAGGTGCGTCGCAGCGGGGCCGTATCCAGCGATGCCTGTATCGCCTCCCGTGGATCCCTCACCGGAGGGGACGAACTGGTGGATGCCGTCCACAAGGCTGCGGCCATTACCAAGGACGTGGTCTCCGCACTCCCGGGCGCGCGCGCAACCGCGCAGCAGATGGCCGTGTATGGCAAGGTCGACGGCTTCCCCGTGCGCACGCGCCAACTGGGCAGCGACGGCAGCGTGGAGAGCGCGGAGACTGTCTCCAGTGTCGAGCGTCAGTCGCTGCCGGCGGATCGGTTCGCCATTCCCAAGGGCTTTACGCAGACCACGTTGGGCGGGGGGCATGAATAGCCCGGGCGTTGATCGCCATAAGTCCCGCTGTCGCAGCATTGCAGGCCATGGCGCCTCGGCCATCATCCTGGCCTCATTGCTCTTGCCGGGCTGCAGCCGGCATGACGCTGCACCCGCCAGCTCGTCCGCAGCGGGCGGCAGCAGCATCCCGCTGAGCTCCGCGCAGCGTGGCGCTCGGCCGCCGGGCGCGACGCTGGCCGTGGCCGGCACTCTCTTCAATGGCAGCGACCCGGACCAGATCCGTGCCTATCTGCGCACGGTCAGAGAAATCACGCCCACGAAGTTCGATGTCCAATGGAGCCCGGCTACCGTGGCCGTGAGCAAGGATGAGGCGATGCGCGCGCTGCTCGCCGTCAGTCGTGACGGCAGCACCTTCCGCTTCGTCGGCAGTGAGCCGGTGGTGGCCAGCATCAAGCCCGGCAGCATCCTGTGGGTCTACGACATCGCGGTCCGGCACGTGGACAGCGTGGGTACGGCGGGGGCCATCACCGTCGTGCATACCTCGCCAGCCAGCCTGACGCAGGCGTTCACCAACGCCGACATCGAGTTCAATGGCGCCCCGAATCTGGCGGATTACTACACCGGCTACCGTCCGCACCTCGTGCCCGCACGAACGGCCGCCACCGGACGCCGCGGACCGCCGGCGGGGCTGCTGCCGGCGCTGTGGGCCAGCGACACGGAGCTGATGCCGTCGCTGCGCCGCGTGAAGGACGAGCCGGCGCCTGGCGCGCCGGATGGCTCGGGTGCGGGGAACCAAAACGATGACGATCCGGACGGGGACTACGGTGAGACCCGGCCGCTGGGTGACGCTCACTCCGGGGAGTCGCTGGGATTCGAATATTCCATGGCGTATGCCACCCAGCCTGACGGTGCGACGCTGTACCTGGAGGCGCGCAAGAAGGATGACGGTGATCCGGAGCAGATGGAAGACAAGTTGGAAGACGCCGAGAAGGAGGCGGCGGACGATGAGCGGGACTTGCAGAAGAACCTCAAGAAACTGGCTGACCTCGATGCGTCACTGAAGACGGACCAGGCGTCGGTGGCCGATATGGATCTGCAATACCAGAAGCAACTGTCCTTCCTGCAGGGCAAGGGCGATGCCGCCGGCCAGCAGGCCCTGACGCAGCAGTACCAGCAGGGCCGCGGCAAGCTGCAAGACCAGATCAGCGCGCTGAACAAAGTGCGCGACTCCGTCGCGGCAATCAAGCAGCAGGATGAGGAGAAGCTGCAGAAACTCAAGGAGGTCGGCGGCAAACTGGCGGGCCTGTTCAGCATCATTTCGGATAACCTGGATGTGCGCTTCAAAGCCCGGGCGGATGTGAGCAATTTCCAGGTCGCCGGGGCACTGAAGATCGTCGACGGGGACCTGGATAGCGCCCGCGCGCAGTTCAGCAACATGCAGGGCAAAATCCACGTCGACTTCGTCGGACGCTGGGGCAAGCCTGGTAACGGCGCGGTGAAGGTGCCGGTGATGCACCTGCCCTATGTTTTCAACATCCCGTTTCCCGTCGGCGGATTTCCGTTGGTGATCCAGCTGGGCACGGATTTCAGCGCCAATGTCTTCCTGGCAGGCGACCATGCGGCCCAGCAGTTCTCGGGCGACTATGTGTTTTCCGGATCCACCGGATTTACGGCGACCCGGGCGGGCGCGACCGACACCGCCAGTATGAGCGGTGATGAGCCGGCGGTGAGCACCGCGCTCGCCAACAGTCCGGGCGTCTCCGGGCTGGTGCTCGCCATCGAGGCGCCCCGCCTCGGACTGGGTGTCGGGGTATTCGGGGCCTCGTCAGTCGCCTACAGCAACATCGTGAGCGTGGTCACGATGGTCAATTCCGCAGCGATGTCCACCGGGATCATGCTCACGCCGCCCTGCAGTCGCACGACGTATAGCACGTACGGAAGTGTCGGCGTCGACACGCAGGTGATGCCGCTGCCCATTGCCTTCGTCGCCGATGTGGTCAGCAAGAAACTCAGCACCCAGAAGCAGGTGTTCGAGCACACCCACGAGGTCCTGAATCCACCGGTCAAGGGCTGCGAGGTCGGGCATTCGTGACCGCCCCGGCGACACCGGCGCGATTTGCCATATGCGCCGCGCTGGCTGTCTGTAGCTCACTGGCCGCTGCCGCAGGCGCCCGTACGAGTACGGGCGCGGGCGCCGCACACGCGGGGGCTGCCACGTATGCGGGGTCCGCGCACGGGGGCCCCGCGGACATCGCCTCCATCCTGCCGGTGACGGGTCTGGTACTCACCAGCACTGTGCGCAGCACCTACGTCGTGAGCAGTGGCAACGAGTCCCATTCCTATTCGGGCACCGACATCGAGCAATGGGACTCAGTGAGGGATGTCTCGGCCGATGCAATTGACTACCAGGTCCGTGTCAGCGCTCCAGCGGATGCCGGTGCCAGCGCTGACCTCAGCAAGTTCGTGCTCCATCGCCGCGTTCGCCGGCAGGACATCGCGCAGGCGACACGCATCAACCTGTTCTACTCGTCGCTGGATCCGCAGATGTTCGCCGGGCAGACATTCGAGGAAACTTCCATGAGGGGGTTGATGCTGCTGAAGACTGGCGCTGCGGTTCCCTACGTGATCGGCGTCATCGACGGTGAGGATCCGATGGGCGGCATCGGGGCGCTGCTGCAGCGGGTGGCAGCACAGTCCGGAGGAGGTAAGGCGGGAGACTCGCCGCTGGCGGGCATGGCGTCGCTGTTCACGACAGCCGGCCACACCTACTACCGGGGCGACCTGCGGCGGGTGGAGGCCGCGCCCGTGACGCTGCCTGTGCTGTTGGACGGTGTGCCGGTGCTGCTGCCGGCCCTGCATGTCCAGGGGACGCTCGTGAATGGTGGCAACTCGCTGCAGGCGCAGTTCTGGTGGCTCGACAGTCCGGCGTGGCCGGTCACGCTGAAGTGGAGCCTGTCGCGCGAAGGCCATGTCGCCAGCCAGCAGGTCACGAAGATCGATCTGCCGCCGCCGGTCGCGCTGGGTTCGTCCGGCGGCATCGCCGAGCAGCTGAACAGGTCCTGCCACGTGGAGCTGTCCGGCATCTACTTCAATACCGGCAGTGCGACACTGCTGCCGGAGTCACAACCGGCGCTGCGGAACATCGCGCAGGCAGTAGTGCAATCGAAGCAGCCGGTGCTCGACATCGATGGCCATACCGACAACGTCGGTACGGCAAAGTTGAACCAGGACCTGTCGCTGAGGCGCGCGCAGGCCGTACGCCAGGCGTTGCTATCGCAGTTCGGGATTTCCCCAAAGAAGCTGACGGCCAACGGCTTCGGCTTCACGCGCCCGGTCGAGAGCAATGACAGCGTTGAGGGTCGGGCACACAACCGGCGCGTGGAGTTGACCTGCGCCGGGTCGCATTGACGTGCCGGGAGATGCCATGAGCAGTCTGAACATCGATGAGCTGCGCGCGGCGGCACAGGCTGCCAGAGAGGGGCACATGGTGCCGCAGCCAACGCGGCGCAGGCCGCTCGCCGGACACCTGCTGCACTGGGTGCTGAGCCTGGTCGGCGCCGCGGCGCTGTTCGTGGCCTACCAACATCTGCAGATCAACGGCGCTGCGCTGAGCGCCTACGGGTGTCTGGCTGGTGCAGCGCTGCTGGCACTGTCGCCACTGAAGGCACTGCTGCATGGGGTGTTCACCGTGGAGCGCGGCGTGATGCACCTGATGCACGTTGTCGCCGGGCTGGGACTGGTGGCACTCCCGCTCAGCGGCCTGGTGTCCGGCACGCCCGTGCTTACGCACGCGGCGCTGGCACCGTTTGCCATGATGGGCGCGGCACAGGCGCTGATGCATTCCAATGAGCCGCGCAATGCGGCCCAGAGCCGGGCAATGCGCAGCTTCGTCAGCAGCCTGCCGGAGGTGGCGCAATTCAGCAGCGGCCGCGATTTCACCTCTCCCGCGGCTGTGAAACGTGCTGTCAGCGTGCTCGGTGATCTGATCTCCAAGGCGCAGACCCTGGGGGAGAGCGAGCTCGAGGCGGACCCCGGATTTCGATCGGCACTGAAGCAGGTGGGTGTGCGCACCGGGCTGAGCCTGAGCTTGGATGCCATCAGCCATTCCATCGACGTGATGGGCCGCAGTCCCGCTGCGGCCGCCGCGGCGCCGGCGTTACGGGCCCGTCTTGCGCAGGTGCGCCGTTCCATTGCTCCGCCTGCGGGCGCGCGTGCGCGTCGCAGCTGACTGCTTCCCAGAGAGCACCGGCCTGCGCTGGGCAGTCGCATTCCGCTCGCTCCTGGCGGGATGTATCAGGCCAGCGGCGAGGAGCCGGCTGCCAAGACCGTAAAAATACAAAAATCCGCGATACTCGCCGAATCGCTGCACCACGCGGGAGAGGGAAGCCCGCGAGCGCAAGCGCATGAGCGCCATGAGACTGCTTTCGGCGCCCGAGTCTGCCTGCGGAAATACGTCAACCCGTCCGAACCCGCGCAGCAGAATCAGCGCTGCGCTCCAGGGGCCGATACCGGGCAGCTGCACCAGACGCGAGAGCGCTGCGGAAGAGGGAAGCTCACGGATGGCCGCTGCCGTGAGCGCGCCGGAGGCGATCGCGCGCGCCGCCGTGCGCAGCGCGTGAGATTTGTGCCGACTCATGCCGCAGCGCTCGAGGCCCGATAGACGGCTGTCAGCGATGATGTCCGCGCGCGGGAAGGCAAAGCGGCGGCGGTCTGCGAACGATAGCGCCTGCCCGTAGCGGCGGATGAGCTTCGCCACGACTGCCATGCCCGCCTCGAGGCTCAGCTGCTGAAACGGGATCACGCTCGCGAAGGTCTCGAAGAGATCCGGAAACTGTGGCGGCCGCATCCCATCCAGGGCCAGCGCCGTCGTGTGCAGCGCAGCTTCCGCTTCCGCACGTTGTTGCGCAGCGCCAGCATCCACATCGAGCCCGAGTATCGCCCTCGTGATCCGCGCCGCTTCACGCCTGCGCGTCGCCGTCGCGGCGGCTGCGTTCCCGGCGTGCAGAATCGAAAGTCTCACATCCGGAGCGTAGATGGAGCCGCGGTTTTCCACTTCGACGAGGAAGGGTTTGCCGTCGATTCGGATGACCCGCAGGTAGTGCTGCTGCTCCCAGGTATCGATGAGATTGGTTGGTCGACGCTGCAGGACCCGCACAGTCGCTTCGAGGTGAAAGGGGGGCTGGACAAGAAGTTTCACGAGGGAGCGGGCCAACATGGGTGTCCGTACCGCAGCATACACCTGCGCCGTGGCTTGCGAATCGAGACAATTGCCTATTGCGCCAATGCCGCGGTTCTAGTGCTATCAGGGCTCGAGCATATGCATGGGAGCACCCTGATGAGCGATTCAATTTATCCTCCCTCCTCGCTGGAGATTGCGGAGAAGCGGCGTTCGCTGGCTCCGGAGACGGAGAAGGCGTTTCAGGCATTCAGCGAACGGGTGTTTGCGCCGGGCGCGCTCTCCTCGAAAATGAAACAGATCATTGCGGTCGCGGTGGCGCACGTGACGCAGTGCCCCTACTGCATTCGCGGCCACACCAAGTCGGCGTTGCGTCAGGGCGCTACCGCTCAAGAGCTGATGGAGGCAATCTGGGTGGCCGCGGAGATGCGTGCCGGGGGAGCGTATGCACACTCGACTGTTGCGTTGACGGCGCTTGCAGAAACGCAGCAGCACCCGCACGATTCCGTGTGACAGTTGAGCGCTATGTGACTGCGTTTGCAATGGCCTGAGATGTTCGAAGGATCAATTCCGCGGCACGCTCCGCTATCATCAGCGTCGGCGAGTTGGTGTTTCCAGATGTGATCGAGGGCATCACGGAGGCATCTGCCACGCGCAGGCCCTCGACGCCGATTACGCGCAATTCGCTGTCGACCACCGCCAGAGGATCCTCCCGGACTCCCATCTTACAGGTCCCAACGGGGTGAAAAATTGTAGTGCCCACCTGCCCAGCGGCCCGCGCCAGCTCCTCGTCGGATTGGAACTGTTCTCCGGGTATGACCTCCTGCGGTTGGTAGCGACCAAGCGCCGGCGCGGCGATGATTCGGCGCGTCAAGCGTAGCGCCTGGACCGCAACATGGCGGTCGTGGTCCGTACTCAGATAGTTCGGTGCGATCCGCGGCGGCGCCTTGGGCTCCGGCGAGTCGATGTGGACGCTGCCGCGCGAGCTGGGCCGAAGGTGGCACACCGAGGCGGTGAAGGCATCGTAATTGTGCAGAGGATCGCCGAAACGATCGAGCGACAACGGCTGTACGTGATACTCGACGTCCGGTCGATCGATCTGCGGATCGCCAGGATCGCTCTTCGCGAAAGCTCCCAATTGGGACGGGGACATGGACAGCGGCCCGCTGCGAGTCAGTGCGTAGCGCAAGCCGATCAGCGACTTGCCCCACCAGCTCGCCGACAGCGTGTTAAGTGTCGACACGCCGGAGACTCGAAACGACATACGCAACTGCAAATGATCCTGCAGGTTATTCCCGACACCGGGGGCATCGTGTATCAAGGAGATGCCAAGTGACTGCAGACGGGCACCGGAGCCGACTCCTGACAATTCCAATAATTGCGGTGAATTGACGGCGCCAGCCGCAAGCACCACTTCGCGGTGGGCTCGCACGACATGACGCCCCGTCGCGTCGTCGAATTCCACAGCCGTGCAGCGGCGCCCTTCAAACAGAACTCTGTGGGCACAAGCCCCGGTGATCACCGTCAGGTTGGGCCGCTGCCGTGCAGGGCGCAAGAATGCCTTCGCGGCATTCCAGCGCCAACCGCTGCGCTGGTTCACATCGAAGTAACCGACGCCCGTATTGTCACCTCGATTGAAGTCGTCCGTGGCGGGAATACCCGACTGTTGTGCCGCCTGGCTGAAGGACTCCAGGATTGCCCACTTGAGGCGTTGCTTCTCGATCCGCCATTCGCCGCCGGCGCCGTGCCATGCATTCGCACCGCCGTAATAATCCTCGCTCCTTTTGAAGACGGGCAGGACAGATGCCCATGACCAGCGCGGGTCGCGGGTCACTCGAGCCCACTCATCGTAGTCTTGTTGCTGCCCGCGCATGTAGATCATGCCATTGATCGACGAGCAGCCACCGAGAACGCGTCCGCGCGGATACAGCAGCGAGCGGCCGTGAAGCCCAGGCTCCGCTGCCGTCTTGTAAAGCCAGTCGGTACGTGGATTGCCTATGCAATAGAGGTAGCCCACGGGAATATGAATCCAGTGATAATTGTCTTTCCCGCCCGCCTCCAGTAGCAGCACACGCAGGGCAGGATCTGCTGAGAGGCGGTTGGCCAACACGCAGCCGGCGGTCCCTGCGCCGACGACGATACAGTCATACGCGTCGCTGGTATTCACCGCCGAGCGCCGTGGGGAATAGGGCATCGCGTCATTTGGCGACCGGCATGGTGAATTCAGCGCCCTTCGCAATTGAATCGGGCCAGCGCTGCATGACACTCTTGTAGCGTGTGTAGAAGCGGATGCCTTCCATCCCATAGGCATGGTGGTCGCCGAACAGCGAGCGCTTCCAGCCCCCGAATGAATGCCAGGCCATCGGCACCGGGATGGGCACATTGATACCCACCATGCCAGCTTTGATCTGTCGCGCGAAGGTGCGTGCAATGCCCCCGTCAGAGGTAAAGCAGGCAACTCCATTGCCGTATTCGTGAGCGTTAATCAGATCTACGGCACTCGCGCAATCCGGCACACGCACGACGCCCAGCACCGGTCCGAAGACCTCTTCGGCGTAGATCGTCATGTCAGGCGTCACATGATCGAAAAGGGTGCCGCCCAGAAAAAAGCCGTTCTCGAGCGCCCCTTCAGGGGTGAAGCTTCGGCCGTCGACGACCAGCTTGGCGCCCTGCCGGATCCCCGTTTCAATGTAGCTCACGACTTTCGCGCGATGCGCCGCCGTGACCAGCGGCCCCATCTGCGCATCAGGATCTGAGCCGGCGGCGATTTTAAGTGCTTTGACACGCGGCACGAGGCGCTTGACCAGCTCGTCAGCGACGGTACCAACTGCTACGACGATCGAGATGGCCATACACCGCTCGCCCGCGGAACCGTACGCGGCGCCAATCAGCGCATCGACAGCCTGGTCGAGGTCGGCGTCGGGCATTACGACCAAATGGTTTTTTGCCCCACCCAGTGCCTGGACTCGTTTGCCGCGCTTCGTTCCCTCCGAGTAAATGTATTCAGCGACGGGGGTTGAGCCTACAAAAGAAAGCGCTTCGACGTCGTGATGAGCGATCAGTGCATCGACAGCGACCTTGTCACCATGTACGACGTTGAAAACACCTTTTGGCAAACCCGCCTCGTGCAGCAGCTCGGCCAGACGTACCGAGACCGTCGGATCGCGCTCCGATGGTTTCAACAGGAAGGTGTTGCCGCACGCCAGTGCCACCGGGAACATCCAACACGGCACCATGGCGGGAAAATTGAACGGGGTGATTCCCGCTACGACACCCAGAGGCTGGCGCAGCGACCAGTTGTCGATTCCGTTGCCGATCTGGTCCGTGTACTCCCCCTTGAGCAGATGCGGAATTCCACACGCAAACTCGACGACTTCCACACCCCGCGTGACTTCGCCACGTGCGTCGGCCTGGACCTTGCCATGCTCGCAGGTGATGAGCGTCGCAAGTTCATCGATATGTGCATCGAGCAGTTGCTTGAAGCGAAACAGAATGCGCGCGCGCTTGACCGGCGCAGTCTCAGCCCAGGAAGGCCAGGCGGTTTTGGCCGCGGCCACTGCCGCATCCACCTCCGCGGTGCTTGCCAGGGGCACACGTGCCTGCACGACACCCGTTGCGGGATTGAAGACTTCGGCGAAGCGCTGGCCACTGCCCGGTAGTCGGCGGCCATCCACATAGTGCGATAGCACCCTCAGATCATCAGGTTTGCTCATAAGTGATGGATCCACGATGCCCTCCAGAGAGACCACCCAGCGACGATGTCGCGCGCCGCCGCATGCCGATAACTATTTGAATTGGATATCAACTTACTGCCGGAGCGCCGAAGGGGGCCAATGAGTTGTCATTAACGCGGATATAAGAAATGTTAATATCAAAGCATGGATTTGACGCTTCTCAAGGCGTTCGTGACCGTTGCGCGGGAGGGCAATCTCTCGAGGGCGGGTCAACAGCTGCATTTGACTCAACCTGCGGTCAGCCTGCAAATCAAGAACCTGCAGGAGTCCTTGCAGGTGAGGCTGTTTACCCGTACCTCGCGCGGCCTGATGCTCACGCGAGATGGGCTGACGCTGCTCCCGTACGCCCAGCGCGCCGTAGCCACTGCTGCAGACGTCAAGCGCGCGGCACTGGCACTACAGGGCGAGGTGCGCGGTACCTTGCGGATCGGCACCATTCTCGATCCACCGTTCCTGCGGCTCGGGGGTTTCCTCAAGATGCAGGTGGAGACCTATCCGCAGATTGAAACTGCCCTGCGACAGGGCATGTCGGGATGGGTGAGCGAGCAAATTTGTGCCGGCAAACTCGATGTGGGCTACTTCATCGATGGCGTCGATGAGCCCGCTTCACCTGTCTTTCATTCCATTACCCTCACCCAGTTTCAATACCTGGTGCTGGCCCCGGCGGGCTGGAGCGAACGTATCGAGCAGAGCGGCGCGACCGAATCCTGGCGCAACCTTGCAACTTTGCCGTGGATCTGGACACCGTCGCACTCCGCTCACAACCGACTCTTATCGCGCATCTTCGGCGAACTCGGCGTCACACCGCTGAAGGTGGCCGAGGTGGACCAGGAGTCTTCGATGCTCGACCTGGTGAAGTCGGGTGTCGGCTTGAGTTTAGCGCGCCACTCCATCGCCATCTCCGAGGCCCACTCGCATGGGCTGACGATTGTGAAAGGGGTAACTGTGCCCGCGGCGTTGACCTTCATCAGTCTGGGCGAGCGTTGCAAGGAGCCCTCGATAGCCGCGGCAATCCGGCTCGTGGAGCAACAGTGGGAGCGTAGCTGACCGGTGCAGTCGCGTGACCCGTGCCGCGCGCCTGCCTGGCGATCCAGGGAATCGCCGAGCTATCGGCGCGGCAAGCTGAAGAAGAAGGCGGCGCCCCCGTCCGGTTCGCTCTCGGCCCACACCCTTCCGTCATGGCGCGCGATGATTTGCCGCACGATCGACAGGCCGACGCCCGTACCTTCGAATTTGCTCGCGGGATGCAAGCGCTGAAAGACGCCGAACAGCCTGTCGACGTATTTCATGTCGAAGCCCGCACCGTTGTCGCGCACGAACAATACCCATTCCTCGCCGCGCTCCATCGCGCCCACTTCGATCACCGCGGGGTCTCGATGACGGGTAAACTTGAGGGCGTTCGACAGCAGGTTTACGAACACCTGTTCCAGCAGCAAGGGGTCTGCCTCGCATTCGGGCAGCGGACCGATGCGCAGTTCCAGGCGGCGGTTGGCTGACTGCGTCTGCAGAGACGTCATTACCCGGCGGACCATCCAATCGAGCGATACCGGGCATTTCGTTGGTACCTGGCGGCTCGCGCGACAAAAACGCAGCAGACCCTCGATCAGCTGCTCCATGCGTTGCGTGCCCTCAATCACCTGGTCCAGCAACCGGCGGCCCCCGTCAGAGATGTCCATCCCGTACTCGCTCAGGTAGAGCTTGCAGAACCCGGCGATCGTATGCACTGGATTGCGTAGATCGTGCGAGATCGAGACTGAAAAGGCTTCGAGCTGACGATTCGCACTCTCCAGCTCCTGGATGTAGCGGCGTTCGCGCTCGTGCAGCGCGGCGTTATCGAGTCGCAGGCGACGCACGTCAAGCGCTCGAGAGACCCTCGGCAGGATTACGTCACGCGTGAAGGGCTTCTCGATGACATCGAGCGCGCCGGCTTGCATGGCTTCGACTGCCATGCTGATGTCGGCATGTGCAGTGATGACGATGCCACCGAGTGCACCGTCGGCTGCACGCGCCGCGTGCAGCAGGCTGATGCCATCAATCTCCGGCATGCGAAGGTCGGTCAGGAGCAGATCGAATCGGCCCGGCTTGATCTCAGAGAGGGCCTGTTGCGCGGAGGTGCGGCCAACGGTTCGATAGCCTTCCGCTTCCAGCACATGGCAGAGTGCTTCGACTTGCCCCATCATATCATCGACGATCAGCAGCGAAACAGGTGAGTCGGCGCTTGCGCTCATGATGCAGGCGGCCTTAGCCGAGCGTGGCCGCCTCTGGTGGGCCCAACGGTAGGATCAGCCGCCCGGCCGTTGCGCGCAGCAATTCGGCAAGTGCCACTCGATCCATGGGGCGCGCGAACAGGAAACCCTGGAGGCAGTCGCACTGCATATCACGCAGGATATTTACCTGTGCGCGGGTTTCGACGCCCTCAGCGACCACGGTCATGCCGAACGCATGCGCAAGAGTGACGATGGTTGATACGATCGTGGTGCCGACGCGATCGGCGGGGAGACGGCTGACGAATGAGCGATCGATCTTGATTGTGTCAACCGGAAGGTCGGCCAGGCGGCTGAGGGAGGAATAGCCTGTCCCGAAGTCATCGATTGCCACCCTGACTCCGGCGCTGCGCAGGGATTTCAACATCGCGATCTCCGCTGCCCGGTGCTCGAGCAGCGTACTCTCCGTGATTTCGACATCGAGGCCGATTGCCCCGCTCGCCGGTCGTATGAGCTCGAGAAGACGTTGCGCGAACTGCGGTTGACGCAGTTCCAAGGCCGAGACATTCACCGCGATCCGCACCGGCGGTAACCTGAGCCGCTGCCATTCGGTCCAATCGCTGGCGGCCTGCTCGGCCACCAGCCGTCCGACCTGTGTTATCAATCCGCTGGATTCCAGCAGCGGTAGAAACCTGCCGGGACTGATCAAGCCACTCGTCGGATCGCGCCACCGAATCAGGCCTTCGATGCCCGCTATCTGTCCTGACGATGCGTTCACGATAGGCTGGTAGTGAAGCTCGAACTGTTGCAGCCGGATAGCCGCCCGCAGCCTGTGCTCGAGTGTCAGACGCGCCACGGCCTTGGAGCGCTGGTCGACATTGTAGTGCAGGTGCCGTTGCCCGCCGGCGCGGGCGCTGCGCAGGGCCGCCTCGGCTTTCTGCACCAGTTCGTCCGCCCTGCAGCCATCATCCGGGTAGACGGCCAGACCGCACTTGACTGTAACGGGCAGCTCGGACCCCGCTCCCGCCAGCGCAATGGGATTGCCGAATACCGCGTTCACGGTCTGATCCAGTCTCATCATTGGATCGACGACATCTTCGGGAAGATCCAGCGCGATGGCGAAGGTACCGCCGCCGAAACGCGCCAGCAGGTCGGTCGAAGCACATTGGCCGCGAAGACGGTCGGCCACTTGTTTCAGCAACGCATCGCCGATGGTGCGACCGAAGGAGTCATTGATGACGCTTAGCTGCTCAACGTCGAGAACGACCACGCCGCGTCGGGTCGCATTCCCGCCGATTGCCGTCAACGCCAGCGCCAATCGTTCGCAGAACAGCGCGCGCCTGGCTAGTCCGGTATGCGGGTCGAAGTGGGACAGAAATTGGACAGCATTGTCCTTATATAGGTACTGCAGAGCGAACGATAAAGTGGCGGATACTTCGTTCAGCATCTCCATTTCTTCGTCGCCGAATATTCCGGCTTCCAGCGCCGTCAACACCAGAACGCCGACTACGTTGGCCTCCAACCATAGCGGCAGCGCCGCCGCCGAGCGGAACCGCGAGCCTGCGGCCGCAGGGATCGCAGACTGCGCGGATACGTCGTTGTAGACGAACGGTACGCCCAGGTTCAGCACCTGATCGACGATGCCATCGTTCCGACCGCGGCCGTCGCCGGCCATGTCGGAGTGGTCGCCGGTTGGCGCATCGGCCTCACAGCAGGCAGCCGTCACCAGCGCGACGCTGTCGGGCTGTCGCAGCACAACCGTAGCAGCGGCATAGCCGCCTTGAGTCACGGCAAGCCGGCATGCCTCATCGAACAGGGTATGCTGATCGCGCATGCGCAGTGTCATGGCGTTGATTCCGCTCAGCATGCGCAGCACGCGCGTCAGGCGTGCAATCTGTGCGTCCTGCCGCACGCGCTCGGCACGCGCGGCGGCATCCTGCAGAGCGCGGGTAACGGCCGGACCCAGGCGGCTCAGGTTCGATTTGAAAATGTAGTCGACCGCGCCCTGGCGCAAAGCTTCAATAGCCCTTTCCTCGCCGATCGTTCCGGAGACAAAAATGAATGGCAGCTCGGGCGCATTGGCGCGGACCACCTCGAGCGCAGATGGGCCGTCGAACGCCGGCAGGGTAAAGTCAGACAGCACAATATGCGGTCGAAACTCCAGCAGCGCGGATCGCAGCGCCGATTCGGTGTCTACTCGCCGCCAGACTGCGGTGATCCCACTCATCTGGACGTGCAGGGCGGCCAGTTCAGCCTCCGCCGCTACATCCTCCACGATCAGGATCCGGGTGCCATCGGCATCCGCGGGAAGGCGATTGCCGTAATCGACAGCCACTTCGCAGTGGTCAGTGGCGGTCAGTTGGTCTTGAAGCTTGCGCATGCTGTTATTCACGTGACTACATACGCGCCGCGCTGCGTGTCTTGAGGGGGATGGTGAGTCATCGACGCGCTCCTATTCCTGTCCTTGAGCGATGCATCGCTGCGCAGTCAGCCAATCCCATGGCGCGTTCAGAGCACTCAGGTAATCATCGCCGATCACCGGCGATCCGTCTGATGAGCCTTCCAGTGCATTCGGCAACGCCGCATCGCAGATCGCATGGGCCACCGACAGCGCCGCGAGTGCATCGAACTCCTGCTGTCGCACGCGCGTGGGGTTGTGATGAAACGCAACCGCCTCGATGATGTGATAAGGCAGTCCCCACAGCCCCAGGAGGTAGGCCCCGATCTCGGCATGGGTCGTGCCCAGCACGGAAAGTTCGCTGTCAATCACGGTACGTCCCTGTTCGCGCCCGATTGCCACGGCTCGCGACAGTTTCTCCGGGCACTGCTGCAGGAGGACCCAGTAGCCGATGTCGTGCATCAAGCCAGCCAGCATGGCGTCATCCGCCCAGCTCGATCCGCGTGCCAGCGCGTACGCGCCGGCCGCGACCGCCTCGACGTGCGTCTGCAGCCGCTCTGGTTCGAACCCGGCCAACGTACCGGACCGGGGCCACTGGCAGAACACCTCGGCCGAGAGTGCCAGGCTGCGAATTGCGCCGAAGCCCAGATAGGCGACGGCGTGCTCGATTTTCGTGATCGATCGGCCCAACCCGAAGAATGCCGAGTTGACGACGTGCAGAACCTTGGCGGCGATTGCGGTGTCGCGCGACACGACCGCCGCGACCTGCGCCGCCGTTGGAGCATTGCTCGACATGATTTGAGTCAGCTCGGCGTAGACGCGCGGAATGGCCGGCAGCTGATGTACCGCTCCTGCCACTGCGCGAAGGTGCGGCTCCTGCAAAAGCTCCTGCAGCTTCAGGCAGCGCTCGATGACTTGCCGCAGCCTGTCCGGCTCGCAAGGCTTGCAGAGATACTGGTGGGCGAGGGGCACCAGGCGCACGATCTGTTGTTCCGCCGCGTAGCTGGACAGAATGATGCGTGTCGTGTGCGGCCAGCGCTCACTCACTATCCTCAGCAGCTCCTCACCACCCATGCCCGGCATGCGCATGTCGGCCACGACCACGTCGCAGGGTTCACGCTCGAGCTCGGCGACAGCCAGCTCCCCGCTATCGACGAATACCATGCGCCATTCGGACTGGCTGCGGTTCAAAGGGCGCCGCAGGCCCTCGAGCGGTGCGATCTCATCATCGACCAATAGCACGCGCTTCATGGCTCAGGTCGCCAGAGCGCAACGGCCGGCGTGACGTCCAGGCAGGTGGCCGGCCGGTATCGTTTCAGCATGCACGTCTATTTCAGCGCTTCGGTGCCGGTCGGTGCTCGGCTTGCAATAATCAGCAGAGGCAACTCACGACTCTAAAGGCACGCACTCCCGGGAACCAGTAACTGAAGCACAGTTCTCGATGCGAATGGCGGGCTCCATGGTATCTTGGCAGTCCGATGAATAGCGCAGATCCATTCTGCAGTGAAGCACGAGAACCCGAGTTGGCCACGGCCACCCGATGAGGGGACGACCGAGGGGGAGCTGCTCCGCGATTACATGGCCTCCATTGCCGAGGCCGTGGTCATCACCGATGCAATTGGTCGCGTTCTTTTCCTAAACCGCGCCGCGGGGGAGTTGATCGGCCGTAATCGCGCCGATGTAGTAGGAACGGCGTTCGAGTCCGAATTTCGCTTTATCGATGCACGCACACGCGAGCCGGTCGTGGACGTCATCGAGGCGGTGCGACGCGGTGGCGCGCGTGACGACGCTGCCTGCGACCTTGAGCTGCTCGACGGCGGCGGACGTGCGGTGCCGATCAGTTTGAGCGCCATGCCGCTGCGTCGGGCAGATGGCAGCACTTACGGCGTAGCGCTGTCCATTATGGGCTGCACTGCGCGGCGACACGCGCAGCAGCAGCTGCGGCAGGCAAATGAGGCGCTCCGGGCGGAAAAGGAGTGGCTGGCGCGTACACTCGACGGCATCGCGGAGGAGGTCTACTTTACGGACATGCAGGGGCGATACACCTATGCCAACCCGGCCGTGTTCCGGGAATTCGGCCACAGCCTGCTGGCCGGCATCGAGGTAAAACAGATCATCGCCAACATGGTCGTGCTGCGGGCGGACGGTACGCCCCGTCCGATCGATGAGGCACCGCCGTTGCGAGCCCTGACGGGCGAAGTGGTCAGGAACGAAGAGCAGATCGTACGTATCCCACGCACGGGCGAGTTACGGCACCGGATTGTCAGCTCCGCCCCGGTGCGCGACAGTGCCGGCATCATCGTCGGTTCCGTATCCATCGCTCGCGATATTTCCGAGCGCAAGCGCGCCGAGCTGGCCTTGCGCGAAGCCGATCATCGCAAGAACCTTTTCCTGGCGACCCTGTCGCGCCAAGTACGCAGCGCCTTTACGCCGATCGCCGACGCCGCGCGGCTTCTGGAGTCCGGACAGGCGACCCCGATGAGCGGCGAGCGCTTCGAAGCCATCGTGTCGAATGGCGGCGCATATATCTTCCCGCTGCTCGACGGTCTCGACGACATCGTAGAGCTCATGCAAGGACGGTTAAGTCTGCGTAAGCAACCTGTGACGTTGAGGCGGTTGCTGGAGGAAGCCGTGCAAGTCACGCGGCCGTTCATGGAAGCCAGACGCCATCAACTGCGTGTCGACCTGCCCTCTGACCGCCTGAAGGTGAATGCAGATGCGGACCGATTGAGGCAGGTGGTGAGTAACCTGCTGATGAATGCGGCACAATACACCCGGCTGGGCGGTCAGATTACCCTGGGGTGCCGGCTCGAGGCCCAGTCACTCGCACTGTTTGTGCGTGATACCGGTATCGGGCTCGGACAGGAGGTGCTCGCCAGCATCTTTGACATGTTCGTGCAGCTCGAATTGCCCGGCGGGATGACGAGAGAAGGCGGCCTCGGAGTCGGCATCGGACTGACGTTGGCCAAAGCATTGGCGGAGTTGCACGGCGGCAGCATCGTCGCGCGCAGCGCCGGCCGGGATCAAGGCAGCACGTTTACGGTGACTTTACCTCGCACGATTGTGGTCGTGGAGGATTCGGGCGCCGCTTAGCGGACAGGCTGGGCAGAGACAGTCATGCTGCGTGCCTTGCAGCATCCAACCCACCTCGATGGATTGCTCAAATCGGTGGTCAAAATCTGCGCATCGTGCCGGAGGAGGCGAGGGGGGGCGAAGATGAGGGCACACTGGCCCCTGAGCTGCGGAAAGTCGTCGGAGCGGCGACCGGTTCCGGGCGGAGCTGGTGCGCCTATACGGACGCGGGCTACCACAATTGGCTATTCGTGGGACAGATGTCGTTGCCATTGTCCCGCGAACGCAGCTCGCCCGTCGTACAACTGGAGAATTACCGCGAGCATGGTTTGAGAGAGACAGGCACTTGGGGCATCAATCGCCAGGCGAAATGGTATCGCTGCGTTGAATGATGAGTGTCTTGCCGGCCGGTAGCCGATGAATTCATAATGACCCAAATCGTCAGGCGCGGATGGCCGGCGGGGGCTCTCTACGGCGACCAGAAAATATAGCCGTAGCGACAGCAAAATCGGTCAGCGACATGGGGAAGAACCTAGATGCGAAATTCACTGCTGTTGATTGCACTGTGCTGCGCGAGTTCGGTGGCGATGGCCCAGCAGTCGTCTACGGACGCAGCCGTCATCGCTCGCGGCCGCTATCTGGTGACCGTGGGCGGCTGCAATGACTGCCATTCGCCCAAAATCAACACGCCTCAAGGCCCGCAGGTCGATCCGACCCGGCTCCTGTCGGGTCATCCGGCCAACGCGCGGTTGCCCAAAGTGCCGGCTGGCTTGATAAGTGCAAGCAAATGGGGCGCGGTGACGACCAATGATCAGACTGCCTGGGTGGGTGCCTGGGGGACGAGCTTCGCCGCCAATCTCACGCCCGATCCGACGGGGCTTGGGAATTGGACCGTGGATATGTTCATCAAGTCCATGCGCAACGGAAAATATATGGGCATCAGCCGGCCGATACTGCCGCCAATGCCTTGGAACTGGTACGGCCAGATGACGGATGCGGATCTGTCGGCAATATTTGCGTACCTGAAGTCACTGCCGCCCATCAAGAATCTGGTGCCGGAGGCAATCCCACCAGCGGGTGCGCATCACTGACCCAGTGCCTTGCCGAATCATCGTCACCGGAACGCAAAGACAGCAATCAGGCAGACAAACCAGGGTCGACAAGTAGACGGAGGAGGTCCATGAGACGGATGGTCGTTGCGTCAACGATGGCGTTGGCGACGATTTGTCTCACAGGCGGCATCGTGCGCGCGCAGAGCCCGCATGCCAGCGATGCCCCGCGAGCTGGGATTCATCCGTCGCACGTGAATGGTCAGGTCTGGCTCATGGCGGGCGAGCCTGGCGAGTCGAATGTAGCGGTGCAGGTCGGCGACGACGGCGCGCTGGTGGTCGACACCGGCACGCAAGCGGCGGCGGCGGAGCTGCTTGATGCGATCCAGGGCGTGATTCAACAGCACGCCGGCGACCGCAAGGCCCTCAGCGTGATCATCGATACCAATGGGCGTCTCGATCACATAGGTGGAAACGCCGTGATTGCCGGGGCTGGAAGTCAGATCCTGGGCGGCCATGAGGCCGCGGATGCGAAGCAGTTCGCAGGCGAGGCGGAGCAGGCGGCCGAGGTACTCGCGGAGCAGAACGTTCTGACGCGACTGGTGCAGGAGCAATCCACTTCCGCCAAGCACGCGCCACAGGCCCTGTTGCCGACCATTACCGAAGACTTCGATCTGTACAACATGAGCTTCGATGGCGAGGCCGTGCAGGTCTATCACCCCCACTACGCCAACACCGATGGCCAGCTGATGGTCTTCTTCCGCCAATCAAATGTGATTGCCACCGGGGACGTGGTCGATATGCGCTACTACCCGATCATCGATGTGGCCCGTGGCGGCACGATCGATGGAGAGCTGGTTGCGCTCAACAAAGTGATCGAGCTGGCGGTACCGGCCATGTATGCCGAAGGAGGAACGATGGTGATTCCCGGGCATGGCGCGCTATGCGATCAGGCCGACGTGGAATCATACAAGAACATGATCACCACCATCCGCAACCGCATTCAGTTCTACAAGAATGAAGGCAAATCGCTGGATCAGGTGCTGGCTCTCAAACCCAGTGCAGGCTGGGACGAGCGCTGGGGTGCGACCAGCGGACCGGCGTCGACGCGCGAGTTCATCACGGCTGTTTACAGGACACTGCCAGCCAAGGGTCCGCCGTTCTCGATGCATACCGTGACGCTGGTGCCGGCCACGGCCAGTGTTGCGGGCGGTAGACAGTATTGACCCTTGGCTCTGGCAATCCGCCGGAGGTGCTGAATGGATCTTCCTGGAGTGGGTCGGGCCATATTGGCAGTCATGCTGTTGCTCGCTCAGGGCGCACTCGCCGCACAGCCGGCCCGCCCTGGACCCGCATCGGATTCACCGCGGAGCGCCGAGCAGGCGGCTCTGCTCAATTTGACGGGCAATTGGGTATCGGTGGTCGATGAAGACTGGCACGTTCGCATGATGACGCCCGCCAAAGGCGACTACCTCGAAGTGCCCCTGAATGCTGCGGCCCGTAAGGTCGCCGGCGAGTTCAACCCGGCGCTGTACGGCGGCGCGGACTATCAGTGGTCAGCGATTATCGACTGCCGAGCCTATGGGGCCCCTGCGCTGATGCACATGCCCACGCGGCTGCACATCTCCTGGGCCTCGCCGGACGCGCTCAAGATCCAGAGCGACTGGGGCGAGCAGACGCGCCTATTGCACTTCATACCAGGTGAGCCCTATGGGGACGTGCAACAGGCGGTCGTGAGGGGGCAGGCAGCCGGCTCAAACGATGCATCCAACTCACTGCAGGGCTATTCGGTCGCGCTCTGGCAGCAGCCTTATGCGGAAAATGCCTCCGCTTATCAGGCGCCAGTGCGGCGAGCTGCCGCGGCAACCGGGAACCCGAAGGCTGCGATGCCGGGCGGAGCGCTGGTTGTGGTGACCGGCAATCTTGCGCCCGGCTGGCTGCGCCGCAACGGTGTCCCCTATAGTTCGCGCACGCGCCTGACGGAGTATTACCACACGTTTCAGGATCCCGGTGGCACGGACTGGTTCGATGTGACCACCGAGGTCGTCGATCCGCAGTACCTGACGCGACCGTTTTTCACCAGCTCTGATTTTCAACGCGAGTCAGACGGCTCGAAGTGGGCGCCGCATCCCTGCAAGCAGGTCGCCCCAGACTAGAGCTCAGCGAAGTCCATGAGAATCGAATCGTGAAAATCGCAGCCATCAAGCGCGATTGCCTTGGGTGGGTGCTCGGCTGCCTGAGCCTTGCACTCGTACTGAGTCCTCGAGGTGCGCCGGCCCAGTCGCTGATCGATGGCACCTGGAATTTGTCGCAGGACGAGGATGCTTACAATTTCATCGCCGGGCTCAATGCCGTCCCCAATGCGGGCGATCCCTTCCCGGGAGATTTTGCGGGTCTGCCGATCACGGCCGCGGCAAGGGATGTCGCGCAGGCGTTCGATGAGGCGCAGCTTGAAATTCCGGAGATGCAATGTCGGGCGTATGCCACGCCGCTGGGACCTCGGGCGATAGGCAGCATGACGATCTGGGAGGATCACGATGCCCATACGCTGCAGCAGACCCAGATCGAAATCATGCAGCCGTTGGTGTATGGGCTGCATCGGCACATCTGGATGGTGCCGCATCCAGCCCCCCCGTCCTGGGCGGACGGCAGCTGGGCGGGTTACTCGACGGGCAAGTGGGTCGGCAACACGCTGTGGGTTCATACCGATCATCTCAAGGCCGGCATTCTTCAGCGAGGCAGCGACCTGCCACTGGATGATCTGACGACCATGGACGAGCGCTTCTTCCGGGACGGAGACGTCCTGACCGACGTCATGTTCATTGCCGATAAAGCGTATTTGTCACGGCCCTACGTGAACAGCAAACTGTACATTCTCGCGCCCCAGGGGACTTTGGCTGCGGTGCCCTGCGTGCCATTCGACGAGGTTCCACGCGCCCAGGGCATTGTGCCCATGCACGTGCCCGGATATGTCGAGCTGCAGGGTGCGGTGGGCAATCACATACCGCTCAAAGCGGAGCAGGGCGGATCAGACACGGAATTTCCAGAGTACCAGGACGTCATGAAGACTCTTCCGCCCACTCCATCGGTCGATCAATTGCATAAGGCGCTGGAGAAGGAGCAGGCGGCAGAGGATCAATACAGCCGGCAATAAGCCTGCGGCAACCGGCCCAAGCGCAGCAGTCCCATTTTTGGTGTTCCAGGGAGAATCAAGACGATGCCGTTGACGCAATCATGTCAATTCGCAGTGCGACGCCACGGTGCATGGCCCATGGTCTTTCTGCTCTCGACTCTGGCCGGCTGTGGCGGGGGCGGTACGAGTTCCTCGTCCACGGCTTCTGCGTATACCGTTGGCGGAACAGTGAGCGGCCTCAGCGGCTCGCTGACCCTGCAGGACGATGGCGGCGACAATCTGACGCTCTCGTCCAACGGCCCTTTCACCTTTGCTACGCCATTGCCGCAAGGTGGTCTCTACAGCGTCACCATCGCCTCGCAGCCGGGTGGCTCGACCTGCGCGGTCAGTGACGGCACTGGAGGCGTCAGCGCCAAGGTGAGCACTGTACTGGTGCAGTGCTACGCAACACCCGCGACCGGCCGCTGGACGTGGGTCAGTGGATTCAACGTGACGGATGAGGCTGGCGCGTACGGGACAGCAGGAACGGCCACCAGCGGTAGTCTGCCAGGTGCTCGGCAGGCGCCGAGTGCCTGGACGGATGCCAACGGCAATTTCTGGCTGTTCGGTGGCTATGGCTTCGACTACAACGCCAATCTCGGACTGCTCAACGACCTGTGGGAGTACGAGCCGGCAGTCCGCCAGTGGGTCTGGATGAGTGGATCAGAATCGGTCGGAAGCAATGGGAATTACGGCACGCAGGGCCAGGCGGCCGCGGCGAATGCGCCCCCAGCGCGGGGTGGGGCCGCTTCATGGACTGATTCGATGGGACAACTGTGGTTGTTCGGTGGAATTTCCTCTCAAGCTTCCGGTAGCGCGGTCGAATTCAACGATCTGTGGCGATTCCAGCCGGCTACGGGCCAATGGACCTGGATGAGCGGAGCCGATACCTCAAATGGCGCGGGGAGCTACGGGACACAAGGCGTGGCCGCGAGCGGTAACGTGCCCCCTGCGCGCGCCTTTCCCACCACCTGGGTCGACAGTGCCGGAGTTTTCTGGCTGTTCGGCGGCGACCAGTACGGTTCTTCCGGTGTGTCGGCCTATTTTAGCGACCTGTGGAAATACGACCCGACGAGCAACCTGTGGACCTGGGTGAGCGGCTCGAGCTCGCCCAATGCAGCAGGCAGCTATGGCACGCAGGGGACCGCCGCACCGACCAATATGCCGGGGTCTCGCGCTGCTGCGATGGCCTGGATCGACACCGCCGGCAATCTCTGGATGATGGGCGGGCAGGGCAAGGATCAAAACGGCAACACCGGTGGGCTGAACGATCTGTGGCGCTACGGTACCACCAGCGGAGAGTGGACCTGGATGGCCGGAGCGGCCACCCAGGCTGCCAGCGGCAACTACGGCTCGCGAGGCGTGGCAGCAGCGGGCAATGTTCCCGGGGCGCGCTCGGGCGCCAGCGCCTGGACCGACGCTTCCGGCAATTTTTGGCTGTTTGGTGGAGATGGCTACGATCAGTCGGGAAACGGGGGTGACTTGAGTGATCTGTGGGAATACAACCCAGGCGCAGGCCAATGGACCTGGATGGGCGGCTCGTCCCTTAGCCAAGCGACCGGCAACTACGGCACACAGGGTGTCGCCGCACCGGGCAACCTGCCCGGCGCACGCGAGCAGGCTGCCAGGTGGATCGATGGCCAGGGGAATCTGTGGCTGTTTGGCGGGCTTGGTATCGATTCGCTCGGACAACAGGATGATCTGAGCGATCTGTGGAGCTTTGCCCCCTGAGCGCGCAGACGGTACCGGCGAGCAGCGTCGCGCTATTAACTACGCAGATACTTATTGAACCAAGCCAGCGTGCGTTCCCAGGCAAGCTCGGCGGCTGCGCGGTTATAGCGTTCCGGAGTGGCGTCGCAAAAGAAGCCGTGCACTGAATTTTCGTAGACGTAGCCCTCATGTGGAATATGCGCGGCGCTGAGGGCTTGATCGTAGCCGGGCCAAGTCGGTGCCAGTCGATGGTCGAGGGCTCCCTGGTGCACGAGGATGGCGGCACGGATCTTGGGAATGTCCTGGGCAGGAGGCGGAGCGCCATAGAATGGGACGCCGGCGGCCAAGTCCGCTCCCAACCGTACCGCGAGTTGATTGACGGTACTGCCTCCGAAGCAAAAGCCAATCGCTCCAAGCTTACCTGTGCAGTCGGGCCGCCGCCGAAGCCATTCGGCTGCGGCCACGAAGTCCTGGAACATCTTGGCGCGATCGACTTTGTTGAACAGTTGACCGCCGTGATAGTCGTCACCCGGAAAGCCTCCTACCGAAGTCAGGCCATCCGGCGCAAAGGTCATGAAATTCTCCAGTGCAAGGCGGCGCGCTACGTCCTTAATGTAGGGATTGAGGCCGCGGTTCTCGTGAATGACCAGAATGCCAGGCAGCTTCGCTGAGCTCGCCTGTTCGCTGTCGGCGCTGGTCGGGCGCACCAGATATCCGCTGATGCTGCCGTTCCCCTGTGGCGAGGGCACCGTCACCGTCTGGGAACGGACGCGGTAGTCCTCAGGAGAAACCTGCTGCGCCAGGGCGTAGTTCGGCATCAGAGCTTCGATCATGGTCGAGGCGGCGAGCCCGCCGATCGCCAGCCCCTGGATGCGGGTCAAAAATGCGCGGCGGCCGATATGACCGTGGATGAAGAGGTTATAGGCCTCGACTGCTTCCGAGGGCAGCGACTGATCGCGGTTTTCTGGCATGGCCGGCTCCTGTTGCGCTCCTTATAACGCATTTCAATGGTTGCGGTGCCGCTGGCACCCTAAAAACTGCAGCAACCAATCTGGTTCGAGCGACAGGAGCATCGCGAAGCAATTGGCTTGTCCCTGATTCGCAGCTTCGCGGGAGATGATGCGCCTCCCTCCGCGGCGACCCGTCGTCTGCTCAGCGCAGGCGCGCCGTGATCAGCGCGTCACGATCCGGATTCACGCGGTGTCGGGTTGGGTACCAGTAGCGAAGACATCCCGAATGTCTGCGCCCGCGCCGGTTGGCCGCTGAAGCGGCGGCTCAGGCGGTCCAGGTAGACGTAGATCACCGGCGTCGTGAACAGCGTGAGCGCCTGCGAGACGATCAGGCCTCCGACGATTGCGATGCCCAGCGGCTGGCGAAACTCGGAACCGGCGCCCTGGCTCAGGATCAGCGGTATGCCGCTGAAGAAGGCGCAACAGGTGGTCATCAGGATGGGGCGCAGCCGCTGCTTGGAGGCGCGCACCGCAGCCTCCTCGGGTCCGATGTCGTGCTCACGCTCGAGTTGTAATGCGACGTCGACGATCATGATGCCGTTCTTTTTGACGATGCCGATGAGCAGGATCAGCCCGATGATGCCGATGACGTTGAGGTTGTCGCCGGCGATGATCAGGGCCAGCAGCGCGCCCAGGCCGGCAGAGGGAAGGGTGGACAGAATCGTCAGCGGGTGGATGTAGCTCTCGTAGAGCACGCCCAGAATGACATAGACCGACAGCAGCGCGGCGAGGATCAGCACGGGCTCATCCTTGAGCGATTGCTGGAATGCCTGCGCCGTGCCTTGGAACGAGCCGACGAGGGTGGCGGGCGCGCCGATATCCAGGCGCATGCGGGCAATCTCGGCAGTGGCTGCGCCGAGTGCCACGCCCGGCTTCAGATTGAAGGACAGCGTGACGGCCGGCAACTGCCCCTGGTGCGATACCACGAGCGGGCCATGGGCATTGGGATCGACCTTGACGAACAGCGACAGTGGCACGAGTTTGCCTGTCAGCGGGGATTTGATATAGATGGAGTTGAAGATCTGCGCACTGCTCTGCAGGGAGGGCGTCGCCTCAACGACGACGTGGTAGGCATTGAGCTGGGTGAAATACTGCGCCACCTGGTGCTGTCCCAACTGATCGTAGATGGCCGCGTCGATGGCCGAGGGCGTGATGCCGAAGCGGCCGGCTACGTCTCGATCGATCTGCAGCTTGATCGCCGCACCGTTGGTTTCCTGATCCGTGCTCACGTCCACCAGGCCCGGCAGCGCGCGCATCGCTTCGTAAAGCTTGGGCGCCCAAGTGTCCAGCTCGTCCAGGTCCGGATCGGACAGGGTGTACTGGTATTGCGCCTTGGCGTTGCGTGCACCAATGGTGATGTCCTGTTTGGACTTCATCACCGTGGTCGCACCCACCACCTGTGCCAGCTTCGGGCGCAAGCGCGCGATGACCTGATCGGCCGTTATGCTGCGGCCTTCGCCGCGAATCTTCAGACCGACGTTCAAGTTGGCCTGGTTCGGCGAGCTGCTGCCGAGAACCAAATGATCCTCGGTCACGTCCGGGTCGGCGGCGATGATGCGGCCGACCTGCTCGATTTTCTGGACGGTCTTCTCGTACGAGGAATCGTCCGAGGTCTGCACGGCGCCGTCCAGAAACGCGGTGTCCTGCTGTGGAAAGAAGCCCGTCGGTACCACGCGGTAGATGGCGACGGTGGCGAGCGCGGTGCAGATGAACACAGCCAGTGTCAGCCGCTTGTGCAGCATGACCCAATCCAGCGCATGCGCGTAGCTGCGCTCCAGCCGCTCGAAGCCGCTCTCCAGGGCGCGCATCAGCCATGACTTGGCCGGCTGAGGTGCGCGCAGGAACTGCCCGCAGAGCATCGGGGTCAGCGTCAGCGACAGCAGCAGCGACACCAGTACCGCGGCGCTCAGCGTCACCGCAAACTCGCGCATCAGCCGTCCCACGACTCCGCCCATGAACATGACCGGCGTGAACACCGCGATCAGCGAGATGGAGATCGACAGAATCGTGAAGCCGACGTCCCGAGCGCCGTCCAGCGCCGCCTGCAGCGGCTTCTGGCCGTGCTCCATGCGCCGCCAGATCACATCCAGCATCACGATCGCGTCGTCCACGACGAAGCCGGCGGCAATCGCCAGCGCCATCAGCGACAGGTTGTCCAGGCTGTAGCCCAGCGGGTACACCACGGCCACGGCCGCCAGCAGCGACAGCGGCAGGATCGTGCTCGGTATGATGGTGGCTCGCACGTTACGCAAAAACAGGAAGATGACGGCAACCACCAGCAGCACCGTGATGCCGAGCGTCATCTCCACGTCTGATACCGAGGCGCGGATTGTCTGCGTGCGATCGGCAACGATCCACAGCCGCGCCGCCGGCGGCATGTTCCGCTCGAGCTGCGGCAGCGCAGCCTTCACGCGTTCGACTGTATCGATGACGTTGGCGCCGGGCTGTTTGGAGACCATCAGCTGGACGCACTGTCCGGCCTCGTAGCCTTCGCTCTGGGGAAAAGCCGCCCCAGGAAACGTCCAGGCGCCGGATTGATCGTTTTCGGGTCCCGCGATTGCCTGACCGATGTCGCGAATGCGCACCGGAGCACCGTGGCTGTAGCCAACGATGAGCTGGTTCCAGCTGGCCGCATCGAGAACCTGATCGTTGGCGTACACCGTGTAATTGCGCAGTGCGCCGGTGACCACGCCCTTGGGACTATTCACGGTATTAGCGGCAATCTGGGTACGAATATCGTCGATATTGAGACCAAGTTGCGCGATCTTGCGTGGATCGAGCTGGATCCGAACGGCAGGCTTGACCGAGCCGCCGATACCGACCTGTCCCACCCCGTCAATGCGGGAGAGTTGCTGCGCCAGGAAGCTATCGGCGTAATCGGTCAGCACCGTCAGCGGCAGGGTCGCAGAGGTCAGGTTGATGATGAGCACCGGAGCATCGGCCGGGTTGACCTTGCGGATCGTGGGAGGCGCCGGAAGGTTGGTCGGCAGCTGGCCGCCCGCCGCATTGATGGCAGCCTGCACGTCTTCGGCTGCCCCGTCGAGGCTGCGTGACAGCTCAAACTGCAGCGTGATGGACGTGCTGCCCACTGCGCTGGTGGAGGTCATCTCCGTCACGCCGGGGATCAGCGAGAACTGGCGTTCCAGCGGCGTGGCGACGTTTGACGCCATCGTCTCCGGATTGGCACCGGGCAGCGATGCGCCCACCGACAGTGTCGGGAAATCGATTTCCGGCACCGCCGAGACCGGCAGATAGAGATACGCCACGATGCCGACCATCAGGATGGCGGAAGCGAGCAGCGAGGTCGCGACCGGACGGGTGATGAAGGGGGCGGAAATATTCACGGACGCACCGTTGAGGATTCGCCTGTCAGGACTTGGCGGCGGGCGTGGGGCGAGGCGCACCGACCTGCATTGCTCGTGACGTGGGCGGAATGGGTGAGGTGGGCGAAGGGGACGCCGTGGGCGCCGTGGGCTCGAGGCTGTCGTTCGCGACCGGCGGCCCGTCCGCGACCGCCCCTCGCACCTTGACCAGGCTTCCAGGTTTGAGGCTCATCTGACCATCCGTGACCACCCTGTCACCCGCGTCCAGCCCGGAATCGATGACCGCCGTGGCATCCTGGACGAGCGCCACCTTGACGGGCCGCACCGAGACATGCGAGTCGGGCCCGATCAGGTAGACATAGACATTATTAGGACCGTGATTTACAGCGGCATTGGGAATCGTCAGCGCATCGTGCAGCACATTGAGCTGCAGCCGTACATTCACGAATTGTCCCGGCCAGAGGTGCCCGTCGGTGTTGGGGAAGCGTGCCTTGAGCTCCACCGTCCCCGTGCCCGGATCCACATGATTGTCGACGATGCTCAGCTCCCCGGCGCCCAGTAGCGACCCGGTGTCCTGGCTGTATGCCTGCGTGAGCAGCGGCTGGTTGAACATATCCGACGCCTGCCGCAGATGCTGGAAGTCGCCCTCCGGGACCGAAAAGTCCACCGCGATCGGCTCGAGCTGATTGATCGTGATGATGCCGGTCGCATCCATCGGGCCGACTAAATTGCCCGGGTCCACCAAGCGGATACCGACGCGGCCGCTGACGGGCGCCTTGATGGTGCAATAGCCGAGATTTACCCGTGCGGCAGCCACGGTGCCATGATCCGCGAGCACCGTGCCCTGCAGCTCCTTCACCAGTGCCTGCTGCGTGTCGATCTGCTGCGCAGCAATGGAATTCTGCGACAGCAGCAGCTGATAGCGCTTCAGGTCCACCTGCGCCAGATCGAGCTGCGCCTGGTCATGCTCGAGGGTGCCTTGAGCCTGCATGAGCGCCGCTTGAAACGGTGCCGGGTCGATTTGCGCGACCAAGTCGCCGACGTTGACCTGGGTGCCTTCGCGGACCGCAACCCGCAGCAGCCGGCCGCTCACCTGGGCATGAATCACCTCGGCCTGCCAGGCCTGGGCCGAGCCGATCGCCTCGATCACCAGCGGCAGGTCCGAGCGGCGCGCGGTAGCCGCCGATACCGGTACGCTCAGAGTCGGCGCCGTGATGGGCCGGGTGCGGTGTCCGAAGGCCAGCCAGGCGCACAGCCCGGCGATCGCAACGACGACCACCAGCAGTCCCCAGGGACGGCTGCGCGTCTGTGTTTGCAAGAGAACCCCCCAAGGGTCGAATGCGGTGTGCTTGAAGCCTCTACTCTATCCCAATCGAGGCCGCGTGCGCTCAATCGAGGCCACGTGGGCCGCCAGTGCTACTATTCGCGGGCGTCGCGCACTCGCTGCGACAGCTGGACTGGCCGACGCGGCATCCACCATGGAGCTGGTCATGCGAACCAACCAGGCTCGAGATCTGCGCTCGGCGTTCAACGAGGACATCGCAGGCAATGATCTCGTGCCCCTCTGGGAGCACCTGCATGCCCTCGTGCCCCCAATGCCCGATAGCCAGATCGTGGCGGCGCTGTGGCGCTACCAGGACGTCCGTCCACACCTGATGCGTGCAGGCAGTCTGCTCACTGCAGCGGAGGCAGTGCGGCGAGTGCTGGCAATGGAGAATCCCAAGCTGCGCGGTCGCGCCTCGATCACCCAGGCATTATTCGCCGGCCTGCAACTGATTCTGCCCGGTGAGGTGGCGCCCAGTCATCGGCACACCCAGTCGGCCCTGCGGCTGGTGATCGAAGGGTCCAGCGCTTATACCGCGGTCGCCGGGGAGCGTATCGGCATGGAACCCGGTGATTTCATCATCACGCCCTCGTGGAGTTGGCACGAGCACGGCAATCGCGCGGTCCAGGAGGGCGGGGTGCCGGTCGTGTGGCTGGATGGCCTGGACATCCCGCTGTTGCGCTTCCTGGGAGCTCAGTTTGCCGAGAAAGATCCGCGCACCGAGCAATCCCCGACGCAGATTGAGGGCGCGGGTCTGGCCCGCTTCGGATCCGGTTTGATGCCGGTCCGGCATCACGTGGACACACCCACCTCGCCACTGCAGCACTATCCCTATGCTCGAACGCGTGCCGCGCTGGATGTGATGCTGCGCAATGGTGACGTGGACGGATGGGATGGCGTGAAGATTCGCTACGTCAATCCGGCGACCGGCGGCTGGGCAATGCCCTCGATTGCAACCTGTATGCAACTGCTGCCGGCAGGCTTCACCGGTCGCGCCTGTCGCACGACCGATGCCGCGGTGTTCTCCGTCGTCGAAGGAAGCGGCCTGGCAGTCATCGGCAGCCAGCCATTTGAATTTGAGCCCAAGGATACCTTCGTCGTGCCTTCCTGGGAGCCGCTGTCGCTGCGTTCAGGCGCCGGTGCGGTGTTGTTCAGCTTTTCGGATCGGCCCCTGCATGAGGCGCTCGGGCTTTACCGCGAATCGCGCCAGTAGGGGACGGGACGCGCGTCGGACCCCATTATGGTCCTTTACAGCTATTACAACAGCTCCACCTCCTACCGCGTGCGCATCGCGCTCGCGCTGAAAGGCCTTTCCCACGAGCTTCGCACGGTCAACCTGCGCGCCTGGGAACAGTACCGCGAGGCGCACCGCGCCTACAGCCCCATCGGGGGGGTGCCCGTGCTGATCGATGACCGCGGAGCTCGGATCACCCAGTCGCTCGCGATACTCGAGTATCTGGATGCCATCGCGCCTCAGCCACGGTTATTCCCGCTGGATCCGTTGGCGCGGGCCCAGGTACAGGAGTTGTGCCTGCTGGTGGCCTGCGACGTGCACCCGCTGAACAATCTTCGCGCCTTGAAGTTCCTGACTGAAGAATTGGCTGTCAGCGCCGCGGACAAGCAACGCTGGTACGCACATTGGATTGCGGAAGGCTTCGCGGCGATGGAAGTGCTGCTTGGGAGGGGCGCGCCGCAGCCCTACTGCTGCGGGGAAACACCGAGTGCCGCAGACTGCTGCCTGGTGCCCCAGGTCGCCAACGGCTTGCGCATGGGATGCGATTTGGCGGCTTATGCAAGGGTAATGCAGATCTATCGCAACTGCCTGCAGCTCGAGGCGTTCAAGGCAGCTGCCCCTGAGCGGCAGCCAGACTTTCGGTCCTGACGGACGCTTGAAATTCGGCCGCTCCCCGGGCCATCGTGTATGATCCGCCGCCGCCGTCGAATGGCCACCGAGGCAGGGTATGGCGTGCGGCGCCGGTGCGCGGCCAGCGGCAGCAACGAGCGGGATACGAGCGACGCTTCAACCCCTTCGTTGAGCCCGTAAGCCCTTGTTTAGGCTGGCTTATCTGCGGATATGATCCCGTCGGACACGTCGTTCAGCTGACAGGGAAGGCGGAGCGTGGAATCAGAGACTGTCGCGCTGTTCACCGGCAATGGCAATCCGGCACTGGCGCACGAGATTGCACATCACCTGCACGTGCCCATCGGGCGCGCGGATGTCGGCCGCTTCAGTGACGGCGAAATCGACGTGGAGATCCGCGAGAACGTGCGCGGTCGCGACGTCTTCATCGTGCAGCCGACCTGTCCACCGGGCAACGACAATCTCATGGAACTGCTGGTGATGGTCGATGCCTGCCGTCGCGCGTCGGCGGCGCGCGTCACCGCGGTGGTGCCTTATCTGGGTTATGCACGCCAGGATCGTCGGCCGCGCTCGCGCCTGCGCTCCGCGATCACCGCCAAGCTGGTGGCCGACATGATCGGTAATGCCGGGGTCGACCGGTTGCTGACGCTCGACCTGCACTCCGATCAGGTGCAGGGCTTTTTTGCGATTCCGGTCGACAATGTCTATGGCTCTCCGGTGCTGCTCGGCGATATCTGGCGCCAGCGCTATCCCAATCTGATCGTCGTCTCCCCGGACGTGGGCGGTGCGGAGCGTGCCCGCGCCTACGCGCGGGGCCTGGATGATGCGGACCTGGCCATCATCGACAAACGCCGGCCGCGACCGAATGAGTCGAAGGTCATGAACATCATCGGTGAGGTCGAGGGTAAGAGCTGCGTGCTGGTGGACGACATGGTCGATACCGCCGGCACGCTGTGTCATGCGGCGCAGGCACTGAAGCAGGAGGGCGCCGTGCGCGTCGTGGCTTACATCACCCATGCGGTGCTGTCGGGCCCGGCGGTGGAGCGCATCAGCGCCTCGGCATTGGATGAGCTGGTGGTCACCGATACGATTCCGCTGTCCCCGGCGGCACGCGATTGCGGCCGCATCCGGCAGTTGTCGGTGGCGTCGCTGCTGGCCGAGACGATCCGCCGCATCCGCGATGAGGACTCGGTCAGTTCGCTGTACATCGATTAGGGTGTACATCGATTAGTGCGCTGCGAGCGCGGCATTTACGCAAGAGTTTTGGGTGGAGGCACGCTGGTCGCGGCGCGCCTTCGTGGTCGAACGACAATGGAGTGCAAGCATGAAAACGAGTTTTCGAGTCGGTGCGGACTCGCGTCACGAACAGGGCAAGGGTGCGAGCCGCCGCCTGCGTCGTGCCGGAAAAGTCCCCGCCATTCTCTACGGTGGACACGGTGAGGCGCAGAACGTCGTGCTCGATCATCAGCAGTTGCTGACGCTGATCGACAACGAGCGCTTCTATGCCTCGATCATCAATCTGGATCTGGACTCCCAGCCGCAGCCGGCGATCGTGCGCGACGTGCAGATGCATCCGGCGCGCAACGCGGTCGTACACGTGGACCTGCAGCGCGTGGTGGAGAACGAGACGCTCAAGATCCATCTGCCGATCCACTTCAGGGGGGCCGCGCAGTCGCCCGGTGTGAAGACCCAGGGCGGCATCGTGCACCACATGATCCAGGACGTGGAGGTCAGCTGTCTGCCGGCCAATCTGCCGGAGTTCCTGGAGCTGGACCTGTCCAACATGAACCTGAACGACACGCTGCGTCTGTCCGACATTCCGCTCCCGGCGGGGGTCACCCTGCCGCAGGCCCGTCACGGGGATGCGCCGGTGGTCACCGTGCACGCGCCGCGCGTTGCCGAGGTGGAGACGGAGGCCGCGGTGGCGGCGGAGGGCGCGGCCGCAGCCGCGGCGCCGGCTGCGGAAGAGGCCGCGGGGTCAAAGGCCGCGGGTGCGAAGAAGGAAGAGCCGAAAAAGGACGAGGCCAAGAAGGACGAGGGCAAGGCCGGCGCTGCCAAGAAGGACAAGAAGTAAGCGGCGCGCGCGGCCTGGACAGGCGGCATGGGCGGTTCCGCTGCGGATTCCGGCACGGCGCTCAAGCTCATCGTCGGCCTCGGCAACCCCGGGGCCGACTATGCGCGTACGCGTCACAATGCCGGCTGGTGGTTCCTCAACGCGCTGGCGAAAGAGGTCGGCGCGTCGTTCCGCTCCGAGCCACGGCGACATGGAGAGCTGGCGCGCGCTCGCATCGCCGATCGCGAGCTGTGGCTGCTCAAGCCCATGGATTACATGAATCGCAGTGGCGCGGCCGTGGCATCGGTGGCCGGGTTCTATCGGATCGAGCCCGCGGAGGTGCTGGTCGTGCACGATGATATCGATCTGCCGCCGGGAGTCTGCCGGCTCAAGCAGGGCGGCGGCCACGGCGGCCACAACGGTGTGCGCGACGTGATCGCCCAGCTCGGTGCGGACTTCTGGCGACTGCGCTTCGGCGTGGGGCACCCGGGAGATCGTAATCTGGTCATCGATGCGGTGCTCGACCGACCCACCGCGGCGGAGCAGCTGGCGATCGATGAGTCGTTGCAGCGTGCGCTTACGGCGCTTCCCATGATGCTGCGCGACGGCGCACAGAAGGCCATGCATCGACTGCACAGCGCGAACCCGCGCATCGCAAAGGAGGAATAGACGTGCCGATTCAATGCGGCATCGTGGGATTGCCCAACGTCGGCAAATCGACGCTGTTCAATGCGCTGACGCGTGCGCAGATCGCGGCGGAAAATTATCCCTTCTGCACCGTCGATCCCAACGTCGGGGTCGTGCCGGTGCCCGACGAGCGCCTGGCAGCGCTGGCAGGGATCGTGCGGCCCGAGAAGATCGTGCCCACGGTCGTGGAGCTGGTGGATATCGCGGGGCTGGTGGCCGGCGCGTCGGCTGGCGAGGGGCTGGGCAACCGCTTCCTGGGGCGCATCCGCGAGGTCGATGCGATCGCGCACGTGGTGCGCTGCTTCGAGAACGTCGACATCGTGCACGTGGCAGGCCGCGTCGATCCGGGTGCGGATGTGGACGTCATCAACACCGAGCTCGCCCTTGCGGATCTGGTGTCGGTGGACAAGGCGCTGGAGCGCGCCGCCAAGGGCGCCAAGAGCGGTGACAAGGATGCGCTGCGCAGTCGCGAGCTGTTCGAGCGGCTGCGTCAGGCGCTCAATCAGGGGCGGCCGGTGCGGGCGCTGCAGCTCAGCGACGCGGAGCGGCGCGAGATTCGCGAGCTGCATTTGCTGACGGCCAAACCGGTGATGTACGTGGCCAACGTCGATGAGGCGGGACTCGCCGCGAGCAATGAGCACGAGCGCGCGCTGCGCGCACGGGCCGCGCAGGAAGGCGCGGTGGTGGTCACCGTGTGCGCGGCCATCGAGGCGCAGATCGCGCAGTTGGATGAAGCCGAGCGCGCCGAGTATCTGCAGGCACTCGGCATCGTGGAGCCGGGATTGAACCGCGTGATCCGTGGCGCCTATGAGCTGCTCGGACTGCTGACGTATTTCACGGCGGGGCCCAAGGAAGTGCGCGCCTGGACGGTGCGCGCCGGCAGCAGCGCGCCGCAGGCTGCCGGGGCCATTCACACCGATTTCGAGCGCGGCTTCATCCGCGCCGAGGTGATCGCCTATCAGGACTACATCCAGTACCGCGGCGAGGCCGGCGCGCGCGAAGCGGGCCGCCTGCGACTGGAGGGCAAGGAATACGTCGTGCGCGAGGGCGACGTCATGCACTTTCGCTTCAACGTGTGAGCTCAACCCGCAGCGTGCCGCTGCGAACGGCGGCGTCGTACTGCACCTGCCCATGCGCGTCGCGCTCGAAGGTCAGATCCACGCTGGCATCGCCGACGCGCAGCCCGCACAGCTGCAGATGTCCGATCCACTCGGGTAACAGCGGATCGCAGATGCGCAGCAGCGCCTCGGGCGCATCGGCGGCGAGGCCGAGCAGGCTCGTCAGGGCATAGGGAATTGCGCCGGCCGCCCAGGCCTGCGGGCTGCAGGCCACCGGGTAGGGCACCGGATGGGTCTCCTCGGCGCTGCGCGCGAAGCCGCAGTAGAGCTCGGGCATGCGCTCATTGCGAAAGCCGCTCGCGGCCGCACACAACGCATCGAAAATGCGCAGCGCCGACTCATTGCGGCCATAGCGGCGAAGGCCCGCGCACAGCAGCGCATTGTCGTGTGGCCAGACGCTGCCCAGATGGTAGCTTAACGGGTTGTAGCGCCTTTCCTTCGACGAGAGCGTACGCACGCCCCAGCCGCTGAACATGTCCGGCGCCATCATGCGCCGCTCGACCGCGGCGGCATGCTCCGCGGAAGCGATGCCGCTCCAGAGCACCTGGCCGGCGTTGGAGGCAATCACCTCCGCCGCGCGTCCACCGCGCTGGCGTGCGAGCACATAGCAGCCGAGTTTCCCGGACCAGTAATCGCGCTCGAAGCGCTCGCGCAGCGCGGCGGCCTTCTGCTCGAGATCGGCAGCGGTGCTGTGCTCGCCCAGGTGCCGCAGCGTGCGCGCAGCACTGTGCCAGGTCCGATACAGATAGCCCTGCACCTCACACAGCGCGATGGGCGGCTCGGCGAGTGTGCCATCGGCATTGACGATGGCGTCGCCAGAATCCTTCCAGCCCTGATTGACCAGACCACCCTGATAGCTGCCATCGGCCTGCCCGCCGCCGTAATCGAGGTAGCCGTCGCCGTCGCCATCGCCGTAGCGCTCGATCCATTCGAGCGCGGCCTGAAGATTGGGACGCAGCTCGCGCACTGCCGCCAGGTCGCCCGACCAGGCGAGCCACGCATCGATGAGCATGATGAACAGCAGCGTCACGTCCACCGAGCCATAGTAGGCGGGACTCTGCGGGATGAGGTTCAGTCGTGCGAGCTGGCCGCGGCGCAGCTCGTGCAGTATCTTGCCCGGCTGGGCATCGCGGTAGCGATCGATCTGCGTGGCCTGGTGGCGTGCCAGCAGCCGTACCGTGTCTCCTGAGACGTCCCCGCGCCACGCGCACAGCTGCAAGGCGCAGATGGCCGAATCGCGGCCGAACAGCGTCACGAACCAGGGTACCCCCGCGGCGATGTACTGCAGATCGCCGCGCAACCGACAGCGCAGCATCGATACATCCAGCAGGCTCCGTCGGATCAGCTTCTCGAGTCGCGGATCGCTGTGCAGCTGTGTGGCGCCCTCGAGCAGTTCGCGCCCCTGTGGATCCACGCCGTCCTTCAGCCGCCGCGGATCGAACGCGGCCTGACGCGTGCTGTCGGGCGGTCGGGCCTCCCCATCGCCGCCGGAGCGGCTCTCGTGCAAGCGGATGCGCACATCGATCTGGGCCGTCTGGCCGGCCGCGAGGGTAAGATCGAAGGCCGCGCTGTCGCCGGTCAGCTCGCTCGGGGCGGGATCGAAGTGCAGCGTCGTGCTGCGATGGCGCTCATCCTGCCCCACCGCCCACAGACACATCTCGGCCGGTCCGGCGCGCGAGCCACGCTGCTGTTTGGGCTGCTCACCGGTCAGGCTGCGTACCTGGAAGACATCGGCGAAATCCGCCTCGAAGCGCAGCCGCAGGCACACCCGCATGGCGCTCATCGCATAGTTGGTCACGACCAGCAGCTCGCGCAGCTCCCCGTCCCCGGCGGTGCGATAGCGGCGCACCGCGATGCTGTGCGGCTCACAGTCCGAGCTGTTCTCGAGCGACTGATTTTCGAGCGCATGGCTGACCCAGTCGCCCCCGCCGTGCTCGCTCGAGAGCGCCCAGAGCGGCTGGTCCTCCAGAGACAACCCATAGCGGCTCAGAAAGCGGGTATCGCGGTAGAACAGACCGACGCCGCGGCCTTCTCCGGCGCTGAAATCACCGGCGATGTCGCTGACGAGAAACGTGTCGTCGAATTTCAGGACGATCGCGTTGATGCCCACGCGCAGCCGCGCGGCATGCGGCTGCGTCAGGCTCTGCTCGCGTGACTGGTGCTGGCTGGGAGTGAGCGAGGCAGCACCGCTCGAGGCTGCATCGGCTGGCGGGTTGGAGGAATCAGGCGCAGCGTCGGGAGGGTTCAGGGCGGCTCAGCTCCCAAAGGCGATGGTACTGAGCAGGGCCAGTGAGTTCTGCCGTGAGTCCAGCCGCGTGTGCTGCGCCACGACCGGCTGGTCCGATTCGAGCAGCATGGAATATTCGGTGGCCAGCGGTACGGGCTCCGGCTCTTTCAGGTCGTTCAGGCGCAGATGCAGCGAGCGGCGCGCTGGTACATCGAAATGATAGGGACCGGCCGGCTCACGGTCGGTGAAATAGATATGCAGCGTCAGGTGCGCGATGGCATCGCCCGCGTTGAGCACGCAGATGGCCTCGTGGCTGATGAGCTCGCGACCCTGCCCGTCGCTCTCGCGTGGGATGTAGCCTTCCGCAATTGCCCAGCGTGTCTTGCCAATGGCGGCCGGCTTGTTCGCTGCGGTGCTCATGGCTTGCGCGCGCACCGTCAGTGGTGAGCAGCGCTGTGCGAGCGGCTGCTCGGGCCCGTACGCCGCGAGAGCCAGCCGCCCAGCGCGACACCCGCCAGTCCCGCGGAGAGCAGCCAGGAGCGATGCGTGGAGAGCCACAACTGCGTACTGCCGTCACGTGCGCGCGCATCGAAGCGCCCATGAGCACCGCGGTCCCCGGGTGGGGAGTGCCAGAGGTTGTCCGGTCTGCCCGGCTCATTGAGCTCATGGCTGCTCTGCGATGCATAGCCGGTGCGTGCCAGGTAGCGGTCCAGCCAGCCGGAGAGCACGCGATTGCCCCAGATCGCTTTGAGGGTGCTGCCGCCGACGTAGAGCTCGCGACGCCGGTGCCGCGAGGACCAGCAGATGGCGCGTGCGGCGACCTCGGGTTGATAGATCGGCGGCACCGGCTGGGGACTGTCGGGCAGGCGTGTGCGACACCAGTCGAATTGCGGCGTGTTCAGCGCGGGCATCTGCACCATGGTCACGTGCACTGCGCTATGCGTATGCAGCAGCTCGGTACGCAGCGAAGCGGTGAAGCCGCGGATGGCGAATTTGGCGCCACAGTAAGCCGCCTGCAATGGGATGGCGCGATAGGCGAGCGCCGAGCCGACCTGGATGATGACGCCGCGATTGCGCTCGAGCATGCGCCGCAGCGCCGCCAGCGTACCGTTGACGGTGCCCAGGTAGGTGACCTCGGTGACCCGACGCACCTCGTCGGGTTGCAGCAGCGCCACCGGTGAGAACACGGTGACCATGGCGTCGTTGACCCAGACGTCGATGGGGCCGAGCTGCGCCTCCACGGTCTCGGCGGCGTGCTCGACCGCCTGCGCATCGGAGACATCCAGCGGCAGCACCAGCGCGCGCACACCGTGGCTCTCCACCTCGGCGCGCGCCGCCTCGAGGGCCTCGCGGTTTCGGGCCATGAGGGCAACGTTGGCACCTTGGCGGGCGAATTCCAGCGCCGTGGCGCGGCCGACGCCGGCGCTGGCCCCAGTCACGACGACCACACGTGGTTTTCTCATGACAGGTGCCCCCGAATCGCGCGAGCGGATGGCCAGACACGATGCAGCCGTTGTCGCGGCGCGCCGTTCGGATCGTGCGTCGGCGCAATGCGATGTCGCAGCGTCAGCAACACCGCACCCCACAGCAAGGGCGTCGCCATTCGCGGCACGAACCGCCAGATGTCCAGCCCGACCTGCAGCAGCGTCCAGCCGAACGCTGCAGCGCAGATGACGCCGTAGGCGGCCAGGCCCGCGCGTGGCTGCAGCGCCAGCGGCGGCGCCACCAAGCACAGGGCGGCGCCGAGGGCGAGCTCATACCTGGCGTCGCCGGCCGCGTGGGGCAGGTAGAGAATGCCCCCGATCAACAGCGCCAGACCGAGCAGCCCGGTCAGCACAGCCGTGATGAAACAGGCGGACCAGCGATAGTCGCTCATACTCAACTTTGAGCACACGGCGTGCCAAGCGTCGCCGTGCCATCCAAGTCCGACCCGAATTGCCGGGCTTCAGGTACTGCCCTACCGGTCCCCTACCGCGGCGCTGGCGCCCCCGGCAGGGCGTGGAACGGCGCCAGGTCCACGGGGCGGGTCAGAAAGTCGTTGAACGAGAGCAGCGAGAGCACGAACAGGAAGAAAATTGCCGCAAAGGCTGCAATTCTTACTGCGGCCGTGGCGCTTGCGAGGTTCATCCAGAAAAAGGTCAGCAGCACGACGATGGCGGCGGCGGCGGCGAACTGCACCCAGGGCAGGTACCGGCCGAGGGGCAGGTAGTCGCTGGCGGCGATCAGGGCCAGCAGAGCGAGCATGCCCGCCCAGGTCAGCAGCATCGAGCGCACACTGGGCATGGGAGAGGGCATCGCTAGCTCCTGGGACTGGCCACGTAGATCAGCGTGTACAGCAGCACCCACATGCCGTCGACGAAGTGCCAGTACAACGCGGCCACGGTGATCTGCTGGCGAAACGGGGCGACGGCCGCCCCTCGCAGACGCACCAGGTACACCAGCACCACGATGATGGCGATGCAGAGGTGCAGCGCATGCAGCGCCGTCAGCGCGTAGTACAGGAAATAGAACATCGCAGCCGCGCCGCGATGGATGCCGGTGATGCGGAAATCCGCCCACGGCACCAGGCCCTCGTCGATGTCATCGTGATACTCGTAGCCCTTGAGTGCCAGGAACAGCAGGCCGAGCAGTGCCGAGACCGCCAAAAAGCTCATGAGCGCGCCGCGTTCGAGCCGCTGCGCGGCGCGGATCGCCAGCGACATCGTCAGCGCACTGCAGAGCAGGATGGCCGTGTTGGCCGTGCCGATGACCAGATCCGTGTGACGGCTCGCCTCGGCAAAGCCGGCCGGGTCGAGGTGTCGTCCATAGGCGTAACCGAGCAGCAACGCGCCGAAAAACATCAGCTCGGTGGCGAGGAACACCCACATGCCGAACTCGGTGGCCTCGTCCTGGTTGCTGCGTGTCCCAAACTGCTTCGCGGGCGGCTGTTCGGCGGCGAGTTGGGCGGCCGGGGGAATGCCCAGCTGTGCGTCGGGTGTGCTCATGGCGGTCCCGCCGGGTGCGGCGGCTCTGGGCCGATGCTGGTGGGCTCGTAGTCGTAGGGCGCTCCCGTGACGCGCGGCACGACCTCGAAATTTTCCTTCGGCGGGGGCGAGCTGGTGTGCCACTCGAGGCCGGTGGCATGCCAGGGATTATCCGGGGCGCGCACGCCACGGCGCATGGCCCAGATCAGATAGACCAGGGGCAGCAGATAGCCGAGCGCCAGCACGCCGGCGCCGGTCGAGGAGAGCTGGTTGAGCAGCTGAAACTGCGGCAGATAGTGATGGTAGCGGCGCGGCATGCCCGCCAGTCCCAGCAGGAACTGCGGATAGAAGGTGAGGTTGAAGCCGATGAAGATGAGCCAGGCGGCGATGCGTGCCCAGCGCTCCGGATACATGCGGCCCACGATCTTCGGCCACCAGAAATGCAGCCCCCCCAAATAGGCCATCACGGTGCCACCGACCATGATGTAGTGAAAGTGCGCGATCACGAAATAGGTGTCGTGCAGGTCGACATCCAGTGCGGTCGCCGCGAGCCACAGACCCGTGAGGCCGCCGATCAGGAACAGCACCACGAAGCCGAGCGCGTAGATCATCGGCGCGGCCAGCTCGATCGAGCCCTTGTAGAGCGTTGCGGTCCAGTTGAAGACCTTGATGGCCGAGGGCACCGCGACGATGAAGCTGAGCAGCGAAAAGACGTCGCTTGCGTAGCTGGATTGGCCGGAGACGAACATGTGGTGGCCCCAGACCAGAAAGCCGAAGGCGCCGATGCCGAGCATTGCGTACGCCATGGCGCGATAGCCGAACACACGCTTGCGGGCAAAGCAGGGAATGATCTCGCTCGCGACGCCCATTGCAGGCAGCACCATGATGTAGACCGCGGGGTGCGAGTAGAACCAGAACAGGTGCTGGAACAGCAACGGATCCCCGCCGAGTGCCGGATCGAAGATGCCGATGCGCGTGAGCCGCTCGAATGCCATCAGCAACAAGGTCATGGCGAGCACCGGGGTCGCCAGCACCATGATCACGCTGGTGGTGTACTGCGCCCAGACGAACAGCGGCAGGCGGAACCAGGTCATGCCCGGGGCCCGCAGGCGGTGCACGGTCACGATGAAATTCAAGCCGGTGAGAATGGTGGAGAAGCCCACCACGAACACCGCGGCGGCGGCCAGGATCACTCGCGTATTGGAGAACAGCGTCGAGAGCGGGGTGTAGAAGGTCCAGCCCGTGTCGACTCCGCCGCTCAGCAGCGTCGCGACCACCAGCAGGCCGCCGAAGGTGTAGATGTACCAGCTGGCCAGGTTCAGTCGCGGAAAGGCGACCTCCTTGGCGCCGATCATCAGCGGCACGAGGAAATTGCCGAGCGTTGCCGGAATGGAAGGGATCAGGAAGAACCACACCATGATGATGCCGTGCGCCGTAAACAACTCGGTATAGGTGCGGTCATTGACGAGGTTGCCGCTCGCGCTCATCAACTGCAGGCGGATCAGTCCGGCTGCGGCGCCGCCGATGAAGAAAAAGAACGTGATCGCGATCATGTAGAGCAGGCCGATGCGCTTGTGATCGCGCGTCGTCAGCCACGACCAGATGGTCGAGCCCTCGCGCAGATAGCTCTGCGGGTGCAGGACCTCGCGTGGGACGGGGACGTCGCGGTGCTTGGCGTGCGGTACGGCGTTCATGGCACCTCTGCCGAGCGCAAATAGGCCAGCAGCGCATCCAGATCATCCTGCGAGAGCTGGCCGCGGAAGGTAGGCATGATCGGCGCGAAGCCGCGCACGATCTGCTTTTCGGGCTCGAGAATGGAATCGAGCAGATAGGTGTCATCCGCCGGGACGGTACTGCCATCGCTCAAGGGGACGGGCCGCCCGTATAGTCCGCGCAGCTCCGGCGCGTGCACACTGGAGCCGGGTGCATGGCAGCCGCTGCAGCCGGCCGAGCGGAACAACACCGCGCCCTGCGCGATGATGTCCGGTTCCTGGTTGGGGGTCGCCAGCCAGCGCGCGTAGTCGGCGTCGCGCATGACGATGATCTGGCCGAGCATGGAGTAGTGCAGCGTGCCGCAATACTGCGTGCACGTCAGCGTGAAACTGCCCGTGCGTGTCGGTTTGAACCAGGCGTAGGTATAGCGGCCGGGCAACACATCCTGCTTGAGCCGGAAGGCCGGGACGAAGAAGCTGTGAATGACATCCTGGGAGGTCATGACGAGCTCCACCGGATAGCCGAGGGGCACGTGCAGTTGATTGATCTCGCGGCGGCCATTGGGATGTTGAATGCGCCACATCCACTGCTTGGCGAGCACGTAGATCGGCGCGGCGTTGTGCGGCGGGCGGTAGTACTGGGAGAACACCGCGGTGGACCACAGGAAGATGATGAAGAAGGCCAGCAGCGGGATGCCGGTCCAGCCGACTTCGAGCCAGAAGGCGCCGGACGGCGGGTTGCGGCGGTCCGCCTTGGAGCCGCGGCGGTAGCGCACTACGAAGATCAACATCAGCAGTGCCACCGAGATCGCAACCAGTCCGGTCAATGCTGCCATCGCAATGAAGAGATGGTCGATCTTCGGGGCCAGCGTCGAGGCAGGCGGCGGCAGAGGATTGAGGATCATGCGCGCCGGCCCCGCCACAGCCAGAGTGCGCCGAAGCCGAGCAGGGCAATGCACAGCGCGCGCAGCGCATCGAGCACCTGCGCGTCATAGCGCCCCGTCAGGGCGATGAGACAGTCACACAGCAGGCGCAGGGGTTGCGTCCAGGTGGGCGGTGCCTGTGCGGCGGCCGCCCGTACCGCCTCGCGCAGCGTCGCCGGGTCATACTGCAGACCGAAGAAGTAGCGACTGATGTGCCCGCTCGGGTCGAGCAGCACCCAGCCGGCCGGATGCACGAACTGGTTATCGGCCTGCGCGCCGGCGGCCGCCGCGATGGCGGCGTTGGGCAGAAAGTGAAAGCCTGCCGCGTCGGCCAGCCGCGCCGAGGCGGGGTGCGCGCGCACGCGATCGCTCGGGGCAGCCGTGAGCAGCTGCAGGCCCGCCTGCCAGGGAGCGGACGGGGCTATCGCGGCCTTGCGCCGTGCGGCCGCGGCCACGCCGTCGTAGGGATCGATGCTGACGGCGAGCAGCTCAAAGTCGCGGCCGGGCACGAGGCCCGCACGCGTCATCGCCTGCTGCGTCAGCGACAGCGTCACGGGACACAGACGCGAACAGGAGAGGTACATCAGCACGAGCACGACGGGTCGGTGCGGCTTGAAGTAGCGCGACAAGGACACCACGCGGCCCTGGTCGTCGCTGAATCGCAGCTGCAGGGGCACCGCCGCGCCGAGGCGCTGCTGCCAGCCCACCGCGGCGAGCGCGGCAGTCTGTGCTGTGGCTGGCGCGCCCATCGCCGTGCCGCCGAGCATGCAGCCGAGCAGCAGCGCCGCCGCCAGCCTGGCGGGCAGCCTCATCGCGTAGCACCCGCTCGCCGAGCTCGTCGACTCGACGCTGGCGCGCGCGCTGCCGGGGCGGCGGGCTGCGCGCCGGCTGCGGCGGCGCTGGTTGCTGCGCTCGGCGCCATCGGAGCTTGCAGCTCCGGATGCTGCGACAGCAATTGCATGGCGCGCTCGATGGGGATGTGCGCATAGCTGTGGGCCGGATCCTCCCAGCCGTATCCATTCAGTTTCGCGGCCTGCGCCGCCTGGTAGCTGTGCAGCAGATCGACCGGATCCGGATCGGAGAGGGCGGGGGCCTGCAGCGCGCGGCGTGTGGGCTGGATGCTGGTCTGATTGAGCGCGGAGAGCAGCTTGACGAGGGCGGTGACCATGACGATGGCCAGCAGCACCGCCAGGGCGGCCACCGCGATCGCGCGGCCGTCGATTCCCGAGCCTTCGCGCTGAGTTTCCGTCGGCATGTATCAGGACCCCGCTGCAGCGGGCTGCCAGCGTTGACGCCACGCCAGGAGCCAGGCGCCGACGCACACCAGCACCAGCAGCGGATCGCTCCAGTGCAGCGCCAGTCCAGCGGGCATGAAAGCGGGCTTTACCAGATAGAAGAACAGCAGCAGCTGCGCGAACAGCAGCGCCGCGGCGATGGCGGCCAGATAGCGCGCATCACGCTTGACCCCGCGCACCAGCAACAGCAGAAAAGGCGCAATGAACTGCAGCAGCACCAGGGCCACCGTGACATTGCGCCAGTCGGTCTGCAGGCGCGGCAGATACCAGGAGATCTCCTTGGGAAGGTCCTCCGCCCAGACGATCAGGTACTGCGTATAGGAGAGGTAGGTGAGGCCCAGCACATACATCAGCAGGAGGTTCCCCAGATCGCCGCACAGCTCGCGCAGCGGCGCGCTCTGCAGCGCCGTGCGAGTGCCGGCGTCTCCTCGCAGTGCCGACCAGGCCAGCGGCCCGATGTGCGCACACACGGCCAGCGCGAGTGCCGCCTGCATCGCGGCCACGCCGACCCACAGGCCGAAGGTGCTCGAATACCATTGGGGTGTCAGCGACATGATCCAGTCCACCGACGCCAGTGAGACGCTGAAGCCATAGGCAATGAGGCCTGCGGCGCTGAAACGGATCAGCGCGCGGCTGCGCGGGCTGGCCGCACGCGCCGCCAGTACCCGCCAACGCAGCGACATCAATGACCAGAGCACCAGGTAGACGGCGGAGCGGGCCAGGAAGAACGGCCGGTTGAGCCACCAATGTTTGTCGGCAACGCTGGCAGGATCGCCGATCCATGCAAACACTGCCGGCAGGTCGATCAGCAGTGGCAAGGAGAACAGTGCCACCACGGGCAGCAGACTCGCGGCGGCGCTGAGCGGTCCGCGCAGTGCCACACCCCAGCGCCCGCCGGTCAGCTGATGCAGCATCAGGTTTGCAAGGCTGCCCAGCGAGAGCGCCAGACAGAACAGATACACGAACAGATACGAGCGCAGCGCCAGTGTCATCGGTGCGCGTCCAGTCGGGCACGATCGGCGGCGGAGAGCAGGCGGGCGGGCGTGTGCTGGCTGAGTTGCAGCGCGCGAATGTAGGCGATGATCGCCCAGCGGTCAGCGGGAGATACGCGGTCCGCGTACGAATACATCAGGCCGTACCCGTGGGTGATCACATCGAAGAAATGACTGTCAGGCGCCTGTCGCAGGCGCTGGATGTGATAGGAGGGTGGCGCGGGAAAGCCGCGGCGCACGATATAGCCGTCGCCATCGCCGAGCTCGCCGTGGCACGGGGTGCAATAGATCTGAAAGCGGTCGCGGCCGCGTGCGAGCAGGGCCGCGCTGAGCGGATAGGGGTTGGTGGTCGCGTACTCGTCACGGTCCCAACGATTGGCGAGCTCATAGCCCGAGCGGCCCGAGGAGCTGACGGCAAAGCCACCACGGGCGCTGATCTCGGTGCCCGGCACCGGTTTTCGCGCGGCGCCTCCATCGCTCCAGAACGTGCTCGCATCCAGCGGGTCATAGCGTGGCTGGTGATACATGTCGTGCATGCCCTTCTCGCAGCCGGACAGCGCCAGCACGATGGCGAGGCCGAGCGGCACCAGTCGGGCGACACTGCGCAGCAAGGTGCCGACGGCGCTCATTCGGGCACCTCCAGCACGGCCAGCGCATCGAGGGAGCGCAGGAATGCGCGCGTCGTCTCGCGATCGAACAGCAGATCTGCACTGCAGATACACAGGAAAAAGCGATCGCTGCTGGCGCGGCGGAACTCCTCGAGCTCGAACAGCGGATGCATCAGCCGTGGCAGGCCGTTGAGCACCAGCATGCCGAGCAGCGCCGCGAAGGCGGCGCCGAGCACGGCAATCTCGAATGTGACCGGCAGAAACGACGGCCAGCTGTCCAGCGGCCGGCCGCCGACGTTGATCGGGTAGTTGATGGTCGCCGAATACCATTGCAGGAAATAGCCGATCAGCGCGCCCACGACTCCGCCGCCCAGGGTGATGAGCGGCACGTATTCGCGGCTGCCGCCCAGCGCCTCGTCGAGGCCATCGATCGAGAAGGGACTGTAGGCCTCGAGGCGATGGAAGCCGGCCTCGCGCGCGCGCCGCACGGCCTGCAGCAGTGCATCGGCGCTGTCGAACTCGCCGAGCAGTCCATACAGCGGCACGGATTCGGCGCGGCTGTTCACGTGGACTGCTCCGCGGGCTGCTGCCCGGGCTGCCGTGCGGACTTGTCAGCGGACCTGCCGCACTGCTCGTGCAGCTGCTCGCGCAGGTCGTGGATGGAGATCGCCGGCAGCAGCCGCACGAACAGCAGCAGCAACAGCGCAAAGAAGGCACAGGAGCCGAACAGCGTGATCCAGTCCCAGCGCGTCGGGGAAAACACGCCCCAGGCCGAGGGCAGGAAGTCCCGGTGCAGCGGTTGCACCGTGATGATGTAGCGCTCGATCCACATGCCGAGCTGAATGATGAGACTCAGCACGAACAGTACCGTACGGTTGCGTCTGGCCCAGCGAAACCACAGCACCTGAGTGGCAACGACGTTGCAGAAGATCTGAATCCAGTAGATCGGCGCGTACAGTCCTGTCAGTCGATCGAGGCTCATGTACCGATCGAAGCGATCGCCACTGTAGAAGTTGGTGAAGGTCTCGGCGAAATAGCTGTAGATGAGCACCCAATTGACCGCAAACATCACCTTGGCCATGTTGTCGATGATGGCGGGGGTAAATAGATCCTCCAGGTGGAAGAAGCGCCGCATCGGGATGATCAGCGTCAGCACCATCGCGAAGCCAGAGAACAGGGCACCGGCGACGAAGTAAGGCGGAAAGATCGTCGAGTGAAAGCCGGGGGTGTTGCCGATCGCATAGTCGAGCGATACGACGCTGTGCACCGAGACCACGAGCGGTGCGGCCATGCCTGCGACCAGCAGATAGGCGGTCCGATGCCGTTTCCAGTGGCGCGCCTCGCCGCGCCAGCCGAGCGCGGCAAGCGCGAACAGCACCTGTGTCAGGCGGCCGCGCGCACGATCGCGCATGCTGGCGAGGTCCGGCAGCAGGCCCGCATACCAGAACAGCAGCGAGACAAGCAGATAGGCCGCGATGGCAAAGAAATCCCACACCAGCGGACTGCGCCACTGTGGCCAGAGCTCCATCTTGTCCGGATACGGTGCGAGCCAGTAAAAGAACCAGGGCCGCCCCAGGTGCAGAATCGGGAACAGGCCCGCCATGACCGCCGAGAACAGCGTCATCGCCTCGGCGGAACGGTTGATCGAGCGGCGCCAGGTCTGGCTCACCAGCAGCAGCACCGCCGAGATGAACGTGCCGCCCTGCGCCATGCCGATCCACCAGACGTAGTTGCCGATGGCATAGCCCCAGGCCACCGGCATGTCGATGCCCCAGATGCCCGGGCCGTTGAACAGCAGATATCCGACCGCGGCGCAAAACGCCATGCTCATCAGCAGGCACAGCGCAAGTCCCGTGAACCACGGCAGACGCGAGCGACGGTAAAAGACGAGGTAGGCGATTTTCTCCGTGAGGGAGCGGTAGCTCCAGCCTGCCGGAAGGTCCCCGGCAGGCAGCTCGGCGAGCGGTGTGGGCGACTCAGCCACGCTCGGGCTCGGCCGGATTGAGCACGCGCGCAAGGTAGGTGGTGCGCGGCCGGGTGTTCAGCTGCCCCAGCAGTGAGTAATTGCGTGGCGAGGCCTTCGTAGTGCGCACCTGGGCCTGCGGATCATTGAGATTGCCGAAGCGAATCGCCTGGGTGGGGCAGGCGGCCTGACAAGCCGTGACGACCTCGCCATCGCGTACCCCGCGATGCTCCAGCTCCGCGGCGATGCGCGCACGCTCGATGCGCTGCAGGCAGTAGGTGCATTTCTCCATGACACCGCGCCGGCGTACCGAGACGTCCGGGTTTTGCAGTGCCTTGAGCGCATCGACGGACTGATTGGAGTACTGCAGGAAATTGAAGCGACGCACCTTGTAAGGGCAGTTGTTGGAGCAGAAGCGCGTGCCGATGCAGCGGTTGTAGACCTGTACGTTGAGCCCCTGGGAGTCATGCACCGTGGCTTCGACCGGGCAGACCTCCTCGCAGGGCGCGTTCTCGCACTGCATGCAGGGGACGGGCTGGAAGAGCGTGCGCGTGCGTGCGGTGCCGGCGGGATCCAACGGGTCGACGGCCTCGAGGCGCTCATCCTCGTAGCGATCGATGCGCAGCCAGTGCATGACGCGACCGAGCCGCACCTGCTCGGCGCCGACCGTGGGGATATTGTTCTCGGCCTGGCAGGCGATCGTGCATGCGTTGCAGCCGATGCAGGCATTCAGGTCGATCGTCATCGCCCACTTGTAGCCAGGGTACGGGTAGGGCGGGTAGAGCGTGTGGTCTGGCACGCGCTCTTCCTCGCTGGCAGTGGCGAAGTGCGGCTCACGGCGAAAGTGCTGCAGCGTCGCCAGCGGCAGCAGCTCATCGCGGCCGTGAAGCGTCAGGTCGCGTTGCGTCAGCGCCGGGGACCAGCGCGTGCCAGCACGGCGTGCCAGCGCCTGACCATACCAGGGTGCCGCCGCCAGCCGCAGCGGATAGGCATCAAAGCCTACGCCGTCCCCGACAGGGCCGGCGCTGGTGCGGCCATAGCCGAGCGGCAGCGTGATGCACTCGTCGGGCTGTTGCGGCAATACCCAGACGCCGGCACGCACCGGACGGGCGGAGGCGCCGCCCGTCTGCTGTTCGAGCCAGATTTCGTCGCCGGTCTGCACACCGAGCGCGGCGGCCGTGCGCGGTGAGACATACGCGGCGTTGCCCCAGGTGAGCTTGCTCATGGAGCGTGGCAGCTCCTGCAGCCAGGCATTGTTGCTCCACTGGCCGTCGCGGATCGATTGATCTGCGATGAAGATGAGTTGCACCGCGCGGCTCGCGGGCGCTGACTGCGTTGCAACCGGCGACGCGGTGGGGACGGACTGTGCAGAAGCGGTCCCTTGCGGGGCTGGCAGCGTTGCGAGCTGCAACCGGGCGCTCGCCGCGGGAGCCGCCGTGCCGTCGATGAGGCCGGCGCGCAGCCATTCGCGCCAGCTGGCATCGAAGTCCGCCCCGCCACGGGCCCGCCACAGGGCCTGCAGCTGCGCATGCGCCTCGCTCGCCTGAAGCGGCGTCAGCAGGTCGAGCAGTTCGTGCGCGGAATGACCGCCATAGAGCGGCGCAATCAGCGGCTGGACTACGCTGACGGTGCCATCGTCGGCGCGCAGATCGCCCCATTGCTCAAACGCGTGGGTGGCTGGGACGTGCCAGGTACAGGCCGTCGAAGTCTCATCGACGTAGGCGGACAGATGCAGTGACTGGGGCACGCGTGCCAGCGCGGCGGCGAACTGCAGATCGACCGGCGCGTCGTAGACCGGGTTGCCGTCGATGATCAGCAGCAACTGCACGGCACCGGCCGCAGCCGCTTCGGTCAGCCTGCGCAACGAGTCCAGCGAACCGCTGCTGCTGGTGGGCTGGTAGCCGAACGGCTCGAGGTAGGCGTGCGTCGTACCGGGAGTGCCCAATTGCTCATTGAGCGCATAGGCGAGCGCGTGCACCGCAGGCGGCATGCCGTCGCCGGGTATGACCAGGCAGGCGCCGCGGTGTGCGCGCAGGTCTGCCAGCAGCCCCTGCTCCCAACGCATCGCGGCCGACGGCGCGAGCGCTGCCGGTGCCGGTATCGCAAACGCGTGCGCCAGTCGGTACGCCAGGGCCTCGATCTGATCCGGACGCGCTGCCAGGCGATGGTCGGCAAGCGCTCCGATCAGTCCGGGCGTGCTCTCGATGGCGTACAGACGGCTCATGTCGGCGCCGCGGTCGGGGATGCGCTGTGAAACCAGCTCACGTGCATAGCGGACACTGCCGGGCTGTCCCTGCAAAAAATCCGCGTCCAGCGTCAGCACCACGCGGGCGCGATCGAAATGATAGATGGGCTCGAGGGCACGTCCGAATGCGAGCCGTGCGCCGCTCGCGGGTGAGTCGGAAGCCAGCGGGTCGTAGACGGCGATCTGCATGCGTGGATAGCGCTCGCGGATGCGATCGAGCTGGGAGGCGAGCAGGGGAGAGCTGCTCGGACGCATCAGGATATGAAGACCGGCACCGGCGCTCTTCTCCAGCGCGTCGCGCTGCGACTCGATTGCCGTCTGCAGCTGCGGCCACAGTCCGATCTGGCCACGGTGCAGCGGCACGCTCGAGCGTGCCGGATCCCACAGCTGCAGCACCGAGGCCTGCATTTGCGGGGTGGTACTGCCCAGGCTCGCCGGATGCCGCGGATTGCCCTCGACCTTGGTCGGCCGACCGTCATTGGTTTCCACCAGAGCACCGATGCCGTAGCCGCGCTCGGCGAGCGCCGTGGCATAGAGCACCGGCACTCCCGGCAGCAGCTGCTCGGGCCCCATCGCGTAAGGCACCAGATAGCGCTCGTCCGGGGCGCTGCAGCCCGCGCCGGCCAGTGCCGCGGTGGCCGCCATCATGCCGAGCAGGCGCCGGCGCTCTTTCTGATAGTTCGAAAGGGTCGCGGCGCCGTGCGACTCGGCAGAGGGATTAGATGACGCAGTGTTGGCGGGCGATTTCATTCGTAACGAATGCGTCGTGCGTCTGCGGTGTGGGCAGCAAACATCAGCGGTGACAGGTTGAGCAGTCAGTCAGCCAGCGCCGCATATTCAGCCCATAGCGCGTGAGCAGCGCACGCTGGCGCGCCGGGTCGCCACTGGCCTGTGCCATGGTGCTGAACACCTGCGCAGGAACCACCAGGTGCTGCGCCGGCTGTCGGTGGCAGGCGAGGCACCAGCGCATGTGCAGTGACGCCGCGCGCTCTGTCATCGGCATCTCATCCACGCGGCCGTGGCACGCAGTACAGGGCACGCCGTGCCCAATGTGCGCGCTGTGATTGAAGTAGACGAAATCCGGCAGCTCATTGACCTCGCTCCAGCGCAGGCGCGTGCCATCCGAGACGCTCTGATGCAGGACCTGGAACAGCGGCACTTCCCGGAACAGCTGCGAATGGCAGCTCATGCAGGTGTCCGAGCTCGGGATGCCGGCAAAGGGCGAGGTCTCCACGGAGGTGTGGCAGTAGCGGCAGTCGATGCCGTCCTCGCCGACGTGGTGTAAATGGCTGAAGGGCAGTGGCTGCGGAGGAGGGCCGCCGATCTGGTGCGGGTAATCGATCGCCCAGCGCCAGAGGTAAAACCCGGCGACTACTAGAGCGACGGCAATCAGTGCCGAGAGCTTTAGTGTCAGCAGCAGCCCACGATCGAACACCTGCGCCATAGGCGGCGCGGTTGATGCAAGGCTGGGGCCAGCCGGAGGCGGGGCTGTCTACGGCGCAGCGCGGCAGGAAGCACGGTGAGCGCGTGTCGGCTGCACAGGAACGCTGCATAAATTGGCACGGACGGCATTTTTTACAAGCATCGTCCTCCATGTCGATACGCGATGAGGGGCGGGGCAGGGGATCAGGATTGCGGCTGCGGCAGCATCCTTTGGAGGGCCCGTTTGCCCGGGATGGGCTGTCCTCCTACAATGCGCCTCCCCCGACGGCTAGGTAGCTCAGCTGGTTAGAGCGTGGCACTCATAATGCCGAGGTCGTGGGTTCGAGTCCCACCCTAGCCACCAATAAAATCAATAAGATAGCGACAGTTGCCGGTTTGGATATCTCGCCGTAAGCGCACTGTAAGCGCAGGGCGCCACATCTCGTTCGGGACGGTGCATAACGAGTTTCCGCCCTGTCAGCGGGGATGGATGGCTTGCTAGGCGATTAATTCGATTGGGCGAGCGTACAGTGCCCGCCACTAACCCAGCCGTCACCGCCCACCTCGGTGCCGGACCAATTACCCGATACTCGATCAATGCGCCACCTCATGGATTGCGAGACCCACTCTATCTGCTGGTCGGTCACAGTGGCCTTAACTGGCGGATCACCATCGACAGAAACGGTTGACGCGGATTCATTGAACAAGATGTGATAGCGCTGCATTGGTGCAAGCGGGTCTTCATCGTCAATCGAAAAGCATTCGAAGTCTTTAGGCGCTGGGCTAGCGCTCGAGGCGGAAGCGGAAGTCCCCGCAATGCCCTCGCTGCGCGCTCCGACCTGCGCTAAAAGGCACAGCACCGCCATACAACCAATAGCAAGCACTTTCCCGCTCATGGCGTTACCTCCGGGGGGATTGATTCCACTCTATTTGAAAGTTGAAGTGCAAGACGTCAATTGATGCCAACCCAGGCCTGCACGGCTGTGCACAACTGCCGTTCCGGGCGACAGTGGCTGATCTCGGTTGCGGGACTTTTGCGTGACTCAGTGATGCTTCGTTGTGCTCAGTGGTGCCAAATGCAACGCACGCCGCGCGGCAAGTAATTGAAATTAAAGACTCCAAATTCCCATCGCTGCGCTCGTAATGCCGCGGTCCAGGGTTCGAGCCCCTCGCTACCCACCAATAAAATCAATAAGTTGGGCGACTATTTCGGCGCCCTCGAACGCCGACTAGGTTCCCTATCCATGTCCAGAACCACTTCTGGCGCCGCGCTTTCGGGCCGTCCAGGCTTCTCCCAGTTTTGGAGTAGCATCCGCAAGGGAGCGTTGTGATCCCGTTAGGCGTCTGCCCGTACTGGGGAATCTCCCATATCAAACGACGTCATCGATAGCCCGCGCCGCCGGCAAGAACTATGAACAGAGGTTTAACTGTCGCTCTGCTCGCCGGTTCGTTCGCTCTGCCGGTCCTGGCGCAGTCCAACGCCCCTGCCGCGGATACCAGGGGCCCGCCGCACGTCATAAGCCTGAGCCATTTCATTCATGCCGTGACGAGGCTGGCACCCACCACATCGTTCTACCATGAACTTTTTGGCCTCGAGATTCCGGCTCCGCGACCATTCGCCGGCGACGGTCCCGCCAAGCTCAACAACGTCGATGGGCTCACATTGAGCACCGCGTTCCCGATTATCAAGCCGGACAAAGTGCGCATGGAGTTCACCGAGTTCCACAATGTAGAACGCAAGGGCAAGCAAGCGCTGCCTACCGACCCCGGCTCCATCCAGCTGGTACTTCACGTCCGCGATCTCGATTCCGTTGTCGACGCCGCCAAGAGGCTGAGCGCTCCCATCGTCACCACAGGCGGAGCCCCGGTAAGAATCGATACGGTCAACGGTCCTCGCAGGGCAATTGTCATTCGCGATCCCGATGGCTACATGGTGCGCGTTATTGAGGACACGCCTGAAGAGGCCACCACCGCGGGCCAACTGCAGGCTGGCATTGCGCTGGATATTGGTGTCACAAACCTCAAAGACACCATGAAGTGGTACCAGGAAGATTTGGGGATGACCGCTACCGGCGAGACGCAATTTAGAAGCGACAAAGCCATGACGGAACTCGTCGGCGGGCCCGCCAAGAGCGAATACCGGGAGGCATCCGTCCAATTGCCAATGAGCAATGCTCACTTGATTTTTACGGAATGGAGAGGCATGCCGCGCACGAAATTCCACGAACGCGTACCCGATCCTGGCGCCGGCGGGTTCGTCGCGCGCGTCAGCGATCTCAATGGCATGGTGAAGATGTTCCGTGCGCAGAACATCCATCTCGAGTCGAAGGGCAACGCGCCAGTGTGGTTCGGCAAGACTGTCTACGATGTATTCATCGAAGATCCCAACGGCGTGAACCTCGAGCTATTTCAGAACATTTCGCTCGAACAACAGAAGCAGGGCAATTTCCGTTCGAACGCTGCTGCTCACGCAAACCATGGAGGATAGATCCGTGAATATTTTGAAGCAGGCGGCCATGGTAATGGTGCTGGCAGTGGGTACGGCCGGCCTCGCCGAGGCCCATCATGCCGGTAACTCGCAGTTCGATGGGAACAAGGTTCTGCCATTCCAGGGCGTGCTGGAGAAAGTGTATTCAGGCAACCCGCATGGCTACCTATACTTCGTGCGCACGTTGCCCAATGACCAGCAGCAACACTGGGTCTTTGAGACCGACGCGATATTGGCAATGCATCGGGCCGGTTTGTCGGTGCGCAATGACTTGAAGATCGGGGACAGCTTTTCGCTTGCCTACAACCCCGCTCTCGACGGCTCGAACGGCGGAAATTTAGTGGCGATACAGATCAAGAGCGGGCGCGTCATTGCCTTCATGACGAAGAACAACGTGGAGACGGCCAAAAAGCTGCTGCGCGAGAAGCTGTTTAATAACGACACTCAAAACAGCCAAGGCCCGCATTAACAGCAGGTACGCGAGGCCATGGCTCACGGCGATGCAGCTTGGGAGGCACCTGCTGTTTCCGTTGGGTAGTCGCGTTCGGCTACTTCTTCCTGCCATACGGTTTTGCCAATGGAGATGGCCACATGCACCATATAGCTGCTGGCAGTCCCGCCATGCCAATGGCGCTCTCCGGGTCCGATCCAGACGATGTCTCCCTGACGAATCGGCTTCGGACTGTTACCCGCCACGCATACCCAGCCCTGTCCGGCCGTGACGTGCAGCACCTGACCCCGCTCATGCGTATGCCAGTAGGTGCGTGCGCAGGGCGCAAAAAACACGGTGTTGATCGTGACGCTGTCTGTCGTGGGCATGACCGGGTCTGCCCACACCGCGCCTGTGAATGTGTCGGTCCGCAGCTGCGAATGCGCATTGTCGGCTCTGCCATGAAAGACCTTCATGCCTTTTTTCCTGACGGGATTGGGGAATCATAAAGGCGTACGCCCCCCGAGATGTCGCCAATGGCGTCTACCACGCGGTTGCTGATTTCATCGCCGTAGCCCAAGGCCGAGCCCAGGCCGAAGGTCGCCAGGGGTCCCGCGGTGTTCAAAGACACGACGCCAAGCTCACGCACACGTTCGGCATAAAGCAGAATGTCCTTGGTCATCAGCCGGCCGGTGAGGCCACCCTCCAGGTAGTCGCCATTGATGATGCGCGGGAAGCGATTCAGCGTTGCAAAGTTGACGCCGCTACTGCCGTTGATGACTTCGAGGAGTCGCTTCAGGTCCAATCCGGCTTTTCGGCCAGCCACCATCACTTCGGCGCTGGCTGCCAAGCTGATGGCATTCAGGAAATTGTTAAGCAGCTTGGTCGTGTGGCCGGCGCCACTGGCACCCATGTGAACGATCTTTGCGCTGAGGGGCGCGAGCGCCCATGTCGCCGCGTGAAGTGCGTCGGCGCTGCCACCCACCATGAGGGTCAGGGTGCCTTTTTCAGCGGCAGCGGCACCTCCGGAGATACCCGCGTCCAGATATTCGACTCCGCGTTCCGCATAGGCCCGCGCCAGCCGCACGGTCGAGCTGGGAGCTGCGGTACTTAGGTCGATAATTGTCTGGCCGCGGCGTGACCGGGCCAGAAGGCCGTCGTTTCCCTCCGTAACAGCCTCGATCACGGCTGTGTCTGGTAACGACAGCATCACTATGTCAGCAAAGGCGGCTAGTTCGTTGAGCGATGCGGCCAGTCGTGCCCCCGCTGCGCTCACCCGTTCGGCCACGACATCCTTTCCCATGACTGCGATGCCCGCGCCGATGAGTCGGCGGGCCATGCGGCCGCCCATGTTACCCAGGCCTATCATACTGATCCGATCTGTGCGCATCTCAGAGGTCCACGTCGCGAGTTTCCGGGCCGAGCAGAGCGCCCAAAGTTCCTAGCAGCCCGCCAACGCAAAGCAAAATGGTTGGAGCAATGCGAGAGGGTACCAGCGCCCCGAGCCAGTTGAGATAAAAGGCATAAAAGGAGGGCAAAATTATCGAGGCGCTAAATCCCAAGCCGAAGCCGGTTGCTCGCATCGTAGTCACGAAGCGCTCGTTAATGTAGGGCGCAATGACACCCCACGGAGACGTCACCAGGACTGCCAGGGCAGTGACCAGCAAAGCAACCATCCACAGGGGCCGGCCGCCGGGCGCCGACAGCGCGTACAGCAGCGCTGCACCGACGGTTGCAATCAGCGGACCGACAATCACAAAAAAGGTTCGGCGACCAATGCGCTGGCCGAGCATGCCGGCGCCGATGTAGCTGAAGAATAGCAAGGCGTAGGTGTACAGCAGGGTGGAGGTGACTTCTCGTCCTGATAGGTGCAGCGTGTCACGCAGCAGGCCGGTGGGTACGAACAACGTGATGATGTTCTGTGTCAGCCAGAACCCGGTCATGAGCAGAAGTACCTGCGAAAGCGGGCCTGCTCCCTTACCGCACAACAGCCCGCGCAGAGGCGCGGCTCTCGGCTGAGTCGCTGTCTGCAGCCGCCACAGCTCGGATTCGGCCACCTGACGGCGATAATAGAGCGCCAGCACACCTGCGAGCAGCGCCCCCACGACGAATGGAATGCGCCAACCCCAGCGTGCATAGGCGGACTGGATGCCGTCCTGGCCAAACAGCGCGAACATCAGCATCGCAAGCAGATTGATCGCCACGTACGCAGCACAGAAGCCCGAAAGTACCAGCCCGCCGACAAATCCGCGGCGATCCTTGCGTGCGTATTCCATCGCGAGCGGCATCGCACCCGTGTACCCACCGCCCAGGAAGATCCCGTCCACGAATCGCAGCAGAACCAGCAGCCAGTAGGAGGCGATACCCAGTGTGTCGTAGCCCGGCAGCAACGCAATCAGGAGCGTGACGACGCCAAAGCCGGAAACAGAGTAAATCGAGGCGCTGCGGCGCCCGAGCCGGTCTGCCAGCAGACCGAATAAGAGCGCTCCCACGGGTCTACCCAGCAATGTCGTGACGAATACCAGCGAGGCCAGAATCGCCGCGGTGGCGGCCGTGAGCCGCGCGGGCTGAAAATAGCCGAGCACCGGCGCCAGCACGATCACCGGCAGGTAGATATCAAACATATCGATGAACTCGGACCAGAAGGCGGCCTGAATGGCACGGCGCCGGCGCACCGCGAGCTCACTTGTCGGTGCGCCAGCCGCCTGCTGCTGTGCCATCAGGCTGTCCATGGGCCGGGTCAGCGGATTCAGCCCGCTTGGGCTTCCGCTTCGTGGGCGCGGATTGCCTCGCTGGCCACGCGGAAGGCGGCCAAGGCGAGTGGTACCCCGCAATAGATAGCCGCCTGCATGAGTACTGACCGAATCTCTTCGCGTGTCACGCCGTTGCGCAGGGCGCCGCGCACGTGGGCGGCGAGTTCGTGGTGCTGGCTCATCGCCGTCAGCATCCCAAGATTGATCAGGCTGCGGGTCTTGAAGGGTAAGGTGGGGTCGGACCAGATCTCCCCCCAGCAATACTCGGTGACGAGATGCTGAATGGGGAGATTGAAGTCGTCAGCCTGCGCCATGGAGCGCTCCACGTGGGCGGCACCGAGCACCTTACGGCGGTTTTCCAACCCGCGGGCGAGTCGATCATTGCTTGCCATCACCGTCCTCCTGGCCGTAGCCAACCATTGCCTTGGTTTCAAGATATTCACGTAGTCCGGCTACGCCCCATTCACGACCATTGCCGGAGCGCTTAAAGCCACCAAAGGGTGCCTGGAAGTCCGTCGGAGGATAATTGATGTGCACCGTACCGGCGCGCAGTGCCCGTGCCAACGTTCGAGCACGTGCGCCGTCCCGGGACTGAACATAGGCGGCGAGCCCGTAGTCGGTATCGTTGGCAATCTGCACGGCCTCAGCTTCGCTGTCGTAGGCCATGATAGACAGCACCGGTCCAAAGATCTCCTCGCGGGCAATTCTCATGCGAGGGGTAACTTCGCTGAACACCGTCGGCTGTACGTAGTACCCGCGCGGAAGGCCAGGCGGCCTATCAGGGCCACCGCTCAGCAGCTTCGCGCCTTCCTCGAGCCCGCTCGCAATCAGCGCCTGCACTCGCTCCAATTGCGTTCGGTTGACCAAAGGTCCGAGCTGTGTCGCGGGATCTCCCGGCGGTCCGACGCGATAGGCGAGTGCTGCCCGGCGTGCGATTTCCTCGGCGCTGCCCAGTAATGCGCGGGGCAGCAGCAGGCGTGTGGGAATCGAGCAGGACTGGCCTGAATTGGTAAAGCAGGCCGCCACGGCGCGTGTAACTGCGGGCTCGAGATCCACATCATCCAGCAGGATGTTCGGGGACTTACCCCCGAGCTCCTGCGCGACGCGTTTGACGCTGTCGGCTGCGGCCCGGGCGACCAGGACGCCGGCACGCGTCGAGCCGGTGAAGGACACCATGTCGATCCCCGGATGCGAGGCAATAGCCGCACCGACCCCCGGACCATCGCCGTTGACCAGATTTACCACACCGGGCGGTACGCCCGCCTCCCGCAATACTTGCATGAGTAACAATCCGCTGAGGGGCGCGTACTCGCTGGGCTTGACGATCATGGTGCAGCCGGCCGCGAGTGCCGGGGCGATCTTCACCATCAGCTGATTGATGGGCCAATTCCACGGAGTGATCAGCCCGCAGACGCCGATGGATTCGAGTCGTAGGCGCGTGCTCCCATGCTGAGTTTCGAAGGCAAAGCGCTCGAGCACGGCGATGAGCGCATTCAAATGAGCGGGCCCACGTGCGGCCTGTGCGCTGCGGGCAAAGCTGATCGGCGCACCCATCTCCAGGCTGATTGCCTGGGCAAACTCCTCTTGATGTCGCTCGTAGACTCTCAGGATGCGCCTTAGTAGCGTTAGCCGCTCGGCTGGGGTCGTCCGGGCGTATGTGACCCAGGCATTTCGCGCTGACTCGACGGCGCGATCGACGTCGAGCGCGCTGCCCATGGCCAGACGCCCGTAATCCTCCTCCGTGGCCGGATTGATGAGTTCGAACCAGGCAGTGGAGGTGGGTGCCACCCAAGACCCGCCAATGTAGAAGTGCCGGGCCTGCCCAAGCAGCCCCGCGAGCGGCGCAAACGATGCCGATGCGCTCATCCGACACCTAGTCGATTGCGCCGTGTGGCTGGGCGAGCAATCGATACATTTCGGTGTGATCAGTCTTGGCGGTCGCGTGCCGGGCCGCATCGTCCCAGACACGCACGCAGGTCGCGCCGAGCGGCATGCTATAGCCGACGGTGCTCGAAAGCTGCTGCGCGATTCGCAGATCCTTGGCCATGAGGGCGAGCGCGAACCCGGAGGAAAAGCTACCGCTGAGCATGAATTGGCGCACCTTATTCTCGGAGGTATTTGTCCGTCCGGTGGAAGCGTTGAGCACCTCGGTCATGACGGTCGGCTCAATGCCGAAGCCCTCGGCGATGTGCAGGGCCTCCACGGTTGCGACCAGGCCGGCGGCAGAAACGTAGTTGTTGAGCGCCTTTGCAGCATGACCGCAGCCCGCGCGGCCAATATGCAGCACACTTCGACCCATGGCTTCCAGGAGCGGGCGGTGCGTCTGGAGCACTCCGAGCTCGCCGCCGACCAGGATAGCAAGCGAGCCGTCAGTAGCGCGATGGACGCCGCCGGATACGGGCGCATCCAGGTAATGCAGCCCGAGGGCCGCCAGGCGCTCAGCGAGACGCCGCGAGCGCGCCGGATCCGACGAGCTCATGTCGATTACGCAGCTGCCTTGCGACAGACGATCAGCCCAACCCGATACGCCGTCAGCGTTTTCGCCAAGAAGTACTCTCTCGACGGCATCGGAGTCCGGCAGCATTGTAATCAGCGCATCGATGGCGCTTGCATGCTCTGCGCGTAAAGGCACGGGGACTGGTCCAGCCAGTTCTTCGGTGCTCAGCTCGCGCACCCGCTCCTTATCCAGATCATCGGCGAACAGTTCAAAACCTCGGCGGCGAAGACAGCGCGCCATCGGCGCACCCATCATGCCTAGGCCAATAAATGCGATGCGCATGGTGAGAGACCCCTTAGCCAGTCGGGACATCCAGCCGTACTATCCATTCAGCGGTATCGCGCTCGTAGGGCGCATGTCGTTGCAGAACAGCCGGATCATGTCCGGGAATCACAAGAGCCTCGGAACTGGCCAGGCCTCGCGTCCTTGAATAGCCCTCCAACATGTCACCGACGTTATAGACCACCGGGAACGGCCGGCCTTGTTGCAGGTTCGCATAGAAATGCGATGCGTCTGACGCCAATACCAGCCAGCCGACCGCAGTGTGAACCCGTACGATTTGCAGCCCGGCGGTATGGCCGCCAACCCAGTGGACACTGAGGCCAGGGGCCAGTTCTGCATCGCCATCGTGAAAGCAGACCCGCCCGTCGAATACTCTGTCGACCATGGCCTGCACGTCAGTGCTCTCGAAGGCATGGCGCAGTGCTGCGTGCGTCATGCAACGTCCAGTGCAGAAGGCCATCTCTCGATCCTGGAGGTGGTAGCAGGCGCGGGGGAACAAGTCGCGGTTCCCGGCATGGTCGTAATGCATGTGCGTGATGATTACATCCTGAACCGAGTCGTTGCGAATGCCCAGGCGCTGCAGCCCCTGTTCGACTGGGTGCGTAATAGTGCGGCCGCGCTGCCGTGCCTTTGCGCCATCAAAGCCTGTGTCGACGAGGTAGACGCGCGCGGCGCTCTGGATCACCCAGACGAAATAGTCGAGCGGCATGGGGCCGTTATGCGGATCGCCGCCAAGAAAGTTCTCGCTGGCGAGTCGCTCATGGTGCGCATATTTGATCGCGAAAACGCGGTAAGTATCGGTTGCCATCACTTCAGGTGTCCGGACCCAATGCTGCGCTTGCGGCAACGGGATTGAGCGAATCGGCAGTGGCTAAAGCTATCGAGGGCTTCGGCCAGGGGGCGAATTCAGGAAGCCTACCGCTGCCTCCGTAAAGCCCTTCCGCTGCGCGGGTGACGCGTATGGAGACTGTGCGGCGGCTATCAGGAGCGGCACTGCCTTCGCCGGTTCACGCTTATTGACATACGCGGTGGCGAGCAACGAATTAATCAGATAGTGGTCGTATTCTGTCTTTCGGCTGGCGGCTTGCGCCTTTAATAACGCTTGAATCTCAAGATCGACGTTACCCGCCCGCTGCGCTTGCTGAGCCGCATGCAAGGGCCCACGTACGGCCGCGCTGATTACCCGATTTGCGGCGGGAGGCGTTGGCTGGGCGGCGAGAGCGGCACCGACTAAGCCCACGGAGGTGGCAACTAGAATAAGCCGCGCGATTGCTCTCATAGCTGGCATCTCCGCCTGATGGAAAGCATTGGCTGTTTGGATGGTGCTCCAGAATCGGTAGTCAGGCAAATCCCCAGATGTCGTGATCACGGCCGCCCGCGCAGCTACCCTCCGAAATTGCGCGGCCGGCTGGAGGAGCGCGCCCACGTCGCCCGTTGACGGCATGGCGTTGCCGACTGCAGAACGGAGCGGGGGAGTGCGTGAGCAGGTGCAGCCTGCGATATGGTCTTATATTGGCTGGCAGTCTGGCATCAACCAGCCGGCTGCCATGGCATCACGGCAATAGGTGATAGAAATCTCCGACGACCTTTCCGGTAGGCGAGAGCGGCGAAATCGCGCACTCCAATTGGCCATGTTCGAACGTAGCAAGATACATATCGATCCCGTTGGGCAACACCTTGCTGAGCGCTATCGACTTGAGCGCACCGAGCTTTTTGAAAAGGCCCTTGAGCTGCGGTAGCTGTTGCCGAGTGGCCTCGGCCAAGCCCGGCCCCATTGAGCTGTAATCGGGCTCGCCGCTCTCGAGCGTCGCAATTTGATGCCGCATGGCGGCCTCGGTTCCAGCGCCGGGGATCTTGTTCTTAATGCGCTGCTGCAGTCTGTTGGACGCGACTTCGAAAGCCGCCGTCGATACCCTCTTCCAGGGCACCAGCATTCCGCCCTGATGCAGCACGAGCCCGGTCACCTGCCGGCCGGGACCAACATCGAAGCTGATCTGGGCCGCCGCGACGGTCGCGAAGAATTCAGACGGGCTTTCGGGAAATATCTGTACGGGGGCCTGACCTGTAATCTGAGAATAGTATCTATCAGCGTTGCGGTATATGTGGACGAACACCGGTATCTCGGGAAATCGCTGGTAGTAGCCCGCAAATTTATCGAAGTCCTTTGGGTTGAAAGGCACCTGTTTTTGAGGCCGCGTCTGCTCCTCGAGCAGTTTTGCGCGCTCAGCTGCAGTGGCAGCCGCCGCGGTCGGCTCCTGCGCCTGGCCGGTCGGGATGCAAATCGCCCCGAGGAACGCCAGCATGTAGAGGACCGCAGTCGGTACTGCCGGCGTGGCTCTGAATGCACGCGTCCGTGAGACCATCAAAGAATATCGCTGAAGTACAAGCCGCCGGTTTTGCCGTCTGGCGAAAGCGGCGCGATCGTGACTTCCACCCGCGCATGGGCAAACGTGGCGAGGTAGTCATCACGGCCAGCCGGCATCACCTTCAGGAATCGAAGCGACTGAAAGGCGCCCCACGTTTTGAATTCAGCTCGCAGTAGTTCCTGTTGTTCCTGAGCTATTGCCGCCAGCTGAGCGTCCATTTGCGCGTACAACGGATGCCCGGTGTCCTCCATCGCTTCGATCTGTCGACGTATTGCCTGCTCCGTGCCTGGACTGGGTCTGTTGTCCGCAACTCGTTGCTGCAGCGCTGCCATGTCCGCGTCAAACGTGGACTTTGAAACCCTTGGCCAGGAATACAAAAAGCCATCCTGGTGGAGGAGCGCCTGGGTGACTTCGCCGTGAGGTCCGATTACATAGCTCCACTGGGCCGCAGCCACGGTATCGAAGAATTCTGTCGGCGCCGCGGGAAATTCCTCCACGGGCGGCTGGCCGGTCAACTGGCTGTAGAAGTGATCTCCGCTTCGCCACACGTGCACGAAGTATCCAACCGAGGCAGCCAGCTGGTAGTAGCCTACGAACCTATCAAAGTCCTTTGGATTGAACGGCACCTCCGTCCGCGGTTGCTCCTGTTCGGCAAGCAGCCTGGCGCGCTGCGCCGGCGTGGGAATTGCGGAACCGGGAACCTCTGATGATGGCCGAGCATCCACACCCGCTGGTGTGAGCAGGCCGAGGCCAGTGGGCACGATCAACGGCGCAACACCGGCCGCCGCCAGCAGCAACTTGCGCGCGCCATTCATGGGAATGGTCGTGCACCCATCGAGGATGCTTCCCACTCGGCTCTTGAGATCCAGCCCCAGGACGCCCGCCGTGATGCCAAGTGGACCTGGAACGGCGAAGCGGCAGACCTTGAGGATACTCGCGCCGTAGGCGCCGGCATCATGGCCGGCTGCGAGGACCATTTCATCGCACGCGCGTTCGCGCTCGATCACCAGCTGCCTGCCCAACCACCAGCTGAGCGGATAGAACCAGAACAGGGTCTGGGTGATCATGTGCAGCGCGAAGGTGAGGTTGTCGCGCCGCCGCAGGTGGCAAAATTCGTGCGCCAGAATTGCCTGCATTTCATCGGCCGATAGCCGCTCCGACAACCCCTCAGGCAAAAGCAGCACCGGTCGAACAATGCCGATCAGTCCCGGCTCGAATGAGGAGCGGGTCATGCTGACCGGGATCGGTGCCGAGATTGCCAGCGGCGTGCCTGCCCGCACCAGCTGCCGCACGCGCCGCCAACGCAGCGCCCAACAGGCGGCGCTCACCAGCACACCCAGGGTCCATACCACGATGACGAGTTGCTGCCACGCGAGCCAGGATGCCGTCAGCACTGTCGGCATGGTGCTCGCGCCATCGATCGGCGGCACGACGAGACTTTGCGAGAAGAGCCCCACATCGACGGCGGCAGTCGGCCAGCCTGCGGAGGTCGTGGCTGGCGCTGCGAGCTGCTGACCCGGATTCATCAGCGAGGCCAGCGGGGCCAGAAACTGCATCGACGCCATGAGTGCGGGAGTCGTTGCCCGCGCCGCGAGCTGCTCGCCCAGAAGGATCAGCGGCGCCAGGGGCACCAGAAACTTCATAGACGCAGCGAACCACACCCAGTAGCGGACACGGGCACTATTGCGTCGCAGTACGAGCGCAAGCAGCCCTGCGGCGCCAAAGCACAGGGTCGACTGCCACAGATGGTCGAGCGCGGCGAGCATCATGTCGATGTGCCCCGTTTTGGTCTCTCGCGCACTATACGCTCGGCCTCCTGGATCTCCTCGAGTGTGAGTCTGCCGGTATCAATCAGGGTCGCTATCAGCGGCTCAGTACGACCGCCGAATATCTCCAGGAAGTGGTGGACGAGATTTCGATGCGCGGTACTGCGCGAGATCGTGGCTTCGAATATGTGAGCGTTGCTGATCTTCTTGGCACGTCTGACCGCCTTTTTTGTTTCCAAACGATAGACCACGGTCTGCACGGTCGTATAGGCGGGGCGGCCCTTGGCTGGGAAGGATTGCTGGATTTCCCGAATCGACAGGGCGCCATGCGCCCAGAGAGCTTCCATGATCTGGAGCTCGGGCTTTGTGAGTTTGGGGAGGCGACTCTGCGGCTTCATGATCGCACCTGGGGGCCGACGAGCATGCCCGGCAGTGTGAGATTACCGGGCGACTGCAGAGCTGGTGCCATGGATGTAAATCTCCTGAGAATCCGAGGGTCGAGACGGGGCAATGAACGAAGGGGGAACGCCGGTTGGAGCCGGCATCTAGTGACGCGATTTTTCAGGGCCGGATGCGCTCGCGTGACGGGGCAGCGTGCACTGCTGATGCTGTTGGCCCGTCCAACAATAGCCGTGCAGGGTCTGGTTGTCCGGCGATAGCACCAGGTCAAAATGCACGGTCCTCGCATCGTCCGTGCCCCCGTCCTGATCCGATCTGCGAGTGATCGTCATGGACAGGCGCCTGCCGCTCACCTGCAGCTCACTGACGCTGTAGGAGACAGTTTGTTGAGTGGGGCCGGTCGAAACCTGTCCACCAAGCCCAGCTTGCGTAGTCACCGCAATGCCGAGAATGGGTAGCGGACAGGGCGGCAACGCGCACCCGGCACCGGGGAAAATGCCATGCTCCGCGGCGATGGCTTCCTGCTGCAGGGCCTGTGCCGGTAGCCCTGACGCGGCATCCGCGGCCCTGTCCACCATACTTTTTGTCGTCACGTCACTCGCACTCAGGTTGGGCCGGTTCACATTGTTCTTGAGCTGCTGTGACAGACCGCTGACCGTGGTGGTGTAAGTCGGATTGCAGAGCGCCGCGCGATAGCTCTGCCCGAACTGGCTGATGGCGACGCATTCACCGGGCGGCAGCGGTACGGGCAGATCCCACATGCTGCTCGGAAAAATCGCAGTGCCGCGGACGACTGCCTCGGCGAGATTTTGCTGCCGCGCCTGGGCGGCGAGCGCCTGCTGCCGCAGATGCGGGACCTGGGCGTTGAATCTTCCCGCGAGTTGGTTGAACGACTGGATGGCTGCATCACCGAGCTGCACCCCAGTCTGGGCGAGCTGCGCCCGCTGATCGCTGGCAAGTCCGCGATTCGGGGCCGCCGCTGCCAGATCGGCCTTCTGCAGGCACGCAACGTAGCTGCGTACCTCGGATTGATAAGTAATCAGTTGTCGACGAAATGCTTGCGCACCCTCGGCGGTGAGGGTCGCGGGTGGCCGTGCGACAGGGGGCGCAGTGCAGGGAGCGTAGACCTGGCCGGCCACCTGTGCCATCAGCGCCTGCGCCTTGGCCTTGGCCTTGGCCTCGAATTCACCCGCCTGCGCATTGAAGTCATCGACCATCGAGTGCAGCTGTCTGGTCAGCTTGTCGCGCAAGGCCAGCGTGGGTGTCTCCCGTACCTGGCTCAAACACGCGAGTTGGTTGCCGGCCGCGGCCAGGTACTGATTGAGCTGCTCCCGATAAGCGCGCATCTGCTCCAGGGTCGCCGCCGATCCAGCCGGCGCGGGGCCGGGGCTGGCCGCAGCAGTGCAGCTGGCGAGTGTCGGCGGCGGTGGCGCTACGGCCTTTGGTTTGCTTTGGGCGTCGCGTTTGGCGGGACAACCCGATGCGCCGCAAAGCATGTTCGGCGTGAAGTCGAGGGAGAACTGCACCGGTACAGTCACTACCGCATCGCCGGATAGGTGTGACGGCGGTAAGGGCAGGCGACCCGCAAGCCGCAGCATTTGTTGGACTTCCTGCTCGAGGGCCGGGTAGTGCTGCAAGCTGTCGACTCGAGAGTACGTCACCTGCCCAGTGTGATCGACCGAGAAGTGCAGCTTCACGGTATCCTGCTGCAGTTGCTGCAAGGCGCTACTCGGGTACTGCTTATAACTCGCCAGCCGCGCTACGATCTCATCCTCCCATAGCTGCATATTTGGATCCGGCGCTTCGGATGAACCGAGGTCGGACGACTCCTCCGGCGCAGCGATTGCTCCGCCGCCGGTCACTGGCGGCGCGTTGGACGCTGCTGTATCAGGCTGCGGAATTGAGTGCATTCGTCCTAGAGGTTGCACAGCGTTTACAGCTGCGAGCTGCGGACGAGTCGCCGCCCGTGATTGCGAGGACCCCCGCCCTGGCGACGACGCACCAGGCGAGCCTGCCGAGGGCATCGACGCCAACTCGACGTCCAACGCGGCGGGAGTTCCCGCCGGTGGCGGCAGCCGCGGTGACCAATGGATGATCAGGAGCAGCAGCGCCGCGGGAATGAGGTGCAGCAGCAGCGCAGCGACGGCGCTGTCGACCCACAGCCACATCTGTTCGGGTTCCCATCGGTCAGCGATTGCATTCACGGTGCTGCGGCTGGGTTAGAGAGGCCCTGTACTGATAGCTACCAAATAAACTGCATGATTTTGGCCGACTGCTGAGTTTTGGCGTGCCAATCCACCGCTACTATTATCATAGGTGCCATCCCCGAGCCTAGGGGATTTTCATTGCGTGTGTACCACGGCCAGGGGCGCCCCGGCGGCGCTCATGGGAGCGGCCCCGACGCTCAATGGCTCGCGGTCTGCTCCAATACGCTCGCCCCCGAGCTGTGCGCGCTCCACATCCAGGCTGAGCAAACTTGCCAGCGCATGGGAGGTATCGGCCAGCTGGGCGCGATAGCCGGTGATCGAACGGGTGAAGCCGTTGTAGATGAGCACA
>DATNDE010000035.1:0-12799 GCA_035553315.1 Steroidobacteraceae bacterium
GGCCGCGCTTCACGGCGGCCGAGCTCTCGGCAAGCCTCGCCGACGCGGCGGCGCGTCTGCTGCTCGACAATCTCACTGCCCTCGAGCAGGGTCGTCTGCCCGCGCAGCCCCAGCCCCTGCAGGGCGCCACCTATGCGCCCAAGCTCGACAAGCAGCTGGCGCTGATCGACTGGGGCGCCGCTGCGCTGCAGATCGACCGGCAGGTGCGCGCCTTCAATCCCTGGCCGGTCGCACAGACGCAATGGGAAGGGCAGCCGCTGCGCATCTGGCGCGCTGAGCCCGCCGAGGCCGAGCGCCTGCGCCTGGCACTGGAGCGTCTGCCGGCCATCGCCACGGCCGTGCCGGGCACCGTGCTGGCGGTGCAGGGCTCGCAGCTGCTGGTGCAGTGCGGGGAAGGGGCGCTCGCGCTGGACCAGGTACAACTGCCCGGGCGGCGCATCGTGAGCGCGCGCGAGTTCGCCGCCAGCCGCGACCCAGTGGGCGCGCGACTGGGGAGCTGAGCAGCATGTCAGCGGCGGCGGGCCCGGGTGCCCGCGTGCTGGCCGAGGCGGCGCGTGTGGTGGCGGCCGTGGCGCGAGGGCAGTCGGCCGACGTGGCGATGGCGCGTGGGGCCGCCATTGCCGGGGCCCGTGGCGGTTCGGTGCGCGCCGTCGCCCTCGGCACCCTGCGCTGGTATCCACGCCTGCTGCGCCTGGCGCAGCTGCTGCTGGAGGGCCGGGCGGTCACGCCGATGACGCAGGCGCTGCTGGCGGCGGCGCTCTTTCAGCTCGAGTACTCGCGCAATCCGCCCGAGACCAGCGTCTCCTGCGCGGTGGATGCGGTGCGGCTGGTGGGTCAGGGGCGGGCCGCGGGGCTGGTGAATGCATTGCTGCGCCGCTTTCTGCGTCAGCGCGCCCAATGGCAGGCCCTGCTTGAGGCCGAGCCCGCCGCCGCGCTGGCGCATCCGGCCTGGCTGCTGGCAGCCCTGCAGACCGACTGGCCAGAGCACTGGCGCACGATCGTTGCGGCCAACAATGCCCAGGCGCCCATGGGCCTGAGGGTCGATCTGTCGCGCTGCTCGCGCGACCTGATGGCCGCGCAGCTCACGGAGCGCGGCGTGCCGACGCGGACTGTCGAGGGCTGTCCCGCGGCGCTGCTGCTGGAGCAGCCACTGGCCGTGTCGGAGCTGCCGGGCTTTGCCGAGGGTTTGGTGTCCGTGCAGGACCCGGGTGCGCAACTGGCCAGCCGCCTGCTGCAGCCGCGCGCCGGCGAGCGCGTGCTGGATGCCTGCGCCGCCCCCGGTGGCAAGACCGGCGCGCTGCTGGAGGCCGCCGATGGAGCGCTGCTGTTGACGGCCGTCGATGCGGATGCCGCGCGTCTGGTACGCGTGCAGGAGAACCTGAGCCGCCTGCGGCGTCAGGCGCGGCTGGTGTGTGCCGACCTGGCGCTGCCGGGGGACTGGTGGGACGGGCAACCCTTCGATCGCATCCTGCTCGATGCGCCCTGTTCAGCCGTCGGGGTCATCCGCCGTCATCCGGACATCAAGCTGCTGCGTCGTGCCGAGGACATCGCGTCGCTGGCACAGCTGCAGGGTCGGCTGCTCGAGCGGTGCCTTGCGATGCTCGCCCCCGGCGGACGGCTGCTGTACTCAACCTGTTCGCTGCTGCGCGCCGAAAACGATGCGGTAATCGGCGCGGCGCTGGCCGCACACCCCGAAGCCGCCGTGCACGCTCCTGCGCTGCTGCAACAGCTGGCACTGCCCCCCGCGGCCCAGCTGTGTGTGCATGGCATACAACTTCTGCCCGGGGGTGAAGCGCACACGGATGGCTTCTATTATGCTTGCCTGACAGTGACTTGACGGGGGGCCTGGGCTGCAGCGCAGGCTGCTGGGGCCCGCTCCCGTACCATTCAACCAACATGGCAGCATCGCTCAAGATGACAAGCGCCCGGCCCGGCCGACTCTGCGCCCCGTGGCTGGCCGCGCTGCTGCTGTGCATGCTGGTGCCCTGCCTGCCGGTCGCGAGCGCGCAGGCGCAGGGACCGCTCGATGGCAACTTCCAGATCGATTCGGCCTATATCGTGCTCGATCACGACGTGCTCGAGCTCAACGCGCGGATCCACTATCCCGACAACGAGCGCATCCGCAACGCCTTGCAGGACGGCATCACGCTGGGCATCGACGTCGAGGTGGCCATCGAGCGTCCGCGACGCTTCTGGTTCGACGCCACGTTGCTCGATAGCACGCTGCGCCGGGAGCTCACCTATCATGCGGTGACGGGTCGCTACGTGGTGCGCAATGAGGCGAACGTGGAACAGCACAGTTATGCGACGCTCAATGAGGCGCTCGAGCAGCTGGGCCACATTGATGATCTGCCGATCCTGGTGCAATCGCAGCTCGGCCCGGGTCCCTGGCAGGTCGCCGTGCGCGCCGGCGTGAGTCGCGGTCGCATGCCCGCCGCGCTGCGCGCGCTGATGTTCTGGACCGATGACTGGCATCGCCTGAGCGGTTGGTACACATGGATGCTCACGCTCTGAAGCGCTCCGCGCTGCGGCTGCTCGCGGCACTGGCGCTATGCGCCGGCCTCGCGGCGCTCGCGCTGCTCGCCCTGAGCGTGGAGAACTCCGCGACCTTCTCGCGCTGGCTGCCCTGGATCCTGCTCTCCAGCATCTGCGGCGTGCTCGCGCTGGGCGCGCTGCTGACGCGCAAGCTTTGGCAGCTGTACCGCGACTATCGCAACCACGTACCGGGCTCGCGCCTGGCGATGCGCACCGTGTGGATCTTCGGCTCGCTGGTGATCGCGCCGCTGGTGATCGTCTACCTGTTCTCGCTGGATTTCATCAATCGCGGCATCGACAGCTGGTTCCGCGTGGAGATCAAGCAGGGATTGAACGACGCGGTAGGGCTGTCGCGTGCGGCGCTGGATCTGCGCCTGCGCGAGCAGGCGCGGCGCACCGAGAGCCTGGCGCGCGCGCTGCGTACGCTGTCCGGCCCGGCGCTGCTGACGCGCCTGGACGAGGAGCGACGCGCCGCCGAGGCCCAGGAGATCATCGTCTACGATGCCGACAGTCGCGCCGTGGCCATCAGCAGCCCGACGCCGCTGCTGCAGCCGCCGGCGCCGCCGGCGCCCGAGGTGACGCTGCAGGTGTTCGGCGGGCGCAGCTACGTGAGCCTCGATCCGCTCGCCAATGGTCGCTATACCATCACCACCGCCGCACCCATCGACGTGCATCCGCACAGGCCGCCCACCCGTTACGTATTGATCAACTACGCGGTGCCCACCGAGCTCTCGGAGCTGGCCGAAGGCGTGCAGCGCACCGCCTCGCAGTACGGAGATCTATCGGCGGTGCGTGAACCGTTGAAAGTGAGCTTCCGTCTGACGCTGACGCTGGTGGTGCTGCTGACGCTGCTGGGGGCGATCTATGGCGCGATCTTCTCGGCGCAGCGTCTGACGCGCCCCGTGCAGGATCTGATCGCCGGCACCCGCGCGGTGGGCAAGGGGGACTTCGGCACGCGACTGCCGTTGCCCTCGCGCGATGAGATGGGCTTCCTGGTGCACTCGTTCAACGACATGACCAAGCGCCTGCGCCGCGCCAGCGAAGAGGCGGCCCGCAGCCGCGCGGCGGTGGAGCGCGAGCGCGAACGACTGTCGATCATCCTCTCGCGCCTGTCGACGGGGGTCATCGTCACGGACAGCGAGCTCACGCTGTATGCCGCCAACGCTTCGGCCGGGACGATCCTCGGCGCGCAGCTCCTGGAGGCTGTCGGCAGTACTCTCGAGTCGGTCCGCAAGCCAGCGGCGGACCCCGACGCCACGCGCGCCAGCGGCGCCGATGCGCGCCTGAGCGCCTTCGTCGGCGCGCTGCGCGAGCGGCTCACGGGCTCGCAGCTCGAATGGCGCGAGCAGCTCACCCTGCCCAGCGACAGCGGCGAGCGCGTGCTGCTGTGGGCCGGCACGCGCCTGCCCGATGAGCGCGCGCGCGCCATGATCGTCATCGTGTTCGACGACATCACCGCGCTGCTCGCCGCGCAGCGCGAGGCCGCTTGGGGCGAGGTCGCCCGGCGGCTGGCGCACGAGATCAAAAATCCGCTGACGCCCATCCAACTGTCCGCCGAGCGCTTGCGACGCAAGCTCCTGCCGGCCATGAATGCCGAGGACACCGTGCTGCTCGAGCGCGCCACGCACACCATCGTGCAGCAGGTCGATGCCATGAAGCAGATGGTCAATGCGTTCTCCGAGTACGCGCGCGCCCCGGACATGAAGCTCGCCTGCTTCAATCTGAACCAATTGGTCAGTGAGGTTGTCGAGCTGTACCGACTGCAGGATGCGAGCGCCGAGATCCGCGTGGACCTGGATGCCCGCCTGCCGGAGATCGAGGCCGATCGTGGTCGCGTGCGCCAGATCCTCGCCAACCTCATCACCAATGGCATCGAGGCGCTGGCGGGCCAGAGCGGCGGTTGCGTGCAGATCAGCACCGTGCTGCAGTCGCTGGGCGAGGCGAGCACGGCGCTGATCAGCGTGCGCGACAACGGGCCGGGATTCCGCAGGGAAATTCTCGGCCGCATGTTCGATCCCTACGTGACCGGCAAGCCGCGGGGTACCGGGCTCGGCTTGGCCATCATCAAGCGTATAGTTGAGGAGCATGGCGGGCGCATAGAGGCGGAGAATGTGCCCACCGGCGGAGCAAGGGTGCAGGTGTTTCTACCGGTAGGCGCCCAGGACCGGGCGCTGCTCATGGCAGCAGAACGACGCATGGAATTGCGGAGGGAACGTGCATGAATTCCGGCAAGATCCTGGTGGTTGACGACGAGGCCGACATTCGTCGACTGCTGCAGGAGATTCTCACGGAAGAGGGGTACGAGGTCGAAGTCGCCGCCGATGGTGCACAAGCGCGTGCGGCGCGCACCCGCGCAAAGCCGGACCTCGTGCTGCTGGACATCTGGATGCCAGACATCGACGGCATCTCGCTGCTGCGCGAGTGGGCCGCGGATTCGCTGGATGGCTGTCCGGTGGTGATGATGTCCGGCCACGGTACCGTCGAGACCGCCGTGGAGGCAACGCGGCTCGGTGCGGTCGATTACATCGAGAAGCCGGTATCGCTCGCCAAGCTGCTGCGAGTTGTGCAGCTGGCACTGGCGGCGCGCACGCGCTCCCAGCCGGGCAAATTCGTCGGCGTTACCCCGCCGAGCAGCGCCGCGCCCGTGGGCCGCAGCCGCGCAATCGTGCAGCTGCGCGGCGAGCTGACGCGGCTGGCGCTCTCGAGCGCACCGTTGCTGCTGCTGGGGGAATCGGGCACCGATCGCGAGCAACTTGCACGCTACGTGCATCAGGCCAGTCCCCAGGCGGCCGGTCCATTCATCATGCTCGATGCGCGCACGCTGCGCGAGGAGAGCACGGCGGTCACGCTGCTGGGCGTGGATCGGAACAATCCGGGACTGCTCGAGCAGTCGCAGGGCGGTACGCTGTTCCTGGGCGATATCGAGGATTTGTCCGCCGCCGCACAACGGCTGTTGAGCGGTGTGCTGGAGAACGCCAGTTTCGTGCGCACCGCCGACAGCGAGCTCGTGCCGCTGCGCGCCCGCATCATCGCCTCCGCCCGCCCTGGCATCACCAATCGCGTGCTCTCGGAGGATTTTCGGCGCGATCTGTATGCCCAGCTCTCGGTGCTGCTGGTGCGCGTGCCGGCGCTGCGTGAATACGCCGAGGACGTGCCCGAGCTGTTGCGCTACCACGTCGACCAGCTCACCGAGCACGCGGGCCTGCGTTTTCGCCGCTTCAGCGTGGCCGCGCAAAATCGCCTGCGCCACTATCCGTGGCCGGACAACGTGCGCGAGCTGCGCAATCTGACGCGTCGTTTCCTGCTCAACGAAGGCAGCGAGGAGATCGGGCTGGAGGAAGTCGAGCGCGAACTGTCCAGTCAGACGCCGGTCGGGGAGCCGTTGGTCAAGCATGACCTGCTTGCCCTGCCGCTGCGCGAGGCGCGCGAACAGTTCGAGCGCGCATATCTGCAGCAGCAGCTGCAGCTGTGCAACGGCAAGGTGGGACTGCTCGCCAAGCGCGTGGACATGGAGCGAACGCATCTGTACAGGAAGCTGCGCTCGCTTGGCATCGACATCGGCCACGGCGCCGAAGACTAGCAAGGCGCAGCCGGCTAGGGACTGACCCGCACGATCATCGCCGTGAGGTTGCCGGCCTGCAGCTGGTGGCGTACCCGATTGAGCACCGCCAGATCGCGGATGGGTCCCACCCGCACGCGGTGCCAAGTCACCGCGTCCACGACGATACGCTGCACGCTGACGGTCACGCCGAGCTTCTGTACCTGAGCGCGCACCCGATCCGCCTCGGTCGCATCCCGATAGGAACCGATCTGCAGGAAGTAGGTGCCGGGACGATCGAGCGGCGCCCCGGGGGCAAGACGCGCCTCGCTCTCGTGCGCCGGGACCAGCACATGCGAGCGCGGCAGCATCTGGTAGAAATCGTACTTGGGAAGCGCAGCCGCTGCGCTCGAGCCGGTCGCGCCGGCGCTGCCAGCCGCCGCGTGCGCGGCGGCGTTGCCCTTGCCGCCGTCCGCGCCGGCGGTAGCCTGCAAGCTCGCGGCTGCCTGTGCATCTGCGCTGCCGTGAGCCGCGTCGGTGTCGTGCCCGCGGTGCGCTGGCTGTTGCACCGCCGGTACTGCGGCGACCGTGGCGGCGGCCACGAAGTGATGACGGGTTTCGACGAACACCGCGAGCGCGATCGCCAGCCCGAGTGCGAGGCCCAGCGCGAAGGGGCGCAACCAGGCAAAGGAGAGACCGTCGCGGCGCGGCCCCTTGTAATCGCGAACGCTCAGGCGTCGTCCCGTCACATACTCTCCGGCGCGGACACGCCGAGCAGCCTAAGTCCATTGGCGATCACCTGCCGCACCGCGAGTGCCAGTGCCAGGCGTGCCTGTCGCAGGGGTACGTCCTCGGTCAGGATCGTGGCCGCGTTGTACCAGGTGTGAAACGAGTTGGCGAGCTCGCGCAGATAGTGCACCAGCGCATGCGGGGCGCGCGCCACGGCCGCCTGTTCGAGGATCTCGGGAAAGCGCGCGAGCTCACGCGTGACCGCCTGCTCGTGCGGGCCGTCGAGCAACGTCAGGTTGCTCGCGGCAAGCTGTGCATCGTAGCTGAGCGAGCGCGCGGCGAGCTGCTTCATGACGCTGGCGACGCGCGCGTGCGCGTACTGGATGTAGTAGACGGGATTCTCGTTGCTGCGCGAGCGAGCCAGCGTCAGATCGAAGTCCAGGTGCTGGTCGTGGCTGCGCATGAGATAGAAGAGTCGACAGGCGTCATTGCCTACTTCCGTGCGCAGCTGGCGCAGCGTGACGAACTGCGCCTCGCGCTTGCCCATCGGAATCTTCTGGCCGTCGCGGAACAGGCTGACGAACTGAATGAGGCACGCTTCCAGCCGCTCCGCCGGCTGGCCCATGGCCATCAGTGCGCCGCGCACGCGCGCGACGTAGCCATGGTGATCGGCGCCCAGCACGTCGATGAGCCGCTCGAAGCCACGCTCGCACTTCTGCAGGTGATAGGCGATGTCGGGCGCAAAGTAGGTGTGCTGGCCGTTGGCGCGCACCAGCACCCGGTCCTCGTCGTCGCCGAATTGGCTGGCGCGAAACCACACCGCGCCGTCCTTCTCGTACAGGTGCCCCGCGGCCTTGAGCGTCGCGATGGCCCGTTCCACCGCACCGCTGTCGCTGAGCTCGCGCTCGGAGTACCAGCGATCAAAGCGCACGCCGAATTCCGTCAGGTCGCCGCGGATGTCCGCGAGCATCTGTGTGAGAGAGAGCTGGTGCACCTCCCGCACCGCCTCGGCGCCGATGAGACGGCGCATGCGCTCGATGAGCGCATCGATGTACTGTTCCTTGTCGCCGGCCGGTGCATCGGGGGGCAGCCCGCTGATCACCAGCTCCGTCGAGCGCTGCAGTGCCGTGCCGCACCGTGCATACAGCACCTCGGCGATGCCCTGCACGTAGTCGCCGCGATAGCCGTTGGCGGGGAAGGCAATGGACTCGCCGCAGCGCTCGAGGTAGCGGACCCACGTGCTGACGGTGAGGATGTCCATCTGCCGGCCGGCATCGTTGATGTAGTACTCGCGCTCTACGCGGTGTCCGGTCACGGCCAGCAGGTTCGCGAGTGTCGCCCCATAGGCGGCCTGACGGCCATGGCCCACGTGCAGCGGACCGGTGGGGTTGGCTGACACATACTCGAGCAGTACGCGGCGGCCCTCACCGATCAGACTGGCACCGTACTGATCCGCTGCCTGCAGCACACGCAGCACCACAGCCTGCTGCGCCACCGGGCTGATGCGAAAGTTAAGAAATCCCGGGCCCGCAACCTCGACGCCCACCACCAGCGCACTGGGCGGCAGTGCTGCGACGATGGCCTCGGCGAGCGCGCGCGGCGCAAGGCCCGCGCCCTTGGCCAGGCGCAGTGCAACGTTGCTGGTGTAATCGCCATGTGCACGGTCACGGGTGCGCTCGATGCTGATCGAGGCGCAATCGGGCGGATCCGCCAGCGTGCCGGCCGGCAGGGCCTGGAGGGCCTGCAGGAGCAGCCTGGACAATTCCTCCTTCAATTCGGCCATCCTTCGGTGGGGAATGTCGCGAGTGACGCGGCGGCGCGAGTCTAACCGATCTCCAGCGGATCCACGTCCAGTGCAAAGCGCACGCGCGCGCTGCGCGCCAGCGACTCGATTGGCGCGAGCCAGGCTTCCAGGAAGCGGTGCAGGGCGCTGCGCTCGGCGCTCTCAGCCAGCAGCTGCGCGTAGTATCGGTCCGCGCGTCGCGCCATGGCCGGACTCACGGGGCCGAGCAGCCGCACGTGGGCATCCGCCGGCGCAGCGGCCCGCGCGCTGGCGAGAAATTCCAGCGCCGCCTGCGGATCGGTGGCGGAAGCGCGCAGCATCGCCAGGCGCGCGAAGGGCGGCCAGCGCGCCGCGCGCCGCTCGGCCAGTGCCTCCTCGGCGAAGCTTTCGTAACCGCCTTGCAGCAGACTCAGCAACAGCGGGTGGTCGGGGTTTTCGGTCTGAATGAGTACCTCGCCCTGCGCGCGCTCGCGACCGGCGCGGCCGGCCACCTGCACGATGGTCTGGGCAAGCCGCTCGGCGGCGCGAAAGTCGCTGCTGAAGAGTCCCTGATCGGCGTTGAGCACCACGGCAAGCATCATCCCTGGAAAGTGGTGGCCCTTGGTGACCATCTGTGTGCCGACCAGGATGCGCGCCTGCCCGCCTCTGAGCTGTGCGACGATCTGATCGAGCTGTGCCGGTCGCCCGGCCGTATCGCGATCCAGGCGCAGCAGCGGATGCTCTGGAAACATTTCCTGCAGTGTCTGCTCGATGCGCTCGGTACCCTGCCCGACCGGCTTGACCGCATGGCCGCAGCGCGTGCAGCGCGCCGGCAACGCCTCGACGGCCCCGCAATGATGGCAGCGCAGCTCCCCGCTGACCCGATGAACGGTCAGGCGCGCATCGCAGTGGGCGCACGGCGCGATCCAGCCGCAGCCGGTGCACAGCAGGGTCGGCGCGTAACCGCGCCGGTTGATGAACACCAGCACCTGCGAGCCGGCCGTCAAATGACGGCGCATGGCTTGCAGCACCGGCGTGGACAGACCCTGATGAATCGCATGGGCACGCAGATCCACCAGGCGCAGCAGCGGCGCGGCGGCCTGGTCCTCGCGACGCGGCAGCTGCAGGACCTGATAGCGGCCCGAGGCGATGTTTTGCAGCGACTCGAGCGACGGGGTCGCCGAGCCGAGCACGATGGGCACCTGAGCCTGCTGGGCGCGCACCACGGCAACATCGCGCGCCGAGTAGCGACAGCCGCTCTCCTGCTGCTTATAGGAGCTGTCGTGCTCCTCATCGACGATGATGAGTCCGAGCTCGGGCACCGGCGCGAACACCGCCGAGCGTGTGCCCAGGACGATGCGCGCGACGCCCGCGCGCACCGCCCGCCAGGCGTCGAGACGCTCCGCATCGGACAGTGCCGAGTGCAGCACGCCCAGCTGACCAGGCAGACGGGCGCGAAAGCGCTCGATGAGCTGTGGTGTCAGAGCGATCTCGGGCACCAGCAGCAGCACCCCCTGACCCCGCGCCAGCACGCGCGCGGCGCATTGCAGATAGACCTCGGTCTTGCCGCTGCCCGTGGCCCCCCGCAGGACCAGCGCGCTGAATGTGCCGGCAGCCGCATCGATGGTTGCGACGGCGTCGGTCTGCGGGCCCGATAGCCTCGGCGCGCTCGCGGACAGCGCGGGCGAGCTGCCGCATGTCTCGGTCGCTGGGGCGCCTTCCAGGCATTGCTCCATCGCCACCCAGCCGCGGCGCTCGAGCAGCCGGGCGGCGCGCTGCCAGCCCGGCTGCTGCTGTGTCAGTTCCCTGGCGCTCAGCCCTTCCGGCCGCTCAGCCAACAAGCCGAGCAGTGTGCGTTGTGCGGGGGCCCGTGCGGCGACGCCCTCGAGCGCGGCCGCGGTTCCCTCGGTCGTCACTCGCCAGCGCTGGAGCGTGCGGGGCGGCGTTGCGGCGGGCGCTCCTTCGCGCAGCCCGCGTGGCAGCGCCGCCGCAATGACCTCGCCGAGCGGGTGATGGTAGTAGGCTGCGACCCACTGCAGCAGCTGCAGGAGCTGGGCTGTCAGCAGCGGCTGCGCATCGATGACCTCCTGGATCGTCTTCAGTTGCGCAGGGCGCTGGGCGCCGAGGGTCGGCGTCGTCGGCGCGCTCGCCGAGGCTGGCGCGACGACCATGCCCACCACCTGGCGGGCACCCAGCGAGACGCGCACCCGGGTTCCGGGAGGGATTGCGCGGCCCTGTCGATCGGCCGGCGGCAGGTAGTCGAACACCCGGCGCAGCGGCGCATTGACTGCGACCTGCAATACCGTGGGTGCCTCTGCCGGCCCCGCGGCTGTGGATAAGTCTGTGGATAGTTCAGTGGAATTGGTACCCTCAGAGGGCCAGCCGCTGCCGTTGGCCGCCGCAACTGAAAAGTCGTTAACAATCATTTGACTGATAAATCAATAACTTAATTGGATAGAAATATCGTCAAACTGCGGCTGCTCGGTTCGCATGCCGGAGGGTTGGTACTTCCCTCCATTAAGTGGATGATTTTTAGGCGTTCTGCTTGCCTTGCAGTGCGCCGTCAACCAACGGACGGCGCGCACCGTTGTATCGCCAGGGCCGTGCTGTTGCGCCTGGGATGCCGTATATGAATGGGTTTGCTACGCTTGCCACACAATCGGCTGAGCCCGCTACGCTCCGGAAAGTCCATTTGCGCGACACTGAGGACGGCGCCCACGCGCTGGAAGTGTTCCTGGCCAGTGTGGAGCGCAAGGCCTTCAGAATCGCACAGATTGCACTCCGACACGAAGCCGATGCGCTCGATGTGGTGCAGGATGCCATGCTGCAGTTGAGCGCTCGCTACGGTTCGCGGCCGGCGGCGGAATGGAGGCCACTGTTCTACCGCATCCTCGAGAACCGCATCCGCGACGTGCAGCGCAGGCGCAGCGTGCGCAATCGCGTCATGGCGATGATGCCGTGGCGCACCGGCGAGGACGACGAGCCGGCGAGCGATCCGATCGCCGAGGCCATCGACACGGGACCCTCGCCGGGCACACTGCTCGAATCCGATGAGATCCTGCGAGCCCTCGAGCAGGCGCTCGCAGCGCTGCCAAACCGACAGCGAGAGGCATTCTTGCTGCGCAATTTTGAGGGCCTGGACGTCGCGCAGACGGCGCAGGCGATGAAATGCTCTGAAGGAAGCGTAAAAACGCATTATTTTCGTGCCGTGCAGGCGCTGCGCGGCAAACTCGGGGATCTGCGGGCATGAGCACGAGTATGCAGGAGCGGGCGATGGTGGGCGGGCAGGCGATGGACAGCGAGCTCGAGCTGCGGGCGCGGGCATTGCTGGTGGGCAGCGCTGAGAATCTGCCGGGAGCGGTACGCTCGCGTCTCACACGGGCAAGACACGCGGCCTTGGCCGCGCGTCAGGCGCGCATGCGCTATCAGCTGCAGCGCTGGCTGCCCGCTTCCGCCGTGGCCGCGGCGGTGCTGGCGCTGCTCGTGGTGTTCGTGCCGCACGGGCGGCACGCGCCGGCCGCCGCATTCGATCCGCTGATCGGTAACGTGGCTGGCGTCGAGGAGATCGAGCTGCTCAGCAGTGGCATGCCGCTGAACGCCGATCAGGATGTCGACGATGATTTCTACGAGTGGGCGGTCGATGCGGCCGATGGTGCCGGCGGCGCGGTGCACGCAACGACGACGAACGCCGCGGGGACTTGATATGGGTACGCGGCGCTCCAGGGTAGCGCTGCTGATCGGCTCGGCTGTCATGCTGGTTGCAGCGGCGGCGCCCGTCTGGGCGCAGCCACCTGCGCCTGCAAATACAGCGCCGGCCGCCGCCGGGCAGCCGCTGACGCCGCGCAATGCGGCTGGCGGTGTGGCGTGGGCCTCGCTCTCAGCGCCGCAGCAACAGTTGCTCAGCCGCTTCCAGAGCCGCTGGCAAAGCCTGCCGCCGGCACGGCAACGCACGCTGGCGTTCGGTGCCAACCGCTGGCTCTCGATGACACCGGCGCAGCGGCTCAACGCACGCGCGCGCCTGCAGGCCCTGCAGTCGATGCGGCCGGCCGAGCGTGCGGCCGTACGGCAGCGTTTCCAGCAATTCCAGCGCCTCAGTCCCGAGCAGCAGCGCTCAGTGTTGCAGAACTACCGCGCCTTCTCGCGTCTGCCTCAAGGGGAGCGCCAGCAGTTGCGTCAACAGTGGCTGCGCGCCAGCCCCCAGCAGCGCCGGCAGATGCTGCAGCAGCAGCGCCGGC
>DATNDE010000036.1:0-21863 GCA_035553315.1 Steroidobacteraceae bacterium
CGCTCCAGCAGCCAGCGCGGCTTATCGGCATGGTGAGCATCGAACAGCCAAGTCGGCCCGGGTCCCCGCTGCCTCAGCTGCCGCAGCACCCTCCATTGATCCGGGCCGAGCCAGAACGGCCGGCGTCGGCTGCGCAGAAGATAGATCTCCCCGACTTCCGGCTGGCCCGCGAGCAACGGCCGGGTCCACTCGCCAGAGCCCAGAACGTCTACCGGCACGCCGAAGCGCCGATGCAGCAGCCGGATCGCCACCGTGAGCAGTACCATGTCGCCCAGCGCTCCGAAGCGCACTACCAGCGGTCGCACGGCCGCTCCCTCACGCGCCGCGCCCAGCGGCGCGCGCCGGGCAACTTTGCAGCGGAAAGACGCGTTGTAAGCTCCTTCATCGGCGCAGCATCACCGGTCAGCGTCACGGGCGGCGGCATAGGCGAGCGGCGATTATTCGCGACCCCTTCCGGCCATTCAAGCTGATACCCGCGAGCGCGCCTGCTGCTCGGACAGCGCTTGTGGCTTATCATTCACAGCGTATGTCCGCACAGCCCGCAAATTCCTCTTCCCACGCCCTGACGGCGTTCTTGCGCCGCGAGACGGACGAGCATCGTGATGCCTTCGAGGCGCTGCTGTCCCACCTGACTGAGCCTTTCGATCAAGTGCTCACACTCTGGGAGCGCGCCGTACGCGGCGGCGGCAAACTGCTGTTCTTCGGCAATGGCGGCAGTGCAGCCGATGCGCAGCACCTGGCCGCCGAGCTGGTAATCCGCTATCAGGCCGATCGGCCCGCGATCGCGGCAATTGCCCTGAATACCGACACCTCGGCGCTCACGGCGGGCGCCAATGACATGGGGTTCGAGCGCATCTTCGCCCGCCAGATCGAAGCGCTGGGGCGACCGGGCGATGTCGCGGTGGGCATCAGTACCTCGGGGCGCAGCCCCAACGTGCTCGCCGCCCTGGCGGTGGCACGCGAGCGCGGCCTGGTGACGATCGGCCTGACCGGCGCTACCTCGCGCATGACGGCGAGCTCCCCGGCAAGCACCAGCGCAGGCTCTGCCGCAGGTACCGCGGCTCCGGAACTCGCCGCCCTCTGCGATGCCCTGCTGGTCGTGCCCTCGCGCATCACCGCGCGCATCCAGGAGATGCACATCATGCTCGGCCACATGCTCTGCAAGGCACTCGAGCAGCGTCTGGGCCTGATGTCCAGCTAGCACCCTGACGTCTGATCGATGAGCACGCTGGACCTCTGGGACCTCCTCGACTCCTTCCACCGCACGCGCGTGCTGGTGGTGGGCGATCTCATGGTGGACCGCTTCATCTATGGCTCGGTCGAGCGCATCTCCCCCGAAGCGCCGGTACCGGTCATGGCCATCAGCCGGACGGCCGCCATGCCCGGCGGCGCGGCGAATGTCGCGCGCAACGTGGCCTCCCTCGGTGCGCAGGCGGTGCTGCTGGGCGTGGTCGGGGCTGATGCGGCCGCCGAGGAGCTGCGAACGCAGCTCGCGACCGTGCCCACGATCCGCCCGGAGCTCATCGTGGATGCCTCACGCCCGACGACGCTGAAGACGCGCCACATCGCCGATCGCCAGCAGATCCTGCGCACCGATGTGGAGGATCGGGCCGCCCTCGCGCCCCCCGTCGCCAAAGCCCTCCTGGAGCGCTTTCAGGCGGCGCTGGCCGATACCGATGTCGTGGTGCTTTCGGACTATGCCAAGGGCGTGCTCTCCGATGCGGTCGCCGCCGCTGCCATCGCCGCGGCGCGCAGTGCCGGTCGGCCCGTGCTGGTCGATCCCAAGAGCCGCACCTTCACCAAGTACCGCGGAGCCGCGGTGCTGACGCCCAATCGTCATGAGCTGGAAGTAGCTTGGGGACACGGCTGCGACAATGATGAGGCGGTCGTGGCCGGGGCACGGGCCATCCTGGCCGACGGCATCTGCGACACGCTGGTGGTCACGCGCGGCGCCGACGGCATGTCGATCATTCCGGCGCATGGCAACCCGCAGCACATGCGTACGACCGCGCGCGAGGTCTTCGACGTGTCGGGTGCCGGCGATACGGCGGTGGCAGTCATGGCACTGGGTTTGGCGCGCGGCGCCGCCCACGCCGACGCCGTGCAACTGGCCAATGTCGCCGCCGCGATCGTGGTGGGCAAGCGCGGCACCGCCACGGTGACCACCGGCGAGATCATTGCGCATCTGGAGCAGCTCGGCCTGGGCTCCTTCGAGGGCGATGGCACCCGCACAGCGGACGGCCATGCCAGCCCCAAGCATTTCACCCTCGAATCCGTCGGCCAGCTCGTGGCGCGCTGGCGCGAGCGAGGCCTGAAGATTGCCTTCACCAACGGCTGCTTCGATCTGCTGCACCCCGGGCACGTCAGCCTGCTCGAGCAGGCCCGCGCCAGCGCCGATCGGCTCGTGGTCGGCCTGAACTCCGACCTGTCGGTGAGCCGCCTAAAAGGTCCAGGCCGACCCGTACAGAGCGAGGCTGCGCGGGCCACGGTGCTTGCCTCGCTGAAGTCCGTCGATGCGGTGGTCATCTTCCCGCAGGACACCCCGCTGGAGCTGATCAACGCACTCGCACCCGATGTGCTCATCAAGGGCGCCGACTACCGCGTGGACACCGTCGTGGGATCGGACCTGGTGCTGCAACGCGGGGGCAAGGTGCTTCTCGTGGATCTGGTGCCCGCTCAGAGCACCACCAGCACCATCGAGCGCATGGCGGCGGCGCTGCAACGCTGAAGCGACGGGGCCCCTGGTGTCACCCGCCGCTCCGCTGGCCGGCTGTCAGGCTCCTCGCGAGCGTGTCGTGCTGCTGGACCGGGACGGCACCATCGTCGTCGATCGCGACTACCTCGCCGATCCGGCCGCCCTCGAGTTTCTGCCCGGTGCCGCCGAGGCCCTGCGGCGGCTGCACGCGGGCGGCTACCGCCTGGTGATCATCAGCAACCAGTCGGGCGTTGGACGCGGCCTCTTCTCGCTCGAGCGCCTGCAGGAGATCAACGCACGCCTCGCCCAGATGGTACGCGAGGCCGGCGCGGCGCTCGCCGGCATTTACTGCTGCCCCCATCGTCCGGAGGAGGGCTGCGCCTGTCGCAAGCCCAATGTGGAGCTGGTCCGCCAGGCCGCGCACGAGCTGCGCTTCGAGCCTTCAGCCGCCATCGTCATCGGTGATCGCGACAGCGATATCGAGCTCGGTCGACGGCTGCGCGCCACGACCATCCGCCTGCTAAGCGATTGGGGCGCCGCGCAGATTGGCCCAGCTTCCCACCCATATGGCGTACCGGCCGATCACCTGGCTGCCGACCTGCTGGAAGCGACAGCCATCATCGAAAAGCTGTCCGCTTAGGCCATAATCGCGCCCGCATGTACCTCGTCACCGGCGGCGCCGGCTTCATCGGCTCGAATCTGGTCGCACGCCTGGCTGCGCGCGGCGAGGCGTTGGCCGTCTGCGACTGGCTGGGGCAGGACGAGCGCTGGCGCAATCTGGCGCACCACGAGATCGCCGCTCTGGTAGCACCCGAGGGGCTGATGCAATGGCTCGCGCGCCCGCCCGCCCCGCTGCAGGCGATCGTGCACATGGGCGCCATCAGCACCACCACCGAAAGTGATGTCGACCGCCTCGCGCAATGGAATGTCCGCTCGACCCTGGAACTGCTGCAGTGGTGCACCGAGCATCAGGTGCGCTTCATCTATGCCTCCTCGGCCGCGACCTATGGCGATGGCAGCGCAGGCTTCGACGATGACGCACGCTGCGAGGCACTGGCCACATTGCGCCCGCTCAACGCCTACGGCTGGAGCAAGCATGTCGTGGATCGACGCGTTGCGCGCCTGGTGCAGCAGGGCGGCGCCCTGCCCCCTCAGTGCGTGGGGCTGAAGTTCTTCAACGTCTACGGTCCGAACGAATATCACAAGGGCGGCATGCAGAGCGTCATCGCGCGCAACTTCGCGCGCGCCCGCGCCGGGGAAGCCCTGCAGCTGTTTCGCAGCTACCGCAGCGACTACGCCGATGGCGGCCAGTTGCGCGACTTCATCTACGTACGCGACTGCATCGATGTCATGGAGTGGCTGCTGGGTGAGCCGCGCGTCAGCGGCCTGTTCAATCTCGGCAGCGGCCAGGCGCGCAGCTGGCTGGATCTGGCCGACGCGCTGTCTTCAGCCTGCGGCCAGCCGCGCAAGGTGCAGTTCACCGACATGCCCGAGACGCTGCAGGGCCGCTACCAGTACTGCACCGAAGCGCGCATGCAACGCCTGCGCGAGGCCGGCTATCACCGCCCGTTCACGACGCTGGAGGCGGGTGTGGCGGACTACGTGCGCCGCTATCTCTGCGCCGCCGATCCCTATCTCTGACGCCCCTCAGCCTGCAGGAGACCCCCATGAGCGCAGCCTCCCCTCCCAATACACCGCGCAAGCTCGAGCTCAACGCGACCCTTCAGGAGATGGTCAAATCAGCCTTCGAGCGCGGCCGCCCCATGAGCGTGGCCTATGCGGACGCTCAAGGGCATCCACAAATCTCCTTTCGCGGCAGCCTGCAGCCCCACAGCGACACGGCGCTGGCGATCTGGGTGCGCAACCCCGAGAGCGGCATTCTCAAGGCCGTCCGCGCCGGTCACGAGCACATTGCGATGCTCTATGGGGAGCCCGGCGCGCAACGCTCTTTTCTGACTTTCCGCGGCCGCGGTCATATCGACAACTCGGATGCCATGCGACGCCGCGTCTACGACAGCGCACCGGCGGCAGAGCGTGGCCGCGACCCCGAGCAGAAAGGTGTGCCGCTGATCATCGAGCTCGACAGCATCGACGGCATCTTCCAGGGTGAGATCCTGCGCATGCGCCGCTGAGGCGGCGCGCGCGCCCGCGCTCAGCGCCTCACTCACCGTCTCGCTCACCCCGTCGCGCGCCCCGCAGTGCCATCGAGCAGCGCGCGCATGCGGGTCGCGACTGCTTCGGCGCTCAGATCGTCTGCCCGCATCCCCACGCTGCCGGCACGCAGCGGTGCGTACTGCGAGGGCTGGGTGGTGCGAAACAGGCCCAGCACCCGCGCCCCGGCCGCTTCCGCCAGGTGCATGACCCCGCCATCGGCGACGACCAGCATCGAGGTCGCGGCCAGCGTCGCGCCGAGCAGACGCAGATCCGGCGTGTAGACACCCGGAATCTCCGCGGCAAGCCGTGCTCGGCGGTCCTCGGGAATGATCTCCACGAACTGAATGTGCGAGCCGCAAAAGCAGCCGACGAGCTGCCGCCACCAGGAAAGCGGATAGAGCTTCTCTCCGGTGGCATTGGCAAACAGCCCGACCTTCGGCCGCGCGTGCCATTCGGCCGAGCCCACCGCCGCCGCGACGCCGAGCGTTGCGGCGAGCCGCTGCGCGCCCTGATGGCGCTCCTCCTCGCTCAGGCGCAGGTCCATCGGCCGCGGCGTCCGCTCGGCGCTGCCGCTCTCACCCAGATAGGCCGTGCGCAGCAGCCAGATGGGCGCCTGCGTAAAGTGCTGCGGGGCGCCGCGCGGATCAGCCGCGTGCGTGAGCATGCGATCACGGTGTGCCGCTCCCCACACGAAGCCCACGCGCGCGCGCGCCCGCACATAGCCCAGCAGGAAGCGCCCAAAGCGCGAGCGCACGATCGGGTCGATGGCCAGATCGAAGGGATCCTGGCGCAGGGACCGAAATGTCTTGAGGAGCTTGCCGGCGTTGCGCAGCTGCACCGGGGGCAGGAAATGCGTCGCGTCGACGCGCTCGTAGGCGCGAAACAGTCCGGGCGCGGCGCCCGAGCCGCTGACCACGCTGATCTGCGCCTGCGGAAAGCGCTCCTGCAGCTCCTGCACGAGCGGCATCAGCAGCAGCGTATTGCCCAGCCGATGATTGGGACGCAGCACCGCGATGCTGTGGACGGCAGCGCTCATCCGCCGCCGTGCCGCCAACGCTGTACCCAGCCGAGCGCGCCGCGCAGCGAGCTGCTCTGCCCGCCGGCTTCGCCGGGATGTTCGACAAACGGGATGAAGCGTTCGCAGAGCTTTTTGCCGAGCTCTACCCCCCACTGGTCGAACGCATTGTTGCCCCACACGACGCTCTCCACGAACACCCGCTGCTCGTAGAGGGCGATCAGCCGACCGAGCGTGCGTGGATCGAGCTGCTCGAACATCCACAGCGACAGCGGGCGGCTGCCCTCATGAACCTTGTGTGGAATGAGCGCTTGGATGCGCTCCTCGGGCAGTTTCTGCTGCGCGAGCTCGGCGCGCACCTGGGAGGCGTCCTGGCCGAGCGCAAACGCCTCGGCCTGTGCCAGACAGCTGGCGATGGCTAGATTCTGCTGCGGCTGGTTGTCGCAGGAGGAGTTGATCGGCAGCAGCAGATCGAGCGCCGCTCGCTGTGTGCCCTGGTGCAGCAGCTGAAAGAACGAGTGCTGCGCATTGTCGCCCGGCTCGCCCCAGAGCACCGCGCAGGTAGGCAGCGTCGTCGGGCTGCCATCGAGCTTCACGTGCTTGCCATTGCTCTCCATCTCGAGCTGCTGCAGATAGGCCGGCAGACGCGCGAGGCGCGAGTCGTACGGCAGCACCGCCAGCGTCGGCAGCCCCAGCAGGTCGATATTCCACACCGACAGCAGCCCCGCCAGCACCGGCAGATTCTCGCGCCACGGCGCGCTGCGAAAATGCTCGTCGAGCTCGCTGCCCCCGGCGAGGAAGGCCTCGAAGTGCGTGCGGCCGATCGCGATGGCCAGCGACACGCCGATCGCCGACCAGATCGAGTAGCGTCCGCCGACCCAATCCCACATCGGAAAGCGGTACTCGGGGTGCACACCGAACGCATCCATCGCAGCGCTGTTCACCGACACCGCAGCGAAGTGCTGCGGCAGGGACGCCTGCCCGAGCCGCTCGAGCACCCAGGCGCGTGCCGTACGCGCATTGGTGAGCGTCTCGAGCGTGGTAAAGGTCTTGGAGCACACGATGAACAACGTGCGCGCCGCGGTGGCGGTCTCGAGCAGGTCGTGCAGCTCGCAGCCATCGATGTTGGAGACGAAGGCCACGCGCGGCGCACCCTCGGTGTACTGCCGCAGCGCCTGCACGGCCATCGCGGGCCCCAGATCCGAGCCACCGATGCCGATGCTGATGACCAGCTCGAAGGGCTCGCCGCTGCTCGAGCGGATCGAGCCGCCGCGCACTCCTTCCGCAAAACGCAGCATCCGCTCGCGCTCGCTTGCCACCAGCCCCGTGATGTCCTGCCCATCGACACGCAGCGGTGCACGATCTGAGCGGCGCAGTGCGGTATGCAGCACCGCGCGTGCCTCGGTGCTATTGATCGGCTCGCCGCGGAACATCGCCGCGATGCGCCCACGCAGCTGCAGCTGATCCGCCAGCCCCGTGAGCGCCTCGACCACACGCGCATCCACGCGCTGGCGCGAGTAGTCCAGCACCAGACCCGCCCCCTGGGCGCTGCAATGCTCGAAGCGCTGCGGGTCGCGCGCGAACAGCTCACGGGTCGGGGTGGACAGCAACTCGCGGGCCAGTCCCTGCAGTTGCGGCCAGGCCGCGCAGTCGGTGCCGGAACGCTGCGGATCGGTCATGAGCGCCTCCATGGGTAGGATTCAATTGTACCAATGCACCGCAGGCCCCCCTGCGCCGCGCTCCGGCTTTCCGCAGTGGCGCGGCCTCAGGCCTGAGCCGGCGTCGCGAACCACAGGCAGCGACCGCCACTGGCCTTCTGCAGCACCTTCAACAGCTCGGCATGAGCCGCCAGCTCCGCGTCGCTGGCCGCGACGACCCGCAGCGCCTCGGCGGGGCGATTCAGCGGCACACGGGACAGCTCCCCAGCGTCCAGACCCTCGATGCGCCTCTCGCCGCTGGTCTCCTGCTCGAGCGCCAGCAGGCTCTGGCCGCCGGTCATGGCGAGGTAGACATCGGCCAGCAGCTGCGCATCGAGCAGCGCGCCGTGCAGATCGCGATGGGCGTTATCGATGCCGTAGCGCTTGCACAGCGCGTCCAGATTGTTGCGTTGACCCGGATGTCGCTCGCGCGCCAGCGTCAGCGTGTCCAGCACGCGGCAGAGCGCGCGCACGCTCGCCGGGGCCGCCGCGGGCAGGCGCCCGAGCTCCATGTCGATGAATGCCACGTCGAACTCGGCGTTGTGGATGATCAGCTCCGCATCGCGCAGGAACTCCACCAGCTCGGCGGCGATCTCGGCGAAGCGCGGCGAGCTGTCGAGTCGCTCGCGCGTCAGGCCATGCACGGCGATTGCGCCGGCGTCGACGTCACGCTCGGGGTTCAGATAGCGATGGAAGTGCCGGCCGGTATGCCGGCGGTTGACGAGCTCGACACAGCCGATCTCGATGATGCGGTGACCTTCGGCGAGGGTGAGTCCAGTGGTTTCGGTATCCAGGACGATCTGTCGCATGCGTCGGGGCAGCTCGCGGCTCAGGGTGCAGGCAGGCGCGAGTCTACCGCAAGCATGGCGTCGATCGCCGCGTTCGCGAGTGCATCACAGCGCTCGTTGCCGGCGACTCCCGAATGCCCGCGCACCCAATGCCACTCGATGCGATGGCGAGCGGCCTCGACATCCAGCAGCTCCCACAGGTCGCGGTTCTTGACCGGCTTGCGATCCGCGGTCGTCCAGCCGCGCGACTTCCACTGCGGCAGCCACGAGAGCACGCCATTGCGTACGTACTGCGAGTCGGTGTAGAGCCGCACGTCCACCGGTCGCTTCAGCGCCTGCAGCGCGCTGATCACGGCCTGCAGCTCCATGCGGTTGTTGGTGGTGTGGCTCTCGGCACCCGAGAGCTCCTTCTCCTGTCCACGTGCAGTCAGCACCGCCGCCCAGCCCCCCGGACCCGGATTTCCGCGGCAGGCCCCATCCGTATAGATCTCGACGGCATCGGGCGTGCGCGCCGCGCCGGGTTCGGCCTCGGCTGGTGGCGTATCGGGCATCCGGCGCGTCAAATGCGCGGTCCGACCAGTCCACCGACCCCGATGACCGTGCGCCACTCGCGCAGGCGCGGTCGGATCGGGGTGAGCGTGTAAACGCGCTTGCGCGCCTTGATGACGTAGGCGCCGGCCGGAAAGGGGTAGAACCAGCCGCGACGCAGGATGCCTGGTATGGCCGATTCCATGCTTCCGCGCGGTGCGCGCGGCAGGCGGTACAGATAAGGCCGCACGCTGACAATTTCATAGCTGAGCAGGCGCAGCCAGTCACGCACCCGCACCCCGGAGAGCGTACGGCGCAGCCCCGGCGGAAATCCGGACCGCGAGGCCGCCGAGGCGAGTCCCCAAAAGCTGCCCGGCCGAAATCCCAGCACGATGAGCTGCCCCTCGGCAGCCAGTATCCGGTCGGCCTCGCGCAGCACCGCGTACGGATCGGAGGCCACCTCCAGCGTATGAGGCAGCAGCACTGCGTCCACCGAGCCACTGACGATCGGCAGGTGGGCGAGACTGGCCACCAGGTCCCCACCGGCGGGTGCCTCCGAATCGGCGACCACGCTCTGGCGCCAGATGCGCGCATGCGCCAGCAACTCCCGGCCCACGCCCCAGGTACCAAGCTGCACCAGCTCGAGTCCAAAGACGTCATCGAATGTATCGGCCAGCAGCCTTGCCTCGGCTTGGATCAGTGCCGTGCCCAGCCGGCCGGCCTGCCATTGGTGAAGTACCGAGAGCAAGTCCGTCATGTTATGTACCAAATGTGACGGGTTCGTTCCAAAGCGCTGGCAATCGTGTGACCTTCAGGGTTAAATTTCCGCTGCCCGTGCCGGTAGTTGCAAACTGGACACGGGCAACCGTCCGCCGCTAACCGTACCACGTCACAAAACCCGCTGCGGGGTGCAAGTTGAGTCGAGCTAAATCGATCCCACTGCCGCCTCCGGCGGTCCTACTGGCCCTTGGGGCGGCTTCCCTGGCACTGCTGAGCGGCTGTGCGCACCGGCCTGCGGGCCCGACCCTCGCCCCCCCGGCGCATGTCTCCCGCACCACTCCCCTGCCCACCAATGGCCCGATCGCCGCCTCTGCGAGCCCGACGAATCCCGCCGGCGCGCCGGACGCGGACTCGAACGCCTCCGTCGCCCCGAGCACGGAGGCGGCGGACGCGGACGCGGACGCCGCACCGGCACAGGCGGCCGACGGCGCGGCCGGCAGCTCCACCTCCACGGATGCCGCCAGCATCGATGCGCTCAATGGGCCCGCCTCCTATGGCCCCTCGCCCGACAGCCTCGTTACGGCCAAGCCCGCCGACCTTTTCGATCGCATCCGCAGCGGCTTCATGCTCCAGGATGTCGATCAGCCCGCGATCGACAGCCAGGTCAATTGGTTCGCCAACCACCCGGATTTCCTGCAGCGCACCTGGAGCCGTGCCTCGCTTTGGCTCTACTACATCGTCGGTCAGCTCGAGCAGCGCAATATGCCGCGCGAGCTGGCGCTGCTGCCGGTCATCGAGAGCGCCTTTGAGCCCTATGCCTATTCGCGCGCCCGGGCCGCAGGGCTGTGGCAGTTCATCTCCGACACCGGACGGCGCTTCGGTCTCAAGCAGGACTACTGGTACGACGGACGACGCGACCCCATCGAGGCCACGCGTGCCGCGCTCGACTACCTGCAGACGCTGCACGATGAGTTCAACGGCGACTGGCTGCTCGCCATCGCCGCCTACAACTGCGGAGAGCTCACGGTCACGCGTGCCGTGCAGCGTAACGAGCGCCGTGGGCTGCCCACCGATTTCTGGCACCTGAAGCTGCCGACCGAGACGCGCGGCTACGTGCCCGAGCTGCTGGCGATGCGCCGCATCGTCGCAACCCCGGCGCGCTACGGCCTGAGCCTGGAAGGCCTGCCTGACGAGCCCTACTTCGTGCAGGTCGACACCGGTGGACAGATCGCTCTGAAGGTCGTCGCGCAGATCGCCAACATCAGCGTGGACGACATCTACGAGCTCAACCCGGCGTACCAGCGCTGGGCGACCGACCCGACACCGCCCTACCGCCTGCTGGTACCGGCGGATGCAGCCGAGGGGCTGCAGCAAACCCTCGCGCAACTGACCCCCGACCAGCGCATGGATGTGGATCATTACACCGTGCGCCGCCGCGACACCGTGGCGAGCATCGCACGCCGTTATGGCACGACCCCCGCGGTCATCCGCGAGCTCAACAACCTGTCCGCGAGCGAGCGCCCCGTCATCGATACGGAGCTGCGGGTGCCCTCGCGTGACATCCAGCTGCCCGAAAAAGTGGCGCGAGCCGCCAAGCTGGCAGACTCGCCGGCGCGCTACCGGCGTGGCCACCGCCGTCCGCGCATCCACATCGTGCACCGGGGTGACACGCTCTACAGCCTCGCCCAGCGGCTCGGCACCGACGTCAATACGCTCGCCGAGCTCAATGGCATGAGTCCCGATGATCCCCTGCGCGCCGGCCAGCGCCTGCGCGTCGGTACGCACTACAGCGTGCGCGCCTCGAGCCGCCATGCCGCACGCAAAGGTCGCACCGCGCATTTGGCCGCCAGCTCGCACGCGCGTGCCAGCCGGGCTTCCAGCGCCACGGCCAGCAGCGATGGCAGCAATGGGGCGAGCCGGCGCATGAGCTATGTCGTGCGTCGGGGCGATACGCTCTACGGCATCGCGCGGCTGTTGCAGGTCACGGTCAATGATTTGCTGACCTGGAACGGACTGGGCGGCGATGCTCACAGCCTGCGCCCGGGCCAGGTGCTCGTCGCGTTCGTCAAGTCGCGCAGCTGATCGCGGCCGTCTGGGTATCGCGTGGGCATTCTTTCAGGCAAACGTGCGCTGATCGTCGGGGTCGCCACCGAGCGGTCGATCGCCTGGGGTATCGCTCAGGCCATGCATGCCCAGGGCGCAACGCTGGCACTCTCCTATGCGAATGACAAGTTCCGCGAGCGCGTCGAGCCGCTCGCGGCCCAGCTGGGCGTGACGCTCACGCTGCCGCTGGATGTGCAGGTCGATGCACAGATCGATGCCGCCTTCGAGCGGCTGCGCCGCGAATGGGGGCAGCTCGACGTCCTGGTGCATGCCGTGGCCTTCGCGCCGCGCGAAGCGCTGGCCGGCAGCTATACCGCCAGCACCTCGCGCGCTGCCTTCCGCGAGGCTCACGAGGTCTCCAGCTACAGCTTCACGGCGCTGGCCCGCGGCGCGCTGCCGCTGATGAGTGGGCGCCCCGGCGCGCTGTTGACCCTCTCCTATCTCGGCGCAGTGCGCTCGATGCCCAGCTACAACGTCATGGGCCTGGCAAAGGCGAGCCTGGAGTCCAGCGTGCGCTTTCTGGCCGGGGACCTGGGACCGCAGGGAATCCGCGTCAATGCGATCTCCGCCGGTCCCATCAAGACGCTGGCCGCCGCCGGGGTCGGCGGCTTCCGCAAGATGCTTGCCACCGTCGCACAGGTCGCGCCGCTGCGGCGGAATGTCACCATCGAGGATGTGGGCAACGCCGCCGCCTTCCTGTGCTCCGACATGGCCGCCGGCATCACCGGAGAGGTGCTGTACGTGGACAACGGCTTCAGCACGGTGGGCATGAGCTTTCCCGAGGGCAGCGCCGAGTAGCGCGCAGCGCGGCGCGCCCGCCGCGGTAGGCAGCGGACGACAGCGCACCGCGGAGCCGCCGACACAGCACAGCGGCGCTGGCTGCGTCAGCAGCACCGCGCGTGGAACTAGGCTCCCGCTCGTGCACAGCCCGTCCTCGCCCTGGAGCCGCCTGCCACATCATGTAGCGCGCACCGCGCTGATCGTGCTGGCGATCCTGATCGCGCTGCTGTTGTTCCTCTGGCTCTGCCAGTGGGGCTTCGTGGCAGGGCCGGCGGCGCGTATCGCCACGCGCACGCTGCACCGGCAGGTGCAGATCGGCCGCTTCTCCGCGCACCTGCTGCGCTGGACGCCGACGGTCACCATCACGGACCTGCGCGTTGCCAATACGGCTTGGGCAAAAGGCCCCTACCTGGCACGCATCGGCAGCATCACGGTGGGAATCGAGCCCTGGCAGTTGCTGCGCGGACGCCTGGTGCTCTCGCAGCTGCAGATCCAGGACCCGCAGCTCGACCTGCAACGCGACGAGCAGCGTCGCGAGAACTGGCAGTTCAATGCCGCGGCCCACAAGCCACAGCCGAAAAAGCCCGCCAAGCCGCTGCGCCTGCCGGCTGTCAACCTGTTCAGCATGCAGGGCGGATCGATCGACATCTCAGACGCCATCCGCAAGCTGACGTTCCAGGGTGGCGTGGTAGCCAATGAGCATGCCGCACACCCGGAGCGCGAGCCGCTGCGCGTGCAGGGCCATGGCACCCTCAATGGCAAGCCCTTCCAGCTCACCTTCCAGGGCAGCGCGCTGTTCAATCTGCAGCTCGATCGGCCCTATCACTTCAACGCAACCGTCGTAGCCGGTCCGCTGAGCGTCGGGGCACAGGGCCAGGTCGATAAACCCTTCGACTTCGCGCACTTCGGCGCCGCGCTGGACATCCGCGGCCAGAACCTCGCCGGCTTGTACTATCTCACGGGCCTCGCCCTGCCCTTCACCCCGCCCTTTCACGTCACCGGGCAGCTGCGCAACGACGCGGAGCATTTTTCCCTCAAGCAGTTGCAGGCCACGGTGGGCAACAGCGATCTCTCGGGCGACATCGGCGTGGATGCCGCCGCGGCCACGCCACGTATGACGGCCAATCTGATCTCGCACTCCTTCGATATGGCGGACCTTGCACCCTCGGTCGGCGCGGGGGTGCCCAATCAACCCACGCAGGCGGACCTCACGGCGCCCAATGCCAACAAGACTGCGCAGGGCCTGTTGCCGACGTACCGGTTCCAGTTCGACCGGCTGCGGGCGATGAATGCGCAGGTGCGGCTGCATGCCGACAGCATCAAGACCTCCAAGATTCCACTCAAGGCGCTCGATCTGGGCATCAATCTCGATGATGCGCAGCTGTCCATCGATCCGCTGCAGCTCACATTGCCGCAAGGTCAGCTGAGCGGCGTGGTGCGCATCGACACGCGTCAGAAGCCTGCCGTGACCGCGCTGGATCTGCGACTGCGCAACGTCCGGCTGGCACAATTTCGTCCCGCCAACATGCCCCAGTCACCGATCGAGGGGCTGCTCGAGAGCCGCCTGCAGCTCAAGGGCGAGGGCAATTCGGTGCAGGACATCTTCGGGCACTCGAATGGATTGTTCACGGCGGTGATCCCCCAGGGAGCGGTGCGCGAGGCGTTCGCGCACTTCACCGGGGTCGACGTGGCGCGCGGCCTGGGATTGCTGGTCAGTGGCAACCAGAAGCAGACGACGATCCACTGCGCGATCGCCGCCTTCGCCGTGCATCAGGGCCTCGCGCAGGTGCAGCAGTTCGTGCTCAGCACCGATGCGGTGCAGGTGAAGGGCAGTGGCAACATCAACTTGGATACGGAAAAGCTCAATCTGACGCTGACGGGCCATCCGAAGAAGCTGGCGCTGTTTCACCTCTATGCGCCCATCGTCATCGACGGCACCTTCACCAAGCCCTCCTTCGGTGTGAAGCCCGGGGGGCTGCTGGCGCAGGCGGGAGTCGCCACCGCGCTAGGCGTGCTTGCTACGCCCGCCGCGGCCATCCTGGCGTTCGTCGACCCGGGACTCACCAAGGACGCCGACTGCACGGCGCTGCTGTCGAACCCGCAGGCGAAATCGGCCGAGCATCCGGGTCCCCCGCACGCCTCTCCGCAGGCGCCGGCACCCAAGCCCAGTCCGCTGCCGAAAAAAATCCCGACGAAGCCCGACAAGCACTGAGGCACCTCGCCTCAGGCGGCGCCGCGCCTGACGAAGCGGGGCCTATTGAAAGACGTCGGGATTGCGCTCGATCTTGGCACGACGCTGCAGCTCGAGCACATAGGCGGTCATCTCGCCTTCACTGTCGCGCCGCATGTAGCTATCGACGAGCTGTTCGTCGTTCTTGGAATTGACCCCCGGTTGACCGGGTTTGACGGCGGAGACTGCGAATAGCGCCGCCCCACCATCATCGAGCGTGAGCGCCTGATACACGGGCTTGCCCGCCTCCGGCGCCGGCGCGGCAAAGACGGCGTCACGCACCTGCGTGGGCACCTGCGGGTCGCTGCGACCGATGAAGGCGACCGGCATGGGCATCACGTCCAGGGACTTGGCCACTGCATCGAAGCTGTCGCCCTGCTGCAGACGCTTGACCGCGGCATCGGCTGCCGCGCGCGCCGCCGCCGAGCTCTGCGCCTTGGTCATGGCGGCGATGATCTCCTGCCGCACGCTGGCAAGGGGCTGCGGCGCAGGCGGATGGTGCGCGAGCACCTTGAAGATCACCACGCGATCGTCACCAAGGGCGAGCGGTCCGACGATACGCGCGCCGGTGATGGCATCGTCGCTGAACACGGCACTGAGCAGCTCAGGCTGCTTACCCAGCGGCGCACCCCCGCCCATGGCCGTAAACTGCTTGATTTCCCCGGCATTCAAGCCGAACTGGCGCGCCACGGCGGCGACGTCCGTGGCGCCATTGTCCAGCGCCTGCTGCAGCCTGTCCTGCTTATCGCCGAACAGCGCGCTGGCCTGTTCCTTGCGGTACTGCTGCTCCACCTGAGCGCGCACTTTATCAAGCGAGGGCACCTGCGCCGGCCGGATCTCGTCCAGGCGGATGATGTGGTAACCGTACTGCGTCTTGACGGGCGTCGGATACAACCCGGGCTGTTTCATTCCAAACAGCGCATCGGCGAACGCCGGCACATAAATGCTGCGCTCGGCCCAACCCAGATCCCCGCCCTGCGCCGCGGAACCCGGGTCGGCGGAGTACTTCTTGGCGAGCGCGCCGAAGTCCTTGCCGGCCTTCAACTGCGCCAGAATATCCTTCGCCTTGGCGAGCGCCGCCGCGTCGCTCTTGGGATCCTTCGGATTGGCGACGCTGATCAGAATGTGATGCGCATGGCGCATCTCGATCTGGCTGTACGAGCTCTTGTGCTGATCGTAGTACGCCTGCAAGTCGGCCTGGGTGACCGGCACCTGCGCCTCGACGCTCGCCATGGTCAGCTGCGCATACTGCAGGTCCACGGAGTCGGGACTCAGGTAATCGCTCTGGTGCGCCTTGTACCAGGCTGCGATGCTGGCGTCGTCGATCTTGACCGCGCTGGAGTAGTGGTCGGCGGGCAGCACCGCAAAGCGCACTTCACGCTGCTCGTTCTCCAGCGCGTAGATGCGCGACAGCTCGCTCGGTGTCAGAAAATCCGACAGCTGGATGCCCTGCGTGAGCTGTTCGATGCGCAGCGCCTGACGGCGATCGGCCTCGTAGGCCTCCGGCGTCATGCCCGCCTGCAGCAACGCCGCGCGCGCCGCACGCGGATCGAATTTGCCATCGACCTGGAAGGCCGGCTCGCTCTGATAGGCCTGCTCGACATCCGCGTCGCTGACGCGATAGCCCGCCTGATCGGAGCGCTGCTGCAACAGCGTCTGGCGGATGTACTGGTCGATGAGCTGCTGTTGCAGGGCGGACTTCTGCGCGTCGCTGAGCGGCGCCCCGTGCAGCGCCTGAACATATTGCGCCTGTTGCTGCTGCCACGCGTTCTGCAGCGTGTCGGTGCCGATGGTATCCCCGTTGACCTTCAGCCCATAGTTGCTGGGTCCGAAGCTGATATCGACCACGCCGTAGGCGCCCCACACCACGAAAAACAGCGCGATGATGCCCAGCAGGGTACCTGCCAGCCATTGGTGCTTCTTCAGTTTGTCGGCAATGGATTGCAGCATGGGCGTAGATGGCGGAGCGGACGGGACTCGAACCCGCGACCCCCGGCGTGACAGGCCGGTATTCTAACCAGCTGAACTACCGCTCCGTGACAGGCTCGCAGGCACCGGAATCGGCATCCTGAGGGGTCCCGCGGGGGACGCGAGGTACAAGTCTCATTCGATCAGTCAGCTCGACGACTAAACCGCAAGTATATCGGCTCGCCCAAGCTGCCGCCAGCCGTGCCGGACGTGCCAATGGAGGGTTCTACGGCCCCACTACGTCGCGCAACGGCACCGGTCCGTGCCCAAGGGCCCGCGCCAGCTGCGGGGCCGAATACAGGGCCATGCGTGCGGCATCACGCAGCGTCAGCCCCTGCGAACGCGCGTAATCGTCCAGAGCTGCGATGACCTCGCAGGACACCTCGAGCTTAAGCTGTGCGGTGCAGTTCTTGACTCGTTTCATCGCTCTTGCTCCTCCCGCAAGTCCCTCCGCTGCAGACTCACCATGCGGCCTGAAGTTTCGCAGATCAATGCTGAACGGCACATGCACGCATCAGGCCATGTTCGGCTGATATGAGCAGCTGACGCTGTCCGGCTGAGCGCGGCGCGTCGCTCTAGCCGGGCGAGGCGGCTGCCGGAGCTTAAGAGGCGCGCGGCAGCGAGAAAGCCGCGCGTGCGATGGACCATGGCAACGCCGTGGAGCCGCGCAGCACCCCGAGAAAGCGAGGCGCTGCGATCAATACCAGCCCCTATTGTCCTCTACCGTAACGCCTCCCCCGCCTCGTTGCTCGCGAAGCGTCCCTCGGTATCCGAGAACAGCAGCTCCACGCGACGATTATGCTGGCGTCCCGCAGAAGTGGAGTTGCTCGCCACGGGCATGGAGGCGCCCCGGCCGATCACTACATAGCGCGAGGCGTCCACGCCATCGCTCCGGAGCGCGTTGGCCACCGCCTGGGCGCGGCGCTGCGAAAGCGCATCGTTCAAGCTATCCGAGCCGCGATTGTCGGTGAATCCCTCGATCCGCAGCTTGACCATCGGATGCTCGTGCAAAAACGCAGCGACGCTGTGGATTGCCGGCATGGCACCGGGCTCGAGCGTATCGCGGCCGGTGGCGAACAGCAGCGAGCTGCTCAGCGTGAGAACCATGCCCTGCGAGGTCTGGCGCGCCTGCAGATGCTCGAGCTCATGGCGGGCCTGCTGCTCCTGCTCGCGTGCCTGATCAGCCTGTACCTGTGCTTCGCGCGCCTGGGCCTGCGCCGCCTGTGTCTGGGCGTTTGCCTGCTCGACCTGCTGCTGCGCCTGCGCCTGCACCTGTGCCGATTGCTCGGCGGCTTGCTGGCGCGCCTGCTCTGCGGCCTGTTGTGCGGCCTGTTCGGCCTGCTGCGCCTGCTGCCGGGCCTGATCGACCTGGGATTGGGCCTGCGCCAGCTGTGCCTGCTGCTGTTGCTGCGCGTGCTGCTGTTGTACCTGCTGCAGTTGCGCTTCGGCCTGCTGCGCACGCTGCTCGGCCGCGCTGGCGCGTTGCTGCGCGATCTCGGCGCGGCGTCGCTGATAATCCATCAACATGCGCTCGCGCTCAGCGGTTGCGCTGGCCACCTGGTTGCGCGCCTGCAGCTCCTCCACCATCGCCTGGCCCGTCTGGGCCTCGCGGCTGGCCAGGTACGACCAGTACATCACCGCATCGGCGTTGTGATGCGCCGCAGCCTCATCGGCATTGGCCAGATCCTGGCGCGCCCGCTGCAATGGCATGCCGGCGGCTTCATTGGCCAGCGGCTCGCCCTCGAGCTGATACACCTGATCTTTCGCCTGCGTGTAGGCGTTACGCTCGGGAGCGGACATGGTCGCGCAAGCCGCCAGTGCCAGCACGGCCGGCAAGAGCACCGCGACGCGTCCCCGGCGTATCGCCTGACTGAGCTCATGGTTCAATGACATGACTATTGCCCTCCTTGCGGGGCCGGCGGCGGTGTCGTCGGCTCGTCCTGAGGCGCCGGCGGCGCGCCTTGCGCCTGCGCACCGCCCTCGTCTCCGAGTTGATTGGTTTGCTGGCGCAGCGCCGCGAGGCTGTCATTGACCTGCCCCAACGACTCGCGCGCCTTGCGCGCACGTGTGCGGGCAATCGACAATTCGGCGTCCGCCGAGGCTTCCTGTGCCAGCTGCCCCGCCAGCACCGGACGGTTCTGTGCCTCGGTGTCAGCCTGCTGCAATTTGTCCTGGGCAGCGGCCAGATCGACGCTGTCGTAGCGCGGGGCGTCGCTCGTCTGCGCCTGCGCCACCAAGGCGTGCGCGCGGCTCAGGTCAGCGACGGGCGCAGGTGGATGGCTCGCGCAGCCAGCCGCCGCGCCGATCAATATCAGCGCCGCAGGTGCTGCAGCTGCGAATGTTTGCTTGCGCATGAGTTCTCCCTCCAGCGGGTCGATGGGAGAATGGTGGCGCAGGCGCCGGGCTACGGCTGTCGGTCACAGGCTCGCGCGGGGCGCGGGCCCAAAGCAGCCCCGGGTCGGAAGATACCGATGAGCCGCGCCGCAAATGCAAACATTGCGGCCGAACTCCGACGCTTCGAGAAGCTACTGGCTGACGCCCCCGAGCTCAGTCAGTGCCGGTCGGCGCGCCACAACGCAATGCGCCAAGGAGCGAAAGATTTTTCAGCCGGCGCTGATGTGGTGGGTGCTACAGGACTCGAACCTGTGACATTCGCCGTGTAAAGGCGACGCTCTACCAGCTGAGCTAAGCACCCAGTGCGACCGCCGCGCGCAGCGCCGGCCGCGCAGTCGACGCGCGGGAGGCCGTGTGATCGTCAGTGCGCCTGCACCTTGCTGCCGTTGCGACGGCGACGTGTCGCGGGCTTGGCGGCGGCGGCTACCGGCACCGGCTCGGTCACCGCCTCGGGCAGTGGCACGGGCTGACGCGTCAGGGCCAGTTGCAGCACCTCATCGATCCAGCGCACCGGGCGGATGTCGAGCTTGCCCTTGATGTTGTCGGGAATCTCGACCAGGTCCTTCGTGTTCTCATCCGGGATGATCACCAGCTGGATGCCGCCGCGTTGTGCCGCCAGAAGCTTTTCCTTCAACCCGCCGATCGGCAGCACCTCCCCACGCAGCGTGATCTCCCCGGTCATGGCCACATCCGAGCGCACCGGGATACGCGTGAGCGCCGACACCAGCGCCGTGCACATACCGATGCCGGCGGACGGGCCATCCTTAGGCGTCGCCCCCTCGGGCATATGAATGTGCACGTCGTGCTTCTGGTAGAAATCGGTTTCCAGGCCGAGCACCGGCGCGCGACTGCGCACCACGGACATCGCCGCCTGGATCGACTCCTGCATGACTTCGCCGAGCTGGCCGGTATGCAGCAGCTTGCCCTTGCCGGGCACCACCGCGGCCTCGATCGTGAGCAGCTCGCCGCCCACCTCCGTCCAGGCCAGTCCCGTGACCTGGCCGACGCGATCCATCTCCTCGGCCTTGCCGTAGCGGAAACGGCGCACACCGAGATATTTATCGAGATTGCGCGGCGTGACCGCGATGCTCTGGGACGCCTTGGCCTCCTGCTTGCCGGCCTTGTCGAGCAGCAGCTGCTTGACGGCCTTGCGTGAGATCTTGGCGATCTCGCGCTCGAGGTTGCGCACGCCGGCCTCGCGTGTGTAATGGCGCACGATGTCCAGCAGCGCAGGGTCGGAGATCTTCAGCTCGCTGTCCTTGAGCCCGTTCTGCTTGACCTGCTTGGGCACGAGGTAGCGGCGGCCAATGTTGAGCTTCTCATCCTCGGTGTAGCCGGGCAGACGGATCACCTCCATGCGATCCAGCAGCGGCGCGGGGATGTTCAGCGAGTTCGCCGTGCACACGAACATCACCTCGGAGAGGTCGAAGTCGACCTCGAGGTAGTGATCGTTGAAGGCGGCGTTCTGCTCAGGATCCAGCACCTCCAGCAGCGCCGAGGACGGATCGCCGCGGAAGTCCATCGCCATCTTGTCGACCTCATCGAGCAGGAACAGCGGGTTGTGTACCCCCGCGCGCGCCATGTTCTGCACGATCTTGCCGGGCATCGAGCCTATGTAGGTACGGCGATGGCCGCGAATCTCCGCCTCATCGCGCACCCCGCCGAGCGACATGCGGATGAACTTGCGGTTGGTGGCGCGCGCCATGCTCTGGCCGAGCGAGGTCTTGCCCACGCCGGGCGGACCGACCAGGCACAGGATCGGCCCCTTGATCTTCTCCACCCGCTGCAGCACGGCCAGATACTCGACGATGCGGTCCTTGACCTTCTCGAGCCCATAGTGGTCCTCGTCCAGGACCGTCTGCGCATTGGCGATGTTCTTGTGCAGCCGCGTGCGCTTCTTCCAGGGCACTTTCACGAGCCAGTCGACGTAGTTGCGCACCACGGTGGCTTCCGCCGACATGGGCGACATCATCTTCAGCTTGTTGATCTCGGCGGTGGCCTTCTCGCGTGCGTCCTTGGGCATGCCCGCCTTGGCCACCTTCTGCTCGAGCTCGGCGATCTCGGAGGTGCCATCCTCCATCTCGCCGAGCTCCTTCTGGATCGCCTTCATCTGCTCGTTGAGGTAGTACTCGCGCTGGCTCTTCTCCATCTGCGCCTTGACGCGCCCGCGGATGCGCTTCTCGATCTGCAGCACGTCCATCTCGCCCTCGATGGCGACCAGGATGTGCTCGAGGCGCTTGCGCACGTCGAGTATCTCCAGCACCTTCTGTTTCTCGGCGAGCTTCAGGGACATGTGCGCGGCCACCGTATCGGCCAGCCGTCCTGGCTGCTCGATGCCCGCGAGCGCGGTCAACACCTCGGGTGGCACTTTCTTGTTGAGCTTGACGTACTGCTCGAACTGCGAGACCACCGAGCGCACCAGCACGTCGATCTCACGTTCATCGTACTGATCGGTATCGATCTCGACCTTGACCGATGCGGAATAGAAATCCCCGGCGTGCAGCTGCTCGATGCGCGCGCGCTCCATGCCTTCCACCAGCACCTTCACCGTGCCATCCGGCAGCTTGAGCATCTGCAGGATGCTCGCGACAGTGCCGAAGTGATGCAGATCATCGAGCTTCGGGTCGTCGATGTCGGCCTGCTTCTGCGCCACCAGCATGATGCGCTTGTCCACCCGCATGGCAGCATCCAGCGCATGAATCGACTTTTCGCGACCCACGAACAGCGGGATGACCATGTGCGGATAAACGACAACATCGCGCAACGGCAGCACCGGGATGGCGCTGGGAGC
>DATNDE010000037.1:0-121537 GCA_035553315.1 Steroidobacteraceae bacterium
GTCGCCCCCATGATGGACTGGACCGACCGCCACTGCCGCTATTTCCTGCGCGGCTTCTCTCCGCGCGTGCTGCTCTACACCGAGATGGTGACGGCCGCTGCGATCGTGCGCGGGGACCGCGAGCGGCTGCTGCGCCATTCACCCGAGGAGCATCCGCTGGCGCTGCAGCTCGGTGGCAGCGACCCCGAGCAGCTCGCCGTCGCGGCGCGCATCGGCGCTGAGAGTGGCTACGTGGAGATCAACCTCAACTGCGGCTGTCCCAGCGACCGCGTTCACGCCGGTGCCTTTGGCGCCTGTCTCATGCGCGAGCCCGAGCGCGTCGCGGAGTGCGTGGCAGCGATGCGCGCGGCGGTGGCCGCACGGATCCCTGTGACCGTCAAGATGCGCATCGGGGTGTTGGATGCCGATGAGCGCGCTGCGGTGAGTGTCTTTGGAGAGCTGGAATACGGCAAGCTGCTGCAATTCGTGCGCGCAGTGCAGGGCGCGGGCTGCCGACACTTCATCGTGCACGCACGCCAAGCGGTGCTTGGCGGGCTCTCACCGCGCGAGAATCGCGAGGTTCCGCCGCTGCGCTACGCGGTGGTGGAGCGGCTGAAGCAGGATTTCCCGTCGCTGTGGATCGGGGTCAATGGCGGCCTGCGGCAGATCGAGCAGTGTCGTGCCGCGCTCGCCTGGGCCGATGGTCTCATGCTCGGCCGCGAGGCCTATCACCGGCCGCAGGTGCTCGGTGAGCTGCACGCCGAGCTCCACCCGGATGGCTGGCGGATGCCGCCGCTCGATGCGCTGCTCGAGCGCATGGCCGACTACGCGGCACGGGAGAGCGCGCTGGGTACGCCGCTGCGGGCAATTACGCGGCACATGCTGGGGCTGGCGAGCGGTCGCCCTGGCGCGCGGCGCTACCGGCAGCTGCTCGCCCAACCACCGGCGCGCTTTCCGCTGCGCGAGGCGGTCGAGGCGCTGGGTGCCGAGACTCTGGGCGCCGGGACACGTGAAGCCGGGAAGGGGGACACCGCGACACTGGATTTCGGGGCTCTTGGCGCCGACTGATGGCCTGTCGGCTCTCGTCACCGGCAGTCCCTCTTCGCGTACGGCTTAGACGCCAGCGACGCGATGGGTATAATCTAGTTGCCACGGCCATTTGGATGGATTTTGCGCTAATGCGCTCAAGCCTCTTGCGCTAAGCTCAGGAAAGCATGGGCAAAGATATCGAGCTCGCGATTTTGTTCGCCGACGTCGTCGGCTCGACCCGTCTTTTCGAGGCCATGGGCGATTTGCGCGCCCGCGACATGATCTCCACGTGCATCGACGTGATGCGCGAGGCCACCGAACAGCACAACGGCACGGTCATCAAGACCATCGGCGATGAGGTCATGTCGACCTTCCCGACGGCGGACGATGCCCTGAATGCCGCCGGGCAGATGCAGCGACAGATCGCCGCGCATACCGAGCTCAAGGTCGAGGGGATGCCGGTCGCCATCCGCATCGGCTGCCACTTCGGGCCGGTGGTGCTCGAGGCGCGCGATGTGTTCGGCGCGAGCGTGCACACCGCCAACCGCATGACCAGCCAGGCCAAGGCGGGCCAGATCATCACTACCGCTGCGGTCGTGGAGCGATTGTCTCCCGAGTGGCGCGCTTCGGTGCGCCAGATCGACGTCGCGACGATTCGCGGGCAGGGTGGGGAAGTCGCGCTCTACGAGGTGCTTTGGCAGAGCGAGGACGTCACCAGCATGCTGCCCTCGATCGCGCTGAGCGGTCGCGAGCCGCGGCGCGCGCGCCGCCTGCGCCTGACGCTCGAAGAGCAGGAGTTCGTGCTCGATGAGGCGCGGCCGCTGGTCGCTATCGGTCGGGCCGACGACAACGACGTGGTAGTGCGCGGAAACCTGATCTCGCGCTTGCACGCGCGCATCGAATTCAACCGCAACCGCTTTACGATCACCGATCAGAGCACCAACGGCACCTTCGTGCAGATCAACGGCGAGGAGGAGTCCTTCCTGCGCCGCGACAGCATGTCGATCAAAGGGGCCGGCCTCATCGGCCTGGGGCGAGTGCCGGATCGCGACTCACCCTTGACGCTGCGCTTCGTCTGCGAGGAAGACTGACTCGCGGGCGCGCTTGCGGGCGCTCTCGGATGGCCGCCGTCCCGGGCAGCCTCCGGCAGCCACTCGGCATCAGGCCTGCTTTGCGAAGCGCTTCTCGACCTCGTCCAACTCGCTGATCAGTGCCGCGGGCAACCGCGAGCCGTATCCCTGCAGGTACTGACGCAGCTCACCGATCTCCTTGCGCCATTCGTCTTCCGGTACGGCGGTGAGCTCCTCGAAGGCGCCGGGGGCCAGATCCAAGCCACGGGTGTCGATGTCGGCAGCGCGCGGCATGTGGCCGATCGCTGTCTCCACGGCCGGCACACGACCTTCGCATCGCTCGAGCATCCAGGCGAGCACGCGTAGATTCTCGCCAAAGCCCGGCCAGAGGAACTTGCCGGTAGCGCTCTGTCGGAACCAGTTCACGTGGAAGATGCGCGGCGGGTGCTTGAGCTTCGTGCCCATGCCGAGCCAATGCGCCCAGTAGTCCCCGTAGTTGTAGCCGCAGAACGGCTTCATCGCCATCGGGTCGCGCCGCACGACGCCGACCTGTCCGGTCGCGGCGGCCGTGGTCTCCGAGGCGACCGAGGCGCCAACCAGCACGCCGTGCTGCCAGCTGCGGGCCTCGTAGACCAGCGGGGCGAGCGAGCGGCGGCGGCCGCCGAACACGATCGCTGAGATCGGCACTCCCTGGGGCTCATCGGAGACTTTGGCGTAGATTGGATTCTGCGACGCCGCCACGGTGAAGCGAGAATTGGGGTGTGCCGCCGGACCGTTGGCCGGGTCGTAGGGACGACCCTGCCAATCGATGACGGGCCGCCCCTCGCGACCTTCCCACCAGGGCTCGTTGTCTGCCGTCAGCGCAACGTTGGTGAAGATCGTGTCGTGCCGAATCGTCTCGTAGGCGTTGCGATTGGTCTTGGAGTTCGTGCCCGGGGCGACGCCAAAGTAGCCGGCCTCCGGGTTGATGGCATAAAGCCGCCCGTCCTTGCCCACCTGCAGCCAGGCGATGTCATCGCCGATGGTCTGCACCTTCCAACCGGGCATCGAGTCCGGCGGGATGAGCATCGAGAGGTTGGTCTTGCCGCAGGCAGACGGAAACGCCGCCGCAACATAATGAGTCTCGCCGCGCGGGCTGGTCAGACCCACCAGCAGCATGTGCTCGGCGAGCCAGCCCTCGGTGCGGGCTTGAAAGCTCGCGATGCGCAGCGCGTGGCACTTCTTGCCGAGCAGTGCATTGCCGCCATAGCCCGAGCCGTAGCTCTGGATCAGCAGGTCTTCGGGGAAGTGCATGATGAAGCGGCGATTCGGGTCCAGTTCCCCCGTGGAATGCAGGCCACGCACGAACACCCCGTCGGTGGCGATGCGCTCCAGGGCATCGCGGCCCATGCGCGTCATGATGGCCATGTTCAGCACCACGTAGGCGCTGTCGGTGATCTCCACGCCGCAGCGTGAATAGGGCGACTCGAGCGGCCCCATGCAGTAGGGCACCACGTACAGCGTGCGCCCGCGCATGCAGCCCTTGAAGAGCTCCCGCATCTTGGCCTTCGCTTCGGTGGGAGTCATCCAGTTGTTGTTGGGGCCCGAATCCTCCTGCCGGCTCGTGCAGACGTAGGTCAGGTGCTCCACGCGCGCGACGTCACTCGGTGCCGAGCGGGATAGATAACAGCCCGGAAAAGTCTCCTGATTCAGCTCCTTCAGCTCGCCCTTGGCGAGCAGCTCGCGGCGCAAGCGTACGAATTCCGGGCGCGTTCCATCGCACCAATAGACCCGATCTGGCTGAGTGAGCTCCCGGACCTCGTCCACCCATGCGGCTACATTTCTGGCAATTTGCGGGAGCGGAGCGAGCGTGTGGGGAGCAGTCGCCATAGCGTATCCTCGTGGGGCCGATGGAAGCCGGGGAGGGCGAATTATACCGACGGGTCCGAGGCTTGCGTGCCTTTATGGCGAATATGTCAGTAGCCAATGCGCGGTGGCCGCAGCCAGCTGCTGCGATACCGAACATAATATTGTAAATGCCTGAAATCGAAGCTGTCTTTGGGCCTGACGGACCGCTGGCGCGTTCGCTGCCAGGCTATCGTCCGCGTCCGATACAGCAGCGGATGGCTGCGAGCGTGCAGGCGGCCCTGCAGGACCGAGCGACGCTGCTGGTGGAGGCCGGCACCGGCACCGGCAAGACCTACGCCTACCTCGTGCCGGCGCTGCTCTCGGGGCTGCGTGTGCTCATCTCCACCGGTACGCGTACGCTGCAGGATCAACTGTTTCATCGGGATCTGCCGCTGCTCGCAGCCGCCATCGGCCGCCCGGCGCGGGTCGCTCTCCTGAAGGGCCGCTCTAATTATCTGTGTCTGGCGCGTTTGAACGACGTCGGACGGCAGGCCGAGCTACTGCCCGCGTCAGCCGACTCGCGTCAAATGCAGAGCCCCTCGCCGCAGGGCACCTCGGCACCTGCCGGCTCGCCTGCCAGCTCGCCGCCGGTCGGCGCACTGTTGGAGTGGGCAATGGCCAGCCGCGATGGGGATCTCGCCGAGCTGCCCGAGCTGGGCGATGAGCATCCCTGGCGCTCGCGCCTGGCCTCCACACGCGAGAGCTGCAGTGGCAATCGCTGCAGCGAATACGCGCGCTGCCACGTGTTCGCCGCGCGCCGCGCCGCCCTGGATGCGGACATAGTGGTCGTCAATCATCACCTGCTGCTCGCAGATATGGCGCTCAAGGAAGATGGGTTTGGCGATCTGTTGCCCAGCGCCGATGCGGTGATTCTCGATGAGGCGCATCAGCTACCGGACCTCGCCAGCGAGTTCTTCGGCATCAGCCTCGGGACCCGGGCGCTCGAGCTGCTGCTGGCGGATCTGAAACAGGCGCTGCGGCTTGCCGGGGCACACAACCCAGCCTTGGCGCGCCTCTCGCGCGAGCTGCCCGCAGCTTTGCAGCAGGCGGTGCAGGAGACGCGTGCAGCGTTCGGCGCCGACCGCCCGCGCTACGAGGCGCGCGGGGCCGAGCGGCTCGAGGGCGAGCGGCATCTGGCCTGGCAGGATCTACCGGCCGCGGCCGAGACGTCGCTGCAGGGACTGCAGGTGGCGCTCGATGCTCTGCACGGCTCGCTCAATGAGCTGCAGGGAGCCGACCCCGCGATCGAGCCGCTGCTGCCGCGCGCGGCCGCCCACGCCGGCACTCTGCGGCAGATCCTGCAGCCCGAGATTGCCGGCGCGCGCAGCGTCTCGGCCGATGCGCGTGGCGTGGCGCTGCGCCTGCTGCCCTACGATATCGCCGAGCGTTTTGGTAGCTACCGCCGCCAGGCAGAGGCCGCCTGGATCTTTACCTCGGCGACGCTCGCGGTCGGCGAGAACTTTGCGCACTTTGCCGCTCGCCTGGGGCTCTCCGACAGCGAAACGCTGTGTTTGCCCAGCCCGTTCGATTACGCCCGTCAGGGTCTGCTCTATTTGCCACGCGGCCTACCCGAGCCCGCTCAGCCCGGCTACGTCGAGGCGCTGATGCAAGCCGCCCTGCCGCTGATCGAGGCTGCCGGTGGCGGTGCCTTCCTCTTGTTCACGAGCCACCGTGCGCTACGCCAGGCAGCCGCCTGGCTGCCGGGTGCGCTGGCCGAGCGCTGGCCGCTGCTGGTGCAGGGAGAGGCACCGCGCGAGTTGCTGCTGCGCCGGTTTCGCGCCAGCGGCAATGCCGTGCTGCTCGGGAGCGCGAGTTTTTGGGAGGGTGTGGACGTGCAAGGCGCGGCGCTGCGGCTGGTGGTCATCGACAAGCTGCCCTTTGCTTCGCCTGAGGACCCGGTGGTGCGCGCGCGCATCGAATATCTGCAGGGGCAGGGCTGCAGTGCCTTTCGCGACTACCAACTGCCCGAGGCCGTGCTGGCACTCAAGCAGGGCGTCGGCCGTCTGATCCGCAGCGAGAGCGATTGCGGCGTCGTCATGATCGGCGATCCGCGTCTGCGTGCCCGCCCCTATGGGCGACTGTTTCTCGCCAGCCTGCCTCCCATGCCGATCACACACGAGTCGGCGCAAGCCTGCGAGCGGCTGGCAGCGCAGCGACCGGCGCAGGTGGCCTAAAGATGCGGGTGCCGCTGCCATGAGGCTGCTGGCCCTCGACACGGCCTCGGAGCTCTGCTCCGCCGCGCTGTGGCTGGATGGCCAGCTGCTCGCGCGCGAGACCGTCGCGCCGCGCGCGCACGCTGCGCTGATCCTGCCGATGATCGATACGCTGCTGGCGGAGGCGGAGGTGACTCTGAGGGCGCTCGACGCCATCGCCTTCGGGCGCGGGCCCGGTGCGTTCACCGGCGTGCGGCTCGCCGCTGCGATCGCCCAGGGCCTGGGCTTTGCCGCCGAGCGGCCGTTGATCGCGATCTCCGATCTGCGTGCCACGGCAGCCCAGGCACTGCAGCAGGTCGCCGACGCGCAGGCGGCGCTCGTCTGTCAGGATGCGCGCATGGAGGAGGTCTATTGGGGCTGCTTCGAGCGAGGCCCCTCGGTAGACGCGCCACGGGTGGGTAGCATCGGCGCCGAAGGCGTAGCCCCCCCCGCTGCGGTGGAGCTGCCGGCTCAGTGGCAGAGCGGACACAGGATCGTGGCCGCGGGCTCCGGTTTTGCAGTCTATCCGGAACTATCACAACGACTTCACGCGCGCGTGACGGTGACGCTGCCGCAGTTGCAGCCCCGGGCGCGCGAAATCGCCTGGCTGGCCGCGCAGGATGGCATGGGGGCCGCCATGTCGGCCGAGCAGGCGCTGCCGGTCTATGTGCGTGATCGGGTTACGGCACCCGTCGGTGCGCCGGGGCCTGCCGGCGGCGCGGGATCGAGCAGTTCATGAAACCGACAAAATTCTCTGCCCAGTCATACAACTGCAATGTGACGCCCCTATGGTGCTGCCCAGCCGCCGCTGGCCACGCGTACAGGCCGTGATTTCCATGACATGAGCGCAAAGCGGATTCTGATCGTCGAGGATGAGCGCTCGATCCGCGAAATGATCGCCTTCGCACTGCGCCGGGCTGGTTTCCAGGTCAACGAGGCCGAGGACTGCCGTAGCGCAAGGGAGGCGCTGGCCGATCATCGCCCCGATCTGCTGCTGGTGGACTGGATGCTCCCGGACCAGAGCGGGCTGGAGTTGCTGCGGGCCCTCAAGCGCGAACGCGCCACGCGCGACTTGCCGATCGTCATGCTCACCGCGCGGGTCGAGGAGGCCGACAAAGTCGCAGGCCTCGACGGCGGGGCGGACGACTACATCACGAAGCCCTTCTCGCCGCGCGAGTTGATCGCCCGCGTGCATGCAGTGCTGCGCCGGGGGGGTGGGGCCGATGAGGCTGAGACCGTGCGGTTCGAACAGCTGACGCTGGATCGGGCGGGCCATCGGGTCATGGTCGGGGAGCACTCGGTGGCCATGGGGCCGACCGAATACCGCCTGCTGGAATTTTTTATGACCCATCCGGAGCGGGTGTACAGTCGCGAGCAGCTGCTCGATCGGGTTTGGGGCGGCAATGTCTATGTGGAGGAGCGCACGATCGACGTGCACATCCGCCGGCTGCGTCGGGCCCTCGAGAATCATGGCTATGATCATTGGGTGCAGACCGTGCGGGGCACAGGCTATCGTTTCTCCGGCAGAGCGGTGAGTTGATCGAGCCACCGCAGGAATCCTGATGATGAAATCCGCGATCTGGTGGCAGCTTGGCGGACGGCTGCTGATCGCGTTGCTGGTCGGGGCGGGCGTCGGCGTGCTGTTCGGATCGGCCTGGGGCGGCATAGCCGTCGTGCTGGCGCTGGCGCTGGCGCTGCAGCTGCGCCACCTGGTGCGCCTGATGCAGTGGCTGCAGAGCGAGCGCCAGGAAGATGCGCCCGACCTGCCCGAGCCCTGGGGCGCGGTGGTGTCGCGTGTGGTGCGGCTCAATCGGCGCAAGCAGTTCCACAAACAGCGCCTGCTGCGCCTGTTGCGGGAGCTGCGCCGCTCGACCGCCGCGATGCCCGACGGCGTGGTCGTGCTGGATCCCGAGACCGAGATTCTTTGGTTCAACCGCACTGCGTCGCGGCTGCTCGGACTGCGCGGCAAGGGGGACTTCGGTCTGCGCATCGATAACCTGGTGCGTCAGCCCGAGTTCGTGCAGTACCTGCGCGCTGGCCAGTACGCTCTGCCGGTCACGGTGCGCTCCAGCGCTGACGCCGAGCAGCACCTATCCCTGCAGATCGTCCCGTACGGCGCCGGCCAGCGGCTGCTGCTGGTGCGCGATGTCACGCGCGAGGCGCGCCTGGAAGCGATGCGGCGCGACTTCGTCGCCAACGCCTCGCACGAGCTGCGCTCCCCGCTCACCGTCATCGCCGGCTATCTGGAAACGCTCGCCCAGGACCCGGGCGTGGATCCGCTCATTGCCGGACCGTTGCAGGAGATGCAGCGCCAGGCGCAGCGCATGAGCCGCATCGTGCATGACCTGCTCGAGCTCTCGCGCCTGGAGTCCTCGGACCGTAAGGCTCCCTCCCGACCCATCGACGTCGTGGCGTTGATGGCGCAGCTGCGCCAGGACGTGCTGGCGCGCGCCACGCATCCGTCCACCTCCCTCGACGCGGACTCGCGCGCGCTGCTGCTCGGCGAGGAGCTGCAGATTCACTCGGCGTTCGCCAACCTGGTGGACAACGCCGCCAAGTACACCGCGCCGGAGGGCTCGGTGCACATCCGCTGGTGGACCGATCAGGATGGCGGGCACTTTGCGGTCTCCGATACCGGCATCGGTATTCCCCGCGAGCACCTGCCCCGGCTCACCGAGCGCTTCTATCGGGTGGATGCCGGGCGCAGCCGCAGCACCGGGGGCTCCGGCCTGGGATTGGCCATCGTCAAGCACGTTCTACAGCGCCACGGCGGCTGGCTCGCCATCGAGAGCATGGAGGGACGTGGCAGCCGCTTCATCTGCCATTTCCCGCCCGAGCGGCTCACCTGGCCGGCGGAACTGCCAAGGCCCGCGGACACTCCAGAGGAACAGGGTCCAGAGGAGCAGGGCGATGCGCCGGCTGCTTCGGTAGCGCTCGGCACATCGCGCGCAGCGCAGGCCGCAGACTGACGGCGACAATCAAAAAGGAATTTTCCACGCCTGCGAGGTGGTTCGCGCTCTGTGTGATGCGCTTGCGCTATACGCTATAGTTGGTTGAGTGCAGCAGCGGCGGCACGGGAGTCTGAGCCGGACATGGAAGCAGCGGATCTTTCCCATCACACCTCGACGCGCTTCAACGCGGAGCTCGAGCGGGTTCGCAGTCGCGTGCTGGCCATGGGAGGCTTCGTGGAGGAGCAGCTGCGCCGCAGCCTCACCGCACTGGCCGAAGGGGATAGCCAGCTCGGCCAATCGGTCGCGCGGGATGATTCCAAGGTCAATGGCATGGAGGTGTCGATCGACGAGGAGTGCTGGCGCATCCTCGCGACCCGCGCGCCTGCCGCCGGCGACCTGCGCATGATCGTCGCGACCATCAAGACCATCACGGATCTGGAGCGGGTGGGCGACGAGTGCGAGAAGATCGCCCACATCGCCGCGCGACTGGCGAGCGTCGACCGCCCCGCCGACCGCTATCGCGAAGTGCGCCATATCGGGCGCATCGTGCAGGACATGGTGCGCGACACCCTGGATGCCTTCGCCAGGCTGGATGCCGACGCGGCGCTGCGCACCTGCCGCGAGGATCGGCTGGTCGACGAAGAGTACGAGTCCATCCAGCGCCAGTGCATCACGTTCATGATGGAAGACCCGCACAGCATCCGCCGCGCGCTGGATGTCATGTGGGTGGTGCGCTCGCTCGAGCGCATCGGCGATCACGCCAAGAACATCTGCGAGTACATCATCTATATGGTGCACGGCAAGGATGTGCGCCACACCTCGCTGGACAGCGTCGAGATCGAGCTGGCGGAGCGGGCGCGCCGTAGTTGAAGCGGTCCGCTGTGCGTTGCCGACCCCTGCCATCGCTGCGCTGACAGCCTGTAGACTGCGACCTCGCCAACGGAAGCCGATAAGAGGTCCTCCATGTCGCGTGGCTTGAACCTGCTGGGCATGCTCGTGTGCCTCGGCCTGCTGCTGTATGCCATCCTGTACGCACAGGGCGTGCTGGGCCTGGAGCCCTGCCCGCTGTGCATCTTCCAGCGCGTCGGCATTGCGCTGATCGGCTTTCTGTTCCTGCTGGCCGGGGTGCACAACCCGCGCCGCTGGGGCGCGCGCGTTTATGGAGTGCTGCTACTGCTGGTCGTGCTGGCGACGATCGGGGTCGCGGCCCGCCATGTCTGGATCCAGAGCGCACCGCCGGGCACCGTGGCCAGCTGCGGCGCCTCCCTCGGCTACATGGTGCAGATCTTCCCCGTCGGCACGGTGATCCGCAAAGTGCTGACCGGCTCGGGTGAATGCGCCAAGGTAACCTGGCGCTTTCTCGGCCTGACCATGCCGGCCTGGGTGCTCATCTGGGCGGTGATCCTCGGATTCATCGACCTGCTCGCCAACTTCTCCGCACGCAGCAGAACGCGCCGAGCCTGACGCGGGTCAGGGCAGCAGGTTACGCAGCGCCTGCAAGTAGATGGCGTGCAGTACGTCGATGTCCCCGACGCTCACGCTCTCGTTGACCTTGTGGATGCTGGCATTGACCACGCCGAGCTCGACGACCTGCACGCCGAGCGGGGCGATGAAGCGGCCGTCGGAGGTGCCCCCGCCCGTGGAGAGCCGCGGCGTGAGGCCGGTGATGCTGCGGACCGCCGCACTCACGGCGTCGGAGAGTGTTCCGGGGGGCGTGAAGAAGGGCTCGCCGGACACATACCACTCGATCGAGTAGTTGACCTCGTGGCGCTTGAGGATCTCCTCCACGGTGCGCTTGAGCCCCTCGAGGCTCTGTACGGGTGAGTAGCGCAGGTTGAAGCGTGTGCGCAGCTCCCCGGGGATCACGTTGGGTGCGCCGGTGCCGGCATTGAGATTGGAGATCTGGAAACTCGTGGGCTGGAAGTGCTCGTTGCCCTGATCCCAGACCCGGCTCACGAGCTCGGCGAGCGCCGGGGCGAAGCGATGCACGGGATTGGTCGCGAACTGCGGATAGGCAATGTGGCCCTGCACGCCATGCACGGTCAGCCGGCCGGACAGTGAGCCGCGGCGGCCGATTTTAATGGTGTCGCCGATCTGCTCCTCGCTGGAGGGCTCTCCGACCACACACCAGTCGATGCGCTCGCCACGCTGGCGCAGCGTTTCCACGACCCGCTTGGTGCCATCGACCGAAGGACCTTCCTCGTCACTGGTGATCAGGTAGACGAGGCTGCCGCTGTGCGCCGGCCGCTCGGCGACGAACGCCTCCGTGGCCGTCAGCATGGCGGCCAGCCCGCTCTTCATGTCGGCGGCGCCGCGACCGTAGAGCCGCCCGTCGCGGATCGTCGGCTGGAAGGGATCGGAGCGCCATTCCTCCAGCGGACCGGTCGGCACCACGTCCGTATGGCCGGCAAAGCAGAGTACCGGGCCGCCGCTGCCGCGGCGGGCCCACAGGTTGTCAACGCTGCCGTAGCGCAGCTGCTCGACCTGAAAACCGAGCGCGCTCAAGCGGTTTGCGAGGACTTGCTGACAACCTTCATCGGCAGGGGTCACCGACGGGCGGGCCATGAGGTCCTGGGTCAGGTCGAGGGTCGCGGACATCGGCGGCGGGACGCTCCGGGTGGGTCTATGAAGATCCTGTTAAGCTGCGCGCCTTATACGGTGCGAGGGCCCCCTCGGCAAGACCCGGGCGCCCTTGATCCTGAGACAGCCCTCGGTCCTGACACGAAACTGTCATGATGGACCGGATACCATCGGAAGATGAGCGTGGACGGCCTCACACACCATATTTCCAGCCGTTACAACGAAGAGCTGCAACACCTGCTGAGCGATGTGCTCGGCATGGGCGCCCTAGTGGAGCGCCAGCTCGTGCAGGCCATGGGCGGCATCACCGAGCCTGACGAGGCTGTGATCACCCGTGTCGCGCAGGACGAGGTGCAGGTCAATCGAATGGAGCGTCAGATCGACGAGGAGTGCAGCCGCATCCTCGCCACGCGCAGCCCCACCGCGTCGGATCTGCGACTGATCATCACCATCCTCAAGGCCATCACGGACCTGGAGCGCATCGGCGACGAGGGCGAGAAGATCGCCGCCATTGCCGCCCGCCTGGCGATGCGGGAACGGCCGCGCAATCGCTACCGCGAGCTGCGCAATCTCGGCGAAGTCGTCATCAGCATGGTGCACGACACGCTCGATGCCTTTGCGCGCCACGACACCACCCTCGCCCTCGAGGTCCTGCGGCGCGATCGCGCCGTCGACGAGGAATATGAGGGCATCCATCGGCAGAGTATCACCTTCATGATGGAGGATCCGCGCGCGATTCGACGCGCGCTGGATGTCATGTGGGTGGTGCGATCGCTGGAGAGAATCGGCGACCACGCGAAGAACATTTGCGAGCATCTCATCTACATGGTGCACGGCCGCGACGTGCGGCACACGCGCATCGAGGAGATCGAGCGCGAGCTCGGCAGTCGGGCGCAAGCGGCGCGCATCGCTGGCGTGGCGGCCTCGGCGCCACTGGGCAGTGCCGCACTGATGGCCGTGCCCATGCCGCGGACCTCCGTGCCGGCGACGGGGAAGTGAGTCCCTGACCGATGGCCAATCCCACGGATTTCATGCCGCGCAGCGCCCCGGTGCGCACCGAGTCGAACCGCACCACCTCCCACGCGCACGGCGGAGCGCATGTGCCGGGGATTGATGACAGCGCGATCGTGCCGATCCGTCCCAGCGGCCGCGGCCTCGCGGTGTCGGTCGATGAGACGCGCCGCAGCGCGGCGCTCAAGGCGCCGGTCAAGGCGCGTGCCGATGAGCTGAGCTTTTATTACGGCGAGTATCAGGCGCTCAAGAGCCTGTCGATGGAAATCCGCGAGAAGCAGGTGACTGCGCTGATCGGCCCCTCGGGCTGCGGCAAGAGCACCTTCCTGCGCTGCTTCAATCGCATGCACGATCTCACGCCCGGCTCGCGCTACGAAGGACGCATCCTTCTGCACCCCGAGGAGATCGACCTGGTGTCGCGCGAGGTCGACCCGATCGAGGTGCGCATGCGCATCGGCATGGTGTTCCAGAAGCCCAACCCCTTCCCCAAGTCGATCTTCGAGAACGTGGCCTATGGGCTGCGCATTCGCGGCATGCGCTCGCGCATCCGTATCCAGGAGGAAGTGGAGAAGGCGCTGCGTGGCGCGGCGCTGTGGGATGAGGCCAAGGACCGGCTCGACAGCTCGGCGCTGTCCCTGTCGGGCGGACAGCAGCAGCGACTGTGCATCGCGCGCGCACTCGCCACCAGCCCCGAGATCCTGCTGTTCGACGAACCGACCTCGGCGCTCGACCCCATCGCCACCGCGCGCATCGAGGAGCTGATCGCCGCGCTGCGCGAGCAAGTCACGGTGCTGATCGTGACCCACAACATGCAGCAGGCCGCACGCGTCTCCGACTACACCGCCTTCATGTACCTCGGGGAGCTGATCGAATTCGACGAGACGCCCAAGATCTTCACCAATCCCGGCAAGAAGGCGACCGAAGACTACATCACGGGCCGCTACGGCTGAGCCGTACGCGCGCGCCTGAGCTGACACGCCGCAGTTGCGCCGCGGGTCCGGGAATAGGAAACGTCGAGAGGACGCCCGTCTCAACGAGCGCGAGGGGCCCTGAGCGGACCGCATCAGACGGGGTCCGCTCAGGGCCCCTCGCACTCGTTCAGGAACGCACCCGCTCGGCGTGGCTTATGCCGGGTTCGCGACCGCTTGGCGCGTAGGTTCAGGCGCTCGCGCCCGCTTCTCGTAACAGCTCGTTGATTGAAGTCTTCGCGCGCGTCTTCGCATCCACGCGCTTGACGATCACCGCGCAGTACAGGCTGTGGCTGCGATCGGTGGAGGGCATGGCGCCGGGCACCACGACCGAGCCGGGCGGCACCTGGCCGTGCAGCGTCACGCCGCTGGCGCGGTCATAGATACGTGTGCTCGCGCTGAGGAACGTGCCCATGGCGATCACCGAGCCCTCGCCGACGATGACACCTTCGGCGATCTCCGAGCGCGCACCGATGAAGCAGTCGTCCTCGATGATGGTAGGGGCAGCCTGTAGCGGCTCGAGTACCCCGCCGATGCCCACCCCGCCCGAGAGGTGCACATTGCGGCCGATCTGCGCGCAGGAGCCCACGGTCACCCAGGTGTCGACCATGGTGCCGGCGCCGACGTAGGCGCCGATGTTCACGTAGCAGGGCATCAGCACGGCGTTGGGTCCTACGTAGGCGCCGTGGCGCACGATCGCGTGCGGTACGACCCGCACCCCGTCGGCGGCAAACTGTGCTGCCCCGGCGTCGGTGTATTTGAGAGGCACCTTGTCGTAGAAGCGCGTGTAGCCGGCCTGCACGACCGCGTTGTCGTGGGTGCGAAAGTAGAGCAGCACGGCCTTCTTGAGCCACTCGTTGACCCGCCAGCGACCCGTTTCACGCTCGGCCACGCGCGCTTCGCCACGATCCAGCGCGCCGATCACGGCTTCGACGGCGGCGCGCGTCTCGGCATCCACGCTGCTGCTCGAGAGGGACTGGCGGCGCTCGAACGCCGCCTCGATCAGCGGCTGCAGCGCAGACAGCGAAGCCGTGGAGGAGGTGGCAGGCGGGGAGGCTGCGGCCGCGGGGCCGGCGGATGGGGTAGAGGTGCTCATATGGGGTCGGCATGGTGCCTGCGGCGGCCCCAGCCCGTCCAGCGTAGGAACGATCCGGTAGCGGGTATGCGTGCGTGCCGGTACAGTCACCGCTTTGCCAGGTTGTCTCCATGTCCTCCAGATCCGCTCTAGCGGCCCTGTCGGGTCACGCCCTTTGCCTGGATGTGGATGGCACCATCCTGGATCTCGCGCCCACACCCGACGCCGTCGAGGTGCCCCGCTGGATGGTGCCGCTGCTGCAGGAGCTGTATCGACGCCTGGATGGCGCCGTGGCCTTCGTCAGCGGCCGCACCGTCGCCGACATCGACCGGCTGTTTGCGCCATTGAAGCTGCCGGCGATTGGGGTGCACGGGGGGGAGATTCGCACCGCCGGGGATCCGGTGATTCGCGACGACCAGCTCTCCGCCGAGCTTGCCGCCGCCAAGCCTTTCCTCACGCGCTCCATTCAGCCCCTGCGCGGGGTGATGCTGGAGGACAAGCGCAGTGCCATCGCTCTGCATTACCGCAATGCGCCTGACTTCGGGCGCGAAGTTCTGAAGATCGCCGAGCTGGCCCTGGCGCGCATGGGGGGGGATTTTGCGGTGCTGGTGGGCAAGTGCGTGGTGGAGATCCGGCCACGCCATCTGACCAAGGGCACGGCACTGGCGCGACTGATGGAGACCCCGCCGTTTCGCGGGCGCACGCCCATCTTCGCCGGCGATGACGTCAGTGACGAGGACGCCTTCGAAGTCGTCAATCGTCTCGGTGGCATCAGCGTGCGTGTCGGGGAACCGGTGCGCACGGCGGCCACCTGTCAACTGGCAGATCCTGACCAACTGCGTCGTTGGCTGCAGGAGCTCGTGGCGACCTGAGGCGCTCGCAAGGGGACTCGCGCATGCGTCAGAGCCATTGGCAACGCCTTTCGATGCTTGCCACGAGCGCTGCCGTTCTGTGCGCGATGCCGCTCCCGGGCCGCGTGGCGCTCGGCGCCTGCCGGCTGGGAGAGTTGGTCCAGCTGCCGGTCACCATGGTGGGACTGCGACCGACCATTCCCGTCGCGATCAATGGTGTTGCTGCCACCTTCGCGGTCGACAGCGGGGCGTTCTTCAGCATGATGACCCCCGCGGCTGCGGCCCAGTTCCATCTGCCGCAGCGAGCAGCCCCGGACCACCTGCAGATCAATGGCATCGGTGGCCGGGTGAATTACAGCGTTGCCACCGTCAGCCACTTTGGGCTCGGGCCGCTGGATCTGCATCAAATGGACATCGTCGTGGGCGGCAACACGTTGGGCGCCGGTGCGCAGGGAATGCTCGGCCAGAACATTCTCAACGGCGACGATGTCGACTATGACCTCGCCAGTGGCGCCATCCGACTCATGCGTCCGCAGGGCTGCGAGAAAGCCGAGCTGGCCTATTGGGACCAGAACAAGTCCTACTCATGGCTCAAGATGGAATCGGGCCCGCCGCTCTCCGGTGCGCGCGGCATCGCCTACCTCAATGGCAGGAAGATCCATGTCCTGTTCGACACCGGCAGTGCGCTCTCGGTGCTCTCCCTGCATGCCGCGGAGCGCGCCGGATTTCGCAGCACCAACCCCGGGGTGGTCTCCGGTAGGACCAGCTACGGCATGGGAGGCAGCGCTGTGCCGACGTGGATTGCGCCCTTCGATAGTTTCAAGCTCGGCAGTGAAGAGATCCGCAACACGCGTCTGCGTGTCGCCGACGTCGGCTTTGGCGATGTGGAGATGCTCATTGGAACGGACTTCTTCCTCGCCCATCACGTCTACGTAGCCAATAGTCAGCACAAGATTTATTTCACCTACAACGGCGGGCCGGTCTTCAACCTGTCTGTCTACCAGCCGCCCCGCTCGGCTGCAGCCTCCTCGCAATCGCCCCTGCGCCCCAGGGCCACCGCGCCGCGGGCGGCAGCAGCGGCGCAGCCTGCTGGCGAGACCGGGCAGACGCCGAGCGATGCGGCAGGCTTTGCGCGCCGGGGCGCAGCGCTCGATGCGCGCGGTGAATTCTCCCTTGCGATTGCCGATCTGACGCGTGCCCTGACGCTCGACCCAACCAACGCCGGATACTTTCAGCAGCGCGGGTCCTACGAAGTCAACGCCCGGCAGCTGCCGCCGGCCATGGCGGATCTGAATCGCGCGCTGCAGCTTCAGGCCGACGACGTGCCCGCACGGCTGCTGCGCGCGCAGCTGCGGGTTCGCGCCGGGGACCGATTCGGGGCCGATGAGGATGCGGCCGTCGTCGACCGGGCCGTGCCCAAGCAAGCGGATGTGCGCTTCGGCCTGGCGCGGATTTACCTGGCCACCGATCAATGGGACGCAGCGGTCAGCCAGCTGAGTCTCTGGCTGGCCTCTCATCCGCGGGACATCGGCTTGGCGACGGCCCTGAATGAGCGCTGCCGGGCGCGTGCCCTGCAAGCAAGGCAGCTGCGGGCCGCGCTCAATGATTGCAATGCAGCTATCCGCCTGAGCCAAACCAAACTGGCGCGCGCTGCCGCACTCGAGAGCCGCGCACTGGTGCGACTGCGCATGCAGGATCTCACCGGCTCGGTTCGCGACTACGATGCGGCGCTGGCGCTCGCCCCCCAACGTGCCAGTTCGCTCTACGGCCGCGGTATCGCCGAGATCCGTCAACGACGGCTCGAGCTCGGCCAAGCGGATCTGCGCGCCGCTACCGCTTTGCGCGCCGACGTCGCGAACCCGTTCCGCAGGGCCGGTATCGGCCCCTGAGGGGCACGCCAGGCGGGGCACTCGGCGCATTCCGACAGTCTCGATGGGCCGCCACCACCTACCGGTTTGGAGCCGCCGATCGCCTCATTGCTGAGGCGCGATTTGCCGTGCGGTTTTGCACTCGCTGCGCTTGATGGCTTGCGCTTGATGGTTTGCGCCGGGGGTCGGTTTACCTGCGAGCCGCAGGGCTCAGGAGGCGCCTATGCATGCACGCTCCGATTCCATCCGCCGCGGCTTGCTGGCGGGACTGGTCGCCACAACGGTCGTATCGCTGTGCATGCTGCTCAAACAGGCACTGGGATTCATGCCGCACGTCAACCTGGTCATGGATCTGGCATACGCGCTCGGTTATCGCGACGCCGCCAGTGGCTGGACGGCACACTACCTGATCGGTGTGCTCGCCTGGGGTGCCTTGTTTCCCTTCTTCGATCGGCTCCTGCGCTTCCCGCACTGGGTCAACGGGGTGTACTTCGCGAGCATCATCTGGTTCGGAGTCATGCTGTTGGTCATGCCGGCGGCGGGCCAGGGTCTGTTCGGCTCGCACCTCGCGCTCGGCACTCCGACCGTGACGCTCTTCCTGCACTGGATCTATGGCGCGGTACTGGGGCAGACCTACAGTCTGCTGCAACCTGCGCAATGGCGCACGCTGCGTCACTGGTGGCAGGATCATCGCCTGCACCGCGCCTGAAGGGCGGGTATCCGGCGACGCCGGATGTTACGATAGCAATTCACCCGCCAAAGGCACCATCGGGGCGCTCGCCGCCCCGGTTCTATGGCTTCGGAGACCGAAAGCGCCACCATGACCGATGTGAAGCAGACCGAGGAAGCCTACGAGGACATCCCGGGAACCTGGGTGTTCGACGCGCAGCGCGCGCGCCTGGGCTATCACCTCAATGAGTTTCTCTACTCGCTGATGAAGGCGGAAAATCGCGCAGCCTTTCTCGCCGATGAGGCCGGGTACACCGCCCGCTTCAAGATGAGCGAGGAGCAGCGCCAGGGCGTGCTGCGTCGTGACTGGAACCGGCTGCTTGCCCTCGGCGGCGTCTCCTACGCGCTGGCGAAGCTGGCCTTCACGGACCACAAATCCTACCAGTTCATGGCCTCGCAGATGACCGGCATGAGCGAGAAGGAATATGTCGAGATGATGCTGAAGGGAGGCCGCTCGCCGGATGGCTGGCGCTCCAAGTCCGAGCGGCCGGGAGGAGCCTGATGGCGAAGATCATTGCAGGCGTCGGGACCTCGCACACGCCGGCGATCGGGGCGTGCGTGGACAACGGTAAAGCGGGCGAGCCGTACTGGGTGCCGCTGTTCAAGGGCTACGAGCCGGCCAAAGCGTGGATGGCAAAGACCCGTCCCGATGTCGTGATCATGGTCTACAACGATCATGTCAATGCCTTCGACTTCAAGATCATTCCCACCTTCGCGCTTGGTTGTGCGGAGGAATTTCCGATCGCGGACGAGGGATGGGGCCCGCGGCCGGTGCCTTCCGTGAAAGGCTATCCGCAGCTCGCGGCGCACATGGTGCAGTCGCTCGTGCTCGATGAGTTCGACATGACCATCGTCAACGAGATGCAGGTGGACCACGGGCTGACGGTGCCCATGACGCTGCTCTACGGCACCCCTGAGGCCTGGCCCTGTCGGGTGATCCCGCTGGCCGTCAACGTCATTCAGTATCCGGCGCCCACCGGCCACCGCTGCTACATGCTCGGCAAGGCGATCCGCAAGGCGGTCGAGAGCTGGCATGAGGACTTGAAGGTCGTCATCTTCGGCACCGGCGGCATGTCCCATCAGATCCAGGGGCCGCGCGCCGGCCTCGTCAACACGCCGTTCGACACGGCGTTCCTCGACGGCCTCTCGCGCGATCCGGAGCGGCTCGCGGCAATCCCGCCGCTCGAATACCTGCGCGACGCGGGCGCCGAGGCGATCGAGCTGGTGATGTGGCTCATCATGCGCGGTGCGCTCGGCGAGCGCGTCGAGGAAGTGCACCGTTTCTACCACGTGCCGGCTTCTTCGACGGCCGTCGGCAACATCATTCTCGAGAGTCGTTAATTCATTGGGATCAGAGGCGAGGCAAGCGCAATGAAAGTTGTGATGGCGGGACAAGGCGCATTCGGTCAGAAGCACCTGGAGGCGATCGGCAACATTCCGGGCATCGAGGTCGTGAGTCTCGCAGGGGGCTCCGCCGGCACGACGGAGGAGGTCGCGAAGAAATTCAAGATCCCGCACTGGACGACCAACTATTCGGAAGCGCTCAAGCAGCCGGGCGTCGAGGCCGTGATCCTCACCACTCCGACGCAGATGCACGCCAGCCAGGGCATCGAGGCGATGCGCGCCGGCAAGCACGTGATGATCGAGATCCCGATGGCGGACACCCTCGCGGACTCCGAGCAGATCCTGAAGGTGCAGAAGGAGACCGGCGTCATCGCGATGGCCGGCCACACGCGCCGCTTCAATCCTTCGCACCAGTGGGTGCACAAGCGGATCGTCTCCAAGGAGCTCACGATCCAGCAGATGAACGTGCAGACCTACTTCTTCCGCCGCACCAACATGAACGCGCAGGGTAAGCCGCGCAGCTGGACGGATCATCTGCTCTGGCACCACGCCTGTCACACGGTGGACCTGTTCATGTACCAGACCGGCGAGCCGGTCTCCGATTGCTATGCCATCGAGGGACCGCATCATCCGACGCTCGGCATTGCGATGGACATGGGCATCCTGTTGAAGACACCGAGCGGCAAGGTGTGCGTGCTGTCGCTGTCGTTCAACAACAAGGGGCCCCTTGGCACCTTCTTCCGCTACATCTGCGACAACGGCACCTACATCGCCCGCTACGACGAGCTCCTCGATGGCGAGGAGAAAAAGATCGACGTCTCCAAGGTCGACGTATCGATCAATGGCATCGAGCTGCAGGACCGCGAGTTCTTTGCAGCCATCAAGGAGCGCCGCGAGCCCAATGCGAGCGTGGCGCAGGCATTGCCGGCGATGCGGGTGCTCGACCAACTGGAGCGCATTCTCGAGCGCAAGTGACCGTGAGCCAGAGCTAGCCTTCGAGCCGCTGTTGCCGCCCCGAGCCTGATGCGGCGCCTCGCCTCGCAGCTTTGGTTTCAGGTGCTCCTGGCAACGGTGCTCGGGGTGGTGCTCGGGCTCGTCTGGCCGTCCGCGGGTGCGCACATGAAGCCGCTCGGGGATGCGTTCATCGCGCTGATCCGCATGATCGTCGCGCCCGTCATCTTCTGCACGGTCGTACACGGTATTGCCGGCATGCGCGACATGCGCAAGGTCGGCCGCGTCGCGGTGAAATCGCTCGTGTACTTCGAGCTGATCACGACACTCGCCCTGATCGTGGCGCTGCTCGCCGTGAACCTGCTGCATCCGGGCAGCGGCATGAACGTCGATGTGCATGCCATCGACACACGGGCCGTCGGGGCGTATACGACCCAGGCGCGTGAGCAGAGCGTCGCGCAGTACCTGCTCGGCATCATTCCCACGACCTTCGTCGGTGCCTTCGCCCGGCCGGAGGTGCTGCCAACGCTGTTCGTGTCGATCCTGTTCGCGACCGCGCTGTCGGGCATGGGCGAGCGTGGCAGGCTCGTCACCGACTTCATCGGCGCGCTCTCCGAGGTCTTCTTCCGCATCGTCGGCTTCATCATGTGGGTCGCGCCGATCGGCGCCTTCGGTGCCATGGCATTCACGGTCGGACAGTTCGGCGCGGGCTCGCTGCTGTCGCTTGCCAAGCTGCTGCTGGAGTTCTATTGCGTCTGCCTGCTGTTCGTCGCCGTCGTGTTCGGCGCCGTCGCCTATTGGGCAGGCGTGAGCCTGGTGCGCCTGCTGGCATACATCCGCGATGAGATCGTGATCGTCGCGGCGACGACCTCGACGGAAACGGTCCTGCCGCGGCTCATGCAGAAGCTGCGGGCGCTGGGCTGCGACGAATCGGTCGTGGGTCTGGTCGTGCCGGCAGGCTACTCGTTCAATCTCGATGGCACTTGCCTGTACCTGAGCACCGCGGTCGTGTTCCTCGCGCAGGCGACCAATACTCACCTCGGCATCGCGCAGCAGCTCGCCGTCGTCGCGGTGCTGCTGCTGACATCGAAGGGCGCGGCCGGCGTGGCCGGTGCCGCGTTCGTCGTGCTCGCAGCGACGCTGGGCTCGCTGGGCACCGTACCCATCGCAAGCATCGCCCTGATCCTGGGCATTCATCGACTGATGGCCGAGGCGCTCACGTTCGTGAATCTCGTCGGCAACGCGCTGGCGACCATCGTCGTCGCCAGGTGGGAAAAGGCAGTGGACTACTCGCAGCTGTACGGGCAGATCGGCCGCGGTGCGCACCGTGCGCGAGCGCTACAATGTGCACCCCCATGAGCGATTTGACGCTGCAGCAGCGGCGGGCGATCGAATGCGAATGCGCCCGGCTGGTGAATCTCTATGCGAACCTGAACGACGCGGCCGATTGGCAGGCGCTCGTCAATCTCTATATTCCCGATGGCGCCATGGCGCGACCGTCGGCGCCCGACGTGCTGATCAGGGGCCGCACGGCGATTCTGGCGGCATTCCAGGCGCGTGCGCCGCGCGCCACGCGGCACTTCTGCGCGAACATCGTGGTGGATGTCGACAGTCCCACCGCCGCGCACGCGCAGAGCGCGATGCTGTTGTACAGCGGCACCGATGCGCCCCTGGTCGGCTCCTTCCATGACCGCTTCGTGCTCACGGGCGAGGGCTGGCGCTTCGCGGAGCGCCGCGGCCTGCTGCACTTTCGCTAGGTCCATTCCGTGGTCCACATCAAAACCACTCACGTCGGCAGCATGCCGCGCGGTGCGAAGCTCACGCCGCTGCTCATCGCGCGCGACCGTGGCGAGCCCTATGATCGCGCGGAATTCGATCGCGTGGTCGCCGACGCGGTGGCGCAGGTCGTCGCCTTGCAAGCGGAGGTCGGCGTCGATGTGCTGAGCGATGGAGAGCTCAGCAAAGTCGGCTATTCGACCTACATGATCGAGCGGCTGACGGGATTCGGCGGCCACATCGAGCGCAAGCCCGCCGCTGATCTCGCCGAAGTGCCCGGCCTGGCCAAGAAACTCTCGGCGATCATGGGATCGCAGGAATTCGTGCGGGCCTGCTGCATCGGGCCGGTCAGGCTCGTCACCCTCGAGCCGCTGCGCGACGACATCCGCCGCTTCAAGGCGGCGCTCGCAACGCAGGGCGGGGGTGCCGAGGCGTTCATGAATGCCGCCTCGCCCGGACTCATCAGCGCTTTCCAGATCAACCGCCACTATCCGAGCCATGAGGCCTATCTGGCCGATCTGGTCGATGCGATGCGCGAGGAATACGAGACCATCGTGCGCGAGGGCTTTGTGCTGCAGCTGGATTGCCCCGACCTGGCGATGTCCCGCCACACGGCCTATCAGGATCTGAGCGAGGCGCAGTTTCTGAAGCTCGCAGCGGCCAACGTGGAGGCGCTCAACGCGGCCACGGCCAACATTGCCCCCGAGCGCATGCGCATGCACGTGTGCTGGGGCAATTACGAGGGCCCCCACGATCACGACATCGCGCTCGAGAAGGTGATCGATATCGTGCTCAGGGCCCGGCCAGCCACGATCCTGTTCGAGGCGGCGAATCCTCGTCACGAGCACGAATGGCAGGTGTGGCAGCAGCGCCGATTGCCGGACGACAAAGTGCTCGCGCCCGGCCTGATCGATACCTGCTCCAACTACGTCGAGCACCCCGAGCTGATCGCGCAGCGGCTCGAACGCTTCGCCTCGTTGGTCGGCGCGGCGCGGGTCATGGCCAGTACCGATTGCGGCTTCGGGACGTTTGCCGGCTACGGCAAGATCGATCCGCGGGTCACCGCCAAGAAGCTGCGCGCGCTGCGCCAGGGCGCCGATCTGGCGGCCGCGCGGCTCCAGCGCCCGGTCCGCTAGCCGTTGCGTTGATCGAGCGACTCGACGAGCTTGTGCTGCAGCCGCTCGGCGCTGTCCTCATCCAGGGGCCGGCGTGCGCGGTCGCACACGTAAAACACGTCCTCGGCGCGCTCCCCAAAGGTGCTGATCTTCGCTGCGAGCAGATCCACGCGCTCCTCCCACAGCACCTTGCCCACATCGCAGAGCAGGCCCGGCCGATCGCCCGCGGTCAGCTCGAGCACCGAGCGGGCGTTGCGCTCATCGACCGAGATCGCGATACGGGTCGGGGTCTTGAAGACACGCATCTGGCGCGGCGCGCGCCGCGACACGGCGAGCGGTGCTTCCTCGGGCCGTTGCAGTGAGCCCCACAGGGCGCGCTCGATCTCCGCGCGTCGATCGGTGTCGGCGATGGCGCTGCCGTCCTCCTCCAGCACGTGGTAGGAGTCGAGCGAGAAGCCATTGCCCACCGGGGTGATGCTGGCGTCCAGAATATTCAGACCGAGCTGATCGAGCACCGCGGTGGCCCGCGCAAAGCCGTGGCGACGGTGCGCGGCATAGATCATCACCGCCGTGGTACCGCGCTCGCTCATCGGCTCGACTGACACCAGGGCCTCGTCGGCGCCGGCTTCGCCCTCGGCCAGCACGCCGCTGTGCCGTGCAATCTCCTCGGGCGAGTGGCGCAGAAAGTAGGCCGCCGGCAGGCGCATCCAGGTTCGCTCGATCGCCTCGCTGTCCACCCCGCGCGCGCGCAGCAGCGCACGGGCCGCCACCTGATTCTCGCGTATCAGCTCTTCCTGATCGATCGGGGTCTCCAGGCCGCGGCGCAGCGCCCGCTTGACGCGCTCGTAGAACTCGCTGAACAGCGACGCCTTCCACGAGTTCCACAGCTTGGGATTGGTGGCGCGCACATCCGCACAGGTGAGCACGTAGAGATAATCCAGATGCGTCTCATCGCCCACCAGACGCGCAAACTCATTGATGACCTGCGGATCGCCGATGTCCTGCTTTTGCGAGGTGGTGGAGAGCAGCAGGTGATTCTTGACGAGCCAGGCGACCAGGCGCGCGTCATAGCGCGACATGCCCTGCTCCAGACAGAAGGCCTCGGCATCCACGCTGCCGAGCTCGGAGTGATCGCCGCCGCGACCCTTGGCGATGTCGTGGAAGAGCGCGCCCAGGTAGGCGACCTCGGGCTTGGGTAATTGCTGCATGATGGCCGAGACCAGCGGCAGCTCGGCGTCGAACTCCTTCATGGCCAGCCGGCGCAGGTTGCTCAGCACGAACAGCGTGTGCGCATCGACCGTGTACGCGTGGAACAGGTCGTACTGCATGCGGCCCACGATGCGACCGAAGGCCGGAATGTAGCGGCCCAGCACGCCGTAGTCGTTCATGCGGCGCAGCTCGTGCGTCACGCCGCGCGGGGCGCGCAGGATCTCGAGGAACAGGCGGTGATTGCGCGGGTTCTGGCGAAACTCCTCATCGATCAGCCAGAGGTTGCGCACCACGGAGCGGATCGTGTTGGCGCGCACGCCGCGGATCTGCGGGTTCTGCTGCAGCAGCACGAACAACTCGAGCAGCGCGCCGGGCTGGCGCGAGAACACCTCGTCGTTGACGGTTTCCAGATAGTCGTTGCGCACCTGGAAGCGCGGGTTGAGCGGCTTCGGCGGCTCGTCGCTCGAGAGGATCGCCTCGCGGAACAACTGCAGCAGCAGCTCGTTGAGCAGCGTTACATCGATGATGGTGCGGTAGTAGCGCTGCATGAGCTGCTCGACCGCCAGCGTGTAGGTCGCATCCTCGTAGCCGAAGCTCTGCGCAAGCTTGATCTGATAATCAAACAGCAGCCGGTCCTCGTGCCGGGCTGTGAACGTGTGCAGTCCGAAGCGCACCTTCCACAGGAAGGACTGCGCCTGCTGCAGCCGCCGCAGCTCCGAGGGCGTCAGAAAGCCGTGTGTCACCAGCTCATCGAGCGATTCGGCGCCGAAGTGGCGCTTGGCGACCCAGCCGATGGTCTGAATATCGCGCAGGCCGCCGGGGCCGGTCTTGACGTTCGGCTCGAGGTTGTAGGCCGTGTCGTTTGCCTTGAGACGACGCTCCTGCTGCTCGCGTACCTTTGCCTCGAAGAACTCGCGCACCGGCCAGACGTGCTCGGGCGCGAGCGCTGCGCGCATCTGCCCGAGCAGCTCGGCGGAGCCCGCGAGGCGCCGCGATTCCATCAGCGTGGTCATGACGCCCACGTCTGCCGTGCTCTCCTCGGCGCACTCGGCGACGGTGCGCACGCTGTGGCCGACTTCCAGGCCGATGTCCCAAAGCAAGGCCACCAGTCGCTCGACGCTTGTGCGCGCCGCCTCGGAGAGCGGAGCGGGCACCAGCACCAGGATGTCGACGTCAGAGCAGGGGTGCAGCTCGCCGCGTCCGTAGCCGCCCACCGCCACCAGGCACAGCCGGGAAGCCAGCGGCGCCTCCAGCTGCTGGCTCCAGAGTTCGCAGAGCAGCACATCGATGAAGCGCGCGCGCCCGTGAACCAGCCCTTCGACCGGCTCGCCCTCGGCGAAGCGTGCCGCCAGCTCGCCCTGCGCCTGCTGCAGCAGCTGCCGACACAGCTCGCGGCTCAGCTCGCGATCGGCGCACACCGCCAGCCGCCCGGGCAGTTGCTCGAGCAGCGGCCAGGGCAACGCCGCGGGTTGCGTGAAGTGCGCCTCGTCGAGTGCGGAGGAATCCGATACGGCCATCAATGCGAATCGTGGCGCCCCAGGGTGAGCACCTCGTGCCCCGTGGGGGTGATCAGCACCATGTGCTCCCATTGCGCCGAGAGCGTGTGGTCCTTGGTGACCACCGTCCAGCCGTCGGGCAGCAGGCGCACGTGGCGGCGGCCGGCATTGATCATCGGCTCGATCGTAAACACCATGCCGGGGACCAGTTCCAGTCCGGTGCCCATCTCCCCGTAGTGCAGCACCTGGGGATCCTCGTGGTAGACGCGACCGATGCCGTGGCCGCAGTACTCGCGCACCACGGAGAAGCCTTCCGCTTCCGCGAAGCTCTGGATGGCATGGCCGACATCGCCCAGGTGGGCGCCGGGGCGGGTCACCTCGATGCCTCGCCACATCGCCTGCTTGCAGATCTCGGCGATGCGCTGCGCCATGACGGGGGGCTGGCCGGCGTAGTACATGCGGCTGGTGTCCCCGTGGTAGCCGTCCTTGATGACGGCCACGTCGATGTTGACGATGTCGCCGGCCTTCAGCCGACGCTCGTTCGGGATCCCGTGGCACACCACGTGGTTGACCGAGGTGCAGACAGTCTTGGGAAAGCCGCGGTAGCCGACATTGGCCGGAATGGCGCCCTGCACGTTGACGATGTAATCGTGGCAGATGCGATCGAGCTCATCGGTGCTGACGCCCGGCACCACATGCTCGCCGATCATGTCCAGCACGTCGGCGGCGAGTGCCCCGGCGATGCGCAGCTTCTGCTGTTCCTCGGGGCTCTTGAGCGTGATTTGCGTATTTCGAAGCATGGTGCGCGGCGATGCTCAAACCGTTGTTCGGGTTGGAAGTTCATGGTATAAAGCGCGGCCTTTTTTGGCAACGTCACATGCCCCTGTGCACGCGCCGGCACCGTCCGGCGAGGGCCGGCACGGCAGCGACGCAATCCGCGCGCGTATCACGAACCCGAGACCGGGTGTCCCGAGCCGCCAGCCGCCGCCACCAGCGGTGACTGCCATAAGGGATCGTCCTCGGGGATACACGCAAGCCCACAACCCACGAGGAATACAGTCATGCCGACCGTGTCGATGCGTCAGATGTTGGAGGCGGGGGTTCATTTCGGACATCAGACCCGCTTCTGGAACCCGAAGATGGAGCAGTTCATTTTCGGTGAGCGCAACAAAATCCACATCATCAACCTCGAGAAGACGCAGCCGCTGTTCGAGGAGGCCACCGCCTTCATCCGCCAGATCGTGGCCGATGGCGGCACGGTGCTGTTCGCCGGCACCAAGCGCTCGGCGCGCGAGGCCGTGCAGAAAGAGGCGACGCGCTGCTCGATGCCGTATGTGAACCAGCGCTGGCTGGGCGGCATGCTGACCAACTTCAAGACCATTCGCGCCTCGATCAAGCGGCTGGGCGACCTGACCGAGATGACCGCCTCGGGCGCGCTGGACAAGCGCGGCAAGAAGGAAGCGACGCAGCTGCGGCGCGAGATGATCAAGCTCGAGCGCAGCCTCGGGGGCATCCAGCGCATGGAGTCGCTGCCCGATGCGCTGTTCGTGATCGACGTCGGCCACGAGCACATTGCCATTCACGAGGCGCGCAAGCTCGGCATTCCCGTGGTGGCGGTCGTGGACACCAATTGCTCGCCGGAGGGCATCGATCACGTCATTCCCGGCAATGACGATGCCATGCGCGCCATTCAGCTGTATGCCGCGGCGGTTGCCGATGCGGTGCTCGAGGGTAAGTCCTCCGTGCCGCAGGTGGCGGTCGGCGAGGATGAGTTCATCGAGCTGGACGAGGAGGGCAATCCGCGCCGCCGTGGCAGCAAGCCCGGACGGGCGAGGCCCGCCGCCGCCGTACGCCGCAAGGCCCCGCCGCGTCGCCGCCCCTCGGTGGCGCCGGCAGCGGCCGCCCCCGCGGCCCCTGCTGCCACCAGCGGGGCAGCCGTGCCCGAGGATGCCGCGGCGATCGACGCCGAGCTCGACGAGACCGCCGAACAGGACTTGGGCGACAGCGGCGGCAGCACCCCGCCCACCGCTCCCATGGGGCTGAAGCGCCGTCCCCAGACGGGCCCCGCCCGTCGTCCGCGCAGCGGCGCCGGCTGATCGGCGGGCCGCCCGCGGCTGCGCGGGGAGTGCCAACACACTGACGGGCCGGCGCGCGGGCTGCGCACTGGCCCCTCAATTCAAGAGGAATTGCCATGAACGTGACTGCAGACACGGTGCGAGCGCTGCGAGAGCGCACCGGCGCCGGCATGATGGAATGCAAGCGGGCGCTGGTGGAAACCGGCGGAGACCTCGACGCTGCGGCGGAGCTCATGCGTAAGCAGGGTCTCGCCAAGGCCGACAAGAAGGCTGCCCGGGTGGCGGCCGAGGGGGTCATCGTCATCGAGCGCTCCGCCGATGGGCGTGCCGCGGCGATGGCCGAGATCAACTGCGAGACCGATTTCGTCGCCCGCGAACAGGACTTCCGCCGCTTCGCCGCCGACGTGGCGCGTCTGACGCTCGAGCATCGCCCCGTGAATCTCGAGGCCCTGCTCAAGGCCGAACTCGCCGCGGGCGAGAGCGTCGATCAGCACCGTCGCGCGCTGGTGGCCAAGATCGGGGAGAACATCAGTGTGCGCCGCTGCACGGTACTGGAGCGCGCCGCTGGCCCCGAAGCGGTCGTCGGCGCCTACGTGCATGGCACGCGCATCGGAGTGCTGGTAACGCTCGAGAGCACCGCCGGCGGCAAGTCGAGCAATTCCCTGGAAACGCTGGCGCACGACGTGGCGATGCACATCGCTGCCAGCAACCCGCGCTTCATCGCGACCAGCGACGTGCCCGCCGACGTCGTGGCCAAGGAGCGCGAGATCCTCTCCGAGCAGGCACAGCAGCAGGCGCAGAAAGAGGGCAAGGGCCCCGAGGTCGTCGCCAAGATGGTCGAGGGTCGTCTGCGCAAGGCGCTCAACGAGATCGTGCTGCTCGGGCAGCCCTTCGTGAAGGAGCCGGAGCAGTCGGTCGAGAAGCTGCTCAAGGCGGCCGGTGTGCGTGTGACGCGTTTCGAGCGCTACGAGGTCGGTGCCGGCATCGAGAAGAAGCAGGACGACTTCGTCGCCGACGTCATGGCGCAGGTGAGCGCCGCCACCAAGCCCACCGAGTCCGGCGGCGGTGGCGATTCGAACGGTTCGGGCGGACCCAGAAAGCACTGAGAGCGCAGGCGCGAGACGCCGTCGCGAGGCGCTGTCGCGAGACGCCCTCGTCACACGCCGTCGCGAGGCGCAGATGCGACGCGTAGTGTCGCGATGGGCCGCGGCGCGTTGTTTGTGGCAGACTGCCCTGGGAGCAAGCCGATGAACGACAGCCCGAACGCATCCTTTCGCCGCGTGCTCGTGAAGCTCTCGGGCGAGGCGTTGCTCGGCCAAGCCGATTACGGCATCGATCCAGCGGTACTCAAACGCGTCGCCGAGGAAATCGGCGATGTGCAATCCCTCGGTGTACAGATCGGCATCGTGGTGGGCGGCGGCAATCTGTTTCGCGGCGCGGGCCTGGCGGGCGCCGGCATGGACCGTGTCACGGCCGACCAGATGGGCATGCTCGCCACGGTCATGAATGCCCTGGCGCTGCAGGATGCACTCGAGCAGCGCGGCTTTGCCGTGCGCGTGATGTCCGCCGTGCGCATCAATCAGGTCTGCGAAGATTTCATCCGCCGTCGCGCGATCCGGCATCTGGAGAAGGGTCGTGTGGTGGTATTCGCGGCCGGTACCGGCAATCCATTCTTCACCACCGATACGGCTGCCAGTCTGCGTGCCATCGAGATCGAGGCCCAGGTGCTGTTGAAGGCCACCAAGGTGAACGGCATCTATTCCGAAGATCCCGTGGTCAATCCGGCCGCGCAGCGCTACTCACGCCTGACCTACGACCGCGTGCTCGACGAGCGACTCAACGTCATGGATGCCACTGCCATCGTGATGTGTCGCGACTATCATCTGCCGGTGCGCGTTTTCAATCTCGGCAACCCCGGGGCATTGCTGCGTATCGTGTGCGGTGAGGACATCGGGACCCTGGTGACGCAGGACTCCGAGGACGCAGGATCGAGGCCCAGGCCCTAAGCCGACGAGGACAGCCATGCTCGACGATCTGAAGAAGGACGCCACCGCGCGCATGCAGAAGTGCGTTCAGGCCTTTCAGGGCGAGCTGAAGAAGCTGCGCACCGGACGGGCCCATCCGAGCCTGATCGAGCATCTGAAGGTCGATTACTACGGCTCGGACGTGCCGCTGCAGCAGGTCGCCAACATCAGCATCGAGGATGCGCGCACGCTGGTGGTCTCCCCCTGGGAGAAGGGCATGGTTTCAGCCATCGAAAAGGCGATCCACAAGTCGGACCTGGGGCTCACGCCCAATACCGCCGGCAGCGTCATCCGCCTGCCGCTGCCGCCGCTGACCGAGGAGCGCCGGCGCGACATCATGAAGGTGGTACGCCACGATGCCGAAAATGCCCGTGTGAGCGTGCGCAACGTGCGCCGCGACGCGATCGCGGACATGAAGGAGATGCTCAAGGAGAAGATGATCTCCCAGGATGACGAGCGTCGCGGGGAGGAGGAGATCCAGAAGCTCACCGATCGCTTCGTCGGCGAGATCGACACCGTGCTCGCCGGTAAGGAAAAGGAAATCCTGCAGGTTTGAGCCCCGCCGCCTCAGCGCCGCCGACGGATGCCACGCCCGCGGGCGTCGCGCCGAAGCCGCGTCACATCGCGATCGTCATGGATGGCAATGGCCGCTGGGCTCGGGCTCGCGGCACCCTGCGCGGCGACGGCCATCGCGCCGGTGTCGGACCGGTGCGCATGGTGATCGAGGAGTGCCTGCGTGAGCAGATCGGCGCGCTGACCCTGTTTGCATTCAGCAGCGAGAATTGGGGTCGCCCGCGCGATGAGGTCATGACGCTGATGGCGCTGTTCGTCGAGTCGCTGGAAGCGGAAATTCCCGAGCTGCACCGTCAGGGGGTGCGTCTGCGCTTCATCGGCGAGCGCGCCGAGCTGGACGCCCGGCTGCGCGCCTCCATGGCGAGCTCCGAGCAGACCACAGTCGCCAATGAGCGGCTCGCCCTGCAGGTGGCGCTCAGCTACGGCGGACGCGCCGACATCCTCGCAGCGGTGCGTCGCCTCGCCCAGCAGGTGGAGCGCCATCAGCTCGCCGCCGCGCATATCGATGAACCGACCTTTGCGGCGGCGCTGGCGCTGGGCGGCCTGCCTGATCCGGATCTGTTCATCCGCACCGGCGGCGAGCAGCGCATCAGCAATTTCCTGCTGTGGAACCTGGCCTACACGGAGCTGTATTTCACCGAGACGCTTTGGCCGGATTTTGATGCGTCGGCCTTCCAGGCCGCGCTGGGCCACTTCGCCGTACGACAGCGCCGCTTTGGTCTGACCGGCGAGCAAGTGCAAGCGGGCGCGGACTGCTAAGGCCATGCGCTCGCGCTTGCTGACGGCCTTCGGACTTGCGCTGCTCACCATTGTGGTCGTCGTCTACGGAACGCCGCTGCTGGTGGCGGCGGCGCTCGGGGCCGCGCTGCTCGCGGGCGGATGGGAATGGTCGGCCTTCCTCGCGCTGCGCGGCGGCGGACGGCTGCTCTACGTGCTGGCGCTCGCGCTGCTGGCCGTGCTCGCCAGCCTCTACACCGTGGCGTTGGCTGCCTTCGTGCAGTTGATGGAATTAGCCGTCGCCTGGTGGTTCATCGCATTGGCGTGGATCCTGTTTGCGCCCTCGCGCGGCTCGCGCGCCGTGGCGGCGCTGGCCGGGATATTGGTGCTGGTGCCCGCCTGGCTGGCGCTGGTGCGCATCGATACCCGCTGGGCGCACGGCCCGCAGTGGACGCTGTTCGTGCTGGGGCTGGCTTTCGCGGCCGATACGGGCGCGTTCTTCACCGGACGGCGCTTTGGACGGCTGCGCTTGGCGCCACAGGTCTCGCCGAACAAGACCTGGGAGGGCGTGCTCGGTGGCATGCTGCTGGCCCTCGGGGTGGCCGCGATCGTGAACCTCTGGTCTCGGCTGCCCTGGCAGGCTTTTATACCGCTGTGCGCGTCGGCGGCGGCGTTTTCTGTGATCGGCGACTTGACAGAAAGTCTGCTCAAGCGTCATGTGCATTTGAAGGACAGTGGGCGGTTGTTTCCCGGCCACGGCGGGGTGCTCGATCGCATCGACAGCGTGACGGCAGCCGCGCCAGTGCTGGCCTTGGGGCTGACGTGGCTGGGAATTGGCCGTTGAGCAAGGGAGATGTGACGACAACCATGAGACAGTGGCCATGATCGGCGTCGCAGTACTGGGCTCGACCGGCTCGGTCGGTTGCAACACGCTCGAGGTGCTGGCGCTGCATCCGCAGCGTTATCGCGTAGTGGGGCTTGCCGCGCGCAGCAACGGCGAGCGCCTCGTCGAGCAGGTGCGCCGCTTTCGTCCCGACTGGGTCGCGCTGGAATCGCCCGAGGCGGCGCGCACGCTGGAGCGGCGCCTGACGGACGAGGGCAGCGGCACGCGCGTGCTCGCGGGAGCCGAGGCGATCGCGCAGCTGGCCGCCGAGGATGCGGTTGATTACGTGATGGCGGCCATCAGCGGGGCGGCGGGACTGCGCTCGACGCTCGCCGCGGCCGCAGCCGGCAAGCGTCTCATGCTCGCCAACAAGGAATCGGCCGTCATGGCCGGAGAGCTGCTGCTGGCCGCCGTGCGCGCCGGAGGCGGCGAGCTCATTCCGATCGACAGCGAGCACAACGCGATCTTCCAGTGCCTGCCGACCGGCTTCGTCGTCGGCAAGCGCGCCGCGGGTGTGCGACGCTTGCTGCTGACAGCCTCGGGCGGCCCCTTCCTCACCTGGAGCGCCGAGGCCATGGCGAACGTCACGCCAGCACAGGCCTGCAAGCATCCCCGCTGGAGCATGGGCCGCAAGATCTCGGTGGATTCCGCGACCCTCATGAACAAGGGCCTGGAGCTCATCGAGGCGAGCGTGCTGTTCGGCATGACACATCGCGAGATCGACGTGGTCGTGCATCCGCAGAGCATCGTGCATTCGCTGGTGGAGTATGTAGACGGGTCGGTGCTGGCGCAGCTGGCGGGGCCGGATATGCGCGTGCCCATCGCCTGCGCCCTGGCCTGGCCCGAGCGCATGGCGGCTGGTGTAGAATTGCTCGAATTGACCCGGGCGGGCCGACTGGATTTCATGGCACCGGACCCGGGGCGTTTCCCGTGCCTGCGCCATGCCCAGGAGGCGGCGCGCCTCGGTGGCCTCTCCTGCGTCAGCCTGAACGCTGCTGACGAGGTCGCCGTGCAGGCCTTTCTCGACCAGCGACTGAACTTTGGTGAGATTCCTGCGGTCATTGAAATGGTTATGGCGCGGGTTCGAGGGGGAGAGATGGCCGGATTGGATGCGGTGATGGCAACCGATGCAGAGGCGCGGGCACTGGCCAGCGAGGCGGTGGCACGCCGAGCCGCCGGCCAGAGCGTCTACGCATGATCCATACCCTGCTGTATTTGCTGGCCTTCCTCGTCGCCTTCTGCCTGCTCGTCACTGTCCACGAGTTCGGTCATTTCTGGGTCGCGCGGCGCCTGGGCTTCAAGGTGCTGCGCTTCTCCATCGGTTTTGGCAAGCCGCTCTGGAAGTGGGTGCACCCGGAGGGCCACGAGTACTGGATCTCCTCGCTGCCCATCGGCGGTTACGTCAAGATGCTCGACGAGCGCGAAGGCCCGGTGGCCGCGCACGAGCTGCATCGCTCTTTCACGCGCCGGCCGCATTGGCAGCGTATTCTGGTGCTGCTGGCGGGCCCGGGCTTCAATGTCCTGTTTGCGGTGCTGGTGCTCACCGGCGTGCTGTATGCGAACGGGATGACGCAGTACCGCGCCGTGGTTGGGACCATCAGTCCAACCTCGCTGGTGGGCAAGGCCGGACTGAAAAGCGGCGATGAGATCACCTCGATCGATGGGCAGCGCGTGACCGACCAGCGCGACGTCGATCTGGACATGCTCGATGCCATCAGTGGCGGTGGTCCGATCAGCATCGGCGTGCGTTCCCCGGATGGTACGGCCCGCACGCTGCAGCTGCGCATTACGAATCCTGCCGAGCGCCTGCGGCTCACCGAGCCCACGCTCATGGAGCAGGGGCTGGGCCTGACCCTGTACACACCACCGCTGCAGGCGATCGTCGACAGAGTCCTGGCAGGCGGGCCGGCGGCCAAGGCGGGGCTTGCGCCGGGCGATCGCATCGTGTCCGTCAACGGGCAGTCCGTGACGGATCTGACGGCGCTGAAGGCGGCCTTGCAGTCGCACGTCAACCAGAGCATCAGCCTGCGCTTTGTGCGCGCCGGCCACGAGCAGGGGGTACGGCTCGTCCCGAAGCCACAGACGGACGAGCAGGGTCACCATTCCGTCGGCATCGGGATTCTGGTGAGCCAGACGGCCCCGTTCCCGTCGTCGATGGTTCGACACGTTGCCCTGTCGGTGCCAGCCGCCTTCGCGCGCGCCAACGTCGAGGCGTGGGACGTCACGGCGCTGCAGGGACGCATGATCTGGCGCATGCTCACCAATCACGTCTCGGTCAAGAACCTGTCCGGACCGTTGAGCATTGCCGAGTACGCCGGCGATGCCGCGTCCGAGGGCTTCACCTCCTTCCTGCAGTTCCTGGTGCTGCTGAGCCTTGCGCTCGGCTTCATGAATCTGCTGCCCATTCCGATCCTCGACGGCGGTCAGATCGTGTTTCAGACCATTGAATGGCTCAAAGGCAGTCCGCTGTCCGAGCGCTTCCAGCTGGTCAGCCAGCAAATCGGTTTCGCCCTGTTGTTCCTGCTCATGGGCGTTGCACTGTTTAACGACATCAGTCAGATCGGTTGACCCCTCCTTGACCAACGGCAACTGCCGCGCTGCGCAGCGCGCACCCCTTACCGCGCTCATCTTGGCTGTGGTCCCGCTTTGCGGCAGCGCGCGGGCCCAGACGCCCGCAAGCCCCACGGTGCCGCCTGGGCCCGGCGGCGCCGCCGCCAGCCCGGCGCAGTCCAATGGCGACTTCGATGCGCAGCTCAGCCAAGGAGACGCAGCACTGCAGGGCGGTCGGGCGGATGCGGCATTGTCGGCCGGGGATGCCGCGGTTCGCATCGCCCCGGATCGATGGGAAGGCTATGCGCTCTCCGGTCGCGCGCTGCTGGCCCTCAAGCGCTATGAGATGGCCGCCGATGCACTGAGCAAGGCCATCGAACTTGCCCCCGCCGCCCAACAGCCCGCCCTGCGAGCGCTGCGCCGGGACTGTCTGCTGGCCGAAGCCGGGGCCCCGACCTCGGTCCCTGCCAGCCCCCCGGTAGCCAACGCGCCGCCCGTGGCAGCCGCGCCGCCCGTGGCAGCCGCGCCGCCCGGGGCGCCAGCGCCTGCCCCCGAAGTCGCTCCGACACCTGCACCACCTGCACCTGAGGCGGCACCCGCGCCCGCTGCCGTAGCGCCCGGCGTCGGTCCGGAAGCGGCCGATCAGGGCCTGCCGGGATCGCCGACGGACTTCGTCGTGCACGACATCCGTGTGCAGGGGCTGCAGCGCATTTCCGAGGGCACGGTTTTCAATTACCTGCCGGTCAACATCGGCGATCGCCTCAATGCGCAGCGCGTGCGCGAGGCGTTGCGCGCTCTCTATGCCACCGGCTTCTTCAGCGATGTGGAGCTGCGGCGCGAGGGCGACACGCTGCTGGTCGTGGTCAAGGAGCGGCCCTCGATCGAGAGCATCGACTTCAAGGGCAACAAGGGCATCAAGACCGAAGACCTGAACAAGGCGCTGCGCAACGTCGGACTCACCGCCGGCAAGACCTTCGACCGCTCGACGCTCGATGACGTCACGAATTTCCTGACCGACCAGTATTACAGTCAGGGCAAGTACGACGTGAAGATCGATGCGAAGGTCGTGCCGCTGCCTGACAACCAGGTGCGCATCAGCATCAACATCACCGAGGGTGCGCGCGCCAAGATTCGCCAGATCGACATCGTCGGCAACACGGCTTTCAAGGACAAGGCGATCCTCTCGACGCTGTCGCTGCAGACGCCGACGCTGTTTAACATGTTCAGCGACAAGGACCGCTACGCGCGCGAGACGCTGCAGGGGGATCTGGAGAAGATCCAGTCCTACTTCCAGGACCGGGGCTACGCGAATGCGCGCCTCGATTCGGTGCAGGTCGCCATCGGTCCGGACAAGAAGGACATCTTCATCACCGTCAACCTCACCCAGGGTGATGTCTACCATCTCGGGGCGGTGAAGCTGGCCGGCAACATGATCGTGCCCGAGCCGGAGCTGCAGCGGCTGCTGCTGGTGCATCCAGGACAGATCTACTCGCAGCATCTGATCAGCGCGACCGAGGACGCCATCAAGAACCGCCTGGGCGCCGAGGGCTTCTACTTCGCCAAGGTCGAGCCGGTTCCGACGGTCGATGATGCGCACAAGCTCGTGGCGCTGACGCTGTTCGTCGATCCGGGCGACCGGGTGTACGTGCGCCATATCAACTTCACCGGCACCACGCGTACCAACGACGAGACCTTCCGGCGCGAGATGCGCCAGCTCGAAGCAGCGTGGCTGTCGAACCTCGCGCTGGACCGCTCCAAGCAGCGCCTCGAGCAGCGCCCCTACGTGGAGAGCGTCGATACCACGACCGCGCAGGTGCCGGGCTCGCCCGACCAGGTCGACGTCAACTTTGCGATCAAGGAGCGCGCTGCATCGAGCATCAGCGGTGGCATCGGCTACTCCGCCTATGAGAAGTTCGTGCTCAACGGCTCGCTCTCGGATACCAACTTCCTGGGCAGCGGCGATCAGGTGGCCTTGAACCTGGATGCGGGCCTGTACAACAAGGTCTACAGCGTCAGGGAGACCAACCCATTCACGACCGTGGATGGACTGTCGCGCACCGTGCAGCTCAGCTATGCGGATTCCACGCAGCTCTATGCGCAGTCATCCTCCTTCGGCTCCAAGAACGTCACCGTGGGGCTGACGCTCGGCTACCCGCTCACGGAAAATCAGTTCGTCAGTGGCGGGGTATCGTTGCAGTCGGTGGACATCCTCACCTACGAGCAGAGCAGTGCGCAGCAGGCCATCAACTGGGTGGAGCAGAACGGCCGCAGTTATCAGGGAACCCTGGTCTCGCAGTTCATCGAGCCCGACGGCAGCACCGTGGCCACGGATACCTCGCTGCTCGGCACACGCTTTGACACCGCGGAGCTGTCGCTCAACTACGTGTACAGCTCGCTCAATCGCGCCCTGTTCGCCGATCAGGGCATGCGTCATCTGATCTCGTTCGTCTATGTGCCCCCCGGCCTCGACGTGCGCTACATGATCGGCAGCTACCAGTTTTCCGGCTATCTGCCGATCTCCCACGGCTGGACGCTCTCGGAGAACCTGCAGCTCTCCTACGGCAAGGCTATCGGCGGCACCACGGCCCTGCCCCCCTACAAACGTTACTTCGCCGGCGGTCCGGACAGCGTGCGCGGCTACCTGGAGGACACGCTCGGCCCGGTCGATACCAACGGCAACCCCTACGGCGGGAACGTCATGACCGTGTCGCAGACCGAGCTGATCATCCCCACCCCGGCGAAGTGGCAGACCAGTGCGCGTGCCAGCCTGTTCTTCGACATCGGCAACGTCTTCTCGACGGACAGAACCACGTTCCTGGGCAAGGACCTGGTGACCCCCGTCAATTACAATTTCAGCTATCATGAGCTCAAGAAATCGGTCGGCGTCTCGGTGCAATGGCTGGCGCCGGTGGTCGGATTGTTCCGCTTCAGCTTTGGCTTGCCGCTGAATTCTTCCAACGGCGATCTGGTTCACTTCGAGGATCGAACCGAGGAATTTCAGTTCACGGTGGGGCAATCTTTCTAAGTGGGGATTTCCTAGGTAGGAATTTCGATATGCGAGGATGGTTCACTGCAATGACCCGGCGTACGGGTCGCATCGCCCTCGGCTCGGCTCTGTCGCTGCTGGTGCTCTCGGCGCCGGCCTGGGCGGATCTGAAGATCGGCTTCGTCAATTATCAGCGCCTCATGCAGGAGTCGCCGCAGGGCAAGGCCGTGCAGCAGACGCTGCGCACCGAATTCGCTGCGAAGCAGCGCGAGCTCGCCAGCGAGCAGGAGTCGCTCAAGAGCAAGCAGGCGGCGCTGGACCGGGACGGCGGCACGATGAGCGTGGATCAGCGCAGCGCCGCCGAGCAGTCGCTGCGCGACGGGCAGCGCGAGCTGTCGGAGAAGCAGAACGAGTATCAGGACGATATGAACGCGCGGCAGAACCAGGAGCTCTCCAAGTTGCAGCGCACCCTGGTGGAAGCGGTGCAGCAGTACGCGCAGGCGCAGCGTTTCGATCTGGTGCTGGCCGACGGGGTGATCTTTGCCAATCCAACGCTCGACATCACCCAGCCGGTGTTGGCCTCGCTGCAGGCCCGCGGCGCCGGCGGCGCGACCGCGGCTCCGCGCCCCCGCAGCGGCACGCGCAGTCACTGAGTCTGCAGCGCCCGCACGAAGCGGCTGACAGGCCATGAGCCCGCAGCGCTCGCGCGCACCGGCAGGGAGGCGATGAGCTTGGCGCTGGGGGAGCTGGCAGTGCGTTTCGGCTGCGCACTGCGCGGCGATCCCGATCGTCGGGTCGATCACATCGCCCCGCTGGGAGCAGCCGATCCGACGGCGCTGAGCTTTCTCGCCAACGCACGCCTGTCCTGGCAGCTGCCCGATACGCGGGCCGGTGCGGTGGTGCTCGCGCCAGCCAGCGCCGAGCTCTGCCCGGTGCCGGCGTTGATCAGTCCCGACCCGCACTCGCTGTTTGCGCGCATCGCGGTATTGCTGCATCCGACGCCCGCGCCGGTGGCGGGCATTCACGCCAGCGCGATCGTCGATGCCACCGCCGAGGTGCATCCGAGCGCCGAGATCGGTCCGCACTGCGTGGTGGGCGCGCATGCGCGCATCGGGGCGCGCTGTCACATCGGCGCGGCCAGCGTGCTGGGCGCGCGCGTGCAGGTCGGGGAGGACACGCGCCTCGCAGGCCACGTCACGCTGGCGCACGATGTGCGCATCGGCCGCCGCGTGCTGATCCATCCGGGTGCCGTCATCGGCGCGGACGGTTTCGGTTTCGCGCGCGAGCAGGGCCGCTGGCTGAAGGTGCCGCAGATCGGCACGGTCGTGGTGGGCGATGATGTGGAGATCGGCGCCAATACGACGGTGGATCGCGGTGCCATGCAGGACACGGTGCTCGGCGAGGGCGTCAAGCTCGACAATCTCATACAGATAGGCCACAACGTGCAGATCGGCGCGCACACCGCCATCGCCGGCTGCACGGGTGTCGGGGGCAGCACGCGCATCGGGGCGCGCTGCATGATCGGCGGCGGTGTGGGCATTACCGGGCATATCGAGATCTGCGATGATGTGGTCATCGCCGGCAGAACCACGGTGTCCGGCTCGATCCGCGCGCCCGGCGCCTATGCCAGCCTCTGGTCGGCCGAGCCGCTGCGACGCTGGAAACGCATCATCGCGCGACTGAAGCTGCTCGCGCTGAGCGATGAGCCGCGCGCCAATCAACACAGCAATCGGGAAGCACAGGAAACCGACGATGAGTGACTCAGAGCCGGACAAGTCAGAGCCGGTCAAGCTGGACATCAGCGGCGTGATGCAGCGGCTGCCGCACCGCTACCCATTCCTGCTGGTGGATCGCGTGCTCGAGTGCGTGCGCGGCCAGAGCATCCGGGCGCTGAAGAACGTCAGCTTCAACGAGCCGTATTTCAGCGGTCATTTTCCCGGCCGGCCGGTGATGCCCGGAGTACTCATCATCGAGGCGCTCGCGCAGGTGGCCGGCCTGCTGGCCTACATCAGCGCCGATGTGATCGCCAATCCCAATGCCAGCGTGTACTTCGTCGGCATCGACAAGGCGCGCTTTCGCCGTCCCGTCGTGCCCGGCGATCAGCTCATCCTCACCGCGCGCTTCGAGCGGAGCCTGCGCGGTATCTGGCAGCTGGCCACCGCCGCGCTGGTCGACGAGCAGGAGGTCGCCCACGCGCAGATCATGGTCGCCCCGAATCTGAAGGAAGCCAGCGCAGCCCCCGGGAACGAAGCGCCATGATCGATGCGCGGGCGATCGTGGCCCCCGGCGCGCAACTGGCCGAGGATGTGGTGGTGGGTCCCTACAGCGTCATCGGCGCCGATGTGGTCATCGGCGCGGGCACCTGGATCGCACCGCACGTGGTCATCAACGGCCACACCACGATCGGTGAGGGCAACAAGATCTTCCAGTTCGCCTCGATCGGTGAGGCGCCGCAGGACCGGAAGTACGCCGGGGAGCCCACGCGCCTGACGATCGGCAACCGCAACGTCATTCGCGAATACTGCACCATCAGCCGCGGCACCAGTCACGACCGGGGCGTCACCAGCATCGGCGATGACTGCCTGCTGATGGCCTATACCCACGTGGCGCACGACTGTGTGCTCGGCAACAACATCATCATGGTGAATCTGGCGAACATCGCCGGTCACGTGACGCTCGGGGACTGGGCAATCCTGAGCGGCTATGTGGCGGTTCACCAGTTCTGCAGGATCGGTGCACATGCCTTCATCGCCAACAACTGCGGCGTCACGCGCGACGTGCCGCCCTATGTCATGGCCATCGGCAATCCGGCCGAGCCGCACTCGATCAACAGCGAGGGACTCAAGCGCCGCGGTTTCACGCCCGAACAGATCCGCAACCTGCGCAACGCCTATCGCATCCTCTATCGCAGCGATCTGCCGCTCGCCGCGGCGATCGAGCAGCTGACCGAACTCGCCAACACTCAGCCGGAGCTCAAGACCTTCGTCGAATTCATCTCGGTGGGCGAGGGCCGCGGTCTGATCCGCTGAGCGCCGCGCTACAGCCGTGGTTACCACGCCCATGGAAGCGCTGCGCGTGGCGATCGTTGCCGGAGAGCACTCGGGCGACGCGCTCGGCGCGGCGCTGATCCGGGCGCTGCGCAGCGAGCTGGCCGGCCGCGCGCTCGAGGTGCGCGGCGTGGCGGGGCCGGCGATGCGCGCAGCGGGCTGTCAGGCGCTCGCCGATGCGCACGAGCTGGCCGTCATGGGACTCATCGAGCCACTGCGCCACCTGCCGCGCCTGCTGGCGCTGCGCTCGCGGCTGCTGTCCGAGCTGCTCTGCTTCCGCCCGCACGTGTTCATCGGCGTGGATGCGCCGGCTTTCAACCTGACGCTGGCCGGTCGCTTTCGCGCCCAGGGCATCCGCACGGTCCAATACGTCAGTCCGCAGATCTGGGCCTGGCGGCAGGGGCGAGCGCGCAAGATCGCGCGCCGCTGCGACCTGGTGCTCTGCCTGCTGCCCTTCGAGCCGGCGTTCTATGCGCACTACGCGGTGCATGCGCAGTTCGTGGGGCATCCGCTGGCCGATCAGGTGCCGCTCGAGCCCGACGTGCCCGCGGCGCGTGCCGCCCTCGGTCTGGCGGACCGCCCGGTGCTCGCGCTGCTGCCTGGCAGCCGCCTCGGCGAGGTGCAGCGGCTGTCGGCGCCGTTCCTGCTGGCGGCCGCCGCGCTGGTGCAGGCGCATCCGGGGCTGCAGGTGATGGCCGCGATGGCCAACCGCGCGGTGCGCGACGAGTTCGAGCACATCCGTGCCGGGCTCGCCGCGCAGGGAAGCCTGGCGGCACTCACGCAGCTGCAGATCCTGGATGGGCAGGCGCGCACCGCGCTCACCGCCGCGGATGTGGCACTGGTGGCCTCCGGGACCGCCTCACTCGAGGCGTTGCTGTGTCGTTGCCCGATGGTGGTGGCCTACCGCGTCAGCGCATTGACCGCCGCGCTGGTGCGCAGCTTTCGCCTGGTGCGTCTGGCGCGCTTCTCGCTGCCCAATCTGCTCGCCGGGGAGGCGCTCGCGCCGGAGTTCTTCCAGGAAGCGGCGATCGCGGATAATCTCTGGCGCGCGGCGGATCGGTTGCTGACCGATACCGCGCGACGTGACCATCTCAAGAAGCGATTTCGTGCGGTGCATGAGCTGCTGCGGGCCGACGGCGCGACGCGCGCGGCGCAGGCGGTGCTCGCGCTGCTCGGGGGAACGGCGGATCGGTGAGCGTGCGGGCAGGGGCGATGCAAGCGCAGGTGCTGACGGCCGGAGTGGATGAGGCGGGCCGCGGTCCACTCGCGGGTCCCGTCGTGGCCGCGGCCGTGATTCTGGATCCGCAGCGCGCCATCCGCGGACTGCGCGATTCCAAGCAGCTCAGCGCCGAGCGGCGCTGCGTGCTGGCGCAGCGCATCCGCGAGCGTGCCCTGGGCTTCGCGATCGCCGAGGCGGATCACGCGGAGATCGACCTGCTCAACATCCTGCAGGCGACGCTGTTGGCGATGAAGCGCGCGCTGATCGACTTGCCGGTGCGTCCGGTGCGCATTCTCATCGATGGCAACCGCGCGCCGCATCTCTCGGACTGTTTTGCCGACTGCGAGGTGCAGACGGTGGTCGGCGGGGATGCGCTGATTGCGTGCATCAGCGCCGCCTCGATTCTCGCCAAGACCCATCGGGATGCGCTCATGGCGCGGCTCGATGGGGATCATCCTGGCTACGGTCTCGGTCGGCACTTCGGTTACGCCACGCGCGTGCACCTGTCGGCGCTGGTGCGGCTCGGGCCCTCGCCGATTCATCGCGCCAGCTTCAATCCGCTGCGCAGCTGGCTGTCCGGTGCGCTGCCCTTTGGCGTGTTGCCGGCCGAGGCGCAGCTGTGCGGCTCGGAGGCCGATGAGGCGGCGCTCGAGGACGGCGCACCGACGGAGGCGTGCGCATGAGCGAGGCGCTGGCCGCGGCGGGCGCGCCGGCAGGCAGCTCGGCCGCGTTCGTGCACCTTCGTGTGCACACCGAATACTCGCTGGTCGACAGCGTGGTGCGCGTGCCCGAGCTGATCGAGGCGGTGGCCAGCGCCGGCATGCCGGCCGTGGCGCTGACCGATCAGGTCAATCTGTTCGCGATGATCAAGTTCTATCGCGCGGCGCTCGAGCGCGGCGTGCAGCCGATCGTCGGAGTGGATCTGCTGCTGCGTGAGCCCGAGGAGCCGGCACGCCCCTCACGGCTGACGCTGCTGTGCCAGACGCTCGAGGGCTATCGGAGTCTCGCGCGCCTGATCAGCCGCGCCTACCTCTCGGGACAGACCCCGGCTGGCGTTGCGCTCGTGGAGCGCGCCTGGCTGACGCGCGAGAGCTGCAGCGGTCTGATCGCACTGTCCGGTGCCATGGAAGGGGATGTGGGCCGGGCACTGCTGCGCGATCGGCCGGCCCAGGTGCAGGCCGCGCTGGGGCAGTGGCTCGAGCTGTTCGACGATCGCTACTACCTCGAGCTGCAGCGACTCGGCCGGCCCGAGGAGGCCGCCTACCTGCCCGCGGCAGTGGAACTCGCGGCGCGTCGCGGCGTGCCGCTGGTGGCCACCAACGACGTGCGCTTCCTCGAGCGCGCGCATTTCGAGTCACACGAGGCGCGCGTGTGCATTCAAGAGGGCACGCTGCTCGCCGACGCGGCGCGTCCGCGCCGCTACAGTCCGCAGCAGTACCTGCGCAGCGCCGCGGAGATGGCCGCGCTGTTCCAGGACGTGCCCGAAGCGCTGGCCAACAGCGTGCAGATCGCGCGCCGCTGCAGCCTGACGCTCAAGCTCGGCCAACCGCGTCTGCCCGACTATCCGGTCCCGGAAGGCAGCACGCCCAACGAGTTCCTGCGGCGCGAAGCCGAGCGGGGCCTGGCCGCGCGCCTGAACGCCCTGCAGGCGACCCCGGCCGCGACAGGGGCGGCCGGCAAGACCGACGCGCAGACGGCCGCGGAGACGCCCGAGCAGACCGCGGCGCGCTATCGTGCGCGGCTCGCGACCGAGCTCGGGGTCATCTGCCCCATGGGCTTCGCCGGCTACTACCTCATCGTGGCGGATTTCATCCGCTGGGCGCGCGAGCACGCCGTGCCGGTTGGGCCGGGGCGTGGCTCGGGCGCCGGGTCGCTGGTGGCCTACGCGCTCGGCATCACGGATATCGATCCGCTGCGCTACGACCTGCTGTTCGAGCGCTTCCTGAATCCCGAGCGCGTTTCGATGCCGGACTTCGACATCGACTTCTGCATGGAAGGACGCGATCGCGTCATCGACTACGTGGCCGACAAGTACGGCCACGAGCGAGTCTCGCAGATCATCACCTACGGCAGTATGGCGGCGAAGGCCGTGGTGCGCGACGTCGGCCGCGTGCTCGGCCATCCCTACGGGTTCGTCGATCGCATCGCCAAGCTCGTGCCCTTCGAGCTGGGCATCACGCTCGATGCGGCGATCGAGAAGGAGCCCGAGCTCAAGCGCCTGTACATCGAGGACGAGGAGGTCAAAAACCTGCTCGACCTTGCCCGCTCGCTCGAGGGCCTGACGCGCAACGCCGGCAAGCACGCGGGCGGCGTGGTGATTGCACCATCGGTGCTGACGGATTTCACGCCGCTGTACTGCGAATCGGGCGGCGGCGGCAACGCCATCACGCAGTTCGACAAGGACGACGTCGAGGCCGCGGGGCTGGTCAAGTTCGACTTCCTGGGGCTGCGCACCCTGACGATCCTCGATTGGGCGCTGCAGACCATCAACGCGGAGCGCAGCGCGGCCGGCGAGGGGCCGCTGCGGCTCGACGCGCTGCCAATGGACGATGCGGCGACCTATGCGCTGCTGAAGTCCGGTCGCACCACGGCGGTCTTCCAGCTCGAATCGCGCGGCATGAAGGACCTGATCCGTCGCCTGCAGCCCGACTGCTTCGAGGACATCGTTGCGATCAACGCGCTGTTCCGGCCCGGTCCGCTGCAGTCGGGCATGGTGGATGATTTCATCAGCAGAAAGCACGGGCAGGGCGGACAGATCGATTATCTGCATCCGGACCTGCAACCGGCGCTGGCGCCGACCTACGGCGTCATCCTGTACCAGGAACAGGTTATGCAGATCGCGCAGGTGCTGGCGCGCTACACGCTCGGCGGCGCGGACCTGCTGCGCCGGGCGATGGGCAAGAAGAAGGCCGAGGAGATGGCCAAGCAGCGCTCGGTGTTCCTCGAGGGCGCACGCGCGCGCGGTGTGGATGAGGCGCGCGCCTCGCACATCTTCGATCTCATGGAGAAGTTCGCCGGCTACGGCTTCAACAAGTCGCACTCGGCCGCCTATGCACTGCTGTCCTACCAGACCGCCTATCTCAAGGCCCACTATCCGGCGGCTTTCATGGCAGCGGTGCTGAGCGCCGATATGGATCACACCGACAAGATCGTGACGCTGATCGATGAGTGCACGGCGATGAACCTGACGGTGCAGCCGCCGGACGTCAATGCGTCTCGCTATGCGTTTGCGGTGACCGATGCGCGCACCATCCGCTACGGCCTGGGAGCCGTGAAGGGCGTGGGCCGCTCGGCGGTGGACGCCATCGTCGAGGAGCGCAGCGCTCGCGGCCCGTTTGCGAGCCTGAACGAGCTGTGTCGGCGGCTCGATCTGGCGCGGGTCAATCGCCGTGCGCTCGAGGCGCTGATCCGCTCGGGCAGTCTCGATTCACTGGGCGCCAACCGTGCCACGCTGATGGGCGGGCTCGCCGCCGCGATGCAGGGCGGCGAGCAGGCGGCGCGCACGCTGGAGGCGGGGCAGGTGGATCTGTTTGGCGTCGCGGCTTGTGCCACCTCGATGCCGGCCGCGGCCGGTGCGCCCGAGCCGCCCACCCTCCCCGAATGGAGCGTCTCACAGCGCCTGGCGGGCGAGCGCGAGACCCTCGGGCTGTTTCTGACCGGCCATCCCATTGCCCCCTATGAGGCGGACCTGCGGCAATTCGCCTCCGGGCGCATCGTCGAGTTCCTCGGCGATCGGCCCGCAGCGGTGCCCGAGGGCCGCAATCCTTACGCGCAGATGCGCACCGCGACGCTCGCGGGGCTGGTGCTCGAGGTGCGTCGTCGCGGGCCGCGCGTGAGCTTCATGCTCGATGACCGCAGCGGTCGCATCGAGGTGTCGATGTTCGAAGAGGTCTACCAGCGTTATCGCGACCTGGTGATCAAGGATGCGCTGCTGCAGGTGGAGGGCGGTCTGCGCTTTGATGAATTCAGCGACGCCTGGCGCCTGTCGGCCAAGCAGATCAGCTCCCTGCCCGCCGTGCGCGAGCGGCTGGCGCGCTCGCTGCTGCTGACCTGGCCGGCGAGCGCCGATGCCAGGCTCGTGGAGCGGCTCGAAGCGCTGCTGCGTGCCCAACGCGGCGGGCAATGCGCCGTGATGCTGCGTTATCAGGGCGCGGGCGTCAGCGGGACGCTCAGCTGCGCCGAGGAGTGGAAAGTGCGTCCCAGCGCCGAGTTGATCGAGCAGCTCGAGGAGTTGCTCGGAGCCGGCGCGGTGCGCCTGGGCTATGCCGTGGCGGCTGCTGCGGCGGCACTGGCCCACTGAGAAGGCGCACTGGGGCGGGCTCGTCCGGCGCGCGGAGGCTGCATGGGCTCTACGGTTGCGCCAGCGGCCGGCACCTCGTACCCTTCCGGCCTACAAATTACTACAAGAGTCGCCGCTAGATGGCCGTCAGCTTCCTGGATTTTGAGCAGCCGATCGCCGAACTTGAAGCCAAGATCGAAGAGCTTGGACATGTGACCTCCGATTCGGAGGTCAACATCGAAGAGGAGATCGCGCGGCTGCACGCCAAGAGTCGCGCGCTGACCAAGTCGATCTTCTCCAATCTGACGCCCTGGCAGATCACGCAGCTCGCCCGTCATCCGCAACGGCCCTACACGCTCGACTACATCGGGGCGATCTTCAGCGACTTCCACGAGCTGCACGGGGATCGCATGTATGCCGACGATGCGGCCATCGTCGGGGGCCTGGCGCGCCTGGATGGCCAGCCCGTGGTACTCATCGGCCACCAGAAGGGACGCGATACCAAGGAGCGCGTCCGGCGCAACTACGGCATGCCCAAGCCAGAGGGGTATCGCAAGGCACTGCGCCTGATGAAGCTCGCCGAGCGTTTCGGCTTGCCGCTGATCACCTTCATCGATACCCAGGGTGCCTATCCGGGCGTGGGCGCCGAGCAGCGCAATCAGAGCGAGGCGATCGCCCGCAATCTCTACGAGATGTCGGCATTGCAGACGCCGATCATCAGTGTGGTGATCGGCGAGGGCGGCTCGGGTGGGGCACTGGCGATTGGCGTGTGCGACCGGCTGCTGATGATGCAGTTCAGTACCTACTCGGTGATCTCCCCGGAGGGATGCGCCTCGATCCTTTGGAAGAGCGCCGATAAAAAAGAGGCCGCTGCAGAGGCGCTGAACCTGACCGCCCAGGGCCTGCTCGGGCTGGGGCTCGTCGATGAGGTACTGCCCGAGCCGCTGGGCGGAGCGCATCGCGATCCGGGGGCCATGGGCCGCACACTGCAGGAGAGCCTGCTGAAGAACCTGCGCGAGCTGCAGGCACGCGAGCTGAAGACGCTGATCGCGCAACGCACCGCGCGCATCGACGCATTCGGTGTGTATTCCGAGACTTCGGCGTGAGTCCCCGCGGGAAGGCCCGCGCCGCGGTGGCCGAGGCCGCCCAGCCCGCCGCCCTCCCGCCCGATGCGCTGTCGAGCGATAGCCTGTCGACCGATGCCCTGGCGCTCGAGCTTGCAGCAAGGCTGACAACGCTCTCGGGAGAGCGGCTGTGCCTCGCCTTTTCCGGCGGGCTGGACTCGAGTGTGCTGCTGCATGCGCTCGCATCCATCGCGCGGCGTGAGGGCATGCAACTGCGCGCCATACACGTCAATCATCACCTGCACGGCGAGGCCGACGCGCAGGCGATGGCTGCGGCGCGCGCCGCCCGCCGCGCTCGCGTGCGCTGCCGGGTGCTCGATGCGCCCGTGCACGCCCGCCCCGGCGAGTCGCTCGAGGCGCTCGCGCGTGCCACGCGCTACGCCGCGCTCGCCGCGCAGCTTGCGCCCGGCGAGCGGCTCGTGACCGCCCATCATCAGGAGGATCAGCTCGAGACGGTGCTGCTGGCGCTGCTGCGCGGAAGCGGCGTGCGCGGGCTGGCCGCGATGCGCGGCGTGAGCCCCTGGCAGGGCACGCTGCTGCTGCGGCCGCTGCTGGGCGTGTCGCGCCGCGCGCTCGAGCACTACGCCCACGCGCACCGGCTGAGCTTTCTGGAGGATCCGACCAACGCCGACGAGCGCTTCGATCGCAATTACCTGCGCCGACGCGTACTGCCCCTGCTGCGCGAGCGCTGGCCTTCCGCTGCCGCGACCGTCGGCCGCAGCGCTGCGCTGCTGGGCGAGGCGCGCGAGCTGCTCGAGCACCAGGCGCGCGAGGATCTGGCCGCCGCGCGCGACGGCGCTGCATTGCGCGTGAGCGTCCTGCGGCGTCTCTCCGAGACCCGTCGCCGCAATGCGCTGCGCCAGTGGATCGGCGAGCGGGGGCTCGTGCCGCCGGATCATCGGCGGCTGCGCGAGGTGGCCACGCGCATGCTCGAGGCACGCGAGGATGCGGCTCCGAGCGTGCGCTGGCGCGGCGGGGAGCTGCGTCGCCACGCCGATCGGCTGCTGGCCGTGTCGGCAGCGCCGCCGCCCCCCCCTGCGCAGACCTGGGATTGGCGAGCACAAAACTGGCTCGCCCTCGCCGATGGGGCGCGACTGGGGTTGCTGCCAGACCCGCATGGCGATGTGCTGCTGAGCGCACTGCCGGCGCGGCTGACCGTGAGCTATCGACGCGGTGGGGAGCGCCTGCAGTCGGCTGGCGGGCGTGTGGCGCTCAAGGATCTGCTGCAGGCCCAGGGGCTGCCCCCCTGGCAGCGTGCCACGGTCCCGCTGCTCAGCGACGGTGAGCGCATCATCGCCATCGCCGACCTGTGGGTCGATCCGGCGTTCCGGGCCGCGAACGGTGCCGCTTCGGGCGCTGCTCGCGGGCGCGGCACCCGCGGGCGCGGCGCGGGTGCGAGCGGCGCGCGCGCAGGGGGCGCTCCCGCGGCTGAGCGCGGACGCTTCCGCTGGCACACGCGAGCGCATTGAGGCGGATGGGCCGATTTGCTAGGCTGACCTCCCGTCGTCACTGGCACAATCTTTCAGGCGGCGGTACTCCTCGATGACTCGCTTCGTATTCGTCACCGGCGGCGTGGTTTCCTCATTGGGGAAGGGCATCGCCGCCGCCTCACTGGGGGCGATCCTGGAAGCGCGCGGCCTCAGGGTCGCGATGGTCAAGCTCGATCCGTACATCAACGTGGATCCGGGCACCATGAGCCCCTTCCAGCACGGCGAGGTGTTCGTCACCGCCGATGGCACCGAGACGGACCTCGATCTGGGCCATTACGAGCGCTTCGTGCGCACCACGACCGGCCACAACAGCAACTTCACGACTGGCCGCATCTACGAGCGCGTCATTGCCAAGGAGCGCCGCGGCGATTATCTCGGCGCCACCGTGCAGGTTATTCCGCACATCACCGATGAGATCAAGCGCAGCATCCTGCTCGGTGCCGGCGATGCGGACGTGTGCATGGTGGAGATCGGCGGAACCGTCGGCGACATCGAGTCCCTGCCGTTTCTGGAGGCGATCCGCCAGCTCGGCGTGGAGCTCGGCCGCAGCCACACGCTCTACATGCACCTGACGCTGGTGCCGGTGGTGGGCGGCTCGGGGGAGATCAAGACCAAGCCCACGCAGCATTCGGTCAAGGAGCTGCGCGGTATCGGCATTCAGCCGGACGTGCTGCTGTGCCGCTGCCGCGAAATGCTGCCCGACGAGCAGCGGCGCAAGATCGCGCTGTTTACCAACGTCGAGGAGCGCGCGGTCATCTCCGCGGTCGACGCCGACGATATCTATCGCATCCCGCTGCTGCTGCACGAGCAGCGGCTCGATGAGATCGTGGTGGACAAGCTGCGTCTGACGGCGCCGCCCGCGGATCTGTCCGCCTGGCGTCACGTCGTTTCCGCCAAGATGAATCCGGACGGCCAGGTCGACATCGCCATGGTCGGCAAGTACGTGCAGATCCGTGATTCCTATATCTCGTTGAACGAGGCGCTGATGCACGGCGGTCTGAAGACCCGCACGCGCGTGAAGCTGCACTACATCGAATCCACGGACATCGAAAAGGAGGGCACGGGCTGCCTCGCCGGCATGGATGCGATCCTGGTGCCCGGCGGGTTCGGCGAGCGCGGCATCGAAGGCAAGATCCAGGCCGTGCGCTATGCGCGCGAGCACGGCGTGCCGTATCTGGGCATCTGCCTCGGCATGCAGATCGCGATCATCGAATTTGCGCGCAACGTGCTGAAATTGGAGGGCGCTCATTCCACCGAGTTCAATCGCGCCACCGCCCATCCGGTGATTGCGCTGATCACGGAGTGGCAGGACCGCACGCTCGGCACGCAGACGCGCGATGAGCGCTCGCAGGTCGGCGGCAGCATGCGTCTGGGAGCCCAGGACGTGCGCCTGCGCACCGGCGCCCGCGCCCGCGAGCTCTACGGCCGCGATCACATCGCCGAGCGACACCGCCACCGTTTCGAGTTCAACAACAATTACATGAACAGCTTCGAAGCCGCGGGCCTGACCTTCTCGGGGCTGTCCGCGGATGGGCTGGTCGAGATCATCGAGATCGCGAGCCATCCCTGGTTCCTGGCGACGCAGTTCCACCCGGAGTTCACCTCCACGCCGCGCGACGGGCATCCGCTCTTCACCGGCTTCGTACGCGCGGCGCGTGCCTATCGCGCCTCGCAACTTCCCGCGGCGGCAGGTGCGTGAAGCTGACAGGCTTCGAGGTCGGTCTGGACCGGCCGCTGTTCCTGATCGCCGGCCCCTGCGTGATCGAGTCCGAGACGCTGGTGCACGAGGTGGCCGGCACGCTCGCCGAGATTACCGCCGGGCTCGGCATGCCGCTCATCTTCAAGGCCTCCTTTGACAAGGCCAATCGCTCCTCGGGCAAGAGCTTTCGCGGTCCGGGGCTCGACGCGGGCCTGAAGATACTGCAGTCCGTGCAGCGCTTGTTTCATCTGCCGGTGCTCACCGATGTGCACGAGGACACTCCGATCGGCGAGGTCGCCGGGGTGGTCGATGTGCTGCAGACGCCCGCTTTTCTGTGTCGTCAGACCAACTACATACATCGCGTGGCTGCCGCGGGTCGCCCCGTGAACATCAAGAAGGGGCAATTTCTCTCCCCCTGGGAAATGCAGAATGTAGTGGACAAGGCGCGCTCGAGCGGCAACGAGCACATTCTGGTGTGTGAGCGCGGCGTAAGCTTCGGCTACAACAATCTCGTCGCCGATATGCGCTCGCTGGCTGCCATGCGGGCGACGGGTTGCCCGGTGGTGTTCGATGCGACCCATTCCGTGCAACTGCCCGGCGCGGCCGGGCACGCCTCGGGGGGGCAGCGTGAGTACATTCCGGTGCTCGCGCGCGCCGCAGTGGCCGCCGGCGTCGCCGGGCTGTTCATGGAGACGCATCCGCGCCCGCAGAGCGCACTCTCGGACGGCCCCAATGCCTGGCCGCTCGCGCGCATGCGCAGCTTGCTCACGACGCTGCAGCAGCTGGATGTCGCGGTCAAGGCGCGGCCGTTCGAGGAGAGCCTGCTGTGAGGTGGCTGGCGGCTGCCCTGCTGGCAGCGCTGCTGATGCTGCAATATCGGGTGTGGCTGTCCGGGGACGGAGTGCGCGAGGTGCTCAGGTTGCGCGCCGAGGTCGCCTCCCAGCTGCAGCAGAATGCCAGGCTGTCCGAGCGCAATCGGGAGCTCGCCGGCGAGGTGCGTGATCTCAAGCAGGGATATGCGGCCATCGAGGAGCGCGCACGCTCGGACCTGGGCATGATCGCCGGCAACGAGACCTTCTATCAGGTGGTGCCGCGTCCCCCGGCCTCCATGGCGTCGGCCGCGCGCACCTTGCCCGTCTCGCCCAGCTTGCTGCGTGGCTCTGCGCCGAACGCTGGAAGCACAGCGCCCCACGCGACGACGGCGCTGCGGCGCGCAGGCAGCGCGGCGCGGCGGGCCGCAGCGGCGACCCGGCCCTGATGCGCTACTGGTTGGTCATGCCGGCAGCCGGTGCAGGCCGACGCTTCGGCAGCACCAAGCAGTACGCACCGCTCGCCGGTACGAGCGTGCTCGAGACGGCCCTGCAGGTGTTTCTCGCTGATGAGCGCTGCGCGGGCGGCGCGCTGGTGCTGGCGGGGGATGACCCGCAGCGCGAGAGACTTGCCGCGCAGCTCGGGACACGCCTGCGCATCGTTGACGGTGGGACCGAGCGCGTGCACTCGGTGCGCAATGGGCTCATGGCGCTGGCCGAGCAGGCTGCGGGCACGGACTGGGTATTGGTGCACGATGCTGCCCGCCCGTGTCTGAGCGCGGCGGATCTTTCCCGCCTGCTCGAGCAGGCGCAGGTCGGGCAGATCGGCGCCGGGCAGAGCGGCGCGCTGCTCGCCGTGCCAGTTGCCGATACGGTCAAGCGTGCCGCCTCCGGGCAGCCCGCGGCGGGGACGCCGCTCGTCGAGACGACCGTCGCGCGCGAGACGCTGTGGCTGGCGCAGACGCCGCAGATGTTCCGACTCGGAGCGCTGCGTGCGGCGCTGGAGGCGGCCATCGAGGCGCATCGCACGCCCACCGACGAGGCGCAGGCGATGGAATGGCAGGGATGCGCCGTGCGCCTGGTAGCGGCGCGTGATAGTAATCTGAAGATCACTCATGCCGCGGATCTGGTCCTCGCCGAGGCGATCCTGGCGGCACGGAGAGGCTAGTGCGGGTAGGCTCCGGATTCGACGTGCATGGGTTTGGTCCCGGCGACTCGGTGGTGCTCGGCGGAGTGCGGGTGCCGCACAACCGCGGCGTGGTGGCGCATTCGGACGGCGACGTGCTGCTGCATGCGCTGGTGGATGCCATGCTCGGGGCGGCCGGCCTCGGCGACATCGGCCAGCACTTCCCCGACAGCGATCCGCAGTGGCGCGGAGCGGACAGCTCGCGATTTCTCGTCGCCGCCGTGCAGATGCTCGCGCGGCGCGGCCAGCGCGTCATCAACGTGGACCTCACGCTGCTCGCGCAAAGCCCGCGCATCGGCGTATGGCGCGAGCAGATCCGCGCCAATGTCGCGCAGCAGCTCGGGTTGCGCGAGTCGGATGTGAACCTCAAGGCCACCACCACCGAGCACCTCGGATTCATCGGTCGCAGCGAGGGGCTGGCTGCCATGGCGACGGTGCTGATCGACGAGGTTGCGGCGGCCACGTGAGCCGCCCGGCCTCAGGCGCGCGCCAACAGCACCAGCGTCGCCCCGGTTCCGCCCGCCGGCGGGCGCGCCGATGCGAATGCCAGCACCCCCTCGGTTTGCCGCAGCTGCGCATTCACCGAGTTCTTGAGCACCGGCCCGCGTTGGCCGGAGCGCAGGCCCTTGCCATGGACGATGCGCACGCACGTCAGATTGCGCGAGCGAGCCTCGCGCAGAAACTGCTGCAGCTGTGGCAATGCCTGCGCGAGCGTACTGCCATGCAGATCGATCTCGGCATCGATGCGGTACTGGCCGCGGCGCAGCCGTCGCAGGACCCGCTCGGACAGTCCGCCGCGCCGGAACGCGAGCTCATCTGCCGGCTGCAGCTCGTAGAGGTCGGTGCCGGCGCTGTGCACCACGGTCACGGTGCCCTGCGCGCTCTCGCGCAGCAGCGCCGTGCGCTCGGCGCGTGCCAGTCGCTCGCGCGTGCGCACACGTCGACGCGTCTGGCTTTGCTGATCGGCTGCCTGGCCGTGTGCCTGGCCGCTCGGCTTGAGGGGCTGCACATCACGCATCGCGTCGCGAAACAGCGCCGCGTCATCCTCGGGGCCTTGCGCGCCCTTGTCGCTGGGGCGCTCATCGCTCACGGTGGCTGCGTCCCGGGCAAGGCATTGAAGTATATTGGCGCGCCTTCATGACGGTCCCAAGGGATTGCCGGCAGTCAGTTGCGTGAAAATACTGGTCAGTAACGACGACGGCTACCGCTCGGAAGGTATCACGCAGCTGCGTACCGCGCTCGCGGGCCTGGGGCAGATCACGGTGGTCGCGCCCGATCGCAATCGCAGTGGTGCGGGCAATTCTCTGACGCTGGATGTGCCGCTGCGCATGGTGCAGAGCGAGCCGGACATCTACTACGTGGCCGGCACGCCCACCGATTGTGTCCACCTGGCGATCTCCGGCGTGTTCGAGTTCGAGTTCGACATGGTCGCCTCGGGAATCAACGACGGGGCAAACCTCGGCGATGACGTGCTGTATTCGGGCACGGTGGCGGCGGCCATCGAGGGACGCTTTCTTGGACTGCCCACCGTGGCAGTCTCTCTGTGTACCTTTCCGGGCAGTGGCCGTCATTTCGCGACCGCCGCTCGTGTCGCGCAGCGGCTGGTGACGGGACTGCTGGCGCGACCGCTCGATTCACCGCTGATCCTGAACGTCAACGTGCCGGACCTGCCCTATGCAAAGCTCGCTGGTTTTGCGAGCACGCGTCTGGGATTTCGTCATCGCTCCGATCCGGTAATCGCCGCCAGCGATCCGCGCGGCCATCCGGTGTACTGGATTGGTCCGGCGGGCGCCGGTGCCGACACCGGTGCCGGCACGGACTTTCACGCCGTGGCCGATGGGATGGTCTCGGTGACGCCGCTGTCGATCGATCTGACGCGCCATGCGGCGCTGCCCATGCTGTCGAGCTGGCTGGCGGGGATGGGCGAGTCGTGAATGACCCGCGCTTCTCTGGTATCGGCATGACCTCCGCGCGCACGCGCGAGCGGCTGATACAGCGGCTGCGCGAGCAGGGCATCACCAACCTTGCGGTGCTCGATCGCGTCCGCAACGTCCCGCGCCACATCTTTGTCGATGAGGCGCTCGCGAGCCGTGCTTATGAGGACACCGCCCTGCCGATCGGCTTCGGACAGACGATCTCCCAGCCCTACATCGTGGCGCGCATGACGGAGGCGCTGCTGGAGGGGGGCGCTCCCGACAAAGTGCTGGAAATCGGCACGGGCTGTGGCTACCAGACCGCGGTGCTCGCGCCACTGGTGGGACGCGTGTTCACGATCGAGCGCATCGAGGGACTGCAGCAGCGTGCCAAAGAGCGGCTGCGCGAGCTGTCGATCCGCAACGTGCGCTTCAAGCACGGCGATGGCGCACAGGGCTGGAAGACGCAGGCTCCGTTCGACGGCGTGCTGGTCGCCGCTGCGCCCCTGTCGATTCCGGAAATGCTCGTCGAGCAGCTCGCCGTGGGTGGGCGGCTGGTGATGCCGGTCGGCCCCGAGGGCGCGCAACAGCTGGTGCGTCTCACGCGACGCGAGCAGGGCATCGAGCGACGCGTGCTCGGCGCGGTGGCCTTCGTACCGCTGCTGGGCGGCATGTCCTGACAGATAATAAACATTAATAAATTACAACAAGCTGATGATAACAAAATAGATTTCATCGAGCTTGTCAAACACTCTGGGGCGCGCGTACTATCTGAGCGTGTCGGCATGCGCCGACAACGGGGATTCCGGTGGGGGCGTTCGCGAAGAAGACACAGAGGCGAAGGGGAAGACCTTATTTTCGATAAGAAGAAAAATTGCGAAAAACAATAATTAAGCGGAAACAACTATCCGAATTTGTCAGCTTCGGGCAGTTGGGGGTACAAACGATCTTCTCTCCTCTGTGTCTTCTTCTCGAGCGTCTCCGCCGCACTTCCTGCCGACTGCGCTGACCCCGCCCATCCAATCAGACCGCTCAATCGCTCGGAAACAGTCCCGCGACCACGGTGCGTTGCTCGGATGCCAGCACGTTGTAAGTGCGGCAGGCGGCGCCGAGTGTCATGCATTCCAGTGCGATCTGACGCGAGCGAAATGCCGCGCGCAGGCGCGCGCTGCTCTGCGGTTGGGTCTGACCGGCGCCCAGCAACACGATGTTAGCGCCGAACTGCAGCAGCGGTGCGAGCTGCGCCTCCAGCTGCTCGGAGTCGCTGAGCGCCTGCAAGGACTGCACTGCCCAGTCCGTCATCAGTCGCTGCGGACTCACCAGCAGGGGCCGCGTGAGACGCTGCTCGTCGATGACGACGCAGCCCTCGCCGTAGCTGCGTACCAGGTGGATGCGCGGATCGGAGTCGAGTGCGAGGCGCATGATCGGTACGATACGCCAGGGTGAGGGAGCTGGTCGTCATTCTGCCGGATTTTTTTTCCATCTCGAGCGATGCGCACGGCGCCGCGGCGAGCGCCGTGGCGTTGCCGCGCCTGCCGCAGCTGGAGGGGCTGCTCGCACGCGCGACGCGCACGGCTCTGCCGGATTGGCGCGCCTGGCTGCGCGAGCGCGTGGCGGGTGCGTCGCTGTCGCCGGCGAGCACTGTCGCGGCGGCGTGGGGCTTGCCCACTGATCCGGCGCACCACTACTGGCTCGCCACGCCCGTGCACCTGTTCGCCGGGCTCGACAGCGTGCGGCTGCATCCGCAGGGACTGCTGCGCCTTGGCGGCGCCGAGCAGCAGCGGCTGGTGAGCGATTTCGCCACGGTGTTTGCCGATTCGCCGTGGCGGCTGTTTGCGCGCGACCAGCGCGAGCTGCTGCTGGCCGGCCCGGCGCTGTTGGCCGGCGGCGCCGACCCGGCGACGCTGCTCGGCGCGGATCCCTCCGCCGGTCTGCCGCGCGGTGCCGATGCGGCGACGCTGCAGCGGTTGGGCTCGGAGATCGAGCTGTGGTTGCACGAGCACCCCGTGAACCTCGAGCGCCAGCGCGATGGACAACAGCCGGTGACGGCGCTGTGGCTGTGGGGCAATAAGTCCGCGGGCGCGCTGCCCTGCCCACCACGCCATCGCTATGCGCACACGGCACTGCCGCGACTGGCGGGCGAGGACACCTATGCCGCGGCGCTCTGGCAGCAGTGCGGGGCGAGCGCGAGCGCTGCGTCTGCGCCGGCTGGTGCACTTACAGCCGATACGGCGCTGAACGATGCACGCGGAGCGGTGATGCTGCAGTGGGTGGCAGAGCCGCCCGGCCTCGCGGCGATTCTCGAGCAACTGGAGCGTCGCTGGTGCGTGCCGGTGCGCACGGCGCTCGCAACGCGGCGCCTCTCGGCGCTGTACCTGCTGACCGGCACGCACGTGCATGCGCTGTCGGGGTGGGCGCTGGCGCGCCTGTGGCGCGCACGACGGCCGTGGTGGCAGCTGCTGTGAGGATCGAGGTCGTGCGCCGCGCGGTGCCGAACGGGGGCGTAGGCGTCATTGCCGACGTGCACCCGGTGCTGCAGCGGATCTACGCCGCGCGTGGGGTGCGCAGCCACGTCGAGCTGCAGCTGGCGCTGCGGGATCTGTTGCCCGTCACGACGCTCAGCGGCACCGAGGCCGCCGCGCAGCTGCTCTGCCGTCATCGGCTCGAAGGCTCGGTGGTGATCATTGGCGATTTCGATGCCGATGGTGCCACCAGCACCGCGCTGCTGGTGCGGGCGCTGCGCAGCTGGGGGTTTGCGAGCGTCGACTTCCTGGTACCCAACCGCTTCGAGTTCGGTTATGGCCTGACGCCCGAGATCGTCGAGCTGGCCGCTCGCAACCGTCCCTCGCTCATCGTCACGGTCGACAATGGCATCGCCAGCCATGCCGGCGTCATCACCGCGCGCGCTGCGGGCATCGAGGTGCTCATCACCGATCATCATCTGCCGGGCGCGACGCTGCCGCCGGCAGATGTGATCGTCAATCCGAATGTGCCCGGCTGCGGCTTTGCCAGCGGCTGCCTGGCTGGCGTCGGCGTGGCGTTCTATGTGGCGGCGGCGCTGCGTCGCCTGCTCGAGGAGCGCGGCCTGCTACCCGCTGCCGCGCTGGGCGCGGCGGAGCTGCTCGATCTGGTGGCCCTCGGCACGGTCGCCGACGTGGTGCTCTTCGACGTCAACAATCGCATTCTCGTGGCGCAGGGACTGCGTCGCATCCGCGCCGGGCGCTGCGTCCCCGGCATCAGTGCGCTGCTGGCGATCGCGCGACGTGAGCAATCCCAGCTGGTCGCCTCGGATCTGGGCTTTGCGGTGGCGCCGCGGCTGAATGCCGCCGGACGACTGGCGGACATGTCGATCGGCATCCGCTGCCTGCTGGCCGACGATGAGGCGCAGGCGCGCACGCTGGCGCAGGAGCTCGACCGGCTCAACGCCGAACGCCGGCAGATCGAAGCGAAGATGCAGAGCGAGGCGCTCGCCGCGGTACGCGTGTTGCGTGACCCGGGCAGCGGGGTGTCGCGCTCGGGCGTGTGTCTGTTCGACCAGGCGTGGCACCAGGGAGTGGTGGGACTGGTCGCGAGCCGTGTCAAGGAGCGGCTGCGCCGTCCGGTGATCGCCTTTGCGCGTGCCGATGAGCGGCTGCTGCGCGGCTCGGCGCGCTCGGTGCCCGGCGTGCACATCCGCGACGTGCTCGATGCGCTGGCCACACGCGAGCCGCAGCTCATTCAGAAATTCGGTGGCCACGCGATGGCTGCCGGAGTCACGCTGGAGCTGCAGCGTCTGGATGACTTTGCGCGCGCCTTCGATGCGCAGTGTGCCTGCGCGCTGGCCGCGCGCGGCTCGCCCGACCTCATCGAGACCGACGGGGAGCTCGCGCGCGAGGAGATCACCCTGCCCACCGCCGAGGCGCTGCGCGCCGGCGGGCCCTGGGGGCCGGGGTTTCCCGAGCCGCTCTTCGATGGGCTCTTCGAGGTCAGCTCCGCGCGCGTGGTGGGCGAGCGGCACCTGCGATTGGGCCTCACGGCGCCCGAAGGGCGTGGCCAGTTCTCCGCGATCGCCTTCAACTACCTGGATGACGATCGTCCGGCCGCCGCCCTGCCGAGCGGTGCGGTGCGTCTGATCTATCGGCTCGACAGCAGCGAGTACCTCGGCGAGCGCCGTCTGCAGATCGTCGTCGAGCACCTGCTCAGCGCCTGAAGCCTCGGCGCCTGAGGGCGCCTGCTGATAGAATCCTCGTGATGGAAGTCACCCAACTCAAGCGTACTCTGAAAGATCTCGAGGAGCGTGCGATCTCCTTGAGGGGGTTTCTTTGAGTACGACCGCAAGAAGGAACGCCTCGAAGAGGTCAGTCGCGAGCTCGAGGATGCGGCCATCTGGACCAACCCGGAGCGCGCCCAGGAGCTCGGCCGCGAGCGCGCGCGTCTGGCCGCGCAGCTCGGGGAGCTCGACGCCACCTGCCGCGGACTGAGCGACGCTGCGCAGCTGCTCGAGCTCGCCGAGCTGGACAGCGACGAAGCGGCCGCCCGCGAGATCGAGCACGATACCGGGCGGCTCGAAGCCGAAGTTCGCAAGCTCGAATTCGCGCGCATGTTCCGCGGGGAGATGGATGCGCACAATGCCTACATGGACATCCAGGCCGGTGCCGGCGGCACCGAGGCGCAGGATTGGGCGCAGATGCTGCTGCGCATGTATATGAAGTGGGGCATGAGCCACGGGTTCGGCTGCGAGGTCATCGATCAGAACCCCGGAGAGGTCGCGGGCATCAAGAGCGCCACGGTGCAGTTCAGCGGCGATTATGCCTACGGCTGGCTGCGCACCGAGACCGGCGTGCACCGCCTGGTACGCAAATCCCCGTTCGACTCGGGCAACCGCCGCCATACTTCCTTCGCCTCGGTGTTCGTCTCCCCGGAGGTCGATGAGGACATCGCCATCGAGATCAATCCGGCGGATCTGGAGATGGACGTGTATCGCTCCAGCGGCGCGGGCGGTCAGCACGTCAACAAAACCGAGTCGGCGGTGCGCATCCGGCATCTGCCCAGCGGCATCGTCGTCGCCTGTCAGAACGAGCGTAGCCAGCATAAGAACCGTTCCACGGCCATGAAGATGCTCAAGGCCAAGCTCTACGAGCTGGAGGTCAACAAGCGCAACGCCGCCGCGCGCGTGCTGGAGGAATCCAAGTCGGACGTGAGCTGGGGCAACCAGATCCGCTCCTATGTGCTCGACCAGTCGCGCATCAAGGATCTGCGCACCGGCGTGGAAGTGGGCAACACCACCGCCGTGCTGGATGGGGATCTGGATCAGTTCATGGAAGCCAGCCTGAAGGCCGGCCTGTGAGCGACCCCGCCGCGCCCGAGGAGGGCCAGGACGAGAGCCACCTGATCGCCGAGCGGCGCGCGAAGCTCGCCGAGCTGCGCACGCGCGGCATCGCCTATCCGAACGATTTTCGGCGCGATGCGCTCGCCGAGCAGATCCACTCGGCCTATACGCTGCGCGATGCGGCCTGGCTCGAGGCCAACCCGGTGCGCGTGCACGTGGCCGGCCGCATGCTCTTCAAGCGCGTCATGGGCAAGGCGAGCTTTGCGAAGATTGCCGACGTCAGCGGGCAGCTGCAGCTGTTCCTGCAGGCCAACGCGCTCGGGGAAGCCTACGAGGCCTTCAAGGGCTACGACGTCGGGGACATCCTCGGTGCGGAAGGCGAGCTGTTTCGTACCAAGACCGGCGAGCTGTCGGTGCGCGTGGCGCGCCTGACGCTGCTGGCGAAGTCGCTGCGGCCGCTGCCTGACAAATGGCATGGGCTCGCGGATACGGAGCTGCGCTATCGGCGCCGCTACGTGGACCTGATCGTCAACGAGCGCAGCCGCGAGGTCTTCCGTCTGCGCACGCGCACGCTGCGCTACCTGCGCGACTATCTGGATGCGCTCGGCTTCATGGAAGTCGAGACACCCATGATGCAGCCACTGGCGGGCGGGGCGAGCGCACGACCGTTCGTGACGCGGCACAATGCGCTCGATCAGACGATGTATCTGCGCATCGCTCCGGAGCTGTACCTGAAGCGCCTGGTGGTCGGCGGCTTCGAGCGCGTCTACGAGATCAATCGCAATTTCCGCAACGAGGGGTTGTCCACCCGGCACAACCCCGAGTTCACCATGCTCGAGCTCTACTGGGCCTACACCGACTACCACCGACTCATGGAGCTCATCGAGCAGCTCATGCGCGGCATGGCCTCGGCCCTGCTGGGTACGCAGCGCGTCACCTATCAGGACCGCGACTACGATCTGGATGCTCCGTTCGAGCGCATCAGCGTTGCGCAGGCGATCCTGGCCGCCAATCCGGTGCTCGAGGCCGATCATCTGCGCGACGTGCCGTATCTGCGTGCGGCCTGCGAGCGGCTCGGCATTCCATACCAGGAGCGCGACGGCGCCGGTAAGTTGCAGATCGAGATATTCGAAAAGACCGTCGAGTCGACGCTGCTCGCACCCACCTTCGTCTATGCGTATCCGGCCGAGGTGTCGCCGCTGTCGCGTGCCAATGATGCCGATCCGTTCCTCACCGATCGGTTCGAATTCTTTGTCGCCGGACGCGAGCTCGCCAATGGCTTCTCCGAGCTCAACGATCCTGAAGATCAGGCGGCGCGCTTTCGCGCGCAGGTGCAGCGCAAGGACGCCGGCGATGAGGAGGCCATGCACTATGACGCCGACTACGTGCGCGCGCTCGAATACGGCATGCCGCCCACCGCCGGTCTCGGGCTGGGTGTGGACCGGCTGGTGATGTTCCTCGCCAACGCCGCCTCGATCCGCGACGTGCTGCTGTTCCCGCACCTGCGTGCCGAATGAGGCGGGCATGGCGCCCACGGCGATCGATGTGCCCACCGCGATCGATGCGCGCTCGCCGATCGGGGTGTTCGACTCGGGGGTCGGCGGGCTGACGGTGCTCGCGGCGCTCTGCGCGCGACTGTCGCACGAGCGCTTCGTTTATCTCGGGGACACCGCACGGCTGCCCTACGGCATCAAGAGTCCTGAAACCGTGGTGCGCTACGCGCTGCAGGCAGCCGATGTGCTCGTGCGCCGCGGAGTCAAGGCGCTGGTGATCGCCTGTAATACCGCCTCGGCGGTGGCGTTGCCGGCGATGGCCGAGCGCTATGGCTCCCTGCCGCTGATGGGGGTCGTGGAACCAGGCGCCGCGGCCGCGGCCGCGGCCAGTCGTACGGGCCGGATCGCCGTGCTCGGCACCGAAGCTACGGTGCGGGGCGGAGCGTATCAGCGCGCCATTTCCCGACGTCGGCCGGATGCACAGATCCGCGCCGTCGCCTGTCAGCTGTTTGTCGCGCTGGCCGAGGAGGGCTGGACCGAGGGGCCGATCGCGCGTGCCACCGCCGAGCGCTACCTCTCAGCGCTGCTGCCGCGAGAGGCGGCGGGCTTGCGTGGATTTGCCGCCGATACGCTCGTGCTCGGCTGCACGCATTTTCCAATGCTGCGCGCCGCGATCCGCGAGGTCGTCGGAGAGGGCGTGTACCTGGTGGACTCGGCGCTCACGACTGCAGAGGCCACGCAGGCGGCACTGCAGGCGCAGGGCCTCATGATGCCCGCCGCGCCCGCGCCCCCGGGCGCTCGAGTGCAGTTGCTGGCGACCGATGGGGCCGAGCGCTTCGCGGCGGTCGGAACGCGTTTTCTCGGTCGGCAGATCGCACCGGCCGAGGTCGAGCTGGTGGATCTGTAAAGCTGGGCGCCGCTTGAATATGCGATAGTGGGCCGTTGAAGGGAAGGCGGAGGTCTGCATGAGCGCGGCACGTGTGCCCGGTCGTCGGCGGGTGATGGCGATTGCGGCAGCACTGTCCGGGATGGCCTTGGCACTCACGGCCTGCGTCTCGCTGCAAGACGAGCAGCCCGCCGCGAGCGCGGCCCCGCCGGCCTCCGCCGGCACTGCCCCTGCCGCCTCCATCAGCGCGCTGGCCACGCCGGCAAGCGCCGCCACGCACTACGATCCCCTGCGCACTTTCGCGCCGCTGACGCTGCCGGATCCGGTCAATGCGTACCGCTCCGGCGACGGCGCTCCCGGGGGCGCCTACTGGCAGAACCGCGCCGACTATGTCATCCACGCGACGCTGGACCCGCAACAGCAGCTGCTCACGGGTGTGGAGGCCATTCACTACACCAATAACAGTCCGACCGCTCTGCAGAGCCTGTGGGTGCAGCTCGATCAGAATCTCTACCGGCCCGATGCGCGCACGCGTTTCGTCCGCGGCCGGCTCAACGCACCCTCCACGTCCGGCTATGTGCTGGACTCGGTGCAGATCGACACGGGCGCTCAGCGCACGCGCGCGCAGTACCTCATCTCCGATACGCGCATGCAGATCCGTCTGCGGCAGCCTCTGAAGGCCTACGGCGGCAAGCTCACCATCGATATTCACTACCACTATACGGTGCCGGACGGCCGCTTCGGCGGCCGCACCGGCTACATGCCCACCAGCAACGGTCCCATCTACGCCATTGCGCAGTGGTATCCGCGCATGGCGGTCTACGACGATGTGCGCGGTTGGGACACGCTGCCGTACTTGGGCAACGAGTTTTACCTGGAGTACGGCGACTTCGACTACTTCGTCACCGTGCCGCGCGACATGGTCGTGGCGGGCTCCGGGGAGTTGCAGAACCCGGGCGAAGTGCTATCCACTCAGCAGCGAGCGCGCCTGGCGCGCGCGCGAGCGAGCGAGCAGAGCGTGAATATCCGCAGCGCCGGGGAGGCCGCCCTGGCGGCTCACCAGCCCGCGCGCAAGGGCACGCGCACCTGGCACTTTCGCATGAAGCAGGCACGCGACGTGTCCTTCGCCGCCTCGCGCGCCTTCATCTGGGATGCGGCGCGCATCGATCTGCCGGGCGGCGGGCATTCGCTGGCGATGGCTTACTATCCAACGGAGAGCGCCGGCCCCGGGGGTTGGGGACGCACCGTCGAGTACCTGAAGGATTCCGTGCAGAATTTTTCGCGACGCTGGTCGCTCTTTCCATATCCGGCGGCGATTGCCGTGGCCAGCTCCGTCAGCGGCATGGAGTATCCGGGCATCGTCTTCGACAACTACAAGGACCGCGGTAAGACGCTATTTTGGCTGACCGCACACGAGATCGGGCACACCTGGTTTCCGATGGTGGTGGGCTTCAACGAGCGGCGCCATCAATGGATGGACGAGGGCTTCAACAGCTTCATCGACGTCTACGAGTCGCAGGATTTCAATCACGGCGAATTTGCGCCCAAGAACGATCAGGAATATGCACCAGGCAGCGCTCCACCGGCCGATCAGATAGCCACGCTCCTGTCCGATCCGAAGCTGCCGGTGATGATGACGCTCGCCGACCAGGTGCCGCAGAAGTACGGCCATCCGCTCAATTACTTCAAGTCGGCCTTTGGTCTGGTGCTGCTGCGCGAGCAGATCCTGGGACCCGAGCGCTTCGACTGGGCCTTCCGAAAATTCATCCACGACTGGTCCTATCGTCACCCGACGCCCTCCGACTTCTTTCGCGCGATGGACAGTGCCGCTGGGGAGGATCTGTCCTGGTTCTGGCGCGGCTGGTACTTCAATAATTGGAAGCTCGACCTGGCGGTGCGCGAGGTGAAGCCGCTGGATGGGGACTGGCAGCAGGGCGCGGTGATCACCGTGGCCAACCTGCAGCCGTTGGTGCTGCCAGCGATCGTGCGCATCACGCTGGCCGACGGCAGCACACAACAGCTGCAGTTGCCGGTAGAGACCTGGATCCAACAGGGCACCGCCAGGCTGCAGCTGCGCACCCACCAGCGCGTGACCTCCGTGGCCATCGACCCCGACCATCTGCTGCCCGACGCGGATCGGAGCAATAACAGCTGGCGCGCCTCGGCCGGGTAGACCTGCGCTGATTGCGGTCGCGGGCATTTTGAGCGGATAGTGTAAAGTGCCGGGTTGCACCGCACCACGAGTGCGGGATTGCCACGGGGCGCGCGAGCGCGCAGGCGCCATTGCCGCCGCGGATCATCCATCGGCCGCTGACTGAAGAGGAGAAGAACAGATGTCTACCAACCTATCACGTCGACTCATGGTTTCCGCCGGCCTGGCCGGCCTCGTGCTGTGGTCGGCCGCTGCGCTGGCTGCGCCGGAGACTTTCCAGGTGCAGCTGACCGGCGCGCAGCAGGTGCCGGCAGTGCAGACCGATGGCACGGCCACCGCCGACCTGACCTTCGATCCGTCGACTCGCGAGCTCAGCTGGTCGGTGACCTACACCGGGCTGTCGAGTGCCGTGACGATGGCGCATTTTCACGCGGGCGCCGAGGGCAAGAATGGCAAGCCGGTGCTGTGGCTGACCAAGCAGGGCAGTCCAGTGTCGAGCCCGATCACCGGGCAGGCGAAGCTGACGGCTGCGCAGGCGCGCCAGTTTGAGGCCGGTGACTGGTACATCAACGTGCACACGACCGACCACAAGGGCGGAGAGGTGCGCGGGCAGGTCGTGCCGCCGAAGGGCTAGCCGATCATCCGGCTAGTCGAAGCACGCTAGAGATAGCGCGCGAGTGCGCTCACGGCGAGCCCGCTGATCCCGAGCAGCACGATGGCACGCAGCGCCCCGCCACCGCGGGGCGCTGCGATCTCGGGCGGTAGCAGTTTGCGGCCGGTGATCATCGGCCCGACGAGGTTCTGTCGTTTCACGCCGGCATACACCAGGATCGCCGCGACATGCACGCAGGCCGCGCCGAGCAGCACGTCCCAGCCGATGGAGTGGGTGGCCGTGATGGCGGTGCCCAGCTGCGCGGGCATCAGCTCGGTCAGCGGCCCCTCATCGGCGATGTCGTTGTAGACCAGCAGGCCGCTGAGCGTTTCAATCAGCAGCAGGGCCAGCAGCAGCAGCACCATCCAGCCCCCAGCCGCGTTGTGGCCGACCTGCCTGTCCGGCTCGCGCTGCAGGACATGGCGCAGGTGGGTGGCGGCGGCACGCGGAGCGGTCAGGAATTGCGTGAAGCGCGCGCAATCGCCGCCAAAGAATCCCCACAGGATGCGAAACAGCACGGCCGTCAGTGCGGCATAGCCGATCCAGACGTGCCAGTCCATCCAGTTCACGCGCCAGGTCACATAGGCGCTCACGACCAGAGCGAAGATCGTCCAGTGAAACAGCCGTACGGGCAGCTCCCAGACGAGCACGCGACGAGGGCCGAGGGGAGATTGCATAGCGCTGCGCCTGGAGTCGTCCGTCGACGGGGTTGAGAATAGCATCCGCAGATGCTCAACCGACGCCGCGGCTGGCGGGTGCGAATTGCAGAGCAGGATTCGGAGTGTTTCGGGCGCGCGCCGAGCCCAGCATGCATCCACGCTGTCTGCACATTCGAGAGGTAATCGATATGACTGCTCTGCAGGCCGTCCGCCGCACCGACTATCTGCCGATCGACGGCTCGCGCGTCTACGCCGTGAAGAGTACGGGCATCTACTGCCGGCCGGGGTGTCCCTCGCGCCGGGCGCGACCCGAGAACATCCTGTATTTCGACTCTGCGCCCCTCGCGAGGGCGGCGGGCTTTCGTCCCTGCCGACGCTGCAATCCGGATGGATGCTCGCCCTCTGCCGCGCAGACTGCGCTCATCGAGAAGGCCTGTCGGATGCTGGAGAGCAGCGTCGCTGCGGGCGCGCGCAGCCCTTCGATGGCCCAGCTCGCGGCCGCACTGCAGCTGAGCAGCGCTCATCTGCACCGGCTCTTCAAGCGTGTCGTGGGCGTGACGCCGGCGCAATACGCGCGTGGCCACCGCGCGCAGCGCGCACGGCACAGTTTGCGGCAGGCGCCGCGCATCAGCGATGCGCTCTATGAGGCAGGCTATGGCTCGAGCAGCCGTTTCTACGCGGAATCAACGCAGCGGCTGGGTATGACGCCACGCCAGTACCGCGGCGGCGGCGCGCGCGAGCAGCTTCGTTTTGCGCTCGGGGAATGCTCACTGGGAAGTTTCCTGGTGGCGGTCAGTGCGCGGGGCGTCGCGGCCATCACGCTCGGCGAGGATCCGCAGGCGCTGCTGCGGGCGCTGCAGGACATGTTTCCACAGGCGACGCTCGTGGGTGCGGACGCCGGCTTCGAGGCGCTGGTCTCAAAGGTCGTCGGTCTGATCGATGATCCACAGACGTCGCTGGACCTGCCGCTGGACGTTCGCGGCACGGCCTTCCAGCAGCGCGTCTGGAAGGCGCTGCAGACCATTCCGGGCGGCCGGACGGTCAGCTATGCGCAGCTGGCCCGGCAGATCGGTCGACCGGCAGCCGTTCGCGCGGTGGCCGCCGCCTGCGCGGCCAATCGCATTGCCGTGGCCATTCCCTGCCATCGCGTGGTCCGCAGCGACGGCTCGGCCTCAGGCTACCGTTGGGGCATCGAGCGCAAAGCCGCGCTGCTGAAGCGAGAGCAGTCGGCCGTCGACTGGGAAGGCGTACGCCGCGAGCTGGATGCGCAGGGCTGGAGTGTGCTGCCGGGGCTGCTGTCAGGCACGCAATGCGCCGATATTGCAGCGCTGTACCAGCGCGATACGCCATTTCGCAGCCGCGTCGTCATGTCCCACCACGGGTTCGGTCGCGGAGAGTATCGCTACTTTGCCTATCCGCTGCCGCCGCTCATCGAGGCGCTGCGCACCTCGGCCTATGCGCAGCTCGTGCCGCTCGCCAACGCGTGGTACGAGCGCATGGGCGATGTAGTGCGCTTTCCATCCAGCCATCGCGAGTTCCTGGCGCGCTGCCATGCCGCCGGTCAGACGCAGCCCACGCCGCTGCTGCTGCAGTATGGCGCGGGCGATTACAACTGCCTGCATCAGGACCTCTACGGCGAACAGGTTTTTCCCCTGCAGCTGACCGTGCTGTTGTCCGCACCCGGACGGGACTTCGCGGGCGGAGAATTCATCATCACGGAGCAGCGACCGCGCACGCAGTCGCGACCCCAGGTGATATCCCTCGCGCAGGGCGATGCCGTGATCTTCGCCGTCAACCGCCGACCCGTGCGGGGTTCGCGCGGCGATTATCAGGTGCGGCTGCGTCATGGAGTCAGCGCGCTGCGCAGAGGCCGGCGTCACACGCTCGGAATCATCTTCCACGACGCGGCGTAGCGTCTCGCAGGACGACACGCAGCGCCCGCGTGGCGTCTGTCACGACGCCGCGCAGAGATTCGAGTTGCCATCGAAAAAATTGTCGACGCCATCCTTTACACCTCAGAGTCACGCGGCTATCGTTCGGCCGCCCTCGCGCAGTGCTGCCGACGGCAGCATCCCGGCAACCTCTCTTTCGGCTGTAACCCGATGGTCAGACTTCTCAGAAAAGTGGCCCGGGACCCGCGGGTCAAGCAGCTCGGGCCGGGACTGATCACGGGGGCGGCCGACGATGATCCGAGCGGCATCGCCACCTATTCGCAGGCCGGCGCCCAGTTCGGCTACAGCATGCTCTGGACGGTGCTGCTGACCTATCCGTTGATGGTCAGCATTCAGATGGTCAGCGCCCGGCTCGGCTTCATCACGGGCCGGGGCCTCGCGGCGAACGTCAAGGCGATATTCCCGCGACCTGTCCTCTACGGCCTGGTGGCGCTGCTGCTGGTCGCCAACACGATCAACATCGCGGCCGATATTGCTGCCATGGGCGAGGCGCTGCGCTTGCTCACGGGCGGCTCGGCGCGTCTGTATTCCATCGGCTTCGGGGCGCTGTGCCTGCTGCTGCAGGTGTACCTGCGCTATCAGACCTACGTGCGCTATCTGAAGTGGCTGACGCTGGCGCTGCTGTCCTATGCCGCCGTGGTGTTCATGGTGCATGCCCCGTGGACCAAGGTGCTCAGCGAGTCGCTGTTTCCGCATCTCTGGCTGGATAACAACGCCATCACCATGGTCGTGGCCGTGTTTGGGACGACCATCAGCCCCTACATGTTCTTCTGGCAGGCATCTCAGGAGGTCGAGGAACTGAAGACGCGGGGCGCGCTGCGGGCCGATGGCGTGCTCGAGCCGCACGATATGGCCACGACGCGGCGACATCTGCGGCGCATACGCTGGGATACGTATCTGGGCATGGGATTTTCCAACGTGATCGCCTTCTGCATCATGTTGAGCACTGCGGTGACCCTGCACGCAGCCGGCGTCAACAATATCCAGAGCGCCTCACAGGCCGCCGAGGCGCTGCGACCCCTCGGCGGCCAGCTGACCTTCCTGCTTTTCAGCCTCGGCATCATCGGGACCGGCATGTTGGCCGTGCCGGTGCTGGCTGGCTCAGCGGCCTACGCGGTCGCCGAGAGCTTCGAGTGGCGCTCGGGACTGGACATGCGCCTGCGGGAGGCGAGGGGCTTCTACGCGCTCATCGCCGTGGCGACGCTCGGCGGGGTGATCCTGAATTTCACCCGCCTGGATCCGATACGCGCGTTGCTGTGGAGCGCAGAGATCAACGGCATCATCGCCGTGCCGATCATGGCCGTCATGATGATGCTGGCCGCGCGGGGCGAGATCATGGGTTCCTTCGTGATCCGTTCGCGCCTGCGTCGGCTCGGCTGGACGGCGACGGGCGTCATGGCCGCCACGGTCGTGGCGATGGTGGCGACGCTGTAGCCGGCGGCTATGCTTGACTGGGGCAGTCGTTCGTAGTCTAATCGCTGCCAGAGCAGACACTGTCGAGACAGTAAATGCCTACGCAGCATTATCAAGCCCAGACTTACCATGCGCGCACGAGCGTCGGCTACCTGCTCAAGCGCGCGCATTCCCAGCTGGCCGACAAGCTGGAGCCGGCGCTCGAGGCCAACGGCTTCACCTTCACGCAGTGGGTCATTCTGATGCATCTGCGCGACGGCCTGGCGTTGAACGCGCGCGTGCTGTGCGCGCAGCTGCGCCACGACAGCGGAGCGCTGACCCGCGTCATCGATCAGCTGGAGGCGCGCGACCTGGTGAGCCGGGAACGCAGCCGCAAGGACCGCCGCGAGGTGCAACTGCAGCTCACGGCCGCTGGACGGGCCACCGTCGAGGCGGCCATCCCTGCCGTGGTCGAGCGGCTCAACCTCGCGCTGGAGGGCTTTTCGGCCGAGGAATTGGCGGCGCTCACGCGTCTGCTGACCAAGCTGACGGGGATGCTCGAAGCACTGGAGGCGGGTGAGGACACGGATCCACAGGATTCGCCGGCTGGGAGCCGTCCGTGAGCCGCATGCGGTGGCGAAGGGGGCTCTGCGCGATGGGCGCTGCCACCGGCGCGGCCATCGGCGCCCTCGCGCTGGCGGCCTGTGCGACGCTGCCGCCACATCTGGGCGCGGCGCCGACCCCGCTGGCCGGTACACAGCTCGGGCTAAAGGGCCCGCAGTATTCTCCCGCCCCCGACGCCTGGTGGCAGGCACTGGGCGATGCGCAACTTGACCGGCTGATGAGCGAGGCGCTGCGCGACAACCCGCGTCTCGCCGAAGCCAACGCACGCTGGCAGGACGCCGAGGCACAGGCCGCCGCCGCGGCGGCGGCGCGGTTGCCCGATGCGCGCCTCAAGGCCAGCGAGGAGCGGCTGAAGGTGCCGTCCGGATTCGGCCCGTACCTGCTGGGTGGTCACACCGTGTGGTACGGCAGCCTGGGCGCGGCGTTGTCCTGGGATCCGGACCTCTGGGGTGAGCATGCCGATCAGGCCGCCGCGGTGGACCGACTATCCGATGCCGTCGACATGGACCGCGCCGAGGCGCGTCTGCTGCTCAGCGGTGCGCTCGTCGAGGCGTATCTGCAGCTCGATCGTGCGTATGCGCTGCAGGACATCGCGGCCGACACCGAGGCGCAGCGTGCGCGCATCGTCGAGATCACGCGCCGGCGCGTCGCGGCTGGACTGGATACTCGTGTGGAGCTGCGAGAAGCGGAGGGTGCGGTGCCGCAGACGCACTTGGCGCTGCTGCAGGCGCAGGCGCAGGCAGCGCTGGCGCGCCACGAGCTCGCCGCGCTCGTGGGGCAGGGCGCGGACCTGTATGGATCGATCCAACGACCGCATCTGGACGTGACGGCGCTGCAGGCGCTACCGGCCAGCCTGCCGATCAACCTGCTGGCACGGCGTCCCGATGTGATCGCCGCACGCCAGCGCATCGCGGCGGCGGACGCACAGCGCAGCGCGGCGCGCGCGGCGTTCTATCCCAGCATCAACCTGGCGGCGTTCGTCGGCTTTGCCTCGGTGAGCCTGTCCAATCTCATCAGTGCCCAGAGCCTGGGCTATGGCGCAGGGCCGGCACTGAGCCTGCCGATCTTCGATGGCGGCCGCCTGCGCGCGCAGTATCGCGGCGCCCAGGCCGGGCTCGGGCAGGCGGTGGCGAGCTACGACGACATCGTGCTCGGAGCAGTCCATCAGGCCGCCGACCAGATCACCCTGATCGATTCGCTGGCCGCCCAGCAGCAGCAGCAGATGCAATGGCTCCAAGCGGCGCAGGAGGCCTATCGACTGGATGAGGAACGCTACCGTGCGGGCCTGGCGAGCTATCTGTCGGTGCTGGATGCGGAAACCGACGTGTTCAACGCACGCCGCACCGCCGTCGAGCTGCACAACCAACGCGCCCGCGCCCGCATCACGCTGCTCATCGCGCTGGGAGGCAGCTTTTCCGCCCCGGGACCTGACGCGCCGCGTGCGGCGCGGGCGGACGTACCTCGTAACACCTTTAATACCGGGAATTGATCATGGACCAATCCACTCGAACCCCGACCTCCACTGAGAGCACCGGCAAGCGGGTGCGCCGTCGCGGCTTTGTGGCACTGGCGCTGGTGGTGCTGATCGCGGCGCTGGCCTTCGCCGCGCACTGGTTCATCGTCGACCGCAACTACCAGAGCACCGATGACGCCTACGTGAGCGCGGATCTGGTGCAGATCACCAGTCAGGTGCCCGGCACCGTGACCTCGGTTCTGGTCGACGACACGCAGGGCGTACGGCGCGGGCAGCTGCTCGCGAGCCTGGATCCGGCTGATGCGCAGATCGCGCTCAATTCGGCCGAGGCGCAGCTGGCGCGCGCAGTGCGCGAGGTGCGCGGGGTGTTTGCCCAGCGCGATGCGCTGCGCGCGCAGATCGCGCAGCGCCAGGCGGATCTGCGGCGTGTGCAGAACGATCTGTCGCGCCGCGCGGGATTGCTGGCCGACGGGGCCGTCTCTGGAGAGGAGCTCTCGCATGCGCGCGATGCAGTCAGCGTGGCGCAGGCGGCACTGACGGCCGCGCGCGAGCAGCTCAACGCCACGGAGGCGCAGATCCAGGGCACCTCGATCGAGACCCACCCGCAGGTGCTGGCGGCGGAGGCGGCAGTGCGCGATGCAGCGCTCGCGCTGCATCGTACGCAGCTGCGCTCGCCGGTCGATGGGGTCATCGCCAAGCGTGGTGTGCAGGTCGGCCAGCGCGTGGCCGCCGGGGCGCCGCTGATGGTGGTCGTGCCGTTGGGTGAGGCGTGGGTGGATGCCAACTTCAAGGAAGGACAACTGCGTGATATGCGCGTCGGTCAACCCGTCAGTCTGCAGGCCGATCTGTACGGCGACTCGGTCGTCTTCCACGGAAAACTCGCGGGTCTGGCGGCCGGCAGCGGCAGTGCCTTCGCGCTGCTGCCGGCGCAGAACGCTTCGGGTAACTGGATCAAGATCGTGCAGCGCGTGCCGGTGCGCATCGCGCTGGATGCCGCGCAGTTGCAGGCTCATCCGCTGCGCGTGGGGCTGTCGATGAGCGTGCACGTGGATGTGCGCGACACCAGCGGCCCGGTCATCTCCGATCAGGTCAGCACCGCGCCGCTGCCGGCATTGCAGAGCGACGGCAATGATCCCAAAGTCGAGGCGCAGATCCAGGCGATCGTTGCCGAGAACTCCGGTCACGTGCAGGCGCTCAATCTCGCCCGCGCCGACGCCTTCGTGCGCTGAGTACGGCCAGCCCTGCACAGCGAGCACCGGCAAGCAACGACGAGCAAGCCATCGTGAGCAGCGCGGACATCGCCGATCCAGCCGTCTCCGAGACGCGTGCGCCCCTGGCGCCCAGTGCTGCGGTGCCGGCCGCTCCCGCACCGCTCGTGGGCAGCGCCCGCACGCTGGTGGCCATCGCGCTGGCGCTCGGCACGTTCATGCAGGTGCTGGACACCAGCATCGCCAACGTTGCGATCCCGACGATCGCCGGCAACCTGGGAGTCTCGCCCGACGAGGGCACCTGGGTGATCACCTCGTTCGCCGTCAGCAACGGCATCGCGGTGCCCCTGACCGGCTGGCTGATGCAGCGCTACGGCGTGGTGCGCACTTTCGTCCTGTCGGTATTGCTGTTCACCATCGCGTCCTTTCTGTGCGGCATCTCCTGGAGCCTGTCCTCGCTGGTGGTGTTCCGCGTGCTGCAGGGCGCGGTGTCCGGGCCGATGATTCCGGGCTCGCAAGCGCTGCTGCTGAGCGTCTTTCCACCGCAGAAACGCGGCACCGCGCTCGCCATCTGGTCGATGACCACGCTGATCGCACCGATCGCGGGCCCCGTGCTCGGTGGCTACATCTCCGACAACTGGACCTGGCCGTGGATCTTCTACATCAACGTGCCCGTCGGGGTGGTGGTGTCGCTGTTGTGCTGGCGCTACCTCGGCCAACGCGACACCCCCACGCGGCGCCTGCCGATCGATACGGTGGGATTGGGTCTGCTGGTGGTTTGGGTCGGAGCGCTGCAGGTCATGCTCGACAAGGGCAAGGACCTGGACTGGTTCTCCTCGCCGGCCATCGTGGTGCTCGCCGCGGTCTCGGTCGTGGGGTTTGTGGCCTGGCTCATCTGGGAGTTGACCGACGCGCACCCGGTCGTCGACCTCTCGCTGTTCAGGGTGCCGAGCTTTCGAATCGGCACGATTGCCTTCTGCCTGGGCTATGCGGTGTTCTTCGGCAACGTGGTGCTGATGCCGCTGTGGCTGCAGACCCAGCTGAATTACACGGCAACCTGGGCGGGACTGGTGGCCGCGCCCTCGGGACTGGTCGCGCTGCTGCTCTCACCGTTGTTTGGTCGCATGATCGGCAAGGTGGATGCGCGCTGGCTCGCTACGCTCGGCTTCATCAGCTATGGTTTGTCATATTTCATGCGCTCGGGCTTCACGGCCGATGCCAGTTTCGCGGCCTTCGTCATGCCGCAGCTCGTCATGGGCGTGGGCATGTCGGTGTTCTTCGTCGCCATGCTCGCCATCCTGCTCGATGGGCTGCCGCCACAGCGCGTACCCTCGGCCTCGGGCGTCTCCAATTTTTCGCGCATCGTGGCGGCTAGTTTTGCAACTTCCATCACCACGACGCTGTGGGATCGGCGCGAGGCCCTGCACCAGACGCGCCTGGCCGATGCGGCGAACTCCGCCAGCACCGGGCTTGCACAGGCGCTGCACGGACTGTCGAATCTGGGGCTTTCAGGACAGGCGAGCTCGGCGCTGCTGTCCCATAGCCTGATTGATCAGGCCTACCTGCTCTCGACACTGGACTATTTCTGGATCTCGGCCCTGCTGATGGTGCCGCCGCTGATATTGCTGTGGTTTGCGCCGCGGCCGGCGGGTGGGGCAAGTGTCGCCGCGGCGGATTAGCTCGCGAAGCGCATCGACAGGTCGATCGCCGCGATGTGCTTGGTGAGCGCGCCGACCGAGATGTAGTCCACGCCGGTTTCGGCAATCTCACGCAGCGTCTGCAGGCTCACCCCGCCCGACGCCTCGAGCTGCGCCGGGTGCGCATGCGCCGCATTGAGCGCCACGGCGTCGTGCATGCGCCCGACCGAGAAGTTGTCGAGCAACACGACGTCGGCGCGTGCATCGAGCGCTTCGCGCAACTGCTCGAGTGTCTCGGTCTCGACCTCCACGCGCCTGCCCGGCGACTGCTGGCGGGCCGCGGCGACCGCCGCCGTGATCGAGCCGGCAGCCGCGATGTGGTTTTCCTTGATGAGCACCATGTCGTACAGCCCCATGCGGTGATTGCTGCCGCCGCCGCAGCGCACGGCGTACTTCTGCGCGGTGCGCAGCCCGGGGATGGTCTTGCGCGTATCGAGGATGCGGCAGCGCGTGCCGGCAACGGCCTGTACGTAGCGCGCGGTGACCGTGGCGGTGGCCGAGAGCAGCTGCAGGAAATTGAGCGCCGTGCGCTCGCCCGTCAGCAGCGCACGCGCCGGGCCGGCGAGCTCGCAGAGCACGGCATTGGCGCGCACCTGCGCTCCGTCCTGAAAATGCCAGCGCACGCCAATGCGTGGCTCGAGCTGACGAAACACCTCATCGAACCACGCTGCGCCGCAGAGGATCGCGGCCTCGCGCGAGATCACCTGCGCACGACCCTGACGCTCGGCGGGTATCAGCTGCGCAGACACGTCGCCGCTGCCGACGTCCTCGAGTAGCGCGCGCGCGACCTGCTCGAACAGATCCGACGGCAGTACCGCCGGCTCCGCCACGGCGATGGCCGCGCCGGTAGATTTGAGAGGGTTCATCCAGCTCTCCCTGTAACTCGTTGTTGTCGCAGGCCGCTGGGGAAAGGCGGATTTGAAGAATAGGCGAGCGGGCCCCATAATTCAATGCAACTTCCAGTGGTAACGGCGCAAGCGGCACGCCTCGCGTGCGGGATGGCAGCAATGGCAACGACGGTTGAGACGAGCGGTGCAGACACCGTGAGCGATGCGACGGACGTCAACGAGCGCATTCGCAAGGAGATCGCGAGTTCACCGGTGGTGTTGTTCATGAAGGGCACGCCGGACTTCCCCCAATGTGGCTTCTCGGCGCAGACCGTCGCAGCGCTGCAGCATCTCGGCGCGCGCTTCCACTACGTCAACATCTTCGAAGACGATGAGATGCGCGATGCGCTCAAGCGCGTCTCCAATTGGCCGACCTATCCGCAGCTGTACGTGAAGGGCGAGCTGGTCGGTGGTTGTGACATCGCGATGCAGATGTACCGCAGCGGCGAGCTCAAGCAGGTATTGCAGGCCGCTGGCTCGATCTGATCAGGGCGCCCCGGGCGCCGCCGGGGTGTCGGCCTCGTCGGGTTCAAGCGGCTGCGGCGCGCTCTGCCAGCCCAGCGCGCGTGCACGCTCATCGGCACGCGCATAGCAGGCCGTCAGCTCGTTACAGACCAGACAGAACAGCGCCGCGGTGCGCTCGGCGTCGTAGCTCGCCGAGTGCGCACGACTCTTGTCCCATTCCAGGCCCGCGACCACCGAAGCCTTGGCGAGCACCGTCTGGCCGAGCGCGGCCCCCCCGAGCGTTGCGGTATCGAAGCACGAGAAGGGGTGGAAGGGATTGCGCTTGACCGCGGCGCGTTTGACTGTCGCGTTGAGGAAGGCCAGATCGAAGGCCGCATTGTGGCCGACCAGCACGGCGCGCCGGCAGCCATGGCGGCGCACGTGTGTGCGGATCTCACGAAAGATCCTCTGCAGCGCATCGGCCTCGTCGATGGCCGGGCGCAGGGGATGCCACGGATCGATCTTGTTGACCTGCAGGGACGCCGGGTCGAGCCGCGCACCCTCGAAAGGTCGTACGTGATAGGAATAACTCTCGCCCGGAGACAGCCGTCCGCTCGCATCGATCTCGATGAGCACGGCAGCGATCTGCAGCAGCGCATCGGTCGAGGCCTCAAAGCCACCGGTTTCCACATCGATGACCACCGGCAGAAAGCCGCGGAACCGTCGCAGCATCGGGGAGGGCGCGGCCGGCGCTGCCGCGACGGGGGCCGCCGCGGGCGGCGCGGGCGGCCCGTCGTCGGGTGGGGCGGGTGGCGCGGGCGGAAGAGTGGCGTTCATGCAGGCTGCTGCGCCTCCTGCACTCGCCAGGCGAGGGTTTCCCCGGCGCGCAGCGGCACCAGCTCGTGCGCGCCGAACGGATAGTGTGCCGGCACGCTCCAGGGTTGGCGCAGCAGCGTGATGCGCTCCTCGTTGCGCGGCAGGCGATAGAAGTCGGCGCCGAACTCACTGGCGAACGCCGGCAGACGCGCGAGCATGCCTGCGGCCTCGAAGGCTTCGGCGTACAGCTCGAGCGCCGCGTGCGCAGAAAATATCCCGGCGCAGCCGCAGGCGTGCTCTTTCGCATCGCGCGCGTGCGGTGCGCTGTCGGTGCCCAGAAAGAAGCGTGCATCGCCGGCGGCGACGGCCTCGATGAGGCTCAAGCGGTCCGGTTCGCTCTTGAGGATCGGCAGACAGTACAGGTGCGGACGCAGGCCGCCGCGAAACAGGGCGTTGCGGTTATAGAGCAGGTGCTGGGGTGTGATCGTCGCGGCGATGCCGGGGCGCGCCGAGCGCACGAAATTGACGGCCGCTCGTGTGCTGACGTGCTCGAGCACGATGCGCAGTCGCGGGAAGCGCTCGCTCAGCGGCGCCAGCACCGTCTCGACGAAGCGCGCCTCGCGATCGAAGACATCGACGCTGGGATCGGTCACCTCACCGTGCACCAGCAAAGGCAGATCCGCCTGCATCATGGCGCCGAGCGCCTCATCGAGGCGGCGCACATCGGTGACGCCCGACGCGGAATGCGTGGTGGCTCCGGCCGGATAGAGCTTGCAACCGTAGATGTGGCTGCAACGTACAGCCTGCTCGATCTCGGCCGCATCGGTGCGGTCGGTCAGATAGAGCGTCATGAGCGGCTCGAAGCGCGCGCCCTGCGGCAGGGCCGCCAGGATGCGCTCGCGATAAGCCAGCGCCGCCGCCGTGGTGCTGACGGGCGGGGACAGATTGGGCATCACGATGGCGCGTGCAAAGCGTGCGGCCGTGAAGGGCAGCACGGCCTGCAGCGCCGCCGCATCGCGCAGGTGTAGATGCCAATCATCGGGGCGACGCAGCGTCAGGCTCGTCGGAGCGGCGCCGGCCGTCACGGACGCACGGCCTCTGCGGGCGGGGCCATCGGGAAAATTATCCTTGGAATTGCGGTGGGCCGGCCGCGCGCAGCGCGGCTGGATCTGTCACGGCCCGGCATCCTAGCACAGCGACAGGTGCGACTTGGTCGCGCGAATCGCCGCGTGCGCCGTGACCGCGGGTTGCGCCCTGACCGGCAGGCTGCGCCGCGATCAGGCCTCTCAATCCACGCTGTAGCCGCGTCCCTGCAGGCAGGCAGCTTCGGCGCGCAGGAATTCGGAGTTGGGGCCTGCGGCGGCTCCCAGGTTGACCGACGGCGGTGAGCCAGTAGCTGCTGCAATTGCGCCCACAGCGCTGCTGGAGCTCGGCGGCAAGTTGACCGACGCCGCGGGCGCTGGCCCGCCCGACGCGCCAGACGCGTCGGCGGACGCGGCATCGCCGCCGTTGGTTTGGTGCGAGGCCCACTCCCGACACGCGGCCTCGTCACCGGCCTGTTGCTGTGCCGATTGGCCATTCTTCGGATAGGCATACAGGCGCGGTGGCGGTGCGTTGGCGGCCTGCTGCGTCACCTGCAGGGGTGGTTGCACCTGCTGATAATCCCCGGCGGCGCCATCCCAGGTGTAATAGTTGTCGCCGGTGTAATAGTAAGGCACCCCGTCCCACCAGTAGGTCGAGTAATCCCAGGGCAGGGTGGACAGATAGAGCCCCAGGCCAAGCCCCGCGCCCAATCCCCAATAAGGCCACCCGTAGCCGGCCCAGCCCCAGCCGCGCCGGCGATCGTGATCGCCATCGTGATCGCCATAGGGGCGCCCATGGCCGCGTCCGAAGCCGCCGCGCGCAACGCCACCGCGCGTGTAGCCGCCCCGTGCGAAGCCGCCACGCGAGAACCCACCGCGTGCGATGCCGCCACCGGCAAAGCCGCCGCGTGAGAATCCACCGCGTGCAATGCCGCCACCCGCGAAACCGCCGCGCGAGAAACCGCCATGAAAGCCGCCGCCGCCATGCGGTGCGGCCGACACCACGCTCGCCGCCGACAGCAACAGTCCCGCGGTAAATGCGATGAGGCCGCCGCGCAGTGCACAGCTGCGATGCGACGAGAGCGCTGTTGCGTTCATGAGGTCACCTGCGGACGCTCGTTCATGAGCTAACTCGTTTCAGGAGTTGATGAAATTGGCAACCATAATGAGCGATCTTTAATGATTGCCCGAAGCTGCACCGCCGCCGTCCCCAGGTCAGGAGGCACAGAAAGTTCGACTGGTTGATCATAGGAGCAGTTCCGCTTTAGTGATATAAGCCGCGCCCTACGGAATGTCGAGGGCAGGCGGCAGCCTGCGGCAGAAAGCACTAGAATTAACATCATGAACGACGTCAGCAGCACCGAAGATCTGGATCCGGTCGAGACGCGGGAGTGGCTGGAATCCATCGATTCCGTGCTGCAGGCCGAGGGGCCGGCACGCGCGCACTTCCTGCTCGAGCGGCTCATAGACCACACGCGCCGATCCGGGGCGTATCTGCCCTTCCGCTCCAATACAGCCTATGTCAACACCATCGCGGTGGGCCAGGAAGCGCCCTACCCAGGCGATCGGGCTTTGGAGAGGCGTGTCGAGGCCTACATCCGCTGGAACGCGGTCGCCATGGTGGTGCAGGCCAACCGCAAGTCGAGCGAGTACGGCGGACATATTTCGACCTATGCCTCTTCCGCGACGCTCTACGAGGTCGGCTTCAATCACTTCTGGCGGGCGCCCTCAGCCCAGCATCCGGGCGATCTGATCTACATCCAGGGCCATTCCTCCCCGGGCATTTATGCACGCGCCTACCTCGAGGGGCGGCTGAGCGAAGAGCAGCTGCGCTACTTCCGGCAGGAAGTCGCCGGCCATGGCCTCAGCTCCTATCCCCACCCCTGGCTGATGCCCGACTTCTGGCAGTTCCCCACCGTCTCGATGGGCCTTGGGCCCATGATGGCGATCTACCAGGCGCGCTTCATCCGCTATCTGGAGAATCGCGGCCTGGTCGCGCCGTCGGACCGCAAGGTGTGGTGCTTCTGCGGCGATGGGGAGATGGACGAGCCCGAGTCGATGGGCGCGCTCACCATGCCGGTGCGCGAGAAGCTCGACAATCTCATCTTCGTCATCAACTGCAACCTGCAGCGCCTGGACGGTCCGGTGCGCGGCAACGGCAAGATCATCCAGGAGCTGGAGGCTGCTTTTCTCGGCGCCGGCTGGAATGTCATCAAGGTGCTCTGGGGCTCGCGCTGGGATCCGCTGCTGGCGCGTGACACCGGCGGCGTGCTGCGCCGGGTCATGGAGCAGTGCGTCGACGGCGAATATCAGAACTTCAAGGCCAAGGGTGGCGCCTATACGCGCGAGCACTTCTTCGGCAAGGATCCCGCGCTCAAGGAGATGGTCGCCAACATGTCCGACGAGGACATCTGGCATCTCAATCGCGGCGGCCACGATGCGCGCAAGGTGTATGCCGCCTATGACGCCGCCGTCCATACGCAGGGCAAGCCCACGGTCATCATCGCCAAAACGGTGAAGGGTTTCGGACTCGGCAAGAGCGCCGAGGGACAGATGGTCGCGCATCAGCAGAAGAAGCTCGATACGGAGGCGCTGCGCGAGTTGCGCGATCGCTTCAACATCCCGGTGCCCGACGAAGACCTCGAGCATCTACCGTTCCGCAAGCCCCCTCAGGACAGCGAGGAGATGCGCTACCTGCACGAGCGGCGCCGGAGCCTCGGCGGTTATTTGCCGGCGCGCAAGCCCACGGCGGCCGCCCTCACGGTGCCGCCGCTCGACGCGTTCCGTTCCATCCTCGATGGCACCGGTGAGCGTGAGATCTCCACGACCATGGCGTTCGTGCGCATCCTCACGGTGCTGCTGAAGGATCGCGAGATCGGCAAGCACGTCGTGCCCATCGTGCCCGACGAGGCGCGTACCTTCGGCATGGAAGGCTTGTTCCGCCAGGTGGGCATCTATTCCTCGGTCGGCCAGCTCTACACGCCGGTGGATGCCGAGACCTTGATGTCGTATCGCGAGGAAAAGAAGGGTCAGATCATCGAGGAGGGCATCACCGAGGCAGGTTCGGTGTGCTCGTGGATCGCCGCGGCGACCTCCTATGCCAATCACGGCATCGGCATGGTGCCCTTCTACATCTACTACTCGATGTTCGGCTTCCAGCGCGTGGGTGACTTTCTCTGGGCGGCCGGGGACATGCAGGCGCGCGGCTTTCTGTTGGGCGGCACGGCGGGGCGCACCACGCTCGCCGGCGAGGGTCTGCAGCATCAGGACGGCCACAGCCAGCTGGTCGCCACGACCATTCCCAACTGTCGCGCCTACGATCCCACCTACGCCTATGAGCTCGCCGTGATCATCCAGGACGGGCTCAAGCGCATGTACGCGCAGAACGAGAACATCTTCTATTACATCTCGCTGATGAACGAGAACTACGCGCAGCCGGCGATGCCGGCGGGCGTGGAGAGCGCCATCCTGCGCGGCGGCTACCGTCTGCGCGAGCCGGGCAAGCCAGCCGGTGCCGGCAAGAAGGCCGTCGAGCGCGTGACGCTGCTGGGCAGCGGCACGATTCTGCGCGAGTGCCTGGCGGCAGCCGAGCTGCTCGAGCAGAAGTTTGACGTCGCAGTTGAGGTGTTTTCGATCACCAGCTTCAGTGAGCTGCGCCGCGAGGCACTCGCCTGCGATCACTGGAATCTGCTGCATCCGGCTACCGAAGCGCGCGTCCCCTACGTGCACGAGCTGCTCGGGGAGTGTGCCGGGCCGCTGATCGCCGCGACCGATTACATGCGCAACGTTCCCGAACAGATCCGCCCATGGCTGTCGCAGCGCTATGCGACGCTCGGCACCGACGGCTTCGGGCGCAGCGACGCGCGCGCGCCGCTGCGTGCGCATTTCGAGGTTGATCGCGCGTTCATCGCTCTCGCGGCACTCAAGGCGCTGGCCGACCAGGGCCGCATCGAGCCCTCACGGGTGGCCGGTGCGCTCGCGACCCTCGGTATCGATGCCGAGAAGGCCGATCCGGTCACCAGCTGAGCGGCACGAATCTCCGACATAGATTAAGGATCGGCGTGGCCTCCAAAGACATTCAGGTGCCCGACCTGGGCAATTTTCATGACGTGGCCGTCATCGACGTGCTGGTGAAGGTCGGCGACAGCGTGCAGGTCGATACCCCCCTGCTGACCCTCGAGACCGAGAAGGCCACCATGGATGTGCCCTCGCCCGAGGCCGGCGTGATCGAGGCGCTGCTGGTGCAGCGTGGCTCGCATGTATCGACCGGCACACCCATCGCCACTGTGCGCCTGGCCGAGACAGCAGCCGCCAGTCCGGCCGCGCCGGCCGCGCCGGCCGCGCCAGCGTCCGCCGCAGCGGCGCCGAGCGCGGCAGCCGCAGCGCCGACGGCCACGGGGTCCGCTGCGAAGGGCGCGACTGCCGCAGCAGCTGCTGCTGCGAGCGCGCCATCCAAACCGGCTGCGCCAGCGGTCCCGCCGACACCCGCCGCGGTTGCCGCGCCTGCGCAGTTGCCGCCCATCAACGAGGCGGGCTTCTCGCGTGCCCACGCCAGCCCCTCGGTGCGCAAGCTCGCGCGTGAGCTCGGCGCGGATCTCTCGCGCGTGCGCGGCACGGCGCAGAAAGGTCGGATCAGCGCGGAGGATCTGAAGGCCTACGTCAAATCAGTGCTGACGGGCGGTGGCGCGGGCGGGGCAGCGAGCAGCAGCGCCCTGCCGCGTGTGAACATCCCGGACTTCGCGCAGTTCGGCCCCACCGAGGTCAAGCCGCTCACGCGCGTGCGCCGGATCACCGCGCAGCGCATGCATGCGAGCTGGGTGAATCTGCCGCACGTCACGCAGTTCGATGAGGCCGATATCACCGAGCTCGAGCAGACCCGTCAGACTTTGAAGGACCGTGCCGAGCTAGCCGGCATCAAGCTGACCACGCTCGCGTTTGTGGTGCGCGCCTGCGTACGCGCATTGCAGCGCTTCCCCGATTTCAACGCCTCGCTGGATGAGAGCGGCGAGAACCTGGTGCTCAAGCAGTACATCCATATCGGCTTTGCAGCCGATACGCCCCAGGGCCTGATGGTACCGGTCATCCGTGATGCCAATCGCCTGGACATCTACGAGACCGCGCGCGCTCTGTCCGAGCTCGCGCAAGCCGCGCGCACCGGCAAGCTCGCAGGCAGCCAGATGCAAGGGGGCAGTTTCACCATCTCCAGTCTCGGCGGCATCGGCGGTACCGCCTTCACGCCGATCATCAATGCGCCCGAGGTCGCGATTCTCGGCGTATCGCGCGCGGCGATGCGTCCCGTATATCGCGAGGGCGGCTTCGTGCCGCGGCTGATGCTGCCGCTGTCGCTCTCCTACGATCACCGCGTCATCGACGGCGCCGCGGGCGCGCGCTTCGCCGCCTACGTCGCGAGCGCCCTGTCCGAGGTTTCGCAGCTCATCGAGGCCGTACCGTGAGCTTGCAGTCGTGAGCGATCAGGAGCTGCGCTGTCCGGACCTGGGCGACTTCAAGGACGTCGCCGTCATCGACGTGCTGGTGAAGGCGGGTGACCGCGTCGAGGTCGATACGCCGCTGATCACGCTGGAGACGGACAAGGCCACCATGGATGTGCCTTCGACGGCCGCCGGCGAGATCACCGAGCTGTTGGTGCAAAAGGGCTCACGCATCTCCAAGGGCTCGCCCATCGCACGCGTGCGCATCGCCGATGCCGCACCCAATGCGGGCACTGCGCCTGCTGCCGCGGCTGCCACTGCTACTGCTACTGCCGCGCCCGACGTGCGCAAGCCAGCGCAGGCTCCGAAGCCACCCGAGCTTGACGAGCCGCCTGCCACGCAGCGCACGCAGCTGCTGGTATTGGGCGCAGGCCCGGGTGGCTACACCGCGGCTTTTCGTGCAGCCGATCTTGGCCTGTCCGTCACGCTGGTGGAGCGCTGGGAGCAGCTCGGGGGTGTTTGCCTGAACGTCGGCTGCATCCCGTCCAAGGCGCTGTTGCATGCGGCCAAGGTCATCGAGGATGCGCACGCGATGCGCGAGCACGGCATCGTCTTCGGCGAGCCGCAGCTGAATTTCGATCGATTGCGCGACTGGAAGGCCGGCGTGGTGAAAAAGCTCACCGGTGGCCTGGCGACACTGGCGCGCCAGCGTCGCGTGCAGGTCGTGCGCGGTACGGGCAAGTTCCTCAGTCCGCACGTGCTGCAGGTGACGCGCGAGGGCACGGCGGCTCGGGACGCGCAAGCAGGGGCCGCGGTCGAGACCATCCGCTTCGAACACTGCATCATCGCGGCCGGCTCGGAAGCTGCGCGGCTGCCGTTCCTGCCCACGGATCCGCGCATCATCGATTCGACCGGCGCGCTGGAGCTGCCAACCAATCCGGGGCGCATGCTGGTCATCGGCGGCGGCATCATCGGCCTGGAGATGGCCTGCGTCTACGAGGCGCTCGGCGCGAAGATCGATGTCGTGGAGCTCACCGGACAGCTGATCCCCGGCTGCGACGCCGATCTGGTGCGGCCGCTGGAGAAGCGCATTCGCGCGCGCTACGGCCAGATACTGCTCGATACGCGTGTCAGCGCCGTGCGCGTTTCACGCGAGGGCTTGCAGGTGGATTTTCAGGGCAAGGCAGCCAGCAGCGCGCAATACGATCATGTGCTGGTCGCGGTCGGCCGCACGCCCAACGGACGGCGCATCGATGCGCAGCTTGCCGGCGTACACGTCGATGAGCGCGGCTTCATTCCCACCGATAAGCAGATGCGCACCAACGTGCCGCACATCTTTGCGATCGGCGACATCGCCGGCCAGCCGATGCTGGCCCACAAGGCGACGCACGAGGGCAAGGTTGCCGCGGAGGTCGCGGCCGGCCAGAAGAGCCACTTCGACGCACGCGTGATCCCGGCGGTGGCTTACACGGATCCGGAGGTCGCCTGGGTGGGCCTTACCGAGACGGCCGCCAAGGCGCAGGGAATCGCCGTGGAGCGCAGCAGCTTCCCCTGGGCGGCGAGCGGCCGCTCGCTGTCCCTCGGTCGTGATGAGGGCTTGACCAAGCTGCTGTTCGATGCGCAGAGCCATCGCGTGGTCGGTGGCGGCATCGTCGGCCCCAACGCCGGCGAGCTCATTGCGGAGGTCTCCCTGGCCATTGAGATGGGCGCGGATGCCGCCGATATCGGGCTCACCGTGCATGCCCATCCGACACTCACCGAGACGATTGCCTTTGCCGCAGAAGCGTACGAGGGTACGCTCACCGATCTGTACCTACCGAAGAGGCGCTGAGACCTCATGATGCCGATGATGGCTCCGTTGCGGTGGACGGACGTGGTACTGCGCCTGGCACTCACGGTGCTGGTAGGGATGGTGATCGGCTACAACCGGCGCGAGCACGGCAAAGCCGCCGGCATGCGCACCACGCTGCTGGTGTGCCTGGCGGCCTCCGTGTCGATGCTGCAGATGAATGCGTTGCTGCTCACGCAGGGACGGCCGCCCAGCTCCTTCGTGATGAACGACCTGATGCGCCTGCCGCTGGGCATCCTGACGGGTGTCGGTTTCATCGGCGCCGGCACCATTCTGCGTCGAGGCAATATGGTCACCGGCGTCACCACTGCCGCGACGCTCTGGCTGGTCACGGTCATCGGCCTGTGCCTCGGTGGCGGTCAGATTGGGTTGGGGATGGCGGCGACTGCGATCGGGTTGTTTGCGCTCTGGGGACTGCAATGGTTCGAGGAGCGCTTGCGCCAGCATCATGGGGCGCGGCTGGCGCTGGATCTGGATGCCGAGGGACCCAGCGAGCTGCAGATCCGCCGCATCCTCGAGGATGCGGGTCTGTCCATCACGGCCGCCAACATCCGTCTGGAGCCGGCGAGCCAGCGACGCACGCTGGTATTCGAAGTGCGGGAGCTGCGTCCCACGCGTGCCCCCGAGACGCCGGGGTTCATCGAGCACCTGTCGCACTGCGCAGGCGTGCGCAGTCTTCAGTGGGAAGGGCTGGTCTGAGCCACGAGCAGCGCAGTCCGGCGGTAGCGCTGCGGAAAGAGCTGCTGGAGCGCGGCGAGTTTGGGCAGGTCGTTGTTGACGATGTAGGGGAAGCCGCGGTGGGTCGCCAGGTAATTCTGGTGGTAGGCCTCGGCGGGATAAAAGGTATGCCCGGGCTCGATGCGGGTGACGATCGGTGCTGCGAAGGCATGTGCATCGCGCAGCTGGGCGATGTAGGCCGTGGCGATCCGGGTCTGCTCGGGGTTCTGTGGAAAGATTGCCGAGCGGTACTGCGATCCCTCGTCCGGACCCTGCCGGTCGAGCTCGGTGGGGTCGTGCACCACCGAGAAGAACAGCTGCAGCAGCGTACCGTAGCTGATGAAGCGCGGATCGTAGGTGATCTGCACCGACTCGGCATGCCCGGTGCGGCCGGTGCTAACCAGATCATAGAGGGCATTGGCCTTGCTGCCGCCGGTGTACCCGGAGACGGCATTGATCACGCCCGGCACATGCTGGTAGACACCCTGCACACCCCAGAAACAACCCCCCGCCAGCACCGCGACCTCCGGTTGAGTGCGACCGGCGGGTTCATCGAGCGCTGGGGGTGCCACGACGCGCGGCCGCTCCTGTGCATGCGTCTGCGCTGCGTTCACAAAGAGCAGCACCAACAGCACGGCGATACACCCACAGCCCGTGACAGCCACGGCGCGGCCGAGCGCCTTGAGCAAGGCTACAGGCTGCGCTGCGCGCGCTCGGAGCTTCGTAACCGGCGCGCCCGTCATGAGCTGCCCTGCGACGCGGAGCCTCGCCGCGAGCCGCTCGCACGGAACTGCAGCGCCAGTCCATTCATGCAGTAGCGCAGCCCAGTGGGCGGCGGACCGTCGTGGAACACGTGGCCGAGATGACCGCCGCAGCCGCTGCAAAGCACCTCGGTGCGCACCATGCCAAAGGAGTGGTCGCGACGCGTGAATACTGCGTGCGGCAGCGGCGCCCAGAAACTCGGCCAGCCCGTGCCGCTGTCGAACTTGGTGCTGGAGGAAAACAACGCGGTACCACACCCTGCGCAGCTGAACTCGCCGGCTTGCCGCTCGTGCAGCAGCACGCTGCTGAAGGGCCGCTCGGTGTCACCCCTGCGCAGAATGGCATAGCGGGCCGGACCGAGCAGCTGCTGCCACTCCACGGCGCTGTGGGTAACCGCAAAGTGATCGGAGGCCAGCGCCGCCGCCCACCAGGACAGCGACCCCACGGCCGCGCCGCCACACGCCGCGCTACTCCACAGCAGGAAACGACGTCGATGTAGATTTGTCATGGCGCTCTCAGTGACGCGTCGCGTGCGCTTGCTTGGGCGCCGCTTCGTTGCGTTGTGCCTCGCTGCTCGAGCGTTGCGCAAAAGATCCGGCGCCCGGATGCCGGTCGGCGCCCTGGCGCTCGATCATCCAGCGCGGATACTCGGGCTTCAGGGCGCTGGCCTGGTCGAGCTGCGCGAGCTGCTCGGCGCTCAGCGTCAGATCGGCAGCGGCGAGATTGTCATCGAGCTGTGCAGGTGTCTTGGCGCCGATGATCACGCTGGTCACCGAGCGCTGCGCCAGCAGCCAGGCGAGGGCCACGCGCGCCACCGATACGCCATGCGCCGCAGCGATCGGCCGCATCGCCTCCACGATCGCAAAGCCATGCTCCTTGTCGACCGGCGGGAAATCGAAGCTCGAGCGCCGGGCATCGGCCGGGCCGCTGCCGCCACGGCTGAACTTGCCGCTGAGCAGTCCGCCCGACAGCGGGCTCCAGACCATCAGTCCCACGCCCTGATCCTGTAGCAGCGGCACGATCTCGCGCTCCAGGTCGCGGCTGGCGATCGAGTAGTAGGCCTGCAGCGACTCGAATCGCGCCAGCTGCTCGTGCTCGGCGCGCCCCAAGGCCTTCATGAGCTGCCAGGCCGCCAGATTGGAGCAGCCGACATAGCGCACCAGGCCACGGCTGACGAGATTATCCAGCGCGCGCAGCGTCTCCTCGAGCGGCGTCAGCGGGTCGTAGCCGTGTATTTGATAGAGATCGATGTAATCGGTCTGCAGCCGCCGCAGGCTCGCCTCCACGGAGGCAAGGATGTGTTTGCGCGTGAGGCCGACATCATTCGGTCCGGCCCCGGTGCGGCCGCGCACCTTGGTGGCCAGCACGACGTCTTCGCGCCGCACCGACAGATTGCGCAGCGCCAGGCCGAGCAGACGCTCGGATTCGCCTTCGGCATAGACATCCGCGGTGTCGATGAAGTTGACGCCCGCGGCCAGCGAGCGCTCGACCAATTCGGTCGCGGCGGGCAGATCCAGGGTCCCCACCACCTTCCAGAAGCCACGCCCCGCAAAAGTCATGGTTCCCAGACACAGCTCGGAGACAAGCATTCCGGTGCGGCCGAGCGGACGGTACTGCATGCAGACTCCGGGGCAGTGGCACGGGCAGGGGCAGTAATCGATCGTACAGCCTCCGATTGTACGACGAGTCGGCCGGGAGGCGTATCCTTGCCGCCAGTTACCACTGCCGCGCCTGCGGCGGCGCCGGAAACGGTGCCGTGGAGAGAGATGACTAATCGAGCCAATGCCGGAACTTCCGAAGCCACCATGGCGGTGTTCCTCGACCTTGAAAATATTGCCCTCGGGGCGCGGGATGCCAGCTATCCCAGCTTCGACGTGGAGAAGGTGCTCGAGCGCCTGCTGCTCAAGGGCCACATCGTGGTCAAGAAGGCCTACTGCGATTTCGATCGCTACAAGGAGTTCAAGCGCGGTCTGCACGAGGCGGCCTTCGAGCTGATCGAGATCCCGCACGTGCGGCAGTCCGGCAAAAACTCCGCCGACATCCGCATGGTCGTCGATGCGCTGGACCTCTGTTACACCAAGGGTCACGTAGACACTTTCGTCATCCTCAGTGGCGATTCGGACTTCTCGCCGCTGGTCAGCAAATTGCGCGAGAACGCCAAGACGGTCATCGGAGTCGGCGTCAAGAACTCCACCTCGGACCTGTTCATCAACAATTGCGACGAGTTCATCTACTACGACGACCTGGTGCGCAAGCAGCCCTCGAAGACGCGGCGGCGCAGTGCCATGCCAGCGCCGGCGCAATCACCGGCCGCCTCGGCGGCACCGCCCGCGGCGAGCGCTGCAGCGGCGCCGGGCGGCGCCAGCGTGGGTTGGACCGGCGCGGGGTCGGGTGGCGGATCGGGTGGCGATTTCGCTGGCAACGGCTCCGCGACTGCCGCCGAAGCGGCAACGGGTGCCAATCGCGGGCCCGACCTCAACGACGCGCTCGAGCTGGTGGTCGAGACGCTCGATGCGCTGCTCGAGGAGCGTGGGGAGAGTGAGTCCATCTGGGGCTCGATGATCAAGCAGGCCATCAAGCGCCGTCATCCCGGTTTCAACGAGCGTGCCTATGGTTTCCGCTCGTTCAACGACCTGCTGGCGGAGGCGCAGAAGCGCGCACTGCTGTCGTTGCAGGCCGATGAGAAGTCGGGCGGCTTTACCGTGCGGCCGAGTGATAAGAAGACCATGAGCGCTTAGTTGCTCGCGGGTGGTGAGCAAGCATCGTCGCTGGGCGGTGTCGATTGCGAGGCGTGGCTGAGCTACCCGTGCAGGCCGAGTAAATAGGCCCCCAGATACCGGGTGGGCCGCCGGCGAGGCGAGCCCGGGTCGTTGAGTGGGTGCGCAGCGCCACCGATTGTCTGCACGGCATGGTCCCACTTGGCGTACTCGCGCTCGATGCACCATTTTTCCGAGCCGCATCGATCGCGCGCCGTGAGGAAGGCGGCCTTGCTCGCCCTGAGCCGAGCGCTGGCGGCGCTGTCTCCAAAGCCCTTCGCTGCCTGCACATTGTCCTGAAAGTAGGCCGCGGCATCGATGTCGATGCCGGCGAGCTGCGGATCCGCGCAGATCGTGAGCTCGGTCGGCAATGTCGCCCCAGCACAATCGAAACTCGGGGAGACGTGCGCAGCCACTGGCCAGAACCAGATGGCGCACAGAACAATCAGCGAGCCACCGACTCGGATGGCGATGACTCTGGCTCTCGGTGCGGGCCCGGCCATACGCTGTTCCTCCTATCGTTGCGCCGGTCTCGCCAGGGCGCTTTCAGATAATTGCTATTATAGAATATATGAGCGGACCACACCAGGCGTCAGGCAGGAGCTACCTTGGTGCGATCCTGGCGATGCGACACGATGCGGGGGATGGTCGGTTGGTTCCGGTAGGGTGGGGATAGTTTCCGAGAACTTGTCGCACTGCCTTACGCCGGGTGGTCCATTCGAACCAGCGATAACGCCGCATCGACCCATATCGCGTGGTTGCCATCACCCGGATGCAGTCCTGGAGCTGTGCCTGCAGCGATGGTTCCAGGGTTGTCAGGCTACGGGTGAGCTCCGGCAAGCCATCAGGCCCGAGGCCGTAGATCAAGTACGCTGCATCCAGCCGACCGGTTTGCCGATAGCGCACCATATTGGCGTGCACGATCCATGCTTCGTGGTTCCAGAACACCACAGCACACAAGGTCAAAACTCCCAGGACCCAGGTTCGGCGGGCGAGCCGGCCAATCTGCAGACCATAGAGCGTCTCCCAGCCAAGCATTGCCATGACTGCCATGACCGCACCTGAATAGACCTCGACCAGGAGTCGTTGCTCCGTGTACCCGTAGGCCTCCTCGTAGAGCCGCACGCGATGCAGCGCGGAGATGGCCAGGACTTGCGATTCCACGATGAGTACGATCGCCGCCGCCTTGCACAGCCGCGGCAGCGGATTGACCGCGGAGCGGCTTGAAAGCGTGTAGATGATGAGAGCCGACAGCGTGACGGCGGCATTGAGTTGACCGAATCCGCGATGTACGGCTTCGGCATAGGTTACGTGGCTGCCAGGCAGCGCTGCGGAATTCGCGAAGAGGTACGAGACCTGGAGGGCAAGGTATGCCGCGAAGAGGGTAGCGGCCGAACCGAGCACGGCGAGCTGGTCGGTCCGACTGAATTGCAGCCCGCCGCAGGCCGGGGGCAGGGTGTCGCTGATCGCCAGACGGGGCCTTAGCGCCAGGCCCAGCCCTCCGAGGGTCAGGGCAGAGAGCAGTCCGAACCACAGGGTGTGCGGGATGATTGAGATCTGCGCGAGGGCTTTGGCGATGGCATCGCGCATAGCAGCCAGTGTCGGATCGGAGCCGCTCAGCAATAGAGCCAGTACGGCAACGACAGGCAAGCAGAGTGAAACGGCGCGAATGATTGGGATGCTGGCATCGGCGCGTAGTTGCTCGAGGAGCTCGCGCATGCGACGCGCGCACTCATCGAATGCGCCGCTGAGGGACCTGAAAGGTGCGAGTACCCATCCGAGAGGACTGTCAGGCTCGCCACGGCGTCCCAGCAGACCCAGGACCGGGACGCTCAATGTAACCATGAGTGCCGTGGCAATCAGAAACTGCCAGAATCGATCGGCTGTGATGCCAAGCGCGGTGGCCAGCATCAGCACCAGCGTGACGAAGCCCCAGTCTTGTGCGGAAATGCGCACTTTGGGCCGCCGGGAGCAAACCGGGATGGCGAGGGCAGCGCCGAGCGCCAGCAGCGCCCAGTTCAAACCCACCATCGCGTCATAAGTGATCGCCGATTCACCCGCGCCGAGGATCAAGGCGGCGCAACTAAGCGCGAAGGGCCGCCCGCGGACCGGGGAGCTCGAATTCGACCGCATGCCGGCTTCTGAGTCGCTCGTTGAGTGAATCATCTGCAGCTGTCTCGGTGGTTGAGTTGATGCGAAACAAAGTACTTCCAAACGCAAAGTTAAAGGACGCACGAACGATACTGTTGCTGCTCATTTACTTTTCCAGCGACCGTCGGGTGACGCGGACGAGTGCTTCGATATGATCGACATAGCGCTGCAAAGCCCGCCGGCCATCTGCGCTGAGTCGATATCGGGTGACTGGCTTGCGATTCTCGAAGGTTTTTCTGCAATCGACATAGCCGGCGTCTTCGAGCTTGCGGCCATGGACACTAAGATTACCGTCGGTGGTCTTCAGCACGGCCTTCAGCTCGTTGAAGGTCATCGAGTCTGTGCCGGCGAGGGCACTGAGAACGCCAAGGCGCAGGCGATGGTGAACCAGGCTGTCGAGAGATCGGGGCTCGGATGCCGGCTGATCGGCCGGCTTGACCACCCCGAGACGGGCGGGCGTGTGAGCGGCATGACCGGCGTGACGCCTGAGCGGATTAGCCACCATACCTCCGCGCAATGAGGCCACCGAACAGCAGCTGTAATCCGCCGAATCCGGCAATCATCAAGCCATTTCCCAACCCGGTCGGGCCGAGCAGTGCCAAAGTGCCGAGCCCCAGGAAAGCAATGCCCATGAACGGCACCAGGGGAACCGAGGAGGTTCCGGCGGCGGTAATCGCCGCGCCATACAGGCACAGCCACGTGCCGGGCAGCAGGGCGGTCTCGTTGGCTCGCAGCAGCGCCAGCGTCAGCAGCGCTGCAGCGAAGATGACGGGCGCAAAGCTGAGCGTGAACTTGCGAATCGGTCCGGACAGCACTGACTGCTCGCTCGCGCGCGCCTTGTGCAGGCCAAAGAGCACGCCAACCAAGACGGAGATGACAGCGTCTGCCAGCCAGATGTGCGCCTGGGGCGCGCCGGCCGCGATGCGGGATGCCAGCGTTCCGGCAATGATCGCGCCGACGCCGACGACCATGAGGCCTTTGCCCGAAAAGGTGGTGTAGCGGCTGGCCGATGCGATGGTCTCGCGAATGTATTGGAGATCCTCCATGGCGCGCGTTCCCAGATTGATCGGGGCATCGTGCGGGTCGGCGGAGCGGGGCTCGGGTGCCACGGATGGGAGCCTAGCGGTATGCCGTCAGAATCACAAGTACTTTTAAATACAAAGCCAAGGCTACGCGCGCTGCCCGCCAGGCAGGAGCGGCACGAGCCCGATCTGACTCGTCAGCGCGTGTGCCGCCGGCAAATCGCTGTCGCTCTCGACGAGCACGCGACCGATAACGAGTACGGCATTGTTCGGCGAAGCAATCCGGGGCATCCCCGCTGGTACCTCACCCTTCCAGCCGGGGCCCGTGAGCAGGTACGCGCCGGCATTGGATCCGGTGGTGCGCCTGCCTACATAGGCGAAGTTGTTATTGCTCGACGGATCATTGAGCTGCACGCTGTAATAACGGCCGGCCATGTCCGGCACACGCAGGATCTGCGGTCCCTTCCGCAGGTCCAACCAGCCGACCGTCAGGAGCGTGTCATGGTTTACTCCGGTCGTCTTCAATTTCGAGCCGGGAGCGGACTGCGATGCAATGGGCTCCGCAAAGAGCTTTTGAGGTTGCGTGTAGAGCGTATTGACGGGGATCGGGCCATCGCCGAAGCCTTTGACGAGAATGGCTCGCTTGTAGATATGCAATACCAGGAGCGGCCAGTAATAGACGCCGAGGAACCAGGCCGCGGCCGCGACCGCGCTGAAGAGGATGAAGTGTTCGTATTTCATGTGCGTCACTGCTTCAATTCAACAGGCGGCACCCTATACGTGCCGTCGAGAATGGACTCGCCGGGCAGGTAGGCGCGCAGCCAGAGTCTGAACGTACCCATGGGTGCGGGCAGCCAGTTGGATTCGTGACCTGCGGGGGCGGCGTTTTGCAGATAGATCTCGACGGATCCATCGGAATTCGACACGAGCGCCGATCGATCGCTGATGCAGTACCGATCGATTGGATTTGGAACGAAGCACTCGCGCGCATCGGCCATGGTCAGAGACCAAAATCCGCCGACCGGCGGAAGACCCCCCGGGGCAAAGCGCAGGATGTAGTTGTGGCTTCCCGAGAGCGGATGGCCGGCGCCATCCACCTGGGTTTTCCAATACATCGCCTCTGCCGGTGAGTTGACCGGACCGAGAAATATTCGTGCACATGCGGCGCGCGTAAGCATGCCGTTACCCGGCGCGCCGCAGCCGAAGATCGTCACCCAGCCGTTGATCCTCGTGGCCTTGCTCCTGGCGGCAATCTCGACCGTGACGACCGCCAGCCCCCATCCGACGAGCAATCCCTGTACGAGAGCGTTGCGCAGAGTCAGGGACGTGGGGACGAACAGCCGGTGCAGGAGGACGTAGCCGCATACCGCGCCGATGAGTGTTACGAAGTACGCGTAGGATCTCTCGCTCATGGGTTGGCCAGCTACACGGCCGCTTCAGAGTATTATGACCTGGACGGCGCACGGCCAGCGAAATCTACAAGCAATGGGCGGAGGACTCGATGAAATCTACTGCCGCGGTGCTGGTAGCCCTCTTGGGCCTGTGGGGCGCGCAGAGCGCGCGCAGCGCGGGTCCACCCACGCCCGACACCACGCCCACGATTGAGGTCACGGGCAACGGGGAGGTCGTCGTAGATCCAGATCGAGCGACCTTGACCATCGCAGTGCAAGCCCAAGGGGCTTCCAGCGCGGCAGCCGCCAGCAATAACGCCCACTTGACCGCCGCCGTGACGGGCGCGCTGCTGACAGTCGGCGCGGCGCGAGCGGACATCGAGACGGCAAATTACACGGTGCTGCCCCAGTGGCAGTACTCGAACAATGCTCCGCCCAAGCGGATCGGCTACCAGGCGCAAAACACCATCAGGGTGTCGGTCAAGCAGCTGGCGCTGCTGGGCAGGTGGATGGATGCCGCGCTCAACGCCGGTGCATCGCGGATCGATAACGTCGAGTTCGATTCTGGAAAGACCTCGGCGGCCCGCCTTGACGCGCTCGCCAAGGCCGTCGCCAATGCCCGCATGGAGGCCGAGACGCTTGCCAAAGCGGCCGGTGGCAGTCTCGGTGCGCTTCAGGAGCTCAGCGCCGTGCCAGCATCCGGGCTGCGCTTTCCGTTACGCGCGGCACCGGGTCCAATAACGGTGACTGCGCAACGCCGGCAGGCTGAAGAGACACAAATTGAGCCCTCACCCCTGCACATCAACGCAGTCGTCACTGCACGCTGGCGCTTCGAGCCGTAGTAACGCTCGCCAACTGATGTCGGCTATTTCTCGTGGAGGGCGACGGCAATATTCGCTCGCGCCGCACGAATTGCCGGCACGAGGCCACCGACCAAACCAAGTGTGCAGGCCAGTAGGGTCGTGCTGCCGACGAGATGCGGCGTCACGGTAAGCGAGTAGACCAGCTGAGAGTCGAACAGCGCGCCGCCGAGTGTGCTGATCATCGCACCGCCGAATGCCGCACATGCAAGCGATGTCCCGATGGCAGCGCCTGCGAGCGACAGCAACAGTGCCTCGATCAGGACGGCGAGTGCTACGGAGCTGGACTGAAATCCCAAGGCCTTGAGCGTGGCGGTCTCTACGGCGCGAGCGCGGACTGCCGAATACGTCGCATTCAACGCTGCGACGGCTGCGCCCAGCGACATGATCGAGCCGATGGCGTACACGACGAACCGCAGCAGCCGGTCGACGTCCGCCGAGGCTTGCGCCAGATACTCAGGCTCGCTGCGCACGGCCACCGACAGCCTGGTATCGGCCGAGAGTGCGGTCTCGAAATCTCCGAGGACGCGTGGCGCTTCGAGCTCGGCGGTCACGCTGTTGAAGCTGTCGAGCTTGTAGGCCGACATGACGGTTTGCGCATCCGCAAGCAGTTCTGACTGGCGGGATCCGCTCCCGCCCGCAAAGGTGCCCACCACAGTCCAATCTCCGCCCTGCAGGTGGACGCGATCGCCCATTCGGAGGCCGTCGAATTGCGAGCTGGCCGCAGCACCGGCCAGGAGCTCGTGAGTCCCAGCTCGATACATCCGGCCGGCAATGAGCTTGAGCTCGGGGCGAATGTCGAAGTAGCGCGGTCCGACGCCGCGAAGAGTGACATTGACATCGGAATGATCGCGGCCGCGGGAGACGGGGGCTGGCAGGACCACTTCTGCGGATACCAAGGGCTCGCCCCGGGCATCGTGACGCACCCCCGGAGCGCTCGATATGATCGCGACACTGTCGCGAGAAAGACTGCTGTTGTATTCGGTCGTTTCCGCCTGAGACAGCACGATGGCCCGATCGGCCCGGGCGTCTGCTCTGATGGTGGTTCCGAAACCGCGGTACATGGCGAGCACCGGTATGAGCACCGCGACCACCCCGGCAATACCGAACACGATTACGAGCGCGTTTCCCAGCCGCTGCGGGATGTGCCGGAGAGCGTGGGCCGTGAGCGCCAGAACCTGTGACGCCTGTCGCATGGCGTCAGCCCTTGCCAAGGGCCGTCGGAATCGGCATTCGGACGAGTCCCAGAGAGGGTGGCGCGGCGGCCACGAATGCAAGTGCCGCGGCACAGGACAGACCGGCGGCGGCGACCATCGGCGATACCACGATTGCCCCGGCCCCGAGCACGACGCCGAGCTCCCGTTCGCCCACCGGCGCCAGCGTCCATGCCACGAGCAGACCAAGGGCCGCCGCTGGAAGATACAGCAACAGAGCTTCGGCATAGGCGAGCCCGAAGACGCGAAGGTCCGAGTATCCGCTCGCCTTCAGCACGGCAAATTCCCGTGCACGTTCCTGCAACGCTTGGCGAAGCGTGTTGCCAGTGAGGAACGCAAGGGTGAATAAAACGGCTCCCATGATGGCATCGGTAAAGAACTCGACGTCGCCCATCTGCTTGGCCTGCAGCTCGGCGCGCACGTTCTGCGAGAGGGTCAGCGACTCGTGCGAGGAGTTGGCGAAGATCCTGTCGATCGCGGCGGACATGGCCACCGACTTGCTCGGATCGGCAATGATGACGTAGAAGAGCTCTGCGGTGCCGCGGTCCTTGGCGCGAGCCGTGTCCAGATAATCGTAGTTGATCACGGCAAACTCGTCCGGCGCGGCGAAGGTACCGGCGATGGTGAATGTCCAGTTGGAACTGCCATCGGCCTTGAGGATGGAGGAGTTCAGTGTGACCGTATCTCCGACCTTCCATCCCCAATGCTCGAGAAGCCCGGGGGTGACGAGCATCCCTGTCCGGTTGGCGCGTAAGGCAGCGATGTCCGCATGCCACTTGGGGTTCATGCGAAAAAAAAAAGACTTCCGGGTAGGTGGCGATTGCGGCGACCGAGTTTCTGACGCCCGGCTCCCGGTAGCCGCCCATGAAGTAGGCGCGCGGCGCCACCGCTTTCACGCCGGGCAGGGCGCGAATCTGCGCCATGGCCGAGATCGGCAGGGGTGCGCCACCACGCACACGGGTGCGGGTGACGAGGAATTCACGATGCGCATTGGCGATGGCGCGCGCGAATCCCGCATTTACGCCCTGGAGCAGTCCGAGCAGCACGAATGCAATGACGATGCAGATCGCCGTAAGCACCGACCGCACGGGCCTGCGCCAGAGTCCGGCCCAGATGAGAGGCAGGTGTTTCAAGACGACCCCATCGACTCGACCCGTTCGCCCCGCGGCCATCGCATTCGGGCATTAGCGCAGCGCCAGGTACTCAACGCACGCGCATTTTTGGCATTTTGTGAGCCACTTCAGAGGGCTGCGCAGCGAGTGCGCGTTTCGCGGGTTGCACCGAGGGCGGGGGAGGGGTGGGTGGCGCCTGCGGCCGGCCGAAAATCAGTCGATCAGATCGCCTGCAATGCGACGGCCACCGGTATACGCGCGGCTCTCCAGGCCGGCAGGAGGCCGCTGAGTACACCGATGCTGAGTGCCCAGCCGACGCCCAGGTAGGCGAGCGAGGCCGTCACCGCGAGATGGATGCTTGTTCCCAGGGGACTGGCCTGCAGGCCGTTGAAGAGCCACCGCGCAAGCAGGGCGCCGATCAGGGCTCCGGGCAGCGCCAGAAGGATCGATTCGCACAGGACGGATACGATGATTGGCGCACCGCTGAAGCCCATCGCGCGCAGCGTGGCCAGCTCGAGGCGGCGGCCATCGATGATCGCATACAACGAGTTGGCCGCGCCGATGGTGGCTGCCAGCGCCATGATGCCGCCCACGAAATAGCTGACAAAATTCAGGATGCCGTTGACCTGCTGAGTTTCCTGCTCGACCACCTGCGCCTCGTATCTGGCACGCACGTCAAGCCTGGGATTGGCATCCAGCGCGCTGGCCACGGCTCTGAGCGACGACGGAGATTGCAGCATCACGTTCACCTGGTTGTAAGTCGTGCCGCCGACGCTCGAGAGGAGCGTGTCGGCATCTGCGTAGATCGTACAGACACCCTCGGCACGGCCGAGATCGAAGTTTCCGACCACCGACCACTCGCCTCCGCGCAGGTGCCGCTTGTCGCCCACGGCAAAGCCGGCGTATTGCCGTGCGCACGTGTTGCTCGCGATCAGCTCCCGCAACCCCGGCGTGAACATGCGGCCAGCGCTCAAATGCAACTCGGGCGCGTAATCGGTCAAGCCGGGGCTCACTCCGGAAATCTGCAGAGCGGCTTGCTGCCGGTCGGCAAGGCTGATAGCGGCGATGGACACCTGCGCTTGGGCGACGGCGATCGGCTCGCCCCGGGCGTTGCGTCGTATGCCGGGCAGATCGCGAATCAGTGCGAGTTGATCCTTGGGAATGCTGCTTTGAGCCGGTAGCTGAGCGTCGGCACTCATGAGCACGGCGCGATCGGGACGCACGTTGCCCAGGGCTTCCCGACGGGCGCCGGCCCCCATCGCGAGCATGGATACCAGCACGCCAACAGCGCACGTTACCCCGATGATGATCGTGCACACGAGTCCGAGACGTTGCGGGATGCCCGACAGATTCATGCGCAGCAGGGCACCGAATTGCCTTGCGACTTTCATGGATGCAGGCCGGCTTTCACCGACGGACAAGCGCCGCGACCACTTGAAGCCTGGCTGCCCTCGACGCCGGCAGCGCAACGCTGATCAAAGAGATAAGCACTGCGCCGAGCATCCCGAGCCCGAGGACAACCCCCGGCATGGAGAGGCCGGGCAGGAACCGTGCGGCAACCGGGAAGATACTGGTCGCGAGCCCCAATCCGATGAGAGCCCCAGCCACGCACACGAGCAGCGTTTCGACGACAACCAGCAGGAAAACGGCCAGATCGCCAAAACCTACCGTCTTCATCACGCCCAACTCCGGAGTACGCTCTCGCACCGTCTGCATCATCATGGTCGCGATCGAAAACATCAGCGCCACCAGCACCGCGCTGACGACGGAACGGATCACGAAATTCAGGTTGCCGATCTTCCCGAGTTGTTGCTGCATAAACACGCTGACGGGCTGAGTCGTCGTCTCGCTGGCCGAATTGGCGAATACCCGGTCGATCGCAGCGCTCACGGCAGTTGCCTGCGTCGGATCGGATACGGCCACGAAGAACTGGGCTACGGTTCCCTTGTGCATCGCTCGCGCTGCATCGAGGTAATCGTAGTTGGCGAAGACGTTGGTGGAGATTTTTAGGCCCGGGTTGGCCATGCCCACGACGTCGAAGATCCAGGTTCCAGAGCCGTTATTCTGCAGTGTGCTCGACATGAGGGGGATACGATCGCCGATGTGCCAGCCGTATTTCCTGGCAGCGTAGGGCGTGATGAGCACACCAGTCCGAGTAGCCTGAAGGGCCTGGAGGTCTTTCGGCCGCATCGTCACGAAGTAGGGTAAAAGCGTTCGCCACGCGTCGCTTTTTTCGAGGCCGATTACCGATACCTGCTGATTCGATCTCTGATAGGTGGCGCCAAACGCGTTGAGAAATGCCACGGTCTTGATGCCTGGAATCGATCTCAACCGATCTGCGTAGGTGGCGGGCAGGAGAGACGATGCGCTATCCAAGGACGAACGGACAAGCAGGATGTTTGCGGCGAGATCGGCCGCGACTCGATTCACCCCAGTCTTCATGCCCTGCAGAACCCCGAACAGCGCGAATGCCACGGCGACCTGCAGCAGAATCAGCGTGGTGCGCACCGGCTTGCGCCAGATGCCCAGCCAGATGAGGGGGAGGTATTTCATGCGGCGCCCTTACGCTCCCGGCATCAAGTGCCTGCGTGCTCCCGGGAGAGCCGTATCGCTACGTCAGGTGGCCGGACCCGACTCGCGCAGACGAGTCGCTGCGCTCCTCGTGCGAATCAGATGCACCACAATCACGCTGGCAAGAAAGGCCGCGCCAATGGCGCTCTCGGCAACCGCATGGTCCGATTTGGAGTGCAGCAATCGACTTGAGTACAGGAACAGGCCTGCAAAAAAACCTACCTGATTGAACCCAAACAGGATGAGCGTAACGGCGGTGACGAGATCACCTACATAATCGGCCGTCAGTACGGTGGTGTCGTTGGCGCTCAGCAGGCGCCTGACCGAGCAGGCACGCAGGGCGCCGAGCGCCTGTCGCCAATACCAGCAGCTGCCGCGGGTCTCATATTGCTCGAGCAGATCGCCGATGAAGGAGTCGCCCCGGTAGTCCGGCGCGCAGCGGGTCAATATCCATGTCGCCAGCCGCGGGTGCCCGTTACTCATGCGGCGCCGCCCTTTAATGCGGCCAGCCCCACCGAGAGGTGCTTGATCGTGTTGCAGGCGGTGCGTGCTTCACGCAGACCGGCCGCAGTGGGCTTGAAGTAGGTGCGAGCCCGGCCGCCGCGCTGCGGGGTCGGCTCTCCCAGGGTGGAGGAAATCAGTCCCTTCTCCTCGAGCCGCTCGAGCGCCACATAGACGCTGGCGAGAGAGACCTCCCTGCCGCTGGCTTCCTCGATCCATTTGGCGATCTGAACGCCGTAGGTCTCGCCGTCCGGACGCGCTACGCCCAGCAGGACCATCAGCTCCAGTTGGCCGAGATATTCACGTGGCCTTCTCATAACTTCGAAAATAGCAACGTAATAGGTGTCCAGTCAAGCCACTGCATCGAAGCGGGTTGAGGCGGTCAGGCGCTGTAGCATATCGTCAGAAGAACAGGGGGGCGGAAATGAAGTTCGGCGTCTTTGATCACATGGACGACAGTGGCGTATCGCTGCAGCAGCAGTACGCAGAGCGGCTCAGGCTGGTGGAAGCCTATGACGCCTTGAACTTCCATGCTTATCACCTCGCGGAGCATCACGGTACGCCGCTGGGGCTCGCGCCGTCGCCCGGAATATTTTTGGCCGCCGTCGCGCAACGCACGAAGCGACTGCGATTCGGGCCGCTCGTTTATTCATTGCCGCTCTACCATCCGATCCGCCTGATCGAAGAGATCTGCATGCTGGATCAGTTGAGCGGTGGACGCCTGGAGCTCGGTGTCGGCCGCGGTGTCTCACCGATCGAAACCCGATTTTACGGCAACGCTCCCGAGGCAGGCCCGCGGCAATTTCCAGAAGCGCTGCAGCTGATCAAAAAGGGACTTACGGTCGAACATCTGACCTTCAGCGGCGAGTTCTACAATTTCGAGAAAGTTCCCATGGTGCTGCGTCCCGTGCAGAAGCCCTATCCACCGCTTTGGTACGGTGTGGGAAGCGCCGACGCGACCCACTGGGCGGCGGTGGAGGGGGCTGGCATGGTGACGCTGCTGCCCACGGACGGTGCGCGCGCCATCATTGACCGCTATAAAAGGGAATGGGATGGCGCTGGACGGTCCCGGGAAGATCTGCCTTTGATGGGCGTCATGCGGCTCGTCGTATTGGCCGATACGGATTCTCGAGCCTTGAAGACCGCCGAGCGTGCCTATGCCAGCTGGCTCGCTCACATGCGCTTTTTGTGGGAGCAGCATGGGCTGAAATTCGCACTGGGGTATTCTCCCGAAATCGGCCCGATGCTCGAGGTTGGCGCGGCTTTCGCCGGGACAGCCGCCGGCTTTCGCAATTTCGTGGCTCGGAACGTTGAATCGATCGGCGCCAACTATCTCACCTGCGACGTCGCCTTCGGGGATATGAGCTTCGACGAAGCCATGCGCACCACCGAGCTGATAGGCAAGGCGGTCATTCCCGCCTTCGTCGATTCCACTGCAGCATCGGCCAGGTGAGCGCCGTCGCTCGCGGCTCCGAAACCCCGCGAGGTCCGACGGATTGCACACGGGCGTGCCGCAAGCAGGCAAAATACCTCCATGCGAGTGCTGCTCGTCGAGGATGACCCGATGATCGCGCAGGGCCTGCAGACGGCGCTGCGCCAGGACGGCTACACGGTCGACTGGATGCGTGATGGCCTCAGCGCCGCGGGCGCGCTGCGCACCAGTCGCTTCGATCTGGTGCTGCTGGATCTGGGGCTGCCAGGCCGCGACGGTCTGGAGGTATTGCGCGAGCTGCGCGCCCGCGGGAATGCGACTCCCGTGCTGATACTCACGGCGCGTGATGAGCGGCGCGATCGCGTGGCCGGTCTCGACGCCGGTGCCGATGACTACATCGTCAAGCCGTTCGATCTCGACGAGGTCGCCGCGCGCATGCGCTCGGTGCTGCGCCGCGTGGCCGGTCGCGGTGATCCGTGCATCCAGCATGGCGGCATCCGTCTCGATCCGGCCAGCCATGCAGTGGAGCGCGATGGCAAGCCGGTGACGCTCTCGCCACATGAGTATTCCGTGCTCGAGGCGCTGCTGCAGCGACCCGGCACGGTCCTGTCGCGCTCGCAGCTCGAGGACCGCCTCTATGGCTGGGACGAGGCGGTCGAGAGCAATGCCATCGAGGTCTACATCCATGGCCTGCGCCGTAAGCTCGGTGCCGATGCCATTCGTACGCTGCGCGGCGTCGGCTACTTCATCCCCACCTGAATCCGCTGCATGGGCTCGATCCGTACTCGGTTGTTATTGGTACTGCTCGCGCTGGTGCTGGGCGTATCGGTGCTGGCGGGAACCCTGACCTATCGGCGTGTGCTTGCTGAGACCTCGGACCTGCTGGACTACCAGTTGCGGCAGATGGCGCTTTCGCTCGAGAGCCAGATACCGCTGGCGCCGCGACTGCTGCCCGAGAGCGGCACGGATTACATCGTGGAGATCTGGAATCTGTTTGGCGGCATCGAATATGCCTCACGCGGCGTGCAGGGAACGCCGACGATCATTCGTCCCTTGATCGGCTATGCCGACCTGCAGCTGCGTGGCCGTCCCTGGCGCGCCTATGGACTGCAGACCCTCGACGGGGTCATCGATGTCGCGCAACCGGTCGGGGTGCGCAATGCGTTGGCGCGTACCGCCGCGCTGCGGGTCGTCTTGCCGATGCTCGTGCTGCTGTCGCTGCTGGCCGTGGCGATCGCGGCGGTCGTGGGCAGCAGCCTCGCGCCGCTGCGTCGCCTGGCCCTCGAGGTGCAGCGCCGCGACGTGCACAGTCTCACGCCGTTGGCGCCCGGTCCGATGCCCGAGGAGATCTCGCCGCTCGTGGAGCAATTGAATGGTCTGCTGCGTCGGCTCGATGAGGCGTTCGCCGCACAGCGCTCCTTCATCGCCGATGCGGCCCATGAGCTGCGCTCGCCGCTCACGGCCGTGCGGCTGCAATTGCAGCTGCTCGAGCGTGCGCCCGATGAGAGCGCGCGCGAGCAGGCGCGCGGCGCCCTGGGGGCCGCGGTGGAGCGGGCGGTGCACCTGGTCTCCCAGCTGCTCACGCTGGCGCGCAACGAGCCACAGGATGCGCGCGCCCGGGAGCTCGTGCCGCTGCCCCTGGCTGAGCCGGCTGCCGAGGCCGTGGCGGACACCCACGCGCTGGCACTGTCGCGCGGCGTCGAGTTGTCGCTCGATGCGCCCGTCACCGACGCAGTCTGCGGCGTCGCCGCTGGCGCGGGCGCAGCCGTGGTGCGAGGCGATCGAGAGGCGCTCCGGATCCTGGTGCGCAACCTCGTCGACAACGCGGTGCGCTACACGCCCACGGGCGGCCGGGTGGAGGTGCGCATTGGCGCCGAGGCGCCCAACACTGCCGAGACGGGCGCCGGCCCCGGCCCCCGGTACGGTGTGCTGTTGCAGGTCGACGATACCGGTCCGGGCATCCCGGCCGCCGAGCGCCAGCATGCCTTCGACCGCTTCCATCGCCGCGCTTCGGCCGCCGAAGAGGGCTGCGGGCTGGGGCTCGCCATCGTGCAGGTCATTGCGCAGCGTCATGGGGCGAGCGTCAGCCTGCAGGATGCGCCGCAGGGCGGGCTGCGCGTCACGGTTCGCTTTCCACCCGTCTGAGGGGTCAAGCCGCTCTTAAGGCTGGCTTAAGACTGGGCGCAGACACTACGCGCATTCGCCATCCAGCGGATGGCCTGCGCTACAGGAGATACCCATGAACCCTCACGCCAAGCATTTGGGCTGGGCGGCGGCCGGACTCTTCACAGTCGGGGTGGTGAGCGGCTGGTCTGCCCCCTCACTGCTGCACGTCGCCCAGGCGGCAGAAACCCCTCCCGCCGTGGCCGCTACGGCTGACGCCTCGCCGAATTCGATTCCTCCGGGCACATCGCCCGACTATCACGCGATCTTCGCGCACAACCAGGCGGCCGTGGTCAGCATCACCACACTCGGGGAAACACACATCGCCGAGCAGCAGCAGCCGTTCGACTTCGGTCAATTCTTCGGCAACGACGGCGACAATCCATTCGCGCAGCTGTTCCGCAACCTGCCGAACCGGCCCAACGAGGTGCCCACCCGTGCACTGGGCTCGGGCTTCATCGTCAGCCGTGACGGCATCATTCTGACCAACGCCCACGTGGTCAATGGTGCCAAGCAAGTCACCGTGACGCTGTCGGACCATCGCCAGTACAAGGCGCACGTGCTCGGCTCCGATCGAGCCAGCGACATCGCGGTGCTGAAGATCGATGCGCACGATCTGCCCACGGTGCACCTGGGTAACTCGGACCAGCTCGCGGTCGGTGACTATGTGATGGCAATCGGCGCCCCCTTCGGGCTGACCGAGTCGGCCACGGCCGGCATCGTCAGCGCCAAGAGTCGCTCGCTGCCGAACGACGGCTATGTCTCCTTCATCCAGACGGACGTCGCCGTCAACCCGGGCAACTCCGGCGGGCCGCTGTTCAATGCGACCGGCTCGGTGGTCGGTATCAACTCGCAGATCTACAGCAACTCCGGTGGCTACCAGGGCGTGGCCTTCGCGATTCCCATCAACTATGCCGAGCAGGTGGAGGCGCAGATCCTCAAGAGCGGCAAGGTCGAGCACGGCAAGCTCGGCGTAGCCGTGCAGACGGTCGATCAGTCGCTGGCCAGCTCGTTCGGCCTCACGGCACCGGGCGGCGCATTGGTTTCCAAGGTGGAGCCCGACAGCGCGGCGGCGCATGCCGGACTGAGCGCCGGCGACGTGATTCTCAAGTATAACGGTGCACCCATCGCGGACGCCGCGGCACTATCCATGCGCGTCAATACCACCGCACCGGGTGAGAAGGCGACGCTGGTCGTGTGGCGACATGGCAAGACGCTCACGCTAACGGCCACCGTGGGCTCGACCGATCAGCGGCTCGCTTCGGCCAGTGGTTCGGGTGCCAGCGCCGCACAGACACATCTGGGTCTGACGGTGCGTCCGCTGACGCCTGACGAGCAGGATCAGGCCGGCGTCAATCATGGGCTCGTGGTCGAGTCCGCACAGGGACACGCGGCCGATGCCGGCATTCAGCAGGGTGATGTGGTGCTGGCCGTCAACGGCACGCCGGTCGATAGCGTCAGCCAGTTGCGCCAGGCGGTCAGTCATCAGCATGGCGGGGACGTGGCGCTGCTCATCCAGCGCGGCAACGACCGGCTCTTCGTGCCGGTCGATGTCGACTGACAAGGGCGCTGACGATCCAGCCTGATCCAGGGCAGATCTGCGCCGCCGGTGGTGCCGCATGCAGTGCGGTGCGCCGGCGGCGCTCCATTATCTGCAGTTCAAGAGGGGCGCGAGCCCGGAGCGGGCGCCCGCGGGCTTCCACTGGCAGGTATGCGGCGCTCTGCTAGTAGGCTTGTGTCTCGCTATATAGTAAGTAATATAGCGCAGCTACTGGACTGCGGGGATGCGGATGAGGGAGACACGGGCCATGCGAGATTCCGTGTACGCTTCAGTAGGTTCGCTATTGCTGTTGCTCGGGACCGCGGGAGCCTGGGCGCAGAGCGCGACGACGGATGCAGGCGCATCGCATGGTTCCAACGGCAATTCGCTGGATCAGGTGATCGTCACCGGCGCGCGTGAGCCCGGCACCCGGGCGGCCGAGAGCGCCTCGCCGGTGCAGGTCATCAGCCCGGCGGCGCTGCGGGCGGCCTCGGGCAATCCGGACCTGCTCTCGACGCTGGCGCAGGTCCTGCCGTCCTTCACCATGCAGGGTTTCGGCAACGACATGGCCGGCCAGACCCTGCAGGCCAGGTTGCGTGGCCTCAGCCCCAATGACGTGCTAGTACTCGTGGACGGCAAGCGGCGACACACCACGGCGAACGTGGAGGTCGACAGCGGACCCTACCAGGGCGGAGCGGGCGTGGATTTCGATTTCATTCCGCTCGATGCGATTGATCACATCGAGGTGCTGACTGATGGGGCGGCGGCCCAGTACGGCAGCGACGCCATCGCCGGCGTGATCAATATCATTCTTAAGAAGCAGCCCACCGGACTGACGATACGCGGCACCTACGGTGACTATATCGATGGCGGTGGGAATACGGGGGACATATTGGCCAACGCCGGATTTGCACCGAGCGCAGACAGCTTCGTCAATATCACCGGCGAGATCCATCATCACGGCGACAGCAATCGCAGCGCCATCGATGAGCGCGTCATCAATCCGGCGAATCTGGGGACCTATCCGGATTCCAATATGCCCGAGGTGGCCCACTATCCCTACCTCGGTGCGGAGGAGGGTGATGCCGATTACGAACTGAAGACCTTCTCGCTCAACTCGGGCGTGAACGTCGATGGCGGCACGCAGTTCTATGCCCTTGCAACCTATGGCAACAAGGACGCGCAGTCCTATCAGAAGTATCGACTCCCGAGCAAGGTGTCCTATACCGACCGGTCCACGGGGGTAACCACCTATCCGTTCCCCTTCGGCTTCGATCCGCTCGAGGCAAGCGTGGAGAACGACTATTCGGTCGCCGGTGGCTTCAGGGGTGATCTCTCCGCCTGGCACTGGGACCTGAGCGGCACGTGGGGCAGCGATCACTTCGTCGCCGAAACGCTGCACTCGGCCAACGCCGGCATCTATGGCTCAACGGGCAATCCCACGCCGAGCGATTACTACGACGGTCTGCTGCAGACCACGCAGTGGATCACCGCACTGGATGTGAACCGCGCTCTGGAAATCGGGCTGGCTGCGCCATTGAACATCGCGGCAGGTCTGGAGTATCGCCGCGACGGCTACAAGATCCGTGCCGGCATTCCGATCTCCTATCTGGACGGTGGCGCGCAGTCCTATCCCGGCTTTACGCCCACGGATGCCGGCTCGCACAGCCGCGATAGCCAGGCGGTATATGTCGACCTGGCGGGCGAGCCTGTGGCGCCGCTTCGCGTGGACCTCGCGGGCCGCTACGAGCATTACAGCGACTTCGGCAGCGATACGGTCGGCAAACTCTCGGCGCGCTACGACATCACCCCGCAGTTCGCGCTGCGTGGCACGGCCAGCAGCGGCTTTCGCGCTCCCACGCTGGCCGAGGAGTACTTTTCCTCGACGAACGTCACGCCCAGCAGCGCCTTCGTGCAACTGCCCCCCGATTCAGCTGGCGGCAAGCTGCTCGGACTGGGCAGCGGCCTTAAGCCCGAGCATTCGGTGAATCTGAGCCTCGGGCTGGTCTGGCAACCGCTGTCATCGCTCGTCACGACGCTCGACGTCTACCACATCGAGGTTACCCATCGCATCGTGCGAACCGGGGATCTGTACAGCTCAATCAATGGTGTGGCGCAGCCCTCCCGAACCGCGATCGACGCCGCCATCGCCGCTAATGGCAATCAGCTCGACCCCTCGGTCATCGCCAGCGGCAACACCGGCGTCGTGCTGTTCGTCAACGGCATCGATACGCGCACACAGGGGGCGGACCTCGTGGTCACGATGCCGGTGGACTATGCCATCGGTCACATCGACTGGTCGCTGGGCGGGACTTTCAACGAGACGGCGGTGACGCGTGTGCCCGCGGCACCGGGGCAGCTTGCCGGCCAGACCCTCTACGATGCGACGGCCATCTCGGACCTGACCACGGCCAGTCCCAAGTACGTGCTCGATCTGGCTGCGCTGTGGACGCGCGACAGGTTGTCGCTCAACGTGCAGGAGCAGCTCTACGGTCCCTCGTCGGAATGGGAGAGCGACGACGGCGACAATCCCGCCAACAACCCCGAGTACTTCCTCACGACCGTGGGTGCGGCGCCGATCACCAATCTGGAGGTCGGATATCAGGTCGCGGAGCACTTTCGGCTGAGCGCGGGAGCCAAGAATCTCTTCAATCGCTATCCGGACAAGTACAACGGCACGCTGTTGGCGCACTACGACAACTTCAAATACAGCGATACGCTCGGCGTATTTCAGTACCCGATGTTCTCCCCATTTGGCATCGATGGCGGTTACTACTACGTGCGCGGCGCGCTCACGTTTTAGAGCCGCTCACCGCCGTGTTACAGATATCACCGAGACGTTACCGAAGCTGACCAAACTGCTACCAGCCTGATACCGACTTGTAACTGCCGTCTCTGCAATATGGCGATGGGGCTGCGGACCGTGCCTGCAGCAATCGGGAGCGACAGTCCATGCAAGCAGTCATTCGAGCGCACCGCGCAGTGATCGGCAGCGCCGCATTCAGCGTCACGCTGCTGGTCTGCAATGGCGCGGCCTTTGCGCAGGCGAGCGCTTACGCAAGTGCGCCGGCCGACACGCACACGCTGCAGCAGCAGCTGCAGCAACAGGAGGCGCAGCTGCGCGCCCTGCAGCGGCAGCTCGCCGACGATGAGTCGAAGCAGCAGGCTGCCGCCGCGCCTAGCAGCGCACAGGCCGCCCAGGCCAACGCTGCCGGCCACGGCTCCCTGGCAAGTCACTTCGGCAACGACGGCTTCACACTCAGCGATGAGGATGGCGCCAACCAGCTGCACTTTCGTGGCAACATTGCGGTCGACGGGCGCTATTACAGCGATGCCTACTCCCCACAGACCAACGACACGTGGCTGATCCGCAAGCTGCGTCCGACGCTGGAGGGCACGCTCGCGAGCCGATATGACTTTCGTATCATGCCGGATTTCGCCCAGGGCAAGGCGATCCTGCAGGACGGCTGGGCGGACGCGCGCGTGCGGCCGTGGCTGGTATTCCAATTCGGCAAGTTCAAGGCGCCGGTGGGCCTGGAGCGCCTGCAACTCGAGCAGTTTCAGCGCTTCATCGAGGCGTCGCTGCCCTCGGATCTGTTGCCGTACCGCGATCTGGGTACCAAGGTCGGTGGAAGCGTCCTGGCCGGCGTGCTGAACTACGACGTCGGAGTCTTCGATGGCGACGTAGACGGTGGCAGCAGCGATACCAACAGCCTGCCCGATGAAAATTCCACCGGGAAATTCGCCTGGCAGGCACGCCTGTTCGCCGTGCCATTTCTGAAATCGGGCATCGCGGGATTGAAGAAACTGGGCTTCGGTGTCGCCGAAACCTATGTGCGCGACAGAGGCGTGGCCACCACCGGCACGACCACGAGTCTGCTGGCGGACTATAAGACCACCGGGCAGCAGTCGATGTTCAGCTACCGCAGCAACACGGCGACGGGCTACAACAACGCCACGATCGCCAACGGGCTGGAGCGTCGCCTGGTACCGCAGCTCTACTACTACTACGGTCCATTCGGTCTCATGAGCGAATACGTGACCGAGACACAGCAGGTCTCACGCAATCTCAGCGCAGCCTCGGTGCGTCATGGCACGTTGCGAAATGACGCCTGGCAGATCCAGACTTATTGGTCCATCACGGGCGAGGACGAGGGGTACGACATTGCCGGGCCGCGCCACCCGGTGGGGCAGGGTGGGGTCGGTGCCTGGGAGCTTGCCCTGCGCTATCACGCGATCGAATTCGATCCGCAGGCTTTCACGGACGGCACGGGCTCCTTTGCCAATCCGACCAGCGCTCCGCGGGCCGCGCGCGCCCTGGGTGCCGCGGTGAACTGGTATGTGACCTACAACTTCAAAATCCAGCTCGATTACGAGGTGACGCACTTCACCGGCGGCGCCCTCGTCGGCAACCGCCCTGCCGAGCACGTGCTGACCTCGCAGTTCTCGCTGGTGTTCTAGAGGTTGTTCCAGAGGTCAGTGCGTGTGCCGATGGTGCAGATCCGGGTAGTGAGAATGGCTGTGCACGAGCGGTGCGTGCTCGTGCCAGTGACTGTGGGGCTCGCCCTCGGGATCATCGGGGCCATGAACATGATCATGCATCTCGTCGTGGTAGTGTCGATGCTCGTGGGCGAGCGCCTCGTGCACATGCCGGTGCTCATGCTGTTCGGTGAGATGCAGATACACGCCGACGGCCATGAGCGCCCCGGCGATGAGCAGACGGGCTGTCAGCGGATCGTGCAGTAACAGCACGGCCAGCACCGCGCCGATGAAGGGCGCGGTGGCGTAATAGGCACCCGTGCGCGCGGTGCCCAGGTGCCTGAGCGCCAGCATGAAGAGCACCAGGCTCGCGCCATAGCCCAGAAGCCCCACGACGGCGACCATCGAGAGCGTGAGGGCGTGCGGCATCGGCGCGCCGCCGAGGCGCGCGATGCCCAGATTGATCCCGCCCGCGACCAGTCCCTTCAGACAGGCGATTTGCACCGGGTCTGCGCCGGAGAGCTTGCGGGTGAAATTATTGTCGAGCGCCCAGCACAGGCAGGCCGCTGCGACCATCACAGCCCCATAGCCGATGCGTGCACCGCCCTGTGGCCAGGAGAGCAGCGCCGCGCCGATCAGAATTGCACCGGCGCCGATCAGCAGGCGCACGTCCACGTGCTCGCGAAACACCGTCCAGGCGATGACCAGCGTCAACAGCGATTCGAGATTGAGCAGCAGCGCCGCGGGGGCGGCCCGCATGTGCGAGAGGCCCTGCATCAGCAGCAGCGGTCCGAGAATGCCACCGAACAATATGACCAGCGCAAGCACGGGCAGGGCCGTGGCCCGCAGCGGCGCCTCGACGGGGCGATTGCCTGCTGCACGTGTGCCGAGGAATACCAGACCGAGGCCGATGCCCGAAGCCAGGTAGAGCAGACCCGCGAGCAGCCACGCGTCGACGCCCCGGCCCAGCAGCAGCTTGGCGAGTGGCGTACTGGCCCCGAACAGGGCGGCTGAGAGCAGCGCCAGAGTCGGGCCGCGCAGGGCTGTCATACTGGAGGGCATGGGAGGACTCATGCTCACTATACGCGTGGATCGCGTCATGCCCCCCGCGCGCTCACGCTGATGCCCGGGCAGGCGCTCGCGCACGCAGTGGTGTGGAGCGTGACGGCGTTGGCGACGCTCGGGGTGCTGCTGCGCCCCTGGCGGCTGCCCGAGGCCACCTGGCCGGTCGTCGGCGCGCTGCTGCTCATGGCCGGCGCGCTGTTGCCGCTGCCGGCCGCCTGGCACGCCGTGGCGCAGGGCACGGACGTTTACCTGTTCCTGGTGGGAATGATGCTGCTGGCCGAACTGGCACGCCGCGAGGGGCTGTTCGACTGGTTGGCCGCGCTGGCCGCACGGCGTGCCGGTGGCAGCGCGAGTCGGCTTTTCGATCTGGTCTACCTGGTGGGCATCGTGGTCACCATGCTGCTGTCCAACGATGCCACCGCGGTCGTGCTGACGCCGGCCGTGTATGCCGTCGCGCGCGCGGCGCGCGCTCCGCCGCTACCGTATCTGTACATCTGCGCCTTCATCGCCAACGCCGCCAGTTTCCTGTTGCCGATCTCCAATCCGGCCAACCTGGTGGTGTTCGATGCGCATCTGCCGCCGTTGGGTGCCTGGCTGGCGCGTTTCGCGCTGCCCTCGCTGGTGGCCATTGTCATGACCTATGGCGTGCTGCGAGTAGCGCAACGTCGCAACCTCGATGCAGAGCTGGCCAGCGCGGTTCCGGTACTCGTGTTGGGCCCTGGCGGTCGGGTGGCTGCAGGCGGCATCGTGGCGACGGCGGCAGTACTGCTGGTGGCGTCGGCCCGCGGCATGACGCTGGGCTTGCCGACGTTCGCGGCGGGCTCGCTGAGTGTGCTCGTGGCGTTGTGGCGCGCGCGTCAGCCGCCCTGGCCACTGCTGCGCGGCATCTCCTGGGGCGTGTTGCCACTGGTGGCAGGCCTGTTTGCACTGGTGGCCGCGGTGCAGCGCACCGGGCTGCTGATGAGCCTGGGGACGTTACTGCGCCAGGCGGCCACGCACACGCCCGGCGCCACCTGGATGGTCGGCATTTCCACGGCGCTCGCCTGCAACGTCGCCAACAACCTGCCCGTGGCGCTCGTCGCGGGCGGGGTACTGCATGCGCCGCCGGCACTGCCCGCGTCGGTGGTCAGCGTGCTGCTCGTCGCCGTGGATCTTGGGCCGAACCTGTCGGTGACCGGCTCGCTGGCCACGATTCTCTGGCTGGTCGCCTTGCGGCGCGAGGGTGCACACGTGGGCGGTTGGCAGTTCCTGCGCCTCGGCGCGTGCGTCATGTTTCCGGCCCTGATGGCGGCCCTCGCGGCGCTGAGCTGGACCGCTCGATAGTTGTGCGCGGGCTGCCGCCGCAGGCGCTTCAATGCGACATCATGACCGGCAGCGTTCGCGGCAGCATCAGATCCAGCAGCAGCAGATCGTAGCTGTAAGCCTCCAGATGCTGCAGACCTGCCAGTCCATCGGCCGCAACATCGACGGCGAAGCGCTCCGCAGGCAGGCCGCGGGCCGCGAAATCGGCCAGTTTCGGGTCGTCCTCGATGATCAGCAGACGCACTTGGAGCCTCCAGGACGCATATTGGATCGTGTGTCAATTAGAAACGCCTTAGCAACGCATTAAGAAGCTCTCATAAAGTGTCTCGATGGCAGGATGGTGCTGCACACCTGCATCGTCGGCACGCACCTGCATCGTCGGCCCGTCGCGGCTCGGGCTCGCGGCTCGCGGGCGCCGGCGATGCTGTCACGCAATTGCCACATTGCTGTCGCCGCCCTGTAACGGAGCCGAAACACACTTCCCGCGCCGGGAGTCAGGCGAGGAATGCAACATTCCTGCGCAACTCCCGGCGTTGCCCAGGGGGCAGCCCTAACAAGCCTGCAGAAGGAACCTTCATGATACCCTCAGCGACCGAATCCAATGCCTCGCCGCGACCGGTGGGACTGCTTCGCCCTGCGCTTACGGTGGGCCTGCTGACCGTTGCGGGCGCGCTGGCCGCGCCGCTCGCCCAGGCGCAGACCGACACAGTATCCAACAGCCCGATCGCCCCGGGGGCAACCCCGGTATTTTCCGCGGGCCCGCTGAACGTCAGCATCGGCGGCTTCACGGCCGGTGAGTCGGTCTATCGTTCCAAGGACGAGACCGCCGATATCGGCACCAATTACAACACCGGTATTCCCTACGCGTATCAACCCCAGGCCCACTTCAACGAGGTGCGCGAAAGCGGCCGCCAGAGCCGCTTCGCCCTGCTGGTGCAGGGGCCCGCCGAGGATGGCTGGAGCGCCGAGAGCTACATGGAGACGGACTTCCTCAGCGGCGGGGTGACCTCGAACTCGAGCGAGAGCAACAGCTACACGCTGCGCATCCGGCACTTCTATGGTGATTTGCGCAATTCCAACAACAACTGGTATCTGATGGCCGGACAGGACTGGAGCCTTGCGACGCTGACGACCTCCGGGACGCTGAAGCTGCGCAGCGAGCAGGTCCCGCTGACGATCGACGCGCAGTACGTCGTCGGCTTTAATTGGACGCGCAATGCGCAGCTGCGCTTCGTCAAGGCGATCGGCGATCGCGCCGCCTTCGGCTTCTCCCTCGAGAGCCCGGCCACGGCGTTCACGGGTGCCACGCCCGCCACCACCGTGACCACCGAGCCGGGCGTTGGCGGCGGCCTGCTGCCCAGCACGAACAACTATTCGATCGACTTCGCCCCGGACATGATCGCCAAATTCGCCTTCGATCCGGGCTGGGGTCATTACGAGATCTACGGCATGGAGCGTGGCTTCCGCGATCGCTACGAGCCGACGGTTGCGAGCGGCAGCGCCGCCAATGGCACCGGCACCAACAACACCACTTGGGGAGGCAGCGGCGGCGCCGGGATGATCCTGCCGCTGGACAAGATGTTCTCCTTCCAGGCGAGCGGCCTGGTTGGCCATGGTATCGGCCGCTATGGCTCGGGTGGACTGCCGGATGTCACGGTGGAGCCCAACGGCGATCTGGCCGCGATCGGCGAGGCCGACATTCTGCTCGGCCTGCAGTTCAAGCCGATCACCCGCCTGACGATCTATGCGTATGGTGGTGAGGAGCAGGCCGAGCGCACGGCCTTCACCAGCGCCACGGGCACTCTCTACGGCTACGGCAACCTCGGCTACAACAACAGCGGCTGCTACAAGCTGACCGGCACGTCGGCGAGTTGCATCGCCAACACCCAGCGGCTGCAGCAGCTCATCATCGGCGAGTGGTGGAAGGCCTACCAGGGCACCATCGGCAACTTCCAGATCGGTCTGCAGTACACCTATGAGGATCGGGTGGCCTTCCGCGGAGTCGGCGGCGCACCGAGCACAAACCTTAACATGGGGTTTGTATCCTTCCGTTACTATCCCTATCAGCGTTGAGCGCCATCCAATGGAGCAGACATCATGAACGACACCATGAAGCGATGGATTACTGCCACGGCGGTTGCACTGAGCGCGCTGTCGGTGATGGTCGGCGCAGGCGGCGTCGCCCGTGCGCAGGACATCTCCGGCGCCGGGGCAACCTTTCCAGCTCCCATCTACGCAAAGTGGGCAGAAGCCTACAAGCAGCAGACCGGCGTGGCGCTGAACTATCAGTCGATCGGCTCGGGCGGCGGCATCAAGCAGATCGAGGCCTCGACCGTGACGTTCGGCGCGTCGGACATGCCGTTGATGCCGCAGGTGCTGCAGCAGAACGGACTGATGCAGTGGCCGATGATCATCGGCGGGGCGATCCCCGTGGTGAACCTCGCCGGCGTGCAGCCCGGGCAGCTGTTGCTGGACGGCCCGACGATCGCGGCGATCTATTTGGGCGACATCACGCGCTGGAATGATCCGGCGATTCAGAAGCTCAATCCGCGGCTGAAGCTGCCCAAGCAGGACATCGCCCCGATATACCGCGCCGATGGCTCGGGAACGAATTTTCTGTTCACCAATTTTCTCTCCAAGGTGAGCCCGAAGTTCGCGCAGCAGGTCGGCTCCAATACCTCGGTGCAGTGGCCGGCCGGCCTCGGCGCCAAGGGCAATGAGGGCGTGGCCAATCAGGTACTGCAGACCGCAGGCGCGATCGGCTATGTCGAGTATGCGTATGTCGTCCAGACGCATATGACGTATGCGCGCCTGCGTAATGCGGCGGGCTATTACGTGGCACCGTCCGCCCAGGCCTTCCAGTCCGCTGCGGCCAATGCCGACTGGGCGAAGGCGCCCGGCTTCTACCAGGTGCTCACCAACGAGCCTGGCGCGACCAGCTGGCCGATCACCGGAGCGAGCTTCATCCTTCTGCACGTGCAGAGCCACGACAAGAACACCACTGCGGCGCTGAAGTTCTTCGACTGGGCCTACAATCACGGACAGCAGCTCGCCCAGCAGCTCGATTATGTGCCGATTCCGGCCAGTGTCGTGAAGATGGTCGAGGCCAAGTGGTCGTCCGCACTGCGGGTCGACGGGCAGGCCGTCTGGCCGGCAAAATAGGGGCATGTCAGCCGTCACCCTGCCATTCAAGCGACAGCTCCGGCGCGAGGCGCGCGCCGAGCAGGTCTTTCGGGCGCTCACGGTCTGCTCGGCGGCGCTGGTCCTGATCGTACTGGCAGGGGTGCTGGGGGCGCTGGTGCACGGCGCCTGGCCGGCGCTATCGACGTTCAAGTTCGGCTTTCTGACCCGAGAGGTCTGGAATCCGGTCACCATTCAATTTGGTGCGCTTGCAGCCCTCTACGGCACCGTGATCACCTCGCTCATCGCGATGGTGATCGCGGTGCCGCTCGCCTTCGGCATTGCGGTCTTCCTGACGGAAACCTGCCCGCTGTGGCTGCGCGGTCCGATTGCCACCTGCATCGAGCTGCTGGCCGCCGTGCCGAGCATCGTGTTCGGCATCTGGGGATTGTTCGTGTTGGCCCCGCTGCTGCAGCACCACGTACAGCCCTGGGTCATCGATCACTTCGAGGATCTGCCCGGCATCGGTCATCTGTTCCGCGGGCCGCCCTATGGCATCGGCCTTGCAACGGCCGGCTTCGTGCTCGCAATCATGGTGCTGCCGTTCATCACCTCCGTGATGCGCGAGGTCTTCCTGTCCACCCCGCGCTCGCTCAAGGAGGCGGCCTATGGGATCGGTGCCACCCAGTGGGAAGTCATCTGGGATGTGGTGCTGCCGAATTCCCGCGCCGGCGTCATTGGCGGCATCATGCTCGGCCTGGGCCGTGCACTCGGGGAGACCATGGCCGTCACCTTCGTGGTCGGCAATGCCCATCGCATCTCCTCCTCGCTGCTGGCGCCGGGCACCACTATCTCAGCGAGCATCGCCAATGAATTCACCGAGGCGCTGGGTCCGCTCTACACCTCTTCGCTGGTTGCGCTGGGGCTGCTGCTGTTCATTCTGACCTTCATCATCATTGCCGCGGCGAGATTGTTGCTGGCGCGGCTCGAGCAGCGCGGGGCGAGTGTATGAGGAGCCTGGCGCGCCGGAAGCTTGCGGCACGCCTGGCGCTGGGCGCCTCCGGAGTCGCGACCTTCATTGGCCTGGCATTTCTGGCTGCCATTCTCTGGACGCTGTTTTCCCGCGGCTTGGGCGGTCTGTCCTGGCATGTATTCACCGAGATGACGCCGGCGCCGGGCAGCGAGGGCGGGCTTCTCAATGCGATCTATGGCAGCGTCGTCATGACGCTGCTGGGGGTGCTCATCGGTGCGCCCATCGGCATCCTCGCGGCGACCTATCTGTCCGAATACGGACGGCGGGCGCGGCTGTCGGTCGTCATCCGCTTCATCAATGACGTACTGCTCAGTGCCCCCTCGATCGTCATCGGTCTGTTCGTCTATACGCTGGTGGTGTTGCCGATGGGGCACTTCTCGGCCATGGCGGGCGCCATCTCGCTGGCCATCATCGTCATTCCGGTCGCGGTGCGTACCGGTGAGGACATGCTGCGCCTGGTGCCGCAGAGCATGCGGCACGGCTCGGCGGGTCTGGGCGCGCAGCCCTGGCGCACCATCACGAGCATCGTCTATCCCGCCGCGCGCAGCGGCCTGCTCACCGGGGTGCTGCTGGCGTTGGCGCGCGTCTCGGGCGAGACCGCACCGCTGCTGTTCACGGCGCTCAACAACCAGTTCTGGAATGCACGGCTCAGCCAGCCGATGGCGAATCTGCCCTATGTGATCTTCCAGTACGCCACCAGTCCCTATCCGAACTGGCAGTCTCTCGCCTGGGTCGGCGCGCTGCTGATCACGCTGTTCGTGCTGTTCCTGAGCATCTTCGCTCGGCTGGTGTCGCGCCTGTTCGGTCAGCGCGAGAGCCGCGTCGAATAGCGAGCGACATCCCTCGCAGCCCTCACAGGCGTTGCAGGCGCTGCAGGTACGCCTGCTCGTCGGCTGCGCGGCCGGCGCGCTGTGCCTCCCAGAGCGTCTCGGCCAGCGGCTCGATCATGCGATGCTCGGCGGCGTGGCTCGAGCCGAGCGAGGCGGTGAGGCGCCGATGAATCTGAGCGACGCCGGCGGGCCGATCGGTCGAGATCTGTTCGCGCACCGCCAGATGCAGACCCAGATGCAGGAAGGGGTTGTCTCCTACAGCGGCCGCCGGATACTCGCGCTCGGGCGCTTCGTCACCGACCACGGCCGACTGGTACTCGGGATGCTCGCCTATCACTGCGGCGATCTGTGCGTCCAGAGGCGAGAGCGGCTCGCCCGCGCGCCAGCGCTGCCAGGCGTGACGATAGCGCGCTCGCAGCTGCGCGCGGCCCTGGTCGGCAAACAGGCTCATGGCAGCAGTGGGCTCATCGCAGCGGCCGGCTCATGGCGGGGTCTTCGGCTCGTACTCGCACCAGCGCGCGATCGGACAGCGCGGGCACTCGGGACGCCGAGCTTTGCAGACATAGCGCCCGTGCAGTATCAGCCAGTGATGCGCGTGCAGGCGAAACTCGGCCGGGATCACCTGCATGAGGCCATCCTCCACCGCGCGCGGTGTAGCAGCGCGATACAGCCCGGTGCGATTCGCCACGCGAAACACATGCGTGTCGACGGCCAGGGTCCCCTCGCCGAAGGCCACGTTCAGCACGACATTGGCGGTCTTGCGGCCCACGCCTGGCAGCGCCTCGAGCGCCGCACGCTCGCGCGGCACCTGCCCGGCATGCTCGCTGACGAGCAGCTGACAGGTGGCGAGGATGTTGCGTGCCTTGGTGTTGTAAAGACCGATGGTACGAATGTGGCGCTTGAGTCCCGCGAGCCCGAGCTCGAGCATGCGCTCGGCAGTGGGGGCGATGCGAAACAGCTCGGCCGTCGCGAGATTGACGCTGCGGTCGGTCGCCTGCGCGGAGAGCATCACCGCGATGAGCAACTCGAAAGCCGAGTGGTAATGCAGCTCGGAGCGCGGCTCGGGATTGGCGGCGCGCAGTGCTTCGAATATGCGCCGGCAGCGCTGCGGGCTCACGATGGCTGCGCGGCCCGCTTGCGATCACGCAGCAGGCGCCGTTGCAGCTCCGCGCGTTGCTGCTCGCGCATCTGGTGCTGCTCGAAGTGCTGCCGATTGGTCGCGGCGTCCGGTGTTGCCTCGGCGCTCGGGCGCGCAAGCATGCGGATGCAATCCACCGGACAGCTGGCCACGCACAGCTCACAGCCGGTGCAGCGCGAAGCCTGCACGGTATGCAGATAGCGCGCCGCGCCGATGATGGCGTCCACGGGGCAGGGCGGCAGGCAGCGGGCACAGCCGATGCAGGCCTGCGCATCGATCCAGGCGACCAGCGGCGCGGCCTCGCTGCCACAGGCCGGGTCGAGCGGCACGACTTCGCGGCTCAGCAGTCTCGCCAGCGCGGCAATCGTGTCCGCGCCCCCCGGCGGGCAGCGATTGATGGGCCCGCCCGCGGCCATCGCCTCCGCATAGGGACGGCAGCCTGCATGACCGCAGCGCGTGCACTGGGTTTGCGGCAGCAGCGCGTCGATGCGCGCGCACAGCTGCTCATGCGTCAATGCTGCCCCGGGCGCGCTCAAGTGGAGGCCACGATGCCCGCATGCAGCAGCTCGGGCACCAGCACGCGGCTGATCTGATCGGTCGTGGCCTCGATCGATTGCAGATCGACGCTGCGGGTGACGCCGGTCCAGATCAGCCGGCCGCCGGCCGCGACGGTGAACACATCCGTCTGAAAGTCGGCGATGTAGTCCGTGTCGACCCAGCCGGGGCCGTAGACTGCGTCCCAGTAACCGAAATAGCGCCATCGCCAGCCGAAGCCGGCCCCGGCGTAACCGGGGATCCAATAGTTGCGCTGCTGTGCATCCACGAAGTGCGTGGCCATGACGCCATCGAAGCCGCGCGTCGTGGCGGCCTGGGCGAGCTGATCGGCGGTCGGGGCCCGGTCCGGAAAGATCTCGTACGAGGCGGTGCCGGCGATGTGCTGACGGGCCAGGGCAGCCACCATCGAGCTCTCCCAGACGCGTCGCCGTCCGCTGTCACGTTGGACCCCGACCACGAGCACCCGATGCAGCGGGGCGCCGGCAAAGCTCGGGTCCTTCCAGCGCTCGATCAGGGAGGTGCTCAGGCAGCCCGTCAGGATCACGGTCAGCAGCGCCAGCGTCCCTGCACCACGTAGCGTGGACACGCCCGACGTGCCCCTCGTCGATGAAGCATGCATGTTCAGGTCCTCCTGGTGGCAGAATGCGCAGCAATGTTCGGCACTCTGACGCCCGTCGTGCGGGCGGTACTCTACGCTAATGTGATCGTCTTTGGCCTGCAGTGGTTGACGGGTCCGTCGCTGCTGCCGGCGTTTTTTGCGCTCTGGCCGCTCGACAGCGCGCGGCTTACGGGCGTGCCCTTCGAGCCCTGGCAGCTCGTCACCTATGCCTTCCTGCACGAAGGCTTCTGGCATATCGCCGGCAACATGTTCGCGCTGTACGTCTTCGGTCCGGACGTCGAGCTGTTGCTCGGCGCGAGGCGATTTACGCTGTACTACTTCGTCTGCGTGATCGGAGCGGCGCTGACTCAGCTGTGGGTGGTGCAGTACGTCTATCCCACGCCCTATCCTACCCTCGGGGCCTCGGGCGGCATCTTCGGACTGCTGCTCTTCTATGGCATGGCCTTTCCGCACCGACGCATGCTGCTGCTGATTCCGCCCATTCCAATGCCCGCCTGGCTGCTGGTCACCCTGTATGGCGCGCTGGAGCTGGTGCTCGGCGTGTTCGGCAGTTCCCAGGGCATCGCGCACTTCGCGCATCTGGGTGGCATGGCGACCGGCTTTCTGATGATTCTCTATTGGCGCTGGCAGCGCCGCCGGCGCTCGCACAACTGGCAGAGCTAAAGAGCGGCGCCGAAGCAGCCCGCTGCGCGCCGCTTTAGGTCACGCGCATGCCCGGCTCGGCTCCCGCATCGCTCGACAGCAGGAATACCCCGCCGTGCTCACCGCCGGCGCAGAGCACCATGCCCTCCGACACGCCGAAGCGCATCTTGCGCGGCGCCAGGTTCGCGATCATCACGACCAGCCGGCCCTGCAGCTGCTCGGGCTGGTAGCTGGCGCGAATTCCGGAGAACACAGTGCGCTGCTCGCCGCCCAGGTCGAGCGTCAGGCGCAGCAGCTTGTCGGATCCCTCCACCAGCTCGGCGCGCTGCACGCGTGCCACGCGCAGGTCCAGTCGCGCGAACTCATCGATGCTGACGAGCCCGCGCTCGCCGCTGCCGGCGCTCGCCGCGGTGTGCGTTGGCGCAGACGCTGAGGCTGCCTTGGCGGCGCGCGCCGGGCTGGTCGCCGCCGCGGCGCTCGCGGTTGCGGCGCGCGCCGGCGCAACGGCCGCGGCGGCTGCGGCGCCGTCGTTGTCCTGCACCAGTGTCGCGACCCTGGCGGGCTCCAGACGCACGGCCAAGGGCTCATAGGCGGCGAGCGGGGTGCCCAGCAGTGGGGTGGCGATCGCCGACCAGCTGTCGAAGGAGGTGCCGAGGAAGCTCGCCGCGTGCGCCGCCATCTGCGGCAATACCGGCGCCAGACAGCTCATCAGCACGCGGAACAGGTTGATGCCTTGCGTGGCCACGGCGCAGACCTCGGCGCCGCCGCCGCTTTGACGCGCCAGCAGCCAGGGTTTGCGCGCATCGATGTAGCGATTGGCGCGATCGGCCAGCTCCATGATGTCGCGGATCGCCGCGGCGTATTCACGTTGATCGAACAACGCGGCGATGCCTTCGGCGGCCGCGCAGAACTCGGCGTGCAGTGCGGGCTCGGGCAGCACAGGGGCCAGGTGGCCGCCGCCGCGCGCGATGAAGCCCGCGCAGCGGCTGGCGATGTTGACCAGCTTGCCGACCAGGTCGGAGTTCACGCGCGCCACGAAGTCATCCAGATTGAAGTCGATGTCCTCGAGGCTGTTGCCGAGCTTGGCGGCGAAGTAGTAACGCAGGGACTCGGCGGGCAGGCGCTCGAGGTAGCGTCGCGCGGTCACGAAAGTGCCGCGCGATTTGGACATTTTCTGCCCGTTGATCGTCAGAAAGCCGTGCGCGAACACCGCAGTCGGACGACGCAGGCCCGCGCCATGCAGCACTGCTGGCCAGAACAGCGTGTGGAAATAGCTGATGTCCTTGCCGATGAAGTGATACAGCTCGGTGTCCTGCTCGCTCTTCCAGTAGTCCTCGAAAGAGCCGCCATGCGAGCCGCCGTGAGAGGCGCGCCAGTGCTCGAAACTGGCGATGTAGCCGATGGGCGCATCGAACCACACATAGAAGTACTTGCCCGGCGCGTCGGGGACCTCGAAGCCGAAGTAGGGCGCATCGCGCGAGATATCCCAATCGGCGAGCCCCGCGTCAAACCATTCGGCGAGCTTGGCGCGCACGCCGGACTGCAGACTGCTGCTGTCGGTGTAGGCGCGCAGCATCGCCTCGAGCGCCCCCAGCCGGAAGAACAGGTGCTCGGACTCGCGCCATACCGGAACGGTATCGCTGAGCGTGGAGCGTGGCTCGATGAGATCCGCCGGACTGTAGGTCGAGCCGCAGACCTCGCAGCTGTCCCCGTACTGGTCGGGGGAGCGGCAGCGCGGGCAGGTGCCGCGGATGTAGCGATCGGGCAGGAACATCCCGGCCTTCTCGTCGTAGGCCTGGCGGATGGCGCGCCGCGCGATGAACCCCGCGTCGCGCAGCGTCGCGTACAGCTGCCCCGTCACGCGACGATTCTCGTCGGAGTGCGTGGAGTGGTACTGGTCAAA
>DATNDE010000038.1:0-96120 GCA_035553315.1 Steroidobacteraceae bacterium
GAAACAAATGCAGCACGCGCTCGTCGTCGATGCCGCGATTCGCAGCGGCAGCGCCTACGCGCAGAAAGCCGAATTGGCGCAAGATTTGTGAGAATGGCCTCATGAACGCACGCCGGCCACCGCTCGGCCGGCGCCGCGGCCGGCATCAGCTGCGAGTCAGCTGCCGAACCGCTGCCCGGCGAACCGATGGCCACGCTCCGCGCAGTATTCCAGCCATTTATTTAGCATCATGTTGCGCTTCCAACGCTGCCGCAGTTCACGTTCTGCCTGCCCTGCCCGCCCGGCGGCCGCCGGCACCGGCCGACATTCCACTTCGAGCAGCCGGGCATCGTGATAGAGCCGCAGGCGCAGATTCGGTATGCGCAGCGTCGCTCGCGCGGCGCCGGGGGTGCCCTCCAGAGAGAGCACATAAGTCAGCTCCAGGCAGCTGGTATAGGGCATGTGCTCGAGCACCGAGAGCTGCAGCTCGCAATCTTCCGGCACGCGCGACACCAGCGTGCCCGACAGGTGCGCGGGATCACCCGTCAGGCGCAGAAAGCGCACGTAATTGCTTTCATACAGGCTCATCAGCGCGACGAAGCTGCGGGGCCGCGCGCGCCATGACACCGGTAGATCCGTGTCGCAGAGCATGCTCCGACTATAGCATGTGATGCGCGACCCCCGCCTGCCGCCGGGAGACCGAAATGTGCAGCTCCTCACGGCACACGACGCTGTGCCGCGCCGGCGCTGCGCAAGGGCGGCAATCCTCAGGAGGACACAAACATGTGCGCGCGATAGTGTCGCAGCTCGTTGATGGATTCCTCGATATCGGCGCGCGCCAGATGCGCCGACTGCTTCTTGAATCCCGACAGCACCGAGGGCATCCAGCGTTTCGCGAGCTCCTTGAGCGTGCTCACGTCGAGATTGCGATAGTGAAAGAATTTCTCGAGCTCGGGCATCAGACGCGCAAGGAAGCGTCTGTCCTGGCAGATGCTGTTACCGCACATCGGTGAGACACCCGGTGGCACATGCATGCTCAGGAATAACAGTGTCTGGCGCTCCGCTTCCGCCAGCGTCATGCGGCTGGAACGCACGCGCCCGATCAGCCCCGAGCTGCTGTGCTGACGCTGGTTCCAGGAATCCATGCGCGCCAGCACCTCATCGGACTGATGAATGACCATCTCCGGCCCCTCCGCGACGACGTTCAGCTCCTTGTCGGTCACGATGGTGGCGATCTCGATGATCTGATCGCTATCGGGCATCAGCCCCGTCATTTCCAGATCGATCCAGATTAGATGCTCGTGATTGACCATACTTGCTGCGGATACTCTCGAGGGTTCAGGCATCATAGCAAGGAATGTCGGCGTATTTTCCGCTCCAGCAATCGGCACGTTCCTACGCGCCCGCTCTGCCGCGCGAGGGCGTCCCATGAGCGCGCCCACTCAGCGGGCGCGTGTGGCGGTCACGCACGGCCGGCACCTGCAGGTGCGCACGCTGCAGGGCGAGCAGATTGCGGCGCGACCGGCCCAGCGCCAGCTGCGCATCGTCTGCGGAGACTGGGTGCGCGTGAGTTACGACCGCCAGCACGCCGAGCTGCGCGTGCTGGCGACAGAGCCGCGCAGCACCGCGCTCTATCGCAGCAATGCGCGCGGCGACGGCGAGCTCATCGCCGCCAATGTGACACTGCTGCTGGTCGTTTTCGCGCCCGAGCCGCAACCGGACCTGTTCGTCGTCGACCGCTACCTGTGCGCCGCGCGCAGCGCGGGCATCGATGCGCTGATTCTGCTCAATAAGTGCGAGCTCGTCGATGAGTCTCTGCGCGAGGAGCTGGCGGTGTTTGCGGCGGCCGGCTATCGCTGCCTGGAGCTGTCCTCATTGGCAGGCATCGGCATCGAAGCGTTGCGCGAGGCGCTCGTAGGACAGACCGCGATGCTGGTGGGACAATCCGGCACTGGCAAATCCTCGCTGCTGCGTGCACTGCTTCCCGGGGTCGATGCTGCGATCGGCTCCCTGGCCCGCGATCGGACCGGCAGACACACGACCACGGCCACCCGTCTGTACACGCTGGCGCGGGACGCCGAGTTGCTCGACTCGCCGGGTGTGCGGGACTTTGCTCCTGCCATCGGGAAACTGCCGCCCGACACCCTGGGCTTCGTGGAGGTCGAGATACTCGCGGCAGCCTGCCGCTTTGCCGATTGCCTGCATCTGCAGGAACCGGACTGCGCCGTGCGAGCCGCTCTGGGCACGCAGCTTGCGGCACGCCGTTACGAGAGCTATCGACGCTTGAGGCGTCTCTATCAGAGATTGTCGCGCCCCGAGACCTGAGGCTACGTCAGCGCCTGCCGTCCTGCCAGTGCGTGCGCCAGGGTGCCGCCGTCGACGTATTCGAGCTCTCCGCCGACCGGCACGCCGTGGGCGATGCGGCTGGCCTTGATGCCGTGCGAGCGCACCAGCTCGGACAGAAAGTGGGCCGTGGCCTCTCCTTCCACCGTGGGATTGGTGGCGAGAATGACCTCGCGCACACTGCCCTGCTGCAGCTGTGTCTCGAGCTCCTGAATCCCGAGCTCCTCGGGACCGACGCCGTCGAGCGGTGAGAGATGTCCCATCAGCACGAAGTAGCGGCCGCGATAGCCGCCTGATTGCTCGATGGCCACGACATCCGCCGGGGACTCCACGATGCACAGCGTCGCCGCATCACGCGACGGCTGTTCACAGATGGCGCACAGCTCTCCTTCCGTCAGCATGCGGCACCGGCTGCAGCGCCCAATGCGCTCGAGCGCCTGTGCAATCGCCTGCGACAGTCCACGCGCCGCGGGCCGGGCATCCTGCAGCAGATGAAACGCCATGCGCTGGGCGCCCTTCGGACCGACGCCGGGTAGCGCGCGCAGGGCGTCGATCAGGGCGGCAAGTGCGGCGGCATGCTTCACGACTGGCGCAGCATCCCGCGATCAGAACGGCATCTTCATGCCCGGCGGCAACGACATGCCGCCCATGGCGGCCGACATCTTTGCCTGTGTGGCACTCTCGACCCGATGCACGGCATCGTTGATCGCCGCGGCGATCAGATCCTCGAGCATCTCCCGGTCCTCGCCGATCACGCTCGGCTCGATCTGCACGCGCTTGACCTCGTGACGGCCGGTCATCGTCACCTTGATCATGCCGCCACCCGACTCGCCGACGACCTCGAGCGCGGCCACTTCCGCCTGCGCCTTCTGCAGATTGGCCTGTAGGGCCTGTGCCTGCTTGACGAACTGATTCATGTTGGCCATGACTTCCTTTTACCTCAATCGTTCGGCTCGCCGGGGCGTACCGATTCGGGTAGCACGCTGGCTCCGAAGCGCTGCTTGAATGCACCTACCATGGGATCGGCATCGAATGCGGCGCGCGCCTCAGCCTGCCGGGCCGCTGCGCTCTGCTCCTGAGCGCGCGCGAGCGTCGCCGGCTGGCCTTGCGCCAATTCGATCTGCACCCGCACGGCGCTGCCCAGCACCCGTGTGAGGGCTTGAGCGAGCTTGTCCTCGAGCGACGGCGTACGTAGCGATGCGCGACGTGCATCGAGGCCGAGACGGAACGTGACACCCTCGCGACCGAGCATCACGCAGTTGGACGCCAATTGTCGGGTCAACCCCTGCTCGAGCGATCCCACGATCGCCGTCCATTCATCCTGGGAGGGCTGCTCCGCCGACACGCCAACGCCAGCGGCGCCCTCGCCTGCGGCACTCGGAGAAGATGCCGCCGGCCGAGCTGAGTCGTCTGCCGCTCGCGGCACCGTTGCCGCCCTCGTTGCCGTGGAGCGCGCCGGCCGGGGCAGCACCGGTGCGGCTTCGGCCGCGCCCGGCGGTCGGAAGGCGAGCATGCGGATCAGGCTCATGCGGAAACCCGTCGGAGCATCAGGCGCCAGTCCGAGATCGCGCCGCCCGAGAATTGCAGTCTGGTAGTACAGCTGCACGTCCTCTGCCGGGATCTGCGTCGCCAGACGCGCCAGCAGCTCGGGCGCATGCAGCTCATCACCCTCGTAAGCCGGCACGAGCTGTTTGAGCGCGATGCGCTCGAGCAGCGCAGCCAGCTGTTGCAGCAGCTCGGCGTAATCCGGCGAGCGCTCCTCGAGCTTGTGCAGGTAGTCCATCAGCACTGCGCCATCGGCGCGCGCCAGCAGCTCCGCGATGCGCACCACGTGCTCGCGCTCGACCGTGCCGAGCATGGCACGCGCGTCCGGCTCGAGCACACGGCCGTTACCGTAGGCCAGCAGCTGATCGAGCAGCGAGAGCGCATCGCGCAGACTGCCCTGCCCGGCGTGGGCCAGCAGAGCGAGGGCGGCCGGATCGAACTCGATGCCCTCCGCGGTGAGGATCTGCGTGAGCCTCGCGGCGATCAACGCCTGCGGTAATGGCTTGAGATTGAACTGCAGGCAGCGCGACAGCACCGTGACCGGCAGCTTCTGGGGATCGGTTGTCGCCAGCAGGAATTTTACGTGCGGCGGCGGCTCCTCCAGCGTCTTGAGCAGCGCGTTGAAGGAATGCGCCGAGAGCATATGCACTTCGTCGATGAGGTAGATCTTGTAGCGGCTGCGCGTCGGGGCGTACTGCACGTTGTCCAGCAGCTCCCGGGTGTCATCCACCCGGGTTCGTGAAGCCGCATCCACCTCGATCAGGTCCACGCTGCGGCCGGCATCGATCTCGCGGCAACTGGCGCACTCCCCGCAGGGTGTGGCGCTCACGCCGCGCTCGCAATTGAGGCACTTGGCCAGAATGCGCGCCACGGTCGTCTTGCCCACCCCGCGCGTGCCGGCAAACAGAAACGCATGGTGCACGCGGCCGCTCTGCAGCGCATTGGCCAGGGCGCGCAACACGTGCTCCTGACCCGTCATTTCGCTGAAGCGTCGTGGACGCCAGGTACGCGCCAGGGCCGTATAGGAGCTCATGATGTGGTCATTGTCGGGGCGGGAGGTGATCCGCACCAGTGCGAACTTCGGCACCCGACCGTTCCGTTACCGCTGCTCCCTTCCGGGCCTGACGGGGTTCACGGTAGGTCGTCGCGAAGGTACCGGCGCGGATCACCGTAGACCTGCGGACATCAGGCGGCGGCGGAAGGGGTCGGAAGCGAGTTAGAACCAGCGGCAGCTATCTGCTGCATCTTCATGAAAAAACTCAAAACCTTTTCCAGCGAACTCCTGTGATCAACGGGTCTATGTTACCACACGGCACCTCGGGGGCTGCACCCGGCAAAGCAGCTGCTAATGCGCCGGCGTTGCGGGGCGCTCGATGCGGGCTACTCGACATATCGGCCCGATGCATCACGACGCGGTTGCGGCCGGCCTGCTTGGCTTCGTAAAGCGCCTCATCAGCCCATTGCAAAGCATTCTGCGGCGTTCCACCCTCCGTCGCAGTGATGAAAGACACGCCGATGCTGGCGGTGACCCGGATGCTCAGCATCGTTACGGCCGCTGCCAAGCGCGGCCGTTCCGCAGCCGGCGGCGTGACGGCACTCTCGATGTCCTTGCGCAGCGCTTCGGCAGTCTCCTGCGCCGCCTGCGCGGAGACGTCGTAGAGCAGCAGCACAAACTCATCGCCGCCATATCGAGCGGCAAGATCCAGTGGCCGGCGCGCCGCCGCGCCAAGTACGCGCGCGACGGCTCGGATCGCCTCATCGCCCGACTGATGCCCATGGGTATCGTTGAAGGATTTGAAATGATCGATATCGAGCATCATCAGCGCCAGCGTGCGCCGATCGCGCTGCGCCTGCTCCCACACGCGCCGCAGCTCGGCGTCCAGGGCGCGGCGGTTGATGAGTCCGGAGAGAGCATCGCGGGTGACCCACTGTGCAAGCAGTGCGCTTTCCAGAAAGCTTCTGCGATACGCGCTTTCCACCTCTCGCTTGACGATCGTGCTGAGCAGCGCCGTGAGCGCGACCGTGAGCACATTGCTCCAGGCGGCGCCATCCAGCACGCCGACGGCGGCGGTCGTCCCCGCGAATCCCAGCAGCATCGCGATCGCCGTGATCAGGCCGGCCCGAAGTTGTAGACCCATGAAAAAGAATGCCGCGACTACATTGACCGTCAGGATGCCCATCCGGTCGCCTGCGCCCCCGGCGACGCTCACGGCAACGAAACCTGCGACCAGCGTCCCCACCAAGGGCGCCAGAATGTTGACGACCGGCAGGAACAGGCGCTCATAGCGACGGCTCAACGTGAGCCAGACCAGCACGACCCCACAGGGCACCACGAACAAGTGCAGCCGGAAGTTCAGGCTGTCGAATCCGGTCCTGCGCAACTGCGCGACCGTGAATACCAGCGATAGGATCGTGCAGAGCGTAAACCATATGCGCGCACGCCGCTGCACGCGGCGCAGATGGACGCTACGGTAGCGACTCTCCAACTCATGGTCGAAGCGCAACCGATCGACCCCCGCACGCAGCTCACGCGTATAGGTCGGATCGGACAGGTCGTTGACGTTCGGACTGTTGGCAGGCGGCATCCGCGGGATTCTTCTGGCCCCGACGGATCGAACTCTAATCCTCACGCATGCGTGTGGCGCGACCGCCGTCACGACCGACCAAAGTTGCCACGTTATGCACAATTCGCCTGGGGGCGGAGAGGGTGGGATTATTCGGCGCGGCGCGCCTCACCCCTTCGGGGCCGGCCTGCGGCCGTGTCCCACCCCGCTTCGTGCCCTACGGTGAACTGCCTCGCATCGACTGGCACTGAGCGCACGACTGAAAGGTGGCGGAGAGGGTGGGATTCGAACCCACGAACACCCGTGAAGATGTTACTGGAATTCCAGTCCAGCGCCTTCGACCGCTCGGCCACCTCTCCATCAATAGTTGCGCGACGTCTCGGGGACCCGTGCTGGATATTCTAGCGGGTGCGCTGTGCCGCGTGGTTACGACTGGCTCGCCGGCCGTCGGGTGGGTGGGACGGGCGGCTCGCTGACGTAGGTCGGCGGCCAGTCCAAGCACGGAGCGCTGCCCGCGCGCACGGGCGCGGGCTGATTGAGCGCGGGGACGTGAATGCCGCCGGACGTGTTGGGAGCTTCCAGGCCCGAGGGCGCCCGCAGCGGCGGCAGGTTTGGGGCTGCCAGAGAGAATTCCGGGCGCCGGCAGGCCACATCGTTGCCACGGTGGTGCGCGCAGCTGCTGAGCATCAGCAGTGACAGGCAGGACAGGCACGCACCGGCGGCGGCGCGCCAGGCTCGCAGCGGCCCGATCACCCGACGCTCGCCTGCGACAGAGCGTGGTGCGACTCGACCGGACGGGCCGCCTGGGCACGCTCGAGCGCGGAACGCACGCGCGCGTGACAGTTACTGGACAGGGGCGTGAGCGGCAGGCGGATGCCCGATTCGATCCAGCCGAGATCGCCCAACAGCCATTTCACGGGGATCGGACTGGTCTCCACGAACAGCGCCTGATGCAGATCCGCAAGACCCGCATCGATCTGCTCGGCGAGCTCGCGCTCACCGTGTAGCGCCGCGCTGCACAGCTGGGCCATGGCGGCAGGCACGACGTTGGCCGTCACCGAGATGACACCGCGTGCGCCGCTCAGGATCGCCTGCGCGCAGCTGCCGTCGTCACCGGAGAGCACGGTCAGGCGCCCTTCGGCCGCCGCCAGCAACTCGCGCACCCGCTCGACCGGTTGTGCGGGAACGGCTTCCTTGATCGCCACGATACGCGGCAGCCGCGCCAGGCGACCAACGGTGGCAGGCAGCAAGTCCACGGCCGTGCGCGTCGGCACGTTATACAGCACCACTGGGACCTCGGAGGCGGCTGCCACGGCTTCGAAGTGCCGGTAGAGTCCCTCCTGTGTCGGTCGGTTATAGGCCGGCGTCACCACCAGCAGGCCATCCACGCCCGCCGCCGAAAGACGTTGGGCCTTCTCCACGGTAGCGGCGGTACTGCTCTCGCCGACGCCCACGATGAGCGGGACACGCCCCTGCAGCACGGCGCGGGCGCGCGACAGCAATTCCAGCAGCTCGCTTTCCAGCAGGGTGGCAGACTCGCCGGTAGTTCCGCCGATGACGATCCCTGACGTACCAGCCGCCAGGTGCATACGCAGCAGCCGCTCCCAGGCCGGCCAATCGATGCTTCCGTCCGCATGCATTGGCGTGACAATCGCGACCAGGCTACCGGAAAACATGGTGTGGAATTAATAGCACGGAATGCCGTAAGGGGCGCGGGATGTTACGGGGGCCACCTCGCCGTGCGCAAGCGCCCCGCCATGCGCAAGCGGCGCGGCGAGGCGCCGCAGTGTCTCCCGGCGGTCCCGGCTCGCCGTTCGCAAGCCGGGCAAGTCCCGGTACACTGCCCCACAGCGCTCCAATGTCCGACCCGATGAAACAACACCTCGCCGTCTCCGCCATCGGCAGCGACCGCACCGGTATGGTCCATGAACTGACGCGCATCGTCAGTGAGTGCGGCGGTAACGTCGCCGAAAGCCGCATGACCGCATTGGGCGCCGAGTTCGCGATGCTGCTGCTGGTCAGTGGCAACTGGCACGCCTTGGCGCGCATCGAATCGGAGCTCGCACGCCTCTCGGAAGGCAGCGGCCTGTCGGTGCATCTGAAACGCACCGAGCCCCGCACGCCGCGCACGGACATGCTGCCCTACTCGGTCGACATCGTCAGTCTGGACCAAAGCGGTATCGTCGCGGGCCTGTCGGGCTTCTTCGCCTCACGCGGCATCGACATCAATGATGTTTCAACGCGCGCCTATGCGGCCGCCCATACCGGAGCCGCCATGTTCGCGACGCAGATGATCGTGCAAGTGCCTACGCGATTGCACATTGCGCAGCTGCGCGAGGAGTTCATGGACTTCTGTGACTCGCTGAACCTGGACGCCATTCTCGAACCGGTGAAATCATGAGCAGCGCCCGCAAGGGCGGCCGGACCGCTCACGGCGCCGCCCCCGGCACGGCCGCCAAGCTCAACGCCAAGCGCGCCGCCGGCCGGCCCCCCGGTGCCGCGGTCGCAGTCGGCAAGCCGGTCGCGGACTTCAGCCTGCCGGCCACCGGCGGGCGCCCGTGGAATCTCGCTGCCGCCCGCGGCAGCAAGCTCGTATTGTATTTCTATCCGCGCGACAACACGCCGGGTTGCACCCAGGAGGGCTCGGAGTTCGCCGCCCTGGCCGCACGCTTCAAGGCGGCGAGCACGCTGATCGCAGGCATCTCGCGCGACAGCCTCACCTCGCACGAGAAGTTTCGCGACAAAATGGGTTATCCCTTCCCGCTGCTGTCGGATGAGGATGAGCAGGTTTGCCGACAGTTTGATGTGATCCGCATGAAGACCCTTTACGGCCGCTCCTCTCTGGGGGTCGAGCGAAGCACCTTCCTGCTCGACGCGCAGGGGGTACTGCGGCGCGAGTGGCGCAAGGTGCGGGTCGCCGGGCACGCCGCCGAGGTGCTCGAGGCGGCCAAGTCGCTGTGAAAGCCGCTCCGCGCCGGCTGTTCGTACTCGACACGAACGTGTTGATGCACGATCCGACAGCGATCTTCCGTTTCGAGGAGCACGACGTCTACCTGCCGATGGTGGTGCTCGAGGAGCTCGACGCGAACAAGAAAGGCCTCTCGGAGGCCTCGCGCAATGCGCGGCAGGTCAGCCGCTTCCTGGACGACATGATGCGCGATGTCGACAAGGAGCAGATCGACGCAGGCCTGACGATTCCGGGTGCCCAGAGCGGCAATCACGGCAAGAAGCAGCCAAGCGGACGACTCTACTTTCAGACTCGTGCGCTGTCGGGCGGCTTGCCGGAAGGATTGCCGGGCGGCGGCGCGGACAATCTCATCCTGGGTCAGACTTTGGCATTGGCGCGCGAGGAGACGCGCAGTCGCGTCACGTTGGTCTCGAAAGACATCAACCTGCGCATCAAGGCTGCCATCGTCGGCGTGCACGCCGAGGACTACTACAGCGATCGCACAATCGAAGATGCGGACGTGCTCTACACCGGTGTCGAGACGCTGCCGGGAAACTTCTGGGAGCGTCACGATAAGGACATGCGCTCCTGGAAGGAAGGCGATCGCACCTGGTATCAGGTCAACGGTCCACTGGCGGAGGGCTGGTGGCCCAATCTGTTCGTGCATGAGCAGGATCCGCAGGGCATCGAGGCCATCGTGCGCAGCGTCGAAGGTCAGTCCGCACGCCTCGAGCTGGCACGCGACTTCAGAAGCGAGCGGCACGGTGTCTGGGGAATCAGCGCGCGCAATCGCGAGCAGAATTTTGCGCTGAACCTGCTGCTCGATCCGGACATCGACTTTGTGACCCTGCTGGGACCGGCCGGCAGCGGCAAGACACTGCTGGCGCTCGCTGCCGGCCTGACGCTCACGCTGGAGCGCAACCGTTTCCTCGAGATCATCATGACCCGTGTCACCGTGCCACTGGGCGAGGACATCGGGTTTCTGCCCGGCACCGAGGAGGAGAAGATGGAGCCCTGGATGGGGGCCCTCATGGATAACCTCGAGGTGCTGACCCACTCGGAGGAAGGCGGCAGCTGGGGGCGCGCTGCCACCAACGATTTGCTGCGCAACCGCATCAAGATCCGCTCGCTGAATTTCATGCGCGGTCGCACCTTCCTCAACCGCTTCATCATCCTGGATGAGGCTCAGAACCTGACGCCCAAGCAGATGAAGGCCCTGGTCACGCGCGCCGGACCGGGCAGCAAGCTGATCTGCCTGGGCAACATTGCCCAGATCGACACTCCCTACCTCACCGAGACGACCTGCGGGCTCACTTATGTCGTGAACCGTTTTCGCGGCTGGCCGCACGCCGGTCACGTCACGCTGGCGCGGGGCGAGCGATCCCGGCTCGCAGACTTCGCCTCCGAGGCGTTATAGTCCGCCTGACCGCGCGCCGAGGCGGCAAGCCAGGCGTGGCCGCTCGTGGGCGCTGCAGAGCGCCGCGGAGCGCCGCGGAGCGCCGAGTGAACTCGCCCGGAGCCGGTCAGTCGAAGGTCGAGCTGCCGCGTTATTGAAGGAGTCTATGCGCCGCACCCTCGCCGCCTGCATTGGAAGCCTGCTCACCCTGAGCAGCTCAATGAGCTTTGCCGCGGCCCCGGGCCCGGGCCCCTACGGGCCCTATGGCGATCAGCCCGCGCATCCGGCCCCGGCACGGCCGCCCGCTTCCACGAGCACCTCTCCTCCGGATCCGGCAGCCATTGGGCTCGGCAATCCCGCCCTGTCGGGCGCCTTGCCCCAGACGGTGACCGCCGATACCAATCTGTTCGGGACTCTGCCCGACCTCGGCGGACCCGCATACGCCATGGTCACCCGCTCGGACGAGGACCAGATCGGCCAGATGATCGTTGCGCAGATCCGCAATGCACACCTGCTGCTGGAGGACCCCGAGGTCGACGACTATTTGCAGCAGCTCGGCATGCGCCTGGCCTCCCAGGCACACGACGAGAATCAAAGCTTCCATTATCGCTGCATGAACGACAACGAAATAAACTCGTTCGCGACCTTTGGCGGCAATGTCTTCATGTTCACCGGTCTCATCCTGCAGACGCGCAGCGAGGGCGAGCTCGCCGCGGTCATGGCGCACGAAACCGGCCACGTCGTACAGCGACACATGGCGCGCGCCGTAGAGGCGCAAAGCCATCTTTCGCTCGCGTCGACGGCCGCGATGCTGGGAGCCGTGCTGATCGGTCTGGCGAGCCATGGCAACCCAGGTGGTGGCGAAGCCATGGAAGGCGCGATGGCCATGGCGCAGGCCACCGCATTCCAGAAGAGCATCAACTTTACCCGCGGCGAAGAAAGCGAAGCGGACTACGTGGGCATCCAGCTGCTGGCCGCCGCGGGGTTTGATCCGCTGGAGATGGCCAATATGTTCGAAACGCTCTCGCAGTCCGAAGGGCTGGAGGGCACCGAGATCCCGGCGATTCTGCAGAACCACCCCGTGACCCCCGAGCGCCTGGCTGCCGCACGCGAGCGCGCCGGACAGTTTCCACGACTCGCACACTATGCGGAATCTCCGGACTACACCTTCATCAAGGAGCGCGTGCGCGTGCTGTCGGCGACTCCTGAGCAGCGCATCGATCAGTACTATGCGAATCTGCGCATGAATCGTGCGCTGACGCCGGCAGAGCGCTACGGTGAGGCGCTCACACAAATCCGCAATGGCCAGGCCGCAGCCGCCGTGCCGACGCTGCGCGCGCTGCAGGGACAGTATCCCGAGCTCATCATGCTCTACACGGCGCTCGGCCAGGCCTATGCGGCCGCCGGCCAGGAAAGCCAGGCACGCGCACAGTTCACGGAGTCAGAGCGGCTCTTTCCGCGCAATGTGCCACTGACGGTGCATTACGCCGAAATGCTGATCAAGGACGGCCAGCCCGATCGGGCGCACGCCATGCTGCTGGATCTGTTCAATAACGTCGATCCCACTCCCCCGCAGATTCAGCTCACGGCGCAGGCTGCCAGCGCGGCGGGAGATACCGGGGATGCGTACTACTACATGGCGCAGTACAACCTCGCCAATGGCGAGCTGGGACTGGCCAATCAGGAGCTCGAGCTGGCATTGGCCACGCCGCGGCTCTCCAATGTGCAGCGCGAACGCTTTCGCGCGCAGTTGTTGCAGGTGCGCGACTGGATGCGCGAGCAGCAGCAGGCGCGGCACGGTGGCTGAACCAACGGAGCCTCCTGGACTGCTAGACTAGCGGCCCATGCATCGCATCATCCTCACGGCCGCGCTCGCGCTGTCGGCCGCCCTCACCGGTTGTGCCACGCTTCCCAACGGAAAACACGCACCAGGGGATCCCTGGGAGCGCATGAACCGCTCGATCTGGACGTTCGACAATGCGTTCGACCATGCGCTGCTACGCCCGGTCGCACGCGGCTACGTGCGCTATACGCCACCGCCCGTGCGTCACAGCATCAACAATTTCATGACCAACCTGACCTATTCGGACACGATCATCAACGACTTTTTGCAGGGCAAGTTCAGCGACGGCGGGAACGACATTGCGCGTCTGGTCGTCAATACGGTGATCGGGATCGGCGGGCTGTTCGATCCCGCCTCGCACATGGACCTCGACCGGCACAACACCGATGTCGGGCAGACGCTCGGTATTTGGGGCGTGCGGCGCGGACCGTTTCTGGTGCTGCCCTTCCTCGGACCCTCCGACGTGCGCGACGCCTTCGGTGAGGCAGCGGACGAATATCTGACGCCGCGACCGTATCTCAATGACATCTATGCGCGCTGGAGTATCTTCGTCGTCAACAAAATCGATGACCGCGCAGGCCTGCTCGATCAGGATCGTCTGATCGACAGCGCCTACGATTCCTATGCCTTCGTGCGCGGCGCCTACCTGCAGAACCGTGAATTCAAAGTGCACGGCAACAGCCCCGCCGAGAAGCCCGAGACGCCCGAAGACTTCTCGCAGCCATGACCCTCAGCGCGACCCGTCCGGCGCCCCTGCTGCAGATTCAGGCTCTGCGCAAGGGCTACGGGGGGCGCACGGCCGTGCTCGAACAGCTCGACCTGACGCTGCAGGCCGGAGAGTACGTCTCCATCATGGGGGAATCGGGCAGCGGCAAATCGACCTTGCTGAATCTGATCGCCGGACTCGATCGGCCCGATCAGGGCAGCGTGCTATTCGAGGGCCGGGATCTCGCCAACCTCGGAGACGATGAGTGCACGCGCCTCAGACGCCATGGCATGGGTTTCATCTTTCAGGCCTTTCATGTCCTGCCGTACCTCACAGCGCTGCAAAATGTGCTGCTGCCCCTGCAGCTGCTGCACGTGCCGGCAGAGCGCAGCACCAGGCGCGCGCAAGATTGCCTGGAGCGCTGCGGCATGGGCGCGTTGCAGACGCGCTATCCGCGCGAGCTTTCCGGTGGCGAGCTGCAGCGCATCGCCATCGCGCGCGCGCTGGTGCATCGGCCACGGTTGCTGCTGGCCGATGAGCCGACCGGCAATCTCGACGCGCGTGCCGCCGCTCAGATCCTGCAGCTGTTGCGCGGTCAGCTGCAGGAGACCGGCGCCGGGGCGATCCTGATTACGCATTCGTCCACGGCAGCTGCCAGCGCCGATCGTACCCTGCGTTTGGCGGGCGGGAGGCTGATAGCGCGTCCGCAGATCTCTGCCGCGCAGGGGTTGTGAGCACCTCGAACGACGCCAGCGCCGTCGCCTGGCGCGTCCTCTGCCGCCTGCAGTGGCGCGAACAGCCGCTGCGCGCGCTGCTGGCGCTGCTGGCGGTCGCGCTGGGCGTCGCGCTGGGCAGCGCCGTCTATCTGATCAACGCCGCAGCCCTCGATCAGTTCAACCAGGCCACGCGCCGCATTACCGGCGATGCCGATCTCATCGTGCAGGGTCCGGCCTCCGGCTTCGACGAGACGCTGTTCGTGCAGCTGGCGCGCAATCCCGGCATCGCGCAGGCCAGTCCCCTGCTGCAGCTGCAGCTGGCGCTGCCGGCGGATGCGCACCTCGCCGATGCGCTCGCGGAGCCCACGCTGCCGCTGCTGGCGCTCGACCCCTTCCGGGCCGCTTCGATGCAGACCACGCTGATCGGTGCCCTGAGCGGCGACGTCACGAAGCTGTTCGATCACGACGCAGTGGTGTTGACGCAGGCGGCAGCCAGGCAGCTCGGCCTGTCGCGGGGCAGCTCGCTCCCCGTCATCGTGGGCAACCGCGAGAAGACGCTGCGGGTGATCGACGTGCTGCCGGCCAACGCCGATCCCGAGCCACTCGCCGTCATGGACATCGCCGCCGCGCAGTGGATGCTGGGGCGACTTGGGCGTCTGAACCGCATCGATCTGCGCCTGCGCAGCGGCGTCGAAGCGGCGCAGTTTGCACGCACGCTGCGCCAGCAGCTGCCGGCTGGGCTCGTGGTGACCACACCGGGGCTGGAGAACGCGCGCGCGCGCAGCGCCACGCGTGCCTATCGCGTCAACCTGAACATGTTGGCGCTGGTGGCGCTGCTCACGGGCGCCTTCCTGGTCTTCACCACGCAGTCGCTGGCGGTGCTGCGCCGGCGAGTGATTCTGGGGTTGCTGCGCGCGCTCGGCGTTACACGTGGCGAGCTGCTGCGCGCGTTGCTCGCCGAGGGCCTGGTCATAGGAGTTGCCGGATCCTTGCTCGGCCTGCTGATGGGCGCGCTGTTTGCCGGCGCGGTGCTCGATTGGCTCGGCGCGGACCTGGGTAACCGACAGCTGGCCGCCATCGGTGCGAGCTTTGCCCTGCACCCACTGGGCATGCTGGCCTTCGCGCTGCTCGGTACGCTCGCCGCCGGCCTGGGCGCATGGGTACCGGCGCACGAAGCCGCCCAGCGCGCCCCCGCCGCGGCGCTCAAGCCGGCCGATGTCGAGCCGGTCCTGGCACGCCTGCCGCGGTTATTGCCCGGCCTGTCGCTGCTGCTGATCGGAGGGGCACTCGCCTGGCTGCCGCCGCTTGCCTCCGTGCCGGTAGGTGGCTACGCGGCGGTGGGTTGCCTGTTGCTCGGCGCGGTGCTGCTCGTACCGCTGCTGGTGCGCGTAGTGTTCGCGCGCCTGCCCGCCAGCGGCCGGGTCGTGCTGGATGCCTCAGTCGCGCATCTGCGCGGCAGCGCCGGCGCCGCCACCATCAGCCTGGCCGGAGTCATCGTCAGCTTCAGCCTCATGGTGGCCATGGCGATCATGGTGCACTCGTTTCGCGACTCCTTCGAGCAATGGTTGATCACATTGTTGCCGGCGGACCTGACGCTGCGCGCCGATCCGCTCGCGGACACCGCGGCACTCAGTGCAGCGGAACAAGCGCACCTTGCAGCGCTGCCCGAGATCGCGCGCGCTGAATTCACCCGCCTGACGCCGCTGTACCTCGACGCCGGGCGCGCCGCGGTGACGCTCATTGCGCGCTCGGTCTCGACGGCAAACGCCGCCGACGTGCTACCGCTGCTGCAGACGGCGCCGCCGCCGCCCAACGCACGTCCCGCCTGGGTTTCCGAGCCGCTGCGCGATCTGTATGGATTTCATGCCGGGCAGTGGATCGATCTACCGCTCGCCGGCCGCGCTGAGCGCTTCTTCGTGGCCGGCGTGTGGCGCGACTATGTACGCCCCGGCGGCGCGGTGGTGATCCGCCGCACCGACTACGTCGCCCTCACGGCCGATCGCACGGCCAACGAAGCTGCACTCTGGCAGCGCGCAGGCAGCGATAGCGCCGGCACGCAGGCCCGGATTCGCGCCCTGCTGCCGCAGGCCGGTGCGCTGCAGATGTTTGCGACGCCGGAGCTGCGCGAGCGCTCGCTGCGGATTTTCGATCGCGCCTTTCTCGTGACCTATGCGCTGGAGGCAGTCGCCGTGCTCATCGGCCTGGCCGGCATCAGCATGGCGAGCAGCGCTGCGACACTCGCACGCCGTGCACAATTCGGCATGCTGCGGCACTTGGGCATGCTGCGTCGGCAGGTGCTCGGCATGATTGCCTGCGAGGGGGTGCTGCAGAGTGTGCTGGCCGTGCTCAGCGGCCTGGCGCTCGGCGCGCTGCTGAGCGTCATTCTCGTGTACGTCATCAATCGCCAGTCTTTCCACTGGAGCATCGACCTGGCGATTCCCTGGGGCGAGCTGGCCGCACTGGGCCTGGCGCTGATCGTCACCGCAGCCCTGACGGCCTGGTTGAGTGGCCGCGCTGCACTGGGCGACGATGTGATTCGCGCCGTGCGTGAGGATTGGTAGACATGCGCGGCTATTGCTGGCGTGCCCTGCAGCGCGTCACGGGTAGGTGCCCGGCACTCCAAGCAGCCCCGCCCATCCTGGCCGCACTGGCGCTGGCGCTGGGCGCGCTGGCCGCCTTGGCAGCCCTGGCATCGACGCCGTGCCTGGCGGGCAGTGCCGCCGCCTCGCAATCCTCCCCGGCTGCCTCCGGCGAGGCAGTGCTGCCGGGCGCCACGCTGCAGTTCCCGCGCGACTATGGCAGTCATCCGCAGTTCGGCATCGAATGGTGGTACATCACCGGCTGGCTGCAGGATGCGCGCGGCAAACCGCTCGGCTTTCAGGTGACCTTCTTCCGCGTGCACCGCAAGCTGGATGCACCCAATCCCAGTGCCTTCGCCCCCGACCAGATCCTCATCGCGCACGTGGCCATCAGCGATCCGCAGCGCGGACGGCTCTGGCAGGAACAGCGCGTGCGTCGTGCCGGCCTCGGATTGGTGCAGGCAGCCTCGGGGGATACCGACGTGGTCATGGACGACTGGCGGCTGCAGCGACACAGCGACGGTACGCGCTCGATCTACCAGGCGAGCGTCGCTGCCGAGGACTTCGCGTTGCAGCTGACACTGACCGATGAGCGTGCGCCGCTGCTGAATGGCACGCAGGGCTTCAGCCAGAAAGGACCGGCGCTGCGCTCGGCGAGCTACTACTACAGCGAGCCGCACCTGCAGGTGCGCGGCAGCGTCGTTCGCGGCACTCGACGCGACAGCGTGACTGGCGAGGCATGGCTCGATCATGAGTGGGCCAGCGAATATCTGGACCCCGCGGCACAGGGATGGGACTGGGCCGGTATCAATCTGCAGGGCGGCGGCTCGCTGATGGCCTTTGAAATCCGCGATCGACAGGGGCATGACTATTGGGGCGGCGGCACCCTGCGCGACGCGCACGGGCACGTGCAGATCCTGTCTGCGGCGCAGGTGCAGTTCACGCCGCTGCGACATTGGCGCTCACCGCACTCGAACGTCAGCTATCCGGTCGCCGAGCTGTTACGCGCCGGCGCGCAGCGCCTGGTGCTCGAGCCGCTGATGGACGATCAGGAATTCGATGCGCGCTCCAGCAGCGGCGCATATTACTGGGAGGGGGCCGTGACTGCGCGTGCCGCCGGTCGGGAAGCAGCCGGCACGCCCCTCGCCGCTGCAGCGCCGGCGCTCACCCCTGCACCGGAGGGCCGCGGCTATCTGGAGCTGACCGGCTACGATCGACCGCTGTCGCTGCGGTAGCCGCGACGCACGCGCAACCCCAGAGCGCTGAAGCGCTGACGCAGCCGCGCGCGCATGGCAGCCGCAGGGAACTGCGCCTGCCACCAGTCGAGGATGCGCTGCTCGATGCTGGCGCGGTCCAGTCCCGCGTTGACCAGGCAGTCCTGTCGCGAGCCGTGCTCGATGAAACGATCGGGTATGCCGATATTGAGCACCGGCACGCGCATGTCAGCGCCCACCAGCAGCTCGTTGATCGCGCTGCCGGCGCCGCCAGCCATGACATTTTCCTCGACCGTGACCACGGCCTCGTGCTCGGCGGCCATTTGCAGAATCGTCTGCGCATCGAGCGGCTTGACGAAGCGCAGATTCACGAGCGTCCAGTCCTGCGCTTCCGCGAGCGCCTGGCACGCCTCCACCATGGGCCCGAGCGCCAGTATGGCCACGCCTTGTCCCAGTCGACGCACCTGCGCCTTGCCGAGCGGATAGGCCGTCATCCGCGCTTCGATGCTCGCACCCGGTCCGCTACCGCGCGGATAGCGCACTATTGCGGGCTGCCCGCAGGCCAGCGCGGTGTAAAGCATCTGCCGACACTCATTCTCGTCCGCCGGTGCCATGATCAGCAGATTGGGCACGCAGCGCTGGAAGCTCAGATCGAAGCTGCCCTGGTGGGTCGCCCCATCGCCGCCGACCAGACCGGCGCGATCGAGCGCAAAGACCACCGGCAGATTCTGCAGCGCCACGTCGTGGATGAGCTGGTCATAGGCGCGCTGCAGGAAGGTCGAATAGATGGCCACCACGGGCTTGAGCCCATCACAGGCCATGCCTGCGGCCACGGTGACGGCATGCTGCTCGGCGATGCCGACGTCGAAGTAGCGCTCGGGGAAGCGACGCGAATACTCCACGAGGCCGGATCCCTCGCGCATCGCAGGGGTGATGGCCACCACCCGCTCGTCGGCGGAGGCGATGTCGATGAGCCATTGGCCAAAAATCTGCGAATAGGTCGGTCCGCTGCTCTTTTCCTTGTAGACGATGCCAGTGCTCGGATCGAAGGGGCCCGGCCCATGCCAGGTGATGGGGTCCGCTTCGGCCGGTGCGTAACCCTTGCCCTTGGTGGTCACGACGTGCAGCAGCTGCGGACCGCGGCACTCGCGCAGGTTGCGCAGCGTCGTGAGCAGCGCCGGCAGATCGTGACCGTCGATGGGTCCCACGTAGTTCAGGCCCATGTCATCGAAGATCGTCTCCGGTCGCATCATGCCGCGCACGAAGGCTTGCGAACCGCGAGCCAGCGCCAGCGCCGGAGGCAATTGGCGCAGCAGCCGCTTGCCGCGTGCGCGCAGATCCACGTAGCGCTTGCTCGACAGCAGCCTCGCCAGATAGTTGGAAAAGGCACCGATGGCCTCTGAGATGGACATGTCGTTGTCGTTGAGCACGACCAGCATGTCCAGATCGAGCGCGCCGATGTGATTGAGCGCTTCGAAGGCCATGCCGGCGCTCATCGCCCCATCGCCGATCACCGCGACCACCCGTCGCGGGGTGCCGGTGCGTGCCGCGGCGATCGCCATGCCCAGCGCCGCGCTCAGTGAGGTGCTGGCATGGCCTGCCCCAAAGGCGTCATAGGGACTCTCGTGGCGCGCCGGAAAGGGCGCGAGCCCGCCTCTGTGCTTGATGGTCGACAGGCGTGCGCGTCGTCCCGTGAGTACCTTGTGCGGATAGGCCTGGTGGCCGACATCCCACACGAGCCGATCGTGCGGGGTCTGATAGATGTAATGCAACGCCACGCTGAGTTCGACCACACCCAGACCCGCGGCAAAATGACCGCCTTTCTGACTGACGGCCTCGATGAGGTAGCGGCGCAGCTCCTCGGCTACAGGTACGAGTTCCGCCTCGGGTAGACGGCGCAGATCCTCGGGCGAGTCGATCGCGTTCAGCAGCGGATAGGCGTCCATGGCCTGCATGGCTTGCGCTCCGTGTCAGTTGCGACGGGCCACCAACCAGTCCGAGACCTCACGCAGCGGATCTGCCGCCGCTCCGAATGACGCCAGCGCCTGGCAGGCCTGCTCATGCAGTGCCCGCATGCGCTCGCGCGCAGCGCCGACGCCGGAAACCACCGCATAGGTCGGCCGATGCTGGCGCACGTCCGCACCGGCCGCTTTGCCAAGCGTGGCCGTATCGCCCGTGGCATCGAGCACATCGTCCTTGATCTGAAACGCCAGTCCGACGGCCTGCGCATAGCGCTCGAGGGCGGCGTAGGCGGCCGACGGCAACTGCGGCTGGCAGGCGGCGGCCATCAACACGCTGGCGCGGATGAGCGCGCCGGTCTTGCGCTCATGCATGACTTCCACCTCGGAAGGCTCCAGGCGCCGTCCCTTGGCGGCAAGATCGATGGCCTGGCCGCCGGCCATGCCCAGACTGCCGCTGGCTACCGCAAGCAGCTCGATGAGCCGCAAACGCACCTGCGGTGCGGCCGGCAGCGCGGGATCGCGTGCCAGCACCTCGAATGCCAGCGGCTGCAGGGCGTCGCCGACCAGCACCGCCGTGGCCTCGTCATAGGCACGGTGACAGGTGGGTTTGCCCCGTCGCAGGTCATCGTTGTCCATGGCGGGCAGATCGTCGTGCACCAGCGAGTAGGCGTGGATGAGCTCCACGGCACAGGCCGCACCCTCGACCTCATCCTCCGACAGGCCGAGCGTGCGCGCGGTCGCAAACAACAGCACGGGCCGCACGCGCTTGCCGCCGCCGAGCACTGCATAGCGCATGGCGGCGTGCAGCCGCTCGGGCAGCGCGACTTCCGCGGGCAGCCGGGCCGACAACGCGCTTTCCATGCGCGCCTGCCAGGTGGCCAGTTGGGCGTCAAAACCGCCGGTCGCGACGGACGGCGCGTCGACTCGTCTTTCGCGTCCGGGAACGACGGCCACGGGACCTACGGCTCGCTGCCTACCGCAGCGTCACTGTGCGAGGCGCGCTTGGGCGAGGGGATCGGTACGATCGTCTCGCGCATCTCCGGGGCGAGCGCATGATGCACCCGTTCGTCGTACACGAAGGGCACCTCCGGGGCCATGGGGCCGTCGACCGTCGGGCCGCGCAGCCGCACGCTCAGCGCCTTGAGAGGATGGCGCAGAGTGTCCTCGACCGCGGTGCCCTCGAAGCCACAGTGCGCCATGCAGTTGTCGCACTTGGGATCCACGCCGACCCCATAGCGGCTCCAGTCGGTGCTGTCCATGAGCTCGCGGTAAGTGGCTACGTATCCCTCGTCCGCGCGCAGGTAACAGGGCTTCTGCCAGCCGAAGATCGTATAGGTCGGATTGCTCCAGGGCGTGCAGTGATAGGTCTGATTGCCGGCGAGAAAATCGAGAAACAGGCCCGACTGGTTGAAAACCCAGCGCTGTTTGCGCTCCCGACCGCGCGCGAAGATCTCGCGGAACAGCTGCTTGCTCTCGGTGCGGCCCAGAAACACGTCGTGCCGATGCGCGCGCTCGTAGTGATAGCCCGGCGAGATCATGATTCCCTCGACACCCAGGGAGGTGGCGAAATCGAAGAACTCGGCGACTTCGTCGGGATTTTCCTTCGAGAAGAGCGTGCAATTGATGGTGACGCGAAAGCCCCGCTCGCGCAGCAGCTTGATCGCCGCCACCGCCTTGTCGAACACGCCCTCCTCGCAGACCGACTCATCGTGGCGCTCGCGATTGCCATCCAGATGAATCGAGAAGGTCAGGTATGGGGAGGGTTGGTACTCGTCGATGTGCTTCTTCAGCAAAATCGCATTGGTGCACAGGTAGACGAACTTCTTGCGCTCGATGATGCCCTGGACGATCCGCGGCATCTCCCTGTGGATCAGCGGCTCACCGCCGGGAATGGAGACGATCGGCGCACCGCAATCATCCACGGCGCGCAGCGCATCCTGCACGCTCATGCGCTTCTGCAGGATCTCCTTGGGATAGGAGATCTTGCCGCAGCCGGCACAGGCGAGGTTGCACTGGAAAAGAGGCTCGAGCATCAACACGAGCGGATAACGCGCGTCTCCTTGCAGCTTGCGTGCCAGAACGTACTGGCCCACACGATATTTCTGGATCAGCGGTATACCCATGCGCGCATGCCTCCGGGCGACAAAATGTCCTCGAGATGATCGCGGCGGATCTGCCCCCACTCGAGCTTGAACCACGGCGTGAAGCAGTCGGCTTCGTCGTTTAGCTGACGTTGCAGATCCGGCAATGCAATCCATTGCCAGTCTGCAATCTCCTCGCGATTCGCGTGCACCGGCGTGGCAGTGCGACCGAAGAACACGGAGCACAGCTCGTGCTCGGCTCCCTGCGCATCGTACTGTGCCTGGTACTTGAATTTGAATAGGAACTCGAGCGAGCAGCGCAGCCCCAATTCCTCCATGAGTCGTCGGTGAATAGCCGTCGTCATGCTCTCCCCCGAGCGCGGGTGGCTGCAACAGCTGTTGGACCAGTAGTTCGGCCACAGACGCTTGTGCGCCGAGCGCTGCTGTAGCAGCAGCTCGTCGCGCCCGTTGAAGATGAACAGCGAAAACGCACGGTGCAACACCCCGCCGCCCGCGTGACAATCGGCCTTGCTCATCTGGCCAACCTCACGATCGGCATCATCGACCAGAATAAGGGACTCGGCGCTGATGGAATCGACTATCTGCGGCTTTTTCCCTACAGTATTGCGCAACTCCGTCAAGCATTTTCTCCGTTCGTATTAGCGGCCGACGTCAGCAATCCCAATGCAGCTTGCGCGCAGCTACGTCTGCCTACCAGAACGGTGCAGACGCACAGATAATACACAGTCACCATAACTTAGCCAGTTCTATTGATCGCGGTGCACGAAGTGTCGGCCATTGTAGGGGTTTTGTTGGCAACGGTGGCCGCCGTCTATGCCCTGTTGACCATGGCCGTTACGGCCCTGCACCGCCGCCCCCGCCCGGCCTTCCCGGGTGCCGCCGAGGCGGCTGCCCCCGTCAGCGTCCTCAAGGCGCTTTGTGGCGCAGAGCCCGGACTCTACGGGCAGCTGCGCTCTTTTTGTCGCCAAAATTACCCAACCTTTCAGCTGGTCTTCGGTGTGCGCGAATCCGACGATCCGGCGCTACCGATCGTACGGCGACTGCAGAGCGAGTACCCCCGCCTCGACATCGCCGTGGTCGTCGATGCCACGCTGCACGGCTGCAACAACAAGATCAGCAATCTCATCAACATGCTGCCGCACGCGCGCCACGGCTGGCTGGTGATGGCGGACAGCGACATCAGCGTTCCGCCGGATTACCTGGCCCGCGTCACCGCCCCGCTGGCCAATGATCGGGTAGGACTGGTGACCTGTGCCTACTTCGGGCGCCCTGCGTGCGAGTCCGGCGGCGCATTGGAGCCGCCGGGCGAGCCTGGCGGCGGCACAGAAACGCCAGCGTCCCGCCGCGCCACCGCGCCGCCGCTGCCGCGGGCCGCGCCGCTCGCGTCACAACTAGGGGCACAGTTCATCAATGAATGGTTCATGCCATCGGTGCTGCTGGCGGCTGCATTTGGTGCGCGCAACTTCGTCTCCGGCGCCACGATCGCCATGCGTGCCGAGGTGCTCGCGAGTATCGGCGGGCTGCAGCGCCTCGCAGATCTGCTGGCCGATGACTATCGGCTCGGGGAGCTCGTGCGCCGGCACGGGCTGGCCGTGCACCTCTCCGAGCTTGCAGTCGAGACCACCACCTCCGAGGTCAACCTCGGCGCACTGTGCCGTCATGAGCTGCGCTGGCTGCGTACGATCCAGTCCTCGCAGCCGCTCGGCTATGCCTGCTGCTTTCCGAGCTTTTCCCTGGCGATGGCGCTGCTCGCGGTGGTCATCGCGCGTGCTGAGGCTACGACGCTGTGGCTTTTGGGCATCACTGCGCTTGCCCGTATCGTGCTACATTATTTTGCAACCAGCGGTGGGGCATGGCAGCGAACCCGGCGGCTCGCGCTGCTGCCCCTGCGGGAAGCGCTGCTGGTGGCGCTATGGGTCTGGAGTTTCCGCCGGCGCGAGATCGTGTGGCGGGAACAGCGCTATGGAATCGGCCAGGACGGAACTCTCTACCGCGTCAGTTGATCGATGTACGGCATGCCCGGAGGACTCGCGATGGCGCGCGACAGTGAGGAGCAGCTGGGACATGACCGAGCGCGCACAGCGCGAGGGTATCGAGTTCTCTCGCTTGCTGCCTGCGCATGAGACCTGAGCGTTTTCTAATCGTCACGGCCGACGACTTCGGCCTGCACGAGGCAGTCAACGAAGCCGTCGAGCTCGCCTATCGGGCAGGCACGCTATGCGCGGCCAGCCTGATGGTCGGCGCTGCCGCCAGCGAGGACGCGGTACGGCGTGCGCGCGAGTTGCCCGGATTGCGCATCGGTCTGCACCTCGTGCTCACCGACGGCATGCCGACCTTGCCGCCCGCAGAGATCAAGGCGCTGGTGGATACGCACGGCCGCTTTCGCAGCCGCCTGGTCGTCGATGCCGCGCGCTACTTTCTCTCCCCTCGGGCCCGCCGTCAGCTCGAGGCGGAGATCCGCGCGCAGTTCAAGGCCTTCGCGGCGACCGGCCTACCGCTCGATCACGTCAATGCGCACAAGCATTTTCACATCCATCCCACCGTCCTCGGACTGCTGCTGCGCGTGGGGCGCGACTTCGACGTGCGCGCCGTGCGTCTGCCGTATGAGCCTTCCGAGCTGGTTCAGCCGCCCTCGCTGCTCGCCTCGATCGCCGGTTGGAGCATGACGCCCTGGTTGCGACTCATGCGGCACCGCCTTGAGCGCGCCGGCGTGCTCTCGAACGATCATCTGCTCGGCATTCACCACAGCGGTGCGATGAGTGAGGCGACTTTGCTCGAGTCGCTCAAACGCCTGCCCCGCGGCGTGACCGAGATTTATCTGCACCCGGCAACCGAATCGGGCGCGACCATCGCGCGCTCCATGAGTGACTATCGGCATACCGATGAGCTCGCCGCGCTGCGCAGCCCACGCATTCGCGCTGCGCTCTCCCAGGCACGCACCATGTGCGGCGGCTACGGCGATCTGGTGAGGCTGCGCAACCAACGCTTCGCCGCGTAATTGGGGCGCACACAGCCGCCCCAGCCGCCTACCGCCGCACAATGAGATACATCGCCTATGGCGGCGACGGCAGCGCAGCCTCGTTGCACCTGGCGCAGGCGCCCACCCCCACGCCCGACGCAGGCGAGCTGCTCATCGAAGTGCACTGCGCCGGCGTCAACCGCCCCGACCTCATGCAGCGCCAGGGCCGCTACCCGCCGCCGCCGGGCGCCTCGCCCATCCTCGGGCTGGAAGTGGCCGGCATCGTGGCGGCGCGCGGCGCGGACGTAGGGGATTGGGAGCTGGGTCAGCCCGTTTGTGCGCTCGTGCCTGGAGGCGGCTACGCCGACTTCTGCGTGACTCCGGCAGGTCAGGCTCTGCCAATACCGCCGGGCCTCAGCATGGCGCAGGCGGCCGGATTGCCGGAGGTGTGGTTCACGGTCTGGGCCAATCTCGTCGAGCTCGCCGGGCTCGGCGCCGGGGAGCGACTGCTGGTGCACGGCGGCTCGAGTGGCATCGGCTTGGCCGCCCTGCAGCTCGCGCGCGAGCTCAAGGCCGAGGCGGTGGTCACGGTCGGCTCGCCGGAGAAGGCGCGCTTCTGTCTCGCCTATGGCGCGCGTGCGGCCATCGAGTATCGGCACGAGGATTTCGCGGCGGCGATCGACCAGCTCTACGGCGGTGAGGGAGTGGACGTGGTGCTCGACATGATCGGCGCGCCCTATTTGACGCGCAACGTGCGAGTGCTCAGGCGCGGCGGCCGGCTGGTGTTCATCGCGTTCCAACAGGGCAGCCGCGGAGAGCTGGATCTGCGCGAGATTCTCGCGCGGCGCCTGCACCTGACGGGCTCGGCCATGCGGCCGCGCTCCATCGCGGAAAAGACCGCAATTCGCGACGCATTGCGCCGGCGTATCTGGCCGGCTCTGGCCGATGGCCGCGTGCGCGCGCACGTGCATGCCAGCTTTCCCATCGAAGAGGCACGACGAGCCCATGAGCTCATGGAGCGCGGCGAGCACATCGGCAAACTGGTACTGCAGGTACGCGGCTGAGCCAACGCCTGCGCGCTGCGGCGCCTGCCGCAAGGCGCGCCGCCGCCGGCATCACTGACCCCGATGCTCAGCCGACGCCGCGCTGCATGGCTCCCTGGGCGCGAAACCAAGCGATCGCGTCCCGGAAAGCGAGTTCTGGGGCACGAGCCTGATAGCCAAGCTCGCGCGTGGCCTTCCCGCTGGAAAAAAACATGTGATGGCGCGCCATGCGCACGCCATCCACGGTGATGCGCGTATCCCCGCCCGTCAGCCGCGCGACTGCCTCGGCAATGTAGGCGAGCGGCAGGACCAGTCCGTGGGGCAGACGGATGCGCGGCGGCGGGCGGCCGACGAGCTGCGCAATCATGTGCAGAATCTGCTGCAAGGTCAGATCCGTGCCGCCGAGAATGTAGCGCTCGCCGATGCGCCCACGCTGCCAGGCGAGCCGATGCCCTTCCGCGACATCGTCGACGTGGACGATGTTGAGGCCCGTGTCCACATAAGCGGGCATGCGGCCGGTGGCTGCGTCGAGCACCACACGCCCGGTGGGGGTTGGCTTGACGTCGCCGGGGCCGACGGGCGTGGAGGGGTTGACGATCACCACCGGCAGTCCGCCGCGCGCCGCCTGCTGCACCCACTGCTCGGCGAGATACTTCGAGCGCTTGTAATGTCCGATCATCTCGGCGAGCTGCGCCACGTCGTTCTCGTCCGCGGGACTGCCGTCCGCACGCAGCCGCAGCGTGGCGACGCTACTGGTATACACAATGCGCCCGATGCCGCTCTCGCCGGCGGCCGTCAAAAGATTCTGCGTGCCCGCCACATTACTGCGATACAGGCTGGCCGGCTCGCGCGTCCAGAGTCGATATTCCGCCGCAACGTGGAACAACGCCTCGCACCCCTGCAGGGCCTGACGCAGGGAAGCGGGTTGCTGCAGGTCCGCCTCGACGCACTCCAGCGCCAGGCCCTGCAGGTTGCGCCGGTCGGAGCTGGCACGCAGCAGCGCTCGCACCTGCCAGCCGGCCTGCAGGAGGTTGCGTGCCACGGCGGCACCCACGAAGCCGCTCGCCCCCGTCACCAGCGCTCTCACGATGCGGGCTCCAGCGCTCCGGCCGAGCTGGCCAGCCGCGCACATGCGCGCAATACCCCGCGTGCGCGCTGATAGCGCTTGCCCATGCGCACCAGCCCCGGCCAGGCGGTCGGCGCACGCAGCAGTGGCAGCCACGCGATCCACGCGGGCGCTTGCGCATCAGCGCCGACGATCACGCGCAGCACCGCCGGCAGTGCGTCCTCCGCCGTATCGGCGATCACCCGCAGCACCATGAAAGGCAGGCCATGCAGGTTGGCGACTACACCGACCGCCGCGCTCTCCATGTCCACGGCCACCGCACCGGTCTGTCGAAACAGGCGCATCTTCTCGTGCGCTTCGCAGATGAGCTCGGTGCTGGTCAGCATGGGACGTTCGACCAGCGGTCCCTGGCGCGACAGCGCAGCGGCAAGCTGCGAGCGCCACCCCTCGGTGGTGCGCACGCGCGCCTGCGCGGGCAGTGCAGTGGGCCGCATGCCGGGCAACTGCAATGCCAGCGGCTGCGCACAGATGACCTCGCTCGCCAGCACCACGTCGCCACAACGCAGCGCCGGATCCAGCGCGCCGGCCACCCCGAAGCACAGCAGAGCGCCAGCGCCCTCGCGCACCAGGCGCTCTGCGGCACGCGCAGCGCGCACGCATCCCATACCACTTGCCAGGACCGACACGCGCACAGCGGCCGCATCGGGCGGCGGGGCCGACGGGCGCTGGCGTACGCAGCGCGCCTCCGAGCGCAGGGCTGCCACAATTCCCGTGACATGTACGCCGGCAGCGGTCACGCGCAGACCTTTAGAGGTGGGCTTGGGAGGAGTGCTGCCTGCGTCGATAGCTGGCGAGCGCCCACAGCGGGAAATAGACGCAGTAGCCGTGGTATTTCAGGTAAAAGACGCGCGGAAAACCGGGCGCCGTGTAGCTGGCATGCTCCCAGTCGCCGCCTGGCTGCTGCGTGCGAAGCAGATAGGCGATGCCGCGCCTGATCGCCGCATCGTCCTCGCAACCCACCGCCAGCAACGCGAGCAGAGCCCAGGCACTTTGATAGGGCGTGCTGGCGAGGCCGGCACCGGCGAGTGTCGGGTCCTCATAGCTGTCATTGCTCTCGCCCCAGCCACCATCGATGTTCTGGCGCGAGAGTAGCCAGCGCACGGCGCGCGCGACGCAGGGATCCGCAGCCGTGAGCCCGGCGGCGGCGAGCGCCATCAGCACCGACCAGGTGCCATAAATGTAGTTGGTGCCCCAGCGACCGAACCATGCGCCGCAACTCTCCTGCTCGGCGCGCAGGTACGCCACGGCCTGATCGAGCGCCGCACGATCGCGCACACGACCCTCGCGGGCCAGCGCGGTGACGACGCGACCGGTCACATCGGCGGTGGGCGGATCGAGCAGCGCGCCGTGATCGGCGAAGGGAATGTGATTGAGGTAATAGTAGGTATTGTCGACGTCAAAGGCAGCAAAGCCACCGCCCCGGCTCTGCATGCCTACCAGCCAGTCCAATGCCCGGACGATGGCGGCTTGCGCCCCCTCGGCCTGCCGGTCGTTTTGCATCGACCAGACGACCACGGCGGTGTCGTCGAGGTCCGGATAGTAGTCATTGCGGTATTGGAAGGCCCAACCGCCACCGGGCAGCTGCGGCCGGCGTACACGCCAGTCTCCCGGCTGCGTATCGAGCTGCAGCGGTCGCAGCCATTCCAGACCGCGCGCCGCGGCTTGCAGCGAGACATTGCTGCCCTCCTCCTGCAGCGCCAGGGCCGCCAACGCCGTATCCCAGACTGGTGACAGACAGGGTTGGCAGTAGGCTCTTCGCTCCTCGACGATGAGCAGCTTGCGCAGCGCCTGCTCGGCGATCTGCCGGTGCGGGTTGTCGCGCGCATAGCCCAGCAGCACCATGACCTCCAGCGCATTCACCATCGCCGGGAAGATCGCCCCCAGACCGTCCTCGCCGTTCAGCCGGGCAATGATCCATTGCTCGGCGCGTGCAATGGCGCGCGCACGCACGCGCCTCGGTACCCAGGCGTCCGCGATGCGACCGACCCGATCGAGCAGCAGGAACAGTCGATTGACGGCTCCGCCGCGACGAAAGTAGTGCCGCTCTCGCTCGGGCGGCACGGTGAACAGCTCGGCGATTCCGATGGCGGTCGGATTGATGGCACTGGCGCGCAGCGTGCAGAGCACCAGCAGCGGGACCATCACGGTGCGTGACCAGTAGGACACCTTGTCCAGGTGGAACGGAAACCAGCGCGGCAGCAGCATGATTTCCACCGGGATATACGGTGCTGCGCGCCACGGCACCTGGCCGAACATCGCCAGCAGAATGCGGGTGAACACGTTGCAGCGGGCGGCCCCGCCGTACGCCAGAACGGCCGCGCGCGCACGTTGCATATGCGGCGCCTGTGGATCGTCGCCGGCCATCTTCAAGGCGTAATAGGCCTTGACGGTGCAGCTGATATCGAAGGCGCCGCCCTGATAGAGCGGCCAGCCGCCGTGTTCGGCCTGCCGCTCGCGCAGATACACAGCCAGCTTTGCCTGCAGCGACTCATCGATCTCGGCCAGAAAGTGCATCATCAGGATGTACTCGGCCGGAATGGTGCAGTCGGCCTCCAGCTCGAAGGACCAATGGCCGTCCGCGTGCTGCAGTTTCAGCAGCGCATCGAGCGCCCGCTGTATGGATCGGTCCAGCTCGGACGTGCCGACGCCGCCGGGGATCGCCGACTCCAGTGCCCGTTCGACTGCCATGGGAACTCAGCCGCTCGGCGCCGAGGGCAGGCTCGCTTCGCGCTCCCGCTCCCATTGCTGGCGGATGGGCGCATGCAGCTCATCACCACCGGGCGTGTTCGATTGTGTGATCAGCGGCAGATCGCGCGCCGCGAATTCGAACAGACGCGCCAGCATGCGATTGCTGCGTACCGTCAGATTGGAACAGGCCGTCACCAACATTACCTCCCGGCGGGAAATCTTCACCTGCGCACCGGCGGTAAAGCGTGGATTGTCCTTGATGGAACGCAGCGTCAGCAGTGCCAGACCGATCGACCAGGCACAGAAGCGCCGGATCCCGGTCTCGTGGGTCGGAATCAGCAGCGTGAAGGACAGCGCATGGCGCAGGTGCCCATGGGCAATGCCGATGAGTTCCTGCAAGCTGTCGCGAAAGCCTTCTTCGTCCCGGGCACGCAGCAAATCCAGGTCGAAACCGCGCCGTGCGAACACGTCCTGCGGCAGCCAGCAGGCACCGCGGCTGCGATCCTCCCACTGGTCCTTGAGGATATTGGTCATCTGCAGCCCCTGTCCGAAGGAGGGAGCCAGACGACGCAGCGTCGCCCCGTGCACGGCGATCCGGGGCGAGTAGGCGCAGAACAGGTCGGTGAGCATCTCGCCAACGACGCCGGCCACGTGGTAGCAGTAGCTGTCCAGATCCGTCAGGCGCGGCAGACCCTGGGTGCTGGCGCTGCGCTGGTAGTGATGCATGCCCACGCACATGATCTCCACACAGCGGCCAATGGCCTGCTGCGCGCGCGGATCGAGGCTCCGGCAGACACGCATGACGCGGTCCATGTTGGCCACGAGGTCGCGCTCGTGGCTGAGGGTTTTCTCCGACAGCAGCGGCCCGAGCTCGGCCGCCAGAGCCGCGGCATCGGCCTCGCCGGCGGCGACCTTGCTGAAGCGCGTCAAATAGTGCAGTTTTCGAGCCCCCGACAGACTGGCCTCATCCTCGATCGTATCCGCGATACGACAGAGCAGATACGCCGTCGTCACCGCCCGGCGCAAGTCGCCGGGCAGCTGGGGAATCGTCAGAGCAAAGGTGCGCGATACATGGACCAGGATTTGCCGCTGGTACTTTTCATCCGCAGCGTCCGCAGGCGTTGTGCTGTCGATTGTCATGGCACCCTGGCTATCACGCAATCAGCCACACTCACCGCACCGAGCAACATGGCCTCCCATCGTGTCCCTGCAACCTCAAACCTGCCGCCCGCTGTTGAGCGGTCCACCCACCCGCTTGCGGTCGGCGCGCGCTCGCCGAGTATCGCCTGTCTGGCGTTGTTTTGCAGCCTCATCGTGAGCGCGCTGCCGATGCGCGCGCGGGCGCTTGACTTCGGCCAATGGCTCAATCCCGCCACGGCTCCCTTTATCCCCATCCCGGAAATCGACACCGATCCGGACAGCGGTCGTACCTTCGGCCTCATCCCGACCTTCCTGCAGAGCGACGCTCAGGGCAGCATCATCCGTATCATTGCCCCGCAGGTCTACCGCAACAGCTATTTCGGCTGGGGCGTGGGCGTCAGCGTTTTCGACTACCTTTCCGCTGACCAGCAGTGGTCACTGCAGTCCGACGTCGAGCAGCGCGTGGAGCGCACCGTGGATCTCAACTATCAGCAGGGCCTGCTGCGCCGGGGCCCGCTGTCGCTCACGGGACGCCTGCTCTATGACCGCAATGGCACCCCACGCTTCTTTGGCATCGGCAATGATACGACGCTCGCCGACCAGACCAACTACACCAGCGCCACTGAACTGGCACAGGCCACGCCGGGTTGGAACATCACCCCGCAGTTGCAACTGGGCTACATGCTGCGCGCCGAGACCGTCGAGGTCACCCCCGGCTCCATTCCCGGCATCCCCTCCATCGAGCGCCGCTTCGCCCCATCCAATCTCGGCATCGTGAGTTTGTGGCAGCATCGGCTGCTGCTGACCTACGACACGCGCGACAGTTTGAACCTGCCCACGCGCGGCACGCAGGTGACCGTCTACGGCGGCATGGCAGCGCGCAGCGGCTTCTTCAACGACTCGATGTTCAGCGAGGCCGGCCTCGAGGCGCGTGAGTATGTTTCGCTCGGACACCAGGCCGTACTGGCCCTGCACACGGCGATCCGCTACCTACCCCACGGTCGTCGCCTGCCCTTCTGGGCGCTCAGCAGCATCGGTGGAGATCGTGCCTTCCTCGGCGGTGCGCAGCCGCTGCGCGGCTATGGTCTTGGACGCTTCACCGGTCGCGATGCGTTTTCCTTCTCGGCCGAGTTCCGTCGCACGATCGGCTCGCTGGATATCGCCTCATCGCAGGTCGACTTCCAACTCGCCCCCTTCGTCGATGTCGGCCGGGTGTTTTCCCGGCCGAGCACCAGCCCGCTGTCCCACCTGCACAGCGTCGGGGGCCTGGGCCTGCGCGGCCTCGCCCCGCCGTTCATCGTCGGCTACGTGGATATCGGCTACGGCAGCGAGGGCCTCGCGGTATTTACCGGGATCAACTATCCCTTTTGAGGGCGTCGCAGCCGCAGCTGCCGCGCGTCCCGCGGCAGGGTTGTGGCTATTCGCCCTGGAGCAGCGGCGCGACGTCGCTGAGGCGGGCCAGCGCCAGCAGCGCATCCGGCACGCGCACGTAACAAAGTCGCTTGCCGGCGCTGCGCGCGCAGGCCAGCCAATCGATCAGCAGGGCGAGCCCGGCACTGTCGGCAGCCGTGACCGCCGACAGGTCCATACGCAACTGCTCCTGCGCCGCGCTGATCAGGGCCACGCCCTGCTCGCGCAATGCGGGCACCGTGCTGAACAGCAGCGGCGCCTGCAGCCGGCAGCCGCCCTCCCCGTGCGTGAAAGGCGCATCGGGCAGCTGGGTACTCGCCTGAGCTGCGGACAAGTCAGCCGCCCGTGGTCTGCTTGATGGCGGCGGGCGTATCGCCATGCTCCAGCCGCGTGATCACCGCATCGATTCCCTGCCGTCGGATCTGCTCGGCAAAGTCCTGCTGGAAGCTGTGGTCGTAACTGATGCCCTCGACGACCACGTCCCACACCTTCCATTGCTGCCCGTCCTTGTGCATCTGGTAGTTCACGGCGACCTCGGAGCCGTTGCTGCGCCGGATGCGCGTGTTCACCACGGCGTATGCGCTGCCGGGCTCGGGGCGGAACGGCAACACCTTCATGGTGTTCGAGGTGAATCCCAGCAGCGCGGTGCCGTAGTTATTGAGCAGGGAGTTATAGAACGCCTGGATGAAGCGCTGGCGCTGTTCGGCAGTCGCCTTGTTCCAATTGCGGCCCAGAACCGCGCGCGCCGCGAGCTCGGTATCGAAGTGCGGCAGCAGTAGCTGATTGACCAGCATGCGCAGCTTGGCCGGATCCTGGCGGTACTCCTTGCGATGCTGGTCCAGATCCTGCAGCAGCGTGTTGGCAGTGCTCTTGATCAGCGCCTCGGGATTGGTGCTATCGACTTGCTCCCCTGAAGGGGTCACGCTGGCCCCCGACGCGGGCGAGGCGGCAGCGGCAGGAGGGACGGCTGCGACTGCCGATCCGACCAGAATCACGCCGATCGCCCGGACCCACGCCCTCGTGGCTGTCCTCTGGTGCATAGCTGCCTCATGAAACATGATTGAACTCCCTCAGTGGACTGACGCCCCGGTGGACCGACGCCTCATTGGACTGTGCCCTCCGTGCTCGAGCGCGTCTCAATGACCGGAGGTCGTGGGCGGGGTCTCCGGCCGCTCGGCACCGTTGGAACCGCTGCCCCCTGAACTGCCGCTACTCGAGCCGCCGCTGGCCGAATTGGCGAAGAACTTGTTGACGATGTTCTCCAGCACCAGCGCCGACTGCGTAAAGGAAATCTCGCTGCCGGTGTGCAGGTACTTGTCGGAGGATCCGGCCGTGACGGCGATGTAGTTCGCGCCGAGCAAGCCCGAGGTGTTGATGGCCGCGTTGCTGTCATCGGGAATCTGTGCATAGCGCTTTTCAATCCCGAGCGTCACCCGGGCCCGATAGTCCGCCGGGTCGATAGCGATGCTTTTGACCTGGCCAATGCGCACGCCTGCCATGGAGACCGGCGCCCCGACCTTCAGTCCACCGATATCGTCGAATTCCGCGGTCACAGTGTAGCTGGGAGCGCCGCCGGAGAGTTGTAAGCCGCTGCCGGGCAATTGCGTAGTCAGAAATGCCAGGGCCGCGAATCCCAGCAGTACGAACAGCCCCGTACCGATCTCGAGTGTGCGATTACCGCTAGCCATGACGAATCTCCCGATGCGAGCCTACAAAAACACCGCGGTCAGCACATAGTCGAACAGCAGGATCATCACTGCCGAGTTCACCACGGTGCGCGTGGTGGCCAGTCCCACGCCCTCGGCCGTCGCCTGCGCATGGAAGCCCTCGTACACGGCGATGAGGCTGCACAACGCGCCGAAGACCAGGCTCTTGATGATGCCTTCGTAGACGTCGTGAACGCCCACTGCGCCCTGCATCTGCGACCAGAAGGTGCCGGACTCCGCCCCCATCATGCCTACACCGACCAGCTGCGTGCCGTAGATGCCGATGCAGTCGAAGATTGCCGTCAGCAGCGGCAGCGCGATCAGCCCGCCAATGAAGCGCGGCGCGACCACGTGGCGCACCGGGTCGACAGCCATCATGTCCATGGCCGCGAGCTGATCGGTCGCCCCCATCAGACCGATCTCGGAAGCCAATGCCGTGCCGGCGCGTCCGGCAAACAGCAGCGCCGTGATCACGGGACCGAGCTCCTTGATGAGTGCCAGCGCGCTCGCCTCGCCCAGCGCGGACGTGGAGCCGAAGCGTTGCAGCAGGTCAAACAGCTGCAGTCCGAGCACCATGCCGAGAAACAGCCCGCTGAGCATCACGATCACCAGCGAGCGCGAGCCGGTGTTGTAGATCTGCATGGCGATGGAGCGCGGCCGGCCCATCGCCAGCACGCTCTGGCCCAGCACGCGCAGGAGGAACAGTCCCACCGCGCCGAGCTTGCGGACTCCCTCGGTCAGCCAGCTCATCGTTCCCGCTCGATGAGCTGCTGATAGTAATCGCCAGCCGGATAATGAAACGGCACCGGCCCGTCGGGGCTGCCGCTCATGAACTGGTGCACCACCTCGCCACTGGCGCCGGCCAGCTGCTCGGGGGTGCCCTCGGCGACGACTTTTCCGCCGGACAGCAGATAGCTGTAGTGCGCGATCATGCCGATCTCGTGCACGTCGTGCGACACGACGATGCTGGTGATGCCAAGCGTCTGGTTCAGCGACTGGATGAGCCGGCAGATGACGCCCATGGAGATCGGGTCGAGCCCCACAAAAGGCTCATCGTATATCAGCACCTCCGGGTCCATGACGATGGCACGCGCGAGCGCCACACGGCGCGCCATGCCGCCGGAGAGCTCGGAGGGCATGAGCGTGGCGGCACCGCGCAGGCCCACGGCCTGCAACTTCATCAGCACCAGCTCGCGCAGCACCGACTCGGGCAGCCGGGCGTGCTCGCGCACCGGGAAGGCGACGTTCTCAAATACCGACAGATCGGTCAGCAGTGCCCCGTTCTGAAACAGCAGCCCGATGCGCCGGCGCAGCGCATAGAGCTGCTCGCGTGACAAACTATCGACCTGCTCGCCGAAGACGCTGAGCTGACCGCTATCCGCCCGAGTCTGGCCCATGATCAGGCGCAGCAACGTGGTCTTGCCCGTGCCACTGGGTCCCATGACCGCGGTGATGCTGCCGCGGCGTACCTGCAGGGACAGCCCTGCGAAGATCGGCCGCCCGCCGATCGCATAGTGCAGGTCCTGCACCCGTACGACCGGCGGCTCAGTGCTCATGCGGCCTTGAGTTCCATGCCCGGTTGGTAGCGTCCGCTGCGGGCGAGGCCATTGAGGCGCGCCCAGCGGTGAAACTCACGCTGTCCGGCTTGGAACTGCTCGCTCTTGCCAGCCCACGCGTTCAACGCCGCATCCTGCAGAGCGCGACCGTAGCTGAAGGACAGTTGCCAGGGCAGCCGGGTGTCACGGTTCATCAGCGACAGGTGCAGCGTGGCCTGCGCCGGGGTCTGGCCGCCGGACAGAAAGGCAATGCCCGGGACGGCCGAGGGCACATGGCGCTTCAGACAGCGCACCGTGGCGGCGGCGACCTGCTCGGGGGAGGCCTGCGTGGGGCACTTCTTGCCGGCGATGACCATGTTGGGCTTGAGGATCATGCCCTCGAGGTAGATGCGGTGCAGATGCAATTGATCGAATACGGTGGCCAGCACCTCATCGGTGACCTGCTCGCAGCGCTCGAGGGTGTGCGCGCCGTCCATCAATACTTCCGGCTCGACGATCGGCACGATGTTCTGCTCCTGGCAGAGCGCAGCGTAACGAGCCAGCGCCTGCGCGTTGGCCTCGATGGCAAAGCGCGTCGGGATCTGCTCGCCGATGTCGATGACCGCGCGCCACTTCGCAAAGCGCGCGCCGAGGCGGTAGTACTCCACGAGCCGCTCGCGCAGTCCATCCAACCCCTCGGTGATGGTTTCGCCGGGAAATTGCGCCAGCGGCTTGGCCCCTTCATCGACCTTGATGCCGGGCAGGATGCCGAGTTTGGTCAGATACTGCGAAAACGGCACGCCCTCCCGGGTCGATTGACGCAGCGTCTCGTCATACAGGATGACCCCGCTGATCCACTGAGCGACCTCAGGGGTCGTGAACAGCAGCTCGCGGTAGGCGCGCCGGTGCTCCTCGGTGGAGTCCAGCTGGATCTTGTCGAAACGCTTCTTGATCGTACCGGTGCTCTCGTCCGCCGCCAGGAGTCCCTTGTCCGGGGCGACCATGGCTCGGGCCACGCTTTCGAGCTCATTGCGATTCATCGGACAGGTCCTCCGGAGGGGGCGGCAGTTAATCGAGTGGAGCGCGACCGCAGACGGCCACGAGCCACAGGGCGGGCAAGGATAGCAAAGCCGCGCGGGTGGCTGGATCGGCAAAGAACCCGAGCGGCCCCGGACGACGGCACCTGCGGCTCGGCGCCAGCGCCAGCGCGTCCGGGCGCGGCGCCGCGCTTTTCAACGCACCCCATATGGAACTAAAATAGTCCTACTTTGAGGGCCTGCCCATGCTTCGCATCAGCAAACTGACCGATTACGCCACCCTGATTCTGGCGCGGCTCGCCTGGCAGCCCGGCCGCCGCCTCACCGCGGCGCAGATAGCGACGGAAACGGGGCTGGCGGTGCCCACGGTGTCCAAGCTGCTCAAGCAGCTGCACCGCCAGGGACTGGTGCAATCCACACGCGGCCTGCACGGCGGCTATCTGCTGGCCCGGCCAGCCGGCGAGATCAGCGCCGCGAACATCATCGACGCGCTGGAAGGCCCGGTCGCCCTTACCGAGTGCTCCGGCCGCGCCAGTCATTGCTGCATCGAGCCCACCTGCCTGGTCGGGCGAGCCTGGCAGCGCGTCACGCAAGCCATTCACCGCTCGCTGCAGGAGATCACGCTGCTCGAGCTCGCAGGCCTCACGGCCGGGGCCCCGGCGGGCGCTCGTTCGGCGGCGGATCGCGTCATTCCACTGCCCGCCCCGAGCTTGCGCTCCGGCAAGCGGGAGCCCGTATGAGCAGCGAATCCGAGGACACGGCGGTGCAGCAAGAATCCAATTTAGCGGAGCTGGTGAATCGCAGCTACCGCCATGGCTTCGTGACCGACATCGAGGCCGACACGGTGCCGCCGGGCCTGGACGAGGACGTGGTCCGGCTCATCTCACGCAAGAAGCGCGAGCCGCAGTTCCTGCTGGACTGGCGGCTGCGCGCGCTGGCGCACTGGCGCACCATGCGCGAGCCACACTGGGGACAGCTGCGCTACACGCCAATCGACTACGAGGCGATCTCCTACTATTCGGCTCCCAAGCAGGCGGCCAACGCCCCCAAGAGCCTCGCAGAGGTCGACCCGAAGCTGCTGGCCACCTACGACAAGCTCGGCGTGCCGTTGCACGAGCGCGCCCGTCTCGCAGGCGTGGCCGTGGACGCGGTATTCGACAGCGTCTCGGTGGCCACGACCTTCAAGGAGCGCCTGGCCGCCGCTGGCGTCATCTTTTGCCCCTTTTCCGAGGCGGTCCAGAAGCATCCGGATCTCGTGGAGCGCTACCTCGGCTCGGTAGTGCCGTACACGGACAACTTCTTTGCAACGCTGAACTCCGCGGTGTTCTCCGACGGCTCATTCGTCTACGTGCCGCGCGGCGTGCGCTGCCCGATGGAACTGTCGACCTACTTTCGCATCAACGCGATGAACACCGGCCAGTTCGAGCGCACCCTCATCATCGCTGATGAGGGCTCGCACGTAAGCTACCTTGAAGGTTGCTCTGCGCCCATGCGCGACGAAAACCAGCTGCACGCCGCGGTCGTGGAGCTGGTCGCACTCGACGATGCGCGCATCAAATACTCCACGGTGCAGAACTGGTATCCCGGCGATGAGCAGGGGCGCGGCGGCATCTACAACTTCGTGACCAAGCGCGGCGAGTGCCGCGGCCGCAATGCTCACATCTCCTGGACACAGGTGGAGACCGGCTCGGCGATCACCTGGAAGTATCCCAGCTGCATCCTGCGCGGTGAGGGCTCGGTCGGCGAGTTCTACTCCGTCGCGACCACGAACAACTACCAGCAGGCCGATACCGGCACGAAGATGATCCACATCGGGCCCAACACGCGCAGCACCATCATCTCCAAGGGCATCTCCGCCGGCCACGGCCAGAATGCCTATCGCGGCCTGGTGCGCATCCTGCCCACGGCCAGCGGTGCACGCAATTACACGCAGTGCGATTCGCTGCTGATGGGCAGGCACTGCGGTGCGCACACCTTCCCATACATCGAGACGCGCAATCCGAGCGCGACGGTGGAACACGAGGCGAGCACCTCGCGCATCAGCGAGGAACAGTTGTTCTACTGCCTGCAGCGGGGCCTCGATGCCGAGGATGCCGTCAACATGATCGTCAGCGGTTTTTGCCGCGCGGTCTTCAAGGAGTTGCCGATGGAATTCGCCGTGGAGGCGCAGAAGCTGCTGGCCGTGAGTCTGGAAGGAGCCGTGGGATGAGCGCACTGCTGGAAATCCGCGATCTGCACGCCAGGGTTGCTGATCAGCCGGTACTGCGGGGGGTGAGCCTGACGGTTGAAGCCGGGCAGGTGCACGCCATCATGGGCCCAAACGGTTCGGGCAAGAGCACGCTGGCGCACGTGCTGGCCGGACGGCCGGGCTACCAGATCGTCTCGGGCAGTGTGAGCTTCCAGGGGCGCGATCTGCTGGCACTGGCGCCCGAGCAGCGCGCACGCGCCGGGCTATTCCTCGGCTTTCAGTATCCGGTAGAGGTGCCTGGCGTGAACAACGCCTACCTGCTCAAGGCTGCGGTCAATGCCGCGCGCCGTGCCCGCGGATTATCCGAGCTCGATGCCTTCGAGTTCCTCTCTATGGTGCGTGCCAAGATGGAGCTGATGCAGATCGATGAGAGCTTCCTCGGGCGCGGCGTCAACGAGGGCTTCTCGGGCGGTGAGAAGAAACGCAACGAGATCCTGCAGATGCTGGTGCTGGAGCCAGCACTCGCGCTGCTGGATGAGACCGACTCGGGATTGGACATCGATGCGTTGAAGGTGGTGGCCGCTGGCGTCAATTCGCTGCGCAGCCCCGAGCGTGCCATCGTGCTCGTGACCCACTATCAGCGGCTGCTCGATCACGTCGTACCCGACTGCGTGCACGTGCTCTCGCGCGGGCGCATCGCCCTCAGCGGCGATCGCACGCTGGCCCTCGAGCTCGAGCGGCGCGGCTACGACTGGGTCGGCGAGCAGGCCGCGTGAGGCGCCCATGAGCGCAATCCCCGCTGCTCCGGCCTCGCGACGCGCGTCGATCCTCGAGCGTGTGCTGCGAGAGTTCGAAACGGTGGCCGCCGAGCTGACCGATGACCCCGTGCCGCAGGCCGCTCGACAGCAGGCCGCGCGCGAGCTGGCACGATTGGGATGGCCGCAGGGACGCGATGAGCAGTGGCGCTACGCCAACCTGCGGGCACTCGAGCGCATCGACAGCTTCATCCCGGCGCATCGACGCACCGGCAGCGCGGCGCACACCTCGGATGCACACGCGAGCACAGCGCACGCAGATCTGCCGCCAGTACCGGCAGGATTCGAGCGCATCGTTTTCGTCGACGGCATCCGTGCGGCCACGAGCACGTGGCAACCCTCGTCGTCCTCACAGCCGCCGGCGGCCTCGCAGCAGGCGGTTCGCCCTGCGCAGGCGGCAACCTGGGGACCCGAGCAGCGTCTTGGGTTGCTGGGCGACATGTTCGCCCAGGACGCCGTGGTGCTGCAGATCAGTGGGCAGGCGGCCGTGGAGGTGATCTACCTGACGACCGAGCGCGCCTCGGGGACGGCGGTCTATCCGCGCCTGTGCCTCGCGCTGGCTGCCGGGGCACGCCTGACGCTCATCGAACGACATCTCGGGGATGCACGCGCGCCAACTCTGGTGAGTGTCGGCGTGAACGCCGAGCTGGCGCAGGGTGCACAGCTGACGCATTACCGCCTGCAGCAATGCGGCGCCCATGTGCTCTTCGACGAGTCGCTGCATGCGACGCTGCAGGAGCACGCCTCGTACGAAGTACGGCAGATCAGCATCGGCGCCCTCGCCGCCCGCACCAGCGCGCACGTACGACTCGCCGGACGCGCCGCGGCGCTCGGCTGGCAGGCCCTGGCCGTCGGTCAGGGTGAGCAGGTGCATGACAGCTCTCTGGCTGTCGAGCATGGGGCCGCCGACACGCGCACCGAGGAGACCTTCCGCGGCATTGCCGATGCTCGCTCGCGCGTGGCCTTCAGCGGGCACATCCACATCCAGAGCAGCGCACCGGGTGCGCAGGCACGCCAATCACTGCGCGGGCTCATCGAAGGCACCAGCGCGGAGATCGACCTGCGACCCCGGCTGCAGATCGACGTGGACGAGGTGAGCGCCCAGCATGGCGCCACGAGCGGACGGCTCGACGAGAACCTATTGTTCTATCTGCTGTCCCGGGGCCTTGAGCCAACCCAGGCGCGCGCACTGCTCAAATGGGCCTTCCTCGGCGATGTACTGCGCTGCATCGAGTTGCCGGAACTGCGCGCACAGGCGGAACAAGCCGCCGCCGGACAGCTGCCCGATGCCGCTGCCCTGCGCGAACTAATCGCCACTTCAGGGAGCGCAACATGAGCGCAGAGATTCGCGGCTCAGTGCAGGCCGAAGCTCTGCGGTCTGACGACGCTCGGCCTGCCGCTTGCGCGCAGCCGACCGCATTGCCCTTCAGCGCCCTGGAGCTCGAGCGGCTGCGCGCGGACTTTCCGATCCTCTCGCGGCAGATCAATGGTCATCCGCTGGTCTACCTGGACAGTGCCGCCTCAGCCGAGTGCCCTACGCCGGTGCTCGCGGCCATGGATCGCTACGTCACCACGACACACGCCAACGTACATCGCGGCGTGCACAGCCTGAGCCAGTGGGCGACGGACGCCTATGAGCACTCTCGCGAGCGGGTGCGCCAATTCATCAATGCCCGCTCGACGCGCGAGATCGTCTTCGTGCGCGGCACGACCGAAGCCATCAACCTGGTGGCCAACAGCTTCGGGCGCAGCACTCTGCAGCCTGGCGATGAGGTGCTGATCACGCACCTCGAGCATCACGCCAATATCGTCCCCTGGCAGATGGTCTGCGCGGCCACCGGTGCGCGTCTGCGCGCCGTGCCCGTGCTGAGCGATGGCTCGCTCGACATGGCGGCATTTCGCGCGCTGCTCGGCGAGCGCACGCGGCTGGTGGCAGTCGCCCATGTGTCCAATGCGCTCGGCACGGTGCTGCCAGTGCGGCAGATCGTGCAGCTTGCGCATGCGCAGGGTGTACCGGTGCTGCTGGATGGCGCACAGGCCGTGGCACACGCGCCGGTCGACGTGCAGACGCTGGACTGTGACTTTTACGCGTTCTCGGGACACAAGATCTACGGCCCCACGGGCATCGGCGTGCTTTATGGACGCGAAGCGCTGCTGCAGCGGATGCCGCCCTGGCAGGGTGGCGGGGACATGATCCTCACGGTCAGCATCGAGCACTCGACCTACAATGCGCTGCCCTGGAAGTTCGAGGCCGGCACACCGCCCATCGCGGCCGCCATCGGCCTGGCAGCCGCGCTCGACTACGTCGAGGGCATCGGGCGCGAGCGCATTGCAACCCACGAGCAGCAGCTGCTGCGGCTGGCCACGGCACAGCTGGCAGCGTTGCCCTACGTGCGTCTGGTAGGTACCGCACCGGTCAAGGCCGCGGTGCTTTCCTTCACGATGGACGGCGTGCATCCGCATGACATCGGCACCATCCTGGACAGCGAGGGCATTGCGATACGCACCGGACACCATTGCGCCATGCCGATCATGGAACGCTTCGGATTGGCTGCAACGGCGCGTGCCTCGTTTGCGCTCTATAACCGCGCCGAAGACATCGACCGGCTCGTGAATGCGCTGCGCAAGGTGCGCGCGCTGTTCGGCTGAGGGGCGCGGACGCCGCGAGCCGACGGAGAAAGCATGGAACTGAAGGATCTTTATCGCGAGGTCATCCTGGATCACAACCGTAGCCCGCGAAATTTCGGCCGCCTGGAGCCGGCCGATGCCGCAGCCGACGGTCACAATCCGCTGTGCGGCGACCAGCTGCACCTGTCAGTGCGCCTGCAGCATGATCGGCTCGCCGACATCCGCTTCGAGGGTCACGGTTGTGCGATCTCGGTGGCATCCGCCTCGCTGATGAGCGAGGCCGTCAAGGGGCGCAGCCGTGATGAAGTGCAGTCGCTCTATGAGCGCGTGCACGCGCTGCTGACCGGAGAGCGCGCTGCCGGGACTGCCGAGCTCGGCAAGCTCGCCGCACTGGGCGGGGTCGCAGAATTCCCGGCACGCGTGAAGTGCGCGAGCCTCTGCTGGCATACGCTGCAGGCGGCACTCGAGCGCGCCGGCGAACGCGTCGGCGAGCGTGCTGGCGAGCCGGCCGGGCTGGCCGAGCCGCGACACCCGGCCGAGCCGGTCAGTACGGAGTGAGCGATGCGCGCCTACGAGAATGAGCCGGTCGTCATCATGCGCGAGGTGGACGCCGTCATGGTGCCCTCCGGGCAGCCGATCCGCCTGAAGATGGGGCTGGCTGGCTACATCACCCAGGCGCTGGGCGGCAGCTTTACGCTCTACATCGAGGGCAACCTGTACCGGCTATCCGGTGAGCAGGCCGACGCCATCGGCAAGGAGGTCGTGCGAGCGCCCGAGCTGCCGCCGAACGCGACCGAAGAGGACGTGCGCGAGCTGGCCTGGAAGCAGATGCGCGGCTGCTTCGACCCGGAGATTCCCATCAACATCGTCGACCTGGGACTGGTGTACGAATGCCGCGTGCATGTGAATGAGGACCAGACGCGTCGCATCGACGTGACCATGACACTCACGGCACCGGGCTGCGGCATGGGAGACGTGCTGGTCCAGGACGTCAAGGAAAAGCTCGCCGCCATACCCACGGTCAAGGAGGTCGGAGTGGAACTCACCTTCGAGCCACCCTGGAGCCACTCGATGATGTCCGAGGCGGCGAGGCTGCAGACTGGCATGACCTGGTAGCGCAGGCGGCGCAGGCTCGCATGAAGTGCCTGTTGCTGCTGCGTCATGGAGAGGCCGAACCGACCGGCGCGGCCGCCGGCGATTTCGAGCGGCCGCTGACGCCACACGGCCGTGCCCAGGCGCAGCACGCTGCCCATTGTCTGCGCCGCACGCATTGTCTGCCTGAGACGATTCTCGCCAGCCCCGCGCTGCGCGCGCGCGAGACCGCCACGATCGTCGCCGCTCTACTTACGCGCCTGCAGGCGCTGCGCTACGACACGGCCGCCTACCCCGGTTCTGCCGAAGCACTGCTGCAGCTGGTGAGGTCGCTGCCGGAAGCGAGCGACACGCTGCTGCTCGTGAGTCACAACCCGGGTCTGACGACGTTGGCGAATGAATACGCTGCGCACCTGCACACTGGACAGTCCGGTTCGACGCTCGCGCTGGCCACCGGCGGCCTGTGTCGTATCGACTTCGCAGGCTCCAGCTGGTCGTCGGTCGATTCAGGCGCCACGGATGTGACGCTGCTGTCCTGATAGCGGGCACGTAGCGTGCGGCTGCTCGTATGGCTTGGCATTGCAGCCTGTCTGTCGCAGGCGGCGCTGCCGATGCAGGCGGGTCAGCTGCGCTTTCCCGACTTCAAGGCTTCTCCGGACGATCCCTTCCTGCGCCGTCTGCAGGCGTCGGAGAAGCCGCTGGATCGTCATCACCGATTCGCGCGGTGAGCCGCAGGCCGTGCTCGATGCACATCGCTTTCTGCGCGACGCACTGCTGGATCACGACGTCATTCTGCTGTGGGCGCGCGGCGTTCGGCGCATTGTCACGGGACCGGATCTGCTCGGGCGCTTGCTGTGCGGGATTGCACAGCGCTGAATCGGCCGCAGCGTTGCGTCGCTGCGCGCGGCCGCAACGCTACTGCACGCTGCAGAAGCAATAGGCGTAAATGCCGTTGCGCGAGGACAGGTGCGTCCAGCGCACGAGGTCCTTTTCGAGCGGCGCAAGCGGCGCGAGCCAGCCGCCCGGCGGAGTGGCCAGGCTGGAGCCGCGCAGTGTGGTCAGCCAGCTGGGGGCGAATCGCGTCAGTAGATTTTCCGAATCGCCATGCACCTGCAGCAGCAGCTGCTCGATCCAGCTGATCGAGGGCTCGATGCGCCGCACGCCGTAGGGCGCCCGCAGACCTGCGCGCATGGCTGCGTCCTGCACAGCGTCCTCGAAATTGCCCAGCCGGTCCACCAGGCCGATGCGCAGTGCGTCGCTACCGGCCCACACGTGCCCTTGCGCGATCGCGTCGATGCTTTCCACGGGCTTGCTACGCCCCTTGGCCACGCGCGCGAGAAACTGCTGATAAGTGTGATCGACCACGGTCTGCAGCAGCTGTTCGGTGGCTGGCGTGAGCGGCCGATCCAGCTGCGCCTGTCCCGACAGCGGGGTGGTGCCGATGCCGTCCACATGCACGCCGAACTTCGCCAGCGTGCGGCTGAAGGTCGGAAAGGCGGCGAACACGCCGATCGAGCCGGTGATGGTGTTGGGACTGGCAATGATCTCGTTGGCACCTGCCGCAATGTAGTAGCCACCGGAGGCCGCCACGTCACTCATCGAGACGACCACCGGCTTGCCATCCTGCTGCAATTGCAGCACGGCACGGTAGATCTGATCGGAAGCCAGCACACTGCCGCCGGGGCTGTCGACGCGCAGAACCACGGCCCTGATCTGGCTGTCGAGCCGCGCCTGGCGCAGCAGCTCCGCGGTCGACTGTCCGCCGACCGTGCCGGGCGGCTGGCGGCCGTCCAGAATGTCACCGCTGGCAACGATGACGCCCACCGCCGCCCCGCGACCGCGTTCACGCCGCACGGCGTGGCTCGCGCGCAGGTAGTCGTCCACGCTGATCTGGCGGAACCCGCGGCCACCGGGATCGATGCCCACGAGCTGGCTGACGCGCTCCTCCACCTGCGGCTCGGTACGCAGATCGGTGACCAGGTGGCTATTCTTCGCCACCAGGGCCGTATCGCCACCGGCGGCGAGCACCGAGGCCACGTAATTATTCGCGTAGTTCGCGACCGCATCCTCGGGCAGCTTGCGCGCGCGCGCGACCGCACGACCGTAGCCCTGCCAGAGGGCGGCCAGGTACGCCTGGCTCTCCTCACGATCGGCCATCGACATGTCATCGCGAATGAACGGCTCTTCCGCGCTCTTGTATTTGCCGACGCGGAACAGGTGCATGTCGACGTCGTATTTCTTCAGGACCTCGCGATAATAGAGCCGATAGCGCGAATAACCGTCGAGCAGTACGGCACCGAGCGGATCCAGATAGACCTCATCGGCCTGCGCGGCGAGCAGATACTGACTCTGCGTGAAGGCGTGACCGAAGGCGATGACCTTCTTGCCACTGCGTCGAAAGTCACGGATCGCGCCGGCGAGCTCCTCGAGCTTGACCTGCCCGGTAGCGCCCATGTCGTCGGTCTCGATCACCAGCGCACCGATGCGACGATCGGCGCCCGCGGCGCGGATTGCGGTGGTCAGATCCCACAGCAACGTTTCGGGCGCGCCCTGCCCCTGGGCCTCGGCGAAGGCGCGCTGTACGGGCTCGCCGCTGAGCTGCTCGACGATCTGACCCGAGGGGCGCACCACCAATGCGGCCAGTGGCGGCAGGTGCGGCCCCTGCGAGGCCTCGTACGCAACCACGACCAGCGCGAGCAGCGCCAGCAGGACCAGCAGCTGCAGCACGCGGCGCAGGCCATCCAGCCCACGCCAAAGCACCGTGAAAAACCGCTGCAGGAAGTGCATGCCGGAGCGGCCCCCGCCGGCGGCCGGCCGCTAGACCTTCTCTTCGATGCGAGCGGCCTTGCCGGCGAGATTCCTGAGGTAATACAGCTTTGCGCGCCGCACGCTGCCACGGCGCTTCACCGCGATGGAGGTGATGGCCGGGCTGTATGACTGGAAGGTGCGCTCGACGCCCTCGCCATGCGAGATCTTGCGAACGGTGAACGAGGAATTGAAGCCGCGGTTGCTGCGCGCGATGACCACGCCCTCGTATGCCTGGATGCGCTCACGATCGCCCTCGACCACCTTGATCTGGACCACCACCGTGTCGCCAGGCTTGAACTCCGGCACTTCCCGCGTCATGCGCTCACTCTCGAGCGTCCGAATGATGTTGCTCATGGCTCGTTCCTCTTCTCGTGCGCGCGAGCGCGCTCCCACAAATATTCCGCCAGCAGTTCGCGTCGCTGCGTATCCAGCGGCGAGCGGCCGATCAGCTCCGGCCGTGTCAACCAAGTGCGCCCCAGCGCCTCTTTGCGGCGCCAGCGCTCAATGGCCGCGTGATCCCCCGAGCTCAGCACGGCGGGAACCGCATGGCCTTCATAAGTCTCGGGCCGCGTATAGTGAGGCCAATCGAACACGCCGTCACTGAATGATTCGGCGACACTGGAGCGCTCATCGCCCAGCGCGCCGGGCTGCAGCCGCGCCAGCGCATCGATCAGCACCAGCGCCGGCAGCTCTCCACCGGACAGCACATAATCGCCGATCGAGAGCGTGCGGTCGACCGCGAGCGTCAGCACACGCTCATCGATTCCCTCGTAGCGTCCCGCCACCAGCAGCAGTCCGGGCAGCGAGGCGAGCGAGCGCACCTCGCGCTGAGTCAGCAATGCCCCCTGCGCCGACAGCGCGATGCGCGGGCTGTCGGCCGGCAGGCGCGCGCTCGCCGCGCGGATCGCCGCACACAGCGGTTCGGGCTTGAGTACCATGCCTGGTCCGCCACCGTAAGGACGGTCATCGACCGTGCGATGGACGTCGTGCGTGTGCTCGCGCGGGTCCTGCGTGCCCACCTGCAACAAGCCCCGATCCACGGCCCTGCCCAACACGCCATGACGCACTCCCTGGGCAATCAGCGCTGGGAACAGCGTCACCACTTCGATCCGCACCTAGATCTCCTCCGGCCACTCCACCTCGATCCGCCGCTCTGCGAGATCCACCCGACGCAGACAGGATGTCGTTGCGGGCAACCAGTGTTCGCGCTCGCCCTTGACCACCATCAGTGGCCCGGCGGGCGCATCCAGAAAGTGTTGCAACGTACCCAGGTGCACGCCCTCGCGGTTGCGTACGGCGAATCCCAGCAGGTCATCGCGGTAATACTCGTGCGGCCCGGGCGCCGGCCGTTCGCTGCGCTCGATGAGTACCTCGGCGCCTCTCAACTGCTCGGCGGCATCACGGTCAGCCACTCCAGCAAGACTCGCGCGCACCGAGCGACCGTCCCAGACGGCCTGCACGACCTCGAATTCCTGCTCGCTGCCGCCGCGGCTGCGCAACCTCCAATGGCGGTGTTGCACGAGCGAGCCGGCAGGCTCGGCATAGGACTGCACTCGCAGGGCACCGCGCACGCCATGCGGCGCCACGATGCGACCGAGCAGCAGGTACTGGCTCAGGCCGGGCTCAGGCCGCCGCTGCGGCCTGCTGCGCGCCCTGGCTCTTGCGGTACGCTGCCACCAGCGCGCGCACGCGCTCGGACTGCTTGGCACCTTGTTGCTGCCAGTAATCGACGCGGCTCAGGTCGAGCCGCAGCTCGATATCCTTGCCGCGCGCGACGGGGTTGAAGTAGCCGATCTGCTCCAGTGCGGCCCCGCCCTGACGTTTGCGGCTGTCGGTGACCACGACGTGATAGAACGGCTGATTCTTGCCGCCGCGGCGCGTTAAGCGAATGATGACCATACCGGTTGTCCGTCGTGCCCGTCTTGCGGGTCCCAAAAAAAGAGCGCGGATTCTACGCAAATCGGACCGCACAAGAAAGGCCGATCCGGCCAGCGCCCTGCCCCAGGGCGGCTGGCGCCTCAGGATCCATGGGCCCTCTCCGGCGACGCGGGCTCTCAGGGGCTGCGCGACGGCTGATCGATCACGCCGCGCAGGTACGCCACGTGCCGGGCAAAGGCCACGCGGCCGGCTGGGCTGATAGACACCCGCGTACGCGGCCGCTTGCCGAGGAAGTCCTTGTGGATCTCGACGTATCCTGCCCGCTCGAGCGTCGCCAGATGGGCCCCGAGGTTGCCATCCGTGGCCTGCACCGAGGCGCGCAGCTGCGTGAAGTCCAATGGTTCGTGAGTCGGCAGGCTATTGAGCACTGCCATAATGCGCAGCCGCAACGGCTGGTGGATGATCTCATCGGCCCCGTCGAGGTAGGCGGCTGCGCCGCCCGTCCCGCGCCTTCCGTCCGGCTCGCTCTGCCCCCGGTCGGCTGAAGCAGCTATCTGACGTCCCTGGGCATCCAACGCCTTGCCCGACGAAATTTTCATCCTCCTGACTCCCGCGCCTGGGTGCGCACGCCCCGCAGCTAACTCTGTAATGCAGAGTCCTCTGCGTCAAAAACTCTGATGTCTCGATGGGAGGCCAATCTGTCAGATGAGGGGAAGGCGCTGCGCTAGCGCGGGGGCCCAGGAGGCAGGCTGCCGCGCAGGCCGGCGAGCAGACGCCCGAGCTTGCCGCCCTTCATGCTCTTCATGACCCGCTGCATCTCGAGGAACTGCTTGAGAAGCCGGTTCACGTCCTGCACCTGGGCACCGGCTCCGGCCGCGATGCGCCGGCGGCGCGAGCCGTCGATGATGCCCGCATGGGTGCGCTCCTGGCGCGTCATCGAGTCGATGATCGCGATCTGGCGCTTGAGCTCACGGTCGGCCTGATCGCCCTTCATTGCCGAGGCGCGGTTTGCCAGCTGCGCGGGCAACTTGTCCATCACGGCAGACAGCCCGCCGAGCTTGCGCACCTGTTCGAGTTGCTCGCGCAGATCGAGCAGGGTGAAGCGCTTGCCCTGCACGACCTTGCGCGCGAGCTTCTCGGCCTGCTGTGCATCGACCTTGCGCTGTACGTCCTCGACCAGCGAGACCACATCGCCCATGCCGAGGATGCGCGAGGCCATGCGCTCGGGATCGAACGGGCTGAGCGCATCGAGCTTCTCGCCGACGCCGAGAAACACGATCGGTTTGCCGGTCACGAAGCGCACCGACAAGGCGGCGCCGCCGCGCGCATCGCCGTCCGCCTTGGTGAGCACGATGCCGGTGAGCGCCAGGGCATCGCCGAAGGCACGCGCGGCATTCACGGCATCCTGACCGCCCATCGCATCCACCACGAACAGTCGCTGATGGGCGGGCACTGCCCGATCGATGCCCTGCACTTCCTGCATCAGCTCCTGATCGACATGCAGCCGCCCGGCCGTGTCGATGATGAGCGTGTCGAACACGCCGCGGCGCGCAGCCGCGAGCGCCGCGGTAGCGATCGCGACCGGTTGGTCGCTCGAGCTGCTCGGAAAAAAGTCCGCGCCGACGGTCTCGGCAATGCGCTGCAGCTGCAGAATCGCCGCCGGCCGACGCACGTCAGTGCTGACCAGGAGCACGCGTCGCCGCTCGCGCTCGATGAGCCAGCGGGCGAGCTTGCCGGCGGTCGTGGTCTTGCCCGCGCCCTGCAGGCCGGCCAGCAGTACCACCTGCGGGGGCTGCACGTTGAGCGCAAAGCCCTGCTGCGGCTCACCGAGCAGACCAACCAGCTCGCGATGCAGGATGCCGATGAAGGCCTGTCCCGGTGTCAGGCTCGTGGACACCTCGGCCCCGAGCGCGCTGGTCTTGACGCTTTCGATGAAGCTCTTGACGACCGGCAGGGCCACATCCGCCTCGAGCAGCGCCATGCGCACCTCGCGCAGCGTCTCGGCGACATTCTCCTCCGTCACGCGGCCGCGGCCCCGCAGCGTCTGTACGGTGCGATTCAGCCGCTCGGTCAATTTATCGAACATTCGGGTGGAACCTGCGATGGCGGGTGGTGGCGAGTGTTTGCGTATCGGGCGACGCGGCGGACCAGCGGCCCTATACAGCCCTGCAGCGACCGATTATAAGAGACACGTGGAAAAAACGCCGACGCCGGTGCTGATCCTCGTTCTGCTCGTGCTGCTGTTCATCATCGCCTTTGCCTCGGGAACCGAGGTGGCGATGCTCTCCGTGAATCGCTACCGCATCCGCCATCGCGTCAATCAGGGGCAACGGCGCGCACGTCAACTCGAGCGGCTGCTCGAACAGCCCGACCGTTGGTTGGGGGCCAATCTGGTCATTCTCGCGCTGGCGAGCGTCGGGGCGACGACCGATGCGACGCTGCTGGCGCTGCGTACCGGCATTCGCGCCGCCCCGCTGATCATGGCTGGGTTGCTCACCGTGGTCATGCTGGTGTTCTGCGAATTCGCACCCAAGATCTTCTCTGCAGTGCACGCCGAGCGCGTGGCATTGGGCTCCGCATATGTCTACCGTGCACTGCTATGGATCCTCGGCCCGCTCAGTTGGCTGGCCAACCGCATAGCCCAGGGATTTCTCAACCTGTTTGGCGTCAGGCGCGGCGGACAGGGACCACAGGCGCTCTCCAGCGACGAGCTGCGCACCGTGGTGGCCGAAGCCGGCACGCTCATCCCGCAGCGCCATCGGCAGATGCTGCTGTCGATCCTGGACCTGGAACGCGTCAGCGTGAACGACATCATGATTCCTCGACAGGAGATCGCCGGCATCGACATCTCGCTGAGCTTCGAGGACGTGCTGGATCGGCTGCGTCAGACACCGCACTCGCGACTGCCGGTCTATGACGGCGAGCTCGACAATCTGATCGGCACCCTGCACATGAAGCGCGTGGCGCAGGAACTGGCACGCGGCACCCTGACGCGCGAGCGGCTGATCGAGATCACCGCAGCGCGCGAACCCTACTTCGTACCCGATGGCACGCCGCTCACCCAACAGCTCGCGCAATTTCAGCGCACGCGACGCCGACTGGCCTTCGTGGTCAATGAATACGGCGACATTGCCGGCATCGTGACGCTGGAGGACATCCTCGAGGAGATCGTCGGCGAGTTCACCAATGATCCCGCCACGATCGTGCACAAGGACGTGAATCGCGACGCTCAAGGCAACTGGCTGGTGAACGCGGGCGCCACCATCCGCGCCCTGAACCGCTCGCTCGGCTGGCAGTTGCCCACGCTCGGGCCACGCACGCTCAACGGGCTGCTGCTCGAACAGCTCGAGACCATCCCGGCACCGGGAACGGCGCTGCGCATCGGACCCTATGAGTTCGAGATCCTGCAGATCGCGGACAATGCCATCCGCACGGTACGTGTGCGCATGGCGCCACAGGCGGACCAGATCGTGAGCGCCGGTTGAGTGGCCCCGGTGCAATTGTGATCGGGGACGCGCATTGGCTGCGCCGCGATGCTAAGTTATGCCGCAAGCTTCCAGTTGGTGCAGGGAACGTCGCCAGCATATCCCCCAGGGGCCAGCCGCAGAGCCGCAGTGTGACGCAGTTCAAACTTTCAAGAGTCAACCAAGACCATCCGTATGCCGCGCGGTAGGGGCCGCCAGAATCTCAAGGGCAAGCTGCGTTGTGTGGGCCTAACCGATACCGGGCGGGTTCGGGACCACAACGAGGACACCATTGCCTTTGACTCAGAGATCGGCCTGATGGTGCTTGCCGATGGCATGGGCGGTTATAACGCCGGCGAGGTCGCCAGCGGCATCGCCGTCAAGACCATCGTCGGCCTGGTGCGCGAGGCCGTCGACCGGGAGGACTGGCGGGTGCACGACCCGCAGGCCGGCCTGACGCGCGCCTCGATCATCCTGCGCGATGCGATTGTGCGCGCCAACAAAATCATCTTCCAAACGGCCCGCACGCAACCCCAATGCGAAGGCATGGGAACGACCGTGGTGGGCGCACTGTTCTTCGACAATCGCGTCTCGATCGCGCATGTCGGTGACTCCCGGCTGTACCGGCTGCGCAGCGATGGACTCGAGCAGCTGACCATGGATCATTCGTTGCTGCAGGAACTGGTGGATCGTGGCTTCTACTCGGCCGAGGAGGCCCAGCGCGCCGCAAATAAGAACTACGTCACACGCGCACTGGGAGTGGAGCCCAACGTCGACGTTGAGGTGCAGGAGCATCCCGTCTACAAAGGAGACCTGTACCTCATTTGTTCCGATGGGCTTTCGGATATGGTTGAGGATGACGACATACACTTAACCATCAGCACCTTTGGTGCTAATCTCGAGAACGCCACCAGGCAGCTGATTCAATTGGGTAATGACAACGGCGGCAAGGACAACATTTCAGTGTTGGTCGCCGAGGTCGTGGAGACCTTCCCCGCGCCGCGCGGAGTATTCGACAAGATGCTGAGCTGGTTCGGCTCTACCTGAGGCAAACTGCATGGCTAGGTTGATTTTGAGTCTGGATGGCAGCGTGCTGGCGGAATACAACATGAACCGCGAGCGCTACACGATCGGCCGCCTGCCGGACAATGACATCCGCATCGATAACTCGGCCGTCAGCGGTCACCATTCGCTGATCATCAACATCCTCAACGATTCGTTCCTCGAGGATTTGAACAGCACCAACGGCACGTACGTCAACGGCAAGCTCATCAAAAAGCACGCGCTGCAGCACGGCGACATCATCACTGCGGGCCATCATCAGCTGCGCTTCGTCGAGGACGACGAGGCTCAACAGGACGAATTCGAAAAGACCCTGGTCATCCAGCCTTCTGCCCGGCCCGTGGAGAAGATCCGCGCCGCCGTCAGCGAAGCCAGGCTCTCCGATACGCAATCGGGCATCCACGCCAGCGTTGCCAATGCCAACGCCGTCAATGCCAATGCGATCCTGCGCCGCACGCTGGCCAACGGCACCGCGGCGCCCAAAAAGGCCAAACTACAGGTCCTCTCCGGCGCCTTCGCCGGTCGCGAGCTCGAGCTCAGCAAGGCCCTGACGACCCTGGGCCGCCCCGGCGTACAGGTCGCGGCCATCACGCGTCGTTCCGAGGGCTACTTCATCGTGCACGTCGACGGTGAGGGCGAGAACAATTTCCCGCTGGTCAACGGTACGCCGATCGGGGCGCAGGCGCGGCGGCTGACGGATAACGATGTCATTCAGCTGGCGGGCGTGAAAATGGGGTTCTTCCAGGAGTAGGCGCCGACCGAGGCGTCTGAGCGATCAAGAGGCAGTGCAAGCGAACGGCTGGGAGTTACTGATGTAACTCCCGCCCGTTCACTTCCACCGCTTCAAAACCGCCACCGGGCGCCTCGCCGGCGCCGCTCCTTACAGAAAAACACTTGCCGGCGGCTTGATATCGGCGCATCTGCCTCCATGCCTTCTGCCACGGCGGATGAACCAAAGCCTATCCTCATTGCCTGAATTTCTATGCTGACGCTGCTGCTCTGGGTGTTGCTGTTCATCCTGTGCTGGCCGCTCGCGCTGCTGGCGCTGGTCCTCTGGCCGATCGTCTGGCTGATCTCGATTCCGTTCCGGATACTGGGTATCGCGGTGGAAGGAGTATTCGGGCTGCTGCGGGCGATTCTGCTGCTGCCGGTGCGTATTCTGGAGGCCGGGCGCCGCAGTTGATGACACGCCGCTAGCCCCTGAACAGCTCCTTCATGTCCGTCGCCCGGTCCGGGCGCTCGGAGATGCGATCCTGCAGGGCCAGCAGCACGTCGTGCCGCTGCACTTCACCGATCAGCACCGGGCTCCAGTGACCGGAGACGACCGGCAGGCGTTTGCAGTGGTTGGCGATGAAGACGTCGAGCGCATCCCCGAGCAGCATCTCCGGCGTCAGCACCGGCGGGGCGCTGTGCATCAGGGTCGCGACCGTTCCAGTGCGCTGCTCGGGTGGCGCTCGCAGCAGCCGCCGCAGGTCCGCACCCTCGACCTCTCCGACGAGCTGGTGCTGGGTGTCGCTGACATAGGCATGCCCGGGTACACGCGGGGTGAGCCGCTGCACCACGGCGCTGAGGGATTCGTCGCGCTGCACGACCAGCTCGGGCGGACGGATGAGTGCCGTGATCTGCCGCAGTCGCCATTCATCCTCGCTGCCCGGACCGCGCGACTGCAGAGAGCGGGTGTACACCGACTCGCCGTGACGGTAGATGCGCGCCACGTAGTGTCCGGTCACGCAGGCGAGCATCAGCGGTAACACCACATCGTAGTTGAGCGTCATCTCGAAGATCAGCAGGATCGAGGTGAGTGGTGCGTGCGTCGTCGCGGCGAGAAAGCTGCCCATGCCGACCACTGCGTAGGCGGCCAGTTGCGACTGCGAATGCGGATCCATCAGGTGCACGGCATCGCCAAACAGAGCACCGAAGGCGGCGCCCATGAACAGCGTGGGCGTCAGGATGCCGCCGTTGGCCCCCGAGCCGACCGAGGCGGCGGTGCTGACCAGCTTTGCCACCAGCACCATGGCCAGCAGCTGCACGGGCAGCTGGTCGTTGAGCATGGCATTGACGACGCTGTAGCCATTGCCCCAGACCTCGGGGATCCACACGGAGATCAGTCCGACTCCCAGGCCGCCCAGGGCAAGCGTGGCTGGCGGTGACCAGCGCAGGCGGCGGAACGTGCGCCGCGAGCGCTCCAGCAGCGCGAGGAAAGGCGCGGCGCCGTGTCCTAGCAGCACGCCGAGCAGCGCATACAGGATCAGCTCCCAGGCGGCACCGAAATTCAGGTGTGGCACCTGATAGACCGGGCCGTAACCGAGGAAGTGACGCGCCACGGCGTCGGCGACCACCGAGGAGACGATCAGCGGCCCGAAGCTCTCCATCGCGATCGAGCCGAGCACGACCTCTGCGACGAACAGCGCCCCGGCGATGGGTGCGTTGTAGGCGGTCGCGATGCCGGCGGCCGCGCCACAGGCCACCAGCAACCGCAGCCGCGGCACCGGGGCCTGCGTCCACTGTCCGATCTTCGAGGCGGAGGTGGCCGCCAGCTGCACCAGCGGACCCTCGCGGCCGATCGAGCCGCCCGAGCCGATCGTAAAGAACGAGGACGCCGCATGCAGCAGCGCTGAGCGGCCGCTGAGCTGTCCGTTGCCGACGGCCACGGCTTCCATGTAATCCACCTTGCGGGCGGTGCGCAGCACGCGCACACGCTGACCGATCCACAGCAGCAGGCCCGCACAGGCGCCTCCCACCGTCGGAATGAGAATGCGCGCCCACCAAGGCAGGGATTCGGCCGTTTCCACCAGGCCGTTGGACTGACGGGTCAGCAGGTACTGCACCAGTCGCACCGCCGCCCGAAATCCCACGCCGCTGAAGGCACCGCACACGCCGATGAGCGCCGCCCAAAAGATAATTCCGGAGAGCTCTTCGTGCTTGGCGGCGTTCAGTCCGGCGCGGCCAAGGCGCTCGAGGCGTTCGAGCAGGCGGCTGCCGAGCTGCAGGATAGCTTCCACCACGGGCGGACTTTAGCAGCAGTCCGTGAAAGGCACGTCGCGCACCGCCGGTGCCCGCGGCGCCTTTGCGCGTCAGACGAGTTCGATCGGCACCCGCTGGCTGACGGCGCATACGAGCTCGTACGCAATGGTGCCCGCAGCGGCGGCCAGCTCTTCCACCGGCAGCTCCGTTCCCCACAGCTCGACTCGATCGCCGACGCCGATGCCCGGCAGGTCGGTCACATCCGCGGCGATCATGTCCATCGACACCCGCCCGACCAGCGACGCACGCCGCCGGCCGATCAGGATGGGCGTGCCGGTGGCGAGGCTGCGCAACAGTCCATCCCCGTAGCCCGCCGCAATGATGGCCACACGCGAGGGACGCTGCGCCTGCCAGGTGCCGCCATAGCCGACGCGCTCCCCGCAGAGCACTTCTCGCACCGCAATCACCGTGCTCTCCAGCGTCATGGCCGGCCGCAGGCCGAACTGCGCGCCGCGTCGCCCGGCGAAGGGCGAGATCCCGTACAGCGCCAGCCCCGGCCGCACCCACTGCGCGTGCGTCTGGGGCTGCGCGAGGATGGCCGCGGAGTTCGCGATGCTCAGTTCCGCCGGCAAACCTGCGAGCAGCGGCTCCAGGCGCGCCAGTTGATCAGCTGTGCTCTGACCATCCTCCTCGTCGGCACCCGACAGATGGGTGAGCACTCGCAGCTCCAGCGGAGGTGGCTGGCGCTGCATGAGCCGCTCGAAGGCGGCTCGAAAGCGCTCAGGTCGGAAACCCAGCCGATTCATGCCGGTGTCGACCTTGAGCCAAAGCCGATGACGCCGCTGCTCGCGGTCCTGCTCGAGCAGTGCGATCTGCAGCTCCTGGTGCACGACGAGATCGAGCCCCAGATGCGCGGCCTCGGCCAGCTGCTCGACGTCGAACACGCCTTCCAGCAGCACGATGCGCCGCTTGAGTCCCGCGCTGCGCAGCGCGATCGCCTCCTCCAGGCGCGCCACCGCGAAGGCATCGGCGTCCGCCAGTGCCAGCGCGGTGGCGATGAGTCCATGACCATAGGCGTTGGCCTTGACCACCGCCATGACGCGACAGCCGGGCGCGCAGGTGCGCACCAGCTGTAGATTCGAGCGCAGAGCGCCGCTGTCCACGCGGGCACGGATCACGCGCATCATGGCGCGGAAGGCTGCGCCGCGTGAGGCTGGTTACGCTTCCATGCCGCGGTGTCGACGCAGAAGCGTAGCGTCAACGCAGCACCCCCTCCGCGTAGGCATCGGGGGCGAAGTTCACGAAGCGCGCGTACTGCCCCTGGAAGGTGAGCAGGAAAGTACCGATCTCGCCGTTGCGATGCTTCGCCAGATCGATCTCGGCGATGCCTTTCTTGGTGGTGTTCCTGTCATAGACCTCGTCGCGATAGATCAGCAGGATCATGTCCGCATCCTGCTCAATAGCTCCGCTTTCGCGTAGATCCGACATCACCGGCTTCTTCTCCGTGCGCTGCTCCACGCCGCGATTGAGCTGCGAGAGTGCGATGACGGGCAACTCCAGCTCCTTGGCGAGTGCCTTGAGGCCGCGCGAGATCTCGCTGATCTCGGTTGCACGGTTTTCCTTGTTGCCGGCGACCTGCATGAGCTGCAGGTAATCGACCACTACCAGTCCTAGCCCGTGCTCGCGCTTCAGGCGACGTGCGCGCGCGCGCAGCTCCGTGGGTGTCAGACCGGCGGTCTCGTCGATGAAGATCTTGGCCTCCGACAGCTGACTGGTCGCGGCCGTCAGCCGCACCCAGTCGTCGTCGGAGATCCGGCCGCTGCGGATGCTGTTGAGCGGTACGTGGCCGATCGAGGACAGCATGCGCGTGACGACCTGCTCGGAGGGCATCTCCAGCGTGAAGATCGCCACCGGGGCGCGGATCGCCGGATTGACCGCCGCATACTCGGCCATGTTGACCGCCAGCGTGCTCTTGCCCATGGAGGGACGGCCGGCCACGACGATCAGATCGCCGGGCCGCATTCCGCCGGTGAGCCGGTCGAAATCGGTGAAGCCGGTGGCCAGCCCGCGCAGCTTGTCCGGATCGCTGTGCCACTCATCGATCTTGTCGATCAGCGGCGGCAAAAGCGTGCTGACGCGGACGGCACCCTCGCGTCCGCGGGCGCCCTGCTCGGCGATCTCGAACACCAGCTTCTCGGCACCCTCGACCAGATCACGTGCCGACAGACCCTCGGTGCCGAAGATCGACGAGGCGATCTGCCGACCTGCCGACAGCAGCCGCCGCAGCAGCGCGCGCTCGCGCACGATCGTCGCGTAGGTGCGCACATTCGCGGCGGTGGGCGTATCGCGGGCAAGGGTGCCGAGGTACGCCAGACCGCCCGCGGATTCGAGCCGGCCGCGACGCTCGAGCTGCTCGGAGACGGTGATGACATCGGCTGGCCGCCCCGCGGCCACCAGCTCGCCGATCGCCTCGAAGATCGCGCGGTGATCCGGGCGATAGAAATCCTCCGCGCTGATGACATCCGCCGCCTGATCCCAGGCGGTGCCGTCGATCAGCAGCGCACCCAGCACGGATTGCTCGGCCTCGACCGAATGAGGCGGAACCGCGCCTTCGAGGCCGGGTGGCTCGTCACGGTGCGAACGCAGCGGCGTACTCATGCCCGCACCATTATGACGCCTTGGGACCCGCTCAGGCGCTCTCTTCGGCTGCCACCATCACCGTGAGCTGCACGTTGATATCGGTATGCAGGTGCAGCTGCACGACGTGCTCGCCTACCGTGCGCAGCGGACCATTCGGCAGGCGCACCTCACTGCGCGACAGGGGATGACCGGCCGCCGTGGCCGCCTCGCTGATGTCCGCCGTGCCCACCGAGCCGAACAGCTTGCCCTCGGTGCCAGCCTTGGCCGTGATCGTGAACTTGGTGCCCTCGAGCTCGGTGGCACGACGCTGCGCATCCTGCAGCTCATCATGCGCGCGCTTCTCAAGCTCGGCACGCTGCGCCTCGAAGCGTGCGACATTCTCGGCCGTCACGAGTGTCGCCTTGCCCTCGGGCAGGAGGTAGTTGCGACCGTAGCCGGACTTCACCTTGATCCGATCGCCAATGTTGCCGAGGTTGGCGACCTTCTGCAGCAGGATGACTTCCATGGCGGCCTCAGTGCTGGTCGGTGTAGGGCAGCAACGCCAGGAAGCGCGCGCGCTTGATGGCGGTCGCCAGCTGACGCTGGTAGAAGCTCTTGGTGCCGGTGATGCGGCTGGGCACGATCTTGCCGGTCTCGGTGATGAAGTTCTTCAGCGTTGCAAGATCCTTGTAGTCGATCATCGCCACGCCTTCGGCCGTGAAGCGACAGAATTTCTTGCGTCGAATAAAGCGGGACATGCGATTGCTCTCCAATGGGCGGTGGGACCGCGGGCGGTGGGGCCGAGTCGTCAGGCGTTGACCGGGGCCGGCTCGCCATCGTCATCATCATCGCGGTCGCGATGCGTGTCACCCTCCTCCTCGGACTTTGCCATCGGTGAGGGCTCGGTGATCGCGGTCTCGACGCCGGTCACCAGGTGACGCAAAACAGCATCGCTGAAACGGAAGGCGCCCGTGAGGTCCGAGAGCGTCTTCTGGTCGCACTCGATATTGAGCAGCACGTAATGGGCTTTATGAACCTTGGCGATCGGGTAGGCCAGCTGACGACGGCCCCAGTCCTCGATCCGGTGAACCTTGCCACCGCCGGCCGCGATCATGCCCTTGTAGCGCTCGATCATGGCCGGAACCTGCTCGCTCTGGTCCGGGTGGACCAGAAAAACGATCTCATAGTGCCTCATGTGTCCTCCTCATGGGGTAATGCCGCCCGTAAGGCCTAAGTGCGGCAAGGAGAAAGCGCCCCCGCAAACTGCGGACGCGCCGGTGAAAAAAGGCGCGGAAGTTTACAGAAAAACGGCCCCTCAGGCAATGACTGCCGCACGTTGCCGCACGGCCTCGTACAGCAGCATGCCAGTGGCGACCGAGACGTTCAGGCTCTCCACGGCCCCGAAGCTCGGCAGACGCACCAGCCAGTCGCAGTGCCGTTTGGTCAGCTCACGAAGACCCGATCCTTCGGCGCCGAGCACCAGCACCCGCGGCCCGGTCAGATCGACGTCCTGGGCACGCTGCGTCCCCTCCAGGCCCGCCCCGACAATCCACAGGCCCGCATCCTTCAGCAGCCGCAGCGTGCGCGCCAGGTTCGTCACGACCGCAACCGGTGTGCTCTCGGCAGCCCCCGCGGCGGCCTTGCGCGCCGTCGCATTCAGCGGCGCGGCGCGATCGCGAGGCACGATGACGGCCAGTGCACCGCAGGCGTCGGCCGTGCGCAGGCAGGCGCCCAGATTGTGCGGATCCTGTACGCCGTCGAGCGCAAGCACCAGCGGATCGCCGCGCGCCCCCGGCGCACTCCCGGCGGTTGCTGCAGTCACCGCTTCGATGAGTGCATCCTCGCCCCAGGGTGCCAGGGCCACCACTTCAGCCGCCACACCCTGGTGGACGACGGCGCCAAGGCGTTGGGAGAGCCGCTCGCCCTCCACGCGCTCGAGTACACAGCCCGCCGCGCGCGCCAGCCGCTCGATCTCCTGCGCACGCGCGTCCTGACGGCCTCGTTGTAGCAGCACGCGGCGCACACGCCGCGCATCACGCAGCAGCAGTGCGCGAACCGCATGGACGCCATAGACGGCCTCAATCGGATCGTTCGCTGCCATCGCTTGCGAGCTCCAGATCGATCTGTCCTTCCACCGGCTTGACCGCGGCGACCGTGACACGCACACGCGCACCGGGGGCCAGACGTCGACCGGTGCGGGTACCGATCCACTGCCCGCCATCCCGCGCCATCTGGTAGTCGTCATCGCGCAGCGCTGCCAGTGCCAGCAGCCCATCCGCGCCGATCTCCAGCAACTGCACGAAGCAACCGAATTCCGTGACGGTGGTAATCAGGCCGTCGAATGTCTGGCCAATGCGATCGCGCAGATAGACACACTTGAGGAAGGTGCTGACAAAACGCGCGGCCTCGTCGCCGCGCCGCTCCAGGCGCGACAGGTCCACACCCGATGCGGCCAGCGCCTCGCCAGCCGGCAGCGCATCGGCGTCTGCCGCGCCGATCGCAACGCGCAGCGCACGGTGAATCATCAGGTCCGGGTAACGTCGGATCGGTGAGGTGAAGTGCGCATAGTCCTTCAGTGCGAGGCCAAAATGACCGAGGTTCTCGCTCTGATACAACGCCTGCGCGAGCGAGCGCACGACCAGCGATTCGACGAACGGGCGCGCCTCGGGATCGCGCACCTTCGGGGCCACCGCCCCCAAGTCGCGTGCCTGCACGGGATCGGAGAGCATCAGCTCGATGCCGAGCACACGCAGCGTCGAGCGCAGCTGCTCGAGCTTCTTTTCATCCGGCGGCGCATGCACGCGCAACAGCGCCGGCACGCGCCGGCGCCGCAGCTCCTGCGCCACCGCGACGTTGGCGAGGATCATGCACTCCTCGATCAGCCGATGCGCGTCGTTGCGCGTCACGAAGCGCACGGAGTGAACCTGCTGCCCGCCCTCGAGCACGAAGCGCGTCTCGGGCGCATCGAAGTCGAGCGCACCGCGACGCCGACGTGCGCTGGCGAGCAATCGGTAGACCTGCACCAGCGGCAGCAGTGCCGCGAGCAGCGAATCGCCGAGCTGCTCGCGCGCCGCGGGCACGCCGAGAAACAAGGCCTCGTGCGCCAGCGTGTACGTCAGCCGCGCCGCCGAGCGCATCACGGCCGGATAAAAGCGCGCCTGCTCCAGTGCACCGCGGCGTGACAGCTGCATGTCCGCGACCATGCACAGCCGATCCACCTGCGGCTCGAGCGAGCACAGATGATTCGACAAGGCCGTGGGCAGCATCGGCAGCACCCGCGTCGGAAAGTACACCGAGGTGCCGCGCTCGCGCGCCTCGCGATCCAGCGCACTGCCCGGCTGCACGTAGTGACTCACATCGGCGATCGCGACCCGCAGTCGAAAGCCTCCCGCCGCCAGGGGCTCGGCGTGCACGGCGTCATCGAAATCCTTGGCATCCTCGCCATCGATGGTCACCAACGGCAGCTCGCGCAGATCGATGCGCCGCGCAGCCTCGCTCGCATCGACGCTGCGACCGCAACGCTGCGCCTCGAGCAGCGCCTCGCGCGAGAACTCCACCGGCAGCGCGAAGCGCGCGATCGCCGCCTCGCTGGCCATCTCCACCGGCCGCTGCGGGTCCAACAGCCGCTCGATGCGCGCCTGACCCGGCTCGCCCTCGGCCGGATAACGCACCAGACGCGCGATCACCCAGTCGCCGTGCGCCGCCTGCGGCTCGTTGCCCACGACCCGGCACACGAATCCCATGCGCGCATCGGCGGCACGTACGGTGAGGCGATGCTCGGGGCCCTCGACGATGCCCAGGAACGCCTGCACGCCGCGCTCGAGCACCTCGAGCACCTCGCCGAGATAGCGACCCTGTGCATCGCCCCGCACTTCGATGCGCACGCGATCCCCGTGCATGAGCCCACGCATCTCGCCGGGCGGCAGGAAGACCGATTCGGCCAGCGCCTCACTGCGCACGAATCCATAGCCCGCCCGATTGGCACTGACGGTGCCGTCGATGCGCATCAGCACGTCCGTTCCGCCAGCGCGTCCCTGGCGGCCAAGCTGCGGCGCGCGCTTGCGCTGCGCGCCGGCGGACGCGTCACGCGGGTTGCTGTGCCGCTGCCGATGTGTGCGAGCGCGACGCTCCGCGCCGCCTGTGCCTTTGCGTCTCAATTGACAGCCTCCAACCCCTTCCGTACATTGCGCCGCCCACCGCATGCCCAGGTGGCGGAATTGGTAGACGCACTAGTTTCAGGTACTAGCGGGGCGACCCGTGGAGGTTCGAGTCCTCTCCTGGGCACCAAAATACTTCTGATAATCACAACTTATAATATCTTACTAAATTAAATTCTAGCTGATTTGTCGGCGTTACGACTTTAACCTCGAGGACCGCGCGGCAGCGGCGCCTGCGCCCGGCGTGCGCGGCGCCGACTAGGCAGCGCAGTTGCTATGATCGGGCAGCATCGCCGTATCCACCCTGCATGTCGATCTCAACCGCCGATTCTGGGACCCCTTCCGAGCAGCCACGCCCAGCTGCCAACAGCCCCGTGACCTCACACGTGACGGTGCGCGAACCCCCGGCGCGCCAGCGCGCGACACAGTACCTGGCGCTCGATGACCTAGAGCGTGCCGCGCGGCGGCGCCTGCCACGCATGATCTACGGCTTCATCGCCGGTGGCGCGGAGACGGAGAGCTCCGTGCGCGCCAATCGGGCGAGTTTTGCCCGCTACGCGCTGCTGCCGCGCGTGCTGAAGGACACCAGCGCACGCAGCACGGCCGTGACGCTCTTCGGCAGATCGCATGCAGCACCCTTTGGCATCGCGCCGCTGGGCGCGGCGGCGCTCTGCGCCTGGCGTGGCGACATCCAGCTGGCGCGCGGGGCGATGCAGGCGGGCGTACCAATGATCCTCAGCGCCACCTCCCTGATCCGCTTGGAAGAGGTGCGCGCGGCCGGCGCCGCATGGTTTCAGGCGTATCTGCCCGGTGAACCCGCGCGGATCGAGTCGCTGGTGGCGCGCGCCACGGCTGCAGGCTACGAAGCACTGGTCCTGACGGCCGACGTGCCGGTGCCGGCCAATCGCGAAAATAACCTACGCAACGGCTTCAGCCTACCGGTAATACCGGGGCCGCGGCTGTACTGGCAGGCACTCACGCATCCTCGCTGGCTGTTTGGCACGCTGCTGCGCACACTGGGTGCGCACGGGATGCCGCACTTCGAAAATATGGACGCCGCGCGTGGTCCTCCCATCCTCTCGCACAACCTCGTGCGCGAGCTCGGGGCGCGCGACCGGCTCTCCTGGCAGCACCTGCAGTTGATCCGGCGCCTCTGGAAGGGGCCGCTGGTTGTCAAGGGCATCCTCTCGCTCGAAGACGCCGTGCGCGCCCGTGACTGCGGCGCCGATGGCCTGATCCTCTCCAATCACGGCGGCCGTCAGCTCGATGGCGCCGCGGCGCCGCTGCAGGTATTGCCGCAGATCGCGGCAGGGCTGCCCGAGCTGGCGCTGATGCTGGACGGCGGCGTGCGACGCGGCACCGACGTGCTCAAGGCGCTCGCCCTGGGCGCGCGCTTCGTATTCCTCGGCCGTCCTTTTCTGTATGCCGCCGCGCTCGGCGGTGCGCAGCTGGTGCATGATGCCGCGCGCCTGCTGACGCAGGAGATCTCACGCGACATGGCACTGATGGGGCTGAACGTTCTGTCCGAGCTCGGCCCCGGACACGTCTGCGAGGCGACCCACGGCACCACGGGCTGCGGCCCCGCAGCGCTCGACGAGCCGGCCTGACGGCCGAGGCCGAGAGCTGCGCGCTAGGTGCCCAGCGCCTCGCGCAGGGCGAGCAGCTCCTCCTGCGATTCGGTGACGACGCGCCGGCAGCTGTCCAGATCCAATCCGATGCGCATCATCGCTTTGCGATCCGTGAGGCGCTCGCGCATCAGCTCCGGCGCGTCCTTACAGAGCGAGAGTACGTCGGCGACCTCCAGCACATCGGCCAGCACTCCGCTGTTGCCACGCAGATCGCGCGACTCGTCTTCGAAGCCATGCACTGCATCGACGATCTCCTCGGCCACGCCCCAGCTCTCCAGCAGCGCCTTGGCGATGTTGGCGTGCCAATCGCGGATGATGCGCTGGTAGGTGACCTGGTCGGCGAACAGAGCCGGATGGCTTATCGAATGCGTGAGAATGTAGAGCTTGCCGACGCCGGCCAGCAGGCCCGTGAGCATGGTGGTATCGGGGTTGGCGCGATTGCCACGCCGCGCGATCACGTACGAGAGCGAGGCCACGAGCACGCTGTGCTGCCAGAGCGCACTCAGGTGCCGCTCGATGCCCTTGAAGTTCTTCGCCAGCCGCAGCTGCGCCATCGCAAAGCTGATGACGGCCGAGCGCAACGCGTCGATCCCGAGGCGCGTGACCGCAGCGCGCAGTTCGGTGACCGGCTTGCTGCCCGGATTGAGCGCCGCCGAGTTCGCCATGGTCAGCACGCGCGTGGCAATCATCGGCTCGGCACCGATCACACGCACGATGCGATCGGTGCTCACCTGCTCATCGGAGAGCACCTTGTGCACACGCATGGCCACGTCGGGAAAGCTCGGCAGCTCGATCGAGTGACTCGAAAGCTGTGTGGCCAGCGCCCGCACGAACTCGAAGGCCTCCATGCTGGCATCGCGTTGCACCGCCACAGGGGCGAGAGATTCGCTGCCGGACGCGCTCATGCTGCTATGACTCCCAGCGTGTGCCTGCACATCATCGCCGCTCAAAACTCGTCCCAATCCGCGCCCGAAGCGGCGCCCATCAGCTCCTGTGGCGGCGTCAGCGGTCCGGGCGGCGGTGCGGCGCCGACAAACGGCTGCTCACCGGCCTGGCGATCGCGCCCTGGGCGCGCGTCGATGGACGGCCCACGGCGCGCGGAGCCGCGACGGCGAGGGGTCGTGGCCATGCCCGCGGCGCGCCCCGAATCGCCCGGCCGCTCGGCCGCGGCCAGCCGCGCGGCCCCGTCGGATACTGCATGTTCGGGACCACGGCCGGCATCGGCCAGGCGGAAGAACGCCGTCAGCTCCGTGAGGCGCGCCGCCTGATCATTCATCGAGCCAGCAGCGGCGCTGGCCTCCTCCACCATGGCGGCATTCTGCTGCGTGCTCTCATCCATCTGCAGCACCGCGCGGCTGATCTCCTCGGCACTGGCAGCCTGCTCCTGGCTGGCGTTGGAGATCTCACCGACCACGTCGCTGACCTTTTTCACCGAGGCGACGATCTCGTTCAGGTGCCTGCCCGACTCGCTGACCAGACGGCTGCCGTCGGCGACCTTACCGACGCTGTCGTGGATCAGATCCTTGATCTCCTTGGCCGCCGAGGCGCTGCGCTGCGCGAGACTGCGTACCTCGCTGGCCACCACCGCGAAGCCGCGTCCCTGGTCGCCGGCGCGGGCCGCCTCCACCGCGGCGTTCAGCGCCAGCAGATTGGTCTGGAAGGCGATCTCATCGATCACCGAGATGATGTCGGCGATTTTCTTGCTGGAGACGTCGATGGCCGCCATGGCCGCGACGGTCTGCTCCACCATCGATCCGCCGTGCTCGGCCTGATCGCGCGCCGCCTGTGCCAGCTTGTTTGCGAGCTTGGCATTGTCGGCGTTCTGTTTGACCGTCGCGGTCATCTGCTCCATCGACGAGGCCGTCTCCTCGAGGTTGGCTGCCTGCTGCTCGGTGCGCGCCGACAGATCCGAGGTGCCGGCATTGATCTGCCGGGCGGCCGTCGCGACGGTGATGGCGCTGTCCTTGACACTGCTGAGCACCCCGCTCAGCTTGGCCTGCATCGCCTGCAGAGCGCGCATCATGTGCGCCAGCTCATCGCTGCCCTCCGCGACGATCGGCTGGGCATAGTCTCCCTCGGCCACGCGCGAGACGACGCTCACCGCCGCGTGCATGCCGTTCACGGTCGTGAGGATGACCAGTCCCATGAAGCCCATGCCCAATGCCACTGCCAGCAGCACCAGCAGCGCCATGTGATTGCGCGTGGCGCGCAGCTTCGCCTCGCGCAGCTTCAGCTGCTGGTCGACCATCTGCTGCATGGAATCGTGGAAGCTTGCGATCGCAGCGGTGAGCTGCGAGGCATTCTGCAGTACCGAGTCCAGCGGATCGCTGATAGAGCCGCTGGTGACGTTGTCCTTCACGTAACGTGTAAAGCCCTCGAAGGCCGACTTGACCTGTGTCAGGGCCGAGTCCGCGTCATTGCGCACCGCGGCGCCGGCCGCGCCGTTCTCGACGGCATGGTGTACGTCGGCCTCGATCTCATTGAGTGCGCCTTCGGCGAGCACCTGATCGCGCGTGATCTGCTCGACGTCGGCAATCGTGGCCTTGCCCGCCGCGCCGACGCTGGCCGCATGCGAGCGCATCTGCGTCACATAGCTTTCGTAATTGGGAATCTGCGTAACCGTCGCATCGATCATGAAGTGCGTGACCGGATCTTCGTCCAGCACCAGGTGCGAGTCGGACGCGATGTAATCGCGATCGTCGAGGATCCTCTGCCGCAGCAGGCTGTGCATGCGGATGACCTCGGCGACGTTAGCCGGCTTGCTGGCGTTGATGGCATTCCAGGCAGCCTTGATCTGGCTCCAGCGACGCGCATCCTCATCGCCCTGCGCCAGACGCTGGTTCACGGCCTCCTGCTGCGCCATTACGCGCGTGAGATCGTCACTCGCCGCCTGCAGTTTATCGGCGGCGCCTTCGCCGGCGGCCGCCGCGGTGCTCCAGATCTCGTGCACGCCCACCGGCAGCAGCATGGCCTGCAGGTTGCGATAACGCGTCAGTCCGGTGATCTCGCGCTGCACATTGGCGATGTTGTTCTGCTCCTGTGCCAGGTACAGCCCGCTCAGCAGGATGAGAGGAAAGATGCCGGCGATCATGATCACCAGCAGCTTGGTCGAAAATTTAAGGCTGCGGATCCAACGACTCATGCACGTTTCTCCGGGACCGGATCCCCCGCCCCGGTATTGCGAACTGCATCACATCCGGGAGGCGCCTCGGCGTCGCGGGCGCGGAACAGGCGGACATTGAGGGTGTCGGCCGATGCAGTAAAAACTTGAATATTCAACTGACAGCACTCCCGCGCAGCATCGGGGCGGGCCGGGTCGAGAGCAGCGCCGCGGCGATCTGCTCGATCGGCACCACGCGGTCGACGGCGCCCAGTGCCACCGCCGCCCCGGGCATGCCCCAGACCACGCTGCTTGCCTCGTCCTGTGCCAACGTGTAGGCGCCGTTGGCGCGCATCTGCTGCAAACCGCGCGCCCCGTCGGCCCCCATACCGGTGAGGATGACCCCGATGCCCTTCTCGCCCAATTCTCGAGCCATGGAAGTGAACAACAGATCGATGCTCGGGCGATGTCGATTGATCGGCGCTTCGTCCCGCAGGCGGCAGCGATAGTGGCTGCCATCGCGCTCGACCAGCAGGTGCCGATCGCCGGGCGCGATATAGGCGCGGCCCGGCTGAATGAGCGCCCCATCGCTCGCTTCCTGCACGCTCAGCGCCGAACAACCATCCATGCGCGTGGCGAACTGCTGGCTGAAGGCACGCGGGATGTGCTGTGCAATGACCACACCCGGACAGTCTGCCGGCAGCCGTGAGAGCACCTGACGGATCGCCTCCGTGCCGCCCGTCGAAGCGCCAATGGCGATGATGTGGTCACTGGTCTGCGAAGCGCTGCCGCGGGTCCCAGGAGGACGCCGCGCCTGCCCGGCCGTGGGCGTGCTGGAGGGTCCGCTCACCGGATCGGCCTCATCGACGAGCGGGCGCACGCGCGCGGTGGCGGCCGCTTTGACCTTCTCGATCAGCTCCCCGGCATAGGCGGACAGCTCGTGCTCGAGGTCGATTTGCGGCTTGGTGATGAAGTCCACCGCACCCAGCTCGAGCGCAGCCAGCGTGACCTCCGCGCCGTGCGCCGTCAGGGACGAACACATGACCACGGGCATGGGCCGCAGGCGCATCAGATTGCGCAGGAATTGCAGACCATCCATGCGTGGCATCTGCACGTCGAGCGTCAACACGTCCGGACGCAGCGCCTTGATCTTGTCGCGCGCCACGAAGGCGTCGGCTGCGGCTCCGACCACCTCGATGTCGCGATCCTCACCGAGGATGCGCGTCAGCAGCGAGCGCACCAGCGCCGAATCATCGACGACCAGTACGCGGATACGTCGCCGTGTGTTCACTTGCAGTTCCATTGCCATGCGCGTCGTGCCTTTAGAACGATTCGATCTCAGGGGCACCCCTGCCGGGCGTGCGCAGGTAGCGCACTTGCTCGGCCAGCTGGTACTGCCCGCTGCGCGGCAGGCGTTTGACACGCACCGCTCCGCGGGCCGGGTCATACAGCACCTTGCGCGGATAGCGATCGCCCAGATCTTCTCCCAGCACGGTGAGGCCGCAGCTGCGTACGTAGTCGCGCGCGAATTGGATGTTGCGTGCCCCCACGTCCGAAAGCGCATCGAGCACCTTGGCGCCGCCCACCAGCTTCACTTCCAGATTCACGTGCCGCGCACCCCGGCGCAGCAGCTCGTCGAGCAGGCAGCGCATGGCCACATCGCCAAAGCGTGTAGCGGGCCATGCCGATCCGCCAGCGCCAGCGGCGCAGTCGCCCTGCTGTGTCGGCAGCATGAAGTGATTCATACCGCCGATCGCCAGCCGCGCATCGCGGATGCAGGCGGCAACGCACGAGCCGAGCACCGTGCCAAGCAGCTCGCCGGGGGCGCCGATGTAGTAATCGCCCGGATGCAGGATCGCGACCGTGGCATTGATGCGCACATCGAAGTGGCGTTGGATGTGCGCAAAGTCGCTCTGGGCCGCACTGCCGCCGCGCTCATCGGGCCGATCCATCCGACCTCCGCCGATAGACGGTCTGACCGGCGAGGCGATACTGCGTGCTGACATCCAGCAACGACTCGGAGTGCCCAAGGATGAGGTAGTCCCCGGTGCGCTGCAGGCAGGCCATGCGCCGTACGATCTCGCGCTGCGTGTCGCGCGAGAAATACATCAGCACGTTGCGACAGAAGATCACATCGAAAGGCCCGCGCATCGGCCAGGGACCCACCAGATTGAGCGCCTTGAAGCTCACCAGTGCCCGCAGCTCCTCGCACACCCGGTACTGATGCGCCTCGGCACCCGGCTCGAACCAGCGCAGCAGCCGCTCGCTTGCGACTTTCTCCAACCGCTCTCCGGTATACAGTCCGCGCCTGGCGTGTCGAAGCATGCCGGTATCGACATCGGTGGCGAGGATGCGCATGTCCCACTGATGCAGCGAGCTCAATGTCTCGAGCATCACCATGGCGATCGACCAGGGCTCCTCGCCGCTGGAGCAGCCGGCTGACCAGATACGCAACCGCCGCGTGTCGGCGTTATCGCGCGCCAGCGCCGGCAGCAGCTCGCGCGCCAGGAAGCGGAAATGATGGGCCTCGCGGAAGAAGGCGGTCAGATTGGTGGTGATGGCATTGCAAAACTGCTGCAGTTCCTCGACGTCACCCCCCTCAAGGCGCTGCAGGTAATCGCCGAAGCCAGCCAGCCCCAGGGCACGCAGGCGCCGGCTGATGCGCCCGTAGACCAGCTCGCGCTTGCCGGCGGTCAGATGAATGCCGATGCGCTCCTTCACCAGGCGACGGATCTGCTGAAAATCCTCGTCCGAGAAGGCATATTCGCGCAGCAGCGCGTGATCGACGCCGGCCGCCATCTTGCGTCAAATCCTCAGAAGGCTTCGAACTCGCCCGCCGAGGTCGAGGCACGCAATCCCCCCAGCGCCTTGAGCATCTGATCGGAGTTGAGCCCGCGCATCATGAAATCAAACAGCACGCGCTCCTCGACGGTGCTGTAGCGGGCGCGCACCTGCTCGAGCAGCCCGTTCCAGTCCACCGCCGTGGGCTTGCCTGCCGCCGAATCCGACGGCATGACGAGTCCTTCACGCACGTGAGTGAGGCGCTGGATGAGCTTGTCGTAGAACTGTAGCGCGGTGATGGTCGCGTCCGCGTGCGCGCTCAGGGCCTGCGTGAGCTTGCGAATGTGCTGCCGCGCATACTGCACGGCGGCGGCATCCTGCGAGTCGAGCGTGCGCACGGCCTGTTCGAGTGCGCGCGCATCGGTCGCCACGCCGCTGACAGCCGTGGCGAGCTTGTCCACACGCGCATCGCTCTCGCGCATGGCGGCATCCAGCTGCGCGGCACCGAGCTCGAGGAAACGGCGCAACTGCCCGACGACATCGCTCGCCGGGACCGTGGCCGACTTGGCATCTACTGCACTCATGAGGACAACTCCACATTGGCCGCCAGCTCCTCGCGCAGACCGAGCGCGGCGGCCGCTCCGGTCAGAAAATCAGTGCCGCCCAGAAGTTTGAGGGTCACACCGCGCTCGCGCGCCGCCCGCCCGGCCACCAGCAGCAGCTGCAGTCCGGCGGTGTCGATACTCTTGAGGTTGTGTGCATCGATGCAGGCGGCACCGCCGGCGAGCAGCACCTGCAGTGCGCGATGGCACTCCGCCACCTCGGCAATCGTCAGGGTTGGCCCGAGCGACAGTGCCGGCGGCGGCGCGACCGTACCGCGACGTGTGGCGCGGCGTGGCCTCGCGCGGGCGGGGCTTTTTTGCATGGCCATGGCTCTTCCTCAGGCGGCTCGCGAAGCGGCCGTCGGTTCGCCGAGCGTCGTGCCGAGCAGGTGCGCCACATCGAGCAGCACCAGCATGCGCTCCCCGAGCATCGCCAGGCCGCGCACGAACTGGGCATCGACGCCCGCATCCATCTCAGGGGGGGCGCGCAGCTGCTCGCTCGAAAGGTCGCACACTTCGCAGACCGCATCGACCACCAGCCCTGCGGTCAGCTCGCCGCGCGCAGCCTCGACCCGCACGACGATGACCACGGTGTTGTGCGTCTGCGGGCTCTCGGGCAGGCCGAAGCGGCAGCGCAGATCGATGATTGGTACGACCGCGCCGCGCAGATTGATGACGCCCTGAATGTGCGGCGGAGAATGCGGCAGGCGCGTGGGCCGCTCCCAGCCCTTGATCTCCTGTACGCGCAGGATCTCCACTCCATAGTCCTGGCCTGCCAACTCGAAGGTCAGATATTGCCGCGCCGGAACTCGGGACTCAGGCTGCGGGCTGACGGTCGCTGCGGCGGCGTCCATGCTGCTCAGGCCGATACGGTGGCGCCGTTACCGAGTACGCGCTCGAGCGTCGCCAGCAGCTGCGTAGGGTTGAAGGGCTTGAGCATCCAACCGGTTGCACCGGCCTGCTTGCCCTGCAGCTTGCGCTCCTGACTGGATTCGGTGGTCAACAGCAGCAGCGGCGTCAGCCGATAGGCGGGCAGCGTACGCAGGTGCGCGATCAACATGATGCCGTCCATGTTGGGCATGTTCACGTCGGCGAGCACCAGGTCGACCCGGTGCTTGCGCGCGTATTCGAGTGCTTCGGCCCCGTCCGCGGCCTCGACCACGTCGTAGCCCGCCTCGCGCAGCGTCACCGCGATCATCTGCCGCATGGAGGCTGAATCGTCGACGGCCAGAATCGTCTTGGGCATGGAGCGTTCCATTAATTCAAATTCGAGACGGCCCATGGTCGAGCCAGCTCGTTCATCGAGCCATGCGCGCCACGCACATGGCACTGCTCATGATCGGGTCCCAGCCAGCCCCTGTCCTCGGTCTGCGTCGCACTTCGGAACTCTTCAGGCGGCGCGCACCTCGCCGGGACGGCGCGTCAGACCGGCCACGTCCAGGATCAGGGCTACCGAGCCATTGCCGAGTATCGTTGCACCGGCAATACCCTCTACGTGACCGTAGTTGGTATCCAGGGTCTTGACGACCACCTGCTGCTGACCGAGCAGCTCGTCGACCAGCAGCGCGGCGCGCCGGCCCTCGCCCTCCACGACCATCAGCAGACCGTTCTGCGCGCTGGGGTCCTTGGCGCCGGCGCCAAACTGCTGCCCCAACCGCAGCACCGGCAGATACTCACCCCGAAACACGATCACTTCACCGTGCCCGACCACATGTCGGATCTGTTGGCGCGCGGCCTGCAGCGATTCGACGATGGCGGTGAGCGGCACGATGTAGCATTCATCGCCCACCGCGACCGTCTGGCCATCGATGATGGCCAGCGTCAGCGGCAAGGTGATGACGAAGCGCGCTCCCTGCCCAGGTGTCGAGCTCACCTCAATGCTGCCGCCGAGGGACTCGACGTTGCGGCGGACGACGTCCATGCCGACCCCTCGACCCGACACGTCGGTGGCCTGATCGACCGTCGAGAAGCCCGGCAGGAAGATCAGCTCGTCGATCCGTTGTGCGTCCAGCTGCACGTCCGCTCCCACCAATCCGCGCTCGCGGGCCTTCGCCAGGATGCGCTCTCGATTCAGACCGGCGCCGTCATCGAGCACCTCCACCATGATGTTGCTGCCACGATGGTAGGCATGCATCTGCAGTTGGCCCCGCTCACTCTTGCCCGCCTCCCGACGCTGCGCGGGCGATTCGATGCCGTGATCGATGCTGTTTCTGACCAGGTGCACGAGTGGATCGCCAATTTTTTCCAGCACCGTCTTGTCGAGCTCGGTATCCGCGCCCAACAGCCGCAAATCCACGAGCTTGCCGAGCCGCTGGCTCAGATCGCGCACCATGCGCGGAAAACGGCTGAAGACGAACGTGATCGGCACCATGCGCACGCGCATGACGCTCTCCTGCAGCTCACGCACGTTGCGCTCGAGCTGTGCCAGACCGGCGCGCAGCCGCTCGCCCGCCGCCCCGTGCAGCACGCCGGAGAACTGGCGCAGCATCGACTGGGTAATTACCAGCTCACTGACGCTGTTCATCAGCTCATCGATTTTCTCGACGCTGACGCGCAGCGAGCCCGCATCGGCGCCGCTTGCGATCTCCGGTGCCGTGGGCGGCGCAGCGGCAGAGGCAGTACCGCTGCCCCGGGGCTTACTCTGCGACGGCGCGCCCGGCGCCGCCAGCGTGCCAGACGCTGCTGCGCCGGACGGTGCCGCGCGAGGCACTGCCGAGCCAGGCGCACTGCCGGCGGACACGGCGGCACTGCTGCCAGCGTCGTCGGCAGGCACCGTGTGCGCTTCCCGGGTCGCGCCTGCCGCGCGCTCGGGCTCCTTCGCAGGCACGTCGGCGGGACCTTGAATCTCGAGCTGACAATCGCCTTCGGCCCAGTCGAAGACCTCCACAATCGCCGCGCGCGTCGCATTGCTGTGCAGCTGCAGTGTCCATGCCAGATGGCAGCGCTCTGGATCGAGTTGCTTGAGCGAGGGCAGGCGCGACAGGTCGGCCTGCACGCGCAGCTCGCCCAGGGAGCGCAGTTCGCGAAACAGGCGCAACGGGTCATTGCCGCGTATCAGCATCTGCTCGAGCGGGCGGAAGCGGATCTGCCAGGGATGCAGCGGCACGCCCGGCGCGGTCACGGCTCGGGCAAGCAGCGCTCCGGCCGCACTCTCTGCAGCCGCGCCGTTTTGCGCCACCGCCAGCTCCAGGTCGAACTGCAGATCGGCCACGCGCTGCGCGTCCATGGGCTGCTGTGCCTGCTGGGCGCGCAGCATGTCGCGCAGGATATCCACCGAGCGCAGCAGCAGGTCGGAAAGCGAGCTGCTGACCGTCAGGCGCTGCGCGCGCAGCTGATCGAGCAGATTCTCCAGCGAGTGGGTGAATGAGGCGATCTGCCCGAAACCGAATGTCGCCGCACCGCCCTTGATGGAATGGGCCACCCGGAAGATGGTATTGATCGCCTCGGCATCCACCGTGCCGACATCCAGGCTGAGCAGCGCTGCTTCCATCGCGCTGACGGCCTCGAAGCTTTCCTCATAAAAGGTGGAGTGGAACTGTGTCAGATCGATGGACATGCGCCCAGCGACTCCTACATGCCCAGAGCCTGCAGCAGAGCATCCACGTCCTGCTGGCCCGCGAGTGCCTCCGTCTTGCCCACTCCCGGCACGCTCGGCCCGAGGCCGCGTGAGATCGTCTGCTCTTTGGCAGCCATGCCTCCGGCCGCATCGGTGATGCGGGCGAGCTCACCCAGCGCGCGCTCGAGCTCATCGACCAATCCCAGCACGCTGCCGACGATCTGGCCGGTCAGATCCTGAAATCCCTGCGCGAGGCGCACCTCCGTCAGGCGCGAGCGCAGCAGGCCCATGCCCTCCACCACCCGTTGCAGAAACGACACCACGTCCGGATCGGTGGCGGCACGCGAAGCCGGCGACTCGAGAATCTTGGCTGCGTCGCCGGCGATGTTCTCGGCCAACGGCGTGCACTGCTCGGCCAGATCCAAGGTCTGATGCGCCGCCTCGCTGGTGAGCTTCATGACGTGCGCCAGACGCCGCCGCGCATCGGGCACCTGCTGCTGAGCCAGCCCGATCAGACGCGAATCCAGCTCGAAGCGCTGCAGGGCGCTCTGCAGCTCGACCGTGACCTTGCGCACGCCCGTGAGCACCGCGCCATCGCGCACGTTGTCGAAGGTGGCCAGCGCGGCGCGAAACGCCTGTTCATCGCGGGATGCCAGCGCCCCGGAGAGCTCGGCAACAGCATCGGCGTAAGAGTCGATATCCAGCCGCTCGCTCATGAGACCTCACGCAGCCGCCTGGGCGGAGAGAATCTTGTCGATCTTTTCCTTGAGCGTCGCGGAGGTGAAGGGCTTGATGACATAGCCATTGACGCCCGCTTGGGCGGCCTCGACGATCTGCTCGCGCTTGGCCTCGGCCGTCAGCATCAGCACGGGCATCTTTGCCAGCCGCTCATCGGCGCGCACCTGCTTGAGCAGCTCGAGCCCCGGCATGCCGGGCATGTTCCAGTCGGTGATGAGGAAGTCGAACTGACCGGCCTTCAGCAGCGGCAGCGCGGTGGCGCCATCATCGGCCTCGGTGACGTTGGCATAGCCGAGGTCGTTGAGCAGATTCTTGATGATGCGCCGCATGGTAGAAAAGTCGTCCACCACGAGGAAGTTCAGATTCTGCTGCGCGCTCATGGGGGTGCCGCCGGCCTTGCTCCTGCAAAGTTGCTGCGCGTTATATACCGGCATTCACTCGTGAAGTCGCGCAAACGCGTTCGCCTGCCGCGCAGCGCGCGACGCGCTTCACAAAAAGAGGTCGGACAGCGGGGAACTCAGCCCGAAGCGCGCAGGTAGGGCCAGGCCGAGCGCAGATACAGTCCCATCGAGATCAGCGTCAGCAGCGCCGCCACCACGGTGAGCCACTGCCCGATCAGATAGATCGGCAGCGGTCCGAGATTGTCGCGGAACAGCAGCAGGGTCAGTCCCACCATTTGCAGGATGGTTTTGAACTTGCCAATGCGCGACACGGCCACGGCGGTGCGCTGGCCGATGCCGGCCATCCACTCGCGCAGCGCCGAGATCGCGATCTCCCGACCGATGATGACCGCCGCGGTCAGCACCATGAGCGCGCGCGGGTCGCGGCTGACGATCAGCACCAGCGCGACGGCGACGATGAGCTTGTCTGCGACAGGATCGAGAAAAGCCCCGAGGCGCGTGATCTGTCCGAGCCGCCGTGCCAGGTACCCATCCAGAGAGTCGGTGATCGCGGCGAGAGCGAACAGCACGCCGGCCAGCGGATAGGCGACGCTGCCGGGTCGCTGCGCGCCCACCAGGAACAGCACTACCACCAGCGGAATGGCGAGGATGCGCAGCCAGGTCAGCAGATTGGGCAAGTTCCAGATCATCCGGCCCCCGGATGCAGATGCTCGTAGATCGAGCGCGCCAGCGCAGGGCCCACGTGCTCGACGCGCTCCAGGTCAGCAACGCCGGCGCGCATGACACCCTGCAGGCCACCGAAATGTGTCAGCAGTGCCCGGCGGCGTGCGGGCCCGAGCCCCGGCACCGTCTCGAGGATCGATTCGCGGTAACGCCGCGCTCGCCGCCGCCGATGGCCCGTGATGGCGAAGCGATGCGCCTCATCGCGCACGCGCTGGATGAAGTGCAGCGCGGAGCTGTCGGGCTCGAGCGTGAGAGCCACCGGCTCGCCGGGCAGCACCAGGCGCTCCTGCCCGACCCGGCGATCGGCACCCTTGGCCACTCCCACAACCGCCAGGCCCTCGCAGCCGGCCTCGTGCAGCGCCTGCACGGCCGCCTCCACCTGTCCGGCGCCACCGTCGATGAGCAGCAGGTCCGGGCGCGGGCGCTCACCGCGCGCGATGTGTGCGCCATGCCGGCGCAGGGCCTGGTGCATGGCACCGTAGTCGTCTCCCGGTGTGACGCCCTCGATGTTGTAGCGACGGTATTCGCGCTTGCGTGCGCCCTCCGGTGTGAACACCACGCAGGAAGCTACGGTGCCCTCTCCCGCGGTGTGGCTGACGTCGAAGCATTCGGCCCGTTCGGGCGCGGCCGGCAGATGCAGCAGCCGCGCGAGCATGGCGAGTCCCTCGGCCAGCAGTTCCGCCTTCAGCGCACGCATGGCCAGCGCGGTGCGCGCGTTCTCCGCTGCCAGCTCCACCCAACGTGCCGGCAATCCGCGTTGCGGCACCCGCAGCTGCACCGGATGGCCGACGGCACGCTCGAGCGCCTGACTCAGAGCCTCGGCATCCGGCAACGTGAGGTTGATCAGGATCTCGGGTGGAGCGGCTTCGTCGCGATAGTAGAGCAACAGGAAGTCCGCCAGCGTCTCAGCCGGCTCGCTCAGAGCATGGCCAGGGAAGTGGCTCGCCGTGCCCAGATTCTGCCCATCGCGTACCGGCAGCACGCTGATCGCATAGCGCCCCGGTTCCCCGGCAATGGCAATCGCATCCGTGTCGGTCGCGCGGCGTGACTGGGCGGTCTGCTGAGCCCGGATCTCCTGCAGCTCGCGTAGCTGATCGCGCAGGCGCGCGGCCTCCTCGAACTGCAGCTGCTCGGCGGCGCGCGCCATGCGCTGCTGCAGCTCGGCGATTACCTCGGCATTGCGCCCCTCGAGCACGCCGACTGCGCCCGCGAGGTCGCGCGCATAGTCCTCCCGGCTGATGAGGTTCACGCAGGGCGCCGAGCAGCGCCCGATCTGATGCTGCAGGCAGGGGCGGCTGCGGTGGGCAAAGAACGAGTCACGGCAATTGCGGATGCGGAACACCTTCTGCAGATGCTGCAAAACCTCTTTGACCGCGTAGGCGCTCGGGAATGGCCCGAATTGCCGGCTGCCGGCCTGGCGCGGTCCGCGGTAGAACACCAGCCGCGGATACTCATGACCGGGCTGACAGAGGATATAGGGATAGGATTTGTCGTCGCGCAGCGCAATGTTGTAGCGTGGGCGATGCGCCTTGATGAGGTTGCTCTCCAGCAGCAGCGCCTCGGGCTCGTTGGGCGCGACCGTCACCTCGATGCGCGCAATTCGCTGCACGAGCGCATCGATCTTGGCCGAGCCGTGCCGGCCGGAAAAGTAGCTGCCGACCCGATCGCGCAGGCGGCTGGCCTTGCCTACATAAAGCAGTTCGCCGTCGGCGGCATACATGCGATAGACGCCCGGCCGCAGCGGCAGGGTTGCCACGTAGCTCTTGGCATCGAACAGGGACCCGGACGAGGTGGGTCCGGACGGGCCGGGGCCGGACGGGCCGGGGCCGCTCACGGCTGCCGTTGTCGGAGCGAGCAGATCAGCATCGCGAGCTCGAGTGCCTGTTCGGCATTCAGACGCGGATCGACCTGCGAGCGGTAGGCGCGCTGCAGATCTGCATCGGTGAGGCCGCGCGCCCCGCCGGTGCATTCGGTGACGTCTTCGCCCGTCAGCTCGATGTGCACACCGCCCAGGTAGGAGCCGAGCTCGGCGTGAACGCGAAAAGCCAGATCCAGCTCGCGCTGGATGTTCTCGAAGCGGCGGGTCTTGAGTCCACCGACGGCCGTTTCGGTATTGCCGTGCATCGGATCACAGCACCAGAGCACTGCATGGCCGGTGCGTCGTACCGCCTCGATGGCACGCGGCAGCAACTGCTCGGTGTCTTTGACACCAAAGCGATGGATGAGGGTCAGTCGTCCGGGCTGATTCTGCGGATTCAGCCGCGTCACCAGCTCCTGCAGCCAGGCCTCGTCCATCGAGGCGCCGAGCTTCACGGCGATTGGATTGGCGATGCCGCGAAAGTATTCCACGTGCGCACCCTCGAGCTGCGCGGTGCGCATACCGATCCACGGCATGTGCGTGGAGAGGTTGTACCAGCGGCCCTGTCGCGCGATGAAGCGCGTCTGCGCCTGCTCGTAGGGCAGCAGCAGCCCTTCGTGGCTCGCAAAGAATTCCACGCGCGCAGCGTCGTGGACCTTCTGACCGGTCATCGACTCGAAGAAATCCAGCGCATCGCCGATCGAGCGCACCGTGCGCTCATAGGCGTCGCGCAGCGGCGCGCGCCGCACGAAGGCGAGATCCCAGTATTCCGGGTGATGCAGGTCGGCGAAGCCGCCATCCACCAATGCGCGCACGAAATTCAAGGTCAGCGCGGCGCGCTCGTAGCCACGCAGCATCAGCGCCGGATCGGGGCGGCGCGCCTCGGCGCTGAACTCGGTGCGGTTGACGAGATCGCCACGATAGGCGGGCAGCGTCACACCAGCCTGGGTCTCCAGATCCGCCGAGCGCGGCTTGGCGTACTGGCCGGCCATGCGCCCGACGCGAATCACAGGGCGCTTCAGCCCCGACAGCAGCACGAGGCTCATCTGCAGCAGCACCTTCAGCTGCTTGGCGATGTGATCGGACTCGCAGTCGGCGAAGCTCTCGGCACAGTCCCCGCCCTGCAGCAGGAACGCTTCGCCGCGCTGCGCGGCCGCCAGCTCATCGCGCAGCTTTTCCACTTCCCAGGAGACGACGATGGGTGGCAGACGCGACAGTTCCGCCACCGTGCGCTCCAGCGCTGCGGGATCTGCGTACTGCGGCTGCTGCGCGGCCTTGCGCGACTGCCAGCTCGCCGGGTGCCAGGGGTTGGTATCGGTCGAGCGCACGCGGCAATGCTACCATGTGAGCCGCATGCATACGGTTTTGGTCCTGGGTGCCGGCAAGATCGGAGCACTGATTGCAGGGCTCCTGGCGCACTCCGGGTCCTATCAGGTCACGCTGGCCGATAGGGATGTCGCTGCGGCGGCCGGTGTGGCACGTGCACATGACCTGCCGAGCATCGAGCCGCTGCGCCTGGATGCCACCGATGCCGCAGCGCTCGCACAGCGACTACGCTCCCAGCGCGTGAACGCGGTGGTCTCCAGTTTGCCCTATCACTGCAATCCGGCCGTCGCGGCCGCCGCTCGCGAAGCCGGCTGTCATTACTTCGACCTGACCGAGGATGTCGCAGTGACACGGCGCGTCAGCACGCTGGCAGCCGAGGCCGCCTGCGCCTTCGTACCACAGTGCGGGTTGGCACCGGGCTTCATCAGCATCGCCGGGGGCGAGCTCATCCGCCACTTCGACAGCCTGCGCAGCGTGCGCCTGCGGGTCGGTGCCCTGCCACAGCATCCACACAATGTCTTGAAGTACTCGCTCACGTGGTCCACCGAAGGGCTCATCAACGAATACGGCAACGCCTGCGAAGCCATCGTCGAGGGTCGGCTCATGGAGCTGCGTCCGCTCGAGGGTCTCGAGGAAATCGAGATCGACGGTACGCTCTATGAGGCGTTCAACACCTCCGGCGGGCTGGGTTCGCTGGCGCAGAGCTGCGGCTCGCGCTGCGAAAGCATGGACTACAAGACCATCCGCTATCCCGGACACTGCACGCAGATGCGGCTGCTGATGAACGACTTGAAGCTCAACCATGATCGCGCCACGCTCAAGCGCATTCTGGAGAATGCGGTGCCGCAGACGCTGCAGGACGTGGTCATCGTCTACGCGGCGGTCACCGGCCTGCAGCAGGGAGAGTTGCGTGAGGAAAGCTATGTCAGCAAGGTGTACCCGCAGATGATCGCCGGGCGACTGTGGTCGGCCATCCAGGTCACCACGGCCTCGGGCCTGTGTGCGGTGCTCGACCTGGTGTTGACGCATCCGGATCGCTATCACGGCCTGGTCACGCAGGAGACCTTCCGACTGCCCGATATTCTTGCCAATCGCTTCGGCCGTCACCTCGGCGCCGGCGGCAGCAAGGAGCTGTCCGGTAGCGTCGTGCTCAGCGGCGGCTCTGGCCGCCAGCGCAGCCTCGGCGGCTGAGCGCATATGTCCAACGACAACGCCGCGCTGCTGCGCCGCCTGGGCGTCGTCGTGACGCCCGAGGCGTCCGCGTCCGCCGCGCCCTGCGCACCCTGCCTCACTCCCATCGACGGCTCGCTCATCGGCTACATCAGCGCAAGCTCCGGCGCCGACTACGAGGCGACCATGGTGCGCGCCGCGGCAGCCGCGCGTGCCTGGGCACAGGTGCCCGCGCCGCAGCGCGGCGAACTCGTGCGCCGTCTCGGCGAGCGCCTGCGCGCTCATAAGCAGGACCTAGCCGAGCTGATCGCGCTGGAGAACGGGAAGATCCTGACCGAGGCGGCCGGCGAGGTGCAGGAGATGATCGACATGGCCGACTTTGCGGTCGGTCAGTCGCGCATGCTCTATGGCCGCACGATGCATTCGGAGCGCGCCGCGCATCGCATGTACGAGCAATGGCATCCGCTGGGCGTCGTCGGCATCATTACCGCCTTCAATTTCCCGGTGGCCGTGTGGGCCTGGAATGCGCTGCTCGCGGCGATCTGCGGCAACGCCTGTGTCTGGAAGCCCTCGCCAAAGACCCCGCTGTGCGCGCTGGCCGTGCAGCAGCTGGCCGATCAGACCCTCCGCGAGCTCTCGGCCCCGCCGGTGTTCCAGCTGCTGCTCGATGCAGGCACCGAGCGTGCCCGCGAGCTGATTGCCGATCGGCGCGCTGCGCTGATCTGCTTCACCGGATCCACGGCGGTCGGGCGCGAGGTGGCCCAGACGGTGGCCGCGCGACTGGGCAGGAGCCTGCTCGAGCTCGGCGGCAATAACGCGATCATCGTGGATGAATCGGCGGACCTCGCAATGGCCACACGCGCCATCGTCTTCGGCGCGCTCGGCACGGCCGGTCAGCGCTGCACCACCACGCGACGCGTGTTCGTGGTGCGTGCGCATCTCCAGGAAATCTCGCGGCGCCTAGTGCATGCCTATGCGCAGGTGCGCATCGGCGATCCGCGCGATCCTACGACGCTCATGGGACCGCTGATCGATGTGCGCGCCGTGCAGGCCTATCGCGCCGCCCTCGACGCGGCCCGCGCCGCCGGCGGCCGGCTGCTTGCCGGCGGTCGGGTGCTCGAGCGCGCCGGCCACTACGTCGAGCCTGCCATCGTGCTGGCGCACAACGACTGGCCGATCGTTCAGCAGGAGACCTTCGCCCCGATCCTCTATCTGATCGCGGTCGACTCGCTCGAGCAGGCCATCGAGCAGCAGAATGCCACGGCCTACGGCCTGTCCTCGGCTCTGTTCACCCAGCGTCTCGCGGCGGCCGAGCTGTACTTGAGCCACCGCGGCAGCGACTGCGGTATCGCGAACATCAACCTGGGCACATCGGGCGCCGAGATCGGTGGCGCCTTCGGCGGAGAGAAGGATACCGGTGGCGGGCGCGAATCCGGTTCCGACGCCTGGAAAGCCTACATGCGCCGCCAGACCAATACGATCAACTGGAGCAGCGCCCTGCCGCTCGCGCAGGGTATCTCCTTCGACGTCGCGCAATAGCCGGCCGTCAATTGTCGACGAACGCGTGGTTCGACGTCGCTCCGTCAGAGCCGGCGTACCTGGGCCGGCACGCCCAGGGGGCACTCGAGTGCCGCGCGGTCCCAGTGAGCGGTATCCGCCGCAGCCGCATAGGTGCTCGAGAGGAAGTCGAGCAGCAGCGGCTCTGGCTCTGCCGATGACCTAAGCACGTCGTAGGGCAGGATGAATTCCCCCAGCGTCGGCTCAAAGTACGCCCCTGGCGTGACCGGCCGGTCGCGAAAGCCGCTGGGCTCCGGATAGGCATAAGAATAGAAGGCGGCGCGCGGGAAGGCATCGTTCCCCGGCCAGAATCCGGCGCTGCTGACCTCGTGTGAATACGCTTCGCGTGCCACGGCATCGGGCAGTCCCGGCACGCCGCCGGGATGTGCGGGCGCCGGCCGCCCCGAGAAGCGTGTGGTGGCCAGATCGAAGCTCCCCCAGAAGAAGTGGACCGGGCTCGCCTTGCCGATGAAACCGCTGCGGAAGCGCTTGAGAATACGATCGACCTGCAAGAGCGCGCGCCAGAAAGCATGCGCGGCCTGCGCATCGTAGGCTGCATGGGCATGATCTTCGGCGAAGGGGATTGGATCCGGCAGCTCATTCGGCCATTTGGTGATGCGCACCGCGAGGCGCAGCTGCTCCAGCAGGTCGAGGAGACGCTCATGAAATGTGGCGACAGCCTGCGGCTCGAGCTGCAGCGACCGCTCGGCCCCCGAGCTTACGCGTACGAAAAGCCTATGCGCGATGAAATCAAACTCGATCTCGAAGATCTCGCTGCCGGAGGGAATCGGCGAAGTTCCGAGCCCGCGGGCGGTCACATACAGGGGAACCTGCCAGCTGTGATTGACCCAAGGCGTTAGCGCAAGGCGAACTTTGCCTACGATCTGGGTCCACAGCTGCAACGTCAGGGCGGTTTCGCGCCAGGCCGGATACGCCAGCGTGGGCCATACGGGGCTATCGGGCATGCGATTCCTCCTTGAGGAAATCGGAAGTCCCTGGTTGCTCAGCTCAGCCGGATCGTAGCAGCATTGCAGGGGGCGGGGCCGTGTGTGACCCAGGAGAGGGCATGATTACCTTCAGGGAGCGCGGATTGCGCGGCGCGAGCCGCACCGGCTGGCTCGACAGTCGCCATAGCTTTTCGTTTGCGGATTACCGGGACCCACAGCACATGGGCTTCCGCAGTCTGCGCGTCATCAACGAGGACCGGGTCATTCCGGGTGCCGGCTTCCCGACGCACAGCCACCGGGACATGGACATCATCTCCTATGTGCTCGAGGGAACCCTCGAGCACAAGGACAGCCTGGGAAATGGAGCGAGGATCCGGCCCGGCGAGGTGCAGCGCATGAGTGCCGGCACCGGGATTACCCACAGCGAATTCAATCCCTCCAGCACCGAGCCGGTGCATTTCCTGCAGATCTGGATCATTCCGGCGCAGACCGGGCTACCGCCGAGCTATGAGCAGAAAGAATTTCCCATTGAGCAACGGCGCGGGAGGCTGCGGCTGGTCGCCGGCCCACAGGACACGGGTGATGTGGTCATGTTGCACCAGGATGCGCGCCTCTACCTCGCCAATCTCCTCCCCGGCGAGCGAGTGACGCGCGAGATCGAACGCGGACGCGGCGTCTGGGTGCAGATCGCCCGCGGCATCGTGGCCCTCGATGGCACGCAGATGCGGGAGGGCGACGGGGCGGCGGTCGAAGAGGAACCGTCGGTGACCCTCGAGGCGCAGACGGACGCGGAAATTCTGCTGTTTGATCTCGGCAGATAAGTCGGCGCGTCAGGCGGACCGGCCCGGCATCTGCAGCTCCACGCGTGCGCCGCCCAGCGCTTCGGATTGGCCGATGGAAAAACGGCCTCCATAGAGCGCCACGGTCTCACGCACGATGGACAGGCCCAGGCCGTGCCCGGGCACCTGCTCGGAGCTCGCGCGCACGCCCCGCTCCATGACGCGATGGCGGTCGGCCGTGGCGATGCCCGGGCCGTCGTCCTCGACGACGATGTCCAGGCGCCGCGTGGGCTCGCGATCCGCATCCAGCTGCGCCTTCACGCGCACGTGCGACTTGCACCACTTACAGGCGTTATCGAGCAGATTACCGAGCAGCTCGAGAATATCGCCACTGTCGCCCAGGAAGGCGGCATCCGGCGGCACGTCCACATCGATGCTCAAATCCTTGCGCGAATGTACTTTCAACAGCGCCACGCGCAACTCAGTCAACGGCGGCAGGATGAGCACCGGAGTCTGACCGAGCGTGACGCCTCCGCCGGCGACGGCACGTTTGAGCTGATGCTCGACGATCTGCGCCATGCGATCGACCTCGCGCTGGATGCTGGCGGAGATCGGCTCCGACAGCACGGTAGCGGCGCCAACCGCCCCATCCGCGGCAGCGCTCTCGCCGAGCGTCTCAGCGGGCGGACCAAGGCTCGCGCGAATTACGGCGAGCGGGGTCTTCAGGCCATGCGCAAGATTACCCAGCGTATCGCGATAGCGGCTGATGCGGTTGCGCTCGGACTGCAGCAGCGCGTTCAGTCCCTGTGTCACGCCGACCAGCTCGCGGGGATAGCCCTCGCCCAGCAGCATTGCCTCGCCATTCTCGACGGCCTCGATCTCCTGCTCCAGGCGCCGCACCGGCGCGAGCGCCCGGCGCATCATCCAGGCCATCATCGCGATCAGCGCCAGCGCGAGCCCCCCGAACCAACCCGCCATGACGCGCCGAAATGCCAGCAGCTGACGGTTCTGCGCATCGGTGCTGTCGGCAGCCGTGAAGATCAACCGTCGCGTGATCTTGCTGGCTCCCACACCGATCTCCCATTGCAGGCGACGGCTGAGCTCGGCGACCTGAGTGCCACCGGGCACGCGCAGATAGCGCAGGCTTTCCTCCTGCCCGGCGGGGACGTCCTCTCCGAGCGTGAGGTTCACACCGGTCAGGGAGGGCGAACGCCATAACAGCTTGCCGCTGTCGTCACGCAGCGTCGCGTACTGGCCCGAGCCGGGCAGATCCAGATGCAGCTCCGGATCGCCGATCGCCTGCGGCTGGACCTCGATGTTGCCGTTTGGATCCAGGTCCACCGCATTGACCAGCGCGACGACCTGCTCCTCGAGCTGATTGCGCAGGGCACCTGCGATCAGGCGTCGCACCTCGAAATCCAGCGCGACGACCGTGAGAGTGAAGAACAACAGCAACGGCACGGCCACCGCCACCAACACGCGGCGCGAGACCGAGGGCGGAAAGCGCGCCACCATTTGGGCCCGCGCGTCGCTAGGCCGGATGCCGCGGCAGGCTCAGCCGATAACCGCGGCCCCGCAGCGTTTCGATCGGCTTGAGTGTCTCGTCGGGATCGAGCTTGCGGCGCAGGCGACCCACGAGCACTTCCACCACGTTGCTGTCGCGATCGTAGTCCTGCTCGTAGAGCCGATCGGTCAGCTCGGTCTTGGAGATGACCTCTCCGGCGCGCAGCATCAGATGCTCGAGGATGCGGTACTCGAAACTGGTGAGCTCCACGGGGGTCCCGCCGACCTTCACGGTCTGCGCGCGCGTGTCCAGCTCGATGGGACCGCAGGCCAGCTGCGGCGTCGCCCAACCGCCGGCACGACGCAGCAACGCGGACAGGCGCGCCTGGACCTCGGCGAAGTGAAATGGCTTGGCCACATAATCATCCGCACCGGCGCTGAGACCTTCGACCTTGTCCTGCCAGCGATCGCGTGCGGTCAGGACCAGCACCCCATAGTTCTTGCCGCGCGCGCGCAGCTTACGGATGAGCTCCAATCCCGAGAGCTTGGGCAGACCCAGGTCGACGATGGCCACATCGATCGGGAATTCCAGGGCCGCATACAGCCCCTCCTCGCCGTCGCCGGCGACATCGACCGTGAAGCCGGCCGCGGAGAGCTCCGTCTTCAGCGCCTCGCGCAATGCGGCCTCATCTTCGACCACCAGAACGCGCATCAGGGCTGCGCCAGGCGCTCAGGGCAGCTCGGCGCCGCTATAGGCGTCGATGCGTACGGTCCAGACTTTACCCCCGGCGGATAAGAGGCGAAATTCGTATATTGCGCGGCCATTGGCGTCCTGCTGATATTGCGTGCGTACCACGCGTGCGCGATAGCGCCGCTGCACCAGGGCAACCGCCTCCGCCCGAGACAGCTGGTGCCTGTCGACGTTACTGCGCCCATTGGCGTTTCTCTGCTCATCCTGAACCTGCGCCGTAGGGACGCCGGCCGCCAGCGTCTGTGTGCTGATGCTCGTGGCCGGCAGCACCACACCCTGCGCCGGATGCGACAGCAGCGCGAACGAAACGATCAATGCGAGCATCAGCGACAGGCCCCCGCCCGTCAATGCGATGCGCACACTGGCGGGTACTCGCTGGGGTTGCCTGCCCGGAAGCCCTCTCATCCCTTGCCTCTGTGCAGCCATAGTTTAACGAAACCAAAAGGCTACGCAGATAGCCGTGAACGGTGGCTGAATCGTCTACCGCAGCGCGTCAGCCGCCTTGGCCTCATTCCAAAGCGCGTCCCACTGCGCTGGTGAGAGGCTCTCGAGTCGCTGGCCACGCGTGGCTGCCAACCCCTCCATGCGCTCGAAGCGCTGCTCGAACTTCGAGGCCGCGGCGCGCAGCGCGCCCTCCGGATCCACCTGCAGATGTCGCGCCCAGTTGGCCACGGTGAACAGCAGGTCGCCGAGCTCCTCGGCCAGCTGCTTAGGTAGGCCCGCGGCGAGCGCCGCGTCGGTCTCCGCCAGTTCCTCGTCGAGCTTGGCGCGGACCGCAGCGGCCTCGCTCCAGTCGAAGCCGACCCGCCGTGCGCGGCGGCCGAGCATGGCGGCTCGCGTCAGTGCCGGCAGAGATCGCGGCACGTCCGACAGAACGCCCGTGGAGCCCGTCTGGGCGCGCTCGCGGGCCTTCATCGCTTCCCAGGAAACGTGCAGATCGGCGACGGCCACCTCGCGTGGCTCGGCAAACAGGTGCGGGTGACGGCGCACCAGCTTCTCGCGCATGCCGGCGGCCACCGCAGCGAAGTCGAATAGTCCCTGCTCTTCGGCCATGCGCGCGTGAAACACCACCTGGAAGAGCAGATCCCCGAGCTCATCGCGCAGCCGTGCGCTGTCGGCACGGTCGATGGCATCGGCCACTTCATAGGCTTCCTCCACCGTGAAGGGCGCAATCGATGCGAAGGTCTGTTCACGATCCCACGGGCAGCCCTGCACCGGATCGCGCAGGCGGCGCATCAGCGCCAGCAGCGCCTCGAGCTCCTGCGCGGCACCGCTCACACCCCAACCTCACGCATGCACCGACCGCTGTGCGCCTTCCCGCTCATGGGCGCGGGTCATTGGCGGCAGTGGTTTCTTGCGGCGAATGCAGCACGGTGCGCAGCTGCGCCAGCATGCTGGCCGTGGCGCCCCAGATGACATGCTCTCCATACGGCAGCTCCCAGACCTCCATCTCGACCTCACGCGGTGTGCGGCGACGGGCGCGGTAGTTGGTCGCTGCGAGCGCAAAGGCCAGCGGCACCTCGAAGGCTTCTGCAACCTCGGTCTGATCCAACGTCAGCGAAAATCCGCTGCGCAGCAAACCCACCACCGGGGTGATGCGAAAGCCGCTGCGCACCACGTGATCGGTCAGATAGCCGAGCGGCTCGATGAATGTCGGTGCAATGCCGAGCTCCTCGGTGGTCTCACGCAGCGCGGCTGCGGCCAAATCGCGATCCGAAGGCTCCAGGCGACCGCCCGGAAAGCTGATCTGCCCTGCGTGGTGACGCAGGTGACTGGCGCGCAGGGTCAGCAGCACTTTGGGCCCATCGGGATACAGCACGATCGGCACCAGCACTGCAGCGGCCTGCAGCGGCTCGGGCAGCGAGGCGACCAGCTCGGCACGCAGACGTTGCGGCATCTCGGCGAGCGGGCCGCCATAAAAGCAATGCGCCAACTCGTGGTCCGGCGTGGTACGCAAGTGCCGGCGCAGTCGGGCCAGCCAATCGCCTGGCAGCTCCTGGTCCGCTTCGAGCAGTTGCGCCGCCACGCTGGACGCGCCTCGCAGTCGCCGGGGCGAGCTCAGCCGCCCACACTGCCACCGGCGCCGAGACCGCCCTGCGTCAGCTGCTTCGGGTCGAGCAGCCGGTCGAGCTGCTCGCGTGGCAGGCCCGTCATCGCCGCCGCCACCTCGCGGATCGGCTTGCCCTCGGCGTATGCCTTCTTGGCGATCGCTGCCCCCTTCTCATAGCCAATCACGGGATTGAGCGCGGTGACGAGAATCGGATTGCGCTCGAGCGCCTCGGCGAGACGTGCGCGATTGACGGTGAAGCCCGCGATGGCCTTGTCCGCCAGCAGGCGCACGACGTTGCCGAGCAGGCGGATGCTCTCGAGCAGGTTGTAGCCGATCATCGGCAGCATGACGTTGAGCTGAAAATTGCCCGACTGCCCGCCGATGGTAATCGCCGCATCGTTGCCGATGACCTGGGCGGCCACCATCGTGGTCGCTTCGGCGATCACCGGATTGACCTTGCCGGGCATGATGCTGCTGCCCGGCTGCAGCGCCGGCAGCGCAATCTCGGCTAGTCCGGCGAGCGGCCCGCTGTTCATCCAGCGCAGGTCGTTGGCGATCTTCATCAGGCTGACGGCGATCACCTTGAGCTGCCCGGACAGCTCCACCGCCGCATCCTGGGCCGAGAGTGATTCGAAGTAATTGCGGTTGGGTTGGAAGGCGATGCCGGTGAGCCGCCGCAACTCCTCGCACACCTGCGCACCGAAACGCGCGTGCGCATTGATACCCGTCCCCACCGCAGTTCCGCCCTGCGCCAGGCACAGCAATCGCGGCTCGCAGGCGCGCAGGCGCGCCACGCCATTCTCGATCTGCGTGCGCCACCCCGAGAGCTCCTGCGCGCAGGTCAGCGGCATGGCATCCATGAGGTGCGTGCGACCGGTCTTGACGATGTCGGCGAGCTCACGCTCCTTGCTCTGCAGCGTGCGCACCAGATGATTGAGTGCCGGGACGAGCTGCTCGCTCAACAGCAAGGCAGCCGCGACGTGGATCGCCGTGGGAATCACGTCGTTGCTGCTCTGGCCCATGTTGACGTGGTCGTTCGGATGAACGCGAAGACCGGAACGCGCGGCCAGGTGCGCGATCACCTCGTTGGCGTTCATGTTGGTGCTGGTGCCCGAGCCGGTTTGAAAGACATCGAGCGGAAAGTGCGCATCGTGCTCGCCCGCTGCCACCTGCGTTGCCGCACCCGCGATGGCCACGGCAAGCTCGGTGTCGAGCAGGCCCAGATGCGCATTAGCCGCGGCCGCGGCCTGCTTGATGAGCGCGAGCGCACGGATAAAAGCGCGCGGCATGCGATAGCCGCTGACGGGGAAATTCTGTGCAGCGCGCTGAGTCTGTGCTCCCCAGAGCGCTTCGGCGGGGACCTGCAATTCCCCCATGCTATCGCGTTCGAGACGAAACGAGGCGGCGGTCATACTGATGCTCCGATCTGGCTGGTGCTCGGATCTGCGTTATCATCAGTCTAGCATTCCGACGACGGCCCCCATGGAAGCATCCAGCCTCTCTGCCCTCTCCCCCGTGGATGGGCGTTACGCCGCGGCCGCCGCGCCGCTGCGTGACTACTTTTCCGAGGCCGCTCTCATGCGTGAGCGCGTGCGCATCGAGGCACTGTGGTTTCAAACGCTGACGGACCCGCAGCGCCGCCTGATTGAACCGCCGGTCGCCGCCCAGGTGCTGGCCAAGGCCGCGGAGCTGGCGCACGAGCCACCGGCCGATGCCGCAGCAGCCATCAAGTCGATCGAGGCCCGCATCAATCATGACGTCAAGGCCGTCGAGTACTACGTGCGTAACTGCCTGGCGCTGAGCGGCGCCAGCGAGGCCACGTTGGAGCTGGTGCATTTCGGCTGCACCTCCGAGGACATCAACAACCTCGCCTACGCGCGGCTGCTGTCCGCGACGCGCGCCACCGTGCTGCTGCCCGAGCTCGAGCGCCTCGGCGAGCTGCTCGGGGCGCTGGCGCGCGAGCACGCCGAGCTGCCGATGCTCGCACGCACGCACGGCCAGGCCGCCAGCCCCACCACTTTCGGCAAGGAGATTGCCAATGTCGCGGCGCGCATCACGCGCGCGCGGCGGCGGCTCGCGGCCGTGCAGGCGCTGGGCAAATGGAATGGCGCGGTCGGTAACTACAACGCCCACCGCATTGCGCGCCCCGATATCGACTGGCTGGCCCTGTCACGCGATTTCGTGGCCGCCCAGCAGCTGCAGTTCAACGCGTATACGACGCAGATCGAGCCGCACGACTGGATCGGCGAATACTGCGATGCCTGCGCCGCCATCAACGTCATAGTGATTGATCTGTGCCGCGATCTGTGGGGATACATCTCCCTCGGTTATCTGCGCCAGCGCGCCACTGCCGGGGAGGTCGGCTCCTCGACCATGCCGCACAAGGTCAATCCGATCGACTTCGAGAATGCCGAGGGCAATCTGGGCATTGCCAATGCGCTGCTGCGTTTCTTCGCCGACAAGCTGCCCATCTCCCGGTGGCAGCGCGATCTCACCGACTCCACGGTGCTGCGCAACCTCGGCGTCGCACTCGCTCACATGCTGATCGGCTGGAAGGCACTGCAGCGCGGGCTGAGCAAGCTCTCTCCCGACCGCGAGCGTCTGGCCGCCGATCTTGCGTTGGCGCATGCAACATTGGCCGAGGCCGTGCAGAGCGTGCTGCGCGCTGCCGGCGTGCCGGGTGGGTACGAGCTGCTGCGTGATCTGACGCGTGGCCAGGAAGTCGACGCGCGCGCACTGCAACGGCTCATCGAGCGACTGCCGCTGCCTCCCGCCGAGCGGCAACGGCTGGCCGCCCTGACCCCGGCAGAATATGTCGGATTGGCCGCCGAGCTCGCGCGCCGCTATGCGGCCGAAGGCCCCTGAGCGCCTCGCGAGTCCTGCCGCCGCCTTCATTTGCGCGCATTCGCGCGCCGCAGCGGTGATAACTGTGACCTGATTGGCAATTTGCCGCACCGCCTGTCTCTACCATGGCCCCGGCAAATGGCAGCCACCCGGGGAAATTCGGCGACCACGACCAGCGCGCGCCTCGCGAGCTTTGCGCTCGAGGATGCGCCGTCGGGCTCCCTCGCCCGCCAGCCCAGCCGCGAGCGCGAGCCGGCCGCAGAGACGCTGCACGTGCTCACCACGCTCGAGGAGGTGCGCACGGCGACCGAGACGGTGGCCGCCAGCGGGCAGCGGCTCATCTCGATCATGACCCCGGATCTGGAGCCGGACATCTACGACCAGGCGCCGCTGCTGGATGTGCTCAAACGCTTCGTGCTCGGCCACAGCTTCGCCAAGGTGCGTGTGCTGGTGCGCGATCAAGCCCGGTTGGTCAGCGGCGCCAATCACTTCATCGCAATGGCTCACCGGCTCACCAGCTACCTGGAGATCCGGGTACGCGCCGCGCAATTCCAAGCCCTCACAGCGGCCTACTGCATCGCGGATGATCGTGCGATCGTCTATCGCCTGCGCGCCGATCGCGCCGAGGGCATCGCCGGCTTCAACAATCCGCCCATTGCTCGCCAGTTCCTGCAGGAATTCGATGCCGTCTGGCAGGCCAGCGGCGGCGAAGAACCCGAGGTGCGTGTCGCGCGCCGCTGACCCGCACCGTTGAGGTGCGCCGCCGGCATGCGCCGCCGAAGTACACCTTGGACGCGCAGCGTAGAAACCGGGCTGTGCGCTATGCTCTCGCATGGTCTGGAAACCCGATGTGACCGTCGCCGCGCTCGTGGAGCGCGCGGGACGCTTTCTGCTGGTCGAGGAGCGCATCGGCGGCCGGCTCGTGCTCAATCAGCCCGCCGGCCATGTCGAGGAGGGCGAATCGCTGCGCGCGGCGGTGATCCGCGAGACCCTCGAGGAGAGCGCTTGGCATTTCGAGCCCGAGGCGCTGCTGGGCCTGTATCTGTGGCGCAGCCCAAGCGGCCGTAGCACGCTGCGCATCGCCTTTACCGGCTCGGTCGGCGCTCACGAGGCGCAGCGCAGACTCGATCCACCGGTGCTGGCCGCCCACTGGCTGTCGCGCAGCGAGCTCGAGGCGCGCCGCGCGCAGCTGCGCACGCCGCTGGTCCTGAGATGCATCGACGATTTCCTCTCAGGACAACGCCTACCGTTGAGCGCGCTGGCGAGCGACCTGCTGGACGCGTCCGCGCGGATCACGGACGCGCAAGCGAACCCATGAGCCTCACCGCTGCACCGGCCGCCGGTAGCCGCGTCATCGTCGGACTGTCGGGCGGGGTGGACTCGGCAGTGGCCGCGCTGCTGCTGCGTGAGGCCGGCTACGACGTGCAGGCGTTGTTCATGAGCAATTGGGAAGAGGACGACGCCTACTGCACGGCTGCCCAGGATTATCAGGACGCGCGCGCCATCGCCCGCGAGCTGGATATCGTGCTGCATCGCGTAAGCTTCGCGCAGCAGTATCGCGCGCATGTGTTTGCCCACTTTCTGCGCGAGTATCGTGCCGGTCGCACGCCCAACCCCGATGTACTGTGCAATCGCGAAATCAAATTCGGCCTGTGCCTCGATTACATCGCACGACTGGGCGCCGACTGGTTTGCGACCGGTCACTACGCGCGCCGGCTGAATGACGCGGAAGGCCCGGGGCTCGCGCGCGCCGCCGATGAAGCCAAGGACCAGAGCTACTTTCTGCACGGGGTGCGGCTCGCGCGCCTGTCCCGCGTGATGTTTCCGCTCGGGGACTTGCGCAAGGACCGCGTGCGCGAGCTCGCCCGTGGTGCGGGACTGCGCATTCACAACAAGCCCGACAGCACCGGGATCTGCTTCATCGGCGAGCGCCCGTTCGCACAGTTTCTGCAGCGTTACCTGCCCGCGACGCCCGGCCCGATCGAGAGCGTCGACGGGCGGCTGCTCGGTACGCATCGCGGACTGCCCTTCTACACCCTCGGGCAGCGTGCCGGCCTTGCAGTGGGCGGCGCGCGCGGCCTGCCCGCCGAGCCCTGGTACGTGCTCGCCAAGCGCCTGGAGCGCAACGCGCTGATCGTCGTGCAGCGCCACCAGCAGCGCGAGCTCGAGGCCGCGGCCGTGCGCGTCGGTGAGCTCAACTGGCTATGCCGGGTGCGCCGGGCACCCTTCAGCGCCAGCGTACAGCTGCGCCACCGCCAGCCTCCCCAGCCAGCCTGGGTAGAGCCGCTGCCGGGCGCAGGGGCGCAGCTGCATTTCGAGCAGCCGCAGCGTGCCGCCACGCCCGGCCAGTACGCCGTGCTCTACGAGGGGCAGCGCTGTCTGGGCGGTGGCGTGATCGAGGCGGTCGAGCCGCACATGGCAGCGGCCACGGGGACGGCAGCCCGAGCCGCGCCATGAACACGCTGCCGGCACTGGCGGGTTGGGAGAATTTCTATGTCATTCTCGGGTCGGCGGCAGCGGGACTGACCGGGCTTACCTTCGTCGTCGTGGCGCTTGCGGCCGATGCCAATATGACGCACCTGTCGGGTCTGAGGACCTTCGTGTCCCCGACGGTAATCCATTTCAGCTCCGCGCTATGGATCACGGCGCTCTGCAGCGTTCCGCGCCACACGGTGCTGAGTCTGGGGATCACGGGACTTGCAAGCGGGATCCTCGGCGTCGCCTACACGCTGCGGACGATGCATCGCATGGCGAGCATGGATCGCAGGGACTATGTGCCCGTGCTGCAGGATTGGGTGTGGAACGGTGCGTTGCCGCTGCTTGCCTATGGGCTGCTGGGCGCCGCTGGGGCGCTGCTTTGGCTCGATCCTGTCGCACCCGGCTATCTGATCGGGTTCTCCGCCCTGCTGTTGGTGTTCATTGGCATCCACAACGTCTGGGATCTGGCGGTCTGGATCCTTGCCGAGCGGCCCACGCGGCTCCGGGAGATGGAGGATGCGCGCCGCTTCCATCTCCAGGCGCAGGCGCGCGGTACGGCTGGCACCGCGGGCGAACAAGCTCGCGACGCGCAGCGCGAGTAGCCCTCAGCATCCGGCAGGCAAGCATCGCGCTCAGGCGCGTATGGCCAGCGCCCGCGTGCGCGTGAGCACGGCGAAAATACAGATCCAGACATAGCAGAGCGCTGGCACGAACAGCGAGACCGACAGACTGGACAGATCGGCCACTTTGCCAGCCAACGGCGGTATGACCGCCCCCCCGACGATCGCCAGGCACAGCAGTGCGGCACCCTGAGGCGCGCGCTCGCCGAGCCCCTCGATGGAGAGCGAGAAGATCGTCGGGAACATGATGGAATTACACAGCCCCACGGCGAGTGCAGCGGCGGCGGCCAGCACTCCAGCCGACAGTCCCGAGAGCGTCGCGAGCAGCGCCGCGCCGATCGCGCAGGCGGCCAGCAGCACACTGGCATTGACGCGTCTGAGCAGTGCCGAGCCGATCAGGCGGCCGACCATGGCGCCGCCCCAGTACAGCGACACCATGCGCCCGGCGGTGACCGCCGCCAGTCCCAGCGTGTGCGTGGACATCAGATAATTGATCATCAGGCTACCGATCGTGACCTCAGCGCCCACATAGACGAAGATCGCGAGTGCACCCAGTGCCGTGCGCGGGCGGCGCAGCAGTGCAAATGCCTCGCCGATACCCGCCTGCCTTTCGGTAGCACTCGCGACGAGCTTGCCGCGATTCCAGAACGTCGCGAACACGACGAGCGCCACGGCGAGAACGCCCGCGATGATCACGAACGGCAACTGCAACGCGTGCGCCTGCTGTGCCCGCTCGATCGGCGTGCTGGGCGCGCCCGCCGAGGCGCCTGGAATCGCCCCCAGGATCAACCAGGCACCGAAGTAAGGCCCGACGAAGGTACCCAGGGAATTGAAGGCCTGTGCCAAATTCAGCCGGCTGTGGGAGGTGGCCGGTGACCCAAGCTGAGCGATGAATGGATTAGCGGCCACCTGCAGCACACTGATTCCAGCGGCCACCACGAACAGCGCTACGAGGAACAGCGTATACAGCACGCTCGCCGCGGCCGGCACGAACAATAGGCAACCGCCTGTCATGATGGCCAGGCCCACGACGATGCTGCGTACGTAGCCGATGCGCGCCACCAGCAACCCCGCCGGCACCGAACAGATGAAATACGCCAGGAAGAAGGCGAACTGCGTGAGCATGACCTGCGCATAACTCAACGCGAACAACGCCTTGAAACGCGGCACCAGCGTATCGTTGAGAACCGTGGAGAAGCCCCAGAGAAAGAACAGCCCCACGACGCAGACGCGCAGCACGCCGGTGCGCTCATTCGGGGAGACGCGGTTGTCGCTGACCATGAGCGGCCGTATTCTGGCCTCATCCGCCGCGCTCTCCAATGCCTGACTCTCATTCCCGCATTTTCCATCCGTCCGACACCGGCGTGCCGCGGCCGCACCTCATGGCATCGCCGCGCCGGGCCGTGACGCCGCTCGCTCGCGCCCTGGCAATAGCCCTGGCCGCCGCGATGACGATGCCGGCCTGTGGTCAGGGCAACTCGAACACCGCTCCGACCGGCACGAGCACCCAGCCGCTGCAGCAATCGCTCACGATCGATGCGCGCGCCCCGACCACGCCGTTTCCGCATTTCTGGGAACGGACCTTCGGCTCCGGACGCGCCATCCTGGCGCTGCGCGCGAGCTACCGGCAGGACCTCGCCACCGTGAAGCAGGCCACGGGGTTTCAGTCGATCCGCTTTCACGGCATTCTCGACGATGATGTCGGGCTCTACGATCCGGACCGCAGGACGCGCAATCCCGGCCAGGCCGCGGTCGCGGCCAATGACGCTTCCATCTACAACTTCTCCTATGTGGACCAGATCTATGACGGCCTGCTCGATCAGGGTGTGCGGCCCTTCGTCGAGCTGAGCTTCATGCCGAGGAAACTCGCGGCGGTGCCGGATGCCGCGCAGCCCTTCTGGTATCACCCCAATCCCTCCCCGCCCAGCAGTTACCCGGCCTGGGACGCGATGATCCGCGCCTTCGCTCGGCATCTCGTTGCGCGCTACGGCCTGGACGAGGTGAGTCAATGGAAGTTCGAGGTCTGGAACGAGCCGAATCTGGACTTCTGGCAGGGATTGCCGAAGCAGGCCAGCTACTTCGAGCTGTACGATCACACGGCACGGGCGCTGAAATCGGTCTCGCCGCGCCTGCAGGTAGGCGGCCCCGCCACCGCGGCAGCAGCCTGGGTGGTCGCCTTCCTGGAGCACACGCATGAGAGTGGCGTCCCGGTCGACTTCGTGTCCACCCACGTGTACGCGAACGACAGCACGCACGCGGTGTTTGGCGGCTTCGAGACGATTCCACGCGATCAGTTCGTCTGCCGTGCCGTACGCAAGGTGCACCAGCAGATCCAACGCTCTGCCTATCCCAACCTGCCGCTGATCTTCTCCGAATTCAACGCAAGCTTTGCCAATGAGCCGAACGTCACCGACACCGACTACATGGGCCCCTGGCTCGCCAATACCATCCGACTGTGCGATGGGCTCGTGCAGAGCCTGGATTACTGGGCGTT
>DATNDE010000039.1:0-387238 GCA_035553315.1 Steroidobacteraceae bacterium
GCTTGTAAGTGCTTGATTTATTGGCGCTCCCTACGGGATTCGAACCCGTGTTACCGCCTTGAGAGGGCGATGTCCTAGGCCTCTAGACGAAGGGAGCTGCGCGGGCAGGGGCCGTCGAAAAGCGCGGTATTATAGGCCCCCATTCCCCACGCTCAAGCGGACCCTTCGACTCAAGGATTGGTTTTGAATCAACGCATTCCGGCCGTACCGGCCGCTGCGGTGCCGCGCATCATCCCGCGGGCCGAACACAATATTTCCCGCACGGACATCTCCCGCAATGCATTGCGCGTGCTCTATCGGCTGAAGGACGCTGGATTTCAGGCGTTCCTGGTCGGCGGCGGTGTACGCGATGTCATGCTCGGGCGTCATCCCAAGGACTTCGATATCGCCACCAATGCGCTGCCCGACGAGGTGCGCGCGCTGTTTCGCAATTGCCGACTGGTCGGGCGGCGCTTCCGTCTTGCGCACGTGATCTTCGGGCGCGAGGTCATCGAAGTGGCGACTTTCAGGGCCGCCAGCGCTCCCTCTCCGAACGAGGAGCCTCCCAGCGACGAGGAGGTCGAGGAGGAGGCTGCGCAAGTCGAGGGCGAAGCCCCGTCGCTCGAACTGGAGATGGATGAAGGCGGTGATGGGGACGGCGACGCCGATGAGGAGGGCGCAGAAGAAGACGAGCAGAGCCAGGGGCCGTATGGTGCGCCGCTCGTGAGCGACACACTCAGTCCCGCCGAGGGCATGCGCCGCGGCGGGCCGGGCCTTGAAGGTGTCGACCACGAGCGCGTTCTCGACATGCACGGGCGGCTGCTGCGCGACAACGTCTACGGTTCGATCGAAGAGGACGTCTGGCGGCGCGATTTCACCGCCAACGCGCTCTACTACAACATCGCGGATTTCTCGCTGTGGGATTTCGTCGGCGGCGCTGCGGACATTGCCGCACGTCGTCTGCGTCTGATTGGCGATCCGGAGACGCGCTACCGGGAGGACCCGGTGCGCATGCTGCGCGCAGCGCGCTTCGAGGCGAAGCTCGGCTTCGAGCTGGAGGGTGACACGGCCGCCCCGATTGCCGAGCTCAAGGGATTGCTCGCACAGGTGCCCCCGGCGCGTCTGTTCGACGAGACGCAGAAGCTGTTTCTGACCGGCCACGGGGAGCGCAGCCTCGATGTGCTGCGGCGTCGGGACCTGTTCGGCGTGTTGTTTCCGGCGGTGGAGCGCTACCTCGTGGCCCATCCGGGCAGCCTCGTCGAACAGTTGCTGCGCCATGGACTGCGCAATACCGATGAGCGCGTCGCGGCGGATAAGCCCGTCACGGCCTCGTTCCTGTTCGCGCTGCTTCTGTACGGTCCGATCGCTGCCTCCATCGAGTCACTGCCGCCGCAGCGCTGGCACGAAGTCGGCGCGATCGTCGCGGCCTGTGAGCGCTCGGTGCGCGAAGCGGCCACCCGTGTGACCATTCCCCGGCGCATCGCCCTGGGCGTGCGCGAGATGTACGCGCTGCAGCCGCGCCTGGAGCAACCCCGCGGCAGGCGCGCATTGCGCCTGCTCGAGCAGCCGCGCTTTCGCGCCGCCTTCGACCTGCTGGCGCTGCGCGCCCAGCTGGGTCTGGCACCCTCCTCGATGGCACAGTGGTGGACCGAGCTGCAGTCGCTGTCGCCCGAGCAGCGCGTGGACAGAATCGACGCGCTCGGCGCCGATGCATCGCGCGCGCCTGAGGAGGGAGTCGATCCAGCCAGGCAGGCGCGCCCCCGGCGGCGCCGTCGCCGTCGTCGCTGAGCGCCGCGCGCCGTGCTGTGGCAAAGCGCCTACGTAGGCGTGGGTAGCAATCTCGATGACCCGACGCTGCAGGTGCAGCGCGCGCTGCAGGAGCTCTCGCAGCTGCCGCAGACGCGTCTGGTGCAGCACTCGAGTCTGTACGGCTCGCGCCCATGGGGCGTTGCGGATCAGCCGGACTTCGTCAACGCGGTCGCTGGCCTGCTGACGCAGCTGCCGGTGCGGACGTTTTTCGACACGCTGCGCGCGCTGGAGGTGCAGCTGGGACGCGTCCCGCCGAGCGTGCGGTGGGGGCCACGACGCATCGATCTGGATTTGCTGCTGTTCGGGGAGATGCGCCTGCAGACCCCGGAGCTGACGTTGCCGCATCCCGGAGTAGTGAGCCGCAGTTTCGTTCTGTATCCTCTGTACGAGGTGGCCCCCGAGCTGCACATCCCGGGGGGCGTGCGCATCGGCGAGCTGCTGGAGCGCGTAGACGCGTCAGGCCTCTGGCGTCTGGACAAGCAACCCATCACACATGGCGCCTGATTCGCTCCCGCATCGTTTCATCGTGATCGAGGGCCCGATTGGCGTGGGCAAGACCACCTTGGCGAGCAAGCTCGCCAACGCCCTGGCGGCCGAGCTCATCCTCGAGCACGCCGATGACAATCCCTTCCTCGAGCGCTTCTATCGCAACCCGCGCGCCGGCGCGCTGCCGACGCAACTGTACTTCCTGTTTCAGCGCGCACAGCAAATGAGCGCGCTGAAGCAGCAGGATCTGTTTGCGCCGCTGCGCATCGCCGACTATCTCATCGACAAGGACCGGCTGTTTGCCCGCACCACGCTCGAGGACGAGGAGTACCGTCTGTACGAACAGGTGTACGCGAAACTGGCCATCGATGCGCCGCGAGCCGACCTCGTGGTGTATCTGCAGGCGCCGGTGGATGTGCTGCTGGCACGCATCGCGCGGCGGGGCATTCGCTACGAGCAGTTCATCGACCGCGCCTACCTCGAGCGGCTCAACGACGCCTATGCGCGTTTCTTCCACGAATTCGAGGCGGCGCCGCTGCTGATCGTCAACGCCGCGGCGATCGATCCCATTGGCAGCGAAGCAGACTTCGAGGAGCTGCTCGCGGCCATCCGACGCATGCGTCGCGGGCGCCTGTATTTCAATCCGCTGCGCCACGCGGCGCTCTGAGCATCAGGGCTGCTCGCGATGGAGATCACCGCTGCCGTAGCGGCAGCCGAGCGCCAGCAGCGCATCGCGCAGCGCCGCGTCGTCTACGCCGGTCGCGATGGCAGTCAATCCCAGCGCCGTGGCCATGGCCACGCCCGCACGACAGACTTTCTGGGCCACCGCATCGCTGCGCAGGGCGCTCACCCAGGCGCGATCCAGCTGCAATCCCGACAACGGCGAGCGCGCCAGATAGTCGAGCGAGCCCATGCCACGCGCGATCTCATCGACGACCAGGTGCACGCCCATGTGGCGCAGGCTCTCGAAGGTGGCCGGATCGCAGCCGATGAAGGTCTTCTCCGCGATGCGCAGCTCCAATGCCGCCGGCGGCAGCGCGCCCTCGGCCAGAAAGCGACCGATGTCCTCGACGAAATCCCCATGCAGGATGTGCGGGCGCAGCGCGCCGAAGGAGATGCGCAGCTTCTCACCCCAGCGTGCGCGCAGCGCCGCGCTGTCTTCGCGCAGGCAGCTGAGCGCCGAGCGTGACAGGGCCGTCGCGAGGCCCGTGGCCTCTGCGACGCGCAGGAACTGCACCGGCCGGATCTCGCCGCGCAGCGGATGCATCCAGCGCAGGTAGCCCACCTGCGCAACCAGCGCGCCGCTCGACAGGTCGTGCCGTGGCACGTAGCGCAGACGGATATCGTGACTCTGGATGGCATCGTGCAGCTCGCGGGCGATGTCGAATTGCGTCAACGATTCGAGCGAGCCGCTGTCGTTGAAATACACCAGCTGCTCGGTGCCCGCGCGGCGTGCTTCACTGGCGGCGCTTTGCGCGCGCGCCAGCAGGGTCTTGGCTGCGACGCTGGTCTCGTTCATGACAGCGACGCCCGCGTAGGGCGTCAGATGAAATTCGCTGCCGCCGGCGGCGATCGGCTCGCGCAGACTGGTGCACAGCTCACCGACGCAGGCGCTGATCGTCGCCTGGTCAGCCGTCTCCAAAAACAGGGCCAGACACGCATCGCTCAGCTGGCCGAGACAGCACCTCGGCCCTGCGGCGTCGGCGTCGGCCGCATTGAGCGCCGCCAGGCGAAAGATCGCCGTATTCATGATCTCGTCGGAGAGCTGCGCGTCGATGAGCTGGCCGATATCGGCGATGCCATCGATGTAGATGACCGCCACGCAGACGGACCGCTCGCGCAGCGTCGCGAGCGAGACCGACTCGCGGAAGCGACGCAGGAAGCTGCGCCGATCCAGGCGCGGCGCGCGCCGCTCCTCGGTCAGATCGAGTGCTTCAGCTGCCGGGGCGGTGAGCACCTCGCGGATCACGCAGATGGCGCGGTCGGGGCCCTGGGCGCTGACGCGCACGTCGTAATTGCGGCCGCTCTGCTCGAACGGCGCCTCCACCGGTGCCCGCTGCGCGATGGCCTTGCGCGTCAGCTGGCGCAGCAGCGTGGCCAGTGGCTGCGGCCAGACCGCCTCCAACGCCTTGCCGGCGCAGTCCTGCATGGCAGCCTGCGACTGGCCGAGGGGAGCCATCCCCTGGCCGGCGCTCAGGCTGAGGATGACGCCATCCCGGCGCACGAGCACCACCAGCTCGGGCAGGGTCTCGATCAGCGCACTTGCAGCCATGGGCTCTGTCACGGCGTCCATATTCCGGTAAATCGCGATGCTATCGGTGGGTCGGTCTGAATATCCTCGACGCAGGTCCGGATTACCCCACGCGCTCGCTCGGCGGTTGCCTGGCGGCAGGCGCTGGCTCATGCTGGCCTCATGTATACCCATTTGCAGAACCGGGACTCCAACCGCCCCCCGGTGACCCTCAGCACGCTGGCGCAAATGAAGCAGCAGCGCGAGAGGATCGCCTGCCTCACGGCCTACGACGCCAGTTTTGCGGCGCTGGTCGACGCCGCCGGCGTCGATGTGGTGCTGGTGGGAGATTCGCTCGGCATGGTGATCCAGGGTCACGATACGACCGTGCCGGTGACGATGGATCACATGGTCTACCACTGTGCGGCGGTGGCCCGCGGACTGATGCGACCGCTGCTCATCGCCGATCTGCCGTTCATGAGCTATGCGACCCCCGAGCTGGCGCTGCGCAACGCGGTGCGTCTGCTGCAGGAGGGCGGGGCGAGCATCGTAAAGCTCGAGAGTGGGCCGGGTCAGCTCGATACGGTGGCCTATCTTGCGCGCCATGACATCGCCGTGTGCGCGCACCTGGGACTGAAACCGCAGTCGGTGCACAAGACCGGTGGCTTTCGCGTGCAAGGACGCGGTGAGGAAGCCGCGCGGGCGATGATGCAGGATGCCAAGGCGCTCGAGTCCGCCGGTGCAGATCTGCTGCTGCTCGAATGCATTCCCAGCGAGCTCGGTCGGCGCATCACGGCCGCTGCCGCAGTACCGGTGATCGGCATCGGTGCCGGCCCGCATACCGACGGACAGATCCTGGTCCTGTACGACATTCTCGATCTCACGCCGGGACGCAAGCCACGCTTCGCGCGCAATTTCATGGCCGGTAGTGAATCGCCCCAGGCCGCCATCGCGCGCTATGTGCAGGCGGTCAAGAGCGCGGAGTATCCGGCAGCGGAACACGCCTTCTGATGATGGAGACGGTAGAGACGATCGCCGCGCTGCGCGCGCGCGTGCGCAGCTGGCAGGGGCTGCGCGTCGCTTTGGTGCCGACCATGGGCAATCTGCATGCCGGGCACCTGAGCCTCGTGGCCGCCGCGCAGGCGTGTGCCGAGCGCACCATCGTCAGCGTGTTCGTCAATCCCCTGCAATTCGGCCCGCAGGAGGACTTTACGCGCTATCCGCGCACACTCGAGCGCGATACGCAGGCGCTCTCGCAGGCCGGGTGCGATCTGCTGTTCGCCCCGGGTGTCGCGCAGATCTATCCCTCCGGGGAGCCGGCGACGCGCGTGCAGGTGCGCGGACTCTCCGAGACATTGGAGGGTCGCTTTCGTCCCGGACATTTCGACGGGGTCGCCACGGTGGTGGCGAAGCTGCTGATCATCGCCTCTGCGGATGTAGCGGTCTTCGGCGAGAAGGATTTTCAGCAGTTGCTGATCGTGCGGCGCCTGGTCGCGGATCTATCGCTGCCGGTGCAGATCGTGGGCGCACCGATTGCCCGCGATCCGGACGGGCTTGCCCTGAGCTCGCGCAATCAATACCTCACGTCCGCCGAGCGCGCGCTCGCCCCGCGGCTGCATGGCACGCTTGCGGAGATTGCCGCGGCACTGCGCGCCGGCCTGCCCGATGAATCGGTGCGCAACGCGCTCGAGCAGCAGGGCGTGCAATCGCTGACACGGGCCGGATTTCGCACGGATTACGTCGCCATCCGCCAGGCCGCCGATCTTTCCGAGCCGCACGGCGCCGGACCGCACGGCGCCGGGGCTGCGCTCGTGGTACTCGGCGCTGCCTGGCTCGGCAGCACCCGGCTCATCGATAACGTGCGCGTCGGGGGCTGAGTGCGCTACATGCGCGTTGCACAGTCCCAGTGCTCGTCGGCCTTGCCATCCTTGAAGCGCCACATGTCGAACCACGTGGTCGTATAGCTTCGGGTCGGATCGTGCGCGTCGCGCACCACGCGGGGTGTCGTCACGATGACCAGGTCCCCCTGCGCCACCACCGAGACCACCGGGATGCCGAGCCTGGCTGGGATGGCGCTCGGATGCACCTTGATCACGCGCGTGAAGTAATTGACCACCGCGGCCAGGCCGGAAGCCGCGTTGGGGTTGTGCTGCAGGTAGCGGGTCGTCAGGTAGCGGCCCGCGAGCTCCCAGTGATTGGCCTCGAGCAGATCCTTCTCGATGTGATAGGCCACCTGCATGTTGGCATCGAGCCGTGGGTCCGGGCTGTGGAAGAGGGCATCCGCATCGGCCGCACCCACCACCGGCTCCTGCGCAGCGACGTTGCCCGCCAGGCCGAGCGCGGCGGCACAGGCCAGTGCGCTCCGCCAGATTCGGCCTGATCCCGTTGTGCATCTTTGCGTCTTCATTTTGACTCCCCTCCATTGTTTTGCAGAAAGCCGTGGCGCTGCAGGGCCCAGAGCACATGCTCGCGCACCAGCGGATCTTGCTGCTCGCGCTCGGCCGCGCGCAACGCATCGATCACGGCGGGGCTCGTGGGCGCATTGCCCAGTGCCACCGCGACATTGCGCAGCCAGCGCGCATGCCCGATGCGATGGATGGCCGAGCCACGCGTGCGCTCCTCGAACTGCGCGGCGCTCCAGGCGAGCAGTTCCGTGAGCCGCGGGGCGTCCAGGCCGTGACGCACACGAAAATCCGGGTGCGCAGCGTCGCGCGCGTATTTGTTCCATGGACACACCAGCTGGCAATCATCGCATCCATAGATGCGGTTGCCGATCGCCGGCCGCAATGCCTCGGGAATCGGGCCATGCAACTCGATGGTCAGATAGGAGATGCAGCGGCGCGCATCGAGCTGGTAGGGCGCCACGATGGCGCCGGTCGGACAGGCGGGCATGCAGGCGGTGCAGCTGCCGCAGTGCGCGCTGGCCGCTGCGTCGGGGGGCAGCGGCAGATCGGTGTAGATCTCGCCGAGGAAGAACCAGGAGCCGGCTTCGCGCGACAGCAGGTTGGTGTGCTTGCCGATCCAGCCGAGGCCGGCATTGCGCGCCAAGGCCTTTTCCAGCACCGGGGCGCTGTCGACGAAAACGCGGTGCGTGTGCGCTCCGGCGAGCCGGGTGATGGCCTCGCCGAGCCGGGCCAGTGCGCGTCGCATCAGGCGGTGATAGTCGCGTCCGAGCGCGTAGCGCGACACATAGCCGAGCTGACCATCCGCCAGCACCTCCTCGCTGCTGTGAGCCTCGGCCGGCCGGTAGTTCATGCGCACCGAGATGACGCGCAGTGTGCCGGGCTGCAGCTCGGCGGGCCGGCTGCGGCGCACGCCGTGGCGCTGCATGTACTGCATCTCGCCATGCCAGCCACGCTCGAGCCACTGCAGCAGATGGCGCTCGTCCTCTGCGAGTTCGATACCGCTGATGCCGATCGCATCAAAACCCAGCGCGCGTGCCTCGCGCTCGATCGCGTTGCGCAGCGTCTGCGCCGCGGCGGCGTTGAGGCGCGGTGGCGCAAGCGACGCGGTGGCCGTCGCCGAGGGGCTCGCGGCGGGCGCTGCGGCAGCTGCGGTGGGCGGCGCGGTGGACGGCGCGGTGGGCGGCGCGGTGGTTGGCAGCGGTGGCATACGGTGGCGGCTGTGGGAGCGTCAGTATAATCGGCTCATGACTTCCCCCCAGTTGCTCTACTCGGTCGAGCAGGCGCGTGCCCTGGACGCGGCGAGCATCGCGGCAGGCACCAGCGGCTACACGTTGATGCGCCGCGCGGGAGAGGCGGCGCTGCGGGTGCTGCGCAGCCGCTGGCCGCGCGCGTTGCAGATCAGCGTCGTAACGGGGGGCGGCAACAACGGCGGCGACGGCTATGTGCTGGCGCGCTTTGCCCAGGCGGCGGGATTGAGTGTGCAGGTACTCGCCGTGGTCGCCCCCGAATCGCTCAAGGGCGATGCACGCGTGGCCTGCGATGAGTTTCATGCCAGCAGCGGACGAATTCAGCCGTACAGCGAGGGCGCGCTGCAGGGTGAGGTGATCGTGGATGCGCTGCTGGGAACCGGCTTGAGCGCCGCGGTACGCGCGCCGCTCGCGACCGCCATCGAGCAGATCAACAGCAGTGGCCGCCCCGTGCTCTCGTTGGATGTTCCCTCCGGCCTCAATGCCGACAGCGGCGCCGTGATGGGCGCCGCCGTGACCGCTGATTGCACCATCAGCTTCGTGGCGCTGAAGACCGGGCTGTTTCTGAACGCCGGGCCTGAGCGAACCGGGCGACTGCTGTTCGACGATCTGGGTGTCGCGGTGCCCGATGAGCCGCGCTTTCGCCCGGTGCTCGAGCGGCTCGGCGAGGCCGATGTACTGCGCGCCCTGCCGTCGCGCGAGCGCGATGCAAACAAGGGTGACTTCGGTCGCGTGCTGATCATCGGCGGTGGCCCGGGCATGCCCGGCGCGTTGCGACTGGCCGGGGAGGCCTGCCTGCGCACGGGTGCCGGCCTGGTCACCGTGGCAACCTGGCCGGACAATCTCACCGCCATCGTGGCCGGCCGTCCCGAGCTGATCGTGCACGGCGTGCGCGATGTGCGCGAGCTCGAGCCGCTGCTGCAGACGGCAACCGTGGTCGCTGTGGGACCCGGATTGTCGCGCACACCTTGGGCACGCTCTCTGCTGCAACGGGCGCTCACCGCGTCACTGCCGCTGGTGCTCGATGCGGATGCGCTCAATCTACTGGCGGAGCAGGGGCTGCGTGCCCCAGCGGGGTCGGTGCTCACGCCGCACCCGGGCGAAGCCGGCCGCTTGCTCGGCATCAGCGCGAGCGAGGTGCAGGCGGACCGCATGGGCGCGCTCTCACGCCTGTGCGAAGCGCATCCGGATGCGGTGATCGTGCTCAAGGGGGCCGGCACACTCATCGGCCGCCGCGCCGAGGGGCCTGCCGAGCAATCACCCTGCCCCAGTCTGTGTGAGCGCGGCAATCCCGGCATGGCCGCGGCGGGCATGGGAGATGTGCTGACCGGCGCGATCACCGGCATCCTCGCGCAATGTCGCGATCCGTGGTTGGCCGCGCGGGCCGCTGTCATGGCGCACGCGCTCTCGGGCGATGAGCTCGCGCGTGAGCGTGAGCGCGGCATTCTGGCGCTCGAGCTGGCCGAGGGCCTGAGCCATTGGGTCAACCTCAAGCGCTGAGCGTCGTGAGCGAGCGCCTGCCGCTGCGCGATGAGGCTGCGACGCGTCGACTGGGCGCCGCGCTGGCGCGCCATTGCCCCTGGTCGAGGCCGTCAGCGCGCTGCGTATTTCTTTCCGGCGAGCTGGGGGCCGGCAAGACCACTCTCATCGCTGCGCTGCTGACAGCCTGCGGCGTGCGCGAGTCGGTGCGCAGCCCCACGTACTCGCTGCTTGAAGTCTATGCATTCAGCGCCCACGTGGGTGTGCATCTGGATCTCTATCGCCTGCACGGGGCCGAGGAGCTCGAGCAGCTTGGGCTGCGCGACTATTTGCACCCAGGTGCCTTGCTGCTGGTGGAATGGCCCGAGCGTGCTGCAGAAAAGTTGCCGCCCCCGGACCTGTGGCTGCACCTCTCGCCGCACGGAGCGGGCCGGTGCTGCCGCCTCGAGGCACACACCGCCATTGGCCAAGACTGGCTCGCGGCACTGGGGAGCGACTTGGATCGACCAGAAGAGGCCTGAGCTTCGGCCCGTATCCCCATCATTATGTTGAAATAAGCACCGACAACGCTTAGAGTCCATGCGGCAAATGGCGGGAGCGAGGCTGGCGATGCCGCTCGAATCGGGTCGCATACGAAAACTTGTCCGAGCATCGGCGGCGTTATCGGCCCTCCGGACGCTATTGGCACTGAGCGCGCTGCTGCTCTCGCCAGTGGATGCCGTGTACGCCGCACACTCGGCACATTCCGCGCATTCTGCACATGCCGTGCACGCCGCGACGCTGCGTGCCCAGACGCGGCTGGAGCATCTGTCGCTGTCCGGTGACGCGCAGAGCGCAACGCTCGTCCTGGCGCTGTCCCAGGCAGTGCATGCCCGCTCACTGCGGCTGTCCGCACCCGACCGACTGGTCATCGACCTGCCCGATACGCGACGACACGCATCCCTGCCCAGCGTTTCGAGCGACTCGCTGGTGCGCGCGGTGCGCTCGGGGCGGCCCAATGCGCATACGCTGCGCGTGGTGCTCGAGCTGCGCTCGCGCTCGCGCGCTCGGCTGAGCTGGCAGGCCGGACCGAACGGGGCGCAGCTGCGCATCGAGCTGACGCGCATTGCGGCCCGGTCTGCGCGCCATACGCCTGCGAGCAGGCCCGCCACCGCGGTCACCCCGGCGGTCGCGACGAGCGCAGAGAAGCCGGCCGGTGTACTGCAGGCGGTACCGGCCGCGCATGCGCCCCAGGCGGGTCGCGACGTCATCATCGCCGTGGATGCCGGACATGGCGGCGTGGATCCGGGCGCCACCGGTCCGGATGGCACGCACGAAAAAAATGTCACGCTCGCCATCGCGCGGGCGCTGGCAGCGCGCATCGATGCGCAGCCGGGCATGCGCGCGGTGCTCACCCGTGACGGCGACTACTTCGTGCCGCTGCGCGATCGGATGGAACGCGCCCGTGCCGCGCACGCGGATCTGTTCGTATCGATCCACGCCGACTCGGTGCGTGATCACTCGATCGAGGGCTCCTCGGTCTACATCCTTTCCGAACGTGGCGTCTCGAGCGAGGCGGCGCGACGCCTGGCGGATCAGGAGAATGCGGCCGACCTGAAGGGTGGCATCTCGCTGGCGGCCCAAGTCCCCGCGCTGCGCTCGGTGCTGATGGACCTCTCCCAGAACGCCAGCATGGCGCAGAGCGGAGAGGCCGCCCAGGACGTGCTCGGCGCGCTCGATCGCGTGGGTGCGGTGCGCAAGCGCGAGGTGCAGCAGGCGGCGTTCGTGGTGTTGAAGTCGCCCGATGTGCCCTCGATGCTGGTGGAGACCGCTTATATCTCCAATCCGACCGAGGAGCGCCGGCTGCGCGACCCGCGGCAGCAGCAGCGACTCGCTGCCGCCATTCTCAGCGGCATTGCCGACTACTTCCATAAGTACCCGCCGCAGGGCAGCCTCTTCGCGCGCACGCACTTGGACGGTGCCGATACCAAGGGCAGCTCCTGAGCATTCACGGCTGAGTCCTCACTGCTAAGATCGCGGCGCTCACCGCTGCGAGCGCCGCCGTCGATCTGGCATGCCCATCCGTGTTCTGCCGTCACACCTGGTCGATCAAATTGCGGCCGGCGAGGTCATCGAGCGGCCGGCTTCCGTCGCCAAGGAGCTGATCGAAAACGCGCTCGACGCCGGCGCGCGTCACATCCAGATCGATATCGAGCGTGCGGGGCTGGGCCTGATCCGTGTGCGCGACGATGGCAATGGCATCGCCGCCGAGGAGCTGTCGTTGGCGGTGCTGCCCCACGCGACCAGCAAGATCAGCAGCGCCGAGGATCTGCTTGGCATCGAGAGCCTGGGCTTTCGCGGCGAGGCATTGCCCTCGATCGGCTCGGTGGCGCGCCTGCGCCTGGTGTCGCGCGAGCGCGGCAGCAGCGAGGCCGCGGAGCTGTCGGTGGATGCGGGGGAGCGCTCCCCGCTGCAGCCCGCAGCCCACCCGGTGGGCACCAGCGTCGAAGTGCGCGATCTGTTCTTCAGTGTGCCGGCACGGCGCCGCTTCATGCGCAGCGAGAGCACCGAGTTCGGCCATATCCTGCGGCAGGTCGAGCGGCTGGCGCTGGCAGTGCCGTCGGTGGGCTTCCAGCTGCGTCACAACGAGCGGCTGATGCTGGACCTGCCGGCCGCTGAGACGGAAGAGCAGGCCGTGGCGCTGGCGGCGCGCATCGACCGCATCCTCGGACCCGAGTTTCGTCGCCAGGCGCTGTCACTCGCGCCGGCAGGGACGGCGCTGCGCCTGTGGGGCTGGCTCGGTCTGCCCACTGCCGCGCGCGCCCAGCCTGATCAGCAATACTGGTTCGTAAACGGCCGCGCAGTGCGCGACCGGCTGCTGTCGGGCGCGGCGCGGCTGGGCTATCGGGACGTGCTCTATCACGGCCGCCATCCCGGTTTCGTGCTGCACCTGACGCTCGATCCGCGCGAAGTGGATGTCAATGCGCATCCGAGCAAGCTCGAGCTGCGCTTTCGCGACAGCCGCGGCGTGCATGATCTGGTGTTCCGCCAGATCGAGCGGGCGCTCGCCGCCACGCGCCCGAGCGCGGGCACGCTGGGGCCGGTGGCGAGCGCAGGCGAGCACGTGGCTGAGCATCTGGGCGGGCACACAGCCAGTGGCTACCTGGGCCCTGCACCTGGCTTCGATCGCATCGATGCGCGCTATGACCCGCCGGCCGAGCTGCCGCTGCTGCGTCCGGCAGCGTCCGTCGGGCAGACACTGCAGGGGCTGCAGGTGCTCAGCACGGCCGACCCGGGCGCGCTCGAGCAGCCGCTTGGCATTGCGCTCGCGCAGCTGCACGGCCTCTACATCCTGGCGCAGAACCGCGAGGGCCTGATCATCGTCGATGCCCACGCCGCCCACGAGCGCGTGCTCTACGAGCAGCTCAAGCGCGACTACGAGGCAGCCGGCGCCGCGGCCTCGCAGGGACTGCTCGAGCCGCTGGTGCTGCAGGCAGGCGAGCACGAAATCGATGCGCTGCTGGGCGAGCGCACCGAGCTCGAGCGTCTGGGCTTCGGCCTCGAGCGACTCTCGCCCACGAGTCTGGCGCTGCGCCGCGTGCCGGTGTTGCTCGCGCAGGTCGATGCGCGCGAATTGCTGCTGGAGCTGGCGCGCGAGCTCTGCGGGGAGCTGGGTGTGCACCATCTGGATGCGACGGCGCATCGCCTGCTTGGCAGTCTCGCCTGTCGCGCGGCGATTCGCGGCCAGCGCACGCTGAGTCTTGCGCAGATGGATGCGTTGCTGCGTCAGATGGAGCAGACCGAGCGCGCCAGCCAGTGCAATCATGGCCGACCGACCTGGATGCGCATGACGCTGCGTGAGATCGATCAGCTGTTTCTGCGGGGTCGCTGATGCGAATCACCCGGGCTCGCTGATGCGCGATGCTCCGCCGTCGCGCGATGTCTTGCCGCTGCTGGTGGTGCTCACCGGACCCACCGGTACCGGCAAGAGCGCTCTGGCGCTGCAACTCGCCGAGCAGCTGCAGGGCAGGCTGCCGCTGGAGATCATCAGCGTGGACTCCGCACAGGTGTATCGCGGCATGGACATCGGCACCGCCAAGCCCGATGCCGCGCAGCGCTCGCGCCTGCCGCATCACCTGATCGACATCCGTGATCCGGCCGGGAGCTACTCCGCCGGAGAGTTCGTGCGCGATGCGCTGGCTGCTGCCGATGAGATTCGCGCGCGCGGGCATCAGCCGCTGCTGGTGGGCGGCACGATGCTCTATCTGCACGCGCTCTATGAGGGGCTGGCGGTGTTGCCGCAGGCCGACGCAGCGTTGCGGCGCGAGCTGGATGAGCAGGCGCAGGCGAGTGGGTGGCCGGCGCTGCACGCCGAGCTCGCGCGCCTGGACCCGCGCGCTGCGGCCCGTATCGCACCCGCCGACGGCCAGCGCATCCAGCGCGCCCTGGAAGTCTGGCGTGCCACGGGCGTGCCGATCAGTGAGTGGCAACGACGCACGCAGGGCGCGCGCGAGCGCTATCGCTGGCTGCGCTTTGCACTGCTGCCCGAGGACAGCCCGGCCGGTCGAGCGGCGCTGCGCGCGCGCCTGTCAGCCCGTCTGTCCGGGATGCTCGCCGCCGGACTGCTGCAGGAGGTCGAGCGCCTGTACGCGCGCGGGGATCTGACCGAGCAGCACGCCTCGGTACGCGCCGTGGGCTATCGGCAACTCTGGCGCGTCTTCAGTGCCGGCGCCACGCCGCTCGAGGCGCAGCAAGCGGCGCTGACTGCCACCGCCCAGCTCGCCAAGCGACAACTCACCTGGCTGCGTCGCGCGCCGGATTTGATCCGCCTGGAGGCGTGCTCTGTGGGACTCGCGGAAGCTGTGGGCACGCAGATTCTCGCGGCGGCCGGCGCATGACCGTGCTGCCCGCGGGTGCTAGAATCAGTCCAGCTGGCAGGCTGATCCTTGGAGCGACCCCCCGTCCGAGGCTCCATGCCGCGGCGGTGGTGCAGCGGCGACCCCCGCCCGTACAGAACTGATTGAAAAATAAGGAGAAAACCATGGCCAAAGGCCAATCATTACAAGACCCCTTTCTGAATGCTCTGCGCAAGGAGCATGTGCCGGTCTCGATTTATCTCGTCAACGGCATCAAGTTGCAGGGACAGATTGATTCCTTCGATCAATTCGTCGTGCTGTTGAAGAACACCGTCAGCCAGATGGTCTACAAGCACGCGATCTCCACGGTGGTGCCCGCGCGCGCGGTGCGCCTGACTCCCGAAGAGAGCGCGACGGCTGAATCCACCGCGGACTGACCTATCGACACCGATCGCGGCATATTCGAGCGACCGCGCGCGGGTGAGCGCGCGGTGCTGGTGCGTCTGGGCCTGGGCGGCGCGGTGCGTCCGGAGGACCTGGAGGAATTCCAGTCGCTGGCGCGCTCGGCGGGTTTGGCGCCCGTGGCCACCGTGCTGGGGCGGCGCGACCGACCCGATCCGCGCTATTTCGTCGGCAGCGGCAAAGCCGAGGAGATCGCCGCAACGGTACGCGACAGCGACGCGCAGCTGGTGCTGGTCGATCACCCGCTCTCGCCCAGCCAGGAGCGCAATCTTGAAAAGCTCATCGGTGCGCGGGTGCTCGATCGCAGCGGCTTGATCCTCGACATCTTCGCGCAGCGCGCGCGCAGCTTCGAGGGCAAGCTCGAAGTCGAGCTCGCGCAGCTCAAGCACATGTCCACGCGCCTGGTGCGCGGTTGGACGCACCTTGAGCGCCAGAAGGGCGGCATCGGTGTGCGCGGCGGCCCCGGCGAGACACAGCTCGAGGTGGACCGCCGCCTGCTCGCCCAGCGCATGCGCTCGGTCACGCGTCGGCTGACGCGCCTGAAGCAGCAGCGCGAGACCGGTCGCAGTGCGCGCGCGGAGATTCCCGTGCCCGCCGTGGCGCTGGTGGGCTATACCAATGCGGGCAAATCGACGCTGTTTCGTGCCTTGACGGGCAGCGAGGTCTACATCGCCAATCAGCTGTTCGCAACATTAGATCCGACCGTGCGCCGCCTGCAGCTGCCCGCCCCGGTGGTGCTGGCCGATACGGTGGGCTTCATCCGCGGGCTGCCGCATGAGCTGGTTGCGGCATTCCAATCCACGCTGCAGGAGGCGCGCGAGGCGCACCTGCTGCTGCACTTGGTCGATGCCAGTGATGCGCAGCGTGACGAGCACATCGGCGAGGTGGATCGCGTGCTGCGCGAGATCGGCGCCGGAGACATTCCGCAGCTGCGCGTCTACAACAAAATCGATCGCGTAGGGCTCGAGCTGCGCGCCGAGCGCGATGCACACGGGCAGCTGCAACAGGTGTGGATCTCGGCCGCCCGGGGACAGGGGCTGTCCGCGCTGCGCGAGGCGATCGCCGAGCGGCTGGACCTGTCGGTACAGCGCCGCTGGCTGCATCTGCCGCCAAACGCCGGCGCGGCCCGCGCCCGCCTGCACGCGCAGCACGTGGTGCGTGAGGAGCGCTCGCTCGAGGATGGCTCGCTCGAGCTGCTGGTGGAGCTGCCGGCCGCCGAGTTGGCGCATTGGGCCGCGCAGCCGGGCGTGCGCCTGCTGCCGCAGCTGGCCACGGCGAGCACGCTGGCGACGCCCAGCGCCGCCGGGCCGGACGCTGCGGCTTGTGCCTCGCACGAGGGGTACCTAGAATCCGCAGCGCCGCCGCCGCGCGCCGCCCACCACTTCAGACACTGACACCTCGGACGCCCCGCGCGTCGAGTCTACCGCCATGGCATGGAATCAACCCGGCGACGACAAGCGACGGTCGAGCAGTCGTAACGCGCCCGACGACGGGGCCCTCGACCATATGCTGCGTCGCTGGCAGGAGCGCGTGCAGCGTCTGTGGCGCCCCGGCAGTGGCCGCGGCAAGGCCGCGCTGGCGCTGTTGGGCGTGGCGGTGCTCATCTGGCTCGCCAGCGGCTATTACCAGGTCGGCAGCGGCGAGCGTGGTGTGGTGCAGACCTTCGGACGCTATGTCGTGACTGTGCCGCCGGGCAGCGGCTGGCGCTGGCCCTGGCCGATCCAGACCATGACGAAGGTGAGTGTCGCCAACGTCAACTCGCTCGACTCCAAGGATACGATCCTGACCTCCGACGAGAGCCTGGTGACGCTCGCCTGGTCCGTGCAGTACCGCATCGCCGATCCGCTGCGCTATCTGTTTTCGCTGCGCGACCCGCACGCCACGCTGCAGCAGGTCGGCGAGGTGGTCGTGCGCCGGCTCGGCGCGCACGCCGAGCTGCAATCGCTGCTGGCGGGCGAGGCGCGCGAGCACATCGACGCCGAGGCGCGCCAGGGCATGCAGCAGATGCTCGATGAATACCACAGCGGCATCGCCCTCAGTGCCTTCGATCTGACCGATGTGCAGCTGCCCGATCCGGTCGTCGCCGCCGAGCACGATGCCGATCACGCGGCCGATGACCGACAGCGCCAGATCAGCGACGCGCAGAGCTACGCCAACGATCTGCAGCTCAAGGCGCAGGCGACCGCTCAGCACCAGCTGAGCGATGCGCAGGTGTACGCGACACAGACGCTCGCGCAGGCGCAGGCCGATACGCAGCGCTTCGATGAATTGGCGGCGAGCTATGCGCTGCAGCCCAAGGTGCTGCGGGACCGGCTCTACATCCAGACGATCCAGGACATCCTGTCGCACTCCCGCAAGGTGTTCGTGGATGCGCGCGCCGGCAACGGTGCCGTGTTCTACGTGCCGCTCGACAAACTCGTCCAGGCCACCGGCAACAGCGCCGATGCGGCCGCCGCGGCGGCGACCGCCGCGGAGAGCGCACCCGGAGCCGTACCCAGCGAGCGCGCTAACGAGGATGATCGCAGCCGCACGCGGGGAGAGCGCTGATGGCGCACCGGGTGGGTCTGTGGGTGTTGGCCCTGATCGTGGCGGCGCTGCTGCTGCATGGCTCGATGTTTCGCGTCGGCCAGGGAAGCGTCGCCGTCTGTACGCGGCTTGGACAGCTCGAGCCCGTCACCTTTGGTCCGGGACTGCACTGGAAGTTGCCCCTGGACCGCGTGCATCGCTTCGATGAGCGGCTCACGACGCGCACCTATCCGGGCGAGAGCTTTCTCATCCGCGACCAGCGCACCCTGAGCGTGGACTTTCTGCTGCGCTACCGACTGACCGATATCGGTGCGTTCTATCAGCGCACCGGCGGTGATGAGGACGTCGCGGCACAGCGGCTCGCCGATCTGGCGCGCGATCGGCTCAAGGAGACCGTCGCACACGAGACGCTCTCGATGCTGCAAAGCCAGCCGCGCGGCGGCCTGTCCGGCGATGGCTTTGCCACGCTGCAGGCAGCGGCGCGCAGCCTCGGGCTCGAATTGGTGGATCTGCAGCTGCAGCACATCGATCTGTCCGACCAGGCCGCCAGCGCCGTCTACCAGCATATGGAACAGACCTTCAGCTCGCGCGTCCAGCAGCTCAATGCCAGCGGCACGCTGCAGGCTGATCAGATCCGCGCCGAGGGCGAGCGCAAGCGCGCGCAGCTGCTCGCCAATGCCACCCTGCAGGCGCAGCGCATCCGCTCCGACGCAGATTCACGCACCGCGGCGCTCTATGCGCGCTCGTATGGCAAGAACCCGGAGCTCGCGGATTTCACGCAGAGCCTGACGGCCTACAAGAGCTCGCTGGAGCACGCCGGTGACGTGCTGGTCATCACTCCCGAGGGCGATTTCTTCAAGTATCTGCGTAGTCCCAGCGGGCGTGCGGATGCCACGAGCGCCCCGCAGAAACATTAGAGGGTCAACGTGACACAGTGGTTGACGCACCGTGTGCAGGGGCGAGGCTGATGGGCCGTTTCGTCATCGTCATCGGCACCCAATGGGGCGATGAGGGCAAGGGCAAGCTGGTCGATCTGCTGACCGAGCGTGCCAGCGCCGTGGCGCGCTTCCAGGGCGGTCATAATGCCGGCCACACGCTGGTGATCGGCGGGCACAAGACCATTCTGTCGCTGATCCCGGCGGGCATTTTGCGCGAGGGTGTGCAGTGCCTGATCGGCAATGGGGTCGTGGTATCGCTCGAGGCGCTGTTCAAGGAGGCCGATACGCTGCTCGTGCAGGGGGTGCCGGTGTTCGAGCGCCTGCGCATCTCGCCGGCGTGTCCGCTGATCCTGCCTTCGCACGTGGCGCTGGATCGCGCGCGCGAGACTGCCCGCGGCGCCAATGCGATCGGCACCACGGGACGTGGCATCGGGCCTGCCTACGAGGACAAGGTTGCGCGCCGGGCGGTGCGCGTGGCGGATCTGTTTCAGCGCGATCGCTTCGCGGCCAAGCTCGGCGAGGTGCTGGACTTCCACAACTTCGTCCTGCAGCGCTATTTTGCGCAGTCGCCGCTGGACTTCCAGCGCACGCTCGATGAGCAGCTGCAGTTCGCCGAGCGTTTGCGTCCCATGCTGCTGGACGTCACCGCGGTGCTCGCGCAGCTCAAGCGCCAAAACGCCAACGTGCTGTTCGAAGGGGCGCAGGGTGCGATGCTCGATGTCGACGTCGGCACCTATCCCTATGTGACCTCTTCGAACACCACGGCCGGCGGGGCCGCCACGGGCACCGGCATCGGCCCCTTGGCGTTTGATCAAGTCCTCGGCATCGTGAAAGCCTATGCGACGCGCGTCGGTGCCGGGCCATTCCCGACCGAGCTCTTCGATGATTCGGGCGAGCACCTCTCGCGCGTCGGCCGCGAGTTCGGCTCGGTCACCGGGCGGCGGCGCCGCTGCGGCTGGTTCGATGCCGTGGCGCTGCGCCGCGCCGTCGTGCACTCGAGCGTCTCGAGCCTCTGCATCACCAAGCTCGATGTGCTCGACGGGCTCGATACGATCCGCATCGCCTCGGGTTATCGACTCGGCGGGCAGGTGTTTTCCGAGCCACCGCTGTTCGTGGAGGCGTACGCCGATGCCGAACCGGTCTATGAGGAGATGGCGGGTTGGAAGCAGTCCACCATCGGTGTAACCGAGCTTGCGGTGTTACCGGCGAACGCCCAGCGCTATCTCGAGCGCATCGAACAGCTGGTCGGGGTTCCGGTGAACCTGATCTCCACCGGACCCGACCGCGATCAGACCATCATTCGCCGCCACCCCTTTGATCCCTGAGGGCACGGCGGCGCCGGCTACTCAGTCCTTGCCCTTGGCCGGCTTCTTCTGCGCGGCAGCCTGCTTGGCCTTGAACGTCGCGACAGATTGGTTGAAGCGGGTGACCACGTCATTGAGCTGATGGACTGCGGCGTTGTGCTCCTTCGACTCGGTGCTATCGAGCTTTTCACCTTCGCTGGCGGAGAGGTTGGAGCCGCCGGCCGCGATGGCATCGTCATGTTCCTTCTTGATGCAGGCCAGGTAGGTTTGGGTGGCTGTCTGGAAGTTCACCACGTCCTGCTGGGTCTTCAGGATGTCCTGGGCCGTGGCGGCATTGCCGTCGGGAACAGTCGGGGGATTCCCCGGAGAGGCGCAGTCCGCATAAACCGGCGAGACACCCAGTGCGGCCAGCGCCGCGATCGCCAAGATTCCTTTCATTGCCTTAAACCCCCTTGATGAAAGCCTCGCTATGCTAAAACGCCGGCTCGACTATTGCACGCGCAGCCGCAGATCGGTGCCGTCGGAAAGGTAGAGCGGATCGCTGAGCACGCCCCGCACGTCCGCGAAGCGTACCTCCAGCAACTGCACGGAGCCGGCAGTATCGGGCGTCAACTGCAGCACATGGCGCTCGGTCTGCAGATCGCAGCCGGTATAGGTCTGTGTGTAGGTGATATCGCCGTGGGCATCGCAGCTGGCCATCTCCTGGAAGTGATACTCGCAAAAACGGTCGATCGGCGGAGAGGGCGTCGTACGCACGGCGATCTGGAAGACGGTCTGCTGGGCCTGGGTGGAATCGGCAGGAATGCTGCGCACGCCCGGATCGCCGAACATTTGCGCAAGAATCGGGCCTCGTACGACATAGACGCTGTGCGCGCCATCCCAGGTGAACGACTCCTCGGCGCGGCGGTTGCCGGGCGGCAGGGAGGAATAGGCCACGAAGTGCGACTCATGACACAGGTTCGCCGCAGCAGTATCGGCTGATGAGGCGGCAAGGTCCGGAGAGCCGGCCGACCCCGCTGTGGCCAACGCGGCGGTGAGTATCAGGGCGGGCAACGGCATCTAGGGGTGCCCGCCTGATCCACCGCCGCTGCGCTCGCTACCGGACTCTTCGCTGACATAGCGGCGCTCACCGCTGACCGGATCGAAATAGACTGTCATGGTGCGGCCGCTCTCCGGATCCTCGAAACGCTCGTCGGTACGCTGCCAGCTGGCCGGGGCGTGCGAGGCCGTGGCCCCATAGCGCCAGCGCTCGAAGAGCGTGGCGGCCATGACCACCACGCCCATCGCCAGCAGATAGAAGCCCGGTACTCGCAAGCCCTCCAGGATGAATCGGCCGCCAACGGCCATTTGCGCCAGCGCAATGAGAATCACGATTGCACGTACCACGCTCATGCGCCGGCCTCGCTCATGCTGCACCTTCGCTCATGGGCCCGTCTGAGGCTCGATGACCACGGCGGTGCCGTAGGCCACGATCTCGCTCATGGTCTGACCGATCTCGGCGGAATCGAAGCGCATCATCACGATGGCATTGGCCTGCATGAGCGTGGCGTTCTTGACCATGCGATCGACCGCGTGGCGGCGCGCCTCCTCGAGCAGCTGTGTGTACTCGGTGATCTCGCCGCCGGCCAGCGAGCGCAGGCCCGCCATGATGTTGCCACCCAGGCCGCGACTGCGCACGACCACTCCAAATACCTGGCCGCGCGTTTCGCGGATGCGATGTCCCGCGATGCTTTCCGTCGTCACCACCAGCATGCTACCCCCCTGGATGGAAGCTGCGTCAGGGGCATTTTAGCGGAAATCGCGCGAGTTTCTGCGCAGGCTGCCCAGCCAGCTCGAGCGGTTGTGCAGTCGTTGCGCGACCACGTGCGCGACGCGCTCACGTCGCTGCAGCGTGCCATCGATGACCAGCAACGAGGATTCGAGCGCCTCGCGCCGCTGGGCGGCGAAAACCTTCGGCCAGAGAATGATATTGAGAATGCCGGCCTCATCCTCGAGCGAGGCAAATACCACCCCAGAGGCGGTGGCAGGTTGCTGCATATGGGTCACCAGGCCGCCGACGCGCACACGACGGCCGTCATCGAGCCGCTGCAGATCGGCGCTGCTGCTGAAGCCCAGATCCGTCAGCCGCGAGCGCAGCAGCGCGAGCGGATGCCGCCCGGTCGTCAATCCCAGATGCCGATAGTCGGCCAGGATCTGCTCGCCCTCGCTCGGCGTCGTCAGCTGTGCCGGCGGCTCCTCGGCCGACAATCCCTGCAGCAGGCCCGGCAACCGCTCCACGCCCAGCGCGCGCCAGCTCGCCTGATGACGATGCGCGCTCAGGGAGACGAGTGCCCCGGCGGCCGCGAGATTCTGCAGGACACGCTGTGACAGCGCGGCCCGCAGCGCCAGATCATCGATGCTGCGGAAGGCCTGGGCAGCGCGCGCCTGCATGATCTGCCTTCCTTGCGCTTCGGAGAGGCCACGCACCAACCGCAGTCCCAGTCGCAGGCAAGGCTGCGCTGTCGCGGTGGAGCGCGCCGCCTGCTGCGCGGCTTGCTGCGGCGAGAGGGGCTCGAGGGTGCAGTCCCAGTTGCTCACGCTCACGTCCACCGGCAGTACGCTCACGCCATTGCGACGCGCATCCTGCGTGAGCTGCGCGGGAGCGTAGAAACCCATCGGCTGGCTGTTGATGAGGGCGGCGGCAAACGCGGCGGGCTCGTGGCACTTGAGCCAGGAGGATACATAGGTCAGCAGTGCGAAGGAGGCGGCGTGACTTTCAGGAAACCCATAATCGCCGAAGCCGAGTATTTGTTTGTAAATCTGTTCAGCGAATTCGCTGCTGTAACCCTTGGCGGTCATACCGGCGAGCAGGCGCTCGCGATAGGGCGTAAGCCCGCCGCGTCGCTTCCAGGCGGCCATCGCGCGGCGCAGGCCGTCGGCCTCGCCGGGGGTGAAGCCGGCGGCGACCACGGCGATCTGCATGACCTGTTCCTGGAAGATCGGCACGCCGAGGGTGCGCTCCAGCACGCTCTTCAATTCTTCGCTCGGATAGCGCACGGCGGCGGGGTTCTCGCGGTGGCGCAGGTACGGATGCACCATGTCGCCCTGAATGGGCCCGGGACGCACGATCGCAACCTCGATGACCAGGTCATAAAAGCTGCGTGGTTGCAGGCGCGGCAGCATGCTCATCTGTGCGCGCGACTCGATCTGAAACACCCCGATGGTCTCGCCGCGACAGATCATGTCGAAGGTGGCGTCGTCCTTGGGTGGGATGGCGGCCGGTGTGAGCCGACGGCCGCTGTAGCCTTCCACCAGATCGAAGCAGCGGCGCAGCGCCGTGAGCATGCCGAGCGCGAGCACGTCGACCTTCAGCAGGCCGAGGGATTCCAGATCATCCTTGTCCCACTGGATCACGGTGCGATCGGCCATGGCGGCGTTCTCGATCGGCACCAGCGCACTGAGCGGCTCACCCGAGATCACGAAGCCGCCCACGTGCTGGGACAGATGCCGTGGAAAGCCGACCAGCTCGCGTACCAGGCGCATCAGCAGGGCGACTCGCGCGGCGGATAACTGCAGCTCGCGCGTGGCCATCTGACGGCGCACCTCTCCGGGCCGATCCCACCACATGTGCAGGCGCGTCAATCCTTGGATGTCGCGGTCGGCGGCGCCGAGCGCGCGTGCCACGTCGCGGATGGCACTGCGTGTGCGATAGCAGATCACCGTGGCCGCGAGCGCCGCGCGCTCACGGCCGTACTTGCGGTAGATGTACTGCATGATCTCTTCGCGCCGCTCGTGCTCGAAGTCCACGTCGATGTCCGGCGGCTCGTTGCGCTCGCGGCTGATGAACCGCTCGAACAACAGGCTCATACGAGCGGGGTCCACGTCGGTAATGCCCAGCGCAAAGCACACGGCAGAGTTGGCGGCCGAGCCGCGGCCCTGGCAGAGGATGTGATGCTCGCGTGCATAACGGACCACGTCCTCGACGGTCAGGAAGAAGTGCTCGTAGCGCAGCTCGGCGATGAGTGCGAGCTCGCGCTCGAGCGTCTGGCGCACGGCGGCAGGCACGCCACGGGGCCAGCGCCGCTCGGCACCCGCTTGAGTCAGGGCGCGCAGATGCTCGCTGGCGCTCCTGCCCTGCGGCACGAGCTCGGCGGGGTATTCGTAGCGCAGCTGCCCCAGTGAGAAGCTGCAGCGCTCGGCAATGGCGAGGCTCTCGGTGAGCAGCGCCGGTGGATAGAGCTGCGCCAGCTCCATCAGCGTGCGCAGGTGCCGCTCGCCATTGGGATGCAGCCGCCAGCCGGCCGTGTCGATGCTGCAGCCGTGACGGATCGCGGTGAGCACATCCTGCAGCATGCGGCGCTCGCGCACGTGCATGTGCACGTCGCCGGCGGCTACCAGCGGCAGATCCAGCGCCTGTCCGAGCCTCTGCGCGCCCAGCAGACGTTCGGCGTCGTGCGCGCCGCGATGCAGCTCCACGGCGAGCCAGCTGCGGCCAGGAAAGAAATCGCGCAGCCAGCGTGCCTGCTGCATCTCGGCCCCGACAGCGGCGGCATCGCCAGGCGAGGAGGGCAATGCCCACAGCGCCAGACACTCGGAGAGCTCGTCTTCGAAGTCCGCACGCATCAGGCGATACTCGCCTTTGCCGGAGCGGCGTCGACCGAGCGTGATGAGCTGGCAGATCTGCGCGTAGGCGCGCTGCGAGGGCGCCAGCAGCACCAGGCTCAGGCCACAGGTGGTGCGAAACTGCGCGCCGATGATCAGCCGGAAGCGCTCGCGCTCGAGAGCAGGTAGATCCTGCAGAGCCTCATGCGCACGCACCACGCCGGCCAGCGAGCACTCATCGGTCAACGCCAGTGCCCGATAGCCGAGCGCGCTGGCCTGCTGCACGAGCTCGGCCGGATGCGAGGCGCCGCGCAGAAAGCTGAAGTTGCTGAGCGCATGCAGCTCGGCGTAGCCGCGCATGGGCGAAGCGCGGCTCATACCCACAGTCCCTGCAGGTACCAGGCATCCTCGCGTAGATCGTGAAACACCCATTGGCGCGAGCCATCGCCGCCCCGGGCAGGGTAGTAATCACGCACCACATCGCCGCCGTCCCACCAGCCGCTGGCGATGCGCTCGGGTCCCTGCAGCAACGCTGCGGGAGCCTCGATGCGCTGTGGCGGGCACAGCAGAGCGAGTGGCCGAGGAGCGCAGGTGGCAAATGGCGTGCTCGATGTGGACGGCGTGCCGGAGAGCGCCTGCGTCACACCCGTCACACCCGTCACACCTGGTACCCCCGGCACGCTGGCAAAGGCGCGCTCGGGACGATGATCGGCCAGCAGCTGCAGTCCCTGTACCGCTTCCACACCCAGCCGCGCGCGCAGCCGATCGAGCAGCTGCGCCAGTTCGTCGGAGCGCTGTTCGGCGGCGCCAAACAGATCCGCCTGCACGATTGCAGGGGTGGTGAAGGCGTCAGCACACAGCGTCAGCGCACGGATCGGAGCGCTCAGCACGAGGTTGTGCAGCCGCTCGCGCACCAGCATCAGAAAGCGTGCCGCCTCGCGCGTTGGACTTGACAGTCCGATGGTGAGACAGGACTGCGCGTGGCTGCCTCGAGCATCGCGTACGTGCTCGAGCTCCAGGTTGAAGCGCAGCACGGCCCGATCACGGGCGCGCAGATAGCCCTGAAATTCCTGCAGCAGACGCTGCAGGGGAAACAGCAGTCCCTGAGTGTCGTGCAGGTCGTAGTCGAATACGCAGCGCGCGCGGTAAATCTCCGGCAGTCGAAAACTCGGTTGAGGGTCGCTGAGCTCGCCCACAAGCCGTGCGAGATAGTCACAGCACTCGGGCCCGAAACGGCGCGCCAGCGCCGCGCGTGGCATCGCGAGCACCTCGCCGATGCGCGACAGTCCCGCCGAGCGCAGGGCATCGCGTGTTTCTGACGGCAGCTCCAGCCAGCCGAGGGGCAGGGGGGCGAGTCCGCTCGAAAGCTCGGCCTGCGTGAGCAGGCAGCGCAGGGTCTGGCCCTGTGTCAGCAGCGCCGCAGCCGCGGGCGAGGGAGCCAGGGCGCAGGTGTGGCTGTAGCCCATCTCGCGCAGCTCGCGCTCGATGCGCGGCAGCAGCGCGGTCGGCTCGCCAAACAGCGCGCCGCTGGCGGCGAGCTCCAGCCACAGCAGCGACGCGCGGCTCTCATCGCCGCGACGATGGCAGACCTGGCTGCTCCATTGATAGGCCCAGGCCGACAGACGCGCGAGCGCTGCGTCCTCATCGGCAGCGAGCGCCTCATGCCGCAGCGCCGGCAGCCGAATGCACAGCCAGAGCATCGGAGGATCCGTCAGCATGCAGCGTGACTGGGCGACGTAGCGGCACGTGCAGACGCCCCCCGGCACGGCCACCACGGGATTTTTTGATGTGCACTTCGAGCCCCTCGGTCAGCGGCTGCAGCTGCAAGCGCAGCGCAGCGGGAGAGGACGTATGGAACGCACTGGCCGGGCGATGCAGAATCCCCCACGTCTGGCCGCACTCGGCGGCCAGCTGCAGACGCCGCAGACTGCGGTCCACGATGTGCTCGGACCAGTTGAGCACCGCACCGATGCCCGAACAGCGCAGCGCTTGCTCTGCAGCCCAGAGTGCCGCCTGAGGACGCTGGGTCCGGATCCAGAGCACTCGCTCCAGCGGCAGCCCCCGCTGGACCAGGGCGGGGGCATAGGGCACATAGGGGGGGTCGATCCAGACCAGGCAGCGTCCGCCCCGGGCGAGGCTCTGCAGAGCCGGCAGCAGCAGCTCCAGCTCGCCGATCCCGCACTGATCGCTGAGCAGCTCGGTCAGGGCACCGAGCGGCCAGCCGCCGCCCGGCAGTAGCGCGTCGAGAGCCTCATGCCCCGAGCACAGTGCAGGCGATCCGCCCGAGCCCAGGGGGCCGCGCTGCGTCATCTGCTGCAGGCGCGCACGCAGCTCAGAGGTTGTGCGGGCGGGGTTGGAAAGCATGCGCTGGCCGTGAACTGGATATTTATCCAGTCATTGGCATCCTACCCTCCTTGGATGGCCTTTGCATCTCGCATTGCGGGCGAAGGCAGCCGGGGCAGGCCGGGACCCGTCGCGCCGGGCGCGGGCCTACAGCGCGCGTGCGGACGGGATGGGCAGCTCGACGGTCGCGGCGGTGTCGGCTATCTGGCTCGGGCCGGCGGCGAAGGCGCAGTTGAGAAACCACTGATCCACGCTCGAGGGAGCCATGGGTTTGCCGAACAGGTAGCCCTGGAACTGCGTCGCGCCAAGCGCCGAGAGCTGACGGCGCGCCAGCTCCGTCTCCACGCCTTCGATGACGACGTTCATGCCGAAGCTGCGTCCGATGGACAGCGCCGCGGAGATGATGGTCTCGCCCCCCTCGCCGAGGGTGGTCACGAAGGAGCGGTCCACTTTGATGACGTCCGCCGGGAAGCGCTGCAGGTAGGCGAGCGATGAATAGCCGGTGCCGAAGTCATCGATCGCCACGGAGACGCCGCGCTTGCGCAGTTCCTTGACCAGTGCCAGCGAGCGCTCCGCATCGCTGGCGAGCACCGACTCAGTCAACTCGATCTCCAGCTCCTGGGGGTGCAGACGGGCCTGATGCAGCGCCTCGTCCAGCTGAGCGAGAAAGCCTGTCTGCAGCAGCTGATGCATCGAGACGTTGACGGCGACGCGCGAGCAATAGCGGCCCGCGAGCGAGCGGGCGTCGCGGCAAACGCGCCGCAGGATCCATTGTCCGAGCCGCGGCATCTCACCGCTCTCCTCGGCGAGGCTGATGAATTGTGCCGGGGCGATCGGGCCGAGCTGCGGGTGCGTCCAGCGCGCCAGCGCCTCGAGCGTGCGCACCGTGCCATGCTTCAGGTCGATGATTGGTTGGTAGTTAACGTGCAGCGCATCGTGATCGAGCGCCTCACGCAGCGCCGTGAGCAACTGCTGTCGATAGGCGGCGCGATAGGCCCAGTCCGAGCGGAACAGACAGGCGGTGGCCCCGCCCTGTGACTTGGCCTGGCGTGCCGCGATGTCGGCAAATTGCAGCGCCGTGCGTGCATCGCCGGTGTGCAGGGGCACCCCGGCGATGCCGATGCAGACATGTACGCGCTGGGTCGACTGCTGCAGCGGTATCGGCAGCGTGAACTGTCCGATGAGGGCACTGGCGGTGGCGAGCACGCCGGCCTCGTCGTGCAGATCAGCGGGCAGCAGCACGGCAAAGTCATCATCGCCCCAGCGCGCCAGGCACAACGCTGCCGAACAGTGGTCGCGCAGACGGCGTGCCAGCACCTGCATCACCTGATCGCCGGCCGCGAGGTTCTGTGCATCGCGTATATCGCGCAGGTTTTCGATGCTGATCACCATGACCGCGAAGCTGCTGCTGCGATCCTTGCCATCGGCATCGGCACAGACGGTTTCCAGCAGATCGAGGAAGCGGCGGCGGCTCGCAAGACCGGTGATGGAGTCCTGGCTGGTGATTTGCGCGGTGATCGCGCGCATCAGTCCGGTGTTTTCGATGCTCGAGTGTCGATGGTGCTCGAGCGCGGCCTCGACGGCAGCGTGCAGCTCGGCGCTCTGGAAGGGCTTGCTCAGAAAGCGCAGGATCTGCGCCTCGTTGACCGCGGCAATGGCGCTGGCGAGATCGGCGTGATCGGTCAGCAGGATGCGGCCGGCGGCGGGTGCCAGGGTGCGCGTCAGCGCCAGGAAACTCGCCCCATCCATGCCCGGCATGCGCGTATCGGAGATGATGGCCGCGACGTTGCTGTGAGAGGCGAGCGTGCGCAACGCTTCGGCGGCATTGAGCGCGGTGATGACTTCGTAGTCCTCCGAGAGCTCGCGGCGCAGCTCCTCGAGTAACTGCCGGTCGTCCTCGACGCAGAGGATCGTGGCGCGGGAGGTACGCTGCGCCGTCATCAGAAGGCCTGCAGGCGCCGCACCAGTCGCGTGTCGGCGCCCACGTCGATGTGCCACTCACTGAGCTGGCGCGCGATGTCGGGGCGCTGGACGAAGGTCGTATCGAGTCGCTCGGTCAGCCGCAGCGCACTGCCGGCGGTGGTGGCATCCACGGCGGCGTCGGCGACGTGAATCGCGGCCAGCACGCGCGTCTGCGGGTGGGAGATGACGCTTGGACGGTGATGATGTGCGACGGCTTCGATGAGCTCGAGGGGCAGCCCCCACAGGCCGAGCAGGCAGGCGCCCACCTCGGGGTGCGAGGCGCCGAAGTACTTTGCCTCCACCTCCTGCCAGGGCAGGCCGCGCTCGCGTGCCTCGGCCATCATGGCTTCGAAGCGCTCGGGCGAGCCGAGCGCCAGCACGGCCTGGCCCAGGTCCAGCAGCAACGCCGCGGTGAAGGCCTCATCCGCGCCGTGTTCGCCGTCGAGCAGACTGTGCGCGAAGCGCGCCTTGCGCAGCGAGCGGTCCTGCAGGTCCGAGAGCAGCCGATAGATGCGCGGCGATCCCTCGACGGCCGTGAAGACGCAGGCCGAGAGCGCCAGGGATTTGAGCCTTTCCATTCCCACGTAGGTGATGGCGGCCGGGATGGAGGTAATCGGTGCGCTGCGGCGAAACAGCGCGGAATTGACGATCTGCAGCGTCTTGACGGACAGCGCCCGATCGTTGCTGACGATCTCGCTGATGTCGTGCGTGTGTGAGGTCGGGCGGGCGATGGCCGCCGAGAGCTGCTGGTAGGTATGCGGCGTGGCCGGCAGCGCGTCGAGTCGGCTGATCAGTTGACGGGTCGCCGGATCGTGCAGGATCGCGGCCAGCGAGCAGGCGCGCTCGATGACCTCGCGTACCGTCTCAGGATTGCAGGGCTTGCGCAGAAACTGATGTGTCACGGGCATCGCCCGCAGGAAGGCCTCATCGTCATCGGCTTCGCCCACGCATAGCCGGATCACCTCGGGGTGACGCTCGCGCACCGCCGCCAGCAGCTGCGCGCCGTCCATCTGGGGCATGCAGATGTCGCTGACAATGGCGTCGAAGTGTTGCTGGGCGAGCTCGGTCAAGGCCTGCTCTCCGGAGTCGACGAACACCGTCTCGAGCGGCTCATCCTGGTTACCGAAGGCGCGTCGCAGCGAGGCTACCGTGGCGGTGTCCCTATCGACGAAGAGCACGCGTTTCACGTCACCCGTCCTGGCGCGCAGTGGTTGCGATCCTTGCATGTCGAATTATGGCTCGCCGTGGTAGGCTAAAAGCGTGGACTGCTTCAGGATTTCACCCTAAATGCTGGCATATGCTCACGCGAGGAACATGAACGTGTTCACGAACCGCCCCGTGGCGCCCGCGCGCCGTCTGCGAGCTGCGCGCCATCGGCTGGCGCTGCTGTTGGTTCTGAGCACCCTCGGCGCGGTTTCCCTGGCTCTGCCGCTCGCACCTGCGCGGGCTGCTACTTTTGAGCTCTCCGGACCCGACCAGACGATCGTCGGTCAGGATCAGGTCGTCACCACCGTCTTCGCGGATACCCTCTACGATCTGGCGCGCAAGTACGGCGTCGATTCGCAGGAGCTGATCCGCGTCAATCCGGGCATCGATCCGTGGCTACCGGGGGCCGGCAAGCAGGTCATCATTCCCGGCCGCTTCATTCTGCCGGCCGGCTTGCGCAGCGGCATCATCGTCAACGTACCGGAGCATCGTCTCTACTATTTCCCGAAGAGGCATCGTGGCCAGCCGCAGATCGTCATCACCTATCCGGTCAGCGTCGGCAAGCTCGATTGGAATACGCCCATCGGGCTGACGCAGGTGACGCAGAAGTTGAAGCATCCCACCTGGTACCCGCCGGCGGGTGTCCGCAAGGAGCATCTGGCCGAAGGCGATCCGTTGCCCAGGTTCGTGCCGCCGGGGCCGGACAATCCTCTGGGTCAGTATGCTCTGCGGCTGGCGGCTGGTGGTGGCACGTACCTGATCCACGGCACCAACAATCCGGTTGCCGTGGGCATGCCGGTGACGCACGGATGCGTGCGACTCTATCCGGATGATATCGAGGCATTGTTCCCGCTGGTGCCGGTGGGCACGGCCGTGCATATCATCAACGAGCCGATCAAGGTCGCCTGGGTCGATGGGCAGTTGCTGCTCGAAGCACACCCGCCCATCAACGATGATGGGGATAGTGTCGAGCCCAATGTCGATGCCTTTGCCGCCCTGCTGCAGAAGGCCGTGGGTGACAGCACCGTGGCGATCAATTGGGACTATGCGCGCGAGGTGCTCGCCAAGTCCGACGGACAGCTGGCCACAGTGGGACTGCAGGCTGATGCCTCACCGCTCAATCCCACCAGCGCCGACTCGGCGATACCTGCGCCGGCCGTGACCGCCAGCGCGCCGACCGAGAGCAAGACACTCGCGACGGTGGATGCCAGCGCCGCTCAGTGAACCGGCTGTGGTGAGCGCCCCCGCCGCGGCGCCGCTGATCACCCTGACGACCGACTATGGCCTTCAGGATCCCTACGTAGGGATCCTGAAGGCCCGTCTGGTGCAGCGCGCCCCCGGCATTGCGCTCATCGATCTGACGCACGACATCCGGCGCTTCCATCCCGAGGAGGCCGGCTACTGGCTCTACTGTTGCTATCCGCAGCTGCCCCCCGGCACGGTGCACGTGGCGGTGGTGGACCCGGGGGTCGGCAGTGCGCGCGGGATTCTGGTGCTCAGCGCCGCCGGCCAGCTGTTCGTCGCACCGGACAATGGTCTGCTCGGACTGATTGCACAGCGAGTGCCCGGGGCGCGCGCCTGGAGCGTGGCGGCCGGGGCGCTCACTGCCCTGGGCCTCTCGGCCGAGAGCGCCACCTTTCACGGCCGCGACATCATGGCTCCCCTGGCGGCCGAGCTGGCGATGCGGCGCGTGCGTGCGGATGACCTGGGGGAGCCGTGCTCGCCGCTGGCGGGGCCGCTGACACCCCCGCGGCAGCTGCCCGACGGCTCGCTCGAAGGCTGCGTCGCGGTGATCGACCATTTTGGCAATGTCCTGACGACGATAGCGGCGCGCGAGCTCCAGGGGCGCGGGCAGGTCCGGCTGGTCGCCGGGGCTGCGCCATTGCCCTGGGTGCGGACCTATGAGGAGGCGCCGCCCGGGCAGTGCGTCGCACTGGTCAACTCTGCGGGCATGCTGGAGCTGGCCGCCCGGCAGGCGAGTGCTGCCGCGGCATTGAACATTGCGCCCGGCCAGCCGGTCTATGTCTCTGAGAGATGACGATTAATGGCAACACCCGTCGGCCGCGGCGGCGGCGCCGTAGCCTGTGTGATTGGTTGCACAAATCGGCTATAGTTCGCAGCTCGTGGCGCTGCTGTTGGCGCTAATAATTTGATTTCATTGGGTTTTTAGAGATGTCTGAACGCGAGAACGAGCGCTTCGACCTGGACGAGGAGTACCTGGTCGAGTCCGAGGACAGCACCGACTACGATGGCCTGCTGGCGCGGGTCGACAAACGAGTGCGGGCACAGGGTAAGCGTGGCAAGGCGGCCTGGAGCCGTCTCGAAGAGGTGCTTGCTGAGCGCAGGCTCGAAAAGGAACTGCGCGATATCTTCGAAGAGGACCTCTGATCAGCCGTCGCGCGCGGCCACTCTCTGGTTCGTGGCAACGTCGGTGTGGATGGTTTCATCGTCACGCTGCCATCTCTAAGCGGTCATTACCCACGCTGCCAACACCAGGCTGCCATCATCACGGGTAGGTCATGTCGTTACCTCAGCAGCCCTGGATCGTGCTCAAGTTCGGTGGCACGAGTGTCTCCACAGCAGCCAACTGGGCCAACATCCTCGCGATCGTGCAGGCGCGTCTCGCCACCGGCGCGCGCGTGCTGGTCGTGCATTCGGCGGTCAGCGGCATCACCGATCGGCTGGAGAAGCTGCTGGTCGCGGCGCTGGCGGGTGCACATGAGCCGCTGCTGACGCTCATCGAGCAGCGACATCGACAGCTCGCCGATGAGCTTGGCGTCGGCGCGAGCCCGGAGCTGGAGCGCTACTTCTCAGTGCTGCGGCAGATGACCAGCGGCATCGCGCTGATGAACGAGGTCTCGGAGCGCACGCGCGCGCGCCTGCTCGCCACCGGCGAGCTCATGGCCACGGAGATCGGCGCGCGTTATCTGCAGTCGCGCGGCACGCCGGCGCAGTGGTGGGATGCGCGCACCGGCCTCGTCGCCGAGCAACGCACGGTCGGCTCCGGGCATGCCAATTATCTCTCCGCCATCTGCGAGTTCGGCGCCGACAGTGCGCTGCAGGCGCAGCTCAGCGCCATCCCCGGCGTGATCGTCACGCAGGGTTTCATCGCCGGCGCCGCCAACGGCGACACCGTCCTCCTGGGTCGTGGCGGCTCGGATACGTCCGCGGCTTATTTCGCCGCCAAGCTGCAGGCGCAGCAGTTGGAGATCTGGACGGACGTGCCCGGCATGTTCAGCGCCAATCCGCGCGCCACGCCCCAGGCGCGCCTGCTGCGCTCACTGCACTACGACGAGGCGCAGGAAGTGGCCAGCAGCGGCGCCAAGGTGCTGCATCCGCGCTGCATCCTGCCGGCAAAGTCGCAGGGCATCCCGATCGTGGTGTACGCCACGCAGCGACCTGAGCTGCCGGGCACGCACATCAGCGCCGACGGGGGCGACGGCACGGCGCAGGTGAAGGCCGTGTGCATCAAGAAGGGCATCACGCTGGTGTCGCTCGACAGCCCGGGCATGTGGCACGAAGCAGGCTTTCTGGCCGATGCCTTTCAGATCTTCAAGCGCCACGGCATGTCGGTGGACCTCGTCTCCACCTCCGAGACCAATGTCACCGTATCGCTCGATCCGGCCGCCAACGCGCTCGATGCGGTGCTGGTGGAGGGTCTGGTCGCGGAGCTGGCGGGACTGTGCCGCACCCAGATCATCGGACCGTGCGCCTCCGTGAGCCTCGTGGGCCGCAACATCCGCGCCATCCTGCACCGCCTCGGCGAGGCCTTCGAGCTATTTGCCGATCAGCGCATCTACCTCGTGAGCCAGGCGGCCAATGATCTGAACTTCACCTTCGTCGTGGATGAGGATCAGGGCGACCGGCTCGTGGAGGAACTGCACGAGCGGCTGATTCAGCCGGTGCGCGGCGATGCGGTGCTCGGGCCGACCTGGCAGCAGCTGTTCGAGCCGCCGGCGCCCTCGGAGGCGCTGCCCGCACCCTGGTGGCGCAAGCGACGTGCGCAGCTGCTCGAGCTCGGCGAGCAGCACGCCTGCGCCTTCGTCTACGACGGGTCGACGATTCGCGCGGCCGTGGCGGCGCTACGCACCGTGAAGGCGGTCGATCGGCTGCTGTACGCGATGAAGGCCAACCCGCATGCCGGCGTGCTGCGGCTGCTGGCGGAGCAGGGGGTCGGCTTTGATTGCGTGTCGCGCGGGGAGATCGAGCATCTGCTCGCAAGCGTCCCGGGCCTGTCGCGCGAGCATGTTTTGTTCACACCGAACTTTGCGGCGCGCGAGGAATACGCCTGGGCGCTCGAGCAGGGCATCACTCTCACGATCGATAACCTGTACGTGCTGTCCGAATGGGGGGCACTGTTTCGCGACAGGGGCGTGTTCATCCGCATCGATACTGGAACAGGACGCGGACATCATCATCACGTGCGCACGGCTGGTGCGCATGCCAAGTTCGGTGTGCCCCTCGAGCAGGCCGATGAGCTGCTGCGGCTGGTCGAGCGCGCCGGGGCGCGCGTCATCGGTCTGCACGCGCACGCCGGCAGCGGTGTGTTCGACGTGGACAACTGGTCGGACGTGGCGACCCGTCTGCTCGCGCTCGCGCAGCGCTTTCCGTCGCTGCAGGTCATCGACGTCGGCGGTGGCCTCGGCGTGCCCGATGGGTCCGGTCAGGCACAGGTCGACCTTGCCGAGCTCGACACGGTGCTGTCGGCCGCGCGACAGGGCGCCGGCCGCAAACGCGCCGGCATCCAGCTGTGGCTCGAGCCCGGTCGCTATCTGGTGGCGGTCGCGGGTGTGCTGCTGGCGCGTGTGACGCAGCTGAAGTCCAAGGACGACGTGCACTACGTCGGCCTCACGACCGGCATGAATTCACTGATCCGCCCGGCGCTCTACGGTGCCTGGCACGAGATCGTCAACCTCTCGCGCCTGGACGAGCCCGCGGTGTTGACGAGCAACGTCGTCGGGCCCATCTGCGAGAGCGCGGATTTTCTCGGACACGACCGGCTGCTGCCTCCCACGCACGCCGGCGACGTGATGCTGATCGCCAACGCCGGCGCCTACGGTCATGCCATGAGTTCCCGTTATAACCTTCGGGAACCGGCCGGGGAAATCCTGCTGGACTGAACGGGCCTTGCTGCGCTCGCATCAGCGCGACGCAGCGCGGCTCGTCCCTATCATGTTTGTTTGTTTCCTACAGCAGCCTGTGGGACTGCGCCGCGACGCGTCGCCGCAGGGGCCGGTCGCGGGAACCTGCGGTGCGCGTAACTATCTATTGGCGCGTACCCGAGCGCGTGGCGCTCATGCTGGAGGATCCGCTCATGAATACCGCGTATGTGGAGACCAGACCCGCAGCTGCAGCGAGCGCCTACGGGGGCGTCGTCGACGCCATCGGTGGCATTGCTGCGGCCGTGGTTGCCATCGTGGGCCTGACGGGGTTTCACCCGGAACTGATGGCAGGCGTCGCCGTGGTGGTATTTGGTGCGGCGCTGCTGATCCAGGGCGGAACGCTGCTGTCCGAATACGCCGTAATGATACCGGTGGCGCCGGCGGCGGCGGAGGGCGGCGACGGTGGCTTGTCGGTGATGTTTCTGGCCGGCATCGGCGGCATCGTGCTCGGCGTGCTGGCGCTGCTGGGCATCCAGATGGCGGCGCTGACCTCGGTGGCCGTGATTGCCTTTGGCGCCTCGCTCGTGCTGAGCAGCAGTTCCGTGCGCCACCTGTTCGTGCTGCAGGCCAGTGTGCGCCGTCTCGGCACGCGCTCCACGACCGAGATGCTGGCCGGCGAGATGGCATCGGGCTCGGCCGGCATGCAGTTGCTGACGGGGCTGGCGGCGATCGTGCTGGGTATCCTGGCCGTATCGGGCGCGCGTTCTGCGGAGCTTACGCTGGTGGCGTTGCTGGTTCTGGGCATCACACTGCTCATGACGGGCAGCACGCTGAGCGGGCTGGTGATGAGCTTCATGCGCTCGGGGCACCCCTCCGCCTAAGGCCTGGGCAGTTCAAGCAAGCTCGGCGGCCTGCGGGATCGTGGGCCGCCCGCAGGACGGTGGGCCGCCCCCGAGCGGCGAGCCGGGCGGCTTGGCCTAGCGAGGTGGCTCGTGCGCCGGGGCCGTGCGGGCCGTGTGACGCCGCTGCAATTCCTCGATCACCATCTCCAGGTTCAGCGAGCGTGCCCGCAGCAGCACCAGCAGATGGAAGACAAGATCTGCGCTTTCGCCGATGAGTTCGGCGTCGCTGCTGCCGAGCGCGGCGAGCGCGACCTCCACGCCTTCCTCACCGACCTTTTGCGCCATGCGCCGCGGGCCTGCGGCATGCAGGCGTGCGGTATAGCTGGGCGACGGCGAGCTCGAGGCGCCGGCCTCCTCGATGCGCTGTTGGATGATCCCCTGCAGTGTGGCCAGGAATGAGAGCCGCTCGGCAGCCGCGAGCGGCGCATCTGCGAAGCAGCTGGCCGTGCCGTTGTGACAGACCGGTCCGTTGGGCAGCGCACTGATCAACAGCGCGTCGGCGTCGCAGTCGGTGTGCACCGCCTGCACGCTGAGGCTGTGGCCGGAGGTTTCACCTTTTTCCCACAGACGCTGGCGGGTGCGGCTGTAGAACACGGCCCGGCCGCGCTCGAGCGTCGCGGCGAGCGCCTCGCGATTCATGTAGCCGAGCATCAGCACCGAGCCGCTGAGGGCGTGTTGCACGATGGCGGGCACGAGGCCGTCGCCCTTGGCCCAGTCGAGCCGGGCGGCCAGCTGCGGGTCGTGATCGATCATGGGCGCACCGCGACGCCGGCCTCGGCGAGTGAGCGCTTGAGGGCGGCAATGCCGATGGCGCCGCTGTGAAAGACGCTGGCCGCGAGGGCGGCATCGACCTGCGCCTGCTGAAAGGCTGCCTCGAAATGCGCCACGCTTCCGGCGCCCCCGGAAGCTACCAGCGGCACCTCGCACAGCGCTCGCACACGTCGCAGCTGCTCGAGGTCGTAACCGTGCCGCGTGCCGTCGGAGGCCATGCAGTTGAGCACAATCTCACCCGCGCCGCGTTGCTGGACCTCGCGGACCCAGCCGAGGGTCTCACGCTCGCTATCGCGGCTGCGCGTCGGATCGCCGGTGTACTGATACACGCGATAGCCCTCCGGGGTGGTTTGGCTGTCGATCCCCACGACGATGCATTGGCTGCCGAAGCGTTCGGCCAGCCGGTCGATGAGCTGCGGGTCGGCGAGTGCTGGGGAGTTCACGGAGATCTTCTCGGCGCCCTCATTGAGCACCGCTTCCGCGTCCTGCACCGAGCGGATGCCGCCGGCGACGCAGAACGGGATGTCCAGAATGCGCGCGACGCGGCGCACCCAGCTGCGATCCACGGAACGCTGCTCGGGACTGGCAGTGATGTCGTAGAACACCAGCTCATCGGCGCCCTCGTCGCGGTAGCGCGCCGCCAGATCCAGAATGTCCCCGACCACGCGGTGATCACGGAAGCGCACGCCCTTGACGACCTGGCCGTCGCGCACGTCCAGGCAGGGAATTATGCGTTTGGCAAGAATGGGCGTAGCTCCTGCAATGGGATGCGCTCTTCCAACAGGGCCTTGCCGCTGATGGCGGCGGGCACGCCGATGGCCGCGAGTGCCACCAGATCTGCGCCGCTGGCGACGCCACCGGAAGCCTGCCAGAGAATGGCTGGAAATCGCGCCAGCGCCTGACGATACAGCTCGAGGTTCGGGCCGGCCATCGCCCCATCGCGCGCAATATCCGTACAGAGCACATGTTTGAGGCCGGCTTCGCACAGCGCTGGCAGCGCATCCCAGAGCGACAGTTCGCTGTCGTGCTGCCAGCCCTGCGTGCGAATGCGCGGCACGCCGTGCGCATCGTGACGCACATCCAGCGCGATGCACAGCCGCTCGGCGCCGAAGCGGGACAGCCAGCTCGCCACCTCCGCCGAACGTTCCACCGCGGCGCTGCCGACCACCACGCGTGCGACGCCCTGCGCCAGCAGCTCCTCGACCGCGGCAGCCTCGCGCACGCCCCCGCCGACCTGCAGTCGCACGGCACTCTGCGCCGCGAGGCGATGAATCAGCGCGCGATTGATCAGCGTGCCATCGCGTGCGGCGTCCAGATCCACGACGTGCAGCCAGCTGGCGCCGAGCTGCCGATAGCGCCCCAGGAGCTCCTGCGGATCGAGCTCGTAGCGTGTCTCGGCGGCAAAGTCGCCCTGCAGCAGCCGTACGCAGCGGCCGGCGCGCAAATCGATGGAAGGAATGAGCAGCATGGCAGCGGACTTCTACAGCGCCAGGAAGTTCTGCAGCAGTCGCGCGCCGAGCGCCGCGGAGCGCTCGGGGTGAAACTGTACGCCGCAAAAGTTGCCACGGCGCACGGCGGCGGCAAGCGGCCGGCCGTAGTCGACCGAGGCGAGTGTTTGCGGTCCGATGGCGGCGGCGTAGCTGTGCACGAAGTAGGCATAGGGGGGCGGCTCGAGCCCGGCGAGCAATGCATCGTCGCTGCAGAGCTGCAGCGTGTTCCACCCCATATGCGGCACGGGCATGCCGGGGGCGGGCATGAGGCGCTCGATTCGCCCCGGCAGCACGCCCAGGCAGGGGGTATCGCCTTCGGCGGAGTGCTCGAACAGCAGCTGCATGCCCAGGCAGATTCCCAGCAGCGGACGCGAGAGCTGCGGGATGAGGCGATCGAGCCCGGTCTCGCGCAGCCGTCGCATCGCATCGGCGGCCGCACCGACGCCCGGCAGCAGGACCCGCGGGGCAGCGGCAATGGCCGCGGGGTCGCGGGTGACGTGCACCCGAGCCCCAAGTCGCTCGAGCGCGAACTGCAGCGAGGCCAGGTTTGCCCCGCCGCTGTCGACGACCGCCACGTCGATCGGCGGGCTCATTGCGCTGGATCATCCATCACAACATTCCCTTGGTGCTCGGCAGGTCCAGGCCCTGACGCGCCAGCGCCGGGCGCAGCGCGCGCCCCACGCCCTTGAAGCAGGCTTCGATCATGTGATGGGTGTTCTCACCGCGCACCTGCAGATGCAGTGCGGCGCCGAGACTCTCGGCGAGGGATCGAAAGAAGTGCGGCACGAGCTCGGTGGGCAGACCGCCGACCTGCTCGCGAGAGAATTGACCCTCGAACACGAAGTAAGCGCGGCCGGACAGATCGATGGCCACCTGCGCTTCGCTCTCGTCCATCGGCAGCAGGAAGCCGTAGCGGCCGATGCCGCTCTTATCGGCGAGCGCGCGGCGCAGCGCCTCCCCGAGCGCGAGCGCGCAATCCTCGACCGTGTGGTGCTCGTCGATGTGCAGATCACCGCGGCACTCGAGCGTCAGATGAAAGCCGCCGTGCTTGGCGAGTTGCTCGAGCATGTGATCGAAAAAGCCGATGCCCGTGCGGATGTGGCTGGACTCGCTGCTGTCGAGCTCGACGCGGCCGCTGATCTGCGTCTCGCGGGTGCGCCGCGCGATCGGCGCGCTGCGCGCGAGCAGCAGCCGCACGACGGCCGGCCAGTCCGCCACCGTGTCGGCGCGCGCGTTGGCGACGGGCGCTGCGTCCGCGGGCGCGGTGGAGGACGCGGTGGAGGACGCCGTGGCGTCGAGGCCGCCGCTGTGCGGACGGCCGAGAAGAATGCCGCGTACGCCAAGATTGGCGGCGAACTGCAGATCGGTGTGTCGATCGCCCACCATGGCGCTGCCGGCCGGATCGAGCGGATGCGCGCGCAGATCCTCGGTCAGCAGCCCGGTCAGCGGCTTGCGACAGGCGCAACGCTCGTGGGCGAAATGCGGGCAGATGAACACCGCATCGAAATGCACGCCCTGCGAGGCGAACAGCTCGAGCAGGAAGGCTTGTACCTGCTCGAAGTGCGCCGTCGGGTAGCCCTCGCTGCCCAGGCCGTCCTGATTGCTGACCATCACGAGCCGATAGCCCGCTTTCTGCAGCTCAGCCAGTGCCGCGACGACGCCTGGTAGCAGGCGGATTTTCTCGAGCCGATCGACCTGCTGATCGGGCGGCTCCTCGATAAGCGTGCCATCCCGGTCCACCAGCAGCGTGGGCCGCAGCGTGCTCGCCGCGGCAGTCATGCACGCCCCGCGAGACTGGCGAGCAGTCGATCGTTCTGCTCGGGACTGCCGACGCTGATGCGCAGCGCTTCTCCGAGCGCGCGCGCGCCGCGCAGGTCGCGCACCAGCAGCTGCGCGCGATGCGTGCGCTCGAGCGCGGCGCCGGCATGATCGAAATCCACCAACAGGAAGTTCGCCTCGCTCGGCCAGACGCGCTGCACGCCTCCCGTGGCTGCGAGCGCCGTGGCGAGCCGCGCGCGCTCGGCGCGCAGCGTTGCGATGCGCTCGGCGGTGCGACTGCGCGCCTCGGGTGTCAGCGCCGCCATCACCGCCTCGATCGTCAGCTGCGTGATTGCATAGGGTTGGATGACCTTGCGCAGCAGCGCGATGATCTCCTGCTGCGCGATTGCGACACCGCAGCGCGCGCCTGCCAGGCCATGCGCCTTGGAGAGGGTGCGCAGTACGACCAGGCCGGGGGTACTTGCGACCTGACCGATCAGCGAGGGAGCATCGGCGAACTCGACGTAGGCCTCATCGACGATGACCAGGGCGCGTCCCTCGAGCGCGCGCGCCAAGGCCAGGATCTCACCGCCATCGAGACGATTGCCGGTCGGATTGTTGGGCGAGCACAGGAAGATCAGGCGCAACTGCCGCGAGGCGAGCGCCGCCGCGCGCAGCGCTGGCATGTCGGGCGCCCAGTTCTGCTCGCGCTGCAGTGGCTGCTCGATGACCTGCGCGCCCTGGATGCGCGCGGCCACGGCGTACATGCCGAAGGTCGGCGGGCAGATCAATACCGCATCCTGACCGGCGCGACAGTAGCTGCGTACCAGCAGATCGATCGCCTCATCGCTGCCGCGGCCCACCAGCAGCTGCTCTGCCGGCACACCGTAGAAGTCGGCGAGCGCGGCGCTCAGCGCGTGGGGATGTGGCTCAGGATAGCGGTTCAGGCCCTCCTGCGAGGCATCGCTCGGCGCGCGCCAGGGCAGCTCGTTGGCATGCAGTCGTGTCATGCCCGGCTCCCACACGGCGTGCTCGTAGGCGCGCAGCGCGCGGATCTCCGGGCGCGCAAGCTCCGACAGCCAACTCATGAGCCCGCCTGCAGCACTGCGAGGCGCACGTCCACGGCTGCCGCATGGGCATCCAACCCTTCCAGGCGGGCGAGACGGCTGGCCGCAGGGCCGAGCTCGGCAAGGCCGGCGCCGGAGAGCTCCTGCACGCTCATGCGTCGGGTGAAATCCATGGCAGACAGACCACTGTAGGCGCGGGCATAGCCATAAGTGGGCAGCACGTGGTTGGGACCTGCGCAGTAGTCGCCCGTGGTCTCGGGCGACCAGGGACCAAGAAACACCGAGCCCGCGCTGTGCACGCCGTCGAGCAGCTCGCGCGGCGCGCGCGTCTGCAGGATGAGGTGCTCGGGTGCGTAGCTCTCGCAGATCGTGATCGCCGTCGCGAGGTCCGGCACGACGAGGATGCGCGAGCTGGCGAGCGAGCGCTCCAGAATGCTGCGACGGGAGAGGCGCTCGCTCTGGCGCTGAGCGGCGGCCGAGACCGCCTCGGCGAGCGTGCGGCTGTCGGTGACGAGGATTGCCTGCGCATGGGGGTCGTGTTCGGCCTGCGCCAGCAGGTCCGCAGCGACGAACTCGGCATGCGCCTGGCCGTCGGCGATCACCATGACTTCCGAGGGACCGGCGGGCATGTCGAGTGCCGCGCCCTGCGGGTCGGCCGCCACCAGCTGCTTGGCTGCCGTCACCCAGGCGTTGCCCGGCCCGAAGATCTTGGTGACCTTGGGAACGTTCGCGGTGCCATAGGCCATCGCGGCGATGGCCTGCGCGCCGCCGATCTTGAAGACCTGCGTGAGCCGGCACAGCTGCGCGGCCACGAGGACCGCTGCGCTGGCGCGCCCGTCGCGCTGCGGCGGGGTGCACAGCACTCGCTCGGGACAGCCGGCGATGGCCGCCGGCACCGCGAGCATCACGACCGTGGAGGGTAGGGGCGCGGAGCCGGCCGGCACGTACAGGCCCACCGAGCGCAGCGGACGCACGAGCCGTTCGCAGTGCACCCCCGGCTGCACCTCGATCGACAGGGAGCCGGGCAGGGCGGCGCGATGGAAGCGCTCGACATTGCGGATCGAGATCTCGAGCGCCTGCACGTCCTCGTTGGCCAGCTCGGCGCGGGCCGCGGCGAACTCTGCGTCCGTGACGCGCAGCGCCTCGAGCTCGACGCCATCGAGCTCGTGCGTCAGGCGCAGGAGCGCCGTGTCGCCCTCGGCGCGCACCGCGTCGATGATGCTCTGCGCCTGCGAGAGCGTGCGCGACTGCAGGGCGACGGTGGGGCGGGCCAGCGCTGCGTGACGCCCGGCCTCATCGAGAGTTTGCCACTCCAGGATGCGCATGCTCACGCCAACATCTTTTCGACCGGCAACACCAGCACGGCGCTGGCACCGGCCTTTTTGAGCTGCTCGAGCGTTTCCCAGAAGACGTTCTCGCGGCAAACCGCATGAACCGCAACGCGGTCGGGGGCGCCTTCCAGAGGAATGACCGTGGGCGCCTCGCTGCCCGGCAGCAGTGCGCGGATTGCGGCCAGCGCCGAGCGCGGCGCATGCAGCATGATGTACTTGCTTTCCTTGACCTGCTCGACGCCTTCGATCCGCAGCAGCAGCCGTTCGACCCACTCGCGCTTGTCCGGTGGCAGCGCGATGGGCGTGCGGATCAGCACGGCGTGGCTCTCGAGCACCGTCTCGACTTCGCGCAGATGATTGGCCTGCAAGGTGGAGCCGGTGGACACCAGATCGCAGATCAGATCGGCGCGCCCGAGGCGCGGCGCGATCTCCACGGCGCCCGAGAGCGTGACGATCTCGGCGCGCACATCGTGGCACTGCAGATAGCGTGCGAGCAGGAAGGGGTAGGTCGTGGCGATGCGCTTGCCCTGCAGCGAGCGCACTCCGCCCCAGCTGTGCTCGGCCGGCACGGCGAGCGACAGCCGACAGTGGCCGAAGTCCAGCGTGCGCACCGCCTCGAAGCGCGCCGCCGCTCCGCGCGCCGCCAGCTCCAGGCGCTTCTCCTCGATGACGTTCAGGCCGACCAGCCCCAGATCGCAGACGTCCTCCTGCACCAGATCGGGGATGTCGTCGTCGCGCACGAACAGCACATCGAGCGGCATGTTCTCGCCGAAGCCAAGCAACTGGTCCTTGCCGCGCGAGAGCTTCAGGCCACAGCGCGACAGCAGATCGAGCGAGGGGTCCGTCAGGCGTCCCGACTTCTGCACCGCAAGTTTCAGGCGGCTCTGGTTCTGTCCGCGTGCTGCACTATCCATGCGAGCCTCCATCCATGCGCGCTGCCGCCAGCTGATAGCCGCCATTGCCCTGGGCGAGATAGCGGGCCACCCGGCCGATGGTCGTGAGACTGACGCCGGTCTGCTGATGCACCTCCCGATAGGGCAGGCCGCGCCGCAGGCAGTCCACGACCGCCCAGCGATCGGCCATCGCCTGCAGCTCCGCCGGCGTACACAGATCGCGCAGGAAGGCGCGGCATTCCTCCACGCTGCGCAAAGTGAGAATGGCGCCTATGAGGTTGCGCTCGGCCAGCGCCTCCTGGCGTGCCGACAGCAGTCGATGTGGTTTCATGCGGACCTGTGTGTCCCCTGTACCAATGTATTAGCGTGCTAATACAATAGCAGGTGCGTCGGCGTTGCGCAACCCGGCGCCGCACGCGCAGACGGTGGCGCTTGACCCCCCGTAGGCGCCTCTCTAAACTTCCCGCCACTCATCGAGACCGGCTGAGGGAAAGGCCCTTCGACGCCGGGGCAACCGTCGGATTTGCCGACATGGTGCCAACTCCTGCGGCCAGTCAATTGGCCGATAGATGAGGACCCGTTGGCGCACCCGATTGCGCGCTGGCCGGTCCGCAGGAGTGCTTGGAAAGGGCACAGCGGAGCGGCGATTGGATCAGGTCCGACATCCCGAATTTCACGACGATGTGCTGCACCGGCAGCGGCCTCTGGCGCTGCATTACGGTGGCACGATCGCCCACCCCCGGCTCGCCTGGCGACTCGCCGGCCGCGCCGAGGCGCCGGTCGTCGTGGCGCTGGGTGGCATCTCGGCGCACCGGCGCGTCTTCGATACGCAGGAGCCGCGGGCGGGCTGGTGGTGCGAAGTCGCGGGGCCCGGGCGGGCGCTCGACAGCGAGCGGCTGCGAATTCTCGGCATCGACTACCTCGGCGGCAGCGGTGACTCGAGCGCCCCACAGCCCGGCGAGGCCTTTCCGAGCCTCTCCAGCTACGATCAGGCCGAGGTGCTGCGCGATTTGCTCGATCATCTGCGGATCGAACGGCTGCGCGGCTTCGTGGGCGCCTCCTACGGCGGGATGGTCGCGCTGGCCTTTGCCGAGCGCTATCCCGAGCGCGTCGAGCAGTTGGTGGTCATCAGTGCCGCGGATCGCACGCATCCGCTGTCGACTGCCTGGCGCAGCGTGCAGCGGCACATCGTGCGTTTTGCGCTGGCGCAGAATCAGGCTACCGAGGGCCTGCAGCTGGCACGCGCGCTGGCGATGGCCACCTACCGCAGCCCCGAGGAGTTCGCGGCACGCTTTGCGCAGCCGCCACGCCGCGTCGAGGAGCGCTTCGTGTTTCCGATCGAGGATTATCTGTTTGCACGCGGTCGCGACTATGCCTCGCGCTACCGTGCCGAGGCGTTCATGTGTCTGTCCGAGTCGATCGACCTGCATGCCGTGGAGGCCTCGCGCATCGGCGTGCCCACGACGCTCGTGGCGGTGCGCGAGGATCAGCTGGTGCCGCTCGCGGATATGCGCGCGCTGGCGTTCAAGCTGCCGCAGGCCCGATTGCAGGAGTTGTCCTCCCTGCACGGACACGATGCCTTCCTCAAAGAGGCTGGCGCATTGCAGAGCATTTTTCAGCCGCTGTATGGAGAGGGATGAGTGGGCGATAACAGCGATGCGGTGACCCGGGCGGTGCGTGCCGGGCTCGAGACCGACGAGGTGACCGGGGCCGTCGTGCCGCCGATCCATCTGAGCGCGACCTATGCGTTTCGAGGCTACGGCGACAAGCGTGCCTATGACTATTCGCGCTCGGGCAATCCCACGCGCGATCTGCTCGCGGCAGCGCTGACCGATCTGGAGGGCGGCGCCGGCGCGGTGATCACCAACTCGGGTATGGCGGCCGTAGCGCTCTGCCCGCAGATCCTGCCTTCGCGAGCGCGCATCGTCGCGCCGCACGACTGCTATGGAGGCACGTATCGGTTGCTCGACGCGCTGCGCCGACGCGGTGACCTCACGGTCGATTGGGTCAACTTCGGCGACGATGCCGCGCTGCGCGCGGCGCTGGCGCGTCCGGCCGCGATGCTGTGGGTGGAAACACCCAGCAACCCGCTGCTGCGCCTGACGGATATTGCGGCGGTGTCGCTGATGGCCAAGGCGGCCGGCGCCCTGGTGGTCGTGGACAACACCTTCCTTTCGCCGGGCTGGCAGCAGCCACTGCGCTTCGGTGCCGATATCGTGGTGCATTCGACCACCAAGTACATCAATGGTCACAGCGATGTGGTCGGCGGGGCGGTCATCAGCGCCGATCCGCAGGTGCATGCGCAGCTGGCCTGGTGGGCCAACTGTCTGGGCTGCACCGGGGCGGCCTTCGACAGTTTCCTGACCCTGCGCGGGTTGCGCAGCCTGCACGCGCGGCTGGCCGTGCATGGTCGCAATGCGCTGGAGCTCGCGACCTGGCTGTCGCGCCAGCCCCAGGTCCGCCGGGTCTATTTCCCCGGATTGCCGAGCCATCCAGGCCACGAGATCGCCCTGCGGCAGCAATCAGGCTTCGGCGCCATCGTGACTTTCGAGCTCGCCGGCGGCATTCCTGCGGTCAAGAGCTTCGTCAGCGGTCTGCGCTTCTTCTCATTGGCCGAGTCGCTGGGTGGGGTGGAGAGCCTGATCGCCCACCCGGCATCCATGACCCATGCCGCCATGGACGAATCGGCACGGCGCGCCGCGGGACTGACAGACGGGCTGCTGCGCCTGTCGGTCGGTATCGAGGCGCTCGAGGATCTGCGCGCCGACCTTGCCGCGGCCCTGGCGCGCTGCCAGACGGTGGCGGCGGCCTGAAGGCGCGAACCGCCGGCTCGGCGCAGTCGACGGTGTAAACCCCGAGCTGGCACAGGCGTTGCAGTTACCATAGGAAGGCTTTTGGTGGACAGCAGCTGGAGGTTGCCATGGGCATGAGCAAGCAGGTTTCTCGGAAGGGAGCGTCTGCGTCGCCTGCACTCGCAGCCGGCGCTGTCGTGGCAGCCATGGCGCTGGGGCTTGCGGGCTCCGTAGCGCTGGCACAGAACGAGCCGGTGTCTGCCAGCTGGCAACAGCATCGCAAGACCTTCACCTATATCGGGATCTCGCCAAGCTATTCGTGCGAGGGACTGAAGAACGCGCTCACATTCCTGTTGCAGCAGTCCGGTGCGCGGATCGAGCGCACGATAAACGTGTCCCCCTGCAGCGTTGGCGGTGGTGGGCCCACCCCGGTGCCCACGGCCAATCTGGATTTCTCCACGCTGCAGCCTGGTGGCTCCGGAGATGCCAATGGGGTCTGGCGGCATGTAGATTTTTCCATGACCCGCTCAAACCCGCAGCTGCATGGGTCGGATTGCGAGCTGGTGGAGGAGTTCAAGGATAGGTTGCTGCCGATGTTCAGCACGCGCAACGTCACCGCCAACCTGCACTGCATTCCGCACCAGAGCACGGGCAATCAGTTCGACCTGAGCTTCGACGTGCTCGCTCCGGCCGACGCTGGCAACCACGTCGGCGGCTCGGGCTGATCCTCAGAGCAGTTTCTGCCAGAGCCGCCAGAACTGCTCATCGATGCGCCGGGATAGGGGCCGATGCCGCCAGGCATTGCGATCGATCGGGTGCGCCTGCTGCAGGTCCTGCTGAAAATAGCTCTCGAGTTGTGAGCCGGTGCGATCGCCGATCACCACGGCATCGACCTCGTCGTTGAACAACACGCTGCGGTGATCGAAGTTTGAGGAGCCCACGATCGACCAGACGCCGTCCATGACGGCAGTCTTGGAATGCAGAAAGCCGCCGTCGCGCTCATAGACCTTGATCCCGTCGCGCAGCAAGCGACCATAGTAGGACTGCTGCACCGCCAGCGCGGCCTTTGAATCACTCCGCGAAGGTACGAGCAATCGCACATCCACCCCGGCGCGAGCCGCGCGCGCGAGCGCCTGAAGCTCCTGGTGAGTCGGCACGAAGTAGGCCGCCTCGATCCAAATGCGATGCCGCGCAGTGCGGATCGCCGCCAGCAGCGTCGCGTAGTAACGGGGCAGCAGCTGGCCGCCCTGACTGCCGATGATGCGCACCACCTGATCGCCCTGCGCCGTGGGGGCGGCAGAATCGTCCGCCAACTTGTCGGCGTCCCCACCTTCCTTGTGCCAGTGCTGCTCGAAGAGCGTTTTCAATTGAGTGACGGCGGGACCATCGATCTGCAGATCCGTGTCGTGCCATTCCTGCTGAGGATTGGCAGCGGGGCCCTGGCTCGCATCGCTGGGGCCGTGCCCGCTGGTTGGGGTGCTCTCGTAATCGGTGCTGAGGTTGACGCCGCCGATGATGGCCGTGGTGCCATCGGCGATCAGGATCTTGCGGTGATCGCGATCGTTGATGTGAAACAGCGCGCGCGGGAGCGGGTTGAACTGGCGGATGCGCACGCCGGCGGCCTGCAGGCGCTGGAAGAATTGCACCGGCGTGGAGATGGAGCCGATGCTGTCGTAGATGATGTCGATGGTGACGCCCTGAGCACGGCGCTCGATGAGCAGGTCGCTGAGCTTCTGGCCGTCATAGCTGACGTCCTCGAGGATGTAGTACTCGAGATAGATGTAATGTCGCGCCTGGCGGATCGCGCTGAACATCGCCGCAAAAGTCGCCGGTCCGTCGCGCAGGATGGTCACGCGATTGCCCGTGTACAGCGGCGTGCCGGCCACGTACTGCTCGATGGCCAGGTGCCGGTCGAAGTCGTCGGCATCGGGCACCTGGGCGTTGAGCCGCTGCAGGATCAGCGCTGTTTCGCGGCGCGAGAGAGCGCCGCGGGGGCCCCGAATGCGGATGGGCTGAATCGCCACCGTGCTGTGCAGCGCCGGCGGCTCGATCGTGGGCACCGAAGCACAACCGGCCAGCAGCAACGCGCCGGCGAGCAGCCAGGCGGCAGCTGAAACGCGCTGATGGATCGGCCAGGGCCGCACGCCTCGCTGCAATGCAGAAAGCGAGCCGATCGCTGGGTTAGACAACTTCAGGATCTCTGCTTTTCTTGTAGGAATTGTCTGATATGCGGCCAAATGCGAACATTTACACGTTGCGTTCCACAGGTCATCATCCTACCTAATTCCGACATGATGGTAGGGATGGAGGCTCGCAAAATGGAACCGCTTGCAGCGCGTGATACGACCGGGGCGACCATCTTCGAGGGCGCGCTGTCCATCGTGGTGGGCGAGAACAATTCCGACCTCGCCACGACGCTGTGTCTGCTGCTCGAGACGGAACCGGATATGCGCTGCGTCGCGGCCGTGGCGTCCAATTCAGCGGTGCTGGAAGCGGCGCAGCAGCATGCACCCAATGCCTTCGTGCTCGACCTTTCGCTCGATGATGGCTCGAGCCTGCCATTGATCTCCACGCTGCGCGAGCGGCTGCCGCGCGCCGGCATCGTGGTGTTCACCGGATACAAGAATCCCGCGCTCAATGAGCAGTGTGTGCGCGCGGGTGCCAATGCCGTGGTGGTCAAGACCGGCGAGATCGATGAGCTCACCGGCGCGTTGCGCCGTGCCGTGCGTGACGCGGGCGCTCAGCAGCCCAACGCCTGAGGACGGCCCCCGCGGCCCCGGCGGCCCGGGCCAGTTCGGTGGTTAGCGCAGGCGGTTGAATCTACAGGCCCTGTCGCACTAAAATCCGCACGCCGGTGGAGGGGGTGGGTTTGGACCGACCTCCTATAAAGCCGCGAATTGCGCGGCCAAGTGCTTGATATATAAGCCCCACATGGGGCTTTTCTTTTTTGTGTGACTGGAGTTCCAGGCACTCACGATGGCGTTGCCCTTGCGCGAGCGATTGATGGCGCTGGCTGAGCCGCTGCTTGGCCAGCTCGGCTACGAGCTGGTCGACCTGGACTATGTGCCGGGGCGGGCGCGCTCGTTGCTGCGCCTGTTCATCGACAAGCCGGGCGGGGTGGGCCTGGACGATTGCGAGCGCGTCAGCCATGAGCTGTCCGCGTTGCTGGATGTCGAGGATCCCATTCCGACGGCGTACACGCTGGAGGTGTCCTCGCCCGGGTTGGACCGCATATTGCGGACGCCGGCGCACTTTGCGCGCTTCGTCGGCGATCGCATCTGGATGGAGTTGAAGGTCGCGCGTGAGGGTCGGCGTCGCTACACCGGTCAGCTGATGGCCAGCGATGCGCAGGCCGTTGAATTGAACGTGGATGGCGCCATGGTGAGGGTGCCATTCGAAGAGATCAGCCGTGCGCGCCTGGCGCCGCAATGAGCGCCAGTGGGCATGCAGAGCAGAGGTACGTGAGCGATGAATAAAGAGATCCTGATGGTCGTCGATGCCGTTTCCAACGAGAAGGGCGTCGATAAGGAGATCATCTTCGAGGCGCTGGAAGCAGCGCTCGCCTCGGCTACGCGCAAGAAGCACGGTGAGGATTGGGACGTGCGCGTCTGCATCAATCGCAAGACCGGCGATTACGAGACCTTCCGTCGCTGGAAGGTGTTTGCCGACGATTCCAAGGAGCTCGAGAACCCCTCCGCCGAACTGCGGCTCGAGGACGCGCACGACCTCGATAAGACGGCAGAGCCGGGCGGCTATGTCGAGGAGCCGATGGAATCGGTGGCCTTCGGCCGTATCGCGGCACAGCAGGCGAAGCAGGTCATCGTGCAGAAGGTGCGCGAAGCCGAGCGCGCGCAGGTCGTCGAGGCCTACAAGGATCGCATCAACACGCTGGTGAGCGGCGTCATCAAGCGCATCGACCGCAACGGCATCTACGTGGATCTGGGCGGCAATGCGGAAGGATTCGTGTCGCGTAGCGACATGATTCCCCGTGAGCAGTTGAAGCCGCAGGACCGCGTCAAGGCGTATCTGCGCGAGGTACGCGCCGAGCAGCGCGGCCCGCAGTTGTTCCTGACCCGCACCGCGCCGGAATTTCTCATCGAGCTCTTCAAACTCGAGGTTCCCGAGGTCGGCCAGGGACTGATTCACATCCTGGGTGCGGCGCGCGATCCGGGCGTGCGCGCCAAGATCGCCGTGCGCAGCCAGGACCCACGCATCGACCCGGTCGGAGCCTGCGTGGGCATGCGCGGCTCGCGTGTGCAGGCGGTGTCCAACGAAATCGCCGGCGAGCGCGTCGACATCATTCCGCACGATGAGAATGCGGCGCAGTTCGTCATCAACGCGATGTCGCCTGCCGAGGTGCAGTCGATCGTGGTCGACGAGGATGCGCACAGCATGGATATCGCCGTGGCCGAGGAGAAGCTCTCGCAGGCCATCGGACGCGGCGGGCAGAACATCCGTCTGGCGAGCCAGCTGACCGGTTGGGAGCTCAACGTCATGACCGAGTCGGATGCGGAAGCCAAGAGCGAGTCGGAGACCCGCTCGCTGGTGGAGATGTTCATGAAGCAGCTGGACGTCGATGAGAACGTCGCCAGCATCCTCGTCTCGGAGGGTTTCTCGACCGTCGAGGAAGTGGCCTACGTGCCGGCCGGCGAGCTGGCGGCCATCGAGGAATTCGATGAGGACATCGTCAAGGAGCTGCGTAACCGTGCGCGGGACGTGCTGCTCACGCAGGCGATTGTCAGCGAGGAGTCGCTCGACCAGTCCATGCCTTCCGAGGATCTGCTGACGCTGGAGGGGATGCGTCCGGATCTGGCGCTGGCCCTGGCGCGCCGCGGCGTGCGCACGCGAGACGATCTGGCCGAGCAGGCCGTGGACGACATCAGTGACATCGACGGCCTGTCGGCCGAAGAGGCCGGCAGCCTGATCATGAAAGCGCGCGCCCACTGGTTCGAGGCGCAGCAGTAACGAATGCGACAGGGACATGGATGAGCAAGCACTACCGAGCACATCCGTGCCAAGGTGAGAAAGAATGGCTGAAGTAACGATTGCCCAATTTGCCGATGTGCTGAAAGTGCCGGTCGACCGGCTGATCGCCCAACTCGATCAGGCGGGCATCAGTGTGTCCGGGCCGCAGGACCGCATCAGCGAGGAGGCCAAGCTCGAGCTGCTGACGCACCTGCGCCGCAGCCATGGCCATGAGTCGGGCTCCGCTCCGAACCGCATCACGCTCAAGCGCAAGACCCAGCAGGAGCTCAAGCTCTCCAGCAATCAGGGCCGCGCCCGCACCGTCAACGTGGAAGTGCGCCGCCAGCGCACCTATATCAAGCGCGACGTGCTCGAAGGCCAGGCGCGCGCGCAGCAGGAACAGATCGATGTACAGCGGCGCGAGGCCGAGGAGGCCCAGCGCGCCCAGACTGAGAAGGCCGAAGCCGAGCGGCGCGAGCGCGAGCGCATCGAGGCGGAGAACCGCCGGCGCATCGAGGAAGAGCAGGCCAAGAAGAAGGCGCAGGAGGATGCGCGCCGCGCGGCCGAGCAACGCGCGGCCGAAGAAGCCGCCGAGCGCGAGCGCCAGCGCCGCAGCGCCGAGGCGAGCCGCGAGACGCAGCAAGCTCATCCGCCAGCCGTGGCGCGCGAGGACCACGATAACAAGCAGCGCACGCGCTACGGGCGTGAGGAGCTGCACATTGCCGGTGACGTCAGCGCGCGGCATAAGAAGAAGAAAAAGCTGCGCGCGCGCACCGTGCCGGCCGGCACGGAGGCCAAGCATGGCTTCGAGATGCCCACCGCGCCGGTCAGGCGGGAGGTCTCGCTCGGCGAGACCATCACGGTGGCCGAACTGGCGCAGAGAATGGCGATCAAGGCGACCGAGGTCATCACCGTGCTGATGAATCTCGGCGTCATGGCCACGATCAACCAGCCGATCGAGCGCGATACCGCCGTGCTGGTGGTCGAGGAGCTTGGCCACACGTCGAAGATCCTCAAGGAGAATCAGATCGAGGAGGGCCTGCAGGGCGAGGAAGCCGCTGCCGAGCACTTCGAGACCCGCCCCCCCGTGGTCACGGTCATGGGACACGTCGATCATGGCAAGACGTCCCTGCTGGACTACATCCGGCGCACCAAGGTGGCGGCCGGTGAGGCCGGCGGCATCACGCAGCACATCGGCGCCTACCACGTCGAGGTGCCGCGGGGCGCGGTCACCTTCCTCGACACCCCCGGTCACGCGGCCTTCACGGCGATGCGCGCCCGCGGGGCCAAGGCCACGGACGTTGTGGTGCTGGTGGTGGCGGCCGACGACGGCGTCATGCCGCAGACCATCGAGGCGATCCAGCATGCGCGTGCCGCGAACGTGCCGATCGTCGTGGCGGTCAACAAGATCGACAAATCCGATGCCGATCCGGATCGGGTGCGCACCGAGCTGTCCAAGCACGGCGTGATCCCGGAGGACTGGGGCGGCCAGAACATGTTCGTGAACGTCTCGGCGCGTACCGGCGCGGGGGTCGATCAGCTGATCGAGGCGGTGCTGCTGCAGGCGGAAGTGCTCGAGCTCAAGGCGCCGCGCAGCGGCCTGGCGAGCGGAGTGGTCATCGAGGCGAGCATGGAGAAGGGACGCGGCGCGGTGATTACCGCGCTGGTCAAGCGCGGCACGCTCAAGGTCGGCGATGCGCTTCTGGCGGGCTCCGAGTTCGGTCGCGTGCGTGCCATGTTCGATGAGGCGGGCAAGCCCGTAACCGAAGCGCCGCCGTCCATTCCCGTGGTGGTGCTGGGCCTGTCCGGGACGCCCAACGCCGGCGATGAGCTCCTGGCCGTGGAAAGCGAGCGCAAGGCCCGCGAGGTCGCGCTGCACCGGCAGGGCCGCTTCCGCGACGTGAAGCTTGCGCGTTCCAGCACCCGCGCCGAGGACGTGTTCGCGCAGATGGGCGCGACCCGCGCCGGCATCGTGGCGGTCCTGCTGAAGGCGGATGTGCAGGGCAGCTCCGAGGCGCTCACCGACGCACTGAACAAGCTGTCGACCGACGAGGTGCAGGTCAATGTCATCGCCAGCGGCGTCGGCGGCATCACCGCCTCGGACATCCAGCTGGCGGCCGCCTCCAAGGCCTTCGTCATCGGCTTCAACGTGCGCGCCGATGCGGCCGCGCGCGAAGCCATGAAGGACATGGGCGTGGAAGTGCGCTACTACAGCGTGATCTACGAGGCAATCGACGACGTCAAACAGAAACTCAGCGGTCTGCTGGCGCCCGAGATCAAGGAGCAGATCATGGGTACCGCGCAGGTGCGCGAGGTGTTCCGCTCGAGCAAGTTCGGTGTGGTGGCAGGCTGCCTGGTCACCGAGGGCGTGGTCAAGCGCAACAACCCGATACGCGTGCTGCGCGATAACGTGGTGATCTTCGAGGGCGCCCTCGAATCGCTGCGGCGCTTCAAGGACGACGTCGCGGAGGTACGCGCCGGCACCGAGTGCGGCATCGGCGTCAAGAACTACCAGGACGTGCGCGTGAACGATCAGATCGAGTGCTTCTCGCGCGTCGAGGTGACGCGCACCATCCAATGACCGGCAACCCGGCGCGTCAGGCCCGCGTCGCGTCACAAATACAGCGCGCGCTCGTGGCGCTGCTGCGCCGGGGCGTGAAGGATCCGCGCGTGGGCAACGTGACGGTGACGGCAGTCACTGTCGCGGCGGATCTGAGCAGCGCCACCGTCTACGTGCTGCCGTTCGCCGATCGCGGCACCGACGCGCCCGCCATGCTGGCCGGGCTGGACAGCGCCGCGGGCTACCTGCGTGGCCAGCTCTCGCGCGAGCTCAAGCTGCGTCACGTGCCGCGCCTGCAGTTTCAGCTCGACGAGCAGCTCGAGCGGGCACACAAACTGACGAGCCTGATCGACCACGCAGTGGCGGACGACGCCGCACGCGCACGGGACCAGCAGCCGGAAGAGCAGGAGCCTGTGACGCGGAGGCCATCCGAGGAGTGACAGGGAGACATGTGAAATATTTGTTCAGAACAAATATTTCACATGCCTGCCAATCGCTCTGCCGATCGCGACCACGTCGATGGTTCCTACTCTTTCTTCTGATGGCTCGCTGCTCGTGCGCGCCGGCGTGCTGCTGCTCGACAAGCCCATCGGTCTGTCCTCGAACGGCGCTCTGCAGGTCGTGCGCCGGCTCGCAGGTGGCATCAAGGCGGGGCACGGCGGCAGTCTCGATCCACTGGCGAGCGGCATGCTGCCGATCTGCCTGGGAGAGGCCACCCGGCTCGCGGGCGAGCTGCTGCATGGGCGCAAGGCGTACCGCTTTGGACTGAAGCTCGGGGAGCGCTCCTCCACCGGGGATGCCGAAGGCGAGATCGTCGAGCGCGGCGCCGTGCCGCAGCTCGAGCAGACGCAGATCGCCTCGGCGTTGCAGGGCTTTCTGGGCACGCACGAGCAGACCCCGCCGATGTATTCGGCGCTCAAGCGCGACGGTGAGCCGCTCTATCGGCTCGCGCGCCGCGGCGTCACGGTGGAGCGCACCCCGCGCAGTGTGCGCATCGAGCGGCTGCAGCTGCTCGAGCACGGCCCTGGCGAACTGCAGGAGACGCAGGCACTCGACGAGCTGCAGCTCGAAGTCGTCTGCTCCAGCGGCACCTATGTGCGTGTACTGGGTGAGGACATCGCACGTGCGCTCGGCACCTGCGGTCGGCTGTCGAGCCTGCGGCGTCTCTACTCGGAGCCCTTCGAGACGGCGGATATGGTGCAGCTCGACGCGCTGCGCGCTCTGAGCGAGGCGGGTGCGCCCTGGCCGCTGCTGGCGGCCGACCGGGCCGTGGCGCATCTGCCAGCACTGGCGCTCACGGCCGTACAGGCGAGTTCGCTGGCGCACGGACGTACGGTGCAGCTGCAGGCGCTGCAGCCGCAGGCTGCCCCGCAAACGCCGCTGTGGCGGGTCTATGACGCCGAAGGGCGCTTTCTGGGCCTGGCAGAGTGCGATTTGACCGGCCAGCTGCGCGCGCGCAGGCTTTTCCCAGCACCGCTGGTGGTTACGTAAGCCCCTGTTTCGGCTTGAGGGAAGCGGGGGGTGCGCGTAGAATGCGCGGCCTTCAAAACGACCCAATAGATCGATTCAGCACAGAGGTTTCCCAAGCCAATGTCCTTGTCCACTGAACAGAAAGGCGGTGTGGTTGCGCAGTACCGCCGCGATGCCCACGATACGGGCTCGCCCGAAGTGCAGATTGCGCTGCTGTCCGAGCGCATCAACGGCCTCGGCACGCATTTCGGCACGCACAAGCGCGATCACTCATCGCGCCGCGGCCTCGTCAAGCTGGTCAATCAGCGCCGCAAACTCCTCGATTATCTGAAGGCAACGCGGCCGGCCAAGTACCAGGAGCTCGTCGAGCGCCTGGGTCTGCGCCGCTGACCCCTGCCGCCGCGTTTCGCGAGCAGCGACGCGGCATCCTGCCCGACTCATCGAGGACCGAAGCGTGACTGTCTTCAAGAAAAGTTTTTCATACGGCCCGCATACCATCACCCTGGAGACCGGCGAGCTCGCCCGTCAGGCGGACGGGGCGGCGTTGGTGACCATGGCCGATACCGTCGTGCTGGTGACGGCGGTCGCACAAAAGACTGCCGTCGCGGGACGTGAATTCTTTCCGCTGACGGTCAACTATGTCGAGAAGACCTATGCAGCCGGCCGCATTCCGGGTGGCTTTTTCAAACGCGAGGGGCGCCCTTCGGAGCGCGAGACGCTCACCTCGCGGCTGATCGACCGGCCGATCCGCCCGCTGTTTCCCGACGGCTTCAACAACGAGGTGCAGGTCGTTGCGACCGTGGTGTCGTTGAATCCGGACGTGGATGCCGATATTCCCGCGCTGCTGGGCGCGTCCGCTGCGCTGGCGATCGCCGGGGTGCCCTTCAACGGGCCGATCGGCGCGGCGCGCGTGGGCTATCGCGACGGCAAGTATCTGCTCAATCCGCCGCGCAGCGAGCAGGCGAGCTCGCAGCTCGAGCTGGTGGTCGCCGGCACCAAGGATGCGGTGCTCATGGTGGAGTCGCAGGCGCAGTGCCTGCCCGAGGAGGTCATGCTCGGTGCCGTGGTATTCGGTCACGAGCAGATGCAGATCGCGATCCGTCACATCCGCGAGCTCGCCGCTGAAGCGGGCAAGCCGCGCTGGGACTGGAAGCCCGCGGCGGGAGAAGCGGCGCTCGAGCAGGCCGTCAAGGCACGCGCCGAACAGGCGCTCTCTGATGCCTATCGCATCACCGAAAAGCAGCAGCGCTACACGCGCATCGCCGAGATCAAGAAGGAAACCACCACGGCGTTGTCCGCCGGCGAGACGCCGCAGTGGACGCCCGAGGCGCTCAAGAACGAGCTCTTCAAGCTCGAGAGCCGCATCGTGCGCGAGCGCATTCTGGCGGGCGAGCCGCGCATCGACGGGCGCGACACGCGCACCGTGCGTCCGATCTCGATCCGCGTCGGCGTGCTGCCGCGTGCGCACGGCTCGGCGCTATTCACCCGCGGTGAGACGCAGGCGCTGGTCGCCACGACGCTCGGCACCACGCGCGATGCGCAGATCATCGATGCGCTGGAGGGCGAGCGGCGCGAGCCCTTCATGCTTCATTACAACTTCCCGCCATTCTCGGTCGGCGAGACCGGCATGATGGGATCGCCCAAGCGCCGCGAGATCGGCCATGGGAATCTCGCGCGCCGGGGCATCGCCGCGGTGATGCCGGACATGACAACCTTTCCGTATGTGATCCGCATCGTCTCGGAGATTCTCGAGTCCAACGGCTCGAGCTCCATGGCGAGCGTGTGCGGCTCGAGCCTGTCGCTGATGGATGCCGGCGTACCGATCAAGGCGCCGGTCGCAGGCGTGGCCATGGGCCTGGTGCTGGAGGGCTCGCGCTTTCAGGTGCTGACCGACATCCTCGGCGATGAGGATCACCTCGGCGATATGGATTTCAAGGTAGCGGGTACGCGCGACGGTGTCAGCGCGCTGCAGATGGACATCAAGGTCGAGGGCATCACCTCGGAGATCATGCGCGTGGCGCTCAGCCAGGCGCGCGTGGGGCGATTGCACATCCTCGATGAGATGGACAAGGTGATCCGCCAGTCGCGCGAGAAGATGTCCGAATGGGCTCCCTCGATCATCACGCTGAAGATCGATCCGGAGAAGATCCGCGACGTCATCGGCAAGGGCGGTGCGGTAATCCGTCAGATCACCGAGGAGACCGGTACCACCATCGACATCGAGAACGATGGCACGGTGAAGATCGCTTCGGTGAGCGGGGCGGCCGGGCGCGAGGCTCAGGAGCGCATCCGCTTGATCACCGCGGACGTGGAAGTGGGCCGCATCTACGAAGGCAAGGTCGTCAAGTTGATGGACTTCGGCGCCTTCGTGACCATCCTGCCGGGCCGCGATGGCCTGGTGCACATCTCGCAGATCTCCGATGAGCGTGTGGAGCGCGTCTCCGACAAGCTCAAGGAAGGCGACGAGGTGCGCGTCAAGGTACTCGAGGTGGATCGGCAGGGTCGCATCCGCCTGTCCATGCGTAATATCGACGCCGCCTGACGCCGCAGCTTGGTCGGGTGCTGATGCGCCTGGTGCCGCCAGCGTCGCGCTCACGACGCTGCGCCGGCACGAGCCGTTAAGAGGAGGTCGCCGTGGTGCTGACGGCCTTCATCAGCGTGCGGAAAATCTCATCCTGAGCGCTGTGCCAGCGCTGATAGTTCTGATGTGCCAGCTGACTGGCGGCGGCCGCGGGATCGCCGCTCGGGGGCTTGCTGCTGAGGAACAGTCGCAGGCTCTGTTCGAGGTAGCTCGATAGAACCCCCTCGAGCCCGACCTGGCGGTCGTGACTGCGAATCAGCTCGGCCAGGAAGTCCTGGCTGAGCACGGTGTCATTTTTCTGCTCCAGGTCGGCAATGACCTGCAGCAGCACCGGCCGGGTGATGTCCTGCTGACTGCGCTTGTCGATCACGCTGAATTCCACGCGATCCATGACCAGGCGTCGCACGTCGTCCAGCGTGATGTAGCGGCTCTCCACGGTGTCATAGAGGCGCCGGTTGGGGTACTTCTTGATGATGCGTAGCTCGCTCATGCTGAAGTCCTCATGTGCCAGGACCCGCCGTTAGCGGGACCGCGATCCCCATACCATAGTACAAGCGCACCCGGAACCCAAATCGGCCTGCGCCGACATCGCGGGCTTCCCGGGAGGGCCACCAACCGGCCGCCATGTAACAGCCGGATCTGGGGCTAGCCTGGGGCCTGGCGGGCGCTTGCGCGAGACCCGGGGGACGGGAGAGCGCGTCGGCGGGAGATGACGCTGCGTCGGCGTCGCTGCGCCCGTACGGGGAACACCGGGGCGGGTAGGGAGCGCGGGGCGCGCCGGGGCGCGTTTCAGGCGCTGAAGGATTCAGCGATAGCGATCGTCGCGATCGCCGTACTGGCGTTCGCGCCGCTCACGGCGCTCCTGGGCCTCGATGGACAGCGTCGCGACCGGTCGCGCCTCCAGGCGCTTGATACCGATCTCCTCGCCGGTCTCCAGGCAGTAGCCGTAGGTACCATCCTCGATGCGCTTCAGCGCCTCTTCGATCTTGCGGATGAGCTTGCGCTCGCGATCGCGCGTGCGCAGCTCCAGGCTGAACTCCTCTTCCTGGGTGGCACGATCGTTGGGATCGGGAAAATTTGCAGCCTCATCCTTCATATGTGAGACGGTGCGGTCGACCTCTTCCATGAGATCGCGCTTCCAGCTGAACAGGATCTGCTGGAAGTGCGCCAGCTGCTCCTTGCTCATGTACTGCTCGCCGCGTTTGGCGACGTAGGGTTTGACGTTGCGCGGGCCAGCCAGCAGGCTCCCCGGCTCGATGGCGTCGCCCTCGTCGTTGTCGTTCGTGGGCAGCGTGCGTGCAGGAGTGGCGCGCGGCTCATCCGCGCCTGCGCTGGTCGGCGGCGCCGGCCGCGAGGGCGGCGGATAGGCAGGCACTGGGCGCGGAATCGAGTGGCTGGCGGAATCGCTCACTCGCTCGGTGTGCTTGGCGCTGCGGGCCGCGGGCTTGGCGGAGGAGGCGGCCACAGCAGCGCGCGGCGCGCCCTGAGCCTTGCGAGCAGGCTGCGAGGGCGGCGGCGGCGGCGCGCGGCGCGCCGCCGGTTTGGCAACCGCGGCTCGCTTGGACTTGCTCGACTTGGCTGCGGTCTTCTTGCCCGCCATCACAACGCTCCTGAGTGCTGCCAGCCCTAGAGAACGCGCGATTATACCGGCGCGCCCCGGGCTGTACAGAGTCGAAAAACCCCTGATGGTTCCGTGCTCTACGCGCAGTGCGCGTACCCACCGAGGCGCTTTTGCCGTTCCCTGGAGAGACGGCTGGCTACAGGCACGCAGCTTGCAACGAAGCTCTGGCGGTGCGAGGTTCGCGGGAGCAGGTGCTCACCGAAGGGGTATTCGCATGCAGCAGACCGACAAGATCGTTGGCGAGAGCCGGCCGGGAATCGTGGCTGCCTCCGCATTGGCCGGCGATACCGTGGTCGATGCCGCCGGCGAGCCCGTGGGCCGCGTGCGCGAGATCATGCTCGATGTGCCGCGTGGACGCATCGCCTACGTCGTACTGGCCTTTGAGGATGCAGCCGCAGAAGCCGGTGCGGAAGCGGCTGCGGGTGGCTCGGTACGCAAACTGTTCGCCGTGCCCTGGGAGGCGCTGCGACTGGATGCGCAGCACCAGCGCCTGATGATCGACACCCGACGCGAGCGGCTGCGCGATGCACCCGGCTTTGACCCGGCACATTGGCCAAGCATGGCGCAGCCCACGTGGAACAGTGCGCTGTACGAGTTCTACGGCGTCGAGCCGTATCGCGAGGACTGAGCTTAGGCGGCGCTCAACAGCATCACCGCGAACCAGCCGCGCTCATCCATGAAGCGTGCCTGCACGCGCCAACCGGCTTCGGCTGCGAGAATCGCAAAGCCGTCCGGGGTGTATTTGTGGCAGCACTCGGTGCGGATGAATTCACCGCGCAGCAGACGGATCACCGCTGCACCCATGCGGATCGTCTGGTTGGCCGAGCTGACCAGGTGCATCTCGATGCGCTGCTGGGACTCGACCCACAGCGCCCGATGCCGGAAGTGGCCGATATCGAAGCCGATGCCAAGCCGTCGATTCACGTGACGCAGGGCATTGAGATTGAATTCGGCCGTGACGCCGCGCGCATCGTCATAGGCGCGCTCGAGCACCGCTCGCTCCTTGACCAGATCGATGCCGATGAGCGCCGCCCCGTCAGCGCCTGCGAGCGCTCGCATGGAGGACAGCAGCCGCACCGCCTCGAGCCGCTCATAGTTACCCAGCGTGGAACCCGGGAAGTAGATCATGCGTCGCGTGCCGTCGGCGGCGTGCAGCGGCAGCTCGAGCCGGCGCGTGAAGTCGGCGCACAGCGGCAGCACACTGAGCGTTGGATAATCGCGTCGTATGGCACGAGCGCTGCGCGCGAGGCTGGAGGCCGCGATGTCGATCGGCACGTAGTTTCGCAGGCGGGGCAGCGCACCGAGCAATGGCCGGATCTTCTGGCTGTTGCCGCTGCCGTATTCGATGATCGAGAGCTCCTGGCCGAGCAGCGACGCCATCTGCGCGGCGTGGTCCTGCATGATCTGGGTTTCCAGGCGCATCACGTAATACTCGGGGGCCTCGCAGATCTTCTCGAACAGGCGACTGCCGCGCTCGTCGTAGAGCCAGGTATGTGAGAGCTGCCGCGGGATGTAGAGCAGACCGCGCAGCACGTCGGCGAGCCCCTGCTCGTACTGCCCATCGGTAAAGCGCTCGGCCAGCGCGGCGGTTTGGGTCGGTGCCATGATGATGTACGTCCTTGCTCAGCGCTCTTTGGCGAGACGCACGCCGCTGAATTGCCAGCGCGCCTGGGGGTAGAAGAAATTTCGATAGCTCGCACGGATATGCGAACGGGGCGTGGCGCAGGAGCCGCCGCGCAACACGAACTGGTTGGCCATGAACTTGCCGTTGTATTCGCCCAGCGCACCGGACCAGGCACGAAAGCCCGGATACGGCAGATAGGCCGATGCAGTCCATTGCCAGACATCGCCGAAGGGCGAGGCGGGACTGCTGGCAGAGGCGGCTCGCGGATGAAGGCGGCTCGAATCGAGGAAGTTGCCCAGGATCGGGGCACTGCAGGAGGCGCGTTCCCATTCGCCCTCGGTCGGCAGGCGCGCCCCGGCCCAGCGGGCGAAGGCGTCGGCCTCGTAATAGCTCAGATGACAGACCGGGGCGTGCGGATCGAGTTCCTGCATGCCATCGAGCGTGAATTCGGCATCCAGCCCCTCGCTCCAGTAGAGCGGACGCTGCCATTGCTGGGCCAGCGGCCAGCCATCCGATAGCCACAGGGTCGCACGCCCATACCCGGCATCGAGGATGAACTCGTGATATTCGGCGTTGCTCACCAGCCGGTCGGCCAGCGCGAAGGCGGACCCGTACAGACGGTGCCGCGGCGTTTCGTTATCGAAGCAGAAGCCCCCCGTGCCGTCGATCCCGATCTCATACACGCCGCTCACAAAGGGGGTGAAGGTCAGGGGTCGCTGGGGCGGCTTGGGCGCCGCTGCGAAGGGGGGCGAGCCAATGGTCGCCGGGCGCGTGCGATAAGCCGGGCGCAGCGGATTGGTGAACAACAGGTGCTTCAGATCCGTCAGCAGCAGCTCCTGGTGCTGCTGCTCGTGGTGAATGCCGAGCTGTACCAGGCGAGCCAGCGCCGGCGTCGGCGGCGACTGCTGCAGCAGTTCGGCCAGCTGCTCATCGACATGCCGGCGATAGCGAAACACTTCCGCGACGCTCGGCCGCGTCAGCAGGCCTCGGCCGGGGCGCGAGGCCTGCGGTCCGACGCTCTGGTAATAGGAATTGAAGAGATAGTCGTAGCCGCTGTGAAAGCAGCGATAGCCGCTCTGCTCGGCCTGCAGCACGAAGCGCTCGAAGAACCACGTCGTGTGCGCCAGGTGCCACTTGGTCGGACTGGCGTCGGGCATGCTCTGGGGCACGTAGTCTTCGATCTCCAGGGGCTCGCAGAGCGCTTCGGTCTGTGCGCGCACTGCGAGGAATTCCTGCAGCAGCGAGGAAGGCTCGCTGTGTAATGGTCGAATTCCCTGGGCGCTGCGCATGCCACTGCCGGGTGCAAGAGACGGGCCGCAAATACCGCCACAGGCGCACGCGCAAGAAATGGATGCAGCGGGCGGGCGATGTCGCAAAGAGCCGCTTGTCATCGCCCCCGGCTTGTGATTAGTGAGCTTGCGGGCCGCTCTGCAGCATGACGACACCGTAAGCGCAGGCACCGATTGTGCACTCGGGCACCGCAATGCGACGGCCGCGCGTGCGACGCCGGAAAAAATTTCAGCGCGCCCGGTAGTTCGTGCAAGCGCTACAGTAAGGCGGCGCCCACCAGCTTGCGAGCGACCTGGGCGGGCGGACAGGCGACCGGGCGCAAGGCGCCGCGGGCGGCGAAGCTAGGGCAGGCTCACGGGGTCCGTGGGTCGCCAGCCAGAGGCGCGACGCTCGGCGATGACGCTGGTGTGGATGCCACCGCGCACGTTGAAGCGCGCGCTCAGCCGCATGAAGCGCGGCCTGAGCCGGCCGGCCAGATAGTCGATGATCTCGTTGGTCACGGCCTCATGAAAGGCGCCGCGGTCCCGAAACGACCACAGGTACAGCTTGAGCGCCTTGAGCTCGACACACAGGCGGTCGGGGACGTACTCGAGCGTCAGCATCGCGAAGTCTGGCTGTCCGGTGCGCGGGCACAGGCAGGTGAACTCCGGGATGCGCATGCGGATGGTGTAATCCTGCTCGGGGGCCGGATTGGGAAAAATTTCGACGTCGGTGGACGGCTGACTCGGCATGCGGGCGTGTGACTGCATCGAAAGAGCGCGACGGATACTTTACACTACGCCGCGAACGTGCCCTACCGCGCCGCTGGCGCCTCAGGACAGGAGAGATGCGGCTCAACAGGATCAAGATCGCCGGTTTCAAATCGTTCGTCGATCCCACCTCGGTTCATCTGCCCAGCAATCTGACCGGCGTCGTCGGTCCCAACGGTTGCGGCAAGTCCAACATCATCGACGCAGTTCGCTGGGTCATGGGCGAGCTGTCGGCGCGCTATCTGCGCGGCGATTCGATGTCGGATGTGATCTTCAACGGCTCGGGCTCGCGTAAACCGGTCGGTACCGCCTCGGTGGAGCTGATCTTCGACAACGCCGACGGGCGTGTCGGCGGCGCCTATGCCAGCTATGCGGAGATCTCGCTCAAGCGCAGCGTCGAGCGTGACGGCACCTCGGCGTATTTCATCAATGGCGGGCGCTGCCGTCGGCGCGACATCACGCAACTGTTCCTCGGCACCGGCCTGGGCTCGCGCAGCTACGCCATCATCGAGCAGGGCACGATCTCGCGCGTCGTCGAGGCCCGCCCCGAGGACATGCGCGCCTTCATCGAAGAGGCGGCCGGAATCTCGCTGTACAAGGAGCGGCGGCGGGAGACCGAGAACCGCATCGCCGATACCCGCGAGAACCTCGCCCGCGTCAGCGATCTGCGCGACGAGGTCGACAAGCAGATTCGCCATCTGCAGCGTCAGGCCAACGTGGCGCGCCGCTACCAGGACCTGAAGGGGCAGGAGCGCACGCTGACGGCCGAGTCGCTGGCGCTCAGGCTGCGTGAGCTGGACGGCACCGCTGCCGAGCAGGAGCAGGACATGCGCGAGCGGGAGCTCGCCATGCAGCAGTCGCTGGCCGAGCAGCGCGCCAGCGAGGCGGCCATCGAGAAGCAGCGCGAGTTCTATGGCGAGCTCAGCGCGACCCTGTCAGTGGTGCAGGCGCGCTACTACGAGATGGGTGCCGCCGTCACGCGCACCGAGCAGAGTCTCGCCCATGCGCGCCAGATGCGCGAGCGCGCGACGCAGGAGCAGGCCCAGCTGGGCTCGCAGCTCACCAGCATTGCCGAGCAGACCGTGCGTGACGAGCAGCAGCTCGCGGCGCTGCGCGCAGAGCTCGCCGCGCTCGCCCCGCAGCTGGACGCACAGCGCGAGCAGGAGCGGCTGGCGACCCAGACGCAGCTGGCTCAGGAGGCACAGCTCGCCAGCTGGCAGGAGCGCTGGGAAGCGTTCAATCGCGAGCTCGGCGCGGCCGCGCAAAGTGGCGAGGTCGAGGCCGCCCGCATCGAGCAGCTCGAGAATCAGCGCCTGCGTCTGCAGGCGCACGCGGACCGCCTCAGCGTCGAAGCCGAAACGCTGGCCACGCAGGCGGCGGATCCGGAGCTCGAAGGTCTGCAACAGCGCGAGAGCAGCGGGCGCGAGACCGCCGAGCAGCTCGCACGCGAGCTCGCCGCGGCCCTCGCTCAAGTGCAGCAGCTGCGCAGCGCCCAGCAGGCGGCCGAGGGGCGCCTGGAGCGCCTGCGACGCGAGCGCGAGCAGAGTCGCTCGGAGCTCGTGTCGCTCGAGGCGCTGCAAAAGGCGGCGCTGCGTGAAAAGAATCCGCAGACGGCCAGCTGGCTCGCCTCGCTCGGCCAGGGGGTCGGGCGACGCCTGGCGGAGATCCTCGAGGTCAGCCCCGGCTGGGAGCGCGCCGTCGAAACCGTCCTGGGTGACTATCTCGAGGCCGTCGATGTCGCGGCGCTCGAGCCGCTGCAGGCCGAGTTGTCACGCCTGACCATCGGGCAGCTGACCTTCATCGAGCACGGCGGTGCGACCGGGCACGGCGAAGCGGGGCGTGCGGCTGTGGGTGCGACCGATTCGCCGCCGGCGCCGCGGACCGAGGATACGCTCGCCGCCCAGGTGAGTGGGCCGGATTCGGCGCTGCAACTGCTCGCGCGCGTGCACACGGCGGGGACGTTGGCCGAGGCGCTGCAACGGCGAGCGCAGCTGGCGCCGGGCGAGTCGATCGTCACAGCCACCGGCGAGTGGCTCGGCCGCGGCTGGCTGCGCGTCAATCGCGGCGGCGACGTGCACGCCGGGGTCATCGAGCGCGAGCATCGGCTCAAGGAGCTGCGCGAGCGCTGCGCCCACGCCCATCGGCAGGTGGAACAGCTCGAGCAGGAGCTGGCCAGTCTGCGCGGGCAGGTCGGCACCGCCGAGCAGGACCGGGAGCGCACGCAGCAGCGCATTCAGCAGGCACAGCGCGAGCACTCGGAACTGCGCGCGCGGCTCGAGGCGCTGCGAGCGCGCCTGGAGCAGGCTGCCCAGCGACGTGCGCGCATCGAGGCGGAGCAGGCGGAAGTGTCTGCCGACGCCACCCGCACGGCGGAGAGCCTGGCGCGCGCACAGGCCGCCTATGAGGAGGCGAGCAGCTCGCTCGCTCGCCTGGATGAGCGGCGGCGCGAGCTCGAAGAGGAGCGCGAGTTACGCCGTGGCGACGCGGCGTCAGCGCGGCAGCGCGCACAGGCCGCGCAGCTGGAGTTGCGCGATGCGATGGTGCGCCTGGAGAGCCGTCGCTCCTCGGAAGGCTCGATGGCCACGTCGCTGCAGCGGCTGCTCACGCGACGCGCGGAGCTGCTCGAGCAGCGTGAGCAGGTCGAGACGACGCTGCGCGAAAGCGAGGCGCCCATCGGGCAACTCGAGCAGCAGCTGCAGGAGCATCTGGCACACCGCCTGGATGCGGAGGGCGAGCTGGCCGGCGCGCGACGGGCGCTCGAGGACTGCGATCAACAACTGCGCTCGCTGGAGCAGCGGCGTGTGAGCGCCGAGCAGCGCGTGGAGCAGGCGCGCGCAGGCAGCGAGCAGGCACGACTGGCGCTGCAGGAGTCGCGGCTGCGACGCGAGGCGCTGCTCGAGCAGTTCGCCGCGACCCATTGCGAGCTGCCGGCAGTGCTCGCGAGTCTGGATTCGCAGGCGGAGCTGGCCGCCTGGGAGCAGCGCCTGGTTGCATTACGGGCGGATATCGAGCGGCTCGGGCAGGTCAACCTCGCGGCCATCGGCGAGCTCTCAGAGCAGAGCGAGCGCAAGGCGTACCTCGATCGGCAGTTCGCCGACGTCAGCGAGGCGCTGGAGACGCTCGAGACGGCGATGCGCAAGATCGACCGCGAGACACGTACGCGCTTCGAGGACACCTTCAACCGCATCAATGCCGGCCTTAAGGAGAAGTTCCCGACGCTCTTCGGCGGTGGCAACGCCTATCTGGAGCTGGTCGGTGAGGATCCGCTGGCCGCCGGTGTTGCGGTCATGGCGCGTCCGCCGGGCAAGCGCAACAGCACGATCGCGCAGCTGTCGGGTGGGGAGAAGGCCCTGACCGCGGTAGCCCTCGTGTTTGCGATCTTCGATCTGAACCCCGCGCCCTTCTGCCTGCTCGATGAGGTGGACGCGCCGCTGGATGAGCACAATGTCGGTCGTTTCTGCGACATCGTGCGGGCCATGTCGAGCCGCATCCAATTCATTTTCATTACGCATAACAAGGTCACGATGGAGCTTGCCTCCCAGTTGGTCGGCGTCACCATGAGCGAGGCCGGTGTTTCGCGCTTGGTCACGGTGGATATCGACGAGGCCGTCAAGCTGGCGGCCGTATAGGGCGGAGGACCCCATGAGCGAATTGCGCTGGATCCTGCTGGTGGTCGGGGTGGTGTTTCTGATCGGTCTGACCGCCTGGGAGTCGCACCGATCGCGCCTGGCGCGCGCGGCGGCACGCGAGCGCGCCCGCGCACTGGCCGAGACCATTCCTTTCGGACAGCCGCTGGCCCCCGGGGCGGGCTCGCCCCAAGACGCGGCGGCGGCCAGCGCCATTCCGGCCTGGCTCGAGCGGCCCGTGAAGGATGCAGGACCTGCGCTGGGCGAGCTGCCTGCTGCGACAGTCTGCGATTTCCCCCTCGATGCCAGCGAACCCGAGGAGCAGGCGATTCGTGCCGAGCGGCGCGGCGCAATCAGTGCCGGCGAACTGCCGAGCGTACCCCTGAGCGCACGCCACGCAGCGGTCCCGGCCGCGCATCTCGAGCTGCATGACCTGGTAGAGCCCGACGCCAGCGCGCAGTCCGATACCAGCGCGCAGTCCGATGCCGCGGCGCAGTCCGATATCTCAGCCGTCGCAGACGCCGAAGCGCATGCGCACGCGCACGCGCACGTCGAGGCGGACCTGCAGGCCGCTGAGCCGGCGGTGATGGATGCCTCGGGCGCGGCAGCGCAGCTGCCACAGGCCGGCGAAGAGGCAGTGAGCGTCGAGTGGCCGCCCGAGGAGCAGCGACGCATCGTCTCGGTGCGCATCGTCGCCAACAACGAGCAGCGACTGTCGGGACGCGCGACGCGTCAGGCGCTGGCGGCCTGCGGATTCGTGCACGGACGCTATCGGATTTTTCATCAGCCCGATGCTCAGGGGCATGCGCTGGTTTCCTGTGCGAGCCTGAACAAGCCGGGCATGTTCGATCCGACCTCGATGGACTATCAGCGCTACTCGGGATTGAGTCTTTTCACGGTGCTACCCGGACCGTTGTCGCCGCCCGAAGCGGTGGACCGGCTGCTGCTCACGGCGCTGGATCTGTCCGAGCGACTGCGCGCACGGCTGCAGGACGATGCCGGCGTGGCGCTGGATGATGCGCGCATCGCCGAGCTGCGTACGCGCTATCGGGAGCTCGATGCCATGGCAGGACCTCCCGCGTGAGCGCTGACGCGCAGCATCGCATCGGCGAGCTGCGTGAGCTGATCCGACAACACGACTACCGCTACTACGTGCTCGATGACCCGAGCGTGTCGGATGCGCAGTACGACCGGCTGATGGTCGAGCTGCGCGCGCTCGAAGCGCAGCACCCCGAGCTCGTCAGCGCCGATTCCCCGACGCAGCGTGTGGGCGGTCAACCGGCGGCGGGATTCGCGCCCGTGCAGCACCGCATACCCATGCTCTCGCTGGACAACGCCTTCAGCGAGGAGGAAATGCACGATTTCGACCGTCGCGTGCGCACCCGCCTCGGTCGCGGCGAGGACAGCATCGTCTACTGCGCCGAGCCCAAGCTCGATGGCCTGGCCGTATCGCTGACCTACCGGCACGGGCGTCTGGCGCTGGCCGCGACGCGCGGTGATGGGACGACCGGCGAGGACGTCACGGCCAATGCACGCACCCTCCGCGCGGTGCCCCTGCAGCTGCACGGTGCCTGCCCGGATGAGATCGAGATCCGCGGCGAGATCTTCATGCCCATCGCGGGGCTTGCCAAGCTCAACGAGGCGGCCGCGGCGGCCGGCGAGAAGCTGTACGCCAATCCGCGCAACGCCGCCGCGGGCAGCCTGCGACAGCTCGATGCGCGCATCACCGCGACGCGCACGCTGCAGGCATTCTTCTATGGCTACGGATTCTGGCGGGATCCGCCGGCCACGCAGAGCGCGATGCTGCAGCAACTGGCGCGCTGGGGGCTGCGCACCAATCCGCTGGTGCGCACCGTGCACGGCGTCGAGGGATGCCTCGAGTACTTTCGCGATATGGGTGCGCGACGTAGCGAGCTGCCTTATCAGATAGATGGGGTGGTCTACAAGGTCGATGCACGCACCGACCAGGAAGCCCTCGGCTACGTGGCGCGTGCACCGCGTTGGGCGATCGCCCACAAGTTTCCCGCCGAGGAGGCTCTCACGCAGGTGCGCGCGATCGAATTTCAGGTCGGTCGCACGGGCGTACTGACGCCGGTGGCGCGCCTGGCGCCGGTGCAGGTCGGCGGCGTCACGGTCAGCAATGCAACCCTGCACAACTTTGATGAGCTCGCCCGCAAGGACGTGCAGATCTGCGATACCGTCTCGGTACGCCGTGCCGGCGATGTGATTCCCGAGATCGTGCGCGTGCTGCCCGAGCGACGCACGGGGCAGGTGCATCCGGTGACACTGCCCAGCCAGTGTCCGGTCTGTGGCGCGGCCATTGTGCGGGTGGAGGGGGAGGCGGCCGCCCGCTGCAGTGGCGCCTTCAGCTGTCCCGCGCAGCGCATGGAGGCGCTGCGACACTTTGCGAGCCGCCGAGCGCTGGACATCGAGGGGCTGGGAGAAAAGCTCATCGAGCAGTTGGTGCAGCAGGAATTGGTGCATGAGCCCAGCGAGCTGTATCAGCTCGATGCCACCGGGCTGATCGAGCTGGCGCGCATGGGTGAAAGATCTGTCGCCAAGCTGCTGGCGGCCATCGAGCGCAGCAAACAGACCACGCTGCCGCGGCTGCTCTACGCGCTGGGCATCCCCGGCGTCGGGGAGAGCACGGCGCGCGCACTGGCCGAGCATTTCGGCACGCTCGAGTCGATCCAGCACGCGAGTCTCGAGCAGATACTCGAAGTGGCCGATATCGGTCCGACCATCGGCGCCAGCGTGCACAGCTTCTTTGCCGACGAGCGACATCGCCGCCAGCTCACGCAGCTGCGCGAGCTGGGCGTGCGCTTTCCAGAAGGCCCGCCGGTACGGCAGCACGAGCAGAGCGCGCTGCCTCTGCACGGCGTCACCGTGGTGCTCACCGGCACATTGACGGGCCTGACACGCGAGGAGGCCGCCGAGCGCCTGACGGCACTGGGCGCGAAGGTCAGCGGCTCGGTGTCCAAGCGCACCCGCTATGTCGTGGCGGGCGCGGATCCTGGCAGCAAGCTCGCACGCGCCGAGGCGCTGGGGATAACGGTTCTGGATGAGGCAGGGCTGATGCAGCTGCTGGCCGGGGCTGCCGAATAAAACGAAGGGCGGCGAGCGCTCGATGGGGGAGCGATCGCCGCCCTGGTGGCGGTCCGGCGTCGTGGTGTGGCGCTGCAGATGACGCAGCGCCGTGACGTCGTGTCAGTCCGTGACGTCGTGTCAGAGATTCTTCTGAATCTGCGCGGTCTTCATCAGCTGGTCCTCATAGGCGTGGAACTTCTTGGACTCCACGAGCTGACTGACGCGGTCCTTGACCTGATCCAGTGGTGGCACCGGTGTCTCACGGGTGTCCAGCAACTGAATAACATGCCAGCCGTACTGCGTCTGCACGGGCGCGGGTGTGATCTCACCCTTCTTCAGCGTGGCGACTGCATCGGCAAAGGGCTTGACCATGCTGGCGGGCGAGAACCAACCGAGGTCGCCGCCCTGATCCTTGGAGGAGTCGATCGAGTCCTTCTTGGCCAGATCTTCGAACTTCGCGCCGCGCTTGAGCTGCGCAATGATCTTCTGTGCCTGCGCCTGCGTGGTCACCAGGATATGGCGCGCGTGGTACTGCGTCTTGGGAATGGCAGCGACCTGCTGGTCATACTCGCTCTTGAGCTCCGCATCGGTCGGCTTCTTGTCCGCCAGGTAGTGCTCGGCGCCGGCCTGCTCGAGGATCTCCAGGTGCGAGAGCTGCAGCTCGGAGGCGACGTCCGCCGACTTTCCCAGCCCGTCCTTTTCCGCCTGCTGCGCAACCAGCTCGCCGCGGATCAGGTTATCGAGCGCCTCGTTGCGCTGATCGGCGGTCAGCTGGGAGGAGGGCTTGTTCGCAGTGCTCTTCACGAAGTACTCGAACATGTCGCGCGTGATGGGCGTGCCATTGACCGTCGCGACGGGCTTGTCCGCCGGGTTGGCCGCAGTGGTCGCCGCGGCGTTGCCCGCGCTCGCAGAAGTCTGCGCCGGAGTGCCAGTCTTGGCGCAGGCGGCCAGCGCGCAGGCGGCCACGAGCGGAAGCAGTTTCTCGATTTTCATTAGATCTCTCAGGAAGTTGAAGGATTATCTTATCAATTGCTCTAACGTTACTGTTCGTCGGCTGTCAGGGCGCTGATGGAAACCGCGTGCAGCTCACTGTCCCAGAGGCCTGCGAGGGCCTGGTTGACCAAGCGATGGCGCTGCAAAACGCTCAGCCCTCTGAAGCGATCTGACACGATACGCACGCTAAAGTGCCCCTTGCCCCCGGCGGCGCCAGGATGACCGGCATGCGCGGCGCTTTGGTCCTGGACCAGTAGCTCGCACGTCCCAAGGGCGTCGCGCAGGTATTGCTCGATGCGCGCCACACGCTCGCCCGGCGGGCCAGCCGCGTGTTGCGCAGTGGGCATGACGGTGTTCATGAGGTGTGTGCACTGGGGGCGAGCGACTCTGTTCTGACCGCCAGCCAGGCGCCCTGGGCCATCGCAAACACTACGAAGGCCGCGCTTAAACCAAATACCTTGAAATACACCCAGGCACGCTCACTGGCGTAGTCGGCGACCACCAGGTTCAGCGCTCCGAGCAGCAAATAGAAACCCGCCCACAACCAGTTGAGCGTCAACCAGGCGCGGCGCGGCAGTTGCTCACTCTTGGCGAACAACGGCTGCAGCAGACGCTGCGCGAGCGTCTTGGGCCCTATCCAGGTGCTGGCCACGGCCGCCAGCGACACGAGCCACAGAAAGACGGTCGGCTTCCATTTCAGGAAGCGCGTATCCCGCAGCAGCAGCGTGGCGCCACCCAGCAGCAGCACCAGGCCGGCGCTCAGCAGATGCATGGGGGGCAGACGGCGCAGTCGTATCCAGTCGACCAGCAGCAACGCGACCATGCCCACCATGAGCACCGCGGTGGCGACATAGATGCCGCGCAGCCAGTACGCCAGCAGGAATGCTGCCAGCGGCGCGAGCTCAAACAGCGGTTGCATTGCGGCGGTTCTGGTATAGCAAGCCCGCTATGATAGCGAATCTCCCCTCCCGGCGGGAAAATCGCGGCCTTTTTACACGTGAGCCAATACTTCGAGCTGCACCCCCAAACGCCGCAGTTGCGGCTGATCCGCCGCGCCGCACAGATCGTGCGCGAGGGTGGGCTGATCGCCTATCCCACCGACTCGTGCTATGCGCTCGGCTGTCACATCGGTGATGCGGCGGCGCTGGAGAGGCTGCGTCGCATCCGCGGCGCCGATCGTCATCATCATTTCACGCTGGTGTGCCGCGATCTGAAGGAGATCGGGCGCTATGCGCGCGTGGACACCTGGCAGTTCCGCCTGCTCAAGGCGGCCACCCCCGGACCCTTCACGTTCCTGCTGCCCGCCACGCGCGAGACCCCCCGGCGACTGCAGCATCCCAAACGCCGCACGATCGGCCTGCGCGTGCCCGATCACATCGTGCCGCGCCTGCTGCTCGAGGAGCTCGGCGAGCCGCTGATGAGCTCAACGCTGCTGCTGCCCGGCGATCAGCTACCCCTGACCGATGGCGCGCAGATCCGCGCGCGCCTGGAGCACCAGCTCGATGCCATCCTCGACGGCGGTCACTGCGGCATCACGCCGACCACGGTGGTGGACCTGGCGAGCTCCCCTCCCGTGGTGGTGCGCGCAGGGCTCGGCCGGCTTCCCGGCGTCGAGTGGGAAGCCTCCGCAAACCCCGTATAATCCGCCGCTTCACCGCACAGGGCCCGCATCAGCGGGCAAAGCAGCGAGATAGGATGAGTGTCGTCCCCCAAGGCAAGCGCGTGCTGTCGGGCATGCGCCCGACCGGAGCGCTGCACCTCGGCAATTACCATGGTGCCCTGCGCAACTGGGTCGAACTGCAATACCGGTACGAATGTTTCTTCTTCGTGGCCGACTGGCATGCGTTGACCACGGGATACGAGGACACCAGCGGCATCCCGCGGGCCATCTACGATGTCACGGTCGACTGGCTGGCCGCCGGACTGAATCCGGGGGTGGCGACGCTGTTCGTGCAGTCGCACGTCCCCGAGCACGCCGAGCTGCACCTGCTGCTGTCGATGATCACGCCGCTGGGGTGGCTCGAGCGAGTGCCGAGCTTCAAGGATCAGCAGGAGCAGCTGCGCGACAAGGATCTGGCCACCTACGGGTTTCTCGGCTATCCGCTGCTGCAGAGTGCCGACATTTTGCTCTACCGTCCGGCCTTCGTGCCGGTCGGTGAGGATCAGGTGGCACACGTGGAGGTGACGCGTGAGCTGGCGCGGCGCTTCAATCACCTGTTCGGGCGCGAGCCGGACTTCGAGCAGAAGGCCGAGCGGGCCATCAAGGAGCTGGGGGGGCGCAATATCACGCTCTACCGGCAGTTGCGTCGGCGCTTCCAGGAGGCTGGCGATCAGGCGGCGCTCGAACGCGCGCGAGCGCTGGTGGAGAGCAACCCGCGCATCACCATGGCCGATCGCGAGCGACTGCTCGGCTATCTGGAGGGCAGCTCGGTGACGATCCTGCCCGAGCCGCAGGTGCTGCTGACGGCAGCGCCGCGGGTACCGGGCCTGGACGGCCGCAAGATGTCCAAGTCCTATGGCAACACCATCGGACTGCGTGAGGAGCCGGATGCGGTCGCGCAGAAGCTGCGCACCATGCAGACTGATCCGGCGCGCGTGCGGCGCACCGATCCGGGCGATCCGGACAAGTGTCCGGTGTTCGATCTGCACCGCATCTATTCGGATGCGGCCACGCAGAGCTGGGCGGCGCAGGGTTGTCGCTCCGCCGGCATCGGCTGTTTGGACTGCAAAAAGCCGCTGATCGAGCGCATCGTCGAGGAGGTAGGTGGCATGCGCAAGCGCGCGCAGGAGTTCCAGGACAATCCCGAGATCGTGGCCAACCTGCTGACCGAGGGCGCGGAGAAGGCGCGCGAGGCCGCGCGTGCCACGCTCGATGAGGTGCGTCGCGCGATGCATCTGCGGCCACAGTGACCGGGGCGAGAGCAGCTGCGGAGGGCCCGTTATGAAGCCGGACCTGAAGATCGTCGTTTCCAATCCGCCCCCGGAGGTGCATGTCGCCGAGGCAGTGCCCGAGCAGGTGGAGATGCCCTTCGCCGTGCTGAACGGCGAGCCGATCACGGCACTGCCGCGGGATCTATATATTCCGCCGCAGGCGCTGGAGATCTTCCTCGAGGCCTTCGAGGGGCCGCTGGATCTGCTGCTCTATTTGATCCGCCGCCAGAACGTCAACATCCTCGACATTCCCATCGCCGAGATCACGCGGCAGTACATGCAGTACATCGAGCTGATGCAGGAGCTGCAGCTCGAGCTCGCCGGCGAGTACCTGGTCATGGCCGCGACGCTGGCCGAGATCAAGTCCCGCATGTTGTTGCCGCGGCCGGCCAGCGCAGACGACGGTGAGCACGATCCGCGCGCCGAGCTGGTGCGGCGCCTGCAGGAGTATGAGCGCTTCAAGCGTGCCGCGGCGGACCTGGACCGCCTGCCGCGCTTGGAGCGTGACGTGTGGCTGGCGAGTGCCGAGCTGCTCGAGCGCCCAGCGCCCCGCACGCTGCCCCAGGTCACGCTGCAGGAGATGTTGATCGCCTTCAAGGAAGTGGCGATCCGCTCGGCGATGTTCGCGCATCACCACGTGCAGCGAGAGGCGCTCTCGGTGCGCGAGCGCATGAGCAACATTCTCGCAACGCTACATCAGGAAGCCTTCGTACCGTTCGTGCAGCTGTTTCGTCCCGAGGAGGGCCGCGCCGGCATCACGGTGACCTTCATCGCGATCCTCGAGCTGGTGCGCGAGGGCATGATCGACGTGCTGCAGACCGAAGCCTACGCGCCGCTGCACGTGCGGGCGGCGAGCACTCCCCGTACACTGCAGGCGGTCGCCGAGCTACCCGCGCCCGGGGACGGGGCCGGAGGATGAGCGAGCAGATGCAGGACGAGGCACACGCCGAGGCGCAGGAGCAGATCCGCAACATCGTCGAGGCGGCGCTGTTGGCAGCCGGCCGGCCGCTGTCGCTTGCCGAGCTGGCGCAGCTGTTCGAGGAGGGGCAGCGTCCGGACGCTGCGGCATTGCGTATCGCGCTGGAACAGCTCGAAGAGAGCTATGCAACGCGCGCGCTGGAGGTCAAGCAGACCGCCGCCGGCTATCGGCTGCAGGTGCGCAGTCGCTACAGCGCCGTGATCGGCCGGCTGTGGCCGGAGCGACCGCAACGCTATTCGCGTGCGTTGCTCGAGACGCTGGCGTTGATCGCCTATCGCCAGCCCATCACGCGCGCTGAGATCGAAGCGGTGCGCGGCGTGGTCGTCAATCCCAACATCATCAAGACGCTGCTCGAGCGCAACTGGATTCGCGTGGTCGGGCATCGCGAGCTGCCCGGTCGCCCGGAGCTGCTGGGCACGACGCGCGAGTTTCTCGATTATTTTGGGCTGCGTGGCCTGGATGAGCTGCCGCCGCTCGCGGAGCTGCGCTCCTTCGGTGAACTCGATGCGCAGCTGCCGGAGCTGCCGCAGATACCGCTGGCCGATGTGCCGGCGTCGGCCGACTCTGCCGTCTCGCCAGAGGCTGGCGAGGCTGGGAGCGAGGAGGCTGAAAGCAGTGCCCCGAGCGGGGTGGGGATCGAGGAGCGCTCGGCGCTCGAAGGTGCCGCCGATATCGACGAGACATCGGCCCTGGTGGCCGCCTCACGCGGCACGGATGCTTGAGGCGCCCAGGAGCCTCGCGAACCGCGCGCGCTGCACGAGTCACACGAGCCGCGCACGCTACGGCTAACGGACCCAGCGGCGCGGAGCGACTGCAGAAGGTCATCGCGCAGCTCGGCGTGGGCTCACGACGCGAAGTGGAAGCCTGGATCCGTGCCGGGCGCCTGAGCGTCAATCACCGGCCTGCCGTGCTGGGCATGCGTGTTACCTCCCAGGATCAGCTGCGGCTCGACGGACGAGTCATCCGCCAGCGCGCCACGCCGCGCGCCGCGGCGGCGGTGCTGCTGTGTCACCGCTCTCCGGGCCAGCCGCTGCTGCCGCCACGCAGAGGTGCGCACGCGAGCGAGCGCGTCACCGAGCCGGCATCGCAACTTGCAGCGAGTTTTGAGCCGACAGCGCCGCTGACGCAACCGGCGCCGCGCCCGGCGCGCGCCGAGCAAGCCGAGAGTTTCGCCGCGCGTCTGCCGCGCCGCGCCGGGCGACGCTTCATCAGCGTCAGTCCGCTGGCCACCATCGATGGGGGGCTCGAGCTGCTGAGCGCCGATGGCACGCTGGCGGCGCGCCTGCAGCGCGCGGTGGGCTCGCTGCCGATGGAATTCAGTCTGCGGGTACGTGGCGAGCTCAGCGAGGCGCAGCAGCAGGCCATTCTGGCGGGCGAGCTCGACAGCGGTGCGCGCGTGCGCGTGCAGGCACTCGAGCCGGCGGGCGGGGAGGCGAGCAACCGCTGGTACCGGTTGATCACGGTCGGCGCCAGTGGGGCGCAGGTGCGCCAGCTCATTGAGCGACAGGCGGTGACCTTGACCCGCGCGCTGCGTACGCGCCTGGGTGCCCTGGCGCTGCCGCCAACGCTGGCGCGTGGACGCTGGCGCGAGCTCTCCGCCGAGGAGCTCAGCGCGTTGCTTGACAGTCCAACGCCTGGCCCGTGATGCCCCGGCTCGCGGCGCTGAGCAACCACAGATAGGGCGTGACGATCTGCTCGGCTGCCGGCAGTGTTTGGGGATCCTCGGCCGGAAAGGCCTGCATGCGCATGCGCGTACGCACCGGGCCGGGATTGAGGGTGTTGACCCGTATGGCGGTGCTGGCTTCGAGCTCCGCGGCGAGCAGCTGTGAGAGCGCTTCGGTGCCGGCCTTCGACACCGCATAGGCGCCCCAATAGGCGCGCACGCGCCGGCCCACGCCGCTGCTGGTGAAGATGATCGAGGCGTCGCTCGACGCGCGCAGCGCCGGCAGCAGCACCTGCGTGAGCGCAAAGGCGGCGGTCAGGTTCACGTGCAGCACGCGATACCAGCTCGGCACATCGTAGTGCTCGATGGGTGCCAGGCTGCCGAGAATGGCCGCAATGTGCGCCAGTCCATCGAGCCTGCCATAACGCTGCAGCAGCGCATCGGCCAGCTGGTCGTAGTCGCGCGCCACGGCTTTTTCCAGGTCCAGTGCCGCAATGCTGGCCTCGGCGCGGCCGAGCGCGGTGATGCGCGCGTGCACCTCCTCGAGCTTGCGCAGCGTGCGCCCGATCAGGATGACCTCGGCGCCGCTGCCGGCCGCGGCGAGCGCCACCGCGCGTCCGATGCCATCGCCAGCACCGGTGATTGCGATGACACGACCTGCGAGCGTCTGCGGGTCTGCCCGAAAATCGCGCTGCGCCTGGAGAGGCGCAGGCTGTTCGACGCTGCTGTCGCTCATGCGATGCCTATGGAGCTATCCGGAAATGCCGCCGTACGGCGCGGCGCGCGTAGCGCCAGGCGATGAAGTTGTCTGCCAGCTCGTCGAAACGGCCCGGCGGCGCACGGGACGGCATTGTCGCCGATTTGTCGTCCCCCTGCCGCGCGAACGCTGCGCGGCGCCGCTCGGCGCGCCTCCTGCGATGCGCGCTCAGCGCCAGCCACAGCAGCAGCGGCGCGAGCGCGGGCTGCCACTGCGGCGCGACCAGCGGCGAGCGACGCTGCCGCTCGGTGAGTGCGCGCAGCTGCTCCGGCAGCTGCGCGGCTGCCCACGGTTGGCCGGCGGCGCAGGCCTCGAGCGTGCCCACCGCTCGCCCGAGCGCCTCGAGATCGGCGCTCATCGCCTGCGCCGGCGCACCGAGCAGCTGCGCGGCGCTGACAAACAGCGCGGCAGACAGCTGCAGCTCATGGCGGGCTGCGAGCCGCTGTGTGGCCAGATCGACGCCGGCCGCCTGCGCCAGGGGGCGCAGGTCCGCCGGCTCTCGCAGTGTCTGCATCCAGCCGATCAGCCAGGGATGACGCGGCTGGCCCTGCTGAAAGCGCAGCAGCTCCTCCTCCCACCACTGCAGGCGCAGATGCGCCACGCTGTGATCCAGGTCGCGCGTAAGCCCCACGGCGAGCTCATCGGCGATGGCCAGCAGCGCCGTGAGCGCCGCGCGACGCGGCACCGGCGTGTAGAGCAGCACGAAATAGCGCACCGACCCGGCCGCGGGAGCGGGCGGTACGGTGGGTGCAGCGCCGGGCACAACAGGGCGCGGCGTTGTCTCGCCAGGCGAAGGGGCGCTCGCTCCCGCGCCGTCAAGGAACGGAGCTTTGTCCACGCATGTCCGCTGAGGGCACCGCCACCCAGTCGAGCAACTGCCCCGGTGTATCGATCCAGCCGTCCACGGGCCAACTCGACACATCCTCCTCCGGGCCGATGTAGCCGTAGCGCGCGCCCACTGCCAGCATGCGCGCGGCGCGGGCTGCCTGCGCATCGCGTAGCGCATCACCCAGATACAGCGCCTGCTCGGCCGGACAGCCCAGCTGCTGTGCGCCGGTCAGCAGCGGCAGGGGATCGGGCTTACGCACCGGCAGCGTATCGCCACTGATCAGACAGCCCGCGCGCCCCGCCAGTCCGATCGCCTGCATCAGCGGCACGCTGAGCCAGCCGGGCTTGTTGGTGACGATGCCCCAGCGCACGCCCTGACTGTCCAGGCAGTCGAGCACCTGCGCAAAACCGTCGAACAGGCGCGTGTCCACCGCCAGCGCATCGCGATACAGCTGCAGGAAGCGCTCGCGCAGACGGGCGAATTCCTCGGCACCGGCGTCGGGGAAACCCGCGCGCACCACGGCATTGGAGCCATGCGAGACGTGCGGGCGAATGTCGGCGAGCGTCAGAGCGGGTAACGCCTGCTCGGCGCGCAGCACATTGACCGCGCGAGCCATGTCCGGAGCCGTATCGAGCAGTGTGCCGTCCAGATCCAGCAGCACACCGCGAGCTTTCGTCACGCGGGGGCGTCCCCGAGCTGAAAGTGCGCCAGATAGTTGATGCTCACGTCGCGGTTGAGACGGGCGCTGCGCAGCACCGGGTTGTACTGCACGCCGGAGAGCTCGCGCAGCTCAAAGCCCTGCGCGCGTGCCATCGCGTCGAGCTCGGAGGGCCGCAGCAGCCGCGCGTACTCGTGCGTGCCGCGCGGCAAGAGGCGCAGCACGTACTCGGCGCCCACGATCGCAAACAGAAAGGAGCGCAGGTTGCGATTCACCGTCGAGACGAACAACTCTCCGCCCGGGCGCAGCAGGCGCGCCAACGCGGCCAGTACTCGCGCCGGGTCTGGTACGTGCTCGATGAGCTCCATGCAGGTGATCACGTCGAAGGGCGGCTCGCCGGCGCTTGCCGCGGCGTACTGTTCGGCGCTGGCGAGTCGATAGTCGATGCGCAGGCCGCTTTCCTGTGCATGCAGCCGCGCGACCTCGATCATGGCGGGCGCCATGTCTATGCCGATGACCGTCGCACCACTGCGCGTCAACGCCTCGCAGAGCAATCCCCCACCGCAGCCCACATCGAGCACACGCCGGCCGGCGAGCTGCGCACATGCACTGATATAAGCCAGCCGCACCGGATTGAGCGCATGCAGCGTATGGAAGGCACCGCGCGGATCCCAGAACTCGTGCGCGAGCACGTCGAATTTCTGCACCTCGCGCGGATCGGCCGTGGCGTGGCTGGCGTCGATGTTCATGGGTACAAGTATAGTCGAGCGGGGAATGCCGGCATGGGCGTCGCGCGGCTGGTTGTGTTACAATTTCCCGCTTAAATCAAGGCTTTCTGGCGCAGGCCAGCGCCCAATCCAGTGATCGGCAAGTGACCCCAAAGTGACCCCAACGTGAGCGATATTGCCCGAGAAATCATCCCCGTCAGCCTCGAAGAGGAGATGCGGCAATCCTATCTCGATTACGCGATGAGCGTGATCGTGGGCCGCGCGCTGCCCGATGTGCGCGACGGGCTCAAGCCGGTGCACCGCCGCGTGCTGCACGCCATGCGCGAGCTCGGCAACGACTACAACCGCGCCTATAAGAAGTCGGCCCGCGTGGTCGGCGACGTCATCGGCAAGTACCACCCGCACGGCGACGTGGCGGTCTACGACACCATTGTGCGCATGGCTCAGCCCTTCTCGATGCGCTACCTGCTGGTGGACGGACAGGGCAACTTCGGCTCGGTGGATGGGGATGCACCGGCGGCCATGCGCTACACCGAGGTGCGCATGTCGCGCCTCGCGCACGAGCTGCTGGCCGACATCGACCAGGAAACCGTCGACTTCGTTCCGAACTACGACGAGTCGGAGCGGGAGCCCTCGGTCCTGCCCACGCGCATCCCGAACCTGCTGGTCAATGGGGCGTCGGGTATCGCCGTGGGCATGGCGACCAACATCCCACCGCATAACCTCACCGAGATCTGCAACGCCTGCATCGCCATGGTCGACGATCCGTCGATCTCGCTGGCGGGACTCATGCAGCACGTGCCCGGGCCGGACTTCCCTACGGCCGGCATCATCAACGGGGCACAGGAGATCGTCAGCGCCTACAAGGGCGGGCGTGGCCGGCTCTCGATCCGCGCGCGCGCCGGCTTCGAGGATCTGCCCGGCGGGCGACAGGCCATCGTGGTCACCGAGCTGCCCTATCAGGTCAACAAGGCGCGCCTGCTCGAGCGCATCGCCGAGCTGGTGCGCAACAAGGCCATCGAGGGCATCTCGGAGCTGCGCGACGAGTCGGACAAGGACGGCATGCGCGTGGTCATCGAACTGCGCCGTGGCGAGGTCGCCGACATCGTTCTCAATAACCTCTACGCGCAGACCCCGATGGAAACGGTGTTTGGCATGAACATGGTCGCGCTTGCCGACGGGCAGCCGCGCCTCATGTCCCTGCGCGACATGCTCGAGGCGTTCCTGCGCCATCGGCGCGAGGTGGTCACGCGCCGTACGATTTTCCAGCTGCGCAAGGCGCGCGAGCGCGCGCATCTGCTCGAGGGGCTGACCGTCGCGCTGGCGAACATCGATGAGATTATCGCGCTCATCAAGGCCTCGCCCAGCTCCACCGAGGCGCGCGCGGGGCTGCTGGCGCGCGCCTGGCACGCCGGCGAGGTCGCGCGGATGCTCGAGCGCACCGGGGACGTCTCCACGCGGCCGGAAGGGCTCGCAGTGGAGCTGGGCCTCACGGGCGAGAACACCTACCGGCTCAGCGAAGAGCAGGCGCAGGCGATCCTCGACATGCGGCTGCACCGCCTGACGGGGCTGGAGCAAAGCAAGATCAGCGAGGAGTATCAGCAGCTGCTGGCCGAGATCGTGGATCTATCGGACATCCTGGCGCGCCCGGCGCGGCTCACCGAGGTGGTGCGCGCCGAGATCATCGAGATGCGCGAGACCTATGGGGATGCGCGGCGCACCGAGATCAACCGCGATCAGCTGAATCTGTCGACCGAGGACCTGATCGAGCCGCAGGACGTGGTGGTCACGCTCTCGCACGCCGGCTACGCCAAGGCGCAGCCGGTGTCCGACTACCAGGCGCAGCGGCGCGGTGGCCGTGGCCGCTCGGCCACCGCGGTGAAGGACGAGGACTTCATCGAGCGTTTCTTCGTCGCGCACACGCACGACACGGTGCTGTGCTTCTCCAATCGCGGCAAGGTGTACTGGCTGCGCGTGTTCGAGCTGCCGCAGGCCGGACGCGGCTCGCGCGGCAAGCCCATCGTGAACCTGCTGCCGCTCGAGGAGGGCGAGAAGATCAGCGCGATGCTGCCGGTCAAGCAGTTCGACGAGCAGCACTTCGTGTTCATGGCCACCAGCAGCGGCACGGTGAAGAAGACGCCGCTCGCGGCATTCTCGCGCCCGCGCACCAGCGGCATCATCGCCGTGGATCTGCGCGGCGAGGATCATCTGGTGGGCGTTGCGCTCACGGACGGCAGTCGTCAGATCCTGCTCTGTACCAGCGGCGGCAAGGCCATTCGTTTCCATGAGGACGAGGTACGTCCGATGGGACGCGAAGCGGCCGGGGTGCGCGGCGTGCGCCTGGGCGAGGGGCAGCGGGTCATCGCCTTGCTGGTGCTGGGCGAGGGCCACGTGCTCACCGCGTCCGAATTCGGCTACGGCAAACTCACCCCGCTCGATGAGTTTCCGGGCCATGGCCGCGGCGGCCAGGGCGTCATCGCACTGCAGACCACCGAGCGCAACGGCGCGGCGGTGGCGGCGCTGCAGGTGCAGCCGCAGGATGAGCTGATGCTGATCAGCTCGACCGGCACGCTGGTGCGCACGCCGGTCGCCGACATCTCGGTCGTGGGCCGCAATACCCAGGGCGTGCGCCTGATCCGCCTCGCCGAGGGCGAGCGGCTCACCGGCGTGGAGCGTGTCGCGGCGCTGGAGACGGCCGCGGAGGTGACGGCGGCGGCGGAGGTGGCTGCCGACAGCGCAGCCGGTGGCGTCGATACACCGCTCGTGCCGCCCACCGGCACCGAAGGCGGTGCGGCCGATGCCGGTGAGGGCAGTGCGGAGTCCGGCGAGCCGGGCTAAAGATGCTCCGAGCCGCGCAGGCCCACGGGGCGGCGCTGCGGCACATCGACGCTGCTACAATCCCAAGGACCTTCGATCCTCCACCATCCGGCCCGCTGGCCGACAGGGTCTTCGCGTGCGCGTATTCAACTTTGCCCCCGGTCCGGCGACGCTGCCGCTGCCGGTACTCGAACAAGCCCAGGCTGAGCTGACCGATTGGCGCGGTAGCGGCATGTCGGTCATGGAGATCAGCCACCGCAGCAAGGCCTTCCTCGCGGTGGCGGCCGAAGCCGAGGCGGATCTGCGCGAGCTGATGGCCATTCCCTCGAACTACAAGGTGCTGTTCCTGCAGGGCGGGGCCGCCGGTCAGTTCGCCGCCGTGCCGATGAACCTCACGGCCAGCGACAGTGTGGTGGACTACGTCAACACCGGCTCGTGGTCGAAGAAGGCGCTCGGGGAGGCGCATCACTACTGCCGCGTCAACGTGGCGGCCGACGCGGCCGAGAGCCGCTACAACACGGTGCCGCCGCAAAGCGAGTGGCGCGTGTCGAGCGGCGCGGCCTATCTGCACTACACGCCCAACGAGACGATCGGCGGAGTCGAATATTCGTTCATCCCGAAGAGCGATGTGCCGCTGGTGGCCGACATGTCCTCGACCATCCTGTCGCGGCCGCTGGACGTGTCGCGCTTCGGACTGATCTACGCCGGCGCGCAGAAGAACATCGGGCCGTCGGGACTGGTCATCGTCATCGTGCGCGAGGACCTGCTCGGTCATCCGCGTGCCGATACGCCGCTGGTGTGGAACTACACCGGCATGGCGGCGGACGGCTCGATGAGCAATACCCCGCCGACCTTTGCCTGGTACATTGCGGGCCTGACGTTCAAGTGGCTCAAGCGCGAGGGAGGCCTTGCAGCCATGGCCGAGCGCAACCGTGCCAAGGCGCAGCTGCTGTATCGGGTCATCGACGAGTCGGGTTTCTATCGCAACCCCGTCGAGAAGTCCTCCCGCTCCTGGATGAACGTGCCCTTCATCCTGCCCAACGATCAGCTGGACAAGGTGTTCCTGTCCGAGTCCGCCGCCGCGGGGCTGACGAATCTGGCGGGCCATCGCTCGGTCGGCGGCATGCGCGCGAGTCTCTATAACGCCATGCCGCTCGAAGGGGTGCAGGCGCTCACCGAGTTCATGCGCGACTTCGCCCGGCGACACGGCTAGAGCTCACGATCCGGCCGGACGGCGGCGCACGTGCCCTACAAAATCCTCACGCTCAACCGCATTTCCGAGCGCGGCCTGGCACGCTTCGCCGGCGCGCCCTATGAGATCGGCGATCACGTCCAGGCACCCGACGCCATCCTGCTGCGCTCGGCGGACATGCACGCGATGACGCTGCCTGCCACGCTCAAGGCGGTGGCGCGGGCGGGCGCAGGCACCAACAACATTCCGGTCGAGGCGCTCAGCCGCCGCGGCGTACCGGTGTTCAATACGCCGGGGGCCAATGCGAATGCGGTCAAGGAACTGGTGCTGGCGGGGCTGCTGCTGGCGGCGCGCAACATCTGCCAGGCCTGGGAGTTCGCGCGCGGTCTCGGCGGCGACGATCAGGCCGTGGAACTCGCCGCCGAGCGTGGCAAGCAGCGCTTCGTAGGTTTCGAGCTGCCCGGGCGCACGCTCGGGGTCATCGGCCTCGGGGCCGTGGGCGTGCGCGTCGCCAACGCCGCGGAGGCCCTGGGCATGCACGTGCTCGGCTATGACCCGCAGCTCACCGTACAGCGCGCCTGGCAGCTCTCCTCGGGGGTGCAGCAGGCTGGCTCGCTCGAGGATCTGTGCGCACGCTCCGACGCGGTCACCATCCACGTGCCACTGACCGCCGAGACCCGGCAATTGTTCGACCGCGCACGCATCGCGCACATGCGCCGTGGCGCGCTGCTGCTGAATTTTGCGCGCGCCCCGATCGTCGACACGGCTGCGTTGCTCGATGCGCTGCAGAGCGGCCAGCTGCACGCCTACATCTGCGATTTTCCGAGCGCGGCGCTGCGCGAGCATCCGCGCGTCATCGCGCTGCCGCACCTGGGCGCGAGCACGCTGGAGGCCGAGGACAACTGCGCCGTGGCGGCCGCCGAGGCGCTGCGCGAATTTCTCGAGTTCGGCCACGTGAGAAACAGCGTGAACTTTCCTGATGCCGTGCTGGCGCGCCAGAGCGGCTCGATCCGCATCGCCATCGCCAACGACAACGTTCCCAATATGGTCGGGCAGATCTCCACCTGTCTGGCCGAGGCGCAGCTGAACATCGCCGAGCTGCTGAATCGCTCGCGCGGCGAGCATGCCTATACGCTCATCGATGCGGAGGGCAGCGCCGATGAGGGTCTGCTGCAGCGCCTGGCCGCCATCGAAGGCGTGCGTTCGGTGCGTCTGGTGCACGCCGCAGAGTGAGCGGCCTTGTCCGGCAAGGATGCAGAGCCACCCCCGGAGCTGCGCGCGGTGCGCGCGCGCATCGACGCCATCGACGAGCAGCTGCATGCGCTCATCAGTCAACGGGCCGAGCTCGCGCGCCTCGCCGGTCAGTCCAAGCGCGCGGGGGGCGCAGCCGCCATGTATCGCCCCGAGCGAGAAGCGCAGGTGCTGCGCCGCGCGCTCGAGCGCAACCGCGGACCGCTCACGAATGAGGAGATCCTGCGGCTGTTTCGCGAGATCATGTCGGCCTGCCTGGCGCAGGAGGATCCCTTGAAAGTCGCGTTTCTCGGCCCCGAAGGCACCTTCACGCAGGCGGCGGTGTTGAAGCACTTCGGCCACTCGGTGCGCGCGCTGGCGCTACCCACCGTGGATGAAGTGTTCCAGGAGGTCGAGGCCGGCAATGCCGATTTCGGCGTGGTGGCCATCGAGAATTCCAGCGAGGGCACCCTCACCAATACGCTGGATCGCTTTCTGAGCAGTCCTCTCTATATCTGCGGCGAGGTGGAGCTGCGCATTCATCACTGCCTGATGGGACGCATGTCGACGCTGGAAGGCATCGCGCGCGTCTGCTCGCACAGCCAGGCGCTCGGGCAGTGCCGCGGCTGGCTCGCCGAGCATCTGCCCAACGTCGAGCGCGTCGCGGTCGCCAGCAATGCCGAGGGCGCGCGTCGCGCGCGCGATGAACAGGGCACCGCGGCGATCGCCGGTGAGACCGCCGCGGACGTCTATGGGCTGCAGTTGATCGCGCGCGAGATTGAGGACCACGAGGACAACGCCACGCGCTTTCTGGTGCTGGGCCGCCGGCTGCTCGCCCCCAGCGGCGCGGACCGCACCACGCTGCTGGTGTCGGCGCAGGATACACAGGCTCCCGGGGCGCTCTATCGGCTGCTCGAGCCGCTCGCGCAGCACGCCATCAGCATGAGCCGCATCGAGTCACGACCCTCGCGTCGCCGCCGCTGGGACTATGTGTTCTTCATCGACGTGGAAGGGCACGCCGAGGATGAGCCGGTACGCACGGCACTCGAGGCGCTCAAGCAGCGCGCCTCGCTGTTTCGTGTGCTCGGCTCCTATCCGCGCGCGGTGCAAGGATGAGCGCCCCGGCCGTTCCGGCCGCCCCCCAGTCCGAGGCTCATCCCGGCGAGCTTGCGGTCGCGGCGGTGCGCACGCTGTCGCCCTACGTGCCCGGCAAGCCTCTCGCCGAGCTCGAGCGCGAGCTCGGCATCGAGCACAGCATCAAGCTCGCCTCGAACGAAAATCCGCATGGACCGAGTCCCGCGGTGCTCGCCGCGATGCGCAGTGCGCTGCAGGAGGTCTGGCTCTATCCGGACGGCAGCGGTCATGCACTCAAGAGCGCACTCGCGCGGCGGCTCGAGGTGCCCGTGGAGGCGCTGACCCTCGGCAACGGCTCAAACGAGCTGCTGGTGCTGCTGGCCGAGGCGTTTCTGACCCCGGCGACCAGCGCCGTGTTTTCGCAATATGGATTCGCGGTCTATCCGCTCGCGGTCCGTGCGACCGGCGCACAGCCGATCGAGGTGCCGGCGCTCTCCAGCGGCGCGCCCATGGCCCTGGGGCATGATCTGCCGGGCATGCGCGCGGCGATTCGCCCCGATACGCGCCTGGTATTCATCGCCAATCCCAACAATCCCACCGGCACGTGGCTTCCCGCAGGCGAGCTGGAGGCCTTCGTGCGCGAGTTGCCCGCCACGACGCTGGTGGTGCTGGATGCGGCCTATCAGGAATATGCGCAGGCCCAGGGCCTACCGGACACGGTCCACTGGGCGCATCGCTATCCGAACCTGGTACAGGTGCGCACCTTCTCCAAGGCCTATGGGCTGGCCGGTGCGCGCGTGGGTTACGCCATCTCCCACCCGGAGGTGGCCGATGTGCTCAATCGACTGCGGCCGGCATTCAACGTCAATTCGCTCGCACAGGCCGGGGCGCTCGCGGCGCTCGAGGATGCGCCCTACATGCAGCGCGGCGTGCAGGCGACCATGCACGAGCTCACGCGCGTCAGCGCGGCGCTGCGGCAGCTGGGCCTGTCCGTAGGCCCTTCGGCAGCCAACTTCGTGCTGGTGCGCTTCGGCGCCCGTTCGGCCGAGATCTACCAGGCGCTGCTCGAGCGCGGCGTCATCGTGCGCCCGCTCGCCAACTATGGGCTGGCCGAGCATCTGCGCATCTCCATCGGATTGCCCGCACACAATGATCGGTTGCTCGCAGCGCTCGCCGAGCTGCTGCCCCGCACGGGTGTACCGCCCGCCGCGCCGCCCGCCGCTGCCGCGCCACGCAGGGTGAGCCGGTGAGTGCGGGCGCGCGCCCAACTGCCGCAGCGGCGCCGCGCCGCTGGCGTGCGCTGCCCGCCGAGCGCGTGCAGGGCGAGATTCAGGTGCCCGGGGACAAGTCGGTCTCGCACCGCGCCCTGATGCTCGGCGGCATCGCCGAGGGAGTGACCGAGGCCAACGGCTTTCTGGCCAGCGAGGACTGTCTCTCGACACTGAAGGCGCTGCAGGCAATGGGTGTCACCGTGGAGCGGCTCGCCGAGACGCAAGTGCGCGTGCACGGCGCAGGGCTGTCCGGGCTCGCCGTACCGGGCGCAGCGCTGGACCTGGGCAATGCCGGCACGGCGATGCGCCTGATGATGGGCCTGCTCGCCGGTCAGTCCTTCGACAGCACGCTGATCGGAGACAGCTCGCTGATGCGCCGCCCGATGGAGCGCGTGGCGCAGCCGCTGCGCGCGATGGGGGCGCGCATCGAGACGCTCGAAGGGCGACCGCCGGTGCGCATCCATGGAGGCGCGAGGCTGACCGGCATCGACTATGCGCTGCCGGTCGCGAGCGCGCAGGTGAAGTCCGCGCTGCTGCTGGCCGCGCTGTATGCGCGCGGCAGCACGCGCATCACCGAGCCGGTCGCCACGCGCGATCACACCGAGCGCATGCTGCAGAGCTTCGGCGTGCAGCTCACGCGTCAGGGCATGCAGATCGCGCTGGCGGGCGGACAGCGACTGCGCGGCTGTCGTCTGCAAGTGCCGGGAGACTTCTCCTCGGCGGCGTTCTTTCTGGTCGCCGGCTGTCTGGCAGCGCACGGGGAGGGGCTGATCCTGCGCCGAGTCGGCTGCAATCCCACGCGCACCGGCCTGCTGGATATGCTGCGGCTGATGGGCGCGCGCATCGAGGTTCGGCCCTATGGAAGTGGCAGTGGTGGCGGCAGTGCTGCCGAGCCCTCTGCCGGCACCGAGCCGATCGTCGATCTGATCGTGCACGCGGCCCCGCTGCGGGGCATCCGCGTGCCCGAGGAGCTGGTGGCGCTGGCGATCGATGAGTTTCCGGCCTTCTTCATCGCGGCCGCGGCGGCCGAGGGTGAGACGCTGGTCACCGGCGCCGCGGAGCTGCGCGTCAAGGAGAGCGATCGGCTCGCCGTGATGGCCGAAGGACTCCGTACGCTCGGGGTGTCCTGCGAGCTGCTGCCCGATGGCATGCGCATCCAGGGGTGCGGCGGCGGCGCGGCGCGCCGCGGCGGGGGTGCGCGCGACGCCGGTGGCGCTCCGCCGGCCTGTTTCGAGGGGGGCTGCATCGACAGTCACGGCGACCATCGCATCGCCATGGCATTCGCCATCGCCAGCCTGCGCGCCCGGGCGGAGTTGGTCATCGATGATGTGGCCAATGTCGCCACCTCCTTCCCGGGGTTCGTGCGGCTGGCCTGCGATGCGGGTCTGTCGCTGCAGGACCTGCCGGACTGAAGGGGTGCCCATGAGCGTGGCGGCTGTGCCGGTCGTGACCATTGATGGGCCGAGCGGCTCGGGCAAGGGCACCGTGAGCCGCCTGCTCGCGGCGCGGCTGGGCTGGCACCTGCTCGACAGCGGGGCGCTGTACCGGCTGGTGGCCCTGGCTGGTTTGCGCGCGGGGCTGGCCGCGTCAGATGTGGAGGGCCATGTGCGCCTGGCGCAGGCCATGGATGTGCGCTTCGAGGCCGGTCCCGCCAACGAGGAGCGCATTCTGTTGCAGGGGGAGGACGTCAGTCGGGCGCTGCGCGGAGAGGCGGCCGGGGCGGGCGCCTCCCGGGTTGCGGTCTGGCCGGCGGTGCGCGCGGTGCTGCTTTCCCGCCAGCATGCCCAGGCGCGGCCGCCCGGCCTGATCGCAGACGGACGGGACATGGGGACGGTGGTCTTCCCGCACGCAGCCCTGAAGGTCTTCCTGACCGCAAGCGCCGCTGAGCGTGCCCAAAGGCGTTATAAGCAGTTGAAAGAAAAGGACTCCAGTGTTAGCCTTGCCGCCCTTTCGCGCGAGATCGCGGAACGCGACCGACGTGATGCGACGCGGCCGGTGGCCCCGCTCGTGCCGGCCCCCGACGCGATCGTTCTCGACTCCACGGCCTTGGATGCCCACGCGGTGACCGAGCAGCTGTGGAGTCTGGGTCGCACACGCGGCCTGTGGGGGAGCTCTTCATAGCGCGAAGGGGAAGCGAGCAGGTGAGGTGCCGCAGGACGCGGCATCAGTCATGGCAACCCGTGGCGCCGGAGGCGCGGCGGACCGATAGATGGCACGGCGACGTGCGAGAGAGTGTATGAACGAGATCCTGACCGAGAGTTTCAGCGCGCTATTCGAACAGAGCCTGGCGAATCAGCGAATTCGTCCCGGCATGATTCTGACGGGCCTCGTGGTCGATGTCGGCCCCGACGTCGTCATCGTGAACGTGGGCCTTAAGTCCGAGGCCGTCATCCCGCTCGAGCAGTTCAAGAACGAGCGCGGTGAGATCGAAGTGAATTCGGGCGACCAAGTCGAGGTGGCTCTCGACTCCGTCGAGGATGGCACCGGCGAGACGCGCCTGTCGCGCGAGAAAGCCAAGCGTGCGCGGACCTGGACGCGGCTCGAGACGGCATTCAACAACGGCGAGATCGTCACCGGAATCATCTCCGGGCGCGTCAAGGGTGGTTTCACCGTCGAGATCGATCACGTGCGGGCGTTTCTACCCGGCTCGCTGGTGGACGTGCGCCCGGTGCGCGACACCGGTTATCTCGAGGGCAAGCCGCTCGAGTTCAAGGTCATCAAGCTCGATCAGAAGCGCAACAACGTCGTGGTCTCGCGCCGCGCCGTGGTTGAGCAGGAATTCTCCGCCGAGCGCAGCGCGCTGATGGACAACCTGCAGGAAGGTGCGGTGGTGCGCGGTACGGTCAAGAACCTCACCGACTACGGTGCGTTCGTCGACCTGGGCGGCATCGACGGCCTGCTGCACATCACGGACATGGCCTGGCGCCGTGTCAAACATCCGTCCGAAGTCGTCAAGGTCGGCGATGAGATCGATGTGCGCATCCTGAAGTTCGATCGCGAGCGCTCGCGCGTCTCGCTCGGCCTGAAGCAGCTGGGCGCCGATCCCTGGGAGAACATCGCGCGGCGTTACCCGCCGAACACCCGCGTGTTCGGCAAGGTCACGAACATCGCCGACTACGGCGCGTTCGTCGAAATCGAGGATGGCGTCGAGGGTCTGGTGCATGTCTCGGAGATGGACTGGACCAACAAGAACGTCAATCCCGCCAAGGTCGTGCACACCGGCCAGGAAGTGGAGGTCATGGTGCTCGACGTGGACGAGGAGCGCCGTCGCATCTCCCTCGGCCTGAAGCAATGCAAGGCCAACCCCTGGAAGGAATTCGCCGAGAATCACAACCGCGGCGACAAGGTCTCGGGGCAGATCAAGTCGATCACCGACTTCGGCATTTTCATCGGCCTGCCGGGCAATATCGACGGGCTGGTGCACCTCTCGGACATCTCCTGGGATCAGCCCGGTGAGGAAGCCGTGCGCAACTACCAGAAGGGCCAGCAGCTCGAGGCCATGGTGCTGTCGATCGATCCGGAGCGCGAGCGCATCTCGCTTGGTATCAAGCAGCTCGCCAAGGATCCGTTCTCGGCGTTCGTAGCCGAGTTTCCCAAGGGCAGCATCGTGCGCGGCACCGTCAAGGAAGTGGATGCGAGGGGTGCGACGATCGACCTGGGCAATGGCATCGAGGGGCAGCTGCGCGCCAACGAGCTCGGCCGCGATCGTGTCGAGGATGCGCGCACCGTGCTGCGCGTGGGCGATGAGGTTGAGTCCAAGTTCATTGCCCTGGATCGCAAGACCCGCATGATCTCGCTGTCGATCAAGGCCAAGGAAGTGCACGAGGAAGCCGAAGCGGTGCAGAGCTACCGCTCCGAGCAGCCCTCGTCGGGCACCAGCCTCGGCGATCTGCTCAAGGAGCAGATCCGCTCGCCGGGAGGCGAGCGCGATTGAGCCTGCCGCGGTCGTCGCGCACCCTGCTGCGCGGCGACCGCTCATCCGGGAGCGCTCGGGAAGGTTATGACGAAGTCGGAACTGATCGAGCTGATCACAGCCAAGCAGAAGCATCTGCCCGCCAAGGACGTCGAGCTCGCACTCAAGCAGATGCTCGAGATCATGAGCGACTCGCTGGCACAGGGCGATCGCATCGAGATCCGCGGCTTCGGCAGCTTCTCGCTGCACTTCCGTCCGCCGCGCCAGGGACGCAATCCCAAGACCGGGGAGGCCGTCGCGCTGGCCGGCAAGTACGTGCCGCATTTCAAGCCCGGCAAGGACCTGCGCGAGCGCGTCAACAGCGGCGCGGACCGCCCGATCCGCGACTGAAGTCGCGCCGCGCTGACAGGCGCATGAGCGGCGCACTGACAGCCCGGCGTTGCACTCGGTTCACGATCAGCTCTGCGTTGTAGTCACGTATCGCAGCCCGCCGGGGAAGCGACTACCATCGACGCATCGCGAGCCGTTCGCACCCTCAAAGACAGGCGCTGGCTTCCATGGTCTCAACTGCCCGTATCCGTACCGCGGTATTTCCGGTCGCCGGCCGTGGCACGCGTTTTTTGCCCGCCACCAAGGCCTCCCCCAAGGAGATGCTGCCGGTGGTCGACAAGCCGCTCATCCAGTATGCCGTCGACGAAGCTTTGGCCGCGGGAGCCGAGCGTCTGGTATTCATCACCGGCTCCTCCAAGCGCGCGATCGAGGACCACTTCGATACGGATGACGAACTCGAGAAGCTGCTCGAGTCGCAGGGCAAAAAGGAGCTGGCCGCACAGGTGCGCGGCGTGCTGCCGAGCTATGCCACCTGCATCTATATCCGCCAGCCCGCGCCGCTGGGACTCGGACATGCGGTGCTGTGCGCGCGCCCGGCCATCAACAACGAGCCGTTCTTCGTGCATCTGCCCGATGATCTGATCGCCGCCGAGGTGCCCTGCCTGAAGCAGATGGCCGGTACCTTCGACAAGTATGGCGGCAGCGTGCTCGGCGTGGAGCAGGTCGCGCGCCGCGACACGGACAAGTACGGCATCGTCGAGACCGAGGGCGAGCCCGGAGAGGTCAGCCGCATCACCGGCATGGTCGAGAAGCCCAAGCCCGAGCAGGCGCGCTCGACGCTGGCTGTGGTGGGACGCTACATTCTGACCCCGGGTGTGTTCGATGAGCTCGAGCACGTCGGTCATGGCAGTGGCGGGGAGATCCAGCTGACCGACGGCATCGTCGCGCTGATGCGCAAGGAGAGCGTCTTCGCCCACCGGTTTCAGGGCCGGCGCTACGACTGCGGCAACAAGCTCGGCTACCTGCAGGCCACGGTGGAGATGTCGCTGGCACATCCCTCGCTCGGCAAGGATTTCCGCGAGTACCTCAAAAGCATCAGTGCGCGCCTGAACTGAGAGGCGCGTCACACTCCCGCACGTGTGGCCGGCGATGCCTGATGTGCCGCGACGTGCGGCGTTCGCTACAGAAAGAGCTCCGATGGCCGATAGACTTCCCGAGCCTGTTCGGTTTGCGGGATACGCGCGCCCTTGTTCACCATCATCGGCTTGGTCCTCGTGCTGGTTTGCGTCTTCGGCGCCTTCGTCATGGACGGCGGGAAGATACTGGCACTGTGGCAGCCCGGGGAGTTCATCATCATCCTCGGCGCGGCGCTGGGCGCCTTCGTGGTCAGCAATCCCATCAAGGTCGTCAAGGGAGCGTTCGCGGCAGCTCTGGGCCTGCTGAAAGGACCGCGCTACAAGCGTGAGGACTATGTCGATCTGCTGAAGCTGCTGTACGACATCCTGGTCAAGATCCGCAAGTCCGGCATGCTCGCCATCGAAGCGGACATCGAGTCGCCCGAGAAGAGCAAGCTCTTCACCGATTACCCGCGCATCATGGCCGATCATCACATGATCGAGTTCATCACCGATTGTTTGCGTCTGATCGTCGGCGGCAATCTGGATCCTCACGAGCTCGAGAGCCTGCTCGAGTATGAGCTCGAGACGCACCACAAGGAGGCCGGTGAGCCGGGCCATGCCGTGCAGCGTGTGGCCGACGCGCTGCCGGGCTTCGGCATCGTCGCAGCGGTGCTCGGCATCATCAACACCATGGCGGCAATCGATGGCGCCGATACCGGCACGATCGGGCGCAAGGTCGCCTCGGCGCTGGTGGGTACTTTTCTGGGAATTCTCGTGTCGTACGGCTGCGTGGGCCCGATCGCCGCCGCGGTCGAGCACCGCGCGCACGAGGAGGGCAAGGCTTTCGAAGTGGTGAAGATGGCTCTGGTCGCAAGCGTGCGTGGCTACGCGCCACCGGTCGCGGTGGAGTTCGCGCGCAAGCTCCTCTGGTCCAATGTCCGGCCGAGCTTCTCGGACCTGGAGAGCCACCTCAAGGGTAAGCGCAAGCAAGCCGAGCCGGCCGCCAAGGAAGCGGCATGAACGCCAAGAGCGAGCGGCCGATCGTCATCGTCCGCCGCGTCAAGAAGGTCGAGGGCGGACACCACGGCGGCGCCTGGAAGGTGGCCTACGCCGACTTCGTGACGGCCATGATGGCGTTCTTTCTGGTGATGTGGCTGATCGCCTCCGTGTCGAAGGATCAGCGCGCCGCCATCTTTCAATACTTCAAGAATCCCAGCATGGAGCAGGGCAAGTCGGTCAAGCCCGCGCCCGGCCAAATGGGGCCGGGTGGCGCCAGTACCAGCCTGATCAATCTCGGCGGCGCGCTCGATGCGCGCCGCTCCAGCAGCGCGCTGTCCACGGGCCTGGGCACGCCCGTGAATGCCGTGCATTCGAGCGCCGACGCCCAGAGCAACAATCCGCCGACCACGGAGGAGCAGGCGGCCAAGCTCATGGAAGCGGCCGAGCACAAGCGTCTCGAGACCTTGATGGCGCAGCTGCGACAGGCAATCGACAAGAGCCAGGCGCTCAAGCCCTTCAAGGATCAGCTGCTGCTGGATATCACGCCCGAGGGGCTGCGGATTCAGATCGTGGATGCGCAGAACCGTCCGATGTTCGATCTGGGCAGCGCCAAGCTCAAGGCTTACACCTCGGAGATCCTGCGCGAGCTGGCGCCGTACCTGAATACGGTACCCAACCGCCTGAGCCTGTCGGGTCACACCGATACCACGCCGTACACCGCACAGGCCGGTTACAACAACTGGGATCTGTCCGCCGATCGCGCCAACGCGGCGCGCCGCGCCCTGGAGCAAGGAGGTCTCGCTCCCGACAAGGTGGCGCAGGTCGTGGGACTCTCCTCGGCGGTGCTGTTCGACAAGGGCAATCCGCGCGCCCCCATCAACCGTCGCATCAGCATCATCGTCATGACCAAGCGCGCCGAAGAGGCGGCGCTGAAGACGGACAGCAGTGCACCGGTGAGCTCGGCCGCCGCCGCCGCGGCAGCGGCCAGTAGCGTGGACAGTCCTACGGCGGCGCCGGCCAGCGCCGCCGCGCCCGCAGGCGCTGCGACGCCGACGGCCGCTGCGACGCCGACGGCCGCTGCCATGTCCACCACCGCTGCACCGTCACCGTCTGCATCCCCTGCGGCAAGCCGCGCGAGCGGGGCTGCCTCGTCGGCGCCCGCCGCCGCCAGATAAGGACGCTGCACGCTAGGGACTGCAGCGCGTTAATCGCTAGCATAGGCGCCAGCGGCCCTGTGGATGGGGTGGCCCGGTGGACGGCGATCGGAGGCAGTCATGTCAGCACATATCAAGCATCCAGCTCGCTCGCTCGGGATATTGCTGTTGACCGTGCTGCTCGCCGGCGGCTGTGTCAGCGGCCCCAGGCACAGCCTCGCACCCGGCCCGAACCCGCATGACCTGGCGGCGCTGCCGGGCAAGCCGGGGTGCTTCTGGCTGCGGAACTTTGATGGCTCGTGGACCGCGCTGAATGAGCGCCAGTTGCTGGTGTATGCGCCGTTTACCACCGCCTACCTGGTGCAGTTGATCGAGCCGGTCCCGACGCTGAAGTTCGCCGAGCGGCTGGGCTTCGAGGATGTGGAGCGCACCGGCATGATCTGCAATGACAACTCGGACTTTGCGCTCATCCCCAACTGGACGCCGCACCAGATCGCCATTACAGCCGTGCATCAGGTGACGCCCGAGCAGGCGCGGCAGCTGCTGCTTTCCAATGGACTGAAAGCGCCGCGGCACAAGGCGCCTGAGAAGACACGCACTTGAGCGGCGTGCGATCAGTGGTCGACCTGATCGGCCATACGCCGCTGGTCGAGCTGACCAAGTTCGACTGCGGCGTGTGCCGCCTGTTCGTAAAGCTGGAGAATCAGAACCCGACCGGCTCGATCAAGGACCGCGTCGGCCTGTCGATGATCGAGGCCGCCGAGCGCGCCGGCAAGCTTCGGCCGAACGCCGATCCGCCCGATACCCTGGTCGAGGCCACTGCCGGCAATACCGGTCTCGGACTAGCACTGGTGGCCGCGCAGAAGGGCTATCGGCTGGTGCTGGTGATTCCGGACAAGATGGCGCAGGAGAAGATCCTGCATCTGCGTGCACTGGGCGCGCAGATTCATCTGACGCGCAGCGACGTGCCGCGCGGTCATGCAGAGCACTATCAGAGCATCGCGGCACGTCTGGCTGCCGAGCTGCATGCCTTCCATGTGGATCAGTTCGCCAATCCCGCCAACCCGCTGGCGCACGAGGCCAGCACGGGGCCTGAGATCTGGGCGCAGAGCGGGCAGATGCTGGATGCCATGGTGGTCGGCGTCGGCAGCGGCGGCACGCTCACGGGTCTGTCGCGCTACTTCGAGCGCGTGGCACCGCACGTAGAGATGGTGCTGGCCGACCCCGCAGGCTCGATTCTCGCGGATGTGGTTCGCACCGGGACCATTCAGCAGCCAGCCGGCAGCTGGCTCATCGAGGGCATCGGCGAGGACTTCGTGCCACCGGCCTGCGATCTGTCGCGTGTGCGCAAGGTGTACCAAATCAGTGACGCGGAGAGTTTTCGCACGGCGCGCGAGCTGCTGGCGCGCGAGGGCATCCTCGGGGGCTCCAGCAGCGGCACGCTGCTGGCCGCGGCGCTGCGCTACTGCCGCGAGCAAAGCTCTCCCAAGCGCGTTGCCACGCTGGTGCCCGACAGCGGCAACAAATATCTCAACAAGATGTACAACGACTACTGGCTGTTCGATCAGGGCCTGATCGAGCGCCCGCGGCACGGCAATCTGCTCGATCTGATCGTGCGGCGCTATCAGGAGGGTGGCGCAGTGACGCTCTCGCCCCAGGACAGCCTGCTGCTGGCCTATCGCCGCATGCGCCTGTTCGATGTCTCACAGATTCCGGTCATGCAGGGCGAGCGACTGGTGGGCATCGTCGATGAGTCGGATCTGCTGATGCATCTGCACGCCGATCCGAAGCGCCTGTCGGATCCGGTCGCCACGGCGATGAGCACCCAGCTCGAGACGATCGCTCCGGATGCGCCGATCACGGACCTGCTGCCGATGTTCCAGCGCGGGCACGTTGCCATCGTGGCCGACCAGGGCCGGCTCGTCGGACTCATTACGCGTGTCGATCTGATCAGCTACCTGCGCAAGCAACTCTCCTGATTCCATGGGCTCGCTGGGGGTGCTCGTGCAGGCCTGGGAGCGCGTGGGTGCGACCGCCAGCCGCAGCGCCAAGATTGCCGCGCTGGCCGACGCCCTGGCCGCAGTGCCCGCCGCGGAGCTGCCGCTGGCCGTGAACTACCTCGCTGGCGAGCTGCCGCAGGGGCGCCTGGGCGTGAGCCATGCGCTGCTGCGGGAGGCGGGCAGTGCAGCCCCGGCGTCGAGCGCGAGTTTGATGCTCGCCGAACTCGACGAGCGCTTCAGCGAGCTGGTCGAGATTCGCGGCGCGGGCGCCGCGCGCCGCCGTACGCAACTGCTCGCCGAGTTGCTGGCGGCCCTTGAGGCGCGCGAGCGCGAGTTCGTTTTGCGCCTCATCGTCGGGGAGCTGCGCGCCGGAGCTCTCGGCGGACTGATGCTCGAGGCGATCGCCACGGCCTCGGGGCGACCGGCCGCTGCCGTGCGTCGCGCGGCGATGTTCGCCCCGAGTCTCGGTGCGCTCGCACAGGCGGCGCGCTCGGCGGATGGCGAGGCACTACAGGCGTTTCAACTGCGCACCCTGCACCCGCTCGAGCCGATGCTCGCGCAGACGGCCGGCGACGTGGCGGCGGCCTACGCGCGCCTCGGCCCCTCGCTGGCTATCGAATGCAAGCTCGATGGCGCGCGCATCCAGCTGCACAAGCAAGGCGAGCAGGTGCGCATCTACAGCCGCCGTCTCAACGATGTGGCCGACTCACTCCCGGAAATCGTCGAGCTGGCGCGGCGTCTGCCGGCCGAGGAGCTGGTGCTCGACGGCGAGGCCATCGCACTGGACGCGAGCGGACGACCGCGGCCCTTTCAGCAGACGATGCGCCGTTTCGGTCGCAAGCTCGACGTAGCCGCGATGCGCGAGCGGCTGCCGCTGCAGGCATATTTCTTCGACTGCCTGCGGCTGGATGGTGAGACTCTGGTGGAGCGTCCGGCACGCGAGCGCTGGGCGTCACTGGAGCGCGCCGTGCCCGCCGAGAACCGCGTGCCGCGCCTGCTCGCTCACGATCTGGCCAGCGCCGAGCGCTTCTATATCGACGCGATCTCTGCGGGACACGAGGGCGTCATGGCCAAGGCGCTCGAGGCTCCCTATGAGGCCGGTAACCGCGGAGCAAGCTGGCTGAAGATCAAGCGGGCCCACACACTCGATCTGGTGGTGCTCGCCGCCGAGTGGGGCCACGGGCGGCGCCACGGCTGGCTGTCAAACCTGCACCTGGGGGCGCGCGCGACAGAGCCCGCGCCTCGCGACCGGACGGGGCATGCGGCGGGCTTCGTGATGCTCGGCAAGACCTTCAAGGGCCTGACCGATGCGCTGCTGCAGTGGCAGACCCGCGAGTTGCTGGCGCGCGAGCTGTCGCGCGATGCACTGGCCGTCTACGTGCGGCCGGAGCTCGTGGTGGAAGTAGCCTTCAACGACATCCAGGAAAGTCCACAGTATCCGGGCGGACTGGCGCTGCGCTTTGCGCGTGTCAAGCGTTACCGTGACGATAAGGGGGCCGGCGAGGCTGACACGATCGAGACCGTGCGTATGCTGTACGAGGCGCAATCCGGCGCCCTATGATGCCCGCAGGCGCCGGCCGTTCCGCCGGCAGTCCACGAATGGTTGATCATGAAGGATGATGAGAGCCGGCGCGCGGCGTTCGATACGCGCGTCATTCATGCGGGGCAGGCGCCCGATCCGAGCACCGGGGCGGTCATGCCACCGATCTATGCGACCTCGACCTATGCGCAGAGCAGCCCCGGCGTGCACCAGGGCTTCGAGTACTCGCGCAGTCAGAATCCCACGCGCTTCGCCTACGAGCGCTGCGTGGCCGATCTGGAAGGCGGTACGCAGGGCTACGCCTTCGCCTCGGGGCTCGCGGCAATCTCGACGCTGCTGGAGCTGCTCAAGCCCGGCGATCACGTCGTGGCCGGTGAGGATCTCTACGGAGGCAGCCGTCGGCTCTTCACGCAAGTGCGCGGCGTCTCGGCCGCCCTGGAGTGCACCTACGTGGACCTGCGCGATGCAGCCGCCGTAGAGGCTGCCATCCGCCCGCAGACGCGGCTGCTCTGGGTGGAGACACCGAGCAACCCCATGCTGCGGATCTCCGATCTGGCTGCGCTGGCGCGCATCGCGCGCCGTCACGGCGTGATCGCGGCGGCAGACAATACCTTTGCGACGCCGTATCTGCAGCGGCCGCTGGAGCTGGGTTTCGATGTGGTGATGCACTCGGGCACCAAGTACCTCAACGGTCATTCCGACGTGGTCAATGGTGTGCTCGTCGTGGGCGCCGATACGGCGCTCGCCGAACGATTGACCTTTCTGCAGAATGCCGTGGGCGCCGTCGCCAGTCCGTTCGATGCGTTCCTTGCGCTGCGCGGAGTCAAGACGCTGGGTGTGCGCATGCAGCGCCACTGCGAAAGTGCGCTGGAGCTGGCGGGATTTCTCCAACGCCATCCGGCCGTGGCGCGTGTGCACTATCCCGGTCTGCCGCAGCACCCGCAACACGCCCTGGCGCGCGCGCAGATGCGCGACCCGCACGGTCGCAGCGCCTTCGGCGGCATGATCACCATCGAGCTGAAGGGTGCTCTGTCCGAGGCGCGCCGCTTTCTCGAGCGCTGCGAGGTGTTTGCGCTCGCCGAGTCATTGGGGGGCGTGGAGAGCCTCATCGAGCATCCGGCGAGCATGACGCACTCGAGTGTGCCGGATGCCGAGCGCGAGGCGCTGGGCATCAGCGATGCGCTCTGCCGATTGTCCGTGGGCATCGAAGACGTCGCCGATCTGCGCGCCGATCTGAGCGCTGCGCTGCAGGGGTCGTAGCAGTCAGGCGTGTGCCGGCTGCGCTCCGCTGTCGTCTCTGGCGCTGCTGCCACCGCCGCCGGCGTGTTTCGCGCCGGGCGCAGCGAGCGCCGGGGTCCCGGCCTGATCGCGTGGTAGAACGATCTCGACCTGCAGCCCGCCGGCCGGCAGGTTGCGCGCCCGAACAGTGCCGGCGTGCAGGCCCACGACGCGTGAGGTGATCGCCAGTCCAATGCCGTGACCGCCCGTGTCGCGATCGCGCGCCTTGCCGACGCGGAAGAACGGCTCGAAGATGCGCTCGAGCAGGTCCGGGGGCACGCCGGGGCCCTGGTCGCTGACACGGATGATGACCTGCCCGCCCTCTGCGCGCGCCGACAGCTCCACCGTGGAGCCATTGGGCGCGTGGCTGAGGGCGTTGCGAACCACGTTTTCCAGCGCCCGGAATAGCAGCTCGCGGTCGCCTGCGACGCTCAGGGCGCTCGGGACTGCGAGGTCCACGCGCACGAAGCGCGGCTCGGCCTCCACGCGCGCATTGTCCGCCAGCGCCTCGAGCAGCTCCTCGAGGTCGACCGGCTCGGCGATCAGCTCGCGTGCCGGGTCTTCCAGGCGCGAGAGGCTCAGGATCTCGCCGATCAGCTCATCGAGCCGCTGAGCCTCCTGCTCGATGCGATCCAATTCCTGGTCCAGATTGGCGTGGGGGCGGCGGGCGAGTCCGAGCGCGATTTGCAGCCGTGCCAGCGGGGAGCGCAGCTCATGCGAGACGTCGCGCAGCAGCTGGCGCTGGGAGTCGATCAGATTACGCAACCGCTCGGCCATCGCATCGAAGTCGTAGGCCAGCAGGGCCAGCTCGTCGTGCCGGCGACCGATGAGGCTCGAGACCCGCACGCGCAGGTCGCCCGCCGCAATGGAGCGCGTGGCGGCGCGCAGGTGACGCACCGGATCGGACAGATAGCGCGCCAGCAGGAAGCATACGCAGGTAGCGGCCAGCAGCGTCGCCAGCAACGCCACGATGGGAGTCTCGGTAAAGCCGAATACACCGAACAGATTGAAGCGATGCACCAGCGAGAGTGCATAGGTTTCGTTGGTCGGGGAGACCAGCTGCGAGAGCAGACGCAGATCTCCAAAGGCCAGATCGCCAATGGCCCGCGTCGGCTGCGATACCCGCTGCGGCTGCGGGCGGTGGCCGACCTGCGCCAGCAGGAACTCGGGCACCAGTCGGCCCAGGATATCCACGCCATGCTGGTCCAGGACGTAGAGCCGGTCGTGCGCCGGCTGCAGCGGAATCTCGCGCTGCAGCCAGTTACGCAGCCCCGGTACGCCCTGCGACGTGAGCACCATCGAGGCCTCGCGCGCGAGCTCGTCCTGGCGCGCCTGCAGGCGCTGCATCCGCTGGCCGCTCAGCCACAGCGTGACCGCGACCGTCAGCGTGAGCACCAGCACCATTGCGGTCCAGAAGCTCAGGAAGATGCGCACATAGAGGTTGCGCATGGCGATGCCGCGGCGAGCTCGGCCCAAAGTACCGAGGGTGGGAGGACTGGCAGGATTGGCAGCAGTGGCTGACGTGGGTGTCATGCGCTCAGCTCGGTCGGGTGGAGGTGGTCGGCTCCGCGACCGTAAAGACATATCCGGAGCGGCGCACGTTGACGATGGAGACCTCTTCGGTCACGGCGGAGAGCTTGCGACGGATATTGCTGATGTGGGTATCGATGCTGCGGTCATAGGGGGTCAGGCGCCGCCCCAGCACCTGACGGGTGAGCTGCTCACGGGAGACCACCACGCCGACCTGTTGGATCAGCACTTCGAGCACGCGAAACTCCACACCCGTGAGTGCGAAGGACTGGCCATGAGCGCTCGCCGTGCGACTGGCGAAGTGCAGACTGATGGGCCCTGCATCGAGCCGGTCGCGCCGACCCGGCTGCGCCTCGGGCAGCAGACTCCTGCGCAGGATGGCGCGCATTCGGGCCACCAGCTCGCGCGGATTGAACGGCTTGGGCAGGTAATCATCGGCACCGAGCTCCAACCCGACGACGCGATCGACCTCTTCACCGCGCGCGGTGAGCATCAGCACGGGGGTCGAGAGCTTCTGGCGCAGCAGCCGCAGCACGTCCAACCCGCCGACACGCGGCAGCATGACGTCCAGCACGATCAGATCGAAGTGATGGCGACCGAGCGAATAGAGCGCCTCATCGCCATCGTGCACGATGGTGAGCTTGAAGCCTTCGGGAGTCAGGTACTCCGCCAGCATACGGCAGAGCTCGCGGTCATCGTCGACCAGCAATACCGCCATCGGTGCGCTCTCGTCCGCACCTTCCCCAGCGTCCATGTTCACAGGCGATAGCATAGGGGCTGTTTCCTAAAAATCCATTGTCGCGCAAGGGGTTCGCGGAAGCCCCAGCCTTTACAATTCTTCGCAGCGCTTGGCTTCACAGCGCCTCTGTGGGGGTGGCAGGCATACTATCCGGATGCCTGCGCTGCGCTCACGCATCCTGCTGATTGGCCTTGCTCTGGGAGCACTGCTGGCAGGGCTGCCGCTGCGCTGCGCCCGGGCCGCCGATCCGCAGCGCTATTCGGTGCATTTCGTCTCCACGGACGACGGCGCGCTGAATTCGCTGCTGAAGGCCAGCTCGCAGCTGCTATCCCTGCGCAAGTCCGCCCCGGTCAGCCCGTTTGCGCTCGTGGACCGCGCCCAGCAGGACATTGGACGCCTGCAGGCCGCCCTGCAGAGCTTTGGGTACTACGAGTCGCGCGCGCTCATCACCATCGAGAACCGCACGCTCAACGATCCTGGGCTGCCGCCAGTGCTGGCCGCGCTGCCCAAGAAGAGCACCGCCCGCGTCGTGGTGAACTTCCAGCTCGGCCCGCGCTATCACCTGGGCCATATCGTCGTGCAGGGCGCGCAGGGGCCGGTCAGCCCGGCGGCGGTTGCCGCGTTAAAGCTACAGAGCGGCGATCCGGCCATATCGGCGGACATTCTGGATGCGGGGCGCCGGCTGCTGAATGCACTGGAGGAGCAGGGACACGCCTACGCCACGGTCGAGGATCCCCCGCTGGCCGTGCTGCAGGATCGCACTAAGACCCTGGATGTGACCTTCAAGGCGGACCCGGGGCCCGTCTACCGCCTCGGTAGCATTCGATTCGAGGGATTGAAGCTCGTCAAGGAGGCCTTCCTGCGCACCCAGCTGACGATCCACGCGGGACAACCCTATCGGCCCAGCGAGATCGAGCGGGCGCGCCAGGCGCTGCTCAATCTGGGCATTTTCACGGCCGTCAGCGACCCGCCGGCGGCACGCAACCAGGTCAAGGGCGACGAGGTGCCTATCACCTTCGTGGTGACCGAGCGCAAGCCGCATACCGTGAGTCTGGACGGGCTGTACTCGAGCGACCTGGGCATCATTGCCGGGGCGACCTGGACCGATCACAACCTGTTCGGACGCGCCGACCAGCTGGCACTGGGTGCCAATATCTTCGGCCTGGGCGGCAACGGCACGGCCACCAATGGCGTCAGCTACGATCTGAGCGCGCAGCTGACGCTGCCGGATTTTCTGACCCCCACCCAATCACTGGAATTCTCGGTGCAGGCGCTGAAGCCGGAGTTGACCGCCTATACGCAGACAGCCGTCATTGGCGGGGTGACGCTGGCGCGCAAGCTGTCCTCGGTGTGGAACGTCTCGGCGGGGGTGGCGATCGAGGAGGAGAAGACTCAACAAAATGAGATCGTGAACTGCAAATACGTCATGCTTGCTGCGACGTACGAGCCGTGCCATTACACGCTGCTGTCATTGCCACTGACCGCCCGTTATGACAGCACGGACCTCGTCAACCCGCTGCTCGATCCAACCCATGGCATGCGCGCGCAGATCCTGCTAACCCCTACCGAGACATTGTTCGGTCGCCATGGGACCTTCACCATCGTGCAGGCGAATATCTCCACCTACTTCGATTTCCATCGCCTCGACTGGTCGGATCCGGGCGAGAGTGTGCTGGCGTTGCGCGCGCTGGCGGGTCGGGCGCTCGGCGTGGCACAGTTTTCCGATCTGCCGCCGGATTTGCGCTTCTATGCCGGTGGCAGCGCGACGGTGCGCGGCTATGCCTACCAGGCACTCGGCCCGACCTTTCCGCCGCCGGACTCGCCCGGCGATTACCCCGAGGGTGGCACCGGCATCACCGCCGGCACGATTGAGCTTCGTCAGCGCGTGTGGGGCAACTTTGGCCTGGGCGTATTTTTGGATGGCGGGGCCGTGACGGCGCCCGGTGCCGTGACGGAGCCTGGAACCATTGGCTCGGGCCGCTACGGCTTCGGCTATGGCGGGGGCCCGCGCTATTACACGCCCATCGGACCGATCCGTGTGGACGTGGCGTTCCCGCTCACGCGCGCGCCTGGCGTCGCTTCCTTCGAGGCGTACGTCGGCCTCGGGCAGGCGTTCTGATGCTCACGCGCCACCTGAACCGCCTGCTGCGTGTGCTGGCATGGGTGTGCGCGGGGGCGATCGCCCTGGTGCTCCTGGCCGGCGCAGCGTTGATGCTCATCGGCAATACGCGTGGCGGTCAGCGTTGGCTGGCCAATGTGACCCGCTCGCTGACCGGCGACCAGGTGCAGCTGCAGGGTGTCTCGGGGCGCTTTCCGGACAACCTGCGTGTGGAGCAGCTGCTGCTGTCCGATCCGCGGGGACCGTGGCTGCGCGCCCGCGGTGTACATCTGGATTGGGCGCCTCTCGGGCTGCTGCAGGATCGTATACATATTCGCGTGATCGACGCAGAGGATGCGGATGTGCTGCGTCGGCCGGCATATGGCAGTCCCCCGGCGGGCGGCGCCAGGGCCCGTCGCGGCGGATTTTCCCTGCCGATGGCGCTGCAGATCGATCAGTTGCGCCTACCGCACCTGATGCTCGGGGCGAACCTCGCAGGACGCGATGTGACGCTGCGGCTGCAAGCCGCCGCGACCTATCGCTCGCTGGATCGCTCGGCCCTGCAGCTGTCCGTGCAGCGCCTGGATGCCGTGCCGGCGACCTACCTGGTCACGGCCGATATTCGCCCGCGTACGATCGACCTGCAGATGGATGTGGAAGAGCAGGCCGATGGCCCGCTGGCGAATGTGCTGCAGTTGCCCGGGCTCGGTGCACTGTCCGTGCACCTGCTGATGGAGGGTCCCCGCACGGCTCTCAAAACGCGCCTCGACGCGCGTGCAGGGCTGATGAGCGCCAGTGCCAGCGGCACGCTGAATCTGCCCGCAGGTGCCGCCGAGCTGACCGCTTCCATCCAGGGCTCGGCGATGAGTCCGCGTCCGGGGCTCTCCTGGCAGTCATTGTCGCTGCAGGCACAGGCACACGGGGCGCTGACGGCGCCGAGCACCAGCGCGCACCTGGTGCTCTCGGGACTGCGGTATCAAGCAGTCGGGTTCGAGAAACTGACGACCGATCTGCAGGGCGTGGGGCAGGGAGTGTCGCTGCAGGCCCGCCTGGCAGGACTGGCACTGCCGGCGCCGCTCGGCGATCTGCTGGAGCGCTCGCCGCTGATGCTGCGCGGACAGTTCCATCGCGTGCCTGCCGCGCGGCTGGCCTCGCAGCTGGCAATCGATCTGACGCTCACTCATCCGTTGCTGCAGGCGCAGGCGCACTATGCGCTCGAGCTGTCGGGACGACGCGGTGCCAACGCCGAGCCGGCGACGTTTACCGCGACGCTGCCGGATCTGTTGCCGTGGAGCTCGCTTGCGCAGCTGCCGCTGCAGGGGCGCGCTACGCTGCAGGGTCAGCTGCAGCAGAGCTCATCGGCACGGCAGCTGTCACTATCGGCTGCGCTGGCGGTCAATGGTGGTGCCAAACCCTGGGCGCGGCTGCTGGCGGGGCGCTCGAGCTTCGAGGCGCAGCTGAGCTTTGGCGGCGATGTACAGCGCCTCACGCGCGCTGCGCTCAACGCTCCTAAGCTGGCACTCTCGGCCAGCGGCGAGAAGCGAGGTGGCAGGCTGGATATCGACTGGCATCTGACGCGTGCCGATCTGGCGACGTTGAATCCGGCAGCTTCCGGCGCGCTGCGTGCCGAGGGTCGTGTACAGGGCAGCCTGCCGCGACTGTCTCTGTCGGGCAGTGCCGATGCCCGGCTCACCATGCATCAGGCCAGCGGCGCGATGCATGCGACGCTGCAGGCCGAGGACCTGCCCCAACGCCCCAGCGGGCAGCTGCGCCTGTCGGGAATGCTCGACCAGGCGCCGGTAGCGCTGCAGGCGAGTCTGGCGCGCGCCGCCGATGGCGGGCTGTCGCTGCAGATCGGCCAAGGCAGCTGGAAGAGTGCACACGTCAGCGGCGCGCTGCGTGTGGACGGTGACATGCACGCGCCCCAGGCGCATCTGACGCTCTCGGTGCCCAGGCTCGCCGACCTCGATACGATGCTGGGCACTGCGCTGACCGGACGGCTCACGGCGCAGCTCGACCTCACGGGCACGGCTGCGCGCAATCGCGCGCTGCTGCATGTCGATGGGCAGGACATTGCCCTCGGCAGCCTGCGGGTGCACGTCCTGACGGCGCGCGGCAGCATCGAGGAGCCGCTGCGCACGCCCCAGCTCGACGCGCAACTGTCTGCACAGGGCGAGCTGGGCGCAGTCGCCGCAACGATCGCGCTGAGCGCCAACGGCGCTCCAGCGCGCCTGATGCTCAAGACGCACGCGGAGATTGGCGGCGGCGCGCAGACCGCCACGCAGCTTGAGGCCCAGGCAATCTGGCTGCAATCGCGCCGCCAGCTGCAGATCACGAGTCTGGATGCGCATTATCGCGAGCAGATGCTGCGGCTGTTGAACCCGGCCCTGCTGTCGTTCAACGGCGGTGTTTCGGTGAACCGACTGCGCTTGGGCGTGCCGCCGGCGGTGGTGCAGCTGAGCGGCGAGATCACGCCGCGGCTGGCGCTGCGGGCCACTGTGCGACAGCTCACGCCGGCAGCGCTCGGCATCTTTCTGCCCGAGTTCCGCGGCTTGCAACCGCGCGGTGAGGCGCGCGCCGATGTGGTGCTGCAGGGGAGCCTGAGCGATCCGAGTGGCACGCTGAGCTTCACAGCGAACGGACTGCATTCGGCCAGCGCCGGCGTGCGCGGGCTGCCGGATGCCTCTCTGACGCTCAATGCCACGATCGCCGCGCGTGCGGCAAGCCTGCAGTTCACGCTCGGTGCTGGCTCGCAGATGCAGCTGCACGCCGAGGGGCGTCTGCCGTTCGATCGTACCCGCCCGTTGGCCATGCAGGTCCGGGGCAACGTCGATCTGGCCTTCGCCAACTCCGTGCTGGAGGCCAGTGGCCAGCGGGCCCTCGGCCAGCTCAGCGTGCAGGCGCAGCTCGGCGGCACGTGGGCCTCCCCGCAGGCACACGGACAGCTGACCGTGAGCAAGGGCGAGCTGCAGGATTTCGCGCGCGGCCTGCGCCTCACGGACGTCGATGCGGCCTTGCAGGCCGACGGCGCGGAGCTCACGCTCACGCGTCTGACCGCGCAGGCCGGTTCGGGGACGATCTCCGCCAGCGGCAAGATCGACGTGGCTGCGCATGGCATGCCCGTGCAGCTCACGGTGAATGCCAGCCATGCCCAGGCACTGCGCAGCGATCTGTTGACGGCCGATGTCGATATGGCGCTGAAGCTCAGCGGGGATCTCATAGGCGAGAAGCTGAGCGCGACCGGCAGCGTACGGGTCAACAAGGCCACCATCAACATTCCCAATGCAATGCCGCCGGCGGTCGCCGTACTGCACGTGGTGCGTCCCGGTCAGCAGGTGGTACTGCCGGCAGCGCCCAAGCCGCTGCTGTCGATGCTGGACCTGACCGTCAATGCTCCAACCGGTATCTTCATCCGCGGCCGCGGCCTCACCGCCCAGGTGGGCGGCACGTTGCACGTCGTGGGCAACAGCAGCGCTCCGACGGTGACGGGCGGCTTCGATCTGCTCAATGGCACCTTTGACGTGGCCGGCACGTCGCTCAATTTCACCAGCGGCCGGGTGACATTTACCGGCAGCGGACTGCGCAACCGCATCGATCCGACGCTCAATCTGGTGGCCGCAAGCTACAGCGGTACCTATCAGGTGAGGTTGGCCATCACCGGTTTTGCCGATGCACCGGTATTCACGCTGAGCAGCATCCCGCCGCTACCTCAGGAAGAGATCCTCGCACGGCTGCTGTTCGGTGGTCCCGCCTCGCAGCTCAACCCACTGCAGATCGCGAGTGTGGGGGCAGCGCTGGTGACCCTCTCCGGGGCAGGCGGCAACGGCGGCTTCAATCCTCTGACCACCGTGCAACAGGCGCTCGGGCTGAATCGCCTGACCATCAGCAGTGCGGGCAGCACCGCCGGCGCCAACTCGTCCGGTGGCACCGCTGCGCAGAACAATACCGGCGCAATCATCGAGGCTGGTCGTTACATCTCCAATCGCGTCTATGTCGGCGCGCGCCAGAGCACCACCGGCACTACCCAGGCGCAGGTACAAATCGATCTGTCGCGCAACTGGAAGCTGCAATCGACCATCAGTACCGGCGGCGGTCCTATACAAGGCGCAGTCACGCCGCAGAACGACCCGGGCAGCAGCGTCGGTATGCGCTATCAGTTCGACTACTGAGCCGAGCGCCCGCCGCAATCCCCATGGCCTCGGCACGTGGCAGACGCAGCGCCGGTATCCTTGCCTTCCGCCTGGACACCGCGGCGCGCAGCCAGCAGGGTACGCCGGGGCAGGGCGCCACGCAGCTGGAGGTCTTCCTGGTGCATCCGGGCGGTCCGTTCTGGCAGCGACGCGACGCGGGTGCCTGGTCCATTCCCAAGGGCGAATACGCGGCCGGGGAGCCGGCGCTGCAAGCGGCGCAACGGGAATTTCTCGAGGAGACCGGGCAGAGTGTTCAGGGCCCGTTCATTGAGCTCACGCCATTACTGCAACCCGGCGGCAAGCTCATCAGCGCATTCGCCGTGGAGGCGGCTTCACTTGATCCTGCAAAGCTACGCAGTAATCTCTTCCGGCTGGAATGGCCGCCTCGCAGCGGCCAGTATCGTGACTTTCCCGAAGTCGACCGTGCCGCCTGGTTTGCGCTGCCCGAGGCGCGCACGCGTCTGTTACCCGGCCAGCGCGGTTTGCTGGATGAGCTCGCGGCGCGGCTGGAGCTGGATGCGTAAGCGGCGATGATTGATCTGCTGTATCGACTCTACGAGCGGCGGCTCGAGCGTGAGGTGCTGCGCAGCGGGCCCGGTCCCCAGCACATCGCGTTGATACTGGATGGCAATCGCCGCCACGGCGAGCGTGCCGGCCTGCGCGATCCCAACGAGATCTATGCGCTTGGCGCACGCAAGCTCGATGAGGTGCTCGACTGGTGCGCGGCTCTGCGTGTACCGGCGGTCACCCTCTGGGTGCTATCGATGGATAATCTCGGACGTCCGATCGAGCAGCTCTCGGGCATCCTGGCGGCGGTCGGCGACAAGCTTGCGGCCTTGGCGGTGGATCCACAGATCCATCGTCAGCGCGTGCGCATCCAGGCGATTGGCCAGCTCGAGCTGCTGCCCGAGCGCACCCTGGCAGCGATTCGCGCCGCCCAGGAGGCCACCGCCAGCTACAACGACATGGTGCTGACGGTCGCCGTAGCCTATGGCGGACGCGCGGAGATAGTCGATGCGGTGCGCGCGCTGCTCAGTGCGCATCGCGAGCGGGGAGCGAGCCTCGACGAGATCATCGAGCAGATCGATGCGGATGCCATCAGCCGCCATCTGTACATGGCCGGCATGCCGGATCCGGATCTGATCATCCGCACCAGTGGCGAGATCCGCCTGTCCGGCTTTCTGCTGTGGCAGAGCGCCTACTCGGAGTTCTATTTCTCGGACGTTTACTGGCCGGCCTTTCGCCGCATCGATCTGCTGCGCGCCATCCGTGCCTACCAGCAGCGCCGGCGACGCTTCGGCGGTTAGCGCGCTGCGGCCAGTGCCTCGTCCAGCGCCTGGTTGAGGGCAGTGGCCAGGGCGGCATACTCCGGCTCCGCGAGGTATTGCGGCGCCTCGGGCGCGCCATCTGCACGCCAGATCGGCCGGCCCCACTGTCCATCGTCGCGATAGCGCGGGATGAGGTGCCAGTGCAGGTGTGGCACCTCGTTGCCGAGGCTCGCGAGGTTGACGTGGTCACAGCGCAGCGTGCGCACGAGGGCGCGCTGAGCGACCCACAGGTCCTGCGCGAGCTGCTGCCACTGCGCCGCGGTGAGCTCATCGATGCGGTTGGCGTGGCGCCCGTCGTAGATCGCCCGACACGTGCCGCGATAACGCTGATCGCGCGCCAGGTACAGCGTGCAGCTCGACAGCTGCCGCACGCGATAGAGGTTCGCGTCGAACTCGGCGCGCGGGCTGCACAGCGGGCAGTCGAGGCCGCTGCGCAGGCGCTCCCATACCATCATGCCGGTGCTCATGGGGCGATTGTAGGAGCGCAGTGCGCGACGATGCACGCGGCAGCCCGACACCGCGGGCAGACGGCGTCGGATAGCCCTCTCGGCGGTGCTGCCGTAAAATCTCTCGTGCGGGGCGGAAGGAGACTGTCATGGCTTCGATGTCTGCCTTGATTGGCAACCGGGCGCCGGTCCTACTGGGCGGCGCGCTGGCACTGCTGTTGTGGCAGCCCGCAGCGGTGCAGGCGGCCCCGCCGGCGGCGTCCGCGGTGACGCGCGCGCAGGCGCTGTTCGCAGCCGCCAATGCCTATTGGACGCGTGAATTCATCACGTTAAAGGCCGTCTACCAGCCTGCCGGGCTGACCATCTACACGCACGGCCTCAGCAACAGCTGCGGTGTGACGGGCACGATCCTGGGTCCGTTCTATTGCCCGGATGACAGTCATGTATACCTGCCCAGCGACTACTTGCAGCAAATCGCAGACAAGGCAGGCTCCTCCGCCGATCTGGCGCTCGCCTACGTGGTCGACCACGAGGTCGGTGCGCACATCCAAGACCTCATCGGCACCACCGAGCAGGTCGAGCAGGCGCGAGCGCGCAGCACCCCTGAGCTGTCGGCGCGAACCTGGACGGTGGCGAAGCTGCAGGCGGATTGTTATGCGGGCCTTGCGGTGCGTGCCGCGCAGGCGCAGCGGCAGATTGGTGCGGGCGATTCATCCGCGGCGCTGCAGGCCGTGGCGAGCGTCACCCAGTCGGCACTGGCCCATCTGAAAAGCGGCCAGGTGATGCCCGATCCGGTGCAGACCTACGCCACCCCGGCGCAGCGGCTGAGCTGGTTTCAGCGCGGGCTCTCCAGCGGCACGTTCACGGCTTGCGACACCTTCAGCGCAGAGGCGGCCGGAAAGCTCTAAACAGAAACAGGCCCAGTTCGGGCGGCGATCGGCTCAGAATCGATCCTGCTCGCTCTTGGGCGAGAGGGGATTGACGACCGCGGCGACGCCGTTGACGCTGGCCCCGCTGCTCGAGAAGCCTGCCGCACGCTTGAGGAAATCGAAGGGGAAGTTCAGCTGCGGCGTGGACAGCGCATCGAGCTTCGCGACCTGCTCGGCCGAGAGTTGCAGCTGCAGTGCGGCGAGGTTGTCCTCGAGCTGCTGCAGCGTGCGCGCGCCGATGATCGTGGAGGTGACGCCTGGCCGTTGCTGCACCCAGGCGAGCGCTACGCGTGCGGGCGTCGAGTCGGCCTCGCGCGCGATGCCCACCAGCGCCTCGATGATGTCGTAGGCCTTGTCGTTGAGCGCCGAAGTTGCCCACTCGCCGCGTCCGGCCTGTACTTTGCCCGCATTGGCGCGTGTGTACTTGCCCGTGAGCACACCGGACTTCAGCGGCGACCAGGGTGTGATTCCAAGCCCATGTGCCAGGGCGAGTGGTACGAGCTCTCCTTCGATGCTGCGCTCGAGCAGCGAGTATTCGAGCTGCAGGGCGATCAAGGGTGACCAGCCGCGAAAGCGCGCAGTCATCTGCGCTTCCATGACCTTCCATGCAGGCGTATCGGAAAAGCCGATGTAGCGCACCTTGCCGGCGCTCACCAGATCGTCCAGCGCGCGCATCGTCTCGTCGATCGGCGTGTGCACGTCCCAGCAGTGCATCCAGTACAGATCGATATAGTCGGTGCGCAGGCGACGCAGCGAGTGCTCGCAGGCGGCCATCAATGCCTTGCGTCCCGCACCGCCGGAGTTGGGATCGCCGTGCAGCATCGTGCCGAAGAATTTGGTGGCGATCACGGTGCGCTCGCGCTTGGAGGGCGCATCGCCGAAGTGCTCGCCGAGAATCTGCTCGGAGTGCCCCTTGGTGTAGACGTTCGCGGTGTCGATGAAATTGCCGCCCAGCTCGAGATAGCGATCCACGATGCGGCGCGAGTCCTCGGCCGTGGAGCCCCAACCCCACTCGGGACCAAAGGTCATCGCACCGAGGCAGAGGGGACTGACTCGCAGGCCGGAACGCCCGAGCGTCACGTATTGATTCAGCGACATGGGGCGCTCCTGCAAGACGAGTGTGGGCCTGCGCTGGGCATGGCCCGCATGGTAGCAAAAGGTACACTCGGGCCGTGACGTCAGTCCGAATCGATCGCTGTCCGCGCTGCGGTCAGCCCAATGAGTGCGCCATGGCCGCCGGCGCTGCGTCCTGCTGGTGCTTTGCGCTGCCGCCCGTCGGCAGCGCATCGTTGGCGCCTGCGGCAAAACAGAGCGCTGCCGCTTCGGGCACTCGGAGCTGCCTGTGCCGCCACTGTCTGACAAGCGGCTCCGATTCGCGCCCGGTTGCAGGAGCGGCCGCGGACACCGAGCATGAGCCTCCGCTGGGTTGATGCGGTGGATCGATCATGAAGGCTAAGCAGCTGCGATTCGGCAAGGGACCACTCGCCACCGGCGTAAACGCGGCGGGCAATGAGTTGCCGGCTGCGCGGCGTCACTGAAGGCCGGAGCTGGCGAAGCGGATGGCTGCCGAGGCCGAGGGCTGCATTGAGCAGCGGCTGACGCGCGCCGCGCAGCAGGCCGTCGAGGCGCTGGCGGGCGCAAATCTGACGGTCGTTACCGCAGAATCCTGTACCGGCGGGCTGATTGCCGGGGTGCTCTCCTGCGCACCGCGGGCGGGGCAGTGTCTGCAGGGCGCCTTCGTCGCCTATTCCAAATTGCAGAAACAGCTGGCGCTCGGCATATCGGCAGAGCTGCTGCAGCGGCGCGGCAGCGTCAACCGGGCGGTCGCGCTGCAGATGGCCGAGGGCGCGCTGCAACGGAGCGGCGCGCAGATCGCGTTGTCGGTGACCGGCGTGCTCGGCCCCGATGCGGATGAGGATGGTAATCCGGCCGGGCTGGTCTACCTGGCGGTGGCGCAGCGTGCGCAACGCGCGGTCGTGGTCGAGGAATGCATCACACGCGGTAGTCCCGATGAGGTGCGAAGACGCGTGGTGCTGCGTGCGCTCGAACTGCTGCGAGGGGCGGCAGCGTAGCCGGGGAGGGCCGCCTGGCTCGGGCTGTAGGGTCGCTTGCACGAGCTGTAGTACCATCGCGCCCGAGCTGCTCCCGTCACCGCCTGGAGGTGGGACATGCGAACACTCAGGATGGTCGGCATCGGCATCGCCGGCCTTGTGGTGCTGTTGGTGGTGCTGGTGATCGCGGCGGCGCTGTTGATCCATCCCAATGCCTACCGCGATCGTATCGAGCGCACGGTACAGCGCTCGACGGGGCGCTCGCTGCAGCTGAGCGGCGAGCTGCACTTGTCGCTGTTCCCCTCGATCGCGCTGCGCTTCGGACCGGCGAGCCTCGGCAATCCGCCGGGTTTCCCGTCCTCCGGCCCCTTTCTGACCCTGCGCCAGGCCTCCCTGCACGTGAAACTGTGGCCGCTGCTGCATGGACAGCTGCAGGTCGGTCACGTCGATATCGACGGTCTGAATGCGCAGTTGCTGCGCAATGCGCAGGACCGGGGTAACTGGGAAGGATTCGGGTCGGGCGCCACCGCTGCGGGCTCACCGGCGAGCTCTGCGCCGGCCAGCGCCCCGGCGGCTCTGCCGCAGATCGCCGGGCTGACACTGCGCAATGCGCGCGTCAGCTACGAGGGTGCGGTGCTTGAGCCACTCAACCTGACCATTGGCCGCATTGCCGAGGGCGTGGCGATCCCGGTGAGCTTGCAGGCGACGATGCAGCGCGTAGCAGGCCCGCCCATCGCTCTGGCCGGTTCCCTGACGCTGACTCATGCGCCCGACGGGTTGAAGGTCAACGCCATCGATCTGCATGTGGATCAGTCGCATCTGAGCGGCAGCCTGGCGGTTGGTGGCGCCGGCAGTGAGACCGTGGACTTCAAGTTGCAGGTCGATCGACTGGACCTGGACCGCTACCGCAGTGCGCCGCCCAAGGGCCGCGCAGCGCCGGCGACGGCGCAAACCGCCGCTCCCCTGCAGCTGCCCACGACGCTGCTCAAGTCCCTGCAGATGCAGGGTTTGCTACTCGTGGGCAGCCTCAGGCTCGCCGGCATCACGTTGACTCAGCTGCAGTTGCAGGCACTCGCGCGCGATGGCGTGGCTCATCTGGCGCCCCTGTCGGCACAGCTATATGGCGGGACATTCCATGGCAATGTGACGATCGATGCGCGCGGCGCCTCTGCCGTGATGAGCACCGAGCAGTCGCTCACCAACGTAGATCTGGCGCGGCTGCTGCAGGACTTCGAGGGCACGCAGCGACTATCCGGCCGCGGCAACCTGAACGTCATGTTGCATGGGAAGGGAGCCGACAGCGATGCGCTGCTGCGCTCATTGGACGGGCAAGTGCTACTGGATGTGAAACAGGGCGCGATCGAGGGTATCGATCTGCCGTTCGCAGTCGAGCAGGCGACGGCGCTTCTCAAGCATCAGGTGCCGCCCACGGGCCGCGGCAGCGGCCGCACGAGCTTCCAGACGCTGCACGCCTCCGCCACGGTGCACGACGGCGTGGCCGAAACACACGATCTGCAGATTGCCACGCAACTGCTCACGGTCAGAGGTCAGGGCACCCTCAATCTGGTCAGCGACGCCGTGAATTCGCAGCTGCAGATTGCGCTGCTGAAAGCACCGGCAGGGGCCAGCGCGACCGGTGCGACCCTGGCAGAGGTGCCGCTGAACGTCACCGGAACGCTCGCGAGCCTGCAGGTGCGGCCGGATCTGCAGCAGCTGGCGCGCTCGCAACTCCAGCAGCAACTCCAGCAGCAACTCAAAAAGCGCGGCGTCCAGTTGCCGCAGAAAGTGCAGGGGGCATTGCAGGGGTTGTTCGGCGGCGGGCGCAGCCGTTGACCGCGCTGGCTCAGCCGCCATAATCAGCGCACGCGAGAAGAAGATGCGGATGGGGGCGCGTGAGGGACGCGATGGCTGAGAGTACGCAGTACTGTCACGTAATGGACTCGCCGGTGGGGGCGTTGCGCCTGACGCATAATCATCAGGGGCTCACGGGCATCGCCTTCCACGGCGAGGCGTCTGCGCGGAGCGGCCCGCGACGAGCGCTCGAGCGCAGCCGCTGGCGGGCCGATGCCGGCCTCTTTGCCGCGGTCATCTGCCAGCTGCAGCAATACTTTGAGGGCAAGCGGCGCAGCTTCGATCTGCCACTGGCCGCGCAGGGGACCGCCTTCCAGCAAAGCGTGTGGCGCGAGCTGCAACGCATTCCCTACGGCCAGACCATCTCCTATGGGGAGCTGGCCCGGCGCATCGGTAAGCCCCGCGCCTGCCGCGCCGTCGGCCTCGCCAATGGCGCAAATCCACTGCCCATCATCGTTCCCTGCCATCGCGTCATCGGTGCCGATGGCTCCCTGACCGGCTTTGGCGGAGGCTTGCCGATCAAGCGGCAGCTGCTGGCGCTGGAGCGGTCGGTCGCGATGCGCCAGGGATTGCACACTGGAGCGGCCATGCCATTGCCGCTGTATGAGCCGGCCGCCAAGCCGGCGCCCTGAGCGGGGCCCGTTGCGCAGGTTCGCCCGGCGCCATCCCAGGACCCTGATCGCGCTGTTCGTCGGGGTCGGCGTCTTTTTTCTGCTGCCGCGCTCGTGGGATTTCATCACCCGCCTGCTGAGCGCATGGGATGCCGCAGCGCTGTGCTTTCTCGGGGCCGTCTATCTGTGGATGCGCGGGCTGAGCTCGCAGCAGATCAGCGCACACTATATCGAGGATGACCCCTCGGGCCCGGTACTGCTGATCATCGTTACCGCCGCCGCGCTGCTGAGCCTGCTAGCCACGGTGCAGCTGCTGGCGACCCTGCGGCACGTCGCGCACGAGCAGCGGCTGTGGCACTTCGCGCTGGTCGCGGTGACGCTGGCGGCGTCCTGGCTGCTCGTGCCGACGATGTTCATGATGCATTACGCGGACCTGTTCTACAGCGCAGCCGCCAGCGAGCGGCCGCTGTCGTTTCCGAAAACGGAGCTGCCGGTCTTCTGGGACTTCGCCTATTTTGCCTTCACGATCTCCGCGGCGAGCCAGACGGCCGACGTGCTCACCACGCGCATGGGAATACGCCAAGTGGTCATTGCCCACGAGGTCATCGCGTTCTTCTTCAATGCTTCCGTCGTCGGCTTTGCGATCAATGTAACCGCAGGGCTGATCAGCGGATGATGCAGCCGCGCGCGCGCCTGCCCTCGCGGCCGTGTGGGGAGCGCGCCGCTTTGTGGGGCGCGGGCTGCGTTGCGGGGCGTGGACGGCCTTGCGGGGACGGGACATTGGAGTAGAGTCTGGGCGCTCCCGAGGAGGCTCGTATGGCGCAGTGGCTGGATGATCTGCAGTTCTACACGATGCACTTCATGCCATATGTGCATCTGCCGCCCGACCACAAGAAGTACGACTCGCTGTGGGTGGATTTCTCCAACCGATTCTTCGACCCGCAGAAGGGCCACCAGCTCTATCAGCGCTACATGAGCGAGATGGTGCTCGCCGATCAGCTCGGCTACGACGCACTGGTGGTCAACGAGCACCACAACACCGTGTACTCGATGATGCCGGTGTGCACGCTGATGGCCGCGGCGCTGATTCCGCAGACTCAGCGCGCCAAGATCTGCTGCTTCGGCGTGCCGGTGAATCTCGAGATGCCCAATCGCCTGGCCGAGGCTTACGCGATGCTGGATGTCATGTCCGGCGGGCGGCTGGAGATCGCGCTGCCGCTGGGCACCGGCATGGAGTACTGGGCGAATGGCATCAATCCCGCCACGGCGCGTGCGCGCTTCCGGGAGTCGCTGGACGTGCTGCTGCAGGCCTGGACGCAGGACGGCCCCAGCAGCTTCGATGGGGAATTCTTCAATTACCGCTATCTGAATCCCTGGCCGCGGCCGATGCAGCGCCCGCATCCGAAGATCGCTATCGTGGGCTCGGGCAGTCCCGAAACCGTGCAGATTGCCGCCGAGCGCGGCTTCGGCTACTCCTCGGTGTTCGTGCCGATCGTGGCGCAGGAAAAGACCTTCCGCAGGCTGCGCGAAGAGATGCCCAAGTACGGGCACAGCTTCACACCCGACAAGGCGATGTTCAACGCCATCGTCTATGTCGCGGAGAACGAGCAGCTGGCGGAACACGAGTTCAAGGAGCACCTGCGCTTCTGGATGGAGGACACGGCGCGCACCACGCCACGTTTTCTGAATCCACCGGGCTACATCTCGCCTGATCAGTTGCGCACGCGCGCAGCGGCCACGGCCTCACATGGCGGCTTCGATTGGGACGTGCTCACCTCGCAGTGGCGCATCGTATTTGGCAGCGCCGAGAAGATCGCCAACACCCTCGGACAGTGGTGCGAGAGCGCCGGCTCATCGCGCATCATTCTGCACCATCACATCGGCGACATGCCGCACTGGAAGGTGGTCAAGAACATGACGCTGTTCGCCGAGGAGGTGATTCCGCGGCTGCGCCCCCGGCGCGCCGCGCAGACGGGTTTGGCCGCCGCTGCGGGAGGACGTTGACATGGCCATTGCGTGGCAATCGCACGAGCTCTTGGTCAACGGCCTGAAGACCCAGGTGCTGCGCGCCGGCCAGGGAGAGCCGCTGATCTTCTGGCACGGCGGTGGCACGGCCGGCGGCTGGGAGTTCGCGGCCCCCTGGACCGAGAAGTTCAGCGTGTATCTGCCGTTGCACCCGGGCTTCGGGGGTTCGGCTGACGATGTCGGCATCACCAGCATCCAGGACTATCTGATGCACTACCTGGATCTGTTCGATGAGCTGCAGCTGGACCGATTCCACCTGGTGGGCCAGTCCCTGGGCGGCTGGATGGCGGCGACATTTGCGACTCAGCAAGCCCGGCGGCTGCACCGGCTGGTGCTGGTGTGTCCGGTGGGACTATGGGTGCGCGAGCACCCCATCGCCGATTTGTTTCGCCTGAAGCCCGAGGAGCTGCCCGCCGCGCTGTCCGAAGATCCTGCGGCGCTCGGACCGCCGCCCGACCCGCACGATGTGAATGCGATCGTGGAGCGCTATCGCGAGATGACGACGCTGGCGCGCATTGGCTGGCAGCGGATGTACGACCCCAAACTTGCCAAATATCTGCACCGTATCGACGTGCCGACGCTGTTGGTCTGGGGGGAGCAGGATCGTATCGTGCCGCTCGCGCAAGCCGGGGAATGGCAGCGTCTGGTGCGCGGCTCGCAGCTGCGCACGTTCAAGCCGGCCGGTCACCTGGTGCTGCGCGAGCGTCCCGAGGCGGCCATGGCCGTGCGAGAATTCCTCGCCGCCTGAGGGCTTCGCCACCCAGAGCTTTATCCATGGGCGTCGGACTGGGTGACGCCCGCGTCGCCGGGGCATCGTCGTGAAAAAAATCGGCTTTCTGTCTTTTGGTCATTGGACACCGTCACCGCAGTCGCAGACGCGCTCGGCGGCCGACGCACTGCTGCAATCAATCGATCTTGCAGTGGCGGCTGAGGAGCTCGGCGCAGACGGCGCCTTTTTTCGCGTGCACCACTTCGCGCGCCAACTCTCATCGCCCTTTGCCTTGCTGGCGGCGGTCGGCGCCCGTACGCGTCGCATCGACATCGGCACGGCCGTGATCGACATGCGCTATGAGAACCCGCTGTACATGGCGGAAGATGCGGGCGCCGCGGATCTGATCGCCGGCGGACGGCTGCAATTGGGTATCAGCCGCGGCTCGCCCGAGCAGGTCATAGAAGGCTGGCGCTACTTTGGTTTCCAGCCCGGCGAGGGCGAGAGCGACGCGGACATGGGCCGCCGTCATACTCAGGTGCTGCTCGAGGTGCTGCGCGGGGAGGGCTTCGCGCAGCCCAGTCCGCGGCCCATGTTCCCCAATCCGCCCGGGCTGCTGCGGCTCGAGCCGCACTCCCCGGGACTGCGCGATCGGCTCTGGTGGGGCGCGGGTTCCAATGCCACGGCCGTCTGGGCGGCGAAGCTTGGTCTGCACCTGCAGAGCTCCACGCTGAAGAACGACGAGACGGGCGAGCCGTTTCATGTGCAGCAGGCCGCGCAGATCCGCGCCTACCGCGCCGCCTGGAAGGAGGCGGGTCACAAGCGCGAGCCGCGAGTGTCGGTCAGTCGCAGCATCTTCGCGCTCGTGAACGAGCAGGACCGCGCCTACTTCGGACGCAGCGGCAACGAGCAGGATCAGATCGGCTTCATCGATGAGAATACCCGCGCGATCTTCGGGCGCAGCTACGCCGCCGAGCCCGATGCACTCATCGAGCAGCTACGCGCCGACGAGGCCATCGCCGAGGCCGACACGCTGCTGCTGACCGTGCCGAACCAGTTGGGTGTCGCCTACAACGCGCACGTCATCGAGGCGATTCTGCAGCATGTCGCGCCGGCGCTTGGCTGGCGCTAATCACTGGTGCGACAGCTCGGCCTTGACCTTGCCGCGGAACACCCAGTAGGACCACCCGGTGTACATGAAAACGATCGGCAGCATGAACACGGTGCCCACCAGCAAAAATATCTGCGTGCCGGCCGAGGAGGCCGCCTGCCACAGGGTGTAGTGGTAGGGAACGACCATCGGCCACATGCTGATGGCGATGCCGATATAGGAGATGAGAAAGAGTCCCACGGCGATGATGAAGGGGGTGACCTCTGCGCAGCCCCTGAGCGCCCGCCACTCCCAAACGATGAGCGCGAGCGTGACGAGTGGCACGGGCGAGAGCACGGCGATATTGGGCCAGGAGAACCAGCGCTGCTCGATGCGATGCTCAAGCAACGGTGTCCAGGTGCTCACGACGGCAATGGCGATCGCAACGCCGAGCAGGCAGACGAGCCCCCAACGACGGGCCCGGCGCTGCAGCTCGCCTTCGGTCTTGAGGATTAGCCATCCGGCTCCGAGCAGCCCATAGCCGGCGATGAGAGCAAAGCCGGTGAAGAGCGAGAAGGCGGTGAAGCAGTCGAGAGAGTGGCCGGCGAATACCCTGCCCTGCACCTCGAAGCCCTGGATGAAGGCGCCGATGACGATTCCCTGCGCGAAGGTGGCGACGATCGAGCCGTAATTGAAGGCGTGATCCCAGAAGGTGCGATGCCCGGCGTCCCGATAGCGGAATTCGAAGGCCACGCCGCGGAACACCAGCGCGAGCAGCATGATCAGGATCGGAAAGTACACCGCGGGCAACAGGACTGCGAAAGCGAGCGGAAAGGCTGCCAGCAACGCTACACCGCCCAATACCAGCCAGGTCTCGTTGCCATCCCACACCGGCGCGATGGAGTTCATGATGAGATTGCGCGCCGGCGTGTCCGGTGCCAGTCCGAAGAGAATGCCGACGCCCAGGTCGAAGCCGTCGAACACGACGTAGTAAAAGATTCCGACCGCCAGAATCAGTGCCCAGAGCGGCACCAGATCAGGCACGAGCTGAGTCATGCCGGCCCCTGTGCCGGTGGCGTTTGCTCGGCGGAGCGCGGCATCGCTTCCACGGGGTGCTCAGGTCGGCCGCTCTCGATGATCTCCGGGCGCGTGGCCGGCTCGCTGGGGCCGCGCTGCACGCTGCGCCACATGAAGCCGACACCCACCGGGTACATGAGCAGGTACACCAGCGCATAACCGATGAGCGAGACGGTGACGTCCGCGCCCGTGAGCGAGGGCGATACCGAGTCCGCGGTGCGCAACAGCCCGTATACCGTCCAGGGCTGGCGGCCCACCTCGGTGGTGGTCCAACCGGCGAGGACCGCCACAAACCCGAGCGGGGAGCTGAGCTGGCAGAGCCGCAGAAAAGTGCGTGATTGCTGCAGGCGGCCGGCTGCCTGCAGGACCCAGGCGGCGAGCACCAGCGCCAGCATGATCAGACCGATGCCCACCATGATGCGGAAGGCAAAGAACGGGTAGATGACGGGTGGCCACTCGGAGCGGGGAAAGCTCTTCAATCCGCGGATGGTGCCGTTGCGCTGGTGGGTAAGGATGAGGCTGCCGATGCCAGGAAGGTCCAGGGCCAGATGATTGGACGCGCTCTTCTGGTCTGGAATTGCAAACAGGGTGAGCGGAAAGTGACTCTGCGTATCCCAGCGTGCCTCGATCGCCGCGAGCTTCGCCGGCTGATACTTCAGCGTGTTGAGCCCGTGCGCATCACCGATGAAGATCTGCAGCGGCACGAGCACGGTCAGCAGTCCGAGCGCCTGATACAGCATGACGCGGGACTCTGCGGGGTGACGCGCGGCCCGCAGGTAGTAGGCGGCGACGCCCAGCACGACCAGGGCGGTGGTGATGTAGAAGCCGACGACGGTGTGGGCGAAGCGGTAGGGAAATGAGGGGTTGAAGATGATCTGGACCCAGTCCGTCGGGAAAAAGCGCCCATCGACGAGCCGGTACCCGGCCGGGGTCTGCATCCAGCTGTTGGCGGCCAGGATCCAGAAAGAGGACAGCAGGGTTCCCAAGCCGACCATCAATCCTGCAACCAGATGTGCCCAGCGCGGCACCAGTCGGCGTCCAAAGAGCAGTACGCCGAGAAACGCTGACTCGAGGAAGAAGGCAAACAGAACTTCGTAAGCGAACAGTGGCGACAGGACGTTGGCCGTGGCATCGGAGAAGCGGCTCCAGTTGGTGCCAAACTGGAACGGCATGATCACGCCCGACACCACGCCCATGCCAAAGGAGATCGCGAAGATCCGCGTCCAAAAGCTCGAAAGCCGGAAGTAGACCTCCCGACGCCGCACGAACCACAGCGTTTCGAGCACTGCGATGTAGCTGGAGAGCCCGACCGTAAAGGCCGGCAGTAGAATATGCCAGCCGATGACCCACGCGAACTGAACGCGTGAAGCAAGCAGCGCAGCGTTCACCGAGGTGATCCTCCTCCTCCGAGACAGAGGTATACCACCCCCGGGCCCCAAAGTGGAATCAGGGCGGCTGCGCTGGCATCGCTATCAATGCGTCTTCAGCGCCCCGCTCATTAGCAGCCTCAGCTGTTGCGCAGGCGCCTGTAAGGCTCCTTGACGATCAGCCACAATCCATAGGCAATCAGGCCGGCCGCCACCGTGCCCAGGAGCCACTTACCGTAGGGCTGTCTCTTGAGGCTGTTGAGGGCGCCCGCGATGCCGACCGCGTACTGGGCATGGCGCCGCCACGCGGCCAGGGCCAGATACACGCCGATCAGCGTGAACATCACGCCGCGCGACAGCAGCCCATAAATCCCGAGTGCGTCCAGGAACGGCCGCAATCTGGTCCGGCTCAGATCCACGGTGCTATCACGGCGTCGGCTCACGGCGCGATAGCCCTGGTACAGACCGTAAAGCGCTATGCCGATTCCCACCGTGCCGACGATGAATCGACCCAGGGGCATTTTGAACGCTCGCGCGAGCCATTCTTTCTGGGTGTGCTCGCCATCTGTATCGCCGGCGAGGCCGAACAGCACTCGCATCGCCTCGATCACCAGTACGCTGTTCAGAGCGCCGCTGAACAGATGCCCGATTCGAACCAGGGGGCGCAGGGGTTGCTTGGAACGGTGTCGGTATTCCGGGTCGCGGATGGCAATCAGCAGCTGCCATGTCACGAACGCTGCGAGTCCGAGCGCTACGGCTGCCAGCAGCGCCTCACCGAGCGGCGAGAAGCCGAGCTGCTGCAGTACGCCCTGGGTGCCGGCCGGGCGCCGCGCGCCGTGCATCGTGGCGAGCAGCGCGGAGGTGCCAATGAGCAGATAGAGCACGCCTTCGGCGACATATCCGGCATGCGCAATGCAACGCTCCCAGGCGCTCAGATTCGCCGTGTCGGTCGGGTCGGCCGTCACGACGGGGGCGGCACTGTGACTTGCGCGCCGTGCAATTGCTCAATCAAGCTTGGATGAGCGCGTCGGGTCCGAAACGCCAAAGATCAACACATCGACGATCAGCTTCCAAACTCCCGCCACGATCAGAAAGCTGAGAAACCACACCTCGCTGGAGGTGCCGTACATCCTCAGGTAGGAGACGTATGCCCAGGCGCCGACGCCTACCAGGAATACGAACGAGCGAATGACCCGGCGGCTACGGTCCAGGCGCCGTCGCAGGGCATTCAGCAGGGCACGTTCGGCCGGAGCCAGCAGCGCGATGAACAGCACCAGTGCCGCGATGCCCAAGATCAGATCTCTGCTCACCCTCCAGCCTCACTGCAGCAGCGTTGGCTGCATTTTGGGTGTGCCCCAGGTCGGGCGCAAGCACGGCGCCGAGTGCCTCACCGGGGACCCACGGTGCCACCACTGTAAGGAGACTGCAGAGCATTGGGACCGGGCCCGCGCTGTCAGACGGGCTTCGCCGGCAGGCGCCGGCGTAGTTTTGCGCTCGAGCGGCCAAGAATGTGACCGTCCTGGCCGACGATGAAGCGAAGGCGCTTGTCGGCGTAAAAAAACGTGAGCCGGAACAGTCCGGCGTCCTCCGCGATGCCCTGTTCGCAGAGCGCGGTGAGCGCGCCATTACGCAGGGAATTGATGACCTGTTCGGGTGCCAGACCAAGGCCATCTGCGATGGCGGCCGCTTCCACGTTGATGGCACGCTGCGCAAGCTCCAGTTCGATGGGGTTCATATCAGGCTCCCGCCAAGGGACGCTCAGTGAGTGCGCTGGACGTTCGGGGATGGCGCATGGATGCTCGCATCAGGTCGATAGAGGTACCAATCGACGCAACCGTATTCGAGGGACTCATTGCTCGAAGGTTGCGGGTGCGCCAGCACGCCCGATGGATCATCCCAGTGCTGAGCCCAAACCGGCAGTGCGCCGGCAGCGTCGCGTGTAGAGATGGCTTTCGGAATCATGGTTCAGCCTCCTGGCCGGGCTTGAGTATGACGGCTGCCGATGGCGAACTCTTTGCGCCGGCGCAAACCTTGGCCCCAGTCCCACGTTGTGGCTAAACTTTCGGCTGTGGAGCCTCCCACGATGCCCATGCGTGCCCAGCAGCTTGCCGGTATGAGGCTCTTCGTTGGGCTTTCGGCCGAGGCGCTCGCCGACGTGGCCGCGACAGGCCGCGTGCAGTCCTTACCTAAAGGGACGATCCTCTTCACGCAGGGGACTGCTGCTGACCGCTGCCATGCCGTCATTGCCGGCCGCATGCGTATTTCCCAGGCGGGGGTGGAGGGCAGCCAGCTCATCGTGCGGTTCATCGGCCCTGGGGAGATGTTCGGTACGATGGCGCTCTTCACAGATGGGCGCTATCCGGCCGATGCGGTCAGCCTGATCGATTCGATCGAGATCAGCTGGACCGAACCGGTACTGCTGGAACTCATTCACCGCTACCCGCAGATCGCACTGAATCTGGTGCGCATAGCGGGCGCGAGGCTGCGCGAAGCGCAGGAGCGGTTGCGCGAGCTGGCCACCGAGCAAGTGGATCGGCGCATTGCGCACATGCTGTTGCGCCTGGCTGGGCCTGGTGCCCTTCAAGGGAACATGGACGCCGCGATCGCTTTTCCGCTCACTCGCCAGGACATCGCCTCGATGTGTGGCGCAACGCTGTACACCGCAAGTCGCATTCTGAAAACCTGGGAGAGGGCCGGATACGTCAGCACGCATCACCGGCGACTGACGATCCATCAACTGGTCGAGATCCGACGAATTGCCGAGGGGCACCGATCTCAGAAGACCCAGCCGTGACTGCCGGCCACGGCAGCGAGCACGGTAATGAGGCTCAGGATCAGTAATAGCCAATGGCCACGCTGCAGGCGCGCAAGCATCGCCTGGGGATCCTGTCCGGCCTCTCGCTGCAGACGGTGCCGGAGGATGAGCGGCTCGACGACGAACAACATGAGAGTGAACAGCAGCCAGACGGCGACCATGGCATGCATCCACCAGAAGGACGCCGATTCGAAACGGCTCCAAAGGACCAGCCGCCAGGCCATGTAGAACCCCGTTACACCGACGATGAGCACGCATACGCGCGCCTGCCAGGCGAATCGCCGCTCGAAGACGGGAAAGATCCCGTCGGGATCCGTTCCGAGCTCGCCTCGTCGAATCGCCGGCAGCACCACGGTGGTGACCATCGAGACGCCGCCGATCCAGATCACCACCGCGACGACGTGCAAAGCACGCATCAAAATTATGTCGCGCATCGGCTGAAGCCGCAGTCCGGGTGAACCCGAGGTCTGCAGGCGTCGTGAGGCTGCGCGGCCGGCCTCGGGACTTGCGCCAGCGCTGTCTTTCTTTTCATGATGGATCTGCTCTTGGGCTCGGACACAGTGGTCATGTTAAGCGTCTGTGTGACGGGTCCAATGAGTACAAACCGCGGCGCATGCGTATATCTCCGGGTGCCGCGAGTGTTGGCTCAAATCCGATGGTCCCGGACCCCGCTTCGAATAAGCAAGCGCGCCAAAAAACTGCTGAGCGGCCGTAACAAGCCGGAATGATGGTCGGTGGCGTCCCGATTCACCGGTACCACATGGGTTACACCGGCGTGCCTCGCCACGCCTGTTGTTCTATTGGCAGCGTCGAGCGATGGGAAGGTGATGATTTGGTCGCGCGCGCCTGAATCAGTGACGCGACCCCTGTTATCGCGATCGATGGGTTGCGGGCATTCGGGGTATCCGGGATGCAGACAGCCGAGCTGTACGGACCATTCCTGGCTGTGCTCGGGATCGCCCCTGAACGGTGGAAAGGCGGGGGGGTTGTCGGGTCGGGAGTGGTAGCCGAATTCCTCGGCATAGCCGCCCGCGAGGTAAGAATTGCGATCGGCTTCGTGCATCTGACCCGCTGAGTCGGAGCGATCAGCCCACTCGGGAAAGTAGCAATGGACTTCGCCCAGAATTCGCACCTCACCGGCTTCGTTTGACATCATTGTTCTCCGGAAACGTCGGCACCCAAGGGAAACATCGGCACTCCAGGGGCGCAGTGTCGGCTGAACGGCATTCGAGTGCTGTACGGACGTTCCACAATCAGACAGGGCGATCGCCTGATATTGGGCAAAGATTGCGGTGCGTCAAATGTGGTGATGCGAAGCCAGGTCAAAAGTCGAGCTGGCCGCAGCGCTGTAGAACCCGGCCGTGCACGCTACTCCGGAGGGGTTCGCGGCATCGGCCGTATCGCTGCGAGATATTCCGAAACGGTGCTCAAGTCATCGACGCTCAGTTGTGCCAACAGGCGTGAATGATCGCCATTCATGCTGGGACGGGCACCTTCGGCAGCGTCGCGCATCTGCCTGATGAGATATTCTGAATGCTGACCGGCCAGGCGGGGCACGCGGGCGCTGGAATTGCCTTCTGCCTGAGGGCCGTGACACCCGGCGCAATGATTCTGGAACAGATCTGCCGCATGTTGACTGTGCGGTGCTTGCAGCGAGTCGGGCGGCTGCCGCGGCGCAAGACTGCTTACGTAGGCGGCCACGTCCGCAAGATCCTGTGGGTCCAACCGGTGGTGGGAGAGAAAACCCTGCACGCGGATGCTGTGCCGTGAATCGGAGCGGAACTCGATGAGCTGTTTGATCAATACCGGGACGTATTGGCCGGCGATCGCGGGAACGGAACCATCGGCGCTGCCCGCGCCATCTGCGCCGTGACAGGCTGTGCAGAGCTCGAAGAGCTGTGCGCCGTGCTCGGTGTGGGGCCTAAGACGCAGTGCCGCCGCGTACGTTTCGTTGGCCGTCGATACTGCACGCGCCGGCGATGGCACCAACGTGGCAGTGACAGCGAGCGCCAGGGCGGCATAACAGAGCGCAGAGCGGTTCATTTACAGAGTATCGGCTGCCAGCGAGGCGTGCGCTGTACGTAGGTTCCGCAGCCGGATCAGGGCCGCGGCTGGCTTCATGCCGGCTGCTGCCGCGCGAGCTGCCGGCGTCGCCAATGTACATAGAGTGCCGGAATGAGATTGGTGCTGCGCAGGGCACTCCACGCAAGACCACCGAGGATCACCACTGCCAAGCCCTGCTCCGGGGCAGCTCCCTGGCCGAAGCCCAATGCCGTGGGCAACATGCCGAGGATGGCGGTGAGCGCCGTGAGCACGATCGGGCGGAAGCGCACCTGTATTGCCTCGCGCACGGCCGCCTCGAGCGGCATGCCCGCCGCCTCATTGTGCTTCGCGCGGTCGAGCAGCACGATGCTGTGACGAAGGCCGATGCCGATCAGCGTCAGAAATCCAATGACTCCCGTGGCATTGAGGCCTACGCCGCTGATGATGAGAGCGATGGTGCCACCCGTGACGGCCAGAGGGATTTCGAGCAGTAGAATTCCCGGAACGAGCATCCCGTCGAACTGCAGCACCAGGATGCCAATCATGAGAAGCAGGGCAGCGAGCACGGCGATGAGCAGGGCGACGGCTGCCTGTTCGAGCTGCGCGTACAGACCTCCGAAGCCGATGCGATAGCCGGCCGGAAGCTTCAGGCCGGAGAGCGCACGCCGTGCGGCCGCAATCGTGTTGCCCAGCGGGCCGGTGGGTGTCGCCAGGATATCCAGAGCGCGCGCCCCGGCAATATGGCGGATCTGATTGGGCGTCTCGACCAGATCGAGCTGCGCGAGTTCACCCAGAGGTGTCCAGCCATTGGTTCGGATCGGCAGGCGCGCCAGCTCGGCAAGCGAGGAGTCCGGCGCAGCGGCGAGCCGCATGTACAACGCGAGCGGTACATTGCCCTGCGGGACTCGCGCGAGGACTTGCCCATTCAAAAGCGCATTGAGCTGGCCATAGAGTTGCGCGGGTGTGAGGCCATAGGCGGCCAGGGCATCGTCCCGAGGGTTGATCTGCAACTGCGTGATCGGGTAGCCGTCGCTGTTGAAGAGGCCCGAGAGTGCCGGGATGGGGCGCAGCCGGGCGGCAACCTCGTCGGCCACGGCGCGAAGCTGCGCAACGTCATTGCCGAAGACGTGGATCACGAAGGGCTGCGGCAGGCCCGAGAGGCTCTCGCCGGTGCGCTCGATGGTCGGTGTATCGACCGACAACTGCACTCCGGTCAATTGTGATTCCCTGATGACCCGCTGTCCGATGCGATCCAGCGCACTGACGTTGACGCCGGGCTTGAGCACCACTTGGATCTCGCCCGCGTAGGCAGGCTCGGTATAGGTCGTGCTGGCCGACGAACCGATGCGGGCGGAGACGTGTGCGACGGCAGAATCGGTGAGCAGCCGGCGCGTCATCTGCTCCACGACGGCGTTCGTCTCGAGCAGGGAGCTGCCGGGCGGCAGGCTGAAGGATTCGAGCAGCACTCCTTCGTTCGGCAGGGGCAGGAAATCGATGGGCACGAGCACCAGGCCGACCAGGCTGAGCATGAGCACGCCGAATGTAATGGCGAGTGCCAGACGCGGGCCTCGGGAGACCAGCTGGAAGAGGCGTTCATTCCAGTGCTGCAGGCACGCGAGCGCTCGATGGCCGCTGCTCGTGCCCGCAGCAGCGTGCGCCTTGATGAAGCCGAGGCCGAGTGGAATCAGCGTGAGCGACACCAGCAGGGAGGCAAGCAACGCGAAGGTCATTGCGAGCGAGAACGGGATGAAGAACAGCCCGGCAAGACCGCCGACGAACAGGAGCGGTACATAGATCGATACGTTGCTCAGCGTACCGGTGATGTCCGGAATGATGATTCTTCTTACGCCATTCCAGATTCCCTCCCAGTGCCCCTCTCCCACCTCCCATTGATGGTAGATGCTCTCCAGCACGATGATCGCATCGTCCGCCAACATCCCGACGGCGACCGTGAGAGCACCGAGGGTCATCAGGTTGAGGTCCTGACCGGCGAAGTACAGTGACGCGATGGCGAGAGCGAGCGACAGCGGAATGCTGAAGGCGAGCACCCAAATGCCGCGGCCGGCGCCGAGCGACCAGAACAGCAGCGCCACGGCGAGTGCCATGCCGATGAGGAGGTTGCGCCCCAGATCGGCCCCGACCAGATGCACGACGTACCCCTGGCTGTAGGTGCGCACCCAGCGTACGCCCTGCGGAAGTTGATTCAGCGTCTCATCGAGGGTCGCCTGGACGGCCCGAGTCACCGGAGTCGTGGCGGCCCCTGGCTGCTTGATGATCGTCAGGGCTACGCTCGGGCGAGCGTCCAGGGATATGGCGTTGTGAGTGGGAATGGCCGCGCGCACGACGTGCGCCAGGTCGCGAAGGGGTATCGGACCGTGCGGCCCCGGTACGGGAATGGCCTCGACCTGCGCAATCTGCACCGGCAGGTGCCGGGCTTCGATCAGCACATCATTGTGGCCTTGCGTGGTGTAACCAGCCGGCTCGAGCAATACCTGGTCCTTGACGGCTTGCGCGATGGCAGTGGCCGAGATCCCATAGCGGCGCAGCGCCCCCAGATCGGGCTGAATCCACAGGGCCTCATCGCCCGCCCCGTAGATCTGTACGGCCTGCACACCTGGCAAAGCCCGCAGCGCCGGGGCCACGTTGGCCAGCAGTGCGCGCTGCACCTCGGCGGGGGCAACGTCCGCCGGAATCTCGGCGCTATAGTCCGCCACTTCATTGATGGAGTTGCCCATGATCTGTGCGATGGGATTGATCGCGGGCGGCAATTGCCCGCGTGCACGGTCGATCGCACCGTTGACCGCCTGCAGGTCCAGCACGGCGGAGGTGCCCTGGCGAAAGCGCAGGTCGATCTCCACGATGCCGTCGCCCATGACCGAGCGCACGTCCTGCAGGTCGGGGAGCGTGAGCAGCTGCCCTTCCAGGGGATAGACGAGAAGGCTCTCGAGCTCACTGGCCGTGGTTCCCGGCAGGTTCGCGTTGACGCTGATCTGCGGAAAATTGAACTGCGGCAGCACCTCCACGGAGATACGGAAGAAGGCGTAAGTGGCGTAGCCGACCAGGCCCGCGAGCACGAGTGCCCACAACATGGGGCGCCTCAAGACGCGTGGAATGGGCCGACCCGCCGCAAACATGGGCTCAGTCGGGCGGGATGTAGCGCTGCGCGATGCCGCGGTGATAGTCGAGGTAGGCGTTCTGCACCACCACCTGCTGCCCCGGCGAGAGACCTTGCTTGATGAATGTGTCCCAGCCGCGTGCCGATCCCGGCACGACCGGCTGCGCTTGAATCCCCTTCGCCGTCCGTACGAGGACCCACCAGCGCGCCTGATCGAGGATGAGCGCACGCGTGGGTACGGCGACCAGCGACTGCACTGCACCGTTGATCGTGACGGTCCCCCGCTCGCCGTTCAACCAATGGGCGGCACCCATCGCCACCAACCCGACGGACTCCCCGGCATCCGGCGCGAGGGCCGCGGAGACCGCTGCAACCTTCACCAGTACGGCTGCGCCACCTGAGGCGGGCTGGAATTGCCCGGTCATGCCGACGCGGATCGCGAGCGCATCTGCGCCGTAGTAGACGGCGGTGAGCCAAAGACGATTCGCCGTCTGCAGTGTGAGGATGGTTTGCCCAGCCGTCACACGTTGGCCTTCGGCTGCATCGACCGCGAGGACCGTACCGGTCGAGGGCGCACGCAGTGTGCGCATGTCCTGCGCGGCGCGCAGTTGGGCCTGTGCGGTGTCGAGGGCTGCCTGTGCTGCTGTAGCGGTGCTGTGCGCGGCTGCAACCGCCTGCTGCGTACTCAGATGCGCGGAGAGTTGCCGGCGCTCGATCGTCAGGTTACGCGCTGCAGCGGCAAGTTCGCCCTGCGCGCTGCGAACCATGGCCTCTCGATTGACCAGCAGTGACTGGATCTCGGGACCGGCAAGCGTGGCGAGGACCTCGCCCGCCTTTATCTGCGATCCGGGAACGACCTTCAGGTCGGCAACGATCCCCGCCGCGATTGCGCTGACGGGTAAAGGGGCGATCGGCTGCACTTCGCCGTAACCCAGGAATTGGTTGGGGACTGACCGCGCGCGCACGGTCGCCAGTTGTGCGGATGGCGGTGGTGTCTGTGCGGGCACATCGACGCAGCCCAGCATGAGCGTTGCCGTGAGCGCTGCGCAGCGCGCCAGCGTCATGAGGTGAGAGCCAGCAGGGGGTGCATCACGCGCTCCCCGTAGAGCACGCCGAGCACGCCGGCGGCGACCAGCACCAGCAGGATCAACGCAGGCGCCGCCGCCTGGCGGTACCGGTCCCCTGCGATGTCCCGGAGCGCAAAGCTCGGCAGCGGCGCAAGCAGCCGGGATACGCGTTCACGCAGCACCTCCGGATCGCCGATGAGGCGGGCGTGGGCGAACGCGGTGCCCTTGAAAGCAGCGCTGTGCTGCCCGCGGGGATGACTCAACTGCCGCACTGAAGACAATACGGCAGTCGCAAGATCCGTGCCCTCAGCGCCATGTGCGCGCGCCTCATCATCACGGGACAACTCGAGCGCAATCAGCCAGGCCCCGAGGCGCCGCTGCGCCCAGGGCCATGGCCACTGAAGGTCAGTTACGAGTTGTGCAAGCCAGATTCGCAGAGGGTCCCGGTGGCGTGCATGTGCCTGCTCATGCGCCAATGCCGCGCCGATCACGACGTCATCGAGCTGCTTGGCAAAAAGCGGCGAGAAGACAATCAGCGGTTGCAGCAGACCGCTCGTGAACACGCCGCACTCAGGTGCCTCGCGCAGCAGTGCCCAAAGTGCGCGCAGCGCGGCGCGCGCAAATATGAGCGCGAACGGCATGCATGCGGCCAGCAGCACCCAGCTCCCCAACCGATCGTGTACCGGATCGGACTCTGTGAGGGTCCAGCCGACCAGCCAGGCCGCGACGGCAAGGGCCGGCAGAACCGGGTACCACAACCGCAGCCATGCGCGGCGCTCGAGCGGCTGTCCGCTGGCAGAGGACAAGTCGATCGCAGGCAGCCAGCAGAGGGGCTGCAGGGCCAGCCCTCCGAGCAAAACGATCAGCAACGAGAGCAACAATTCACGTCCCACGTTTGGCTCTCCTGCGTGCCGCGACCGCCCGTTCCAGCTCTTCAAGCAGCTGGGGATCAACGGCATCGATCGCTTCGACGAGTGCGGCGACAGCCGCCTGCGGTGCGGGCCCCAGCAGCCGCGCCACGCTGCTGCGTGCACGTGCGCGCTCGACCTCTTCGCGGGCGATGCGCGGCTCATAGCGAAAAGCGTTGCCCTCGCGTTGGCGCCGGATCAGCCCTTTGGCACGCAGTCGATCGACGACCTTTGCGGTCGTGGTATACGCCAAATTCCCCGCGGCGCCAGGTCGCTCGTGCAGCTCCCGTACCGAGGCGCTGCGCAGCCGCCAAAGCTCTGCCAGCACGGCGTACTCGAGCTCATCGGAGGGCAAGCGGAACTGCAACATGACCGACATGATCCGCCATGATTTTCATCGCAAGCACGATACTACGACCGCAGTCGTAGAATTACAAACCAGCAGTGACCAGTGCGAATGATGCGCGGCGCCATCGCTGCGATGGACCGTCAAATGCCTTCGTCGATGCTCTTGCCGCAGTGGGGACAGAGCGGCGAGTAATTCAGGGCATTGGGCGGCACCCACGCGAGTGCACGCCATCCCAAGGGTTTCCGGCATTGCAGGCACCGCGTGCCGCGGATGCTGAGCAGATAGACTGCAAAGCTACCGAACAGGATGGCCAGGCGCCAAGTGAGCCCGCCGAGCGGTAGCGCCAATACAATCGTCAGTCCAATCGCCAACGCCAGCGCCAGGAACAGCAGCCAGCCTCGCAGAATGCGGCGATTGAGGCGCTGGCGCGTGGTCACCCCATGAGCGCTACTGATTCGCTTCCGCGCCGACCAGGCCGCGGTCCTTGAGCATCGGCTCGACGCTCGGCGCGCCGCCCAGCCAGCGGTCGTACATCGCTTGCAGATCTTCCGTATTGCCGCGCGAGAGGACCATGCGACGGAAGCGCTCGCCGTTGGCGCGCGTCATGCCACCATGGTCCTGGAACCACTGGAACGCCTGGTCATCCAGCATCTCCGTCCAGAGATAGGCGTAATAGCCAGCCGCGTAGCCGTTGGCCCAGATGTGCAGGAAGTAGCTGGAGCGATAGCGCGGCGGCACGGTGCGCAGATCCATGTGGACGCGCTCGAGTGCCTGCTTCTCGAAGCTGTCGACGTTTTGCAGCGGAGCGCTGGCCGGCAGGGTATGCCACTGCATGTCGAGCAGAGCGGCTTCGAGGATCTCGCCGAGCGCGTAGCCTTCGTTGAATTTCATGGCGCGCATGACCTTGGCCTTGAGGCTCGCTGGCATCGGCTGGCCGGTCTTGTAGTTGAGGGCGTAGTGGTCGAACACCTGTGGGTAGCTGGCCCAATGCTCGTTGAACTGGGAGGGAAATTCGACGAAATCGCGCGGCACACTGGTACCCGAGAGGCTCGGATAGACGGTATCGGCGAACATGCCGTGCAGCGCATGGCCGAACTCGTGAAACATCGTGGTGACGTCGTCGAAGCTGATGAGCGCCGGCTGGCCGGCGGCGGGCTCGGCGAAGTTGGCGACGTTATAGATCACCGGCAGCGTGCCGAGCAGCGTGGACTGGTTGACGAAGTTACTCATCCAGGCGCCGCCCGATTTGTTATCGCGCTTGAAGTAGTCGCAGTACCAGAGGGCCAGCGGCTTGCCATTCGCGTCATAGACCTCGAAGACACGCACCTCGGGTTGATAGACGGGAATGTCGTGGCGCTCCTTGAAGGTCAGGCCGTAGAGCTGATGCGCGGCGTAGAAGACCCCGTCCTTCAAAACGCGGTCAAGCTCAAAGTAAGGCTTCACCTGGTTCTCATCCAGGTCGTAGCGCATCCTGCGCACCTGCTCGGCGTAGAAGTTCCAGTCCCAGGGTTGCAGCTGGAAGCCGCCGTGCTGCTTGTCGATCAGCGCCTGGATGTCGTCGCCCTCGGCCTTGGCCTTCGCGACCGTCGCCGGGACCAGCGCGTTCATGAACTTGAAGGCCGCTTCAGGGGTCTTCGCCATCTGATCCTGCAGCTCCCAGGCGGCATAGTTCGGATAGCCGAGCAGCTGCGCCTCTTGCGCTCGCAACTGCGCCAGGCGGGCAATGGTTGCGCGGGTGTCATTGGCGTCGCCGCGCTCGGTGCGGGTCCAGGAGTTGTCGAATATCTTCTGGCGCGTGGCGCGGTTGGACAACTCGGTCAGGTCCGGTTGCTGCGTGGTGTTCTGCAGCGCAATGACATAGCCCGCCACGCCGCGCGCCTTGGCGTTCTGTGCGGCGGCGTCCACCTGCGCTGCGCTCATTCCGGCCAGCGCTGAGCGGTCGGTGGTCTGGTACGCGGCGGCCTTGGCGGCGGCGAGCAGCTTTTTCATGAACACCGTCTGCAGCGTCGCGTCTTCCTGGTTGAGCCGCTTGAGCTTTGTCTTGTCCGCCTCCTGCAGCCGCGCGCCAGCCTTGACGAACTGCTGGTAGTCGTACTCGACCAGCCGCCGCTGCTCTGGCGTGAGGTGCAGCGAGGCGCGCTGCTTGTAGATCGCCTCGATACGGTCAAACAGTTTCGGATTGAGGTATTCAGCGTCGGCGAGCGCTGCCAGCTTGGGCGCCTCGATCTCCTGGACGTGCTCGAGCGTGGGGTTGGTGTTGGCGGAGGTGATGGCGTTGAACACCAGGTTGACGCGGCTGAGCAGCTGTCCACTGCGCTCGAGGGCGACGATGGTGTTATCGAAAGTCGGTGGCGCACTCTGGTCGGCAATGTCCTGGAATTGCTTTGACTGCTCGACAATTCCGGCCTCGATCGCCGGTTGATAATCGGCATCGTGGATGCGGTTGAATGGAGGCGCTTGGAACGGCAGGGAACTTGGTGCGTAGAAGGGATTCGCGGGGCCGAAGGCCTGCGCAGCTTTGGCTGGGGTGGCAGCCTGAGCAGTGCCGAGCGTCGCCGATAGGACCCATCCGGCCGCCAGCAAAATGTTTTCCCGCCTCACGGACCTTCTCCTTCGATGCTCGAGGACGATGTGCACGCAACGCCAGCATACGCCGCTCGCCAGGGTGCGTCCTCAACGCCTGGCAGCGCCTTCTCGAGCAGCCAGCGCTCTGACGGATCGAAGCTTGTTCGCGCGTCGTTGCGCATATGCCGCACGGGCGGTTTCGATACGGGAGGTATTCACGACGACCCATTCGGCCAGTGCTTGAACGGGCTTCAGGAAGTCGCGCCCGAGATCCGTCAGCGCATATTCCACCTGGGGCGGCGTAACGGGCGTCACGGTGCGGGAGACGAAGCCGTTTTCCTCCAGTTCCCGCAGCGTCGACGCCATGACTTTCTGGCTGATCTCGCCCACTTCGCGCCGTAACGCATTGAAGCGACGCGGGCCGGCGCCGAGTGTGCGCACCACCAACAGTGTCCACTTATCGCTGATGCGCGCGAGCATGCGGCTGATGTGCTCGCAGGCCGCGGTATCCGCGCGGTCACCTGGTTTCGCCACGGTGCCTCCTTCCATCTTCCCGGGGACATTTCGTAAGCTGGTTACATCAAGAAACCAACATACAAGAGGTTACCATGAACTCGAGCCCCCGTATTGCCGTCATCGTCGGCTCAACTCGTCCCGCCCGGTTTGCCGATGCGCCGGCGCAATGGATTCTGAAGCAGGCGTTGGCCCGGGCAGATATGGACGTGGAACTGGTGGATCTGCGCGATCACCCGCTGCCCTTCTTTGCCGAAATGGCCTCGAACCTATGGGTGCCGAGCCAGAGCCCGGAAGCCATCCGCTGGCAGCAAACCATAGGCCGCTTCGACGGATACATTTTCGTCGTCCCGGAATACAACCACTCCCTCACCGGAGTGCTCAAGAATGCGCTGGATCAGGCCTATAAGGAATGGAATCGCAAGCCCTTCACTGCCATCGGTTACGGCAGTGTCGGGGCGGCGCGCGCCATAGAACATCTGCGCTCCATCGCCGTGGAGTTGCAGATGGTCTCGACGCACGCCACGGTGCACATTGGAGGCAGTGATTTCTTCTCCGTGCATCCGATGTTCGGCAAGAAGCCGATCGAAGCGATCGAAGCAAATCTGCTGCCGTCAGCAAAGACTGCTCTGGATGAGCTGGTCTGGTGGGCGCGAGCAACCATGGCCGCGAAGGCGGCGGCTTGAGCGGTGGGGCACCTTGCCTTAAGCCGTCAGCACCGCGCTGCGCTCGGGCGCATCGACGAGCTGTCCCTTGTCCACGTGCAGGATGCGCGAGGCGTAATCGGCCGCTTTCTGATCGTGCGTCACCATGACGACCGTCTTGCCCTGCTCGCGGTTGAGTGTCTGAATGAGGCCGAGAATGTCGGTCGCGGAGGCGCGATCGAGATCGCCGGTCGGCTCGTCGCACACCAGCAGCGTCGGGTCCGCGATCAGCGCGCGGGCGATGGCCACGCGCTGTTGCTGGCCGCCGGAGAGTTCGGCGGGCTTGTGCTTGGCGTGGGAGGTCAGCCCCACCAGCTCGAGCGCTGCGGCGACGTTACGCTTGCGCTGCGCGCCGGAGAGTGAGGTGAGCAGCAGCGGCAGCTCGATATTGCGCTCGGCCGAGAGCATCGGCATGAGGTTGTAGAACTGGAATACGAAGCCCACATGCCGGGCGCGCCACTTGGCGAGTTGTGCGCTGGAGAGCTCATCGATGCGCTCGCCCGCGACGATGACCTCGCCGGCCGTCGGCCGGTCGAGCCCGCCGATGAGGTTGAGCAGCGTGGTCTTGCCCGAGCCTGAGGGCCCCATCAGCGCGAGAAATTGACCGGCGGGCACCTCCAGATCGAGCTGGTGCAGCACCTCGATCGTCTGCCGGCCGCGTGTGTAGCGTTTGATGACGTTATGCAGCGAAACCAGTGATGCCATGTAAGCACTCCCCATCTATTGCGTGACACGCACTCTCATCCCGTCGTGCAGCTTGCTCAAATCTCCGATCGCGACGCTCGCGCCGGCCTTGAGGCCGCCGAGGATCCACTGGTTGTCGCCGCTGCGCGCGCCGAGCTGCACGGTGCGGGCAGCGACGGTGTCGTTGTCGATCACGAATACGGTGCCGGTGCTCGAGTCGCTGCCCGTCTGTACAGCCGAGGAGGGAACCGTGACGGCCGCGGTTGCTGCGGAGGGCGAGGCAGAGTCCGACGAGTTCGAGGCCGAGGATCCGGCAGCAGAGGCATCGGCGAGGAAGGAGACTCGCGCACCCATCTGAGGTAGCACGCGCGGGTCACCCTCCTTGAAACCGATCCGCACCGACACGGTCGCCTTGGATTTATCGGCGGTCGGGATGATCGCGATCACATGGGCGGGAATGTGCCAGTCGGGGTAGGCGTCCAGGGTAATCTGCGCAGGCTGGTTGGGATGCACACGGCTGATGAAGTTCTCGCTCACGTCCACATCGACTTCCAGCGAGTTCATGTCCACTATCTCGGCCAGGCCGCCTCCGCCCGAGAACTGCGGGGAGACGATCTGTCCGGGCTGCGCATTGGTGGAAGTGACGACTCCGTCAAAGGGGGCACGGATGACCGTATCGTCCTCGTAGCGCTGGTTGACCGCGACGGCAGCCTGGTCGACCGCCAGGGTCTGCTGGGCGACGCCCATCGCGGCCTGGGCCGCATCGTAGCTCGCCTTGGTCGCGTCGAATGTATCCTGGCTGATAAGCCCCTGGGCGAGCTCCTGCTGCTCGCGCTGGTAGGTCGGTCGCGCATCCTCGGCGGCGAGCTTTGCCTGTGCCAGTGCGGCCCGGGCCTGTGCGACCTGAGCAAGCGACTGCGCGAGCCCCGCGCGAACATTGCTGTCGTCCAGACGCGCGATTATCTGGCCTGCCTTCACCGCCTCGCCCTGCTGAACAAGTACTTGCTTGACTTGGTAGATGGCTTTGCCCGAGACCGTGGCGTCCCGCAGCGCTACGACGTATCCGGAGGCATCCAGCAGGGAGCCCGCAACTGGCGCGCCGGTGCTGCCCGACGTGACTGCCCGCGCGGTTGCCTCTTGCACCGGCACGGCACTGGCCGCAGAGATCTTCCAGTAGGCAAGGCCGCCGCCTGCGACGAGCAGGATGACTATGATGCCAATGACGAGGCCGGTCCGAGCCGGCCGACGGCCACCCGGGCCGCCCACCGGCGCCGGCGGCGCGCGCTCGATTCGCAGCTGCTCCAGAAGGGTCGATTTCGAGTCCATGGGCGAGCCGTCCTCAGCGTTGAGAGCGCGGCGCGGGCACCTTCGTGACAAACGCCGCGGAGGTAAGTTCTGCCGTCGTGCCCGGATCGTGGCGATTCCACCAGCCGCCCCCCAGCGCTGCGAACAAGGTGACGGTGTCACCGTAGCGGTTCGCAAGGGCCTGCACATAGTTCAGGCGCGTACTCTGATAGCTCTGTTGAGCCTGTAGCAGCGTCACCTGATCCACCGCACCGACCGCGTATTGTCTCTGTGACAGGTCGAGACTCGACTGCGCGGCGTCAAGCGCATCGCGCTGCGCTTTGAGCGCCTGGGCATCATTCTGCAGTGCCGTGAGCGCATCGGCGACGGCCTGAAACGCCTGCAGTACCGCCAGCCGATATTGGGCGAACGCCTGATCATAGGCATCGATTGCCGCACGCCGTTTGGCACGCAGCGCGCCCCCCTCGAACAGCGGCGCCGTGATTTGCCCGCCAATACCCCAGACACCCGCACTGGCCTCGGCGAGGCTTGCGGCCTGGGTGGATGCGTTACCCAGGGAGGTTGCGGTCAGGTTGAGCTGGGGAAGCATATTCGCCGTGGCCACCCCGATATTGGCGCTCATCTCGTGCATGAGGGCGGTCTGCTGGCGAATGTCCGGACGCTGCGCCACCAGGGAGGAGGGCAGGCTCACCGGCAGCTCCTGCGGCAGCTTCAGATCGGAGAGCTCCAGCTCCAAGGGGGTCGTGTCTGCCGGGGAGCGGCCGGTCAACACCGCGAGCTGATGCTGCGCCTGCGCGAGCTTCTGCTGCAACGGTGGCAGCTGGGCGCGCACGTTGGCGAGGTTCGTCTGCTGCTGCAGGACGTCCGCACGCGTCTGGCTGCCGAGCTGGAAGCGGCGTTGCACGATGGACAGCTCGTGCTGGTCGATGTCGATGAGCTGCTGCGTGGCGGCGATCTGGCCGCGCACGGTGGCAACCTGAATCGCGGCACTGACCACGTCGGAGGTGAGCTTCAGATAGCTCGCCTCCAGCACGAAGCTCTGCTGCAGCGCCTGCGCCTGCAGTCCCTCGACGGTGCGCCGCTCCTTGCCGAATAAGTCGAACGTGTACGAGACGTTCACCGTGGCTTCAAACAGGTCTTCAATGAAGTTGGGGAAGCCCGGGAAGACCTCGGCCCCGCTGCGCTGAAAGCGCTCGGCGAGTCCCAATCCCTGCACCTGCGGCAGGAAATTGCCCTTCTCGGCACGCGCGTTTTCGCGCGCCTCGCGCAGCGCCGCCTGCTGGGCGGCGATGTCGGGGTAGTTCACCATCGCCTGACGCAGCAGCGCATCGAGCTTGGCCGAGCCGAACAATGTCCACCACTGACCCGGTAGATCGGCGCCGGGCTCAAAGCGCTGCGTTTCCCCGCCCGGGCCGGTTACGCCGGTGGAAGCCGTTTGGCCTGGCAGGGCTTCGCGGGTATAGCCATTCTGCGTGGGCCGCGCTGGCGAATGAAAATTCGGCCCGACTGCACAGGCCGACAAGGTAATCGTCAGCAGCGCTCCGGTGCAGCAGAGCGCTTTGGTGCCACCGCGCTGGAGTGTCATCGTTGCTGGACGGTCATGGTGGTGTGGAAGGCCAATTTTGCTCTCAGCTGGCGCTCAGGCCCGCGGTGACCGGTGCCCGGGCGGTGCGCAGCGCCGGTAGCAAGCCTCCGATGAAGCCCATGGCGAGCGCCCAGATCACTCCCAGCAGTGCCAGGCGGGCCGAGATCACCAGTTGAAAGCTCGTGCCCTGTGTGCTGACCTGGTTGCCATTGAAGAATATCCAGGCAACCAGCAAGCCGAGGATGGCACTGGGAACCGCCACCATCAGTGATTCGAGCAATGTAGCCGTCCCGATGGATCCGGCGCCGAATCCGATGGCACGCAGCGTCGCCATTTCGCGCCGCCGCGCATCGACGATCGAGTAGAAAATGTTGACGGCCCCGAGCGTCGCGCCCAGCGCCATGACCGCGCCAACGAAGTAGCTCACGAAGTCAAGGATACCGCGCAGCCCCTTGCTCTGCTCATCGAGAAGTTGGGCCTCGTGGTGCACCTGGGCGTCAAAGGTCGGATTCGCCTTGAGCCCCGCGGCGACCGATGCAAAGCTCGCGGCCAGCGGTGCCTGCAGCACGAGGCTGACGATCTGACGGTGATTGTTCTTGAATGCTGATGTCACGGTGTTCAGATCACCAATCAGCCCGTCCCAATTGCCGCCGGGAACCTCGTATGTACCGACGATGGTCCAATTCACCCCGTGCAAGTGCAGGCGATCGCCCAGCTGCAGGCCCTGATACTGTGACTGGCGCGAACTCTTCACGATCAGCTCATCGAGGCCCGGCTTGAACATGCGCCCTTTAACCAGCCGTACCTCCGGGTACACCGCGAAGAAGCGCTGATCCACTGCATAAAGTGGTATCGCCTCAAACAGATTGTCGCTTCGCCTCTCGACCGTGGCCGGGACAATGGCGTTGGCAGTTGCCAATGGCATTGCGTCGGGCTCATGCTTGATGCCCGGCAGACTTTCGATCGTACCAACATCGGAGGGGTTGATGTTGCTGGCAAACTCGCTCGCGGCCCCGGTCGATTCCACGATGGCGCGATCCGCGCGCGCACCGCGCACCGCCAGAGCCTGCACTCCAGTGCCCATCGACAGCATCGCCACCAACACCCCTACGACGGTGGTGATGCAAATCACTGCGACCAAATAGGAGCCCAGGCGACCACGCGCGCCGGCGATGCTCATCTGCAGCAGCAGTGCAATCTGACGCAGCCTTTTCATGGCGCCCGTCCTCTCATCGTCCCGCCAGAGCGTCGACAAGCTGCAGGCGACGTACCCGCCATGCGGGCGGGCTCGTACTGGCCAGCGCGAGAACCAATGCAAGCACGAGCCCCACCCACAGCACCTCGTAAGGCATGGATACTCGAACGCCGAGAAGCCGGTTGACCCAGAGCATCAGTCTCGAGGCCACGACGAGCCCGACGAGCGCCGCGCCAAGAGACAGGGTAACGGATTCAAGCAGGAGCAGAACCAACACCTTGCGGTCGGAAAAGCCCATCGTCTTGAGGACTGCCAGTTCCGTGGTCCATTCACGCACGGACTGCATCGTCAGTGCCGCGGTCGCAATCAGCAACGCGAACATCGCTGCGCTGACGATCGCATGCACGACGAAATTCAGGTCCCCGAGCCTTCGATAGCCGGACTGACTGGTGGCACGAGTCGATTGTGTGCGGGTGGGGAAGGATGAATTGGCGGACAGTGCGTCGATGCGGCGGGCAATCTGCTCGCCCTGCGCGGCATCGGTGACGTCGAGAATGTACTGGCTCACGGTATTTTGGTCGCTTTGGCGAGCCTGCTGGAAATAGTCATTGCGCACGACGATGAAGTGATCCATGGCGCCACTATCCGGTCCACGGTAGGTGCCCACGACCTGGAAGGTCCAGGTCATGCTTCCATCCTTTCGAGGCAGCCGTGTCAACAAAGGAATCTGGTCGCCCACCTTCCAGTGGTACTGCGCCTCCAGCGCCGTACTAATGAGTGCTCCAGTGCGGCTGTGCGCGAGGGCAGCAATTGCATCGGGGCTGGCTTGCGCGTTCAGATTGCCGGCCCACCCGGCATCGAAGTCGGTCGGGAGCATGATCACCTGTTGGGTGGGGCGTTGATACGTGGCACCGATAAAGGTAATCGGATAGATGTGCCTGACGCCCGGTACGGCGGCGATGCGTTGTTCCAGGCTCAAAGGCAGCTTCGTGCCTGCGTCGGCTGGGTAGACCCAGTACACCTGCGCGCGAATCGCGGCTAGCGCCTGATCGATCCCGGACTTGACCCCCTGCAACACGCCAAATAGAACGAACGCCACCAGGATCTGTAGCAGCATCAGTACAGTGCGGCCCGGCTTGCGCCAGATGCCCGACCAGATGAGCGGCCAGTATTTCATGCCCCTGGACCCAAAAGCGCATTTGCCGCGCCGGGAGTTGTTCGAGTTCGACTGCAGTGTAGGCCGGATGAGCTTCCAATAGTCCTCCAGTAATTACAACTATATTAAAGTTACGTTCAGGTACCGATGGATTTGTCATTCAGCGTCCCGCCAGCGCCTCGGCAAGCTGCAGGCGCTGCACCCGCCAAGCCGGTGGGCTCGCACTGGCCAGCGCCAGAACCAGTGCAAGCAGCAGTCCCGCCGCCAGCACCGTATCTGGCATGGTCAGACGTAGATTCGTGAACCGGTTGACCCAGAGCATGCTCCTCGAGCCCAAGAGAAGCCCGACGAGCGCCGCGCCGAGGGATAACGTAATGGATTCGAGCAACAGCAGAACGAAGACCTTGCGGTCTGAAAACCCCATGGTCTTCAGGACGGCAAGTTCCTTGGTACGTTCGCGCACCGACTGCATGGTGAGAGCGGCTGTCGCAATCAGCAAGGCGAACAGTGCCGCGGCGACGATCGAATGCACGACGAAATTGAGGTCACCGAGGCGTTGATAGCTCGACTGTGTCACGGCGCGAACGGATTCCGTGCGGGTCGGAAACGGTGAGTTGGCGGACATTGCATCGATGCGACGGGCCATTTGCTCACCCTGCGCCGCATCGGCGAGCTCGACGATGTACTGGTTCACGGTGCCGCGCCCGCTCTGACGAGCCTCATCGAAGTAGTCGTTGCGCACGACTATGTCGTGGCCCATGGCGCCACTATCGGGTGGGGTAAAGGTGCCGACGTCCTGGAAGCTCCAATGCGTGCTGCCACCCTTTTGCGCAGTGCCGGTCAGCAGCGGAATCTGATCGCCCACTTTCCAGTGGTACTGATCCCGCAGGAGCGTGCTGACGAGCGCTCCGGTGCGGGTGTGCGCGAGTGCAGCGATCGCCTCGGGGCTGGCTTGCACGTCCAAATCACCGGCCCAACCCGCATCAAAGTCGGTGGCCACCACGAGCAACTGCTGGGCGGGACGTTGATAGATCGCGCCAAAGAAGTTATCCGGGTAGATGTGCCTGACGCCCGGTACGGAGGCGATGCGCTGCTCCAGGCCCAACGGCAACGTCGTGCCTGCGTCGGCGGGATAGATCCAGTACAGATCTGCCCGAATGGCTACGACGGCCTGATCGACCCCGGACTTGACCCCCTGCAGTGCGCCGAACAATAGAAAGGCCACCACGATCTGCAGCAGCATCAGCACGGTGCGGCCGGGCTTGCGCCAGATGCCCGACCAGATCAGCGGCCAGTACTTCATATGGCCTGCGCGGTGCCTCTGCGGCACCACCCTGGGGTTATTGGAGTTCGAGTCTGCGGTTTAGACCAGCCTAGCTTCCGGCAATTCTCCCATAATTACAACTAAATTATGGCAATGCCATCCGTGCCTGGCAGCGATGGAACCGGTCAGAAACCGCACCCGCTCCATCGGAATCAATGTTGATGACGGGGCAGCTGGCAATCCCAGCGCTTCTGCGCCGTCGAACATTTCCCCACCAGGCGGTGGCCATCCGCGGCGAGCACCAGATCGAGATGCAGGGCATTCCAGTTGTCTGCGTCACTCGAGGGGGCCACGTCGGACCTGCGCTGTATCGTGAGCATCAAATGACTGCCGATCACCTGCAAATCTCGCACGACGTAGGTGCTGGTCTGCGGACCATCCAGTGCTGTCGGGGTACTACCAATGCCAAAGGTGGCCCCCGGGGGTATGTGAGAGTGGATAACGATATTCTGGTTGGTGTAGCTGGTCCGACACAGCTGGGCCTGGAAGGCTCCAGCGGAGAGGGCGATGCGGATACAGTTTCCGGCTGGGAGCGGTGCTGGAGTATCCCAGCTGCTCAAGAACGCTGCCGGTGCACTGGCCACTGCGGCCGGCGCGTGCGTCCGGGCGCTGGCGAGCGCCCGGTTGGGGGCCTGCCGCGTCTGAAGCTGCGCGTTGTACATCGCGACAGTGTGGTCGTACGGCAATACGACATCGTTGGCGAGTCGCACGGCCGTGCGAGCGAGCACCGCGCGCTGTGCGTCCGTGAGCGTGCTGCCAGCTGCCTGCTGGGCAATGCGGATGCAGGCGACGTAGCTTCGTACGGCGGCCGCATCATCCAGTAGCTGCTTGCGATAGGTCTGTGCGGCGCTGGCCGTGAGTGTCGCGCCCATGGGCCCTGGAGTGGACGGAGGCTTGCAGGCCGCATAGCCGCGGGCGGCAGCAGCCTGCGCCTGCGCCAGTCGAGCGGCCGCAGCCTGCTGTGCCTGCAAAGCTGCAGACGCCTTGGCCTGGAATGCCCGAGCCTGTGCATTGAATGCGGCAACAAGCCGCTGCATCTGGCTGACAGCGGCGTTGCGGGCGCTCAGGACGGCTGGCCCGGAACCCCCGCCCAGGCAATCGAGCTCGCGGCGCGCCGCGGCGACATACTGTGCGAGGCGTTGCCGATAGGCCTGCAACTGCGCCAGTGCTGCCTGAGCCCCGACGGGGGCGGCGCCCGGATCGCCCGGCCCAGCGCAGCTGACAGCCACGACCGGAGGTTCGCGCAGGTGAAAGTCTATCGGCACGTGCAGCACGATCTGGCCATCCGACGGCCGCTGCGGTGGGACCGGCAGCCGCCCCGCCAAGCGCAGCATATGGCGTGCTTCGTCCTCGAGAGCCCGGTAGTGATGTTGGCTCTCAACGCTCGAGCTGACCACCTGGCCGGCTTGGTTCACTGTGATTTGCAACGTCACGGCATCTTCCTGGTGCCGTTTCATTGCGCTGCGTGGATAGGAGCCGTAGCGTCCCAGCTGCGCCTTGACCTGCTCTGCCCATAGTTGCCGCGGGGTCGGCGGCGCGGCGGCTTGACCCAAGGCCGGGGCGGGCAAGGTCAGATCCGCAGCGGCGAGGGGCGCGCTGGCGGCAACTGCGTCGAGCGATTGAGGTGGAGAGGGCTGCTGCGGGATAGGCGGCAACTGTGGCAGCGGCTTGATCGGAAGGGTGGCTGCGGCCGCCGCTTGTGCCAGGGACTGCACCGGATGGCGGTGGGCCGGGGCAACTGCCGTACTGCGCAGTAAAGAAGGCGGCGGCTCGGCGAGCCGCACATCGAGCGCGTCTGCAGTCCCGCGGGGCAACGAGGGTGCTCGCTGAACGAGCAATAACAGCAATGCCGCGACGGCCAAGTGCGCCAGCAGGGCGGCAAGAGCGCTGCTGGTCCACAAGCGTACGCGCTCATTGCTGAATGGTGCGCCGTTAGCGCTCATCGAGCCCCAAAGATGCGTCGCAAGGACACGCCAGCGGATGGTAAAACCCAGGGCGGCAAAGGCGCTATTTTCTACATAATTGACCGGAATGGTAGACGTCGCCCGGAGGCGAGCAGAGGCATAATCCTTTCACGACCTTTGACCCTGGCTTTTCCTTGATCACGTTAACGGGGTGTTCAACGAGCGCGTCGTACACTCCTACTTAAGCGCCCTGTCATGCTGCGGGGCGAGGAGTAGGTCCATGAAAGACAGATACGGTGTCGTTCGCGCTGCGGCCATTGCGTCGTTGGCGCTCGGGCTGGCCGCGCCTCTTGGGGTGTGGGCGCAGTCCCGCGAAGATCATCAACAGCATGATTCACACAGCAGCAGTGCGGGACAGCGCGGTGCGCCGCCTCAGGCCGGTGCCCATGCGCCACGAAATGTCGGCACGCCAGCTCCTCAACATGCCGGCGGCGGGGCGCCTGGCGGGGCAGCCGGTCACTTCAGTGCGACTCCGCGCTTGCATGCGCCGCCCGCGCGCGCGGGCAGCACGGGTGCGCCGCCGCAGAACTTCCGGCCAGCGCCGCAGCGGTCTGCGCAGCCGCCTCGGGGGCCTGCCGGCGGGCCCCCGGGCTTTCACGCACGCCAAGGCGGTTCCAATGCCCCGCCCAATTTCAGCCGCAATGGCGAATCCACTAGTCACGTTCGCCCCAATGCCGATGCAGGGCCCGCTCGCGACGGCCGTGTGAACGGTTTCGCTAACACCGGCCGCGACGCACGCCAGGGCGAGCGCGGCTTTGCACCGAACCATGAGCGCAATGGCGGCTTTGACGCCGATCGCGAGCATGGCGGACGCCTCACGGTGCGGCGACCGCAGGAGCGGCATTACGACCGCGATCATTGGCGGGATCATCGTCATTGGAATGGTGGCTACTGGAATGGCCGCTACTGGCCCGCGATTCACGATCGCGCGGATTTTGTCTGGCTGCTGCCGGCATTGCCGGTCGGTTACGTGACCTACTCCTGGGACGGAGTGCCTTACTACTACTACGAGGATACCTATTACACCTGGGATCCGGCATACAACGGCTATGTCGCGACGGTGCCGCCCCCGGTGGATGACAGCGGCCCGTTGCCAGACGATGCGCAGCCGGAACAGCCGGAACAGCCGGAGCAGCCAGAAGCTCCGCTGTACGCGTATCCCACTCGCGGGCAGAGCCCCGAGCAGCAGGCACAGGACCGACAGGATTGCCAGCAATGGGCATCCTCACAGTCCCCGTCGGCAGACGACGGTTATCAGCGCGCGCTCAAGGCCTGCCTCGCGGGTCGCGGATACAGCGTCGACTAGCGGGGCGTGAGGCGCCGTGGCGGCGCCGGGGCGACGGGCCGGCCGTTGCAGGCTTCAGTAGCGGTGCTGCCAGGTCAGTCCGATGCTGCTGCCGGGATCGTTTTGTGGGGTAGTTCCCTGGGCGGTCGCGGTGCCGTTGCCAAGGCGCGTCTGCAACTTGACGCCGGCGTTGAGATCGACGTCGACCTGCACCTGACTGGTGCCGGTGGTGGATTGAGTCGCAGCGACGTAGACCCGGTTGGAGACGTACTTGCCGGCGGTCACGCTGGCACCGGAGATCGTCGAGCCCGCCCCGGCAGCCGCGCCTGCCGGTGGCGCCGCACCACCCACAGAAAACGCGTTGAGTCCGAGCGCATGCTTGATCCAAGTGAGCGGATTGAGGCTGTGTTTGCCACCGCCGCCGCTGCCCCCGCCGATACCGCTCAGGCTCGCCACCGCGGCGCCGATTTCCGCCACTTGCAGAACGGAGAGCTGCGAGGCGGGCCGACCAAACAGCAGTAACGCCAACAGATCATCCTGCGGCAGCGGGGGGGTGCTGCTCAAAGAAATCTGCGGCGCGTCGGCGAAGCCCGTGACGTTCAGGTTCACGACGGTCGGGATGCTGTTGTAAGTCACGCTCGCCTGGGCCAGGAAGTCCAGCGTCGGATCGATTTTGTCCTTCAATCCCTCGCCATTGAAGCTCACGCGCCCGCTCGTGAACTTGATGTTGGTGCCGGCCAGGGAGTACGTACCCCGGATCATGTTGAAGGCGCCTCCAACCAGAGGCTTGTCGGAGGTGCCGGTGAGCTGCAGCTTTCCACCGAGCTGCGCATCGAGGCCCCGACCTTGGACGAAAATCGACGCGGGTGCATCGACGTCGATGCCGAGCGCGATGACGAGTTGCGTTTTGGCGGCGGGCGGCGGCTTTTGCCCCGGCACGATCACGTGAAGCACGGCAACGCTGGGCGGAAAGCCGTTTGGGATGTCGATGGCGGCGTGGTTGATGTGCACGTTCCCCGTGACATCGAGCCGTTGTCGCAGGGTGCCAGCCACATGCAGATTGGTGTTGAGATTGGCGGTGAGGATGTCATTGACGATTGGCTGGATGCGCTGACCCTTGACGGTAATGTCGAGCGGCATCTGCGGCTGCAGCACCCCCACGGTGCCGCTCATGGAGAGCTGACCGGGGCCGGCGCGCGCAGTCATGCTCGCTATCCTGAGCGAGCCCTGAGCGCCGACGAGCTCTGCATTGATGTCACTCAGATGGATTCCCTGGGGGTAATCGCGCAGGTCCCCATGGGCCAGCTGCACGGTGCCGGAGATTTGTGGTGCCCGCGCCGTGCCGTTGGCACTTGCCGCGACGGTCAGGATACCCGCGGCGTGCTTACCCTGTTGCGCCAGGAGCGAATTTGTCAGCGCCAGATCCAGTCGCCCGGCCAGCTTCACCGCGAAGCGTCCGCTCGGGTTGAGCGGTACGCGTCCGCTCAACTGCATATGGGATGCGGAGCCTGCCTTGAGCTGCATGAAGACATCGCCGCTCGAGCCGGCCAGGCGCGCCGATGCGGAGGCATCGACGGCGGGCAGGCCTTGTGCGGCGGCCCTGGCGAGCTTGACGCCAGTAACTCGCAGCGAAGCCTGCCCGATGGGTGCTGAGCGGGTTCCATGCAAGCGCACATCGGCGTTGAGGCTTCCCGCCGCCAGCAAGCCGGGATCAAATGCGTCGACCAGGCGCGCGTCGACGCCGTGCACGGAGGCGCGAAAGTCCAGCGCCGGGGAAAATACTCCGTCGATCGCGATGGCCGCGTGCCCGGCAGCGAGTCGCAAATTGCGAATCGACAGCCCGTGCGCATAGGTTATGCGCGAGCGCGAGACCAGCTGCACAGCCTGCCCGTGATAGTGCATTTGGAAGCGCTCGAGCTCGAGTGCGCGCGCAAGAGCGTTCAGCTGCGCGCTGGCGCTCACGTTGGCAGGCGAGCCGCCAAGATTGGAGGAGGCCGCCGTCAACTGGATGCGCAAAGCATTGAGCGGGCCGGCACCACTCAGCCTTGCCTGGGCCGCCAGGGCGTTGAACTTCACGTTGCTCGCGATCAGCTCAAACTGCGCGTGCGGGCGGCTCGCGGAGGGCACCAGGCTGATTTTTGCCGCCAGGCTTCCTGCGAGCCGCGCTCCGATCAGGGATTGCAGATCGGCGAGGCGCTCGATATGCAGCTGCAGTTGGCCGTGCGATGCGGCGAGATTGCTGCCGGCCGTCAGGTCGCCGTGCGCCGAGAAGCTCTTCCACGCGGCATGGTTGAAGACCACGCGATACTGCGCGTTCGCAAGCCGGGTCACGGCGGCATCGAGCTGCAGGGGTGAGCCATCGAACGTGCCGTGCGCGTGCAGGTTGCCAGTCGGCGTGGACGGCAGGCCTTTGGCCTGCAGGCTGGCCTCGAAGTTGCCCGGTGGCCCGCCGCGCACCGCCAGAGTCGAGCGTGCACGAATATCCGTCGCCAATGCGTTCAGTGGGCCTTGCGCCGAGCCGGTCGTCTGCAGCGAGCCGGCAATGGTTGGTGAGATCAGCGCGAGGTTCGGCAGGGAAACGCGCCATTGCGCCTGCAGGGAGCGAATCCCCAGGCCCTGGGAGCCGCCCGCTGCACGCTGCGCGCTGCCCGTCACCGCGAGCGTCAGAGCGTGCCCTGAGAGCGTGAGTTGCTGCAGATCCAGTGCCGCTGCATTCAGGGTGGCCGCCAGTTGCAGGCGTGTATGCGCACCGAGCAGCTGCGCGGCGGGGCTCGCGCCGGTGAGGCTGCCCATGCCGTGCACCTCGGCTCGCATCAGCTGCCCCGATTGGCTCAGCGTGCCCGAGAGCGTCAGGCTGCCGCGCAGGTTCTGGTGATACAGGGCAGCGAGCGGCGCGAGGTCGGGCAGGTGCAGTTCGAAGCTGGCGCTTCGGTTGCCCTCGGTCAGCGCACTCGCCTGTAGCGCAAACAGCCGATGCGTGAGCGTGAGTTGCAGCGGATGGTCGGTCGCGTCCAGGCGCAGCGTGCCCGCGAGCGTGAGGGGAGAATCCTCCAGCAGCTGCGGCTGTGATGCGGGCAGCAGGATGCCAGCCGCGAGCCCCTTGAGCGTCAGCAGATGTCCATCGGCGCTGGCGCTCGCACGCAGGCTTCCCAATTGCGCTCCATCGGGCAGCCTCAGCCCCTCGAGCTCGAGGCTGCCGCTCGCTCGCGGGGTGGCGAGCCGGCCATGCACACTTCCTTGCAGCGCAACGCGCGTCCAGGACAGGCCGGGCTGCGGCGTCATTGCTGCCGAGTGAAGCGCAAAGCTGACATCACCCGCGCGGCTTGTGAGATCCAACGTGCCATGGGCCTCTGTGCTCAGGGCGCCCACCTGACCGGCGAGCTGCAGGCGCTCGGCGGTGCGCGGACCTTCGATATTGGCATTGATCGAGAGCGCTCCGAGTCCCGGCAGATTGGCCAGCTGTTCGATTGGTCCGCCGGCAGGCTCCTGCAGTTGCAGGCGGGCGTTCACCCCCGTCGCGGCAAGTGCTACATCGATTAGATAGTGACCGCTGCCGTTGCTGCGGCGAATGGCGAGCTGGGCGCGCGCGTTCCGCGCGGAGCGGTAGTGGGCATCGCCTTGGACGGTCACGCTGGTCCTCGTCCCCGCCGCCGCGGGCTCGAGCAGCAGCGTATCGATCGCCAGTCGGTCAATGTCGACGGATGGCAGGTGGCTGCGACTGCTGCTGCCGCCCGCCGAGGCGGTGCTGACAGGCCGGCGCAGTACGTCCGCGGTGCCGATCTGAAACTGTCCCACATGCAAAACGGCGTGCAGCAATGCAAGGGGCGACCAGCGGATTGACACGCGCTCGGCGCGCATCCAGACGCCGCGCGTGTCGGTAATCTGCACGCTCGCGACGTTGAGTGCCGAGGGAAAAGTTCCGGAGAGACCGGAGACCTGCACCTTGCCCGAGGTGAGACTCGATACCTCGTGCTCCATGAGTCGGCGGCCATATCCGGTGTTGCCGAGGATGAGAAGGGCGCCGATCAACAACAGCGCCAGCGCGACGATGCTGCCCAGTGTCCACGCAGCAATATGCAGTGTCCGGCGCATCAGAATGCCTGCCCCAACCCGATATAGACTTCGAATTGGTCGTCCTTGGCCTGGCGGCTCGCCGGCAAGGCGATATCAAAGCGCACTGGGCCGATCGGGCTGTAGTAGCGTACGCCAGCGCCCACGCCGACGCGGAAGTCACCTGAGTTGAGCCGCGCGCTCTGGCTGATGCCACCGCCGTCCGCGAACACTGCGAAGCCAAAGTTCGTGCCGATCCGCTGTCGCAGCTCCAGATTCACGACTCGCAGTGTCGTGCCGCCCTCAGGCACGCCATTGGCCACGCCGTTGGTCGTGAACTGGGGGCCGACCGATTGATAGCGAAAGCCGCGGACGGTACCGCTTCCCCCGGCATAAAAGCGCTGGTCAGGAGGCAGGTCGTTCCAGCTGGCCCCCGAGGCGACACCAACCATGGCACGCGCCGCGATGATGGAGCGGCCAGCCGGCACTGCACCGAAGAGCTTGTGAATATCCAGATACGTTGCCGCCGTGGCCTGACTCACGAGGAAAAAAGCACCGCTGTGACTGTATGAGAACGTAGGAGTGAGATTCAGCGAGATCCTGAAGCCGTGCGTGGGGTCGGTGAGCGGGGAGGGCAGGTCCGTGGAGTCGTACAGTCCGCTCAGCGGCAGCATCACCAGGTTGTAATCACTGACCTGGGAATATGGGCAGACCGTCACTCCCGCCACCGTGATGTACTGCGACTTGAGACAGGTCGCACCGGGTTGCCCGACGACCTCATTCGCGTAGGACAGCCCACCGGTCGCATTCCAGACCGAGGAGAGCTTGCGGCTCAGCGTTGCGCCGGTGATCTGGCCGTTCTCGGCGTAGGCCTGCAATTCCTGGCGCACGCCTTCGATGGACAGGTGCAGCGTCTGATCGCGATGATGAAAATCGGGCAGGCTGTAGCCCAGCGTCGCGTCATAGCCGATGCCGGTGCTGGCAGTACCACCCAGATCAATCGCGTTGGCGGCGAATGTGAGCTGCTCGCCGTTACCGAAGACGTCAGCATCGCCCCAGTTAAAGCCCGCGGAGCCGCCGAGGTCGCTCGAGTAGGCGGCGCTCACGCCAACGGTGAAGCGCTTGGCTTCCTGGACCTTGAAGGTGATCGGTACACGTCCGTCGGCATCGGCCACGCTGCCCCGCTGCACGCTGACCGTGTTGAACAGTCCCAGACCCAGTAGGTCCAGCCGCGCCTTTTGGATGTTCGCCGCATCATAGAGTTCACCCGTGTGCACGAGCAGCCGTTTGCGGATCAGGGTCTCATGTACGTGCTGCAAACCCGCGACCCTGATCTCGCCGATGTGAACCTGCGGTCCGCTCGATACCTTGTAAGTCAGGTTGAGCAGATGTTGTGGGGGGAGCTCGTAGGCGAGCGGCGCGGCCACGGTCGCAAACGCATAGCCGGCATTCTGGAGTGCATTCTGCAGCGCGCCGCCGGCGGCCAGCACCTGCGCCGCGACCGCAGGGGCCCCGCTGCTCAGGCCCAGTCGATCCTGCATGCCCGCGGGAAGGCTGCCCTGGATGACAATGCGTCCGATGTGAAACAGCGCGCCGAGCTGGGCGCTGATTCTGACGCGTGCGTCTGTTCCCTTTGGTAATGCGACAAGCTCGTCGGCCAGGCGGGGACTGTCCAGGCCGAGGCCATCGATCGTGATCGTGACCGAGCCCTGGTAATAGCCGAAGCTCTTGAGCACGGTTTGCAGACGATTGACATCCCCGCGTGCGCGGGCAATGAGCTCGAACGGGTCTACCCGGGCCGTCGTGCGCAACCCCTGCAGCTGGGAGGTCGTCTTCATCGCCGTGTCGATGCCGTGATTGCCCACGGATGACCAATCGACCTTGTAGGACTGCGGATTGGCTGCGCGCGCCAGGGGTGTGCAGATGAGGGCGGCGAGCAGCACCAGCGCCGACGCTTGATGCGCAGCGCCGAGGCGTTCAGCAAACATGGCATCGGTGGATGCAGGCCGTGCATCGCAATGGTGTCATCGATGGTGTCCGGGGCGACGGGGTACGCCGCGCGCGTGCGCGCGGCTCGGCCTGAACAATGTGCAAAAACGGAGGCTTCGCCTAGCTCCCGCGTCGCCCAATCAGAGACCGGACGGCGTTACCCCTTACGTTCCCGCTTGACCGGCAGCCCGACCCGCACAGAGGAACGCAGCGCGAGGCGAGGGCGAAGAATTGTGCGGCCTGCGATACCGAGGCCGCCATTGTCCTACATCGCCGAGCTCGGTGTGTTGCGCAGAATTTGCAGCGCGCTAGCTGGCGAGGAAGGCAGATCCGGCGGCGGCGAGGATCGACTCTTCGTTGCTTTCCAGTACATGGATGCGGATTGGGCAGCCCTCGGCGCTGAGACACGCCTCGCCTCGTCGGGCGGCGCCATTGCGAGATTCATCGAGGCGGGCGCCAAAGACGTGCAGACCTTCGAGCGCGCGCGTGCGTACCCGCGGCTCGTGTTCGCCGACACCGCCGCCGAATACTATGCCGTCGCAGCCGCCGAGTACGGCCATATACGCGCCGAGGTACTTGCGTATGCGATAGCAGTAGAGCTCTACGGCAAATTGAGCGCGCGAATCCGGACTGTCGAGCAGCTGCGTCGGGTTGGCGTCTTCGCCGGCCACACCGGCGAGCCCGGAATGCGATTCCAACAGCTCGAGGACGGCCTCGGCGCTCAGAGATAACTTTCTCTGCAGATAGACAATCACCGCTGGGTCCAGATCGCCACTGCGCCGTGCCATGACGAGGCCCTCGAGCGGAGAAAACCCCATAGAGGTATCCAAGGGCTGGCCGCCCTCAATCGCAGCGATGGAGCAGCCGCCGCCCAACTGCAGCGTGATCAGACGGCCGCCACCTCGAAGCGCTGGATAGAGCTGGCACCATCGACGCCACATGGATTCATGGGCGAGCCCGTGAAAGCCGTAGCGTCTCACGCCCAGTGCAGTGCCGTTCTCGGGAGCGAGGGCATACTCGGAGGCTACGCGTGGCATGTTGGCGAAGAATGCCGTGTCGAATACCGCCAGCTGCGGAATGCTCTCGCCCCAAACGGCGAGCGCTGCGCGAATCCAGAGGAGTGCCTGCGGGTTGTGGAGCGGCGCCAGTGGCGTCAGGGACTCGATGGCGGCGAGCACTCGGGAGTCGATGAGAGTCGGCTTCAGGAAGCCGGTGCCGCCGTGGACGACCCGATGTGCGATCAGCTCTGGAGCCCGCGGCAACTGGGCGCGCAAGGCCTCGAGCGCTTTGACGGCGTGCTGAGTTTCCCGGGCTGGCGGTGCGCTCGATATCTGCCGCGGTGCTGCCGGAGCGGTGCTGAGCTCGAACAGTGCGAGCTTGACCGAAGTGCTTCCGGTATTGATGGTCAGTAATGTCATGTGGAAGCCCGGTATTGCACAAATTACCTAGGTACAAATAGGCCTCGGTAGAGCATATTGCAGAGGCGGCCTTCGAATGCAAGTGCGGAGGAAATGACTCGTGGTTGAACACAGCGCGGAATTGCTCGGCAGGATGGATGCGTACTGGCGCGCCGCCAACTACCTTTCAGTAGGCCAGATCTATCTGCTGGATAATCCTCTGCTGCGCGAGCGGCTCAGGCCGGAACACATCAAGCCGAGGCTGCTGGGTCACTGGGGTACGACACCGGGGCAGAATTTTGTCTACGTGCATCTGAATCGCGTCATCCGCGAGCGCGATCTCAACATGATCTACATCGCAGGTCCCGGTCACGGCGGCCCGGCACTGGTTGCCAATACCTACCTGGAGGGTACCTACACCGAGGTATATCCAGAGATCAGCCAGGATCTATCGGGTATGCAGCGGCTCTTCAAACAGTTTTCCTTTCCTGGCGGGATACCCAGCCACGTCGCGCCCGAGACCCCGGGCTCCATTCACGAGGGCGGCGAGCTCGGCTACTCGCTCAGCCACGCGTTTGGCGCGGTATTCGACAATCCCTCGCTCGTCGTGGCGTGTGTGGTGGGAGACGGAGAGGCGGAGACCGGGCCGCTGGCGACGGGATGGCATGCCAACAAGTTCCTCAACCCTGCACACGATGGCGTGGTATTGCCGATTCTGCACCTGAACGGCTACAAGATCGCCAATCCAACCCTGCTGGCGCGCATTGCGCCCGAAGAACTGGAACAGCTGCTGCGAGGCTACGGTTATGAGCCGTACCGAATCGAGGGCGCAGATCCAATGGCGATGCACCGGCTGATGGCGGCCACCCTGGATCGGGTCTTGGACCGAATTGCGCAGATTCAGGCGCAGGTGCGTGCGGAGGGGTATCGGGCACGCCCACGATGGCCCATGATCGTGCTGTGTACGCCGAAGGGCTGGACCGGTCCCAAGCTCGTCGACGGCGAGCGTGTAGAAGGCACCTTCCGAGCTCACCAGGTTCCGCTGGCGCAGGTGCGCACCAATCCACAGCACCTGCAGCAGCTGGAAGCATGGATGCGTAGCTATCAGCCGCAGAGCCTGTTTGACGAGCAGGGACGCCTGCATGCGGAGCTTGCGGCACTGGCGCCAGCAGGGCAGCGGCGAATGGGCGCCAATCCCAACGCCAACGGTGGACTGCTGCTCAGGGACCTGCGCATGCCCCATTTCCGCGAGTATGCAGTCGATGTCAGGCAGCCGGGCGCGAGCGATGCAGAGGACACCCGCGTCCTGGGAGATTTCCTGCGCGATGTCATCAAGTTCAACCAGGCGCCGCGCACCTTTCGCATGTTCGGGCCGGACGAGACCAATTCGAACCGTCTAAACGCAGTATTCGAGGTGACCGAGCGACAATGGGTGGCACAAACGACTCGGGACGACGACCACCTTGCTCCTGAGGGCAGCGTGATGGAGGTGCTCAGCGAACATCAGTGTCAGGGATGGCTCGAAGGATATCTTCTGACCGGGCGGCACGGGCTGTTCAATTCCTACGAGGCGTTCGTCCATATCGTCGATTCGATGTTCAACCAGCATGCCAAGTGGTTGAAGGTGACCCGGCAGATCGCATGGCGTCGACCGATCGCCTCGCTCAACTACCTGCTGAGCTCGCACGTTTGGCGGCAGGACCACAACGGTTTCACGCATCAAGACCCTGGTTTCATCGATCATGTCGTCAACAAGAAGGCCGATATCATCCGTGTGTACCTGCCGCCGGATGCGAACTGCCTGCTGTCAGTCGCGGATCATTGCCTGCGCAGTCGCAACTATGTCAACGTGATCGTTGCCGGCAAGCATTCAGCGCCGCAGTGGCTCGACATGGAGAGTGCCGCGCGGCACTGTGCCGCCGGTATCGGCATCTGGCCTTGGGCCAGTAACGATGAGGGAGCGGAGCCGGATCTGATCATGGCATGCGCGGGGGACGTGCCGACTCTGGAGACACTCGCCGCCGTACAACTCCTGCGGATGCATTTTCCGGAGCTCAAGATCCGGGTCGTCAATGTGGTGGATCTGATGAAATTGCAGCCACCCAGCGAGCACCCGCATGGCTTGCCAGACACTGACTTCGATTTGCTGTTCACGAGGAACAAGCCAGTCATCTTCGCTTTTCACGGTTACCCATGGCTCATTCACCGGCTGACATACCGGCGTACCAATCACGAAAACATCCATGTGCGCGGCTACAAGGAGGAGGGCACTATCACCACACCTTTCGATATGGCGGTGCTCAATGATCTGGACCGGTTCCATTTGGCCGAGGATGCAATCGCGCGATTGCCACAACTGGACTCGCGGGCGGCCTACGCACGACAGCGGCTGCGCGACAAGCTCTCGGAACATCGCGAATATATCTACAAATTTGGCGAAGACATGCCGGAGATCCGCAATTGGCGCTGGAGCGCTCGGGCGTCGTCGAGCGATGAGGGAGCATCTGTAGCCGCTCGGCCTTAGGCGTTTTGGCACATGCAATCCCGACCGCGCGTGCTCTACAATTTCACCGAGCGCAGCCGCAGAGCGTTGCCGATGACGGAAACGGAGCTGAGGCTCATCGAGGCCGCTGCAACGATTGGGCTGAGGAGCGAATCGCTCCACCGGTGCGCTCGCGTGTGCGTAACTCAAGAACCTGCCCGAGCAGTACCAGGGAAATGATGACGACCGCGGCCTCGTAATAGACGGCCACCACGCCTGCGGAGCTGCGTAATCTGCGCGGAAAAATGTCGGGCAGAAACCTTGCCACGAGAGCGAGCGGGATTCGCGACGAATCTCTCGCGAAAGTGCGCGCTGCAAAATCCGCATGCCGCAAACTGGATCCGTGTGCTGAGCGAGTTCGCGACGCTGATGCGCCGTGTGATCATCGTAGGTAGGTGTCGTGAGGACGCCGTCTGGGCGGTGAGATAGGGCCCCGATTATGTTCGAACCGGAATGCAAGAGCGTGTGTAAGAACTTGCCAGCAGATGCCTGATCTGAGGTTCAGGCCGCATTCAGCGGTGTGGCGTCAACGTTATCCTCGCCATTACGAGAGCATTCCGAGGGAGAACGCCATGAGTATGACGAGACGTGGATCCTTTTACCTCGCCGCACTGGCAGCGGGACTGCTGGGTAGCGCAGCAGCGGCGAACGCCGGGGGATTGTCGCTGTCGGTGTCTGTGCCGGGGGCGACGGTCATTACCGGTCGAGGTGGCGTGGCCGTCGGAGTGGGGCAGCCTGGATTCTACGGGGAGCTAAGTGTCGGCGACCTGCCCGCACCACCCGCGCTCATCTATTCCCAGCCCGTGCTCGTCGAGGCCACCCCGGGGTATGTGGGGCCGCCAATCTACCTGCATGTACGACCCGGGTACGAGCGCCACTGGGCGGAGCATTGTGCGGAATATCATGCCTGCGCACGCCGCGTGTATTTCGTGCGTGATGACTGGTACAACCACGTGTACGTGCCGCGCTATCACCACTTCGATCGCGACCACTATCGGGGTCATGATGTCCGGCGCGATCATGATGCCTATCGAGGTCACGATGACCATCGGCGCTTCGATCGCGACGACCACGACCGCGGCGATCACCGCGGTCACGACGACCGGCGCGACGATCGGCACGACGGTGATCATGGTGATCGCCACGATCACCGCGATCACTAAGGCACTGAGCTGCTAGTCGCTGCTTAGACGCATCTGCCCTGGCAGTACTTTGGCCGGGGCGGATGCGAGCTCAGTGGGGACGAGGGGAGCGCCGCTCCGGTGGCGTCCGGAATGCGGCGATTCGGGGATGCAGAAGTTCGTCCAAGGCTGCGGCGCTTTCCGAAGCCGATAACGATCCCGCGGCTGGCGTGGCCTTTGTAGGGGTCGTCGTACCCTTCGTGAACCGCTGCCGCTCGCCGACTTGCTGAGTCAACAGCCTTCCCCGTGGTCGACGTTTCGCCGGCAAGGACCGGCGCAGTTTCATCTTCACGTGTCAAGTTGCATATCGGGCGACTTACCTATCGAGTGTTGCAGCGCGGTCCACCGTGTAGTGGGTGATTTGGGAAAGTACGAATGGCTATTTGCGCTGTCGATAGCAATATAGCTAACTCGTTCAATGCCACCGTGTCGCTGAGATCATAGGCAAGGAGAGCCCGCTATGAAGAAGCTGCTGACAATTACCACCACAGGCATCGCACTGAGCGCATCATGGGGCGCGGTTGGAGCGGCGTCGGAACCCGCGCCGGAGTCTAATGAGGCAGCGATTCCGCAGGCCGCGCACCGCATCTTCGATTGGGCGCTCGATGGTCATCAAGGCATCTGGGTGCAATCGGTGGACAAACGGTGGTATTACGCCGCATTCATAAGTCCGTGCATTGGTGCTGTGCCTGATAACATCACTTTTAAGCTCAATAATGCGAACGGAAGCCTTGATCGCTTCGGCCAGGTGATCGTGCATCGGCTCCGTCGAAGCTTCGAAGTCTGTGCGTTCAAGAGCTTCGGCGTCAGTGCAGGGCCGCCGGCAGGTGTTCTGCACGCAGTGCCGCACCCAGGAAAGCGAGAGCCGAACGGGGCGGGCGCACATTAACCGCCATCGTCCCGTGACAATTGGGTAGTTCGCCGGGGAACGTTCAGAGCCAGCCCCGCAGCTTGCTTTGCCAGTGACGTCGCGCTCCGCGATGAGGGGCTATGGGAGCTTGCGGCAATCCCTGTTAAGGAGCCGAGGTGCCGCTGGTAGACAGGCCGTTTGCAGCGGTAATGGCCCTTTGGATCTGCTCGGATGCACCCTTGATCGCCTGGGTAGCGCATTCCCCGTCGCCATACGCACGTGCCTCAACGAGGTTCCCCGCGCCCGCCGCAAGCGGAAGCTTAGGGCAGAGGCCAGGTTAGCGGGCTGAAGAGTCGGCTCGGCAAGGTTTTGATTGCCTTTTGGAAGGCCCGTCACGGGTAAGCGCCGCGGTCGGCGCATATTCTGGCGTTATGAAGCTTTAGCGGCCCTTCGTTCTCCTCATCGTTCTAGGGGGTATTTGCTGCCTTCCTGGCGAACCGCCGACGCCGTACCAAGGCGGGCTTGCGTGAGGCGTGGCCATCAACCTGGGCCGACCTTCCTCACTTGCCAGGAGCAGGTGCTGTGTCGGTGGCTGCCGGGGATCTCACCTCGCACCTGGGATGAGACGTCGAACGCAAATTCGTTCCGGAGTTCCCGACAAGTGAAAATGTCATCCATCCTCAAGACGGTCGGTCTCCTCGCTCTTCTGGTTGCTCCAAGCTGGGTCATCGCGGCAACCAGGACGGTCACCAGTACTTCAAATGATCCGGCCACGGTCGGAACACTGCCTTATTGGCTTCTAAACGCCGGTGATGGCGACATCATCGACTGTAGCGCCATTGCCGGACAGACAATTACTCTCACCTCTTCGCTCCCTGCAATTACCAAGAGCTATACGATTAATGGAGCGGGAATCACCATCGATGGTGCCGGCAGCTATCAAGCCTTCCAGGTCGCCTCGGGAACTGTCGGCATCAGTAACCTCACGGTCCAAAACGCCCTGTCGAGGGGTGGAGACGGGGGTGACGGATATTCGGGTGGAGGTGGCGCCGTCGGGGGTGGGGGCGCTCTGTATGTCCATGGAGGAAGCTCGGTCACGCTAACGGATTCCAGCCTTCTCAATAACACCGCGCAGGGGGGTAATGGAGGCGCGGCGAATAACAATGGAAATGCCGGCGGTGGTGGCGGCGGTGGATTCGCGGGTGGAAGCGGAGGAAGCGCTTTGACCAGCGTCTCCACTGGAGGAGGTGGGGGAGGTCATTCCAACGGAGGAAGTGGTGGATCGAACTCTTCCGTGAGCGGCGGCAGCGGTGTTTATTTTGGTGGCGGTGGCGGTGGTGCCGGAATCAACGCGGTGGTTCTGGTGGCAACGGTGGAAGCGCAAGCCCAACCGGCACGTTCGTTGGAGGAACGGAGTCTGGGGGGAATGGCGGAGGGGGTGCGGGAGACAGTGAAAGCGGTTTTTCGGCCACCGGGACTGGGTCAAGTGGCGTACCGGGAAAAGGCGGGAACGGTATTGGCGGCGATCTATTGTTTGGAGGTGGGGGTGGAGGCGGCGGTGCATCCGAGACCGGTTTCGCGGGAGGAGCGGGGGTAGGAGCCGGCGGGGGAGGTGGTGGCTCCAATTTTTCAGGAGGAGCCGGGGGAGTCCTGGGTGGTGGCGGAGCCGGTGGTCTTGGAGGCGTCGGAGGAGTCGGCGGCTTCGGAGCAGGAGGCGGGTGGTGCCGCAACGGGAGGAGTCGGTGGAGGCGGATTCAGCGCCGGAGGCGGTAATGGAGGATCGGATCCCAGTGCCATTGGAGGCGGTGGGGGTGGTTCCGGTCTAGGGGGAGCCATTTTCGTTCAGGCTGACGGCAATCTGGTTGTCGTGGATGCTGCGCGGATTTCCGGCAATACCGCTGTCGCCGGAGTCGCTGGGTCTTCAACCAACTCGAGCGATCCTGGCTACATTGCCCCCGGCAATGGCGCCGCCCTGGGCGATGACATCTTTGTGCGCGAGCAAGGGTCCATAGTTTTTGACGTCAGCGGCACCCTAACCATCGCAACCCCTATAGAGGGAGATCACACCAGCGGACCAGGTGGCAGCGGGGGACTTCAAAAGACTGGGGCAGGCACTTTAAATCTCGACGGGGCCAATACCTATTCAGGGACGACGACTGTCGATGGGGGCACCCTGAATTTGGATGGAAGCGTGATAGGCGATGTCGCTATTGGTGTCGGAGGCACACTCTCCGGTAATGCAACCGTCGCGGGCAGTCTTAGTACCTCGGGCGCCGTACTTGCCTCGATCGATAGCGGCGGCAGCTCCAAGGTTGCCGTGAGCGGCGCGGCGGCGCTGGCCGGAACCCTGAAGATCGCTCTCGCACCGAGTGCCACCAGCGGCACGTACGAGGTGCTCACCGCATCCGGAATCACCGGCACCTTCGGCTCTGTCGTCTTCACCGGGGTCACGCCCACGCAATATTCGATCTCGTATCTGCCGACGTCGGTGCAGATCCAGATTGCCATGACAGGTGCCGTGACGCTGAGCGGCAACAGCGTCAGCTTCGGCGATGTCCTCATCAGCGACAGCGGCAGCCGAAGTATCACCCTTACCAACAGCGGCTCCGCGCCACTGACGATCACCAGCATCGGCACCGCAGCGCCCTTCTCCAGCACCAACAATTGCGGGACTGTGCTGGCCACCAGTGCCAGCTGCACGATCAATCTCAGCTTCGCGCCCATCGCCGCCGGCAGCGCAAGCGGAACCCTCACCGTCCTCAGTGACGCACTCACCAGCCCCGATCATGTCAGCCTCAGCGGCACCGGCACGCAGCCGGCCATGGGCACCGGCGGCGGAGGCGCGATTGGGGGCGACGTGCTGGCGGTGCTGGCGCTGGCCGCAGGCCTGAGAATCCGAAGGCGATTAGCCGCTCAACCGATGGCCGGCCAGTCCTGAGAATGCCAAGCGCGTGCCCTCGAGTCGCTGGCCCCAACCCGTCAGCAGCAGCACCGGGGTGCCGGGGGAGCATTGATCCGCTGCTATTCGGAGCCGGATCGGCTAACCCATGGATCGCATCACTCCGATATGCGGATATCGATCTGCAGGTGCCGCTCACAATTAAGGGAGTTGGAGATCGGGCAGGTCGCCTCGGCCTTCTCGAGGAGCATCTTGGCCCTGTCGGCATTGGCCGACGAGGAGACCGTCAGTGTGGCACGCGTATCGAACCGAACGAACCGCATTTTCCCTTCATGTCGATCGAGCTTTCCGGTGGTGATTGCCCCCAAGGACTTCCATTCAAATTTGGACGCTGCTGCGATCGCCCCAAAATTGAGGGCGAAGCAATCGGCGACAGCAGCCGTTAGTAGGCCTTCTGGTGACCATTGATCTCCCGGGCCTCCAAATTCCTCTGGGGGCGCTGAGCGAAGCTCCGGAAGGTTCGCCTTGGAGAGCGTGGTTGCGTTACTGGAATGCAGTGTTGCGTGGACAACGTATTCATGCGGGAACGGGTGCATTTGCTGCTCCGTTGGGGCTGTTCAAGGCGGCTCGATGTGGCCGATGTACCCGATAAGGTGCCGCTGATCGCTTAAGGCATAACTTATGGATTTTAGTGGCAATGGGGTGCAACTCCAAGCGACACTCCCGCAGTTGCAAGGTGCCGCCGATCGTTACCTCACTTTCTCCTCCGGCTCCGGTGGCTCATGTTTGGTCGCGCAGTACTCCGCGAGCTCCTCGTACAACACTGCCAGCCGCATGAAGGCGTCGCGCATTTCGGCCGACTGTACCTGGCTGGCCATCTGGCGCAGCTCAATGGCCCTGGCTAGATAATTGGCTCGGCGTGCGGCGGCGTCTTCCATCATGGGTCGCGTGGGCCCGATGAAGCCGCACTGGACTCGGAGAGGGAATCGGACAACGCGCCATACTGCTCGTCCCAGCAGCGCAATTACCCGCCGGCCCGAGCGCTGCTCTCAGTCCGGCATCTCGATGCCGCGCCCGAGCATCCTACAAACGAGTCGTAGGACTTCTCTGAGGTCGTACGGCTTAACGACAAATCGCCGGAGCGGATTAGTCCCTGCACACGTCGCCCCGTCCGTTCTACCGGAGGTCAGCAGCACGGGGATGTTAGGCCGGTGCTTTTCGAGCCAGGTTGAAAGAAATTCACCGCCATGATCGCCTGGCAGTCTCAGGTCCGAGAACACCGCATCGATGGATTTCCCCGACAGCAATACCATCAATGCGTCGTTCACATCGTCGGCCTCCACTACCATGAAGCCTTCAGCGCGGAAAAATTCGGCTGCGGCCCAACGGGTAGAAAACTCGTCTTCAACCAGAAGCAGCGTAGGTTTGGCGCCAGGCTGCGGACGCAACGAGGTCACCGGGTTCACCGTTATTTTATGCTCCCTTTTGCTTCAACGATCGCTCGCGCCCTGCTAGCAGCCGCTGAATGCGGCGCGCCACCGCCTCCGGCCGAGCCCGGATCTTTGCCGGACCTCGCCCGCAAATCGTCGAGGATTTGTCCACTGCATCGGCGATGCCAGAATACAAAATAACATCGACGCCAGGCGATGTCTGTCGGAGTTTGGAGGCTAGTGCGAAGCCGTCCGGCTGCACTGAAGCGAACAGCACCTCCAAGGTCACGCCGGTCCTGATGACCGTCCAGACATCCTCGACCTTCACGCCCTCGATAACGCGGTAACCGCAGTCGCGTAGATATTCGCTCAAGGCCATGCGCAGTAGCACATCGGGCTCAAGGACCATGATCGTCGGAATGGCTTGACTCATCAGCACAGTCTCCGTAGCTATGTGATGCGCCAAAACTAACTCCGTGGTACACAATCTCGGCTGAACGTGTACTGTCCGGTCTATCAATTTGCTGTGTGGGCTTTATGGCACCCCGCAAGCCGCGAGCGCCGACGCAGTGAGGGTATTTGTAGGACGGTTGGGCGGCGTGCCTCGACCCAAAGCGTCATTCGCCAACGACCGGTTCTGGGATCTTCGCCATGCGTATCAGAGCCGGATATGTTCACTTCTCGGCCGGCCGACAAGTCTGTGATGGCGTTCCTCTGAGGTACCCCAGTGTGCGGGATATGGTCAGCTCCAGTGGGCTCAATAGAATCCAGGAGACGACCATGAAGGCAAAAGCGCTGCTTATCTTTCCGGTTGCGATAGCGGCGATCGGATGCTCGACGGTTGGTCAAATTACCGTCAAGTCTTACACCGCCAAGTCTGGTCAGCAGATAGTCGCAGGCCAAGCGGCACCGAAGGCCGCCTATCAGTGCTCCCACGTATCGGAGGATTCGCTCCCGTGGGGTCTCAAGGGCAACATGGATCGAGTGCACGCGACCGAACGGGTCACCGCCGCGGCGGTGGACGAGGCGCCTTCCAAAGGGGCGAATTACGTCTACGTCATGGTACCCGGTGAGGCCCGTATTGGTAACTTCAACGTGAATGCCTTCAAGGACGCGAGAGTTGCCTTCTACAGCTGCGCACAGTTACCAGCAGCTGCAAGCTAACTCATCGCAAGACGGCCCCGCCGGCGACATCGATCACGGTCGCGGCGATCCAGCCAGAGTGGTCGGATGCCAAAAACAGCGCGGCGCCTGCAATATCATTTGGAGCGCCGAGGCGGCCAAGCGGGTGGGCCAGCGCCTGGCGGCGGAGGACGCTTCCGCAGATTGGCTACGCATAACGGCCACCGCGATGTCCGACTAGGAATCAGGTCGTTATCACTACTTCTTCACGCAAAAGCACATTGCCGCCAAAGTGTCCCTTGTCGGACCGCTTCCCGTGGTTTTCCAGTATTTCCCCAAAATGAAATGCCAGTTTGTATTGCGTCCTGGCAGGTGACGGCGGCGCACACTTTCATGGATGGGCAGCATAGGGAATATGGCGATGCCGTCCGTAGACGCCCCTCTGACGCTAGCGTTCGCAGGCGTACTTATATTCGTGGTGGGATGGCTTTTGTCGCGAGCTGCAGCGGTTCGTGCCCTGCGCGGCATCCGATTCGAACGCGATAGCGCCGCGCAGCGGGCCAGCAACCTGGAGAACCAGGTTAAAGAGCTGGGTCTCGAGCTCGGGGCCGCAAAGTCCGATCAGAAACATTACGAAAATGAACGTGATGCAGCGCGGGTTGATCTGGAGACACTACGCGCGGAGCTAAAGCAATTGAATATCGACTACGCCAAACTCCTGGCTCAGTCGGAAGAGAGGCTGAAGGCCGCTGACGACAAGCTGCGCCTCCTAAGCAATGCCGAGGCGATGCTCACGGTAGAGTTTGAGAGTCTGGCTGACCGTATTTTCAACCAGAAGGAAAAGCAGTTCGTTGATACCAACAAGGAAAGCATCTCGACGTTACTCAAACCCATCGAGAGCAAAATATCCGAATTCAAGACCCGAGTCGACCGGCTATACGAGGAGGAAAACCGCGACCGCGCGTCATTGAGAGCGGAGATCGTTTACGACTTGCGGGTTGAAGGCACTAACAATGATGGTGAGCGTCACCGTCCTGATGTGATTATCCGGCTCCCTCAAAAAAGGGCCGTCGTCATAGACTCCAAAGTGCCGCTTTTGGCCTATGGACGTTGGCATGAGGCAGCCTCAGATGAGGAGCGACGCCAATATCTTGGTGAACACATTGACGCCATTCGTGATCACATAAAAAAGCTAAGCGCCAAGAGCTACCAGGATTTAATTGGAGTGAATTCTCTAGATCTTGTCCTGATGTTCATTCCGATCGAGTCGGCCTATTCGTTGACGCTGGATCATGATCCCTCGCTCCTAAGAGACGCATTCAGCAAAAAAATCATGATAGTTAGCCCGAGAACGTTGGCGCTTTTCTCGGAGTCGCTGACCGAGATCGGCATTCGACTGGCGCAAGCTCAGACTGCCTATGAGACCAGTCGGCGACGACTTATGCGAGGCACGCATGGGCCTATTGACGGCGCGCAGGTCATAGAGACGTCCTCGTTCAGCGATCTCTTGGGTGTATCGATTAAAGAACGCCGCGCGGACAATGCGCCGAGTAATCATTCTTAGCGGTGTTTGTTATTCGCCGCGGATGGAAGTCGATGGGTCACAACTTTGCCAGTCGTCCATCACGTCGATGACAACCACGAGTGAAGATTGGTGTACTCGAAGTCCTTGACCACTCCAGAAAGTGTGATTGTCCTGGCCGGGTCGAACGGCGCCGCAGAATGATGTGCCAGCACCGGCAGCCTTTCGAGCCGCCCCCCGGAATTACTTGGGCGGTGTGAGTATGATGCCGGCCTTGCCGCTCTGGTCGACCAGATTGCGGTTATTCTGCTCGCAGATGTACTCGGCAATGGTCCAGTCGCGGTGCCGCTCGAACACGCGAGTCGTCGTCCACGGCTTGGTCAGTGCCACCGGATCGTTCACGTCGGTGACGACCTGGAGGGTGTCGGGATCGGTGAGCCGGAAGTGCTCCACGATGCGCATCTTGCCGCTGTGGTGCATGCCCCAATTGGCACTAAGCGGCGTGTCAGGTTCAAACCCGACGGTATCCACGACCAGAGTCTGCCCCTCCCAGTGGCCGATTGAGGTGCCGTTGAACGTCGGATCCGGGTCGACGGGCAGGGGCCGCCCATCCGTATAGATGTGTCGCACCTGCATGTATGCCTCGATATCGATGGTGACTTCCCGCGGACCGAACAGGATCTGCATTGGGTAAGGCTGTCCCATGATGACTGGCATGCCCGGCGGCAGGCAGTTCGCGTCGGGGGTGTCCTCGGCCTTGTAAGCCTTCAACATTGCGGCATACGTTGGCGTGAGCGACGGCGACGAACGCTGCGTCAACGCCCCCCGCCCCAGGCTCATCTCCCAGATGCCCGTGGTGAAATCCGGGAGCTTGTCGAGCTCGCTCCAACTCATGACGTGCGGCCGTCTTAGAACTTCGGTCGCCTGCGGCTCGGCCGCAGACACGGCGAGTGCCGCCAGCGTTGCGAAGGCGGCGAACCCTATCCTGGTCCACGCCCGACCTAATCCCGACTTATTCACCGGTCTCGACATAAACAGGCCCTCACGGCCGGTAGGGACCTCAGTGAGCCCGAGAAGCCGGCGCTGCATGCGAGCGTTTGGGTGGAGTGCTGCTGCCCATCATGTTCATGACCGTGCCGTCCGCGAGCGTCACGCGCACGAATGAGCCGCCCATGCGTCCGTTCTTGACGGGATGAATCACGATCGTGACCCTGTCCCCGGGATTGAGGGTGTGCACGGTCCAGCCCCTGCGGCCCAGAAAGTTGGGACTCATCCCCTCGATGCCCCACTCTTTGGCCGGCGCGCCGTTCCCCGCCGGGACGTCGATCCACACCCAGGTGTGCGGGTTCGTCCACTGGAACTGCTTGATCGTGCCGGTCAGGCTCTGCTCCTTTTGCATGTCGAACATCGCGAATGAGTGATGGCCCCAGGCGACGCTGCCGCAGGCCAGCCCCGTAACGGCCAGGGCCGATGTCAGCCAACCTGTCGTTGAAACCGGCTTGAACATAGTCCATCACCCCCTATTGATCCGATATTACGCACGGAGCAAGTGACGGGTCACGGCCTCGGCGGGCCAATTGGTTTGGGTGGCATTGTACGATAAACCCTCGCCAGACGTTCCGGATGTGTGCAGGACGCGAAACCGGTATGCAGTGCTAGAGGTCGATCCGGTGCTCTGACACGGTCTGGGAGTAGTAGGGTGCCTTCGCCGCGGCATAACGCGCGAGGGCGCGAAACTTGCCGAGCTTCATCTCGTCGAACTGTGCGCGCGTCATGCGCGCATTGCGGCGAAGAGCGCGCTTGGGGATAGGTAAAGATTTTCACGCTAGGGCATGTCAGCCGGAACCGCTGACAAGCACTTCTCCAGGAAACGTTGCCTCGGCCCAGTCTGAATCCGTCGCGCTTACTTATCCCGAGATCCGCTCATTCATCTGCTGCACGATATCGCGTGTGTCCGTCGCGGCAAGCGGCTGACGACGCTGGACCTCCAGCCGCCGATCGCCTTGACCTGCTACGCGCTGGCCCCTTCCCGCGCGAGATATTCCACTGTGCAAACTGTGCAAAAGCCTGTGTCGCGCTGCGGAGTGTTTTCTAGTTATTCCGCATAAGTCACTGAGCTGTAACGTCTAATTGGCTCCCCGGGTTGGACTCGAACCAACGACCAACGGATTAACAGTCCGACGCTCTACCGACTGAGCTACCGGGGAGTGGAAACTGACGCTGGGCCATCGCAGCTCCAGCTCATTTTGAGGCGGCGAATTCTCTCGGCCCTGCTCCGGCGCGTCAAGGGACCGCACCGTGTTTGCCGACACGGCGCGGTTTGTCGCGCTGGGAATGCCTTGCCCCGGCCTGGACGAGGCAAGCGTTCTTCAGGCTGTCTTGACCTTCGCCTCCTGGGGCAGGACCGCGCGCATGCGCTCGATGGCCTTCTCGAGATTCTGGCGGCTGGTGGCAAAGGACAGGCGCATGTGGCCAGGAGCACCGAAGCCCGACCCTGCGACCACGGCGACGCCGGCCTGGGTGAGCAGGTACTCGCAGAAGGCGCCGTCGTCGCGCATGCCGAGATTGCGCATCGCCCCCCGCACGTCCGCGAACGCATAGAAGGTGCCCGCGGCGGGCAGGCAGGAGACACCGGGCAGGCTATTGAGAGCGGCGACGACATAGTCGTGCCGTTCCTTGAAGGCGCGATTCATGTCGGCAACGCACTTCTGATCGCCGGCGAGGGCGGCGACAGCGGCCTTCTGGGCGATGCTGCAGGCGTTGGAGGTCGACTGGCCTTGAATGGTCGTCATCGCGGAGACGATCTCCTTGGGACCGCCGCAGTAGCCGATGCGCCAACCGGTCATGGCGTAAGCCTTGGAGCAGCCGTTGATGGTGATCGTGCGCTCGTAGAGCTCCGGCGCCACCGTGAGCAGGCTCACGAACGGCTCGGGCGCCCAGTAGATCTTCTCGTACATGTCATCGGTGCCGATGATCAGGCGCGGGTGCTCGACCAGCACGTCGGCCAGCGCGCGCAGCTCGGCGCGCGTATAGGCCGCGCCGGTCGGATTGCTCGGGCTGTTCAGCAGCACCAGGCGCGTCTTGGGCGTGACCGCCGCGGCGAGCTGCTTGGGCGTGATCTTGTAGCCCTGCTCGGGACCGGCGCTCGGGGTGACGGGAATGCCGTCGGCGAGCATGACCATGTCCGGATAGGACACCCAGTAAGGTGCGGGAATGATGACCTCATCGCCGCTGTCCAGCACCGCCATGCACAGATTGAACAGGGTCTGCTTGGCGCCGCTCGAGACCAGGATCTGCGCGCGCTCGTAGCTGATGCCATTGTCGCGCTTGAATTTGGCGATGATGGCGTCCTTGAGCTCGTTGATGCCATCCACGTTGGTATAGCGCGTGAAGCCTTGCTGGATCGCCGCAATCCCCGCCTCGGCAATCGGCGCCGGCGTATCGAAATCCGGCTCACCCGCCCCCAGACCGATGATGTCCTTGCCCTCGGCCTTGAGCTTGGCGGCCAGTGCGGTGACGGCCAGGGTTGGAGAGGGCTTGACGCGCTGCGCGCGGCGAGAAGTGGTTAGCGGCACGGAGTTTCCTTGGCGTACTGTGGCGCCACTGTGTCCTGGAGGGAGCTGCCTCGTGCGCAAAAACCTGCGACGAGTCTGGCAGCTATATTAAGAGATTCCGTGCGCGCGGACCATGCGAACATGCACATCGAGGCTCAATGAGCAAGAGCGCCGATCACTTTGAACTGCAAGCCGATTACTCGCCGGCAGGGGATCAACCGGAGGCGATCGAGCGGCTGATCGATGGGCTCGTCTCGGGTCTGTCGCACCAGACGCTGCTGGGCGTGACCGGCTCGGGCAAGACGCACACGGTCGCGCGTGTCATCGAGCGCGTGCAACGCCCCACTTTGGTGCTGGCGCATAACAAAACCCTCGCTGCGCAGCTCTATGGCGAGCTGCGCGGCTTCTTCCCACGCGCTGCAGTGGAGTACTTCGTCTCTTATTACGATTACTACCAGCCCGAAGCCTACGTCCCATCCAGCGACACCTATATCGAGAAGGACTCCTCGATCAACGAGCACATCGAGCAGATGCGCCTCTCGGCGACCAAGGCGCTGCTCGAGCGATCGGATGTAATCATTGTCGCCACGGTCTCTTCGATCTATGGCCTGGGGGATCCCAAAGCCTACCTCTCGATGGTGCTGCACCTGGTGCGCGGTGAGCGCATCGATCAGCGCCGCCTGCTGCGCCGCCTGGCCGAGATGCAGTACACGCGCAACGACGTCGACCTGCAGCCGGGAACGTATCGCGTACGCGGCGACATCATCGACATCTTTCCGGCTGAATCCGGCCGCGAAGCGCTGCGCGTCGAGCTGTTCGACGACGTGCTCGAGAACCTCTCGCTGATCGACCCGCTCACGGGCGCAACCATCGGTCGCATTCCGCGCTACACGGTTTATCCCGGTACCCACTACGTGACGCCGCGCGAGCGGCTCGTGCAGGCCATCGATCAGATCCGAGACGATCTGTCCGAGCGCCTGGCGCTGCTACACAACGAGGGCAAGCTCGTGGAAGCGCAGCGGCTCGAGCAGCGCACGCGCTTCGATCTGGAAATGATTCAGGAGGTGGGTTACTGCTCGGGCATCGAGAATTACTCGCGCTATCTTTCCGGGCGTGAGCCGGGGGAGCCGCCACCGTGTCTGTACGACTATCTGCCCTCGAGTGCCCTGCTGATCGTGGACGAGAGCCACCAGACCATCCCGCAGTTGGGCGCGATGTATCGCGGTGATCGCTCGCGTAAGGAGACGCTGGTGGAGTACGGCTTCCGGCTGCCCTCGGCGCTCGACAATCGGCCGCTCAAATTCGAGGAGTGGGAGCGTCTCGCCCCGCAGATGATCTTCGTCTCGGCCACACCCGGTCCGTACGAGGCACAGAAGTCCTCGCAGGTCGTCGAGCAGGTGGTGCGCCCGACCGGACTGGTGGATCCGCAACTCGAAGTGCGTCCCGTGCGCACGCAGGTCGACGATCTGCTCTCCGAGATCAACCGCTGCGTCGAGGTGGGGCAACGTGTGCTGGTGACGACGCTCACCAAGCGCATGGCCGAGGATCTGACCGAGTATCTGCACGAGCATCGCGTGCGCGTGCGCTACCTGCATGCCGACATCGAAACGGTGGAGCGGGTCGAGATCATCCGGGATCTGCGCCTCGGGCGCTTCGATGTTCTGGTCGGCATCAACCTGCTGCGCGAGGGCCTGGACATGCCCGAGGTCGCGCTGGTGGCGATACTGGACGCCGACAAAGAAGGGTTCCTGCGCTCCGAGGGCTCGCTGATCCAGACCATCGGGCGCGCGGCGCGCAACGCCCAGGGCCGTGCGATCCTATACGCGGATCGCATCACCGGCAGCATGCAGCGCGCGATGGCCGAGACCGAGCGTCGGCGCAACAGGCAGCTCGAATACAACCGCATTCACGGCATCACGCCGCAGAGCATCGTCAAACCCGTCCCTGACATCATGGAAGGCGCGCGCATCGGCGGGGCGGGCAGTGCCCGGGGCACCGGGCGCGGGCGCAAGGGCGCGGCCGCCGAGCCGATCAGGCTGAAGAGTGCCGCGGACATTGCGCGCGAGTTCAAGCGCGTCGAGACCGAGATGTACCGTCGTGCGCGCAACCTCGAATTCGAACAGGCTGCGCTGCTGCGCGATCAGCTCGATCAGCTGCGCAAGCTGGAGCTGGAGGTCAGCGCCGGAGCATTGACTTCCGATGAGCCGGCGGCCCGGGGATAGGGGCGGGGCAGGCATGGCGAGACCATGCAGCGCCGTCGCGCAGCGGCGGGGTGGCGGGTTGCTTGCCACCGCCCCGTGACCTCCGGTATTGTCCCGGCGCCCGCGATTTGCCCTCCGTAGGCGCGTAGCTCAGTGGTAGAGCACCACCTTGACATGGTGGTGGTCGGTGGTTCGATCCCACTCGCGCCTACCAAGAATTTCGAGCGCGGCCGCGCGTGGCCGCTACTGCAGGCCGCTGCGAACCGATGTAATGCGCTGGGTATTGAAGCCCATCCAGTGCATGCGGCCGGCGTACCGAGCGTGCTCCACCTTGATGCAGCGATCCATGATGACGCTGAGCCCGGCCCCCTCGGCGATGCGCGCGCCTTCCTCGTTGATCACGCCGAACTGACACCACAGACAGCGGGCGCCGATGGCCACCGCGTCGGTCGCGATTTGCGGTAGCGCCGAGGGCGCACGAAACACGTTGACGATGTCTACGGACATCGGCAAATCGCCCAACGTGGCGAAGCTGCGCTCTCCCAGAACCTCGGGCTCACGCGGATTTATCGGAACCACACGATAGCCGTGACGCTGCAAATAGAAGCCGACGAAGTGACTGGCGCGCAGCGGATTGCCCGACAAGCCCACGATGGCAATGGTCTTTGCCGCGACCAGCGCACGCTGGGTTGCCAGCGGATCTTGATAGCGGGCGAGATCGGCGGGGCTCATGGCGCGGCTTCGACGGGCAGGCGGGAGCACACGGCTGCGAACCCCTGTTCGAGGTCCCAGAGCAAATCCTCGACGTCCTCGATGCCGACCGACAGCCTGATTGTGCCCGGTGCGACGCCGCTCGCCAGCAGCTCCGCCTCATTGAGCTGGCGGTGCGTGGTGCTGGCTGGGTGAATCACCAAGCTCTTCGCATCGCCGACGTTGGCGAGGTGCGACCAGAGCGTGAGACCGCGAATGAACTGCTCTCCCGCCTCGCGACCACCGCGGATGTCGAACGAGAACACCGAGCCGGCGCCCCGTGGCAGATATTTGCGGCGCAATTCACTATAGCGGCTGCTGTCCAGCCCGGAATAGGACACATTGGACACCAGCTCGTGCGACTCGAGATATCGCGCGATCATAGCGGCGTTCTGCACATGGCGGGTCATACGCAGAGAGAGCGTTTCCAGCCCCTGCAGGAACAGAAAGGCGTTGAATGGGCTCAGGCACGCCCCGAGGTCGCGCAGCGTTTCTGCCCGCAGCTTCATGAGGTAGCCATAGGTGCCAAAAGTCTCGTGGAATTGCAGGCCATGGTACGCGGAGGACGGTTCGGCCATCACCGGAAATCGGCCGTTCGACCAATTGAACTGCCCGGAGTCTACAACCACGCCGCCGATGCTGGTGCCATGGCCTCCAATGTATTTCGTTGCCGAATGCAGCACGATGTCGGCGCCCCAGTCGAGAGGTCGGCAGAGATAGGGCGTTGCAAAAGTGTTGTCGACCAGCAACGGAATGCCGCGGCGGTGTGCCGCGGCTGCCACAGCTTCGATGTCGAGCACATTGCCGCGCGGATTACCGATGGTCTCGGCAAAGAAGGCCTTGGTGTTGTCGCGCGCTGCGGATTCCCACGCGGGCAAATCATCCGGATCGACCCAGGTCAGCTCGACGTTCATCTTGCGCAACAGGTGCTTGAACTGGTTGACCGTCCCGCCGTACAGCGCAGCGGATGACACCACGTGATCACCCGGCACGAGCAACGTAAACAGCGCAGCAGCTTGAGCAGCCAGGCCGCTGGCGAAGGCGACGGCGCCGCAGCCACCCTCGAGACTTGCAATACGCTCCTCAAAGACGGCAACCGTGGGGTTTACGATCCTTGTGTACGTGTTGCCAAATTCCTGCAGATTGAAGTACGCGGCGGCGGCAGCCGGGTCCTCGAAGACGTAGCTGGTGGTTTGAAAGATGGGCACCGCCCGTGCCCCGGTATTGGGGTCTGGACGCTGGCCCGCATGCACCTGGCGGGTATCGAAACCGAACGTACGCGCAGCTTCCATGGCGCGGCCCCCCGAAAAGATCGACGACCTATGATATGCCTATGCGCCGTCTCGCCCAATCAGCGGCCGCATCGCGCTGTGCCTGCCGGGGCATGGTCTTGCGGCGAAGCTGCGGGTACCCTTGGCTCTCGGCGCAGGGTGTGTCCGGCGGCGCCAGCGCCGCTGCTGCCCTCGCATCGAATTATCAGGGAGAGATAAAATGGAACAGCTCAATCGCGTCAATAATGGGGTCAACGTCCAGGCGCTGCTCGATGCACGCGAGGCATTGCGACAGGCACCCGAGGCCGCCGAATTCACCTGGCGCGCCAGCTGCAAATGGAAGAACGGGACTTTCGCCCAATCAACCGTCCGTGGATTTCGCGGCCTTGGCCAGGAGCAATCACATAAAAGCGAGTTCTCGTTCGAAACGGATCACCCGGAGGTCTTCGCTTCCGAAGACCGGGGTGCGACACCGGTAGAGCTGGTGCTGGTCGGCCTTGCGAGCTGTCTGACGGCTGGCGTCGCCGCGGTGGCCCAGAATCGCGGGATTCAGCTGCGCTCCGTGGAGGCCAAGCTCGAGGGCAAGATGAACATCTATGGCATCCTCGGCGTTGATAGCAACGTTCGCAACGGCTTCGACGACATCAGCGTCACCTTTCATATCGATGCCGATGCTTCGAGACAGGAGATTGAGGCGCTGGTCGCGCAGTCCCAGAAGCGATCCGCGGTGTATGACATCGTCACCAACCCAACCAGTGTGACCGTCGAGGTGGCATAGGGCAGGGTCCGCGCTCGTCGGCGGGGTAATCATCGAACAAATCACGACGATCGTCGTCGGTGCCGGGCACGCGGGGCTCGCGGTCAGCCGCGTGCTCTCGGAGCATTCGGTCGACCACGTGCTGCTCGAGCGCGGCGAGGTCGCCAATTCCTGGCGATGTGAGCGTTGGGACTCGCTGTGCCTGCTGACGCCGAATTGGCAGAGCCGTCTGCCCGGATATCCCTACCAAGGCGCGGACCCCGGGGGGTACATGACGGCACACGAGCTGGCGACGCATATCTCGGGTTTTGCGGCAGCCAGCCAAGCTCCAGTGCGCACGCATACCACTGTCACGGCGTTGCGCCGCATGGAGGGTGGCTACCACGTGCTGACCGATAGGGGTGAGCTGCGCTGCCGCAGCGTCGTGCTCGCCAGTGGTGCGGCAAACTTGCCGCGGGTACCCCCGCTGCGCTCGGCCGTGCCGCCGGAAATCGACTGCGTCACCCCGCATGAGTATGGCAATCCTCATCGATTGCCGCCGGGCGGCGTGCTGGTCGTGGGCGCTTCGGCCACCGGTGTACAGCTGGCCCGGGAGATCCATCAATCGGGGCGGCCGGTGACGCTGTCGGTCGGTGAGCATGTCCGCCTGCCACGCACTTATCGTGGGCGGGATGTGCTTTGGTGGATGGAGGCATCAGGGGTGTGGAATCAGAAGTACACCGAAATCGCAGAGCTCGAACGCGCCCGTCGACTACCCTCGCCACAACTGGTTGGCACACCAGAGCGCGCGACGCTCGATCTGAACACACTGCGGGTTGCCGGCATCGAGCTGGTCGGTCGTTTGAGCCTGATACGCGACGGCCGTGCACTCTTTTCGGGAGGCCTCGCCAACCAGTTGGCCTTGGCAGATCTGAAGATGAACCGCCTGCTCGATACCTTCGACGCGTGGCATCGCAGCAGCAGTCCCGACCTCCAATGCGGCCCCGTAGAGCGGTTTGAGCCAACGCGCCCGCCAGCGTCGCAGCGCCTGACGATCGATCTGCGCAGCGGCGAGATCCGCTCCATTGTCTGGGCGACGGGTTTTCGTCCCGATTACCGCTGGCTCGAGATACCGGTGCTCGATAACCACGGCGAGTTGCGGCATGACGGGGGCGCGGTACTGGGTGCACCGGGCCTATACGCCGTTGGCCTGCCCGTGCTGCGCCGGCGTAAATCGACCTTTATCCTGGGTGCGGAGGACGACGCGCGGGATATTGTCGCTCACCTGGTCCAGTTCCTGGCGGGTGCGGCGCCCCTCGCGCCTACCGGAATTATCGAGTAAATTTGCCCGCATGCCTTCGAAGGTATGGGCGGCAGCGGTCGCACGAGTCGTAGGAGAGTAGAAGAATGGACATGCTGAAGCGGGTGGGCTTGGCGGCTGTTTTGGCGGTGGGTTCCGCAGGTCTTGCGGCCGCTCATCATGCGGTGAACTCGCAGTTTGATGCGAACGTAACTTCGCCGTTCAAGGGCGTGCTGGAGAAGACGTTCATAGGCAACCCGCATAGCTACTTATACTTCGTGCGCACCATGCCCGACGGTCAAACGCAGCACTGGACCTTTGAGACCGATGCCGTGGTAGCGCTGAAGCGGGCCGGCTTGTCGGTTCGCGATAACTTGAAGGTCGGTGACTCCTATGAAATCACCTACAACCCTTCTCTGGGTGGTGGGTACGCGGGTCTGATGACAGCGATAAAGCTCCACGACGGGCGCGTCATTTCCATGTCGGCGAAGAACCAACAGAACGCGGCCAACGGCGTGCTTGCGAAACCGCAGAACGGCCCACCGAGCAACCAGCAGTAATACCGAGGCGAGCGGATAAAGCGCATTGCGTAATACCCGCTCGTCCCCGCGGAGCCTGGGGGTGGGGTGATTGCAGGGCCTATAAGGAGATGAATCATGCCTAAGCAGATGAGGCCGGGCGGGGGTGCTTGGCTGGGCGACTATTCTCAGCGGGGCGATAGCCGCGCCCGAGGGCGCGTAGCGTTGGTCGCGGTGCTGGGGATCACGGCAGGCTTCGCGCTGCTGGAAGCGCCGCCGGTGAGGGCAGCAGCGCCGACGTGTGAGGAACCCCCCTTGCCGTCTCCGGTATTGCAGAAGCAGTTCGCGGATATCGCACCGGGCGTGCCGTATCAGGCAGGCGTGCCGCCGGTCAAGGATGGGGAGCGGCCGAAGGGCGATGCGGCGATTTTGCGCCTGGTCGAGGATCAGATGGGTTTCATCCGCGGGGATGGACGATCAGAAACTCTTCACGCGATCAACCGCATGAACTTCAGCGGCTGCGGGGAGGTTGTGGAAGACGGCCACACGTATGAGGTGACGCACTACAGCTACGGGATGGGTCTGCATGACAACGCGGCGCGCGAGGAAATTGAGGGCGAGGGGCCGGGAGGTAAGGTCCATCTGATCCGCGTCGTGCGGGGCAATGAAGCTTGGGATGAGAGCACTCCCGGCGTGGGCACGCACTCGGCCGATAAGCTTGTCAGGCAGCGGCAACTGCAGCTGGGGCGCATGCCCTTTGGAATTCTCAACACAATCGTCAATCTCACTGCGAAGTGGCCCGCCCTTTGGGGTGCTCCACCCCCTGCACTGGCCAACACCTATGCGCCGCAGCGGATCAAGATCCACGACTCCGGTCACGGGCCGGTGACTCTGGAGCTACCGGTGGATGGGGTATCCATGAAGGTGGTGCTGGACCGCAACTACCGTCCCGCGACGGTGACGCAGCGGGTGGACCACCATCTGATCGTGGATAAATACAGTGACTATCACGACGTGAATCAGTATGGGGTGATGATTCCCAGGCATATCGTGGAGACGATTGACGGGCATCCCCACCTATCGCTGCATATCGTTCACTCGGAGATGTCTGACTACGAGGTATTCCCGGCGCCGTCATTCGAGGCTCCGTTCCCGCCACCGCTGCAGTCCGCCGACTATGAATTTATCGGGGGCGGATTCGGCGTCCCGCAGGTGCGTGCGCCGATGGGGACGACTCCGCGCGGGGCCGATGGGCATCCGGAGCTGGCGGGCTTCTGGGGTCAGCCGCGAGGCAATTTTGGCGGGGCCGGGAGAAACGAAACTCAGTTCAACTATCCGGCGCGCCACGGCATTTTTTCGAATTTTGAGAACGACTACTTCATCACCGGTCAGCAGGGCGACAATATCCCCCTCTACCAGCCGCAGTACTGGTCGCAGATACACGACAATCAAGCCCATGCTGCGACTAGCGACCCCTATCTCCAATGCGACCCGGTCCCGCCACCGCGCCTGGGTCCGCCGGTAAGAATCGTGGAAACTTCCCGTGACTTCCTGTTCTTTGCCAACGGGGCCGTGGGCACCCCGAACACCTACCGCGATATTCCCAAGGGACCGGTGTTCCGTAAGCCCGATCGGGACGGTACGCAGCAGGGCACTCCTGCGTCACAGTGGGACGGGGATACGCTGGTGGTGGATACGGTAGGATTCGACGGTACGGCCTGGCTCAGTCGGGCCGGATATCCGACTGGCTACAACCTTGAGACCATTGAGCGACTGCAGCGGCAGGGCGATCGGCTGAGCTACGACGTCACGGTCAAGGATCCGGATTACCTGCAAAGGCCCTGGACGCTGCCGACGGAGTACGTCTATGCGCTTCCGGACGATCACCGCTTCGTGGAGCGAGGGGGGCCGTACATGTGCGTCAGTCCGGGGATACCCGAGGTCGGAGCGACGCTCGGATAAGCCGAATTGCTCGTTTTAGTCGCTAAGCGCATAGCGGACGCCGGCGGAGCCCGGCGTCCGCTGATTGCGGGCCTCAAAGGAGATTAGGAGAGCAGAGGCGATGAATACAATGAAGCGGGCGGGCTTGGCGATCGTGTTGGCGGCGGGGGCCGTGGGTCTTGCCCAGGCTCATCACGCGGTCAACTCGCAGTTCAATGCGAACATCACCACGCCGTTCAGGGGCGTATTGGAGAAGACCTATATAGGTAATCCGCATTGCTACCTGTACTTCGCGCGCAGCATGCCCGACGGTCAGGTGCAGCATTGGACCTTTGAGACCGATGCGGTGCTGGCGCTCAAGCGGGCCGGTCTGTCGGTTCGAGAGAACTTCAAAATCGGCGACTCCTATGCGATTACCTACAACCCCTCCCTCGACGGGTCGCACGCGGGTTTGATGACCGCGATCAAGCTGCAGGACGGGCGCATCATTTCGATGTCGACGAAAGTCCAGCAGGACACGGCCAAAGGCATCCTGGAGCAGGAGAAGAACCTCCTGAACGGCGTGGATAGCGGCCAGCCGGCAAGCAGCCCACAAGCGGGCCAGCAACAAGGCGGCTAGTGCGGGGTCAGCGAGCGGCCCGCGCGTCAGGCCGTTCGCTACGTCTTTCCCGCTACTTCTTTCCCTGTTCCCGCAGCCAGCCGAAAAAAGCGTCGAGCACTTCGAGCTTGCGTTTGTTCGGCACCGCACCCGCGTGCGGGGCGGCGTCGAGATACATCGCGGACTGCGATGACGCGCTGAACGCCGGCCAGTGCGGTAGCCCCGGACCGTTCGGGTTGCCCGACTTGGCGAAATTCACCCAATAGCTCTGCATCTGCTGCGAGAGCGTCACGTCCGCAGCGCCTGCGGGCAGGTTGCCGAAGACATAGGGGATCTCTTCGGTGTGGACCGGTCCCAGTGGCTCCTTCGGCGAGGAGCGGTCGAAGTAATACAGGTACGCCTTGCCGTGGCCCGTCGCCGATTGCAACCGAGCCCAGTCCCACGTCCTCCACGCGAAGGCCGTGTCACGCCAGAAGAGATCCTTGCTGGACTGTTCCGCTTCGGCAGCGGTGGCATGAGGATAAACGGCAAGAACCTTATCGGCGTATTGGCCGAATGCCGCGCGGACTTGGGCCTCGAACTTCTCCGGCGTCGTCTGCGCGTAGGCGGCTCCAAACGGGCGGAACCCACCCTCGTTGGCGTTGGTGCCGACGAGAACCGGCGTCTCGTTGAAGCGACCGGTGCGGAAGCGCTGGTACGCGTCGTTCGGCAATAGATAGCCGTCCTCCACGGGGCTGACCGCGGGCTGCCCCTTCACGAGCGCCTCCGCCGGCAGCGCGCGTGCGGCAGCGATGTCTTGCGCTCCGTGCTTGGCGAGAAAGCTTTGGCCCATCTCTTCGGCTGAAGCCAGCGACGGAAGCGGGGGGTTGGCGCTGTAGCTCGCGCCTCCGAGCGTTGCCGGAACGAGCGGTGCGCCGCCGCTCTCGGAGATGGCACGCTGAAAGAGCCCTTTGGCAGCGGGTGATACCGCCAGAATGCCGACCGACAGTGCGCCTGCGGACTCACCGAAGATCGTGACCCGCGAGGGATCGCCGCCAAACCGGGCGATGTTGGCTCTAACCCACTTCAGGGCGGCAATCATGTCGCCTAATCCATAGTTGCCGGACACGTGCTGGGGCGATTCGGCATCGAGCTCGCGATCCGCCAGAAAGCCGAGCACGCCCAGCCGGTAATTGAAGCTGACCAGTACGACACCCTTCTGCGCAAAATGGGTGCCGTCGTAGTTCGGCAGGTTCGCCGAGCCTCCCGTATAGGCGCCGCCGTAGATCCAGACCATGACCGGCAGACGTGCGGCGGGGGACTTGGCGGCCGTCCACACGTTGAGATAGAGGCAGTCCTCATTGCTGGTGGAGCGCGCTCCGGGCCGGGCGGGGCCTCCCTGCGTGCACGCCGGGCCGAAGTGATCCGCCTGCCTCACGTCCGTCCACGGCACGACCGGCTGCGGCATGCGCCAGCGCAGATTTCCCAGCGGCGGCGCCGCGAAGGGAATGCCCTTGAACGAGGTGATCCCGTCCGCCGCAACGCCTTCGACGCGTCCGCCGGTTACCGAGACGGTTCCGATCTGCGCGAGCGCGGGCCGCACGCAGACCAAGCAGATGGCAGTGAGTGTCGCACCGACCCATGTCTTCCACATTTTGTTGTCTCGCTTGTTGTTCTAGGCCACTGAGCGTGTTGTCCCCCGGTCACGGAGTTCGTGACGAGCTCCTCGCGCCGGTTGCGGCGCCCACCGCCGAGGAGGCGAGCGACCCCGGTGGGTACTCGGCACGTTTGCGCAGCGCCAGCAACGCGGCGGGTAGCTGCTTCTTCAACCGTTGGCGCATCATGTGGTGCGGCACGAAGAATCCCGGCTGCATGGCGACCCGGTATTCGATGGTCGTGCTCTGTCCGTCCGCCGATGGCTGCAGCAGCCACAGGCCGACTTCGTACTTCATGTCACCGGCGACGCGGTGAAAGTCCATCCGGTAGGGTGCCTGGTAGTCGGCGCGGTACACCGTGTGCACCATCGGCAGCAGGGCCGCGAGCTTGATGTCGTGTTCGACTACGGCCCAGGAGCCGTCCGGAGCGCTGCTGAGCTCTTTGCAGTGCTTGAGTCCTGGAATGAGCAGGGCGGCCGAGTCGCAGCGCGTGATCAGCGGCCAGATGGCCTGCGGGCTCGCATGCACGCGGATGGCGGCATCGACGCTGACGGTTGACTGCTTGGCGTCGAAACCGCTCTGCACGATGACCTGGCCGGCATCGAGCTGCGCCTGGGTGGCCGGCGCATCGACCCAAGCGCTTTGCTGGTCTGAAGCCGGGACTGAGGGCACTGGTGCCGAGGCTGAAGGCGCCGGCTCGGCGCTGCCGCCTGGCTGCGCGTCCTGCGCGAGCCCCGTGGAGCACAGCAGCAGTGCTGCCGCCGCGCCGAGAGTTGCCCGAACGATCGCGTTTGCCATCCGATTCTTATAATCAAACGGGGCGAGCATCACAATGCCTGAGGCCGCAGTGGCGCCCACTGCGTGCGGTTTCCGGCTGCTTTCGCGGTTGCTGCGTCGCGCGGCCGTATGGGACAATTCTCCGACAGTGCCCACCATCACCCTGCCTGACGGCAGCCAGCGCAGCTACGAGCGCCCCGTCAGCGTCGCCGAAGTCGCAGCCAGCATCGGATCAGGTCTCGCGCGTGCCGCCCTCGCGGCACGTGTGGACGGCCAGCTGGTGGATACCTCGTACGTCATCGATCGCGATGTCCCCATCAGCATCGTCACGGACCGCGATGCCGATGGCCTGTCGGTTGTCCGCCACTCGACGGCGCACCTGCTCGCGCAGGCGGTCAAGCAGCTCTTTCCTCAGGCGCAGGTGACCATCGGGCCGGTCATCGAGGACGGCTTCTACTACGACTTCGCCTTCGAGCGCCCCTTCACGCCCGAGGATCTGGCGGCCATCGAGGCGCGCATGCGCGAGCTCGCCAGCGCGGACGAGAAGGTCACCCGTCGGGTCATGCCGCGCGATGAGGCCGTGGCCTTTTTCGAAGGGATTGGCGAGCACTACAAGGCGCAGATCATCGCGGCGATCCCCGCCAATGAGCCCATCAGCCTGTATGGCCAGGGCGATTGGGTCGACCTGTGTCGCGGTCCCCATGTGCCGTCCACCGGCAAGCTGCGCGCGTTCAAGCTGATGAAAGTCGCCGGCGCGTACTGGCGCGGCGATTCACGCAACGAGATGCTGCAGCGGATCTACGGCACTGCCTGGCCGGATCAGAAACAGCTGGATGCGTATCTACATCGGCTCGAGGAGGCCGAGAAGCGCGATCACCGGCGCATCGGCCGCGAGCTGGATCTGTTTCATCTGCAGGAAGAGGCGCCCGGTGCGGTGTTCTGGCATCCCAAGGGCTGGCACATCTTCCAGACGCTGATTGCCTACATGCGCGCCAAACAGCAGGCCGCCGGTTTCCAAGAGGTCAACGGCCCGGAGCTCATGGACAGAAGTCTCTGGGAGGCGTCGGGTCACTGGCAGCAGTTCGGTGAGAACATGTTCACCACGCGCACGCCCGATGAGCGCGTGTATGCGATCAAGCCGATGAACTGCCCGGGTCACGTGCAGATCTTCAAGCAGGGCATCAGGAGCTACCACACCCTGCCGGTACGACTGGCCGAGTTCGGCAAGGTGCACCGCTACGAGCCCTCCGGGGCACTGCATGGGCTGATGCGCGTGCGCGCGTTCACCCAGGACGATGCGCATATCTTCTGCACGCCGGAGCAGATCACGGCCGAGTCGGTGGCGGTCACCCGGCTGATCCTCGACGTCTATAAGGACTTCGGTTTCGATGATGTCCGCATCAAGTTTTCCGACCGCCCCGTCAAGCGCGTCGGGGCCGACGACATCTGGGATCGGGCCGAGGTGGCCCTGAAGGAAGCGGCGCGGGCGGCCGGCATCGAGTACACATTAAATCCAGGCGAGGGAGCCTTTTACGGTCCAAAACTAGAATTCGTCTTAAGAGACGCGATTGGGCGGGACTGGCAGTGCGGCACGCTGCAGGTCGACCTCAACATGCCCGAGCGCCTCGGTGCCCACTACATCGACGAGCACTCTGCCCGTCGCACGCCTGTCATGCTGCATCGGGCAATCTTCGGCTCGCTGGAGCGCTTCTTCGGCATTCTGCTCGAGCACCATGCCGGCCGCTTGCCCGCCTGGCTCTCGCCGGTGCAGGCCGTGGTGATGAGCATCACCGACCGTCAGGCGCAATACGTAGAGCAGAGTGTGGATTTCCTGAAAAATCAGGGGGTTCTAGCCCAATCCGACTTGCGCAACGAAAAGGTCGGCTTTAAGATTCGCGAGCATACGCTGCAACGAGTCCCGTACCTGCTCGTCGCAGGCGACAAGGAAGTTGCAGCGAATCTGCTCTCCGTTCGCACTCGCAGCGGCAAAGATCTGGGCGTCATGACGCCGCAGAGCTTTGTCGAACGCCTGCGTGTGGAGCTCGAGAGTCGCGGCAGAAAGACTTTGGAGGATTGATATATAGCTACATCATCGAAGCGAGTCCGGCGTAACGACGACATCACATCGCCCACGGTGCGTGTCATCGGGGCGGATGGCGAACAGGCGGGGGTCATGACGCGCGCGGAAGCGCTGCAACTGGCCACCACCGCGGAGCTGGATCTCGTCGAAGTCTCGCCCATGGCCGAGCCGCCGGTGGTGCGAGTCATGGACTACGGCAAATTTTTGTTCGAGCAGAACAAGAAGGCTCATTCTGCCAAGCGCAAGCAGAAGCAGATCCATGTCAAGGAAGTGAAGTTTCGTCCCGGAACGGAAGAGGGCGATTACCAGGTCAAACTGCGTAATCTGGTTCGCTTCCTGACCGAGGGCGACAAGGCCAAGGTAACCTTGCGGTTCCGCGGCCGAGAGATGGTGCATCAGGACATCGGTCGCAGGCTTCTGGAACGGGTGCAGGCCGACCTCGCTGCCCACAGCGTGGTCGAGCAGCAACCGCTCATGGAGGGCCGACAGATGGTCATGTTGTTTGCACCGAAAAAGAAGTGATCGACGCCGCGCCGTGAGTCGCTGACCAGTCGTGCCGCCGGAGCCTGCTCCGTGCGTGCCGGCCGGTCGCCCTCAACGCCGAAGGTTTCGATCCGCGAGCAGCGGGCAGCATCGCTGCGCGTCGGCCCAAACGCCGGCGCGTAAAGCATGCGGCCTTGTGAGCTCTGGCAACAAATAGGAGTTACGTCATGCCCAAGTTGAAAACCAACCGGGCGGCGGCGAAGCGTTTTCGCAAGACAGCGAAGGGCTTCAAGTCGTACGCCTCATCGCGCCGACACAACCTCGGCCACAAGGACCCCAAGCGCAAGCGTCAGGCCCGCTCGGGCGGCACGAGCCTCGTGCACGAGAGCGATGTGGGTCGTCTCGTGCAGCTGCTGCCTTATCACAAATAGCGTTCGGGAGTCACAACCATGGCAAGAGTCAAGCGTGGCGTGATGGCCGGGCGCCGTCACAAGAAAATCCTCGGCAAGGCGAAGGGCTACTACAACGCCCGTCGCAAGGTTTTTCGCGCGGCCAAGCAGGCCGTCATCAAGGCAGGGCAGTACGCGTACCGTCACCGTCGCGCGAAGAAGCGCGACTTTCGCGCGCTGTGGATCATGCGCATCAACGCGGCAGCGCGTGTGCATGGTCTCTCTTACAGCCGCCTGATCTCCGGATTGCGTCTGGCGGGCGTGACGATCGACCGCAAGCTGCTGGCCGATCTCGCCGTCAATGATGCGGTGGCCTTCGGCCTCATCGCCGAGCAAGCCAAGGCAAAGCTGCCCGCGGAGGCAAAGCCGGCCGAGGCAAACAAGGCCGAGGCGTCCCGTGGCGCCGCCGCGGCCTGATGAGCTGAACGGCGAGGAGCTCGCACGCGCGGCGCTGGCTGAGATCTCGGCCAGCGCCGATCTGGCCTCCCTCGAGGAGGTGCGCGTGCGCTGGCTCGGTCGCAAGGGCACGCTCACCGAGCAGCTGAAGAGTCTGGGCTCGATGCCGGAGGCCGAGCGGCGTGCCACCGGCGCCCGCATCAACGCGGCGAAAGCGCTCATCCAGCAGGGGCTCGAGACGCGCCGTGCGCAGCTGGAGCAGTCCGCGGTCCGGCAGGCGCTCGCCGCCGGCGCGGTCGACGTCACGCTGCCGGGGCGCGGCGAGCCGCTCGGCGCTCTGCATCCTGTCACGCTGGCGCGGCTGCGCATCGAGAGCATCTTCCAGCGCGCCGGCTTCGAGATTGCCGAGGGACCGGAGATCGAAGACGACTTTCATAACTTCGAGGCGCTGAACATTCCGGCCGAACATCCGGCCCGCGCCATGCACGATACGTTCTATCTGCGCGATGGCTGGCTGCTGCGCACGCATACCTCGCCGGTGCAGATTCGCGCGATGCAGTCGCGCAGCCCGCCACTGGCACTGATCGCGCCCGGTCGCGTATACCGCTGCGATTCGGACGTCAGCCACTCGCCGATGTTCCATCAGATCGAGGGACTGTTCGTCGACGAGCAGGCGAGTTTCGCGCAGCTGAAAGCGGTGCTGCATCACTTCATGGAGGCGTTCTTCGAGCAGGATCTGAAGATGCGCCTGCGTGCCTCCTACTTTCCCTTCACCGAGCCATCGGCCGAGGTGGACATCTCCTGCGTGCTGTGCGCCGGACGCGGCTGCCGCGTCTGCAAGCAGAGCGGCTGGCTGGAGGTGGCCGGCTGCGGCATGGTGCACCCGGCAGTGTTTGCCGCCTGCGGCATCGATGCCGAGCGCTACACTGGCTATGCCTTCGGCGCGGGCATCGATCGGCTCGCGATGCTGCGCTATGGCGTCAACGATCTGCGGCTGTTCTTCGAAAGCGATCTGCGCTTTCTCGGACAATTCGCCCAGGGCGGCGGATGAAGCTTGCACTCTCCTGGCTGGCCGAGTGGGTCGACTGGCCCACTGCCTGGGACGCAGCCGAGCTGGCGCGGCGTCTGACGGCCGCGGGCTTCGAGGTCGAAGCGCTGAGTCCCGCAGCGCCGCCGTTCCAACGCGTCATCGTTGCGCGCGTCAGCGCCGTCGAGCCGCATCCTCAGGCCGACCGGCTGCGCGTGTGCCAGGTGCAGATCGGCGGCTCGAACGTCTCGGGTACCTCGAGCGTGCAGATCGTGTGCGGAGCAGCCAATGCTCGCGTGGGACTGGTCAGCGCGCTGGCGCAGGTGGGTGCGCGGCTGCCGGGTGATAAGAGTATTGGCGCGGCCAAGCTGCGCGGCGTGGAATCGCAGGGCATGCTCTGCTCGGCGCGCGAGCTCGGCCTCTCCGAGGCCTCCGAGGGCATTCTCGAGCTGCCCGCGGATGCGCCGGTGGGTGAGGATCTGCGTAGCTATCTGAACCTCGACGATGTGGTATTGGACGTCAATGTCACGGCCAATCGCGGCGATGCCATGTCGGTGCTCGGCCTGGCGCGCGAGGTCGCGGCGCTCAGCGGCAACTCGCTGAAGGTCCCGCACTCGCCCACTCGTATTGGCACATCGACTGCCACCTCTACTCCCAGCTCCGCATCGAAGTCCACCTCGCAGTCCTCGGCCACCGGCGCCGATGCGGATCATTTCGGTATTTCGGTGCAGCCAGGCTCCGGCGCGGCGCGCCTGCTCGTGGCGCTGCTGCGCGGCGCGGACAATACGCGGCCGACGCCCCTGTGGATGCGCGAACGCCTGCGGCGCGTGGGCCTGCGCTCCATCAGCGCCGTGGTCGACGTGACCAACTACGTCATGCTCGAGCTTGGCCAGCCGCTGCATGCCTACGATCGCTCCCAGGTGCGCGGCGGGCTCGAAGCGCGTCGCGCGCTTGCCGGTGAGCGCCTCACGCTGCTGGATGGTCGTGAGATCGAGCTGACCCCGGATGTGCTGCTGATCGCCGATGAACAGCGACCGCTCGGCCTGGCGGGCGTGATGGGCGGGCAGGGCAGTGCCATCAGCCCTGAGACGCGCGATGTCGTCCTCGAGGTGGCCTGGTTCGCTCCTGCCGCGATTGCGGGACGGGCACGACGCTTTGGTCTGGTGACCGATGCCAGCCAGCGCTTTGAGCGCGGCGTGGACTGGCGCGGGCAGGAGCGCGCGCTCGAGCGCGCCGTCTCCCTGCTGGCCGAGATCACCGGCGCCGTGGCGAGTGCGTCGCGCCTGGTCGAGCTGCCTGCGGAGCTGCCCGCCGTACCGACCGTGACGCTGCGCGCGAAGCGACTGCAGCGTCTGCTCGGGGTGAACGTGGAGGCCAGCGAGATCGAGCGGCGCCTGGGGTCACTTGCAATGCAGGTCTCGCGGGCGCCTACGCCCGCCGCGGCTGCCGATGCAGTCTCACCGGTGGCGGGCACGGGCTCGGCCGTCTGGCATGTGCAGCCGCCTTCCTGGCGATTCGATATCGCCATCGAGGCCGATCTGATTGAAGAGATCGCGCGTCTGCGCGGTCTGGATGTCATCGCCGAGGCCGACGCGCCGCTGCTGGTGCGCCCGCGTGCACCGCTGGCGGGCCGGGTCGATGCGCGCGTCGTGATGCGCACGCTCGCGGCTCGTGGCTATCAGGAGGTCATCACCTACGCCTTCGTCGACCCGGCGCTGCAGCGGACACTGCTCGGCGAAGTCCCGACGATCGAGCTGGCCAATCCGATCGCCTCGGACCTGTCGGTCATGCGTGCCTCGCTCTGGCCGGGACTCGTGCAGGCCGCGCGCGAGAACCTTCGGCGCCAGCAGCCGCGTGTACGCCTGTTCGAGCTCGCCACGCAGTTCGAGCGCAGTGAGCCGGCCACGACGGCGACCCCGACGACGATGAGGGGGGGTGCGGCGGCCTCCCCGTATCGCGAGCGCAGAATGCTGGCGGGCCTCGTGCTGGGGGCGCGCCTACCCGAGCAGTGGGGCAGTGCGGCTGCGCCCGTGGACTTCTTCGATGTGAAGGGGGACCTGCAAGCTCTGTTGGCCCTGTCGAGTTCCCCCGAGGAGCTGAGCTTCGAGCCGGCCGCGGACATCCTCTGTTTGCATCCGGGGCGCAGTGCACACATCCTGCGCGCCGGCCGGCGGGTGGGCAGGATGGGGGAGCTGCATCCGGGCCTGCTGCGCGCTTTGGACCTCGGCCAAGCGCCGCTGCTCTTCGAACTGGACTACGAGCAGACCTTCGCGGCACAGGTCGTGCAGTTTCGCGAAGTCTCGCGCTTTCCTCGGATTCGCCGCGATATTTCTGTGACGATTCCCGAGCAAACCGCCTTCGCGGCCGTGCGTGAACGTGTTACTGTTGCAGCGGCCAGGCTATTGAAAGAACTACTGGTTTTCGACATATACCATGGCGATGGTGTAGAATCAGGTCGAAAAAGTCTCGCTTTAGGTTTGATTTTACAGGATTTAGACCGTACCCTCACGGATGAGGATGCGGACCGGACGGTGCGTGCAGTGCTCGACGACCTGCAGGCGCACTTGGGCGCCAGGATAAGAGAACAACGGCAACCATAGTGGAAGCGATGGCGATGGCTCTGACGAAGGCTGAGATGGCCGAGGCGCTGTTCAACCAGCTTGGGCTGAACAAGCGCGAGGCGCGCGAATTGGTGGATCTGTTTTTCGAGGAGGTGCGCGGCGCCTTGTCGCAAGGGGAGCAGGTGAAGTTGTCGGGCTTCGGCAATTTTGACCTGCGCGATAAGAATCGGCGGCCGGGCCGCAATCCGAAGACGGGGCAGGAGATTCCCATCAGTGCCCGCCGCGTCGTGACGTTCCGCCCGGGTCAGAAACTCAAGGCGCGGGTGGAAGCCTATGCTGGAAGCAAGGAACAATAACGAGCTGCCCGCCATTCCGGGCAAGCGCTACTTCACCATCGGCGAGGTGAGTGAGCTGTGCGGCGTCAAGCCGCACGTGCTGCGCTACTGGGAGCAGGAATTCCCGCAACTCAAGCCGGTCAAGCGGCGCGGCAACCGTCGCTACTATCAGCGTCAGGACGTCATCATCATCCGGCAGATCCGCTCATTGCTCTACGAGCAGGGTTTCACCATCGGCGGGGCGCGCAACAAGCTCACCGGCGATGAGGCGCGCAGCGACACCTCCCAGAGCCAGCAGATCGTGCGCCAGGTGCGCAGCGAGCTCGAAGAAGTCCTGAAGATCCTGCGTCGCTAGCGTGCGCCGCTAACGCGCATCCCCCGCGGCACGCAGCCGCTCGCGTCCATGTGGCGCATCCAAATCGATCAGCGGCCCGACCGGAACGATGCGCGTCGGGTCGAGAAACTCATGGCTTTCGTAGTAATGATGCTTGATGTGCATGAGGTTCACCGTCTCGCGCACACCGGGCATTTGATACAGCTCGCGTGCATACGCCCACAGATTCGGATAGTCGACCAGCCGGCGCCAGTTGCACTTGAAGTGGCCGACGTAGACGGAATCAAAGCGCATCAAGGTCGTGAACAGCCGCCAGTCGGCTTCCGTGAGGTGCTCGCCGCACAGATAACGTTGCTGTGAGAGCCGCTGCTCGAGGGCATCGAGGGTCTCGAACAGCGGTCGCACGGCCGCCTCGTAGGCGGCCTGTGTCTTGGCAAACCCCGCCTTGTAGACGCCATTGTTGACCCGGTCGTAAATCGTCGCATTGAGAGCGTCGACCTGTGCCCGCAGCTCCAGGGGATAGAAATCTCCGCTTCTGGCACCGACGGCATCGAAGGCGCTGTTGAACATGCGGATGATCTCCGCAGACTCGTTCGAAACGATGCTGCCGGAGGCCTTGTCCCAGAGCACCGGGATGCTGACGCGGCCCGAATAGTCGCTGACCGCCACGGTATAGACCTGGTAGAGATAGCGCGCGTGATTGATCGTATCGGGTACGACGCCTTCGGCGGGCTCGAACGTCCAGCCCTGCGGACCCATGTACCAATGCGTCACCGACAGGCTGATCATGTCGGTGAGTCCCTTGAGCACGCGAAAGATCAGCGTGCGATGCGCCCACGGACAGGCGAGTGACACATACAGGTGATACCGGCCGGGCTCGGCCTGGAAGCCCCCCCGTCCGCTCGGTCCGGCCTTCCCGTCGGGCGTGACCCAATTGCGAAACTGGCTCTCCGAACGCAGGAAGGCCCCCTGGGGACTGTTGTCGACGACTCGTCCTTCCTGCCATTGACCCTCGATGAGTAGACCCATGACTCCTCCGGCGGAATGACAAGCACTTTAATGGTGGGCAGCAGCGCCCGGGCATAGAATCGGCCACAAACCGAAAACCGTCGATCGGGTCAATTTTAACAAGATACGACGAGTACAACCCGGGCCACCGGGACAGGGAGGCGGGCATGCGAAGCGGTAAGTTCAGGCGGGTGCGCCTGTGTGGGATCGCGGGAGCGTTGCTGAGCACGAGCGCGTTGCTGATCGCGGGAGCGTTGCTGCAGAGTCCCGCGCGCGCTGCGTCGTTGAGCTCCTCCGCCGAGCGCGCGGTGCGCGCCGGCACCTTCGAGGTGGTGCAGCGAAAGCCGCCGGAAACGGGCGTGCAGTATGACCGGCCGCTGCCGCTGGAGCTGATTCCCTTCCAGCAGCGTGTCGACAAATATCGTGCCGTCGGTACGGCCTTCGCCATCGGCCACAATCGTTATGTGACCGCGGGTCACGTCCTGATCGTGGGCCTGGACAGCCAGTTCGGACCGCCTGCACTGCGCGATGGCGCCGGCAATGTCTACGCGATCGATAAGGTCCTGAAATATTCCGATAGTCGCGACTTCGCGGAATTCTCGCTGGTGCACGAGCCACCCGGCGTCAAGCCCCTGCCGGTCGGTCCGGTACCGACACTGAACGATGCGGTGTTCGCCGTCGGCAATGCACTCGGCGAGGGCATCGTCGTGCGCGATGGGCTGTACACTTCCGAGACACCCGAAGAGGTCAATGGAGACTGGAAATGGCTGCGCTTCTCCGCGGCGGCGTCTCCCGGTAACAGCGGCGGTCCGCTCGTCGATCAGCGCGGCCGGGTGGTGGGTGTCATCCTGCGCAAGACCGAGGCCGAAAACCTCAACTACGCGCTGCCTATGCAGCAGGTCGTGATGGCGCCCGAGGGAATCGGAAAGCTCGAGGGTCGCGCGGCCATCCGTCTGCCAATCGTGCTGGACGCCTCGGAAACCTCCGATGAGCACGACCAGTTCAATTTGCCACTGGCGCTGCCGGATTTTTTTCGTACGTTCCGCCAGCTGCGCGATCAGCATCTGCAGCAGGCGCAGGCGAAGCTGATTGCTGACAATTCCGCCCACCTGTTTCCCAATGGAAAGGGCTCCGAACTGCTGCTGCACCGCGAAGCCATGTCGCCACTTCCGCGCTTCATCCGCGAGAATCAAGACGGTATCTGGAACGTCATTGACATGAAGCCGCAGAGCTTTCAGCTCGATGCCAATGGGTTTGTGCGAATCGGCGGCCCAAGCATCCGTCTGCGCGCGCCGGACGACGTGCCACTGGCGAAGCTGGATGGCGACTCCAAGCTCATGATGGATCTACTGCTCAAGGGTTATACGGTCCGACGCCAGGTGGGCAGCGACTCGGTGCGCGTCACCTCACTGGGTGCCGCCCAGGAGCAGGGCAGCTTCACGGATCAATACGGTCGCACCTGGCTGATCCGCAGCTGGCCGGTGCCCTATGACGATTCGGTCATCTCGGCGCTCTGCCTGGCGACACCCGAAGGGTACGACTTGCTGCTCGTGCACGTCTCGAGCGGCGCACGCACGGTCGTGCTGCATCAGTTGGAGCTTCTGAGCAATTATCTGTACCTGAGCTTCACCGGGACATTGTCCCGCTGGCAGGAATATCTGGCACAACCGATCACCCGGCCGGCAGTCTTCAACGGGCTGCAGATCGATGTGCAGCCCGACCAGCAGGTACACGTCCGGTCGCGTGGATTTGACTTCACCGCGACGAAGGACCTCGTGCCACTCAGCCGCGACAGCGTGCTCGCTCTGGCGATGACCTATTTCCGCAAGAATTCAAAGGTCGTCTGGGATGTCAGCGGCGTCACGGTCACGCAGAGCGCGCAGCAGCCCAACGGCGTGCAGGTCGTACGCGTCGCCGCGCCGGTGGCGTCAATGCCCGAGAACACCCAGGTGCTCTGGCACAAGATGCAGGACGGGGAGTACCCCTTCGATGCAAAAGTGTCCACTAACAATGGTAAGACGACGATCCAGGCCGTGGTCGGCGTTTCCGGGTCCCATGAAGCTGCCGACAGCGCCGCACCGCAGGTCGAGTACGTGCTCACCGTGGCCGGCGAGGGGGATCAGGCACAGCAGCCCATGGCCGCCAAGCTTGCGATGGCGCAGCACGCCTTTCAGCAACTCGAGCACTGAGCGCGCGCGGTCAGAAAAAGAGGTATCATGTCAGCGCGCTGCAGTCCTCACCCCGCGGCGTGCAAGCCGGCCAGCAGCGCCGGCTGAAGCAGAAAATTCGTGTCGGAGCGTGGCGCAGTCTGGTAGCGCACTTGCATGGGGTGCAAGGGGTCCCGAGTTCAAATCTCGGCGCTCCGACCAGTTTTCCGCGCGACCTCACCAATCAATTGGGCGCACCTTTGGGTACACCCTGTTATGAAGCCAAGGCGGTGTATCTGCTCAAGACGGATGCCTCCGACGATCCGATACCGACCCCGCGCGCGAGAATTACGGCAAAACGTCCCAATTAAAAGATGCGATCTTTCCGGTGGAATCGAGAGGTCCAATACTGAATAGAGCTTGCCCGTGGTCGAAAATGCCCAGGTAAACATCCATACCTACCGGATTGACGCGCAAGAATTTGAGAGATTTCAGCGACCCGAGTTGCGCGAAGAGATCGGCTGTCAGGGGAGCTTGTTGCCGAGCGGTCTCTGCTGCTGTTGGCTCCAAATCTGCGTAATTCGGACGCGCTTGATTTTCCCACGATTGAATCCAACCAAGCAAAAATGCATCGGTGCCTGCACTAGGCTTGTTTTCTTCGACCCGCCGTTGCAACTCAGCGGCCGCGGCGTCATAAGTGGATCTGGAAATTCGAAACCACGGTTTCAATTGGCCGTTCTGACGAAGGAACATTCCGGAAACCTGCCCATCCCGAGCGGTCACAAATTGGATATCAGTCCCTATCGTGGGTGCGAAAAAGATGTTAGGGCCCTCTGGATAGAACTCCGCTGGCTGCTTACCGGACGATTGCGAATAGTAATGGTCTGCGTTGCGGTAGACCCGCGCATATAGGACGGAAGTCTCATCCCTGTAGTAGCCCGCAAATCTGTCAAAATCCCTGGGTTTGAATAGTCCCTCGCTCTGGTCTTGTTGCTGGGCGGCGAGAAGCGTGTCGCGTTGCGTCGGCGCAGAACCTGTGAAATTTGCTGCTTGAGCCTGGGCGTTCGGGGTGGACAATTCACCGAGCAGCGCCATTGCAAACAGAGGTACAGCCATAGCACCTGTTACGAAGAAGGTCTTGGTATGCCCAGGAGGTAAAGCGCGGTGACTGTTCATAATGGCCTCCACCCGATTACTGAGGGGACCGCCGCACACGCCTGCGGCGCAGGCTAGGGAAGATTGCTTGGAGAATCTGCAGACCTTCAAAATCGTCCCGGCGTAGACTTCCGGGTCGTTGCCGGCAGCAAGCACGGATTCGTCACAGGCTCGCTCGCGCTCGGCAATCAGTCGAGCGCCCAGCCACCAGATCGGCGGGAAGAACCAGAAGAGCGCCTCGGCCAGCATATGCACTGCGGCAGTAAGGTTGTCTTGGCGTCGGTAATGGCAGAGCTCATGCGCAAGAATGCCACGCATCTCAGCGGGCGTGAGGCGCGCTGCAAGGCCACCCGGAAGAAGAACCACAGGCCTCAAGATACCCACGAGGCCCGGCTCCTTCACGGCAAGCGACTCACGCACAGGGATCGGTGCCTCAATCGATAATGGCCGAGCTGAGGACAGCGCGCGTCGGATTCGCTGCCAGCGGAGGACCCATGAGGTCACCACGGCTGCGCAGCCCACGCTCCAGATGACCATTAGGATCATGGAGAGGTGTGTTACTGGTGCTGCCGGGGGCGCGCTGGAGATCAGCAGCGCTTGAGCGAACGGCTTCGCCAGCCGATGGGTCAGTGCTGAGGTTCCCGCTGGTAACATCCGCGGCGCGTACACTGGAAGTAACCGGCCGCTTAGACCAGCCAGCAGCGACAATGGAACGAGAAACTTTGCTGATGTGGCAAACCAAAGCCAGTAGCGTGCACCCGCACTGTTTTTATTCAACAGTAGCGTCAAAATACCCGCCAGACAGAGCATGGCCGTCGACTGCCAGAGATGATCGACGAGCTGGGTGATCATAGATCCTCCTGCTTTTTCTTCGCCAACCTTCGCAGCGTCTTCTCTGCCTCCTGAATGTCTTCGAGTGATAGCTTTCCAGCTTCAATGAGACCAGCCATCAATGGCTGAGCACGCCCTCCAAACAGCCCAAGGACATCATCGATGAGGCGGCGCCGTGCGTTCTCGCGGGAAATTAGCGGGCCGAAAATATGCGCGTTGCTAATTTTCTTGATCCGCGCAACTGCTCCCTTCGCCTCCAACCGATAGACCATCGTCTGCACGGTGGTGTAAGCAGGGCGCGCCTTGGCAGGGAAAGACTGCTGGATCTCCCGAATTGATAAGGCCCTGGCAGTCCAGAGGGCTTCCATTATCTTCAGATCAAAGCGGCTCAATCTTGTAAGGGCCACTGCGCTGCGCTCCTAACAATGTAGGTGATGCTACGCTAGCTTAGTTATAGTGGCAAGTATCAATCAGTGGCAAAGGGGCAGTGGACGATTCGATTCCCCGATGCTATCCGAAGAATGGTGCGTCGCGAACACGCTTTGGGAGCGATTGGTTAAAGGCCACTAAGACCGGAGGCTATTTCAGTCCAGGCGATGATCCGCCACCGGCGACGGTCGCTGCAGGACAGCGATTTGAGTGGTGTCGACCTGTGCGCTGCGAGGGAGGGGTTTTCGACCTGGTCTTAACCTCGCTTGCTCGACGCAGCGCGGCGTGCCGCTGCCGAACTGCTGGGCGGCTCTGCTATGGCGGCGGCTCATGGGGTCGGACCGTTCGGAATCCAGGGCCGCTGCGCCCGCCCTTTGTCTCTCTGCGCTCAGTTGTCTGCGCGGACACTCAAACGGGGTCGCCACAATGGGGCGCGCGACACCATGTGCTCATAGAGCGGAAGCGTTGGCTGCATTCTCCTCACCCGCCGCCACAGCAAACGCCGAGGCAGCTCCCAGAAATAACTACAGGGACGTTTCGGGCTTTGACGGATGTGCATTGTATGAAACGACAGCGGGGCTCTAGTGCTGGTCTGCGGAGGTTGCAGGACAAGACAAGGCCTCCCGGAAAATGGTCTAACTGGCTATTGACGCCTACTCAATCCTGCGCGACTCTCGAAACCAAGTCGCTGCAGGAGAGAGCCATGGAAGTCGCATCGATAGGCTCCGCCATCCGCACGGTATATCTGCAGCCCGCCGTTGCACCGACCCTCGAAACTATCGCAACCATTGAGCGCTATCAGCATGGCCAGTCCATCTATCATAGTGCCGATCCCAGGCAGTTCTGGTACCGCATCCTCGCCGGGGCGGCTCGCAAGTGCGCCATCACTTCTGGAGGCACGCGTTGCGTTGTGGATTTCTTGTTTCCACAGGATCTATTCGGCATCGGCGCGGACGGGTGCCACCGTTTTGCAGCAGAGGCTCTATCCAACGACACGGCGGTCGCCCGATACCCTCGCCGACTGGTCGAACGGATCGCGGATTCGGATCCGTTAGTCGCCCGAGAGATTCGCGAGGCCGCATTCCAGTCACTGCGACATTTGGAGGCGCGCGTAACGATGCTGCGCCTCGGCCGCGCACGCGAGCGCGTGAGTGCATTTCTACTCGAGCTCGCCGAGCGACTAAGTGGCGAACAGCGGGACCTAGACATAGTGATACCGATGTCCAGGTACGACATCGCGGACTATCTCGCGATGACCGTTGAGACCGTGTGTCGTGTCCTGACGCAACTGCGTCTGCAAGGCATCATAAGCTTCAGTAGCGTGCGCAGCGTGCGGATCCGTGACTGGAGCAGGCTGGAGGGTATTTGCGGCGCTGGGTCTATTGGCTCGGCATTTGGGCACACGCGAATCGCCCTTGGGCCGTATGCAGGTGAAAGATAGTGCGATACGCGAGAGCGGCGGGAGTTTGCTTTGGCTTGGTACCACTCAAAGATCACACGCTCCCTCGCGCTCCTCGAGAGGCTTACGCAACCGCGCCGATATCAACGCTGATCGTGCCGCGCTTATGGCTTAAGAGGGATTAGCGTTCCGCTGCTGAAATCGAACCGCCCCACTTGACCGTTATCTTTGCGAACCGCAAATGTGCCGCCGCAGAAGCCCCTGCATCTGCGGTTCGATCGCAGATTGATAACCCACAATGCCGGGTCGCTGATGCCAAACTGAAAATCGCAGTGCCAGGTGCGCGTGGCGCTTTGCGGTAAGTGGTATGCCTCCGTGACTGCTTGCTTCAGGCTCGCGCAGGCAGTGGCGGCGGACAATGGGGCTCGGGCATGCACACCTGCGCTGGTCAACAGCGCGCCACATGCGAGCAGAAAGGTAATGATCACTATCGCTGGCTGAGGAGCTCTCACTGCCAGTGAATTATATCACCAGCGCCGTCGTTAGTCTGAATGGAGGTTGGAAGCGATGCATTCCCCGGCCGTAGCTATGGCGCGGGAGGATCGCTCCTCATGTTGTCGTAGAGCACTTGCTGGGGTATGGCGCCGATCACTCGATAATATTCACGTAGCAGCGCTTGCTATTACCGCCGCGCGACACAGCCTGCGTCGCGGCGGCAGATACACGGCAGCGCAGGGATATGGTCGGTCGTGCGTGTTATCTGGGCTCCGCACTTCCGTTGGGTTTTCTGGCCACTGCTGTTTCCGGGGAGCTTTGCTTTGCATAATCGAGCGCGGTGAGCGTCATGCGTGCCCAATTGCTCAGCGATTCGCGTGCGTCGGTCAGATTCGTCAACGGAGTTGCCAGAACAAGCCTTCCGTCGCGCCTGCCATGCTGTGTGTCGACTACTCGGCCAAGCAATTGCCCAGATACGGAGTCGCGAAGCTCCAGCACGAGTGTCATGCGGCCGGTGTCGGCTACGTAGCGGCGACTGCGGCCGGACGTCTGTGTCTTCGGCGCAGTGATGTGCAGATTCACGATTGCCGGCGAGATGCTCAATACTTCATCACCACCCTGCGGAGACAGCGTGTACCCACCCTTCGTCAGCTCGCTCTCGAATATCGTATGAAATTCCCGCGCCAGGCCCGAGCGGATCTGGTCCATATCTGCCGAGCTAACAAACCGCTCCGGATTGCGGGTCTGGCTGTTTGACTTCCAGTCGGGATCGAACGTGACTTGGACGGGACTGACAAGTACCTTCGTGTAGATACCCAGGTCTGCGCCCCTTAGTAGATAGAGGTGATCAGCGCCTTTGTCCGGCACACGCAATAGGCCGTCCCACTCGGGGGGAGGCTCTGCGGCCACGGCGGGGGATGGTGCGGCCGTCAAAAGATTGAAGGCGAGAGCCACGAAAGCTGACAGCAAACAGGTCTCCATGGATCGAATTGCGCTACGCATGAGACTTTCTCCGGTGTTGGATTCGTACCAAAGATGTTTGCACTATTACCACCACGAGAACCGCGCATCCCAGCCCCAGGGTCCCCAGCGCCAGCGGCTCCAATCCCAACGACTCTGGTACATCTGCGCGGTCAGCTGTTGCTGATCGGCGATGTGTCGCTCGAACTCAAACCGCTTGTATGTGTTGTAGGCCATCTGGTCGCCGACATACAGGCAGTCACATACGACTGGATCGGCGTAGAGGTATACCACGTGGTCCCCTTTTGCCCGCATTACAAACCTATTTGGCGGCAGCGAACTCAGCTCGTTCTGGCGCTCTGGGCTGTCAGCGGGTTTCACATCGAAGCGGGAGGCTGCGAGGAGGCTGGTCTGACGGCTGATGCTGCCGCGTGTGGACTCGCACGCGGACAGGGGCGCACAAGCCGCTGCGCACAGCAGAATGAACGTGGGGGATTGACGGGGCAGGCGGGCTGCCTCCAGAACAGCACGCCTGCCGGGCATTTGTCTATGGATCGCACGGGCACGCAAACTCATCTATCCAACCTGTTCTGCGCAGTCGCTATAGCCTTCTGAACCTGCGCGGACGCTCCGCGGACCGCCTCATCAGTGCATTCACGCAATTTTGGGCGCTCGATTGGATACAGCTCGTCGAGCTGCTTGCAGGCATCCTCCGCGGCGGCCCGGATACGTTCGTTCAGCGTTACGACGTTGCTATGCTTGACCAGGTCAAGATCCACGTAATTGACGTGGTAATCCACGGTGATCTGCTCTACGGGAGCACCGCTTCCGAATGCGCGCCCGACGATGGTCTTGTTGACCGGTCCGGCTTCGACGGTAATCTCGGGTAGCTGTTCGGCGGCTAAGGCGTCTATCGTCATGCCAAGGCTGACGCCAAGAACGATACATGTTCCGCCTAATCGGACCAGTGTGTTCATTGAAGAGCCCTCCAGGGCTGGTTGTCGTTTATCGCACATGCTGTGCGAGCGGTCATTGACCTTCGTCAATTCAACGCGCGTCCGTGCCAGGAAAACCGCAACCTCATTTTTAATCCCGGTTCAGGGTCGCGGCGGCGCCAGTGCGGCTGAAGCCGTCATTGATATCACCACCCACTGAGCGCGCCACGACGCAGGGGTTGCCGATATTGGGCGAGAAGCCGATCAGCTGCAGAGAAGCAGGATGGAGTGTTCCGACTTCTCCATGATGTGAGTGGCTATCTTGCCGAAGTACATTGCTTTGCCAGCAGGCCGACCTACGCCCATGACGATCAATGTATATCGCCCCAGGCGGGCCTGGCGCAGGATGGCATCCTCGGGCAGGGGGGCCACGCGCAACAGCGTCCGGACCGGTTGCGCGTCGTCGTGCGCGAGCTCGGCAATGTCGCTGAGGACCGCCTCTCCCACACGGCGGGCAAGGGCGGCGCGCTCACGCTGAGGGCTATGCATACGCGGTGGATGCGCGATCATGGCGTAGAAGGCCGTCATGGGAGGGTCGCCCGGGCGTATCAGTGCGAATGCCACCTCGGCGGCGTGGCGCGACACGCTGTTGCCCCGCACTGGGACGAGGATGCGAAATGTGCTCCTTGGAGTGTCCCCAGGCTTCCCCCGCGCAAACACCAGCGCCAGCGGCCCGGCATAGGCTGTCGCGATGCGCGACATTTTCTCGTGAAATACCCCCGGGGTCGCCTCGCTGTTTTCGATCCCCACCATGAGCATGCCATAACCCTTCTGCACCTCCTGGCTCACGGCGACCTCTGCCGCCCGAGCATCGGTTCGCAGCGTCAGATAAGCCCTGTTGCCGGCTTCTGCAGAAGTGCTGGCGAATCCATCCCGGATGGCTACCTCGGACATTCGAGCCGCCAGCCGCAATACCGTGATCGTAGTCCGTCGCGATTCCGCGATCCGTCCGGCCAGCTGCAGTGCAAGCCTGCCATTTGCACTGTGGTCCACCACCACCAACAGGCGCTGGACCCTGGTGAGAAACTCCCGGCCCTCGGCCGCTTCCCGCGCGAGTTGCGATTTCTCATCCTCCCGCATCGGAACCCGCCGCAGTGCCCACCGTAGCGTCGGCGGCATCGCCAGAGTCGTCGCGATTGCCATCGTCACGATCATCGTGAACAAGTTGCTACCGATTAGACCTAGCGACAGACCGAATGATGCGATCACGATTTCCGTAGAGCCGCGCGCATTCATGCCGCAGGCAAGTACCAGCGATTCGCGTCTGGAGAACCCCGCCAACGCCCCTCCCAGAAATGCTCCGCTGCCCTTCCCGACACTCGCGATGACGATCAAGGCCAGCGCGGCGCCCAGGAGGTGCCAGTTTTCAAATACCTCAGGAGTCGCATTGAAGCCGGCCGAAGCAAAGAACACCGGCATGAACAGCGCAACGACCAGGCTGCGGATGTGCTCTTTGACGTGGCGCGTGAGGATCGGCGAATCGCCCACCAGAATCCCTGCGACGAAGGCACCGAGCGCCGTGTGAATCCCGATCAAATGCGTCACCAGCGCCATGGTGCCGGTAACGATGATGATGGCGGTGACCAGCGCCGCCTCGCTGACGAGCGTGTCGTTCGTCCAGCGCATCAACGCGAACACGACAGACCTGCCGAACGTAAAGCTCAGCACCAGAAACGCTGCCGTCCCGAGCGTGCTTCTCAGCACGGTCGGGAGGTCGACAATGCCCCTGGATGCCAGGCCGGAGACGATCGCCACCATAGTCCAGGCCGCCACATCATCGATGATTGCAGAGACGATCAGGATGGCGCCGAGGCGGTGTCTGATGAAATTCATGTCGCGTAAAACCGTGGCGACGATCTTTACGGAGGCCACGGAGAGCGCGGTCCCGAGAAACAGGGATGTCACCAGCCGATCTGTGGAATGCGGGAGCAGGTGAGCAGGCAGGACGTACCCTAACGCGATGCCAAGCCCGAACGGGACGGCGAATCCGAGAGCCGAGACGCTGAGGGCGGGGCGCAGCAGCTTGCGCACCAGCGTGAGTTCTGCATCCATCCCGGCCAGTAACAGCACCATCAGGATGCCCAGATCTGCCACGGCGGCGAGCATCGCCTTCTGCTCCGCCCCTCCTGGAAATATCGTCTGTTGCACGTGCGGCCACAGGGCACCGAAAACCGAGGGACCGAGAAGCACCCCCGCGAGCAGTTGTCCAATCACCGCGGGCTGGCCGAACCGCTGCAGAACCTCGCCGAGCACTCGCCCGACTATCAGCAGCACCACGATCTGCGCTATGAAAAGCGTCTCCGACGACGTCGTCGAAGCGGTGCTCGCGGCATACGCCGTTGAGCTCGCCAGCAAAGCTACCGTGCCCAGGGGGCTCACATACGAGGCCGCAATCCGGCGCGTCGCATCAGCGATCTTGGGCAGGCTGCACATGCAGCTTGGCGACAACGTCTCGTTCTCGCGAATTCCTCGGCATCCAATTATTCTGCCATTGAACGTCCAAGCGGCCACCATGAGATGCTGTAGGGGCCCGCTGATGAGCGCGTCGGCTCACTGAGTGACCTCCCGTGTCCGATGTTTGGTGGGCTACGGGCGGCCGCCACGGACATATGTGCGAACCGGCGAGTCGCTCACGCAAGATGGACGGCGGCCTGCCATCATCGCTGCCAGAGTACGTACGGAGCTTCGAGTGGAACCTGAACGCCGGGATAGACGGGCATGACGCGCGGTGTGTAGTCCGCCGACGGCCGACGTGCACAGACGCTGCCGACGTAGAGCTCCGCGTCAGTGGCCGGTGGGCCGTCGGTGCGCCTCATGGGTGCACGACAGCCCGGCTCCGCGCCCCTCGGGTCGGCATAGAGCTCCACGCGCACCGACTCCGGACGTAGCGCACCGAGACTCAGCTGTACACAGAAGTGGTGACGATCGTCGCGGGTCTGCACCCGCAGCTCGCCGAAGCGCACGGTGCGCCAGTTAAAGTCGAGGGTCGCGAGCCAGCTGGCAATCTGTGTTCCGATCTCACCGCGATTGCGCGCGCGCGCCCGGTAGTTCTCGGCGGCGGGCAGGTAGCATTGTTGCAGATACTGACGGACGCTTCGATTCGCAGAATATACCGGCGTTAGACGCGCCATGCTCTCGCGCACGCGTGCCACCCAATCGCGGGGGATCCCCTGCGGGTCGCGCCTGTAGTAAGACAGTACGACGCACGTTTCGAGTAGCTCGAGAAGCTGTCCGGCCTCGACTGCATCCCAAGCGGTGTCCGAGTCGTGCCCGCGGCCATCGCCGAGGGCCCAACCCACCTGGGGGTCGTAAGCCTCGTCCCACCAACCATCCAGCTCCGAGAGATTGAGTCCGCCGTTGACGAGTACCTTCATGCCGCTGGTACCGCAGGCCTCCCAGGGCCTGCGCGGCGTATTGATCCACACGTCCACGCCCTGCACGAGCTGCTCGGTCAGCAGCATATCGTAATCGTCCAAAAATATGGCATGGGCGCGCACGTCGGGACGGCGAACGAAACGGACCCACTCGCGCATCAGTGTCTGGCCCGGCTCATCATCCGGATGCGCCTTGCCGGCGATGATCAGCTGCACAGGGCGTTGCGGATTGGTCAGCAGGCGTACCAGTCGCTCAGGGTCGTGCAGCAGCAGATTCGGTCGCTTGTAAGTGGCGAAGCGGCGCGCGAAGCCGAGCGTCAGGACATCGGGCCGAAATAAACGATGCGCGACCTCGATCTCCTCGGGCGTGCCCCCCGAGGTCGCCAGCTGCAGCGCTAGGCGTTCGCGTGCGTATTCCACGAGCGCGGTACGCCCTTTCGCACGACACTCCCACACGCGCTCGTCAGATAGCTCGCGCATATGCTCGCCGATGCGCTCCAGGTCGCCGGTCCATCGCCCCTTGCCGCAGGCGTCAGTCCACAGCTCGTCGGCCGCGCTGGAGTCCCAGCTGGGCGTGTGGATGCCATTCGTCACATAGCTGACGGGTACGTCCGCCACCGGCCAGCGCGCGAACAGGGGCTGAAAAATCCTCCGACTGACCTCGCCATGCAGGCGGCTGACCCCATTGATTGCAGCACTGCCGCGCACCGCCAGATACGCCATGTTGAATGGCTCGGCGGAGCTTCGTGGGTCCTGGCGTCCGAGCGCGAGCAGCTGCGGCAGCGATATATGTAGTTGCTCGGTGGCATAGCGGCCCAAGTATTGCTCGATCAACTGAGCTGAAAACGCATCGAAGCCGGCTGGCACGGCCGTATGCGTCGTGAAGAGATTTCCAGCGCGGGTTGCGGCAAGGGCGACGTCGAATGGCTGTCCGCTCTGCTGCATGAAGGATCGCGCCCGATCGAGTGTCACAAAGGCCGCATGGCCCTCGTTCAGGTGACAAACGTCGGGGGTTAGATTCAGCATCTCGAGTAGTCGCCAGCCTCCGATACCTAGCAGCAGCTCCTGCTGCAGTCGCAGCTCGACTCCTCCGCCATACAGCTCGCTGGTGATGCCGCGGTGCGTGGGGTGATTGGCAATGTCGTTGCTGTCGAGCAGATAAAGCTGCAGGCGGCCCACCGTGACCTGCCAGGCCCGCAGCCACAAAGCCTGGCCGGGCAGCTGCAGCTTCAACCGCAACCATTCGCCCTCTGAGGTACGCAGAGGTCTGACCGGCAGCTGTCCCGGATCGTTATAGGGGAAAAAGGCCTGCTGGCTGCCATCACGCCTGATCACCTGCCGGAAATAGCCCTGTTGGTAGAGGAGGCCTATTCCAATGATTGGAATGCCCAGATCACTGGCCGCCTTCATATGATCGCCGGCCACGTTTCCGAGGCCGCCCGCGTAGATCGGCAGCGCTTCGCTGAGCATGAATTCCATACTGAAATAGGCGACGCGCGTCAGCGCGGAGGGGGGATAGGTGCGTTGGAACCAGGCCGTGCTCTGCGTCGCCTCCTCGGAGGCCGCTGCCAGACGCTCGATCTGCGCACGAAATGAGGTATCAGCGAGCAACTGCGTGAGACGTCGCGATGACACAGCCCGCAGCACCAGCCAGGGATTGTGGGTGCGATACCACAGATCCGGCTCCAGACGGCTCCACAAGGCATCGGTGGCGTGATTCCAGGACGAGCGCAGGTCGAGAGCGAGCCGGCGTAACAGTTCGAGCGCGGGCCCATCGGCAGGGCTAGGGTCATTCATGCGCGCGTAAGCGTGCACCCCGTGCCGCCGGGAAGTCCATAAGCAAAAGCCCCTACAGGCATCTACGGATTACGGCGGCCGTCCTGTGCCGCTTTAATAGGTATATGTGGCAAGTCGCGCGCGGTATGTTTCGGCCCGAACATCGAGCGCTGCGCCGTTCGATCGGCGGTATGTACCTCTTGTTGCTACTCATCAACCTGACGGTCTGGGCCTGGGCCGCGTTCGTCTTTCGCTGGCAGCCAATTCTCCTGGGGACGGCATTGCTTGCTTACGGGTTTGGTCTGCGCCATGCGGTAGACGCGGATCACATCGCGGCGATCGACAATGTCACGCGCAAGCTCATGCAGGAGGGCAAGCGCCCCGTTACGGTCGGCTTCTTCTTCGCGATGGGCCACTCCACCGTGGTGATCCTGGCCGCCGTGCTGGTCGCCGCGATGACCTCGCTCTTCAAAAGCCATTTCCAGGTCGCCCACAACATAGGCGGGCTGATCAGCACCTCCGTTTCCGCGCTGTTCCTGCTGAGTATCGCGGCGATGAACCTGTTCATTTTCCGTTCGGTGTGGCTCACGTTCCGGCACGTGCGCCGCGGCGGCGCCTACGTCGAAGAGGACTTCGATCTGTTATTGACTCAGCGGGGCTTCGCTGCGCGCCTGTTTCGCCCGCTGTTTCGGCTGATCCGGCGCAGCTGGCATATGTTTCCGCTCGGGTTCTTGTTCGGCCTGGGGTTCGATACCGCGACGGAGGTTGCACTGCTGGGCATCTCGGCCACACAGGCCGCGAGGGGGACCTCCGTTTGGCAGCTGATGGTGTTCCCAGCACTTTTCGCGGCCGGAATGTCGCTCGTGGATACGAGCGACGGCATCTTGATGTTGGGCGCCTACGACTGGGCGTTTGTCAAGCCCATCCGCAAGCTGTTCTACAACATGATCATCACGCTCGTATCGGTGATCGTTGCGGTACTGATCGGTGGAATCGAGGCGCTGGGCCTCTTGCAGGACAACCTGCATTTATCCGGTCGTTTCTGGCTGGCCGTGACGAAGCTGAACGACAACTTCAACGGGCTCGGTTTCCTTATCATCGGGGTCTTTATCTTCGCCTGGGTTGCCTCGGTGCTGATCTACCGCTACGGGGGTTACGAGCAGGTCGAGGTCAAGGTGAAGGCGCATGGACCAGGGCAATCATTCGCAGCAGCTGCCTTAGCTAGGCGCCCTGCCTCTCCATCACACGGGCGCGATGCATCTCGATGGTCCGCTAGCTGACTCCCGCTCGCGGGAAGTGAGCAGAGCCACCGCTTCTATAGAGGGAGGTATGGCGCCAGTTCACGGTCGACTTCGGCTTCGGCGGCAAGCCAGTCCTCCAGCTCATGGCCGGGCGCGAAGGCGCGGTGCTTGGCGCGAAAGTAGGCGGTCTGCGCGATGATCTCGTGGCGATGTTCGCTGCTGTCACAGAACAGCTCCGCCAGCGGCGTGTCGCGGCGGGAGCCACGGTCCGGGATCGGGCCGTAGGGGGAGGGTATCGCCTGCACATCACGTTGCTCGCTCTTCCAAAGGTGTTTCGGCAACGGTACAGAAGGCACATTCATAGTAGTTTCTCCTTTTCTTGATGTCTCAGGGAGTGACCGACAGGGCCGTTACGAATCGCACGCCGGTGGGTCGGCGCGGCACGCGCGCCTTGAAGTGGGGTGGTTTGACCACCAGCAGGTCGCTCTGCAGAGCGTCGAGCAGCTCCTCGGCGGTGTTGCCAATCAGCAGCCGCTGCCAGCCGCTGCGCGAGAGCGCGCCGAGCGCCACTATATCGGCGTGCGTTGTGGCGGCCACCGCCTGGATAGCATCACTGGGCGTAAGATTCAGCAGGTGTCGGTGCGCCTTGGAAATCCGATAGCCGTTGAGTAAGCGCTCGTAGCGATGCCGGGCGGCAGGTTGCATCCGGCGGTTGAGGGCGGCGGGGGTTTGGTGATCCAGCACGAAATAAGGCAGCTTCCTGGCGGCCAGCGGCACACAAGCATGCACGCTGTGCAGTCGGCCACGCAGGGCCGTGGCGATGACTCCGCCAATGTCCAGTATGATCCCGTCGAGCTGCGCCGGCTTATCCCTGCTGTGCGTGGGATCCACTGCAGCGAGCACCACAGGGCGTTCGTAGTGTCCGCCACGCTTGACCAGCAGTACGGGCACCGGGCTGCGTCGCAGCAGCTCCCAATCGTTGAAATGTAGCAGCAAAGGGGCGAAGTGCTTCGCGTGGTGGCGCTCGGCCATGATCAGATCGGCGCGGATTGCGTTCGCTCTGCGGATGATCGCTTCGTAGGCCGGATGGTCCCAGCAGACGGCGACGCTCACACGTAACGGTCGATCTTTTCTGCGCCCGGTCAGCCGATCGGCCAGGCGTTGTAGCCGACGAAGCGCAAGGGCTTCATCCCGTGCACGTATCTGGTCAGACTCCTCATCGGTCCTCGCATAGATTGGCCAAGTGAGCGCGTGGAACAGCTCCAATCGCGCCCCGAGAGATCGCGCGAGTTGTGCTCCCTTGTTCAGCGCCAGCGGCGAGCGCGCCTGCGGATCCTTGATTGCGATGAGAATCCGGCGGATGGACCGCATGCGCGTCTCCAGGTCGAGGATTGTGGGCCGATGTTGGGCACTATGGGCGCGACCGTGCCTCGGCGGAATTCGGAGCTATGCCTACGCGGGTGGTGATGACTACCTATGGGCACTCCACGGCGCCGCGGCCGTTGCAAAGGGTACTGATGGCGCCAGCGCCAAGCGCAGTCCTCGGCGAGTGAGCAGTGCAGCGCGCAGGCCCCATGCCCCAAGGCTCGGCCTGCAACGCGCCTGCAACGCATAGGACCTTCAGATCGTCACAGGCTTAGCTGAGTGGGAACATGCTGCCCAGTTCGTGTCATCAGGCGGCGGTTTCGCGCTCCAGGACTCTCTTTACGCCATCGTCAACCTCCATTCGCTTGTAAAAGCGATCGAGATCGGTGAGGTTTGAGATGTCGAGTTGCTGGCCCTTCGCCCAACGCACCATGACAAAAAAATACGGATCAGCAACGGAGCGTGCGCCTGTTATCCAGTTGCGACCCTCAAGCTGTCTGCTCATCAATTCGAACTGCCGGCGCAGTTGTGCACGCGCCTCTTGCTTGGTTCTTTGGACCATGTTCGCATCGGCTAGGTAGGCGGTCGAACCGAATAGTGCCTTGAATGTCGGGTGCATATCGGAATTCACGAAACCCACCCACCGGTTTACTTCGGCGCGCCCTCTGGGCGTGCCGTCGCCGCCGAGCCCCGATGCCGGATTGCTATCGGCAAGGTAGTTTAGGATGGCTGCGTTTTGAGTCAGCACCCAGCCGTTGTCCTCGATCACCGGCACTGCGCCCATCGGGTTGACCTTAATCAGTTCCGCCGATTTCTCCGGAGATATGCTCACTTTGTGAACTTGATAAGGCCTACCGATCCATTCCAATACGATATGCGTGGCGAGGGAACAGGCGCCCGGAGAGTAATAGAGTTTCATGGCGATACCTGGTGGTAAGTAGCGGACGAACACGAGGATGGATCCAGCGGATTGTCCTTTGCAGAGACTGTGGTGGCAGATGTGCGCAGCCGCAACCCTCAGACTTGGAGCGTCGGCGGTCGATACGTATAAATGCGTATCTCACCTTGACTGCATCCCGCGACGGCCAGAGTGATGAGGGAGCGCCTGTTCCGCGTTGCAGGCATTTATCACGGCTCTAGCTCGGACAGATGCCCGCGATGGGGGCGCGCACGAACAGCCTCGGCCTGCAGTGCGGAAGATATCGAGTGCAGCTGCGTCGAAGGGCTTTTTGACATAGGTACTTATTCGGATCGACGCGCAGACTGGCTGCGGGACAATCAGAGTCAATCATTGGAGGCGCTTATGATCACCAAAGCAAACGAATCTGGCGAGCAGCTCAGTCCAGAAGCTGCGCATACCGGGTGTGCGTGGCGGCCTGACATCGACGTTGAGCCGGAGTTCAATCCGTTCGCCAGCACGGGATTCTCGGGGGATGGGCGCACCCAGGTTGCGGAAAGCGTTGTGGAGGCGCCTGCGATTCGTGATGCAACCGAGGATACTGCCCCGCTGGAAGGCAGCAGGGACCTTTCCGATGCGGACTCGCTGCGGGATGTGGTGGCGGCCGCTTGCATCAAGACGATCAAGCGCTAGACCGAGAAGTTCCGGCTGTAATTAAAGAGCCAGGGCGACGATGTTGTCTCATCGCCTGGTGCGTCTTAAGTCCGAGTCAGCTACATCCAGAAACTGATCGGAGAAGCAGACGTGCATATCGTGCTAGACATATTGGTGGGTATTGGGATAGTCGTGTTGACATTGGGTGTAGTGATGTCTGCAGCGCTCGTCTACGGATCCCGAAAGGGCTCCGATTCGTAATGCAGCGTGATGGCGAGCTTCCGGCGTACTTGGCCATTTACAATCCCACAGATCCGTAGATGAGGTTCAGTACCTCGGTTCGGGTTGCCTGATTGCGAACGAAGACTCCGCGGATCGCGCTCGTCACCATGGATGCACCAGGCTTCTGGATGCCCCGAATCGTCATGCAAGTGTGGGAGGCGTCCATGATGCAGATCGCGCCAAGCGGGCGCAGGCCATTCATGATTGCATCCGCAACCTGATCTGTCAGGCGCTCCTGGACCTGCGGTCGAAGCGCAAAGCCCTCCACGACCCGAGCAAGCTTGCTGAGTCCGACCACCTTATGGCGCGGCAGGTATGCCACGTGGGCGTGGCCCACGAAGGGCAGAAAGTGATGCTCACAGATGGAATGGAATGGAATATTCCGGAGCAGGACAATCTGATTGTATTTTTCGTGGAAGACCGTCTGCAGATAGTCGCACGGATTGATGTGTAGTCCGCGAGTGAGCTCGGCGTAGGCGCGGGCGATGCGGCCGGGCGTCTTCCGTAGCCCTTCGCGATCCGGGTCCTCGCCCAGTGCCACGATGATCTCGCGCACTGCGCGTTCGATGCGGGCGAAATCGATACCGGCAGCGGCTTGACCGGGGCGTGCAGACGCAGCGGTTCCGTCCACCATCGGCGTGGCGCGGGAGTTGGCCTTCGGCCCTCTGAGCGATCGGGAGCCGGGCCGTGAAATGCGTGATTCGATTCTGGCCATCAGCTTCTCCTTCCTGACCGAAGTTTGCTAGGCTGAATGAAGCAAAAAAGGCGTGGGCCGCCGGGGCTCGAGAGCAGTGAACATGCTTAAGGATCTAAGTGGCCGAGTGGCACTGATCACGGGTGGTGCGCGGCGCATCGGACGTCAGACCGCCCTCGCCCTGGCGGATCAGGGTGTCAATGTCATCCTGCACTACAATCGTTCTGATCAGGCGGCACATCAGCTTGCGACCGAGCTTGGCCTCAAGGGTGTCAAGTCCTGGACTGTTCAAGCCGATTTCCGCCATCCGGACGAATACAGCACCCTCATCGAGCGTGCGCGAACCGTTGCGGGGAATATCGATATCTTGATCAACAATGCCTCTATTTTTCCAGCCGAGCCGCTCGCCGAGCTCGACTGGCCAGGCTTCTCGGCAGACATGGAGGTGAACGCATGGGTACCACTGACGCTCAGCCGCGAATTCGCGCGGGGTCTTGCCCGCGGCAGCATCGTCAATCTCCACGATGCGCACCTGGCGGGGTCCGACTTCAAACACGCGGGTTACATCCTGAGCAAACACGTGCTCGCTGCCCTCACGCGGATGATGGCGCTCGAGCTTGCGCCGAGGATTACGGTCAATGCTGTCGCGCCGGGGCTGATTCTGCCGCCGCCCGGGGCCGACGAGAGCTATCTGAGCAGTCACGCCGACCTCTTGCCGTTGCAGAAACACGGCGGACCTGCCGACATCGCCGAAGCGATCGTCTTTCTGCTGCGCAGCGACTTCATCACCGGGCACGTGTTATACGTCGATGGCGGACGGCATCTTCTGGACCAGGTACAGTCGTCATAGAGCTGCCAGCGCCGTCGCCTGGAGTATTCATATCGCGTCAGACGCAAGCCACTCGTTGAATTCACATACAGCCCTTTCGAAGAGCGCGCGGTAGGCAGGGTCGGAGACGAAATGGTCCGCCTGGGAAAGGGCAGTCTGGTAGATCGCAGCGGTTCGCTCTACCCATTTGCGCGTAGTGTCGTTACCGTCGCGTCGGAGCAGGAATGCGATCCGCTCCGCCTCGGGCCTTACGCGCCTAAGGAAGGGCAAAAGCTGCTCCCGACGCCGGACGCTCGGGGGAATTCATTGGCCAACCACCGAAACGAGGATCCAAACTGAGGCGATGCATCAGTGCAATTGCGCGATGAAGCATCGTCAATACCTATACGGTGTGGCCGGTGATCTTTGCCAAGGAGTTTGCCCGCAAGAGAGTACAATGCCAGTCGGTAATTGTACTTATCGACCTGTCTCGCTTTGGGGTTTGTGAGTCGTGTCGATGTTGCAGTACTGCCCGCTGGCCCGCACCGTCATGTAGTCTCTTCCGGAGAGGACCATGAATTCCACACGGCAGCTTCATGATCTCGGCCAAAGCCTCTGGCTCGACTACATCACACGCACGCTGATGACAAGCGGTACGTTAAGCCGCTACATCAAAGAATTCTCGATCACTGGGATGACCTCCAACCCCACGATCTTCGATCGTGCCATCCGCCGCGCTACCGCCTACGACGACAGCATTCATACCCATGCACTTCAGGGCAAAGCGGGGGAGGCGCTGTTTATCGAGTTGGCGTTGGAGGATCTCCGATCGGCGGCAGATTCGTTTAGGCAGATTTATGATGCGAGCGGTGGCCGCGACGGCTGGGTATCGCTAGAGGTGTCGCCGCTGCTCGCAGACGATACGGCCGGAAGCATCAAATCGGCGGCGCTGTTACATGCTCGCGCGCAGCGCCCGAATCTGTTCATCAAGATACCGGGTACGCCCGCAGGCATTCCGGCGATCGAGGAATCCATTTATGCGGGCGTTCCAATCAATGTCACGCTGCTGTTTTCGTGCGAACAATATAAGGCTGCGGCCGAGGCCTATCTGCGTGGCATCGAGCGACGCCTCGCGGCAGGTCGCGAGCCGCGGGTCGCGTCGGTAGCCTCGCTGTTCGTCAGTCGCTGGGATGTTGCGGTGAAGGATAAGGTGCCAGCGCAGCTGCGCAACCGCCTCGGGATTGCCGTTGCGATGCGCGCCTATAGGGCCTACCGAGAGCTTCTGAGCTCGGCGCGTTGGCAAAAGTTAGCAGCGCGCGGCGCCAACGAGCAGCGTCTGCTGTGGGCCAGCACCGGCACCAAAGATCCAGACGCCTCCGACGTATTGTACATCGAGGCGCTGATAGCTCCTGACACAATCAACACCATCCCTGAAAAGACATTGCTCGCGTTTGCTGATCACGGTCAAGTGGGCGCTGCGCTTCCAATGGACGGCGGAAATTCTGAGGAGATACTCGCGGAATTCGGTCGAGCGGGACTCGATCTTGCGACCCTGGGCACAACACTGCAGCGCGACGGAGCCGCAACGTTTACTAAGGCCTGGGGTGATCTCCTGCGGTGCGTTGGCGCCAAGAGTGAGCAGCTGGTCAAGGTCGCGCGGACCCGATGAAGCGGTAAACGCGCCGGATAGCTTCCAACGCTTACGTCATCCCCTTTTGGAGGGGGGCTCCCTATGATCGCGTGCGGTTCGAAACTCGGAACAAGACCGCAATGCAACGATCGTATACAACCGCGTACTTGTACGTATCGACGTGTGGTTTGACCGGCCCGAAAGTTTGCACCGCTCAAGTCCTCCCACAACGTTGAAGATGCCCAGGAGGTTGAAATGGGCCATTCCCATGGTAATCAGGAGATCCATATCAAGCGCGCCTATGAGTCCCCGTCGGCGCACGATGGTACCCGCGTGCTCGTCGATCGGATGTGGCCAAGAGGGCTGAAGAAGACCGACGCCGCTATCTCGCAGTGGATGAAGGACATCGCGCCAAGCACCGAGCTGCGTAAGTGGTTCGGCCATGATCCGGAGCGGTGGGAGGAGTTCCGGCAACGCTACGAGGGTGAGCTAGACGCCAAAGGCGAGCTACTCGGTAAGCTCAAGGAGCTGGCGGCAAAGGGCCCGCTGACGCTAGTCTACTCGGCGCATGATGAGGCACACAACCAGGCTGTCGTGTTGCGTGACAAGCTCGTTCATTAGGAGATCATCTCATGGCGAATCCTCCGCGCAGCAGCCAACCGTGGCTGCACCAGAACGGCGAAGAGATCCAAAAGTTCGGTACGGTGCGGCAATTTCCGATCGGGCTATCGCACGATGCGCGCCTCTACTCCAGCGAGCGCCTCAACCAAATCCTCGCAGATACCCAGATTCTGCACGCACTCTACAAGAAGCATCACTGGCTGATGCGGGGTGCGACATTCAATCAGCTGCATCTGCTGTTGGACAAGCATGCACAAGAACAGCTGCAGCTTGTCGATATGATCGCGGAACGAGTGCAAACGCTCGGCGGAGTAGCAGTCGGCGATCCGCGGCACGTTGCTGAAATCACCCGTCTGCCGCGGCCCCCGAACGGCTGCGAGGAGGTGCCAGCGATGCTCTCGCGCCTGCTCGAGGCGCACGAGCTGATCCTCAGCGATGCGCACGACGCCGCTTCTCGGATCGCCGCGCAGGGTGACGATGGCACGAATGATCTGATCGTCTCGGATGTGATCCGCACCGGCGAAAAACAGGCCTGGTTTCTCGCAGAGCATCTTGTCGAGACGCCGCTCGTGCGAGCGTGACTGCGGAGTCGAGAGCGGAGCGATAGAGACAGTGCAGTCGAGCAGGTAGCGAGGAAGCCAGCACGGCAATTCCGTTTCTTCCGAATCGGTCCTTGACCACCGGCGTTTCAAGCGGGGCACTCGTCGCCGTCCAATCGGCAATCAGGCCCCGCGCCTTGCAGAGCTGCGTAACCGGAGACGCGGAAGATCCACGAGGGGCGGCTGCCATTTCGCGGCAGCATGTCTTAATGTTCGAGGCGCGAGGAGCACACAATGAGCATCGACAGCTTCGGGACGCGAGGTGAGCTGCGAGTCGGTGAGCGGACCTATTGGATTCATCGACTTGCACGCATGACCGGGGCGCAGCGATTGCCCTACAGCCTCAAGGTGCTGCTCGAGAACTTACTGCGCAACGAGGATGGTCATCTGGTAGTCGCGGACCAGATTCAGGCCTTAGCGCACTGGCGAGCGGATGACATGCCGGCGCAGGAAATTCACTTCATGCCGGCGCGCGTGCTGATGCAGGACTTCACCGGAGTCCCGTGTGTGGTGGACCTCGTGGCGATGCGCGATGCGATTATCCGCCTTGGGGGTGATCCGCAGCGCGTCAATCCGTCGATTGCGACAGAGCTCGTGATCGACCATTCGGTGATCGCGGATGTATTCGGCAGCGCCGACGCCTTCGCGACCAACGCGCAGTTGGAATTTGAGCGCAACGCGGAACGCTTTCAGCTGCTGCGCTGGGCGCAACAGGCCTTCGCCGATTTCGAGGTGGTGCCGCCGGATGTCGGGATCTGCCACCAAGTGAACTTGGAATACCTGGCGCGGGTGGTGTTCACGCACGAGGGGCCTGAAGGAACGGCCGCGTATTGCGATACCTTGGTCGGCACGGACTCACACACGCCGATGGTGAACGGTCTCGGCGTACTGGGTTGGGGCGTGGGCGGCATCGAAGCCGAGGCAGCCATGCTCGGACAGCCACTCAGTATGCTGATTCCTCAGGTGCTCGGTCTTAAATTAACCGGCGAGCTACCGGCCGGCACCACCGCTACTGATCTGGTGTTGACGATCGCGGAGCTGCTGCGGCGCACTGGGGTGGTCGGAAAATTCGTGGATTTCTACGGGCCTGGCGTAGCCAATGTTCCGTTGGCCAACCGCGCGACCCTCGGCAACATGAGCCCCGAATACGGTGCAACCTGCGCGATCTTCCCGATCGATGATGTGACGTTATCCTACCTGCGGCTCACCGGCCGCCCGGACAATCAGATCCGACTTGTCGAAGCGTACGCGAAAGAACAAGGCTTATGGCACGATTCGGCGCACGAGCCCAGGTACTCCCAGACCATCGAGCTCGATCTGGGCAGCGTTGAGCCCTCGATAGCCGGACCAAAACGACCACAAGATAGGATTCCACTGCGCATGGCGCCCCGTGCCGTCGGTGCGCTGCTCGCAGGCCGATCACAGGACGAGGCTGTGTTGGATGAGCTCGATAGGGCCATCGAGGGGTCATTCCCCGCCAGTGATCCAATCGCGGCCGAGCAGGCTCATGATGAGGCTGCCCCGCGTGCGCCCGGCGTCGGCACCGGGGAGAAGTGGCCGAGCAATCCAGCGGATATCGTCCTGGCCGAGGGCACCCGAACGCAAGTCGACCACGGCCACGTGGTGATTGCCGCCATCACCTCCTGCACCAACACCTCCAATCCCGCCGTCATGGTCGGGGCCGCCCTGTTGGCAAGGAATGCGGTCGAAAGAGGCTTGAGTCGCAAACCATGGGTAAAGACCTCACTGGCGCCAGGCTCGCGGGTGGTGACCGACTACCTGGAGCGCGCAGGCCTGGCGACATACCTGGATCGGTTGGGATTCAATCTGGTGGGTTATGGCTGTACAACATGCATCGGCAGTTCCGGTCCGCTTATCCCCGAGGTCAGCTCGGCGGTCAGCGAACATGATCTGACCGTCTGCTCGGTGCTGTCGGGCAACCGCAACTTCGAAGGCAGGATCCACGCACAGTGTCGCATGAACTTCCTGGCCTCCCCGCCGCTGGTGGTGGCCTACGCGTTGACTGGCACGCTGCGGGCTGATCTGCTTCGAGAGCCGCTCGGGACAGACAGCCACGGCAAGCCGGTATTTCTGCGCGAGATCTGGCCCAGCGGTCAGGAGATTCAAGAGGTGATCGGCTCTTGCCTGCGAGCGGATATGTTCACGAAGGATTATGCCGACATATTCCGCGGAGATGACCGGTGGCGCAGCCTGCCAATGCCGCAGAGCGATGCGTTTAAGTGGGACACTCGATCCACCTATGTGCGCCGTCCGCCCTACCTCGATGATATCGAGCGCGAGCCGGCAGCGCTGACTGACATCTCGGGGGCTCGTGTGCTCGTGATGCTCGGCGACTCTGTGACCACCGATCACATCAGCCCAGCCGGAACCATAGCCCCCGACAGCCCCGCCGGCGCTTATCTCACCGCCCAGGGCATCCCGCGCAAGGACTTCAACTCCTACGGCTCGCGCCGCGGCAACCACGAGGTCATGATTCGGGGCACCTTCGCCAACATTCGTCTACGCAACCTTCTCGCTGCTGACACGCACGGTGGATTTACCCGAGATTTCACTCAGTCCAGCGGCCCTGTAGTGACGATCTACGATGCATCGAGGCGGTATCTGCACGCGGGAACACAGCTCCTGATACTGGCCGGCAAGGAGTATGGCTCGGGCTCCTCACGCGATTGGGCTGCCAAGGGCACGGCGCTCCTCGGTGTGCGCGCCGTCATTGCCGAATCCTATGAGCGCATCCATCGGTCCAATCTTATTGGCATGGGGGTGCTGCCGTTGCAATTCGAGGACGGGCAGAGTGCGGCTGGTCTGGGACTATCGGGTCAGGAAAGCTTCGAAATCACCGGACTTGAGCGGGCGGAGTTGCCTCGTACGTTGCGAGTGCGCGCAAGCCGGTCGCAGCGTCCACGCCAGGAATTCGATGTGATCGTTCGCATCGACACTCCAATCGAAGCGACTTATTACCGACACGGCGGAATTCTGCCTTACATGCTGCGTGAGCTTCTGCGCAATTGAGTGCCGCTGCCGATCCTGCTTCATAAACCTCCGGAGATCTACTCATGCCAGACAGAGAACCTGACCTCACAGGCGCATTCTCCCAACGCCAGATGGCCCTCTCGAGGTGGGACACCGAGGGTGGTGCGGAGCCCACCCTTGTGAAGCGAGGCTTGCCTTCTAGCGCTGAGCTCTCCCATGTTCCTCCGTTGACCGACGCCGAGCTGATACATCTTCGTGTCCGCATCATCGCCTTGGAAAACATGGTGATCTCGCTACTCGCACAGACATCGAGCGAGCAGCTTGAGCTTGTTCGCGAAATGGCCGCCTACATCTCTCCGCGATCGGGGTTTACGCAGCATCCTATGACCGTCCATGCGGCGCATCAGATGATCGACCTTGTCGATAGATCAGGACATTTCAGAGTACCGCAGCCCACTTGACGTGGGTGACTCGCCAGCGCGCCATGGGGGAGAGCCGCGCAATTTTCAGAAAATAGGTCAATGATCAGGATTCAAGGAACGATGCTCCGGGCAGCCTTTGACGTCCTTTGATGCGCCAGCCGTCGTGATCAATGCCCGAGCAGAATCCGCAGCGTCGCCGCCAGACCGGCGACAGCCAGCGCGAAACAGAACAGCCGCATTGCGATCAATGCCGTCACCTTCGCGGCGGAGTGCATGTAATCTTCGATGACGACTCGCAGACCGAGCTCGAGGTGCCGAAACAGGCTGATCAGCAGCAGCATCATCAGCACCGCCGAGAGTGGCTCGCGCAGCCAGGCGAGCCAGGCCTCGTAGTCGGAGCGGGCATGCAGGGCAATGCCGGCCAGAAACCACAGGCTGAGGGGTGCAAGCGCCATGGCCGAAAGCCGCTCAGCCCACCAGTCGTGTACGCCGGTATGGGCGCTGCCGAGCGTGTCGGTTCGGTCGATAGGCCGCGGTGCACTCGGGCCGCTCATGGATCAGGGCACCAGACGCCAGGCTGCGAGCCACAAAAGCGCGCTCAACAGTACGCTGGCGCCGACAATCGTCCAGCCGCCCTGATAAATTGCCGCCAGCTCGAACCCTCGTCCCGCGTCCCAGAGCAGGTGGCGGATGCCGCCGCAGAGGTGCATGAAAAAGGCCCAGGTCGCAATCGCTAGCAATGCCAAGCCGGGCGGTGATGTGCAGGCGGCTCGTGCGATCGTATATCCGCTGGGGCCGGACGCCACCGCCCAAAGGCCGAGCACCAGCCCGATCGCCGCTGCCGCCAGCAGCACCCCCGTCAGGCGGTGCAGAATCGAAAGCACCGAGGTCAGCTGTGGCCGATAGTGCTGAATATTTGGTGACAGGGGGCGCGGGGCTTGGCTGATCGGCGGGTGCTGAGACATGGCAGGAGACCGGGCTCAGGGCTGTCGCTCGAACAGCAGTTGCTTGATCTGGGCGATCGCCCGCCCCGGGTTTAGCCCCTTGGGGCAGGTGCGCGTGCAGTTGAGGATCGTGTGACAGCGATACAGGCGGAACGGATCATGCAGTTGATCGAGGCGCTCGCCCCGTGCTTTATCACGGCTATCGACAAGCCAGCGCCAGGCCTGTAGCAGCACCGCCGGTCCCAGAAAGCGATCGGCATTCCACCAATGGCTCGGGCATCCCGAGGTGCAGCAGAAGCAGAGAATGCATTCGTAGTAGCCGTCCAGGCGCTTGCGCTCCTCGATGCTCTGCCTTCGCTCCCGCTGCGGCACTGTGCTGCCGGCCTTCAGCCAAGGCTCGATCATGCGATATTGATCGAAGAGATGCGACTGGTCTGGTACCAGATCCTTGATGACGCGCAAGTTCGCCAGTGGATAGACAGACGCGCGCGGGGCGGTGTCAGCGAGATAGCGAGTGCAGGCGAGCCAGTTGGTGCCGTCAATGTTCATAGCGCAGGAGCCACAGACCCCTTCGCGGCAAGAGCGGCGAAACGCGAGCGTGGAATCGACCTTGCTCTTGATCCAGATCAACGCATCGAGCACCATCGGCCCGCAGTCCTCGAGATCGACCTCAAAGCTGTCCAGGCGGGGATTCGCGCCGGACTCGGGGTCGTATCGATACACCTGAATGGTCTTGACGCGTCGGGCATCGGGCGGTGCTGGCCAGTGCCGGCCCGGGACAATGCGCGATTCAGCGCCGACCCCGAAGTTACGGGGCAACGGGAAGCGGCGCAGCCAGCGGGATCGCGAGGCCTGGTTCGAGGAGCGGACGATCATGGACATGGGTCCTCCCGCATAGCCTTGCGATGGTCCGACTACCTCGGAGTTTGCACCACCCGTACATCTACGGATGCACTCAACGCGGGGCTAAGCTAGCCGCTCACCAACAGGAGCGCCGCGGTGAAACGAACGACCCACGCGGGTGCCATGCCGCTCGCGAGCTATCCGGCTCTCCCGGCAGGCGATGGAGCATTTAACCCCCGTCAAGAACGGCCAGCCGCGGCGCTTGGTCCGGCGGTGCCGGACTGACAAAGGCATTGAAGTCAGGTTCGAGCTCGACTCTCGGTTGCCAAGTAGACTTTGGTTGCGTGTAGTGCGAGGAGGAGGCCCCCGTCGCCCGACTGCTTGAGTGAGACTCAAGCGCGCCTCCCTCGAATGCCACGATCTGCGCGGGCGCTGCGTTGAAGTTGGTATAACGTATCCACCGCGGGCGAACGCGAAAATAGCGGATCCCGGGGAGCCTCGAACGATGCAAACCGTCTGGATGCACGGCAAAGTAGGCATTCTTGAGGTTTTCCAGCTCCTCGCCGGTGGGCGAGTCCACGCCGCCCTCATACTGCACCGTGCGCTGATCGCCAGCTTGTCCGCCGATGACCAGGGCCAGGTGCGGAGATCGCGCTAGATTCTTGGCCTTTCTGGTTGACGCGAAGGTATCGAAGAATAGCTCCAGCTCGTCAGTGACCACGAAGGCGACGAGAGCGGCCTGCGGTAGACCTTGCTCGGTGACGGTGGCCTGGACCGCATAGCGGTGAGATCTGAGAAAATCGAGCACCTCGGTCTTGCTCACTCTCTGACCGACCGCCCGCGAGCGAACATCCCAGTGTTCATCTGCTCTTTCCTGCAGCTCCTTGGCCTCCATCGTTTGCTTGCGAGCCGCGATCCACCAATGGTTGCCATAGGGGTCTTTGACCCCTGCAACGCGATCGCCAAAAAAGCGCTCGCTCGGAGCTTCCACCAGAACCGCACCGCACGAGATGGCCTTGTCGAAAGTAGCATCGACATCGGAAACGAAAACGTAGAAGCTTGCGGCTCGGTGGTGATCTTCAGCCTGCGCGAGCGCCTCAACCTCAGGCGGCCCTACCATCAAGACGGAATCGCCGATGCGGATCTCGGCATGCTCGGTCTGGCCGTCTGGCTGCCGGATCTGTCGGATGAGCGTTCCATCGAATGTACGTTCGATGAAAGCAATGAATCCACTCGTATCCCCAACACTCACATAGGGGTTGATGACCTGGTAGCCCGCCGGAGGACTCGCGACGCCAGCATCAGGGGCCCTTTGGGTTGTGTCAGGCGCGGAAGACCGCTTGTGCCAGTGCAGATCAGCGCGTGTCTGCAGCTCAGCGGTGTCCAGCGCTTCCTTGCGGGTCGCAATCCACCATGCGTTTCCATTGGTGTCGGTAACGGCAGCAACACGATCGCCATAGAAAGTCTCGCGAGGCAAGGTCCAGGCGTGGGCGCCACAAGCCATGGCCTTTGCATAGGTCGAATCCACATCCGGCACAAAGGCGTAAAACGTGGCCGGGAGATTCTTCTCGTGCCCTCGCATGAGGCCGTCCACCTTCGGCGGCCCAAGAATCAGCAGCGAGTTGCCGACTTTCACTTCGGCGTGCTCGATCTGCCCATCAGGCTGCTCGATTTGTTCCTTGACGATGCCGCCGAAGGTTCGTTGCAGGAAGCCGATGAGAGCCGGAACATCCTTCACGGTGATGTAAGCATTGAGTGTGTTGTAGCCTTCCGGCGCAGCTTTATTTAATTGGCTGTTCATGATCGTATCCTGGATGGACAAATATCTGACGAGCTGAGCATCCGGCATCGGCGAGCTTTTAGCACTCAGTATTTTCCGCAGCGGGATAGTGATTCAGTCGGGTTCGATCCGATCTCGGCGTGGCCTTCGGGAGGGTCATGGGCCGGCGCGAGCGTGCTCCAACGTGTAGGCGAGGCGAGCTCGTATCGGTCAGGATCTGTGAAGGCCGACACGCGCTGCGGATTGTACGCATGGCGTCACATGGCCGTTTCTCAAGCTACCTAACCACGCTCGTTGGCTCCGCGCCGGCTGCTATCGCGCAATTTTACCGGCGAACCGATCCGTCAGGGACCGAGCGACTGCAGGTAGGCCGACACAGCGAGCATGTCCGGCAACTTCAGCCCCTGCGCGACACCATGCATGATGGCCACATCGCGCAGGTTATTCTGAAAGGAGCGCAGCTGCTTGATCAGATACTGCACGTGCTGACCGGCCAGGCTCGGATACATGCTGGTGCCGGCCGCCTTGGGGCCGTGACAGGCTGCGCAGGGCGGGATGCCCTGGGCCGCATCACCCTGTTGATAGATCTGCTCGCCATGGGCAATGAGTCGCGGATCGCCCCGCTCACCCGCCCAGGGCGTCTGGCGGCTGTAATAGTCGGCGAGCGCTGCCATCATGCTTTCATCCAGTGGTGCGGCCATCCCCCACATGTAACCGAGGGCATCGGGGTCGCCGCGGGTCTGAGATTTGAAGGCATGCAGCTGGGCTAGCAGGTAGTTAGCCTGCTGGCCGGCGAGCACGGGGAACTTAGGTTGGATGCTGTGGCCCTGCCATCCGTGACAGTTGGCACAGGTACCCACCGCCACGCGCTCCCCGGCCAGGCGGTTTGCCGCATCGATCCCGGCCCCGTGCACGCGTACCGCGGCCAGAGCGGTGATGCATAGGAGGGTCGCTGTCGCCGTCAGTCGTCGCAAGTTCTTGGTGTTCACGGGCGCATGCTCAGAAGGTTAGCCACAACAGCAGGTAGGTCGTATCATTCGCCGCGGCGTCGCGCCCAAGACCATCGTAATTGAGCGTCCCGCCGTTGAACTGATCGTAATGCGTGTACTGCAATGACAGCTTGGTATTGAGCCAGGGCAGGTAATTGACCTCGGCAATCCAGCCGCTCGTGTCAGGGCTGCCGTCGGCGCTGGTGATGACGCCCGGTGCGCTGCCGGCCGGATACAGACCGGGATCGGCACTGCCGGTGGTGGCGAAATGGCTGAGGGTCGCGCCGTACTTGCGGCGAAAATAGTAAGTGCCCGTGATGCGGGTGGTGTTGAGCTGATTGCTCGGGTTGGCACTGGCGCCGCTCGCGAAACTTGCGTCCAGGTGCATCGTCTCGTGAATGTGAGTCGCCGCGAGCGTCACGATGTGATCCTCACCCAGGAACTGATACTGCAGGTCCTCGGCGATGTCATCGAATTGGTTGGTTGGTAGGGTAAGGGTTGCCGGTGCGGCCGTAGTTCCACCGCCCGGAAAGAGCTTGAACTGGGCGCCGTAGGCACCTACTTCCAGATCGTGGCGTCCCCACTGATACTCGTAGGCGAGGCGCGCATATGGCGCCGCGCCCTCGATCACGTTGGACGCCGTGCCATCGAGCGGACCGGCAGCGCCCGTAATGGGGTTGGTAACACCCTGCTGCGCGGAGTGATAGACCCCCATTTCCGCATACAATGACTCGTTCCACAGCGCATAGGCGCTCAGGCCCGCCACCTGCTGCGCGAGCGTGCCGTCGATCTGGGTGGCCGCCAGCGAGGAGACACCGGCATTGCTCGCGGCATACGGATAGCCCCACGCCGGCGTAGTGTTCCACAGATCCTGGACGGTGGGGTTGTTGTTGACGCTCAGCCCGTAGACCAGGCCGTGATCGTTCGGCAGCAGCAGCAGATTGGCATAGCGCAGATCAGTATTGTCGATGCCGATCGCGGCGGAATCATTCTCGTAGGTGAGCTGGATCATCGCACCCACGTGGGGAGCGACCTTACCCGCATAGAAGAGGCTCAGCTGCTGGGGAAAGCCCACTGTACTGCTCTGTGAGCGGGCCGGTAGTCCGGTCCCCTGGGGTAGCGACTGATTCAGCCAGGTCTCCGATACCTGGATCATGGCGGCCAGCGGCGGCAGCGTCGAGAGCGACAGGAGCTGCTGCTTGCGGGTATCGATATCGCGCACCTGCTTGAGGTTGTCGAGCGTGTAGCCATTAGCCTTGAACATGCGCCCGAAGTGATTGAGCTCCGGAAACACGGTGTGGCATGCCTCGCAGGCGAGGCCCGTCTGGCGCGCGAAGCTCGGCACTGCGTATGCCGTCGGCGCGAGTGTCACAGTCAGCAGCAGCGAGCTGAAAAGCGCGGTCGTGCGCAGCCAACGAACTTCTCGCATGGGTGAGACCACCAAATATTGCAATTACGAGGCGTCAGCCTAGCGGCGCCGTTACAAGAGCACACATTCGGAAAAGTACCTAGAGCGACCGGATTACATGCCCACATCGAGCGACCAACGCACCCGTGCGGCGAACTGATCAGTAACGCTATCCGACGAATTCGGCCATCCGAGGGGCGCTCGATCGCGCGCATGCGCAGACGGTGAGAACGCGTTGACGACGACACTGAGCTGCCGCCTTGAGCCGATTTCCGACCCCCGGTCTACGATTCGCTCGCGAGGGCGCCTTCGAGTGAGATGCTTTTTCTGAGTGCGTGAAACAGGCGGGTCGGGCGCTCTTTCACGCGGCGAGCAGGGCCTTCAGCGAGGCGAGCAGCTCATCGGCGCGAATGGGCTTGCTCGCGAGCCGCAGGCGTGGATCCGGCTCGAGCGCGCGCATGGTGGAAGAGGTGTCGCCGGTGATGAGAATGGCTTTCAGGTTCTGCCCGACGATGGCGCGTACCGCCGCGATCACATCGAGCCCGGTCTTGCCGCCGGGCAGGTGATAGTCGGTGATCAGCAGGTCGATATGCGGATCCTCCTGCGCCTGCTGCGCGGCTTCCTCGAACGAGGCGGCGGGCAGCACACGAAAGCCCTCGACCCGAAGCAGCATGCTCGTGGCGTTGCGCACGCCCAGATCATCATCCACCAGCAGAATGTGTTGCGAGGCGGTCGGATGGTCCGATGTCGCCTGTACGCTGGCGCGTGATCGGCTGATGGTCGCGCTGTGCGCGCCCGTCGGCAGTTCCAGGGCAAAGACCGATCCTCGGCCGGGTTCCGAGCGCACGTCGAGCTTCAGGCCCAGGAGACTAATGAGCCGATGCACGATGGAGAGCCCCAGCCCGTAGCCTTCGCGGGAGGTGTTGCTCGCGACTCCGACCTGATAGAACTCGTCATAGATGTAGGGCAGCTGGTCGGCGGGGATACCGACTCCGGTATCCACGACTTCGACGCAGACAGCGCCCGAGCCGGTGAGAGCGCGCAGCTGCACCCAGCCCGCCTGGGTATACTTGATGGCGTTCGAGACGAGGTTGCGCAGAATCTGGCCAACGAGCGACGGGTCGGAGCGCACGCAGTAAGCGCCAGCGTCGATGCGCAGCTCGAGACCCTTGCTCGCCGCGACGCTGGCGAACTCGGTGCGCAGCTCCTCGAAGAGGCTCGCCACCGTGAAATCGGTCGCATCGGGCCGCACGGCGCCGGATTCGAGCTTGCTAATGTCGAGTAGCGCGTTGAGCAGGCGCGACATCGCCTCGATCGCCTGGCCTTGCTGAGCGATGGCCTCGCCCGCCAAGGCGTCCGCGGCAATACGCCGCAGCGTCCCATTGAGCAGCGACAGCGTTTGCAGCGGCTGGCGCAAATCATGGCTCGCGGTCGCGAGGAAGCGGCTCTTGGCGGCATTGGCGCGCTCAGCCGCCTCGCGGGCGGCGCGCAGCTCGGTCTGGATGCGCTTGCGCTCGCTCACATCGCGCAGGGCCGCCGCGACGAGCAGCCGCTCGCCGTCGTGGATGGGGCTCAGGCTGATCTCGACGGGCAGCTCCGTGCCGTCCTTGCGCAGCGCGTAGAGATCGAGGTCCACGCCCATCGGACGCGTCCGGGCGTTGCGCGCATATTCGCTCCGGTGGTTCAAGTGCATGGCCCGAAAGCGCACGGGCAGCAGGCATTCGATACGCTCGCCGGCGAGCTCCGCCGGGTCGTACCCGAGCAGAGAGCTCACCTGATGGCTCGCAAACTCGATGCGCCCCGACTGGTCCACGACCAGGAGGGCATCGGGCGCCGATTCGAGGAGGTTGGCGAGCAGCTCGGGTCGTAGCACGGAGGCGGCGGAGATGAAGGATTTACCGCTGCATCATATGTTGCGATCACGCCACGGGCAAATGAGCTCCGCCTGGCTAGCCGTTCACGGGCTGGAAAGGCTGCTCCATAACCATGCGCACCAGCTGCGCGAGCGAGCCCGCGCCGCTCTTTTCCATGACCCGTGCGCGGTGGATCTCCACGGTGCGCTGGCTCACGCCGAGCTCGTGCGCCATGATCTTGTTGGCCTTGCCTGCCGTCATGAGCAAGAGCACCTGACGCTCGCGCGGGGTGAGGGAGTCGAGCCGCTCGCGGATGCGCTCATGCTCGGTGAGATCTGCGCGGGTCTTGGCATCCTTGGCCAGCGCCCGCTGAATCCGGTCGATCAACTCCTGCTCACGAAAGGGCTTCTGCAGGAAGTCGAAGGCGCCCTGTTGCATGGCCTCCACGGCCATCGGTATGTCACCGTGCCCGGTGATGAAAATGACCGGAAGGATCGCTCCTCGCAGGTTGAGTTCCTGTTGCAACTCGAGCCCGCTCATGCCGGGCATCCGTACGTCGAGCACCAGACACCCTGGCTGGCTCGGCTGATAGGTCTGCAGGAACTCCGCCGCCGAGGCCATCGCCTGGGTTGCAAGACCCAGGGACTTCAGCAGCAGGCGCAGCGAATTGCGCACCGCGTCGTCATCGTCAACCACGAAGGCCGTGGGGTTAGGCTCTTTCATGCGCACGTGGATCGTCAAGCCGTCTCGGCGGGCAGACGGAAATAGAAGCAGGCGCCACTGGGCAGGTTGGCGCGGTAGCCGAGCGTGCCGCCTTGAGCGCGAACGACGGTGTTGCTGATCGGTAGACCAAGCCCGGTGCCTTCGTCTTTGGTCGAGAAGAACGGATCGAACAGGCGATCGAGAGCGCGGGCCGACACTCCCGGTCCATTGTCGCACACGGCGACTTCGACCGTGCCGTCCTCGGCAAGACTCGTCCGGATACGCACCGCCGGCGCCGCGGCTGCGCCCGCTGAGAGCGCTTCGAAGCCGTTGCGCGTGAGATTCAAGAGCACGTGCTGGATCTGTACCGTATCGATTGACACGCGCGGCAGCTGCTCGGCGAGCTCCAGCTCGAGGCGTGCGCAATGTGCACGGGCATCGCCTTGCATGACGTCTGCAATCTCGGTGATGACCGCATTGATGCCAACGGGAGCGCGCTGAAGCGGGCGGTTGCGGGCAAGATTACGCAGGCGGCGCAGGATGTCTCCGGCTCGCATCGCCTCGGCGCAAATCTCGCGGAGCGCCTGGCGCACCTCGGCAAGGTCGGTATCGGCCCGACCGAGCAGCCGCTCGCACGCCTGCGCGTAATTGGCAATGGCGGCCAGCGGCTGGTTGAGCTCGTGTGCGATGCCCGCGGACATCTCGCCGACTGTCGCGAGTCGCGAAACGTGCAGCATCTGGCCATGCAGCATCTGGCGGCTGTAGTCGGATGAAACGACTGCGCCGCTGCGGTCATCAGCCGGCCTCGAGGGGCGGCGTCCCGAGGTAGAGCGGGCGAGGTTCATAATGTCTCCGTTTCGGGTCCAGGAAAGTATCCTCGCTCCAAAGCGTCACGTCGCTACGTATGTTCCGCAAGGGAATTTAGCCTCTTGGGCGCCTTCCCACATCACGGTGCAACGTCAGAATTGCTCGGTCCACGGACGAAGGTCGACTTCATGGGTCCAGGCACTGCGCTGCTGCGCATGGAGTTGCACGTACAGCTGCGCCACCTGCGCAGGTTCCAATCGCGCGTCGGCAGCGCGTGTTGCGAGCGACGCCTCAGAGCCGGGACGCTGCACCTGGCCGTCCACGATGATATGCGCGACATGGATTCCCTGCGGCCCAAGTTCACGCGCGGCGCACTGCGCGAGCGCTCGCAGTGCAAATTTGTGGGGCGCGAAGTTCGCGAAGCCTGCGCCGCCTCGGAGCGATGCAGTGGCGCCCGTGATGAGAATCGTGCCTCGTCCGCGCGGCGCCATGCGGTTCGCAGCCTGCTGTAGCACCAGGAAAGCCGCAAAGGCCCCGATGCGCCAGCACTGTTCGAAGTCCTGCGGATCGATCTCGGCCAGGCCACCAGAGCGAAACACGCCCGCGTTGAATACCACGCACGTGAGCGGACCGAGTTGCATCTCGGTGCGATCGAATGCGGCCACGAGCGCCTCCGGCTGTGTCAGGTCGCAGGCCAGAGGCACCAGATCCGCGCGCTCGCGCGAGAGCGCTCGCAGTTTCGCCTCATCTCTCGCCAGCATCGCGACCTTAAAGCCATCCTCGGCAAAGCGCCGAGCAATATGAAGGCCGAGTCCGGGACCGACTCCAGCGACGATGACCGAGCCTGTGCTCATTTGATCAGCTCTCTTGCAGTAGATTGGAGTGGCCCGCGCCCGTGCACGGAACGATTAGAGAAGTCAAATCACGTCCGCCCGTTCCAATAAGACTGGCTGCCTGCGCCACAATCGCCCGTATCCGGCTCGCGGCGGGTTCCACTGCATCGATCCGACCGACGCCGGAGCCAGCATAGAGGGCCATGCTCTCGAAATCCCCCGTCATCGAGCGAAGCGGCGAATCCGTGCTGAAGAGATAAATCGGCCGTCCTTCCTCGTCGCCGATAAGGACTCGCTGGCGTCCGAAGGGGTCGCCACGCTCACCACGCGTAACGCTGTTTGCCAGTACGCGTACCTTCGCCCGGCGCGGCCAATTGATGTGAAAAGCCTCGGTGAGGACCGTCTCCTCAGTGCTCGCCTTGAGCAAGCGTTGCTTGTGATAATCGTGTGCGAAGGCCTCCTCCGTCGCAACCATCGCCGTGCCGAACACCGCGCCCTGAGCACCGAGCGCAAGCACAGTGACGAGGTCCAGGCCGTCCACCAGTCCGCCGGCCGCCAGCACCGGCAGCTTCGTCTGGCCGGCGATCTCGGGAACAAACTCCTCGAGCGGTCGATCACCGCGCACGTGCCCGCCTGCCTCGATGCCCTGCGCAATCAGGATCTGCGCGCCGGCCTGTTCCACCGTCTGCGCCTCGGCAAGCGTACCCACCTGGCACACAACGGTGATCTTGGCGTCGCGCAGCTGCCTGATCAGCGAGGAGGGGACGTCCCAGAACAAGCCCACGACGGGCACTTTGAGGTCAATGCAGCAGGAGATTTGCTCTTCGAGTAGCCCACGCTCGGTTGCCGCCGGGACCAGGTTGATGCCGAAGCGCAGGACTCCTTGCCGGCGCAACGCCTGCACTTCAGAGCGGATGCGGCTAACCGGCTCGCGCACCATTCCCAGGAAGCCGAAGGCTCCCGCCGCGCTGACGGCGGCGACCAGCTCCGAACGTGCTACTCCTCCCATCCCGGCCGCCACGATCGGATAGTGGCAGCCCAGAAGATCGCAGACGGGTCTATGCAGTTCGCTTTTCATGGCGGTGCTCGGCCCCACGCTGTGGTTCGAGGCGTTGGCGATGCAATTGGTCCGCCTGGCGATTTGGTCGCGGGGTCAAGCCGAAGAAGGGTGTGAGGGCTGTCCACCGATGCGGGAGCGCATCGGCATATCACGCGCCTCATCAAGTGCGAGTACCCACCCCAGCTCAGATCACCTTCCATAAAAGAGACTCGAGCGCAGCGAATCATCCCTTCGGGATGCATGTTAGGATGGCATGCGACCCGAGTCCACAGTTCTGGTGCCAAAAGGTCGCCAGCGAGCTCCATCGGAAACTACCTAGTGTTCCCGCCCTCGTGCGCGAGTAGATTCATGTCTATCGGCAGCAGCCAGTACCTCGGAGTAGGACATGAATACGGAAAAAATACGTCCGGGCGACGCGGCTAAAGCATTGCCGGTTTGGGCTTTCAGTTCCGATCTGCCGAGCAGCCGCCGTGCCGGTTCAGTCGACGCGGCCGGCGCAATGCGCCCGCCGGATTCTCTCGAGTACGGCTGCGTCGACTGGTACCAATACGACCCTGATAGCCGGGCGGCAGCCACAGCGCAGCGCAAGGCCCTAGAGGGGAATTAGCGAGCAAACCCCGAGGTCCTGAGCGCGACCAGGTCATGGGCGGTGTTGTGCTTCTCGCACGCGGCGCGAGACGTGGATGCCGAATCGATCGAGTTTGACAATCAGGACGTCGCAGGAAAGTCGGTCCACAACTTGTTCAGCCCTGTTGATAGGGGCGATCGTCCTTGACGGTTAGTGGCTTTTCGCTGAGACGAGGCAACGTTTAGTCGGCGCTATGGAGCGCCAGCGAGTTGGTCGAGCCGTGTCAGCGGCATGCAGGGATGAACTCGGAACGCTCGAGGGCCCGCGGGCAACGCGGGGGTGTCAACCTGGCAATGCGGCCGTACTAGGTCGAGCGGCTCTGTTCGAGCGCGAGCTCGCTCTCGAGGCTCTCGCGATCGCGGTAGATGGTCGAGATTGCAAGAGTGCGGCCGCCGCGGCGATAGCGCACGGCAACGTTACGTGCCGCCGGGTCGCCATCTTGCAAGAGCTCGTCCCAGCTGGCTGCGTGACCCACGTAATTGACCGGCACGTCGTAGTGCTGCGACCAGAAGAACGGCACGGCCTCGAAGCGGCAGCGCTGCCCGAGCATGTTGTGGGCAGCGGTCTGCCCCTGACGCTCGGCCACCACCCAGTGCTCGATACGCAGCCGCTCGCCGCTGTGGGGGTCGGGCCAGCGCGCGATGTCACCGGCCGCGAACACATCGGGCGCGCTGGTCTGCAGGTATTCATCGACCACCACACCGCGCTCGATCGCCAGTCCCGCCTGCTCGGCGAGCTCGAGCCGTGGCCGCACGCCGATGGCGGCCAGCACCAGCTCGGCGGGGAGCCAGGTTCCATCCTCCAGACACACCCGCGCAGCCTCGATGCGCTCGAGCTTGTGTCCGAGGTGGAAGGTGACGCCGTGCTCCTCGTGCAGCGCACGCAGGAAGTCGCCGAGCGGGGCGCCCAGTACGCGCTCCATGGGCCGCGCTTCCGGTGCCACGACATGCACCTCGACCTGCCGCGTCCGCAGCGCCGCCGCGGCCTCCAGGCCGATGAAGCTTGCGCCAACGATGACGGCACGCGTACCGGCGCGTGCCCTGCTGATGATTTCGCGGCAATCCTGCAGCGAGCGCAGCGTGCGCACGTGGGGCAGGTCGGCGCCCGGGAGCTGCAAACGAATTGGCTCGGCGCCGGTGGCGAGCAACAGCTTGTCATAGCCGATCGAGCTGCCATCGGCGAGGGTGACGCGATGGCCGGCCGGATCGATGGCGGTCACCTGCGTGTCCAGGCGCAGTTCGATGCGCTGCTCTGCGTAGAACTTGGCGGGACGCAGCGGAATCCAGGCCTCCGGCGCGGTTCCGGCGAGGTAATCCTTCGACAGGTTGGGCCGATCGTAGGGGGCCGCCGGGTCGGCACTGATGACCGTGATCGGCCCCTCATGGCCCAGACGGCGCAGCATCTCGGCCGCGGCGTAGCCGGCGGCGCCGCCCCCCACGATCAGCATATGCCGGCCGCCGTTGGCAGTTGGCGTCGGCATGCGACGGGCGACCCGAGAGAGCTTTTCGCGTACGAAGATGCGGCCGTCGCGACGTTCGACGCGCCAGCAGGCGGTCGCAGTCAGCGCCGGGGCCGCCAGCGCCTCCCCACTGGTGAGGCTGAAGCAGGCGTGATGCCAGGGACAGCGCACGGTGTCCCCAACACGCAGCCCCTCGGCCAGAGGGCCGCCGTAATGAGTGCAGGCCGCGCCGATAGCGAAGATCTCCTCTCCGCAACGGGCCAGCAGGACGCTTTCACCATGGGCCTGTCCTGCCAGCATTGCATCGCCGGCGAGCTCCGACTCCGCAATGCCGCTGTTCTCGAGATCCGGACCACTCACCTCGACGTGACCCATAAATGCTCCTCCGAGCAGAGCCGCTCACGGCAGAGCGCCCCGGTCGGGGCGTAGGCTGAGCAGAATGCTCTCTCGGATCATAGTCCGCACGGGCACTCCCGTGGAAGCCGCGGATGCCGAAGCCACGGCCGACGTCCTGCTGCACCGGAGGGCCTCGCCATGTCGAGCGCTATTGCTTCGCTCGATGTGCGCCCAAACCGCGCGGATGAAGCGCCGGTATCAACAGCTAAAAGACCGACCAACCATGACTACCCGCTACGGCTCCCAGCACCGTCACAATGCTCAACACAAGCAACGCCCAATGTACCCATTGCATCAGTGCAAAATTTATCTCGACCTGAGCTGTTGCTCCCTCCTGGGATCCCTCGGCGTGTCGCTGTCGCCGCCGTGAGGAGAGGGGCTCAACGACAAAGAGGATCAGCGCAAAGATCAACCACAAACACACCATTGCATGCATCCACCAGAACATGGCTGCGTGGAAGCGGTTCCAGAGTGACAGCCGCCAAAGCATGTAGACACCAGTGACGGCCACCACAACGACCGCCGTACGCGCCTGCCACACAAAGCGGCGCTCGACGGCGTGAAACGCCTGCATACGGCTTTGGCCGATTTCGCCCCTTCGGATCGCCGGCAGGGCTACCGTCGTTATCAGCGACATGCCCCCAATCCAGATCACAACCGCCAGCACGTGCAAGGCGCGCGCCGCAATCACGTCATATATCATCAGAGTAATCCCCTGGAGTGAGCAGGCGCCCACGCTATCCGATGCTGACGGTCAACATGGAAATGGACCCGCCATCCACGCCCTCGGTGGGGAACCCAATCGTATCGCCCTCGCGCCAACTTCCCAGTACATAGAGAAGCGGTAAGTAGTGATCAGGGGTGGGCGCCGACAGGATCGCATCTCGGCCCAAACGTTCGTAGTGGATCAGGGGCTGGAACTCGTGAGCCAGCATCAGCTCCTTGGCGCGCTGCTCGAATCCAAGAGCCCATTCATAGGGCTCTTGGGCGTGTCGACCCCAGGCATAGGCATGCAGGTTATGGACGAGGTTGCCGCTGCCGAGGATCAGGATGCCCTCCCCGCGCAACGAGGCAAGGCGCCGGCCGATGTCAAAATGATAGTCGGGCGGCCGAGTTTCATCGATGCTGAGCTGAATCACCGGGATATTTGCGTCGGGATAGACGTGGCGAAGCACGGACCATGTCCCATGATCGAGCCCCCACGATTCATCAAGGGCGACCGGAAGCGGCGCCAAGATTTCCTGGACGCGGCGTGCAAGCCACGGTGACCCCGGAGCTGGGTACTGCACCGCATAGAGTTCGCGGGGAAAACCGCCAAAGTCGTGTATGGTTCGTGGCCGATCGAGGACCGTGACGCTGGTACCTGGCACGTACCAGTGGGCGGAGATCGAAAGGATCGCCTTTGGTGTCGGCAGTGCCTTGCCCAACCGCCGCCAAGCCTCCGTGTAGCCGTTCGTCTGTACGGCATTCATGGGGTTACCATGTCCGAAGAATACCGCGGGCATTGGCATGGCCATAGACTAACCACCTGAAAAGGGTTCGCACCGGGCCAATCCCATCATGGCAGAAAGGCCACACGCGTGCGGCCTTTACCTGCGCACAGGGCGAACGCGCGTGGGAATCCTTCGCAAGTCGATGACGTCGACAGTGAGGTGTATGGAGTTTGCCGCCTGCGGCTTCCCACCGTTACTGTCGGCGGATTGACCGAGATCAATGCTTCTTCGTGGGTGCTCGGGATATGGGTGAACTAACCTTGTAGATCCTTGTCGATGATAAGGACGAATGCTGGCGCTTCGAGGTGCGCGCGTGCTCTACGGATGCAAGCTGAGCACTGGTCGGCGTGCACTCAGGCACGTGATGCTCGTCCACGCCTTAATTTCTGTAATGCTTCAATCACCGCCAAGACAACCCGCACGTCGGTGGTGGTGAACTTTGGCAACGCCCGCAAATGCAACGTCACCTGCGCTAAGGTGGAAACTGTAGGCTGTTTGGCCACATCGAAGTCAGCGAGGCTGCGGTTCAGCCATATAGCCGCGGCGGCGAGGGTGGCGGTGTCTGGCTTGTGCTCGCTGCTCGCCCCCTGCAGTAAGCGGCTCAGGGTAGCTGGGCTGCAGCGCATCTGCTCCGCGGCTTTGCGCAGCGACAGCCCCATCTCGCGTAGCTTCTGATGTAGATCAGAGGCCAACAGGTCCCTATCAATTCCTACGGAAGTTTTGGGTTGCAAGCGGCCGCGGCGTTTCATAGAATCAGCACCGGTCAGACTCCGAAACACAACAGCATCGCTGCCGGGTTGGATCGCATGGATTCGCTCGGATGCCCTTCTCGACAGGGAGGCACCTTGCACCCATGGGGGCGCTTACTGCCGCGCTGTAGTTCTCACTTCCGCGGAGTGACGGTTCGGATAGAGAGCAGCCCCAATGGCTTAGTGCGCAGGCGCGCTCATTGCGGTGTGCCGTCCGCTTCGATATTTTCAAGACAGCGGCGCAATGTGGTCTATCGCGCCGCCCCAATCTGTATGGTTCCTCTAGCTCGCGTTTCGACGTTCGGGCTAAGGGGCCGTGGCTGTTATGAGCAGGCCCGCTGACCCCTCGGTACCTTCAAACCCCGCCCCGGGTGCCCTGCCGGAGGTGCATAAGATGCAAGAGGCCATTGCAGAACTGGCCCTTATCCTGAATAGCTCTGACGATGCCATCTTCAAGAAAGATTTGGACGGTCGGATTCAGTCTTGGAATCCTGCGGCGCGTCGACTATTCGGATATTCAGCGGAGGAGATCGTCGGCCAATCGATCTTGCGCCTGGTTCCGCCGGAATACCATGGCGAGGAACAGCAGATTCTGCAGGCGTTGCAGCGCGGCGAACGCATCGATCACACGGAAACCGTGCGGTTGACGAAAGACGGCGAGCGCATTGCGGTATCCTTGACGGCCTCCCCGGTATGTGACGCGCAAGGCGCCATCATTGGTGCATCGACAATCGTGCGCGATATCGGTGCTTCGAAGCGTGAGCAACTGTTGCTCGAGGCCGACCGTCGCAAGAACGACTTCATGGCGCTACTCGGCCACGAATTGCGCAATCCAGTGGCGCCCATCTGCAACGCGAGCGAGCTACTGTGTCGTTTGCTACAGGATCAGCCGCAGACATTGAGCTTAAGCGAATTGATCCGACGACAAGCGCGGCAGCTGACGCGATTGATAGATGACCTTCTGGATGTCGCACGGATAAGTCGGGGTCGCATTGCACTGGAATGCCGGCCGTTGCGACTTACACAGATCGTGGCCCAGGGGATCGAGGCCGCCGCTCCCTTGCTCCAAGCGAAGCATCATCAGCTCAGTGTCACCGGGCCAGCGGAGGAGCTGTACGTTAACGCGGATCCGACGCGCTTGATCCAGTGTATTGCCAATCTTTTGACAAATGCGGCGAAATACACCGATCCCGGTGGAAGCATTCAGGTCGAAAGCCGCGGCCAGGGCGAGGTTGCTCTGATTGAGGTCAGAGATAACGGCTGCGGGCTTGTCCCAGAAATCCAAGAACGCATTTTCGATCTATACGTCCAAGCCCAGCAGACACTGGACCGCTCCGAGGGAGGCTTAGGCATTGGCCTGCCGGTAGTCAAGAGGCTTCTTGAGCTGCAAGGGGGCAGCATTCAGGCGCGTAGCGCGGGGCCTGGGCGCGGCTCGACGTTTCAGATTCGGTTAGCGGCTGTCTCCGCCCCGGCAACAATGGTCAGTGACTTCTCTGCCCAGCCGACCATCCCGAAGCGCGTGTTCCTGGTCGAAGACAATATCGACGGTGCCACATCGCTCTCACTGCTGTTGCGCGCGGAGGGCCACCGCGTGCACGCTGCCCATTCAGCCCAAGCCGCCCTTCACGAGATCGATGCATTCAAGCCTGATGTCGCATTGATAGATATTGGGTTGCCGAAAATGGATGGCTACGAGCTGCTCGAGAAGCTGCGCTTACGCGCAAGCCAGAGGGACACTCGATTTATAGCGCTCACGGGCTACCCCGAGGATGGCAGTCGTCATGAGCATGGGCATGTTCGATTTGATGCCTATCTCGTCAAGCCGGTGGATGCCGCGACGTTGGCGGTCACCCTGGGGGGAGTGCAGAAGTCTGCTGCGCCGCTGTCCAGTGGGCCCCCGGGGAAGACAGGTCAATGGTGAGTGAGCTCGGCCTTCGTCTTGCCTCGAAACACCCAGCAAGACCAGCCGGTGAATAGTGCGGGCCGCATGAAGTAACGCCGGCGGCACCGCAGTTTTCAAGGGGCGCATACGCAGCAATCATTCCAGGGGCTGCGCTGACAGTTAGATCACGACCTTCCAGCGCTGCGGTATCGACCTACTGCTCTGTCCCACTTACCTACGAGCGGACGGTCTGCGCATCCGATGCCCCGCGCGGTGCCACTCACTAATCTTGCTGGCGTCTTCAATCAGCAAGCGGAGTCGATGCCATGGCAAATCAGAGCGATCAATCCACCGGCGGCGCTCAGCGCGGCGGTTCTGGCAATTTTGCCAACGATCCCAAGCGCGCAAGCGAAGCGGGCAAAAAAGGCGGCCAGGAGTCGAGCGGGAACTTTGCGAACGATCCGGAGCGGGCGCGCGCGGCAGGCAGTAAGGGGGGGCGCGAGTCCGGCGGAAATTTTGCCAATGACCAGGGACGCGCCAGCGAGGCCGGGAAGACCGGGGGCCAGCATTGACAGGCACTGCTGAAGCTTGGCAATGACCATTAGGCGTATGTTCATTCAGGACCGGCGGGCGCGCACGAGCGCGCCCGTCCGGGTTTCGCTGCGAGCTAAGCGCCGGGAGGCCGCGTGGGAATCGTTCATAAAATATGGTGCACGCCGCGTTTCCGAGTACGGTGACGGTCGGGTCGCATACGCATTCCCATTTGGCACCGATAGTTAACCGGTGACGCGGGCGCAAAAATCCTTGCATGGCCAAGCGCTCAGAACGCTCCGGTTTGGCTGATCCCACGCGGAGCCGCGCTGCAAAAGCAGGAGAGCGATATGAATGCGCAATTTCCCAGGCCGCCATTCCCTGAGCAACGGCAACCGATGCCCGGAAAGAGCTCCGCAATGGACCCGCCCCCGGATTATGGCGAGCGCAGCTATCGAGGGGCAGGCCGGCTGGCCGACAAAAAGGCCGTGATTACCGGTGCGGACAGTGGTATCGGTCGGGCAGTGGCACTCGCCTATGCCCGCGAGGGCGCAGATATTCTGGTGAGCTACTACAACGAGCATGACGACGCGCGCGAGACCCAGCGTCTGGTCGAGGATGCCGGGCGCAAATGTTTACTGGTGAGCGGGGATATCAAGGATCCCAAACACTGTCGCGAGCTCATCGACAAGGCCGTGAAGACATTTGGTCGTGTCGACATCCTCGTCAATAACGCGGCACACCAGGCGAGCTTCAGCTCGGCCGAAGAGATCAGTGACGAAGAATGGGATGTCACTTTTCGGACCAATATCCATGCCATGTTCTATCTGACCAAAGCGGCTCTTGCGCATATGCGTCCGGGCTCCGCAATCATCAATACCAGCTCGGTCAATGCCGATAGTCCCAGTCCGCAGCTGCTGGCATATGCGACCACGAAGGGTGCGATTCAAAATTTTACGGGCGGCCTGGCGCAGCTGCTCGCCGACAAGGGGATTCGGGTCAACTGCGTAGCGCCTGGTCCCATCTGGACGCCGTTGATACCGGCCACCATGCCCCCGGAGAAGGTGAAAAACTTCGGATCTCAGGTGCCCATGAAGCGCCCGGGGCAGCCCAAGGAGCTCGCACCCGTCTATGTCATGCTTGCTGCCGACGACGCAAGCTACGTCTCTGGAGCCACCGTGGCCGTGACCGGCGGCAAACCGATCATCTGATTTCATCGGCGGCCTCGATCTGGTGACGAGCGGGTGCCGTGAGGGCAGAATGGGTGCCCTGCAACGGGTGCATCAGCGCCTTTTAAAGTACGCCAGGATCTCGCCTTTAAGCGGGGCATCAAGCCAGCGCCTCTGCAAGCCGTATACGCCTGTTCATATCAAATGTTACAGTTCGCTATTTGCACAGCATGATGATCACATCCCACGTGTTGCCGTCCTTTCCCCGTCGAGGCTATTTCCTGGCTGCCCTGGCCGCGTCCCTTGCAGTCGGTTGCAGCCAGAAGAGCGCATCGACGACCCCGACGCCGCGGCTGGTCGGCGTGGTGACGGTCAAGGAGCAGCCCGTCACCATCAGCACGCAGTTGCCAGGCCGTACCGTGGCCTATCGCATTGCGCAAATACGACCACAGGTCAATGGGGTGATCCTCAAGCGCACGTTCGTCCAGGGCAGCTCTGTCAAGGCCGGCGAGCAGCTCTATCAGATAGACCCGGCGCCTTATCAGGCGGCCTACGACAGCGCCGAGGCTTCCCTGATGAATGCCCAAGCGGCTCTGGAACTCGCCCGCATCACCGTGCAGCGTTACGCGCCGCTGGTAAAAACCAATGCCATCAGCAAGTTGACTTACGATACCGCACAGGCGACCGTGAAGCAGGATATCGCCAGCGTGGCTGCCGCCAACGCGGCAGTCGAGGCGGCGCGTATCAACCTGGGCTATACCAGGGTCGTCTCGCCGATTACCGGTCGCAGCGCCGCGTCGTTGGTGACCGAGGGAGCGCTGGTCACGGCGAACCAGGCCAATTCACTCACCACGGTGCAACAGCTCGATCCCATCTACGTCGATGCCACCCAGCCCAGTGACACGCTGCTGAGGCTGCAGCGCGAATACGCGGCCGGGGAGCTGCAACGGGTCGGCGACCAACAGGCCAAGGTCGAGCTGACCTTGAGCGACGGCACGAAATTCCCGCTGGCCGGCAAATTGCAGTTCGCGGATACGAGCGTGGATGAAAGTACCGGTTCGGTCACGCTGCAGGCGCTGTTTCCAAACCCGATGAAGACTTTACTGCCTGGTATGTTCGTGCAGCTGCGCATCGATGAGGGCACGCGCCAGCACGCGATACTCGTGCCGCAACAGGGCGTGACACACGATGCTTCCGGTAATGCCACGGCGCTGATCGTCGACAATGACAATCAGGTTAAGCTGGTCACCGTGGATGCCGACCGGGCGATCGGCAACGACTGGCTGGTCACCAAGGGCCTGAACCTGGGCGACCGGGTGATCGTCAGTGGCGTGCAATTCGTCAAACCTGGAGACAAGGTGCGGGTCGAACAAGTCAGGCCCGGCACGCCGACGGAACAGTTGGCACCGGCTGGAACCGCCGGGGACTAAAGATGCGCTGCGTGATAGCCGCCACGAGCTGAAGCATGGTCAATTTCTTCATCGACCGACCCAAGTTTGCGTGGGTCATTGCAATCTCGATCGCGCTGTTCGGCTTACTGTCCATCTTCCAGATGCCGATCGCGGCCTATCCAGACGTTGCGCCGCCCACGATCCAGATCTCCGCTACTTATCCGGGAGCATCGGCGGAAACCTTACAGAACACGGTCGTTCAGCCCATCGAGCAGGCCCTGACTGGCATCGATAATCTGCTCTACTTCACGGCGAACAGCCTCAGTAACGGCAGCGCTCAGATCGCGGTGTCTTTCCAGCCGGGCACAGACCCCAATATTGCCCAGGTCCAGGTGCAGAACAAGGTACAGCGGGCGACCCCTTTGCTGCCGACCGAAGTGCAGCAGCTGGGCGTGAACGTCACCAAGGCCAACAACAGTTTTTTCATGGTCGCAGGCTTTCTGTCGGCCAACGGCAGCATGACCCGAAACGATATCGCCGACTACGTGGTTTCGCACATAGCGGACCCCGTAGGCCGCTTGCCCGGCGTCGGTCAAGTCAGCGTATGGGGAGCCCAGCATGCCATGCGCATCTGGCTCGAGCCCTCGAAGCTCAACTCCTACGGCCTGACGCCGCAGGACGTCGTGAGCGCCATCCAGGCTCAGAATGTGCAGATTGCATCGGGCGAGCTCGGTGGCCTGCCGGCCGTCAACGGTCAGGTCCTGGACGCGGCCATCATCGGGCCGCAGCAATTCACCACCGTGGAGCAGTTCAACAACATCCTGTTGCGCGTACGGCCAGACGGCTCTCAAGTGCTGCTCAAGGACGTCGCGCAGGTGGAGTTGGGCTCGCAGAATTACAACAGTGTCGGCTTCTATGACGGCAAGCCTGCGACCGGCCTCGCCATCAGTCTGGCGCCGGGCGCGAACGCACTCAAGACGGCGGGCGCAGTGCAGGCGGAGATCAAGAGCCTCGAGCCGTTCTTCCCGGCGGGAATGCAGACATTCAGCCCCTACGATACGACGCCCTTCACGGTCGCGTCGCTCAGGGACGTGTTGCTCACGCTGATCGAGGCCATCGTGCTGGTCGTAGTCGTGATGCTGATCTTTTTGCAGAATCTGCGCGCGACGTTCATCCCTGCCATCGCCATCCCGGTGGTGCTGCTGGGGACGTTCGGGATTCTGCACGAGCTGAACTTCTCGATAAACAGCCTGACGATGTTTGCCACGGTGCTCGCGATCGGGCTGCTGGTCGACGATGCGATTGTCGTGATCGAAAATGTCGAACGCGTGATGCGCGAAGAGGGTCTCTCGCCTCGAGAAGCGACCAAGAAGTCAATGAAGGAGATCATCGGCGCGATGGTCGGCATCGTCGTGGTGCTGGTCGCGGTGCTACTGCCCATGGCCTTTTTCCCCGGCTCCGCCGGGGCCATTTACCACCAGTTCTCGATCACCATGGTGGTCGCCGTCACGCTGTCGATATTCGTCGCATTGGTCTTCACGCCGTCGCTTTGCGCCACGATGCTCAAGCCGGTCAAATCCCACGAAGAGCAGGGCGGCTTTCCGGGTTGGTTCAATCGGCATTTCGACCGCATGAATCACGGTTACGAACGCAGTGTGTTGCACGTCACGAGCAGGGTAGGGCGCTATTTTCTGATCTACTTCGTCATCGTCGCCGTGATGGGAGTGCTGTACCTGCGCCTGCCGGCGAGCTTCCTACCGGTCGAGGACCAAGGCGGGTTCTTCGTACAGGTCACGACCCCTCCGGGCGCGACCCAACCGGCGACGGTGGCGGCAACCGATGAGATTCAGCACTACTTCCTCGACCACGAGAAGAAGAACGTCGCCGGTGTCATGGTCGTGGCGGGTTTCAGTTATCAGGGGCAGGGCCAGAACGTCGGGCTCGCTCTCGTCCGGCTGAAGCCCTGGAGTACCCGCTCAGGCAAAGCCGACAGCGCTCAAGCCATCGTGGCGCGTGCCAATAGATACTTCTCACAGTACCGCGACGCCCAAATCGTCGCGTTCGTTCCCCCATCGATTCAGGCATTGGGCAACGCGACCGGTTTTGACCTCGAGCTGCTGGACCAAGCCGGGTTGTCGCATACGGCGCTTATGCAGGCGCGTGATCAATTGCTGTCTCTCGCGGCGAAGGATCCGGAGCTCGCCAATGTGCGCGCGAACGGGCTCAACGATCAGCCGATGTACCAACTGCAGATCAATTGGGAGAAGGCCAACGCCTTGGGCGTGACCGCGGCGGCTGTCAACAGCACGCTCCAGGATGCGTACGGGTCTGCTTTCGCGAACCAATTCATCGACAATGGCCGCATCAAGAACGTTTATGTGCAGAGCGTGCCCAGCGCCCGCATGCAACCGAATCAGATCGACGACTGGTACGTGCACAATACGACTGGCGGCATGGTGCCGCTGAGTGCTTTCACGACGGGCAAATGGGCCTTCGGCTCCCCGAAACTCGAGCGCTACAACGGCGTATCCGCGATCGAGATTCTCGGTGAGCCGGCGCCCGGCTACAGCACCGGCCAGGCAATGGCGCAGATGGAGAAGCTCGCCGCGAAACTGCCGGCCGGTTTCGGCTATAGCTGGACGGGCATCTCCTATCAGGAGGCCCAGGGCGGCTCGCAAACGCTGCTGCTGTACGCGCTGTCCATCTTCGTGGTGTTTTTGGTGCTGACCGCACTGTACGAGAGCTGGTCGATTCCGCTGGCGGTGATTCTGGTGGCTCCCATCGGCATCGTTGGCACGATCGTATTTACTCTGATGCGGGGGCTGGATAACGACGTGTTCTTCCAGGTCGGTCTGCTCACGACCGTCGGGTTGGCCGTTAAAAATGCCATTCTGATCGTCGAGTTCGCCGTGCAGAACATGAAGGCCGGGCAGGCTCTGTTACCGGCCACGGTCGCTGCCTCACGGCAGCGCCTGCGCCCAATTCTGATGACCTCCATCGCATTCATATGCGGCGTTTTTCCGCTGGCTATCGCGACCGGTGCCGGAGCTTCGGGTCGCATCGCGGTCGGCACCGGAGTGGTCGGCGGCATGCTCACGGCCACGGTGCTCGCCATCTTCTTCATTCCGGTGTTCTTCGTCGGTATCCGCGCGATGGCGCTGCGCGAGCGGACCTCGGGCAGAAAAGACACCCGGGAAGGGCAGGAAACCGATGCGGGAGGGCTCCTGCCACGCCGTCCGCTGTCGGGAGCGCCGGCACCGCAATTGCCGGAAAAAGAGCGCTGATGCGGGCTCTGTATGCAGTAGCAGCCGCGGCAGCGGCGACGCTGCTCTGTGCATGCACGCTTCAGCCGGCCTACCATCGACCGGCTAGCGGTGTCGGTACCGTCTGGCCGACGGGTCCGGCCTATGTGCAGCAGGGTGCGCCCGGCGCGCAGGTGCCGGCTGGTGATATCGGCTGGCAGCAGTTCTTCAGCGATCCGCAGCTGCACGAGCTGATCGGCATTGCTCTGCAGAACAACCGCGATCTGCGCGTTGCGGCACTGAATATTGAGGCATCGCAGGCACAGTACCGCGTGCAGCGCAGTGCTTTGTTTCCGAGCATCAGCGCGAGCGGCTCCGAGACGGCAGAGCATTTGCCTCCCGGTGTGGGGTTCGGAGCGGCGCCTGGCGGGGCCCCAAAGGGCGTTACCTTTCGCACTTATTCCGCTGGTCTGGGTTTTGCGTCCTACGTCCTGGATCTTTTCGGTCGTGTCCGCAGTCTGAGCCATGCGGCCTTGGAGCAGTACTTTGCCCAGATCGAAACGCGTAAAAGCGTACAGATCAGCCTCGTGGCTGAAGTCGCCGACGACTATTTGAACTATCTTTCGGACCGCAGCCTGCTCGCGCTGGCCCAGCAGACCTACACCAACCAGAAGGCCTCGCTCGACCTCACCCAGCAAAGCTTTAGCGCCGGCGTCAATACCGCGCTGGATCTCGCCCAGGCACAGCAAACCGTGTACACCGCACAGGCCAACATCGCGCAGTTCACCCGGCAGATTGCGCAAGATCTCAATGCGCTGCAGCTGGCTTTGGGCGCGCCCCTGCCGGCAGACCTGGACAACACGCCCGGACTGAACGGTGAGCATTTTCTGGAGGCGTTGCCGGCGGGGCTGCCCTCGGACCTGCTCACGCGCCGCCCCGACATTGCGGCGGCCGAAGACAAGCTCAAGGCTTCCAATGCCGACATCGGGGCTGCGCGTGCGGCTTTCTTTCCGAGCATCTCGCTAACTGGCAGCTTCGGCACGGCCAGCAGTCAGTTGTCGGGCTTGTTCGCCCACGGCTCACAGGAGTGGACCTTCGAACCGAGCATCAGCCTGCCGATCTTCGCCGGCGGTGCCAATGTCGCAAACCTGGACCTGACTCGGGTCGAAAAGAACGTCGCCATTGCACAGTATCAGAAGGCCATCCAGACGGCGTTTGAAGACGTGGCCAATGCGCTCGCAGCGCGCGGAACCTTCGACCAGCAGATCGTCGCTGAGGAACGGCTGGTCGACGCTGCCAATACGGCCTACCAGCTCTCACTGCAGTTGTTCCGGCAGGGAGTGACAAACTTTCTGTCAGTACTGGATTCTCAGGTGACCTCGTATCAGGCGCAGCAGACGCTGATCGCCATACGGTTGGCGAGGCTGCAGAACCTCGTGGCCTTGTACACGGCACTGGGTGGCGGCTGGAGCGCGCAGACCGTGCAGCCGGCCGCAACCGCGGGGCCAACCCCAACCGCGAAGGTGGCGCAGCAAGCCGGCGGTTGAGCGCCGGCCGCGAACCGGTGGACGTCGCGACGGCGCTATCGTTGCGGCAACGCGTAGACGTGGACCGTGTCTGCTGCGGTTATGGCCACGTATTGCCGGCCGTCCTTGCCTTCATAGCTCATGGGATCATTCCCGTTGCCCCCGAGCTGTGTGACCCAAAGCATCTTGCCGGTGCGTGAATCGTAGGCGCGGAACATGCCGTCGGTCGTCGCGCCATCGAAGACCAGGCCACCGGCCGTCACAATCGGTCCGGCGCTGCTGCCATTGCCGGTGTGCTGCTTATCCGGCGGAAGGCCCTTGGTGATACCGGCAACGTCCGACCAGGCGATTTCTCCGGTGTTGGCGTTGACCGCGATCAACTTGCCCCACGGTGGCTTCTGACAGGGCCAGTTGCCGATCACCTTGCCATCTGCGTTTCTTACCGTCGCAGAGAAGCCGGCGTAGGGACCAGGGCCCACGACGCTGGCGCGGTCGTACGCCTGTTTCGAGCCTTCGGTGCCGCGTCCGTAATCCAATCCGGGCTTGCGCTTTTCGATCCAGCCGATCAGGCCGTTATCGTGCACGTGTACGAATACATATCCGTCCGTAGGATCCACGGCCACGCCACCCCAATTCGAGCCGCCAGTGCCTCCTGGGAACTGTATGGAGCTGTGGACCGGAGTGCCTTCCTTGTGATACCGCCACGCGGTGAATGGACCGGCGTTGTAGAAGCCCCCGGACTTTTCCACCAAGGCCTGGCAGGCCGCGGCGTGTTCGGGAGTGGTGTCCGCCGCAGTGACGATGTCGGAGGGCTTGTAGCTGTTGCGTGCCAGCGGCGCAGGCTTCAGCGGGAACGGTTGCGTCGGTGAGTACCATTCGCCCGGCACGTCTCCCTTGGGCACCGGGCGCTCCTGCACTCCAAAGACCGATTTGCCACTTGCGCTGTTGAGGATGAACATCAGCGCGGATTTGTTCATCGCAATGACCGCGGGAATCTTCTTGCCGTGACGATCGATCGTGAGCAGCGCAGGGCCCGAGGGCATGTCCTGATCCCACAAACCGTGGTGGACGGTCTGGAAATACCATTTCAACTTGCCGCTTTTGGCGTCGACCGCCACCAGCGAATTACCAAATAGATCGTTGCCCGGTCGGTCGCCGCCGTAGTAGTTCGGCGACGATCCGCCCACGGGCATATACAAAGTGTCGGTTTTTGGATCGACGGTCATGTACCAGCTCCAGACATTGGCGCCGGAACGGTCCTTCCAGCTGCCCTTCAGCCAGGTGTCGTTGCCTAACTCGCCGGGTCTTGGAACGTTGTGGAAGGTCCAGAGTACCCTGCCGGTCCTGATGTCGAGCGCGCGCGTATCTCCCGGCGGGCCGATAGGAAGCTCGCCGACGGTGGCTCCGAGATACATGATGTTGCCAAACACGGTGGGTACGCCGACATAGCCGACATCCAGGGTGATGAGGCCGTCATGACCGAACCCGGCTATCGGCTTTCCGGTAGCGGCATCCAGTTCCGCAACTCTGTTGTCGAAGGTGGTGAACAGGATGCGCGGCGCATCATGCGTATCGCCAGCCCAATAGGCCACGCCGCGCGTGGAGGGCTGCCCGTTCGGCACCGCGTAGCTCCACAGCTCCTTGCCAGTGTCCGCGTCCACGGCTACAACGTTCGGGCCGGCGGGCAGGTACATCACGCCGTTCACGACGATGGGGGTCACTTCGTCACTGCGGAGCAGCCGGGCGTTGAAATACCCGCGGGGCGCCAACTGGTAGGTCCAGGCCTCCTGCAGCTGCGCCACGTTACGGGTGTTGATTTGCTTCAACGCCGAGAATCCGTCTCCCGCGAGATCGTGCCGGTACATCGGCCAGTCGCGCGCGCTGTCCTGCGCGCGGCCGGCGGGGGCAAACGACGCACACAGCGCCCCCGCAGCCAAAACTGACAGCCAGCGAATTCGCAGGTACTCCATGCCGCCCCCCTTTCTCGAGATTCCGCGCTACCATGATGATGATGCCATAGCTCGGCAGCCAGCGCCGACCAGGCTCTGAAGTGGTCGCGTCGTAGATCTGGAAAGCCTGATGCCCGAAACCTACCTGTTGCGAATCAATGGCGAGTCCCGATCGGTCACGCTCGAGGGCGCTACGCCGCTGCTCTATGTACTGCGCAACGACTGCGGGCTGAAAGGCGCGAAGTTCGGCTGTGGCCTGGGTCAGTGCGGCGCCTGCACGGTGATCCTGGACGGCAATGCGATTCGCTCCTGCCGCTTCCCCGTGCGCGCGGCGGTGGGGCACCAAATCCGCACACTGGAGGGCCTTGGAACGAGCGCGGCTCCCCATCCGCTGCAGCAAGCCTTCATCGCGGAGCAGGCCATGCAGTGCGGGTATTGCATCAACGGGATGATCATGGCGGCCTCAGCCTTGCTGGAGCGCAATCGCAGCCCCTCTGAGCCCGAGATCCGCGCTGCGCTCGCCGGCAACCTGTGCCGCTGTGGCAGTCACAACCGCATCCTGCGGGCGATCCAGCGCGCGGCCAGGGAGATGAGCTGATGGCGCTCGAAATGACGCGCCGCGAGTTGATCAGCGTCGCGACCGGCATCGTCGTCTACTTTAGCCTCGATCCGTACGTCGCCCGTGCCGCCGACGAATCCGAACGGCTTCCGCCGATGCTCGCAGCCAATCCACAGCTGGACGCATGGATCCGCGTCGATCCGGTCGGCACGGTTTCTATTTTCAGTGGCCGGGTCGAACTGGGGCAGGGCAACCTTACGGCACTGGCGCAGATTGCCGCCGAGGAGTTGGATGTCGCGTTCGCACGCATTTGCATGATTCCGGTGGATACGGCGCGCTCGCCGAATGAAGGGGTGACAGCCGGCAGCAATTCCATGCAGGCAGGCGGGGCGGCGCTTCGAGATGCTGCTGCGCAAGCGCGGGCGATTCTGATAGCGACGGCGGCCGCCCGCCTCGGGGTTATGCCCGCCGACCTCGCGGTCAATGACGGCACGATCCGCGAGGGTGATAACACCCGCCAGATCACCTATTGGCAGATCGCGGCGGAGGCGACGCTGGCTCGCGACGCAACGCCGCCCATTACACCGAAAGCGGGCAATCTGTACCGCATCGTGGGCCACGATGCGCCGCGCCTCGACATTCCCGACAAGGCGATGGGCCGCGCTGCCTTCGTGCAGGACCTGCAGCTGCCCGACATGTTGCACGGGCGCGTGGTCCGCCCGCCCTCCTATGATGCACAGTTGCTGGCACTCGATGAGTCGGCGGTGAAGGCCCTTCCAGGCGTCGTTGCGCTGGTGCGCGACGGGCGCTTCCTCGGCGTCGTGGCGAAGCGCGAGGAGCAGGCGATCGCGGCACGCGATGCGCTGATAAACGCTGCGCAGTGGCGCGTGCCGGATTCGCTACCCGCAAAGGGCTCGGTGTACGCCTACCTGCAGGCGCGCCCGGACATCCAGGTGATGACCGTCAGCGAAACGGCAGGCGCAGGTCCCGCCATATCAAGACGCATCACTGCAACTTATCGCAAGCCCTATCTCGCGCATGCCTCCCTCGGGCCATCGTGCGCCGTGGCGGGCGTGATGGACGGTGTGCTGACGGTCTGGTCGCACACCCAAGGGCCTTATCCGCTGCGTGGCGATCTCGCCAGGGCGCTCGGTCTTGCGGTCGAGAAGGTCCGTGTCATTCATTCGCAGGGAGCAGGCTGCTACGGGCACAATGGCGCCGACGATGCGGCGCTCGATGCAGCCCTGCTATCGCTCGCCGTAGGCGGTCGCGTGGTCCGATTGCAATGGATGCGCGATGACGAATTTGCGTTCGAGCCGTTCAGTTCGGCGATGTCGATGACGGCTCGCGCCGGACTAGCTGCCGACGGCACGATCGTTGACTGGCAATATGACCTGTGGAGCTGTACGTTCAATATGCGACCAGGCGGTCGAGACGGGGTTAATCTCCTGGCGGCGTGGCATCGTGAGGAGCCGCTGCGCCCCGCCACACCACGTGAGATTCCTTTGCCGGCCGGTGGCGGTGACCGCAATGCCGTCCCAACCTATCGCTTTGCCAACCAGAAGATCGTCGATCATTTCATACCGGATATGCCGCTGCGGGTTTCGGCGCTGCGAACGCTCGGCGGCTTCGGCAACGTGTTCGCGACCGAATCGATGATGGACGAGGCCGCCAGCGCCGCCAATATTGATCCGATCGAGTTCAGACTGCGGCACCTCGAGGATCCGCGCGCAAAGGGCGTGCTGACCGCCGCTGCACACACAGCCGGTTGGATGCCCGGCGCAAAAGGCGATGGGGTACATGGTCGCGGTGTCGCATTCTGCCGCTATGAAACCACCAAGTGCTATGTCGCGTTGATTGCCGACTGCGTCGTTGATCGCGCCAATGGACTCGTGCGCGTGACACGGGTGGTGGCAGCTGCCGACGCCGGGCAGATCATCAACCCGGACGGTCTCAAGAACCAGATCGAAGGAGGCATCATCCAGGCTGCGAGCTGGACGCTGAAGGAGCAGGTGCAGTTCGATGCTACTCGCATCACCTCGCGCGACTGGGCCAGCTACCCAATCCTCACCTTCAATGAAGTGCCCGAAGTCGATGTGGTATTGATCGATCATCCGGACCTGCCACCCCTGGGCGCCGGAGAAGCCTCCTCGGCCCCCGTTGCGGCAGCGATAGCGAATGCGATCTTCCATGCGACTGGGGTACGCCTGCGCGAGCTACCGTTCACGCCCAGCCGCGTAAAACAGGCGCTGACCTGAGCCTCCACCGGCGGTCTCAGCGTCATGCACCTTCGCGCGCCGCTCGCCGAGTTCCCTGATACAACTCGAAAAGCAGCAGCTTGCAGGGGATGCTGCCATTCATGAGAGCGGTGGTGCGCTTGGGTTTGAGTCCAATCGCCTTATACGGGGACGCTGCGGCGGCCAGGATGGCGGCCTGCCAGCCGCTGAATTTTTGCTTCAGGGTGTCGCCTACTTCCTCGTATAGCCGTGCGATGTCGCTCTCATCGCTATGGATGCGCTCACCATAGGGCAGATTGGTCACGAGGATGCCGGTGGGGGCAGGGGCTTGAGCGTCCTGGAAGCGGCCGGCGCTGAAAGTCATATATCGCTCGACACGCGCATCCAGGGCACTCTTTCTCGCCATCGCGACGTAAGACGGGTTGATGTCTGAAGCGACGATGGGCGCAGTCGGAGCCGGCAGTTTCTCGGCGCGCACGCGCTCCTGAGTATCGCGCCATCGATCGCGATCGAAGTCCTTGAGCCACTCGAAGTGAAATTGACCCTTCTTGCGATGGATCTGCGGAGCCTTGTGAAGCGCAATCATGGCGGCTTCGATGGCAATCGTGCCGCTGCCGCACATGGGGTCCATGAACGCCTGGCTGCCGTCGTAACCCGCCATGCTGAGGATTGCCGCGGATAGAGTTTCCTTGAGTGGCGCGGGATGGCCCGGCTCGCGATAACCGCGCTTGTGCAATGACTTACCTGAAGTATCGAAGCTCAACGTACAGCGGCCGTGCCGCAGATGCGCTACCACGACTACCTTTGGCTCGGTCCGATCGATTGCAGGCATGATCCCCTGGGCTCTTTCGAAGACCTCGCGGATGCCTTCGCGCACCTGGGTGATGATCTGCTTCGGCGTCATCCCCCCCGTATCCGCATCATCTTCGCCTTGAGTTTCCACCATGAAGCCATGACGCGCCTCGAACAGCTCATCCCAGCGAATGCGTCGCGCCTGCGAGCGCAGCATCTCCGCAGACTTGGCTGGAAATTCCTTGATTACCCTGAGGAGGCGGCTCGCCGTCCGCAGCCTCAGGTGCAGCTCGTAATAGAGCGCGTCACTTGCCTCGAACGCTACGGCACGGTATCCAGGCGCGATACTACGCGCGCCCAGTGATTCGAGCTCGAGCAACAGAGCGGGCTTGGTTTCTTCCGGACAAGTGGCGATCAGCTGCAATTGGGCGCCCGTGGTCATAGTACCGAAAACGCCACCCAACTCAGGGGAGTGGCGATCAGTAGCAGGCCTGCTGCCGCGGTGGCAAGGCTGAGGGAAACAATGGGGTTGATTTTGAGGAGCCCCAACCATTCGCTGATTAATGATGATCCGTGCGCATCGAGCCACCACTGCACGCGCGCCTGCATGCGTCGCCGCTGAGCGGTGGTGGGTTCGAGCGCGGCCCATGTGCCAGCAAGCTCAGTATCGTTCATGTCATACCCCTTGGCCCAACAAGATCTCGATGCGGGCAGCCAGGCGCGTACGCGCCCGCTCGAGGATCTTACGCACGTTTGCGGGCTCGAGCGCCAGCATGCGCGCAATTTCTGTGGCATCGAGCTCAGAGCCATAGCGCAGGCTCACGATCTCACGCTCGCGTCGATCGAGCTGGGCGAGTGCTCCTAACAGTGCTTGTCGCTTCCTCTCGCGGTCAACGTCCTGGTCGAGGTCAGTCGCATCGTCCGGGATCCGCGACAAATCGCTCGGGTCGGCGGCCTCGGGACGCTTACGGCGAAACCTGCGCCGCGCTGTGTTTACGGCAATGGTCATCACCCATGCCACGAAGCGAGTGCCAGTTCGAGGCGCGTAGCGATCGAGTGAAATGAGCACCGTCAGCATCGCCTCCTGAGTCACTTCCTCGGCATCCATATCAGATCGCAGTATTGAGCGCACCGTGCGGAACACACGGTCCACATGCTGGCGGTACAGGCGCTCTCCGGCAGCGCGGTCTCCCGCGCGCGCCTTCTCCACCAGTCGCAGTATTGCGTCGTCTTCGAGCAGGTCGGCATCGCCCCCGAGGCGTGAGGAAAGGACGTTAAAAAAGGGCGATATCGTCCATTCATCGGTCAGGACGAGGTACACAGCCGTGGCCTGGGTCACGAGCGTTGCTGCACGATATAGCCGAGCGTCCAGATGGAGGACTGTGTGGTTCCACTGATCGCAACGATAGTGAACAACGCCGGTAGTAGCGCGACCGCTCCGAGTGCGATGAGGGGAATGGTGGCGTGTGTCACTCCGAGGGATCTCAGCGCAACGGCTACGGGCAGCGCGGCGGCGAGCAAGGCGATCGCACCTGCGAGCACGACGATCAGTCGCCCGAACGTGGCGGCGATGATCAGCTTCAGTCCGTGGAGCAGGCGGCCGTGCAGGAAGAGGCGCGCCTTGAGCAAGGCGTCATTGGCATGACGATTCTCGAGTACCGCAATGCGGGACGCGAATGCCTGCCACATGTACAGCGTGACAAGCCACGGCACCGCAATGAGTGTGGCTGGAACGCCAAGCACCATAGCCATTGTTGTCGCGCCTAGCTTGTGGAGAATGAGAGACGGCGCCACGAGCACGATGAGGCTGCCCGCGTTTGTGGTGATGTAAACGACGGCAATTCTGAATAGAACTCCACAGTGCGCCAAACCATCGCGCCAGCCCGCACGAACTGTAGGGCGTTTGCCTTGCTGTACCTGGCTAACTCCTTCGATCAGGGCACCCGCGCTCACGAAGTACATGAATACGCCCGCCAGGAGTAAGACGGCGGCGATGGCTGCCAGAGCCACCGTGCCAGTGGTCAAGCTGTGGCGTGCGAAGTGCGCGGCGGCCCCGAGCGAGTGGCCTCTGTTGGCTCTATAGTTTGTGGCTTCCAGCCCGAGGAAGAAGCCGTACAGCCACAGCGTCCTTGAGGTCCGGCCAATCCGCAGGCCGGCCTTGATCATTTCGACGATAGTCATCGCGCCATCCCATTCTGCGGGGCGAGCCCCTTCCCTGGCTACAAGCCGGTGAGGTGAATGGGTGTGACGTGCCGTTCGCTATATAGACTTAAACCGTCCGGATTGTCCGGCTCGAGATGTCCTATACGTCCTCTTCACTCGCTGGGGCTGGAAAAACGTTTTGAATCAATCTATTAAGGACAATCTCGCCTGGCAGGGAACGCGGAGTATTCGACTATCATGCCACTGTTCTGGGCCGACTCGAATGTCTTCTACTTTGCTTTGAAGCACCGCTCTGTTGTGGTTGCCACGGCGCGCTGGTCCTTGGACAGGTGTCCGTGCTGTGGCCGGCAGTGCGGGCTGCTGCCACGTCCCGACGCTTGGCCGCTGTGCGAGGGCAGGGGAGGGCCTCCCGACGATGGCGGACACGAAACACCTCACATTGCTTTCGATCGCATAACAAACCAAATACCGCGACTCTACTTCAGGCGCTCCGTGGGACCGCTCCGACGATAACGGGCGCTGCCAGTGGGCTAACAAATTTTCCCATCGCGGCTACGATCTCAACATCACCCTGATGGTTGATCCTCTCCCGCGCCGGCCGGGAGCTGTCGCCTTGTGCCCGGGAGATGCCATGACGAAGCCACGCCCCTGCTGGTCGGCGAAAGTTGCCGGGCACCATCCAGGGCAGCGCAGCGAGGGGCAGCGGCCGCGGGTCCAGGAGCGGCCATCAGGGCCGCAGCGGCTGGTTCATCACGAGTCGCCAGCGCGCAGCAGCTTGGAGTCTGCTGGGGCTCGGGCTCGTCCTCGGCGCGCACTTGCTGGCTCGCGCGGCGCCTGCACCTGCTGGCTGGCCGATTGCCGTCGGCTGCAGGCCCGCGCGTGCTCGCAGTCAGCAACGACGTCGGGCTGCTCTCAGAGGAGTACGACCTCGAGGGCCGTCACCTCAGTGGCAATTTTCCCCAGGCGCTGAGCCACCTCGCCGTGGTCAATACCGCGCTGGGGTTTTCAGGCCCGCTGTTGCAGCGGGGTGGGGGCTAGCGCATGCCGGGTGGCAACGTGCACTTAAGCTTCCTGGATCCACAGGGACCCATCGCAGCCCTGCAGCGTGTGCATTTCTATGAAGTGCTCGGCGTGCTGGTCGTATTGGTCGCGATCCCGATCTTCGTGTTGACGCCCTGGTTTGCATGGCGCTACCGCTATGGGGCGAGCGGAGTGCGCTACACACCCCACTGGGACCATTTCTGGCTGATTGAAATCGCCACCTGGGCCGGCCCGGTCGCGATCGTCGGCGCACTTGCGTTCCTGCTCTGGCGCGATTCGCATCGGTTGGACCCGTATCGGCCGCTGGCTTCGACGCAGCCAGCGCTGCGCATCCAGGTCATCGGTTATGACTGGAAATGGCTCTTTATCTATCCCGACCAGGGTATCGCCACCGTCGGAACGCTCGCGATTCCGGTCGGACGCCCCCTGGCCCTGCAGTTGACCTCGGCCACGGTGATGCAGTCGCTGTTGATCCCGGCGCTCGGCAGCCAAATCTACGCCATGGGTGGCATGGTCACGCAGTTGCATCTGCAGGCCACGAAGCCCGGTCGACTCCTGGGCGAGAACACCATGTTCAACGGCCGCGGCTTTCAGCAGCAGCGCTTCACCGCGCTGGCACTGCCAGCCGCCGACTTCAACCGCTGGGTTCAGAACGTGAAGACGCATGGCATTCCCTTCAGCGAGCGCACGCTCGCGGCCATCGCGCGTGAGGGCAGCCGTGCGGATCTGACGTCGGCCCTGTCACGATCAGGCGCCGCCGGCGAACTGGAGCTGACCGATGTCCCCGCCGGCTTCTTTAGTACGCTGGTGAAGGCCACGATGAACGACGCACCGGTCCACCTGCCCAGCATCGCGGCCGGGGACCGACCGGGCCACCCACCCTCTGGTAGCGCCGTGGCTGCCCTCGCGAGCGCGCCGCGGCCATGAGCCTCGTCGCCGCACTCATCGCGCACCCACTCGGGCGGCTGAGCCTGCAATCGCTGCCGTTCTGGCAGATGCTGCAGGATCCGAGCAAAGACAATCTGATCAACGGCTGTATTGCCACCACTGCGGCTGCGATCGTCGTGATTGGTGCGGTGGTCCTGGTGGCCCTCATCACGCGCTATCGCAAGTGGCGCGTGCTCTGGTCCGAGTGGCTCACGAGCGCCGATCACAAAAAGATCGGCATCATGTACGTAGTGCTCGCCCTCGTCATGCTGGCCCGGGCCCTCATCGAGGCCTGGCTGATGCGCGCACAGCAGGCCTTCGGTCTGCACGGCGGTTTCCTCTCGCCCGAGCACTTCTCAGAGCTCTTCAGCACGCACGGCACGATCATGATCTTCTTCATGGCAATGCCGTTTCTGACTGGCCTCATCAACTACGTGATGCCGCTGCAGATCGGTGCGCGCGACGTCTCCTTCCCCGTGCTCAATTCGGTCAGCTTGGGACTCACCGCCGCGGGCGCGGCGCTGGTGATGATCTCGCTGGTCGTGGGCAAGTTCTCCACGGGTGGCTGGTTCGGCTATCCGCCTTATACCGAAGCGAGCTTCAATCCCGGCGAAGGCCCCGACTACTGGATTTGGGCGCTGACGCTCTCCTCACTGGGCTCGACCTTCACGGGCATCAACTTCGCCGTCACCATCTACAAGGAGCGCGCGCCGGGGATGTGGCTGCGCCGGATGCCGCTGTTCACCTGGACGGCGCTGTGCACCAGCATCCTGATGATCTTTGCGATGCCGCCGCTGACGGTGGCGACCGCGCAGCTGGCCCTGGACCGCTATCTGCACTTTCATTTTTTCACCAACGGGATGGGCGGCAATCTCATGCATTTCGCCAACCTCTTCTGGCTGTTCGGCCATCCCGAGGTCTACATCCTGATCCTGCCCGCGTTCGGCGTGTATTCCGAGGTCGTCTCGACCTTCTCCACCAAGGCGCTGTTCGGTTACCGCTCACTCGTGCTGGCCACCATGGGTATCGCCGTGCTGTCTTTCACCGTCTGGCTGCATCACTTCTTCACCATGGGACAAAACGTCGATATCAACGCTTACTTCGGCATCGCCTCGATGCTGATCGGCATCCCCACCGGCGTGAAGGTGTACGACTGGATGTGGACCATGTTCCGCGGCCGTGTGCGCTTCACTGTGCCGATGATTTATTCCATCGGCTTCATTCTGCTGTTCGTGCTCGGGGGCATGAGCGGCATCATTCTGGCCAATCCCAGCGTTGACTATCAGGTGCACAACACCGTGTTTCTGGTGGCACATTTTCACAACGTCGCTGTCCCCGGCGTGCTCTTCGGCATGATCGCCGGCTATCACTTCTGGTTTCCCAAGGCATTCGGTTTCCGCCTCGATGAGCGCTGGGGCAAGCTTTCCGCCTGGTGCTGGATCTGGGGCTTCATGCTGGCCTTCTTCCCACTCTATGGCCTGGGGCTGGAGGGTTTGCCGCGCCGCTCGGTCGCCTACACCGAGCGCGCCTACGTGCCCATGGAGATCGTGGCCTTCATCGGTGCATTCCTGGTGATTGCGGCACTGGCGGCGCTGCTGGTGCAGCTGTGGGTCTCGGTGCGCGATCGTGATCGCAATCGCGTCACGGCCGGTGATCCCTGGGACGGCCGGAGCCTCGAATGGGCGACCTCCGCGCCGCCCCCCGAATACAACTTTGCGCAGCTGCCCGTGGTCACGGAGCGCGATGCCTTCACCGTGGCCAAGGAGCAGGGCACGGCCTACCGTGCGGCCAGGCGCTATGTGGACATCGAGGTCCCGCGCCACAGTGCGCTCGGGCCCATCATCGCTGCGGTCGGTTTCGCCGCGGCCTTTGGCCTCACGTGGCACATCTGGTGGCTCGTGCTCGCGGCCACGCTCGCGCTCATCGGCGCGATGATCGTGCGCGGCTTCGCGCGCGACCTCGAAAAGAGCATACCGGCCTGGCAAGTGCAGGCCGAGCAGGAGGCCTGGCTCCAGAGCGTCGCCGCGACGGCCTCGGTCACGCGGGCGCAGGAAGCGAGCGCGGCCAATCGCGGCCTGGCCCGACATGAGGAGATCGCCGGGGTGATCCCATGAGCCAGCCAGTCGCGCGACATCCGGGCCTGAATCTCGGCGGCGCGCACGGCAGCACCGACGCGGCGGCCGAGCGACTGATGTTTGGCTTCTGGGTCTTCCTCATGAGCGATGCCATTCTGTTCGGAATGGTATTTGCCAGCTATGTGACCTCGCTCGATGCGCGCGCAGGTGGACCCGGTCCTCACGATCTCTACGACATCCGCAGCGTCTTTATCGAGACTCTGCTCCTGCTCTGCAGCAGCTTCACCTTCGGCATGGCGTCCCTGGCGCTGAAGTACCAGCACAGCACCCGCCGTCTGGTCGGATGGCTGGGGGTGACCTTGCTGCTGGGCATGGGCTTTCTCGGTCTGGAGATTCACGACTTCCTGTCGATGATCGCCAAGGGCGGCAGCGCGAGCCGCAGCGGCTTTCTGTCGGCGTTCTTTGATCTGGTGCCCCTGCACGGCGCGCACGTCACCGCCGGGTGCATCTGGCTCGTGTGCCTCGTCGCGCAGATCGCGCGCTTCGGTGTCGATCACTGGGTCAAGCTTGGGATTCTGCGGCTCGCCCTGTTCTGGCATTTTCTCGACATCATCTGGATTGCCATCTTTTCGGTCGTGTACCTGGCGGGGCTGACATGAGCCAGCCCCATTCGCAGGCCCATCCGGCACCGGTCGATCGCAGCGAGGAGGGGCAGGACTTTGCCTCCTACCTCTGGGGCTTCGTGCTCGCACTCACCCTGACGCTGGCGGTGTTCGCGCTGGTGCACTGGCACGCGACCGCGCGCGTTGCACTGCTCATCACCCTGGGGCTGCTGGGGTTGCTGCAAGTCATCGTGCATTTCCATTTTTTTCTGCACATCGGCTTTCGTCACAAACGCGAAGACCTGCAGCTGCTGCTGTTCTCGGGCCTGCTGCTGCTCATCATGGTCGCCGGCACCGTCTGGATCATGGCAAGTCTGGGGCGGCGCATGACCGTGCCCGCGGCGCCAGCGAGCGCGAGCCGCAGTGCCCTGGAGGACGCGGAGGCGGCACCGGAGCTCGCGATGCGGGCACGACCCGCGACTCCAGTCACCTCACCACCTGCGCCATGCGACGTGGATCGGTCCCAAACAGACCCGGCCTCCGTCCGCGCACCCCGGGTTGCACACACAGCAGCTTGCCGGCCAGCGGCTGCGCCTGGCGCTCCTGCTCGCTAAGCTGGTCGGATTGCGTCGTCACGTAGAGCGTGTCCAGCTGCGCGCCGCCGAAGGCACACATGGTCGGGCGGCTCACCGGCAGCATCACATCGCGATCGATACTTCCATCCGGACGGAAGCGCCGCAGCCGCGAGCCCCCGTTGAGGGCGCTCCAGTAGCAGCCCTCCGCATCAATGGCGCAACCGTCGGGCGCGCCGTGCTCCTTGGGGATGCGTGCGAACACACGCCGGCGACCCAGACGCCCCGCCGCGAGCTCATAGTCGAATACCCAGATGATCCGGTTGCGTGTGTGCGAGGTAAATAGTACTCGGTCATCCGCGCTCCAAGCCAGGCCATTGGGTACCACGGCGAAGTGCCGATGCGCTCGCAGACCTTCGTGCTCGCTGTATGAATGCCACTGCCCCTTGAGGGGCCGGGATGAGGCATCACCGGACGCCTTGGGATCGTACATCGTCCCGAGCCAAAAACGGCCCTTGCCATCACAGGCACCCTCGTTGAAGCGAAAGCGCGCCGGGTCAAACGGAGCAGCGGCGAGGAGCGTCAGAGCCCCATCATCGAACGCGAGCCGGAACAACCCGGTGCGAAGCGCCACGAGCGCTCCGCTGCCATCGCCGGCAGCGCAAAGCAGCCGATGTCTTCGGGCATGAGCCACTGCGTATCCCGTCGCGTCTGGGGATCGAAGCGATGCAGGGCGGGTTGCTTGACGTCGATCCAGTAAAGCGCCTGCTCCTGGACGCTCCAGGTGGGCGACTCGCCGGTCTTCGCGGCGTAATCCAGTACGCACTCGACCACGGGCTCCGGGCCGGTCACTGGAGTTCTCCGGGCGCGGATTCTCGTGCCCGGATCGTCGCCCATGCGAACCCGGATTCGGGAAAAGCAGGCGAAGTGGCCATGCGCAATGCTGCAATGGCCGTGAGGACGGAATCAGTCAGTTCATTCCGAAAGCGCGTCTCCGGTGCGCTGCCTTGTGGCGCGCGTGCGCCCGGCAGGGTGTGCCCTGGCCGCTCACCACTGATAGGCGGTCGCGATATCCAGCGTGCGCTGAGTCGGCCGTCGTGACAGCGGGCTCGCAGCTGCGCTCCCGAGCAACCTGTCCACAGCGGCGTCGAGATTCAGGAGCCAGTGTTGTGTGATGAACAATGTGGCGCTGAACCCGATGCCTTCGGTATTCGAGCCGCCGCGCGCGGCGTAGACCGAATAGCCCGAGCTTCGGGCTTGCGCCGGCGTTATTCCGAAGGTCTCCTGCATATGGCGGCGGTCTGCAAAGGTGTACGAGGGGCCGGCGAACATCACCAGCCGTCGCGAGCTGCCAGGCAGCGGCATGTAGGCTTCCAGATCGCCCACGAAGCCGTCTCCGCGGCGCATTAGGCGACGAATATCGGCCCGCAAGACCAATGGGAAGCTCCTGGAGAGCGCCCAGGACACAAACAGCTTGGGCACCGGTGCCGGGTTGAGGTCATCCAGACCGCGCAGATGCCGGTAGTCACTCGAACTGGTCCGGCCGAGATCGTAGCCCAGCGCGATGCCGGCATTCACGTGTCGGGCATGAATGACATTGACGCCGATCCCTTCACCGACCGAGACGAAGGCGATATTGCGATAGCGCACGTCGAGAGCTGGACCCACCTCGCCGCGGTAGACGACGGCGCCATCATAAGCCGGTTCGACGGAGGCCGCGAGTCCAAGCACGCGGCGCCACTTGGGCAGCTGTGGCTCGAATAGCCCTGACAAGATTATTCCGCCCGGGTACTGCCATTCCTGCAGCGGGGAAGGGGTCTGGCCGAGCGAGATGCAGGGCGAGCCCAGGCACAGGAGGCCCAGAAACATCAGAGCCACCGAGCGGCGCCCGCTTCTGTTCATCACGCCTCTGTTCACCATCGCCTCCCTGGATGATGGCATCGTAAGGCATATGGCATTGCCCCGATGGCGTGAGGTGTGCTGCCCAAGCGACGACGGCACCGTAGGACAGAACGATGCACAGTTCAATATGTCGTTTGAGACTGACACAAACTAGCGCCTCCAAATCAGGAGTCGCAGGATAGAAATGGCCGCCGGGTCCGGCGATCCTTTGAGTGACCCTAATGAGCGGACCAACGTTCCAGCAGGCTATGGTTAGCCGAATCATTGAGTGTTGAGCCGATGAAAGCTGCCGCCCAGACCGCCGGATCGCTCGATGAAGTGGCGCGGACCGAAGAATTGGCGCGGCGTGCGTATCGAATGCCGGACCATGCTCTCCAGAACGAGGCTCTCACGACCTTGTCGCGCGCGCTCGCCGCGTCGCCGCATTCGATTCTTCAGACCCTGTGTTTGGTCCTGCAGAAGGTGTGTGGTGCGGACTCGGCCGGCGTGAGCCTGCTCGAGCAAACCGATCAGGGCACTGCGTTTTTCTGGCCCGCCATCACTGGTGCCTGGCAGGGTTATGTAGGGGGCGGAACTCCCCGGGACTTCGGCCCGTGCGGTACCGTGCTGGACCGATCCAGCACCCAGCTGTTTGTCCGTCCACAACGGTTTTTCACCTATCTGCAGGCCGCCGAGCCGCCCATTGAGGAAGGCCTGCTGGCGCCATTTTATGTGGCGGGCAAAGCCGTGGGAACGGTATGGGTTATCAGTCACCAGGAAGGTCGCCATTTCGACCTGGAAGATCAGCGTCAGCTCGAGAGCGTGGCGGCCTTCGCCTCTGGCGCCTATCAAGTGATCAGATCGATGGAAGTCCTGGAGGAGCGCGCCCGGGAGCGTGAACGTGGCGAGCAGGTGATGCGCGAGGCCGATCGGCGCAAAAATGAATTTCTAGCCATGCTCGCTCACGAGCTGCGCAACCCCATCGCGCCCATTCGCGATGCGAATGAGCTGCTGTCGCATATCAGCTCCACCGACGTTCGAGCCGAGACGGCAGTGAACATCATCAAGCGCCAGGTCACGCAATTGGCGCGCCTCGTCGATGATCTGCTGGATGTTTCGCGTATCGCGCAGGGTCGTATCGATCTGAAACTCAAGCCAGTCGATGTCGTCAATGTGATCACGCAGGCGGTGGAAACCGTGGAGGCGCAGTTGCGCGAGAAGCGCCACAAACTGTCCATCCTGGCTGCCAGCTATGAGCCGCTCTATGTGCACGCTGACTTCTCCCGCCTCGTGCAATGCGTCGCCAACCTTCTGTCCAACGCCGCCAAGTACAGCGAGCCCGAGGCGGAGATCTGGATTCGCACGCGCGCCGAGGAATCCAGCGTGATCATCGAGATTTCAGATACCGGAGTCGGTATCTCGGCCGAGCTCCTGCCGCGCGTGTTTGGGCTGTTCGTGCAGTCCGACCGGACCCTGGATCGTGCCCAAGGGGGGCTGGGAATCGGGCTGGCGATCGTGAAGGCGGTGGTGGAACTGCATGGCGGCTCAATTGACGCACGCAGCAAGGGGCCAGGCTGCGGCTCGACATTCGAGATCAAGTTGCCGCGTATCGCACGGCCCGAGCCTGCGTCGGTTGAGCCGGCAGCGATCCAGGGCGCATCCAGACGCGTGCTCATCGTGGACGATAATGCGGATGCAGCGACTGCCATCTCGATGTTACTGAGCCTTCAGGGACACGAGACGCAGGTGGCACTGAGCGGCAAGGAGGCGCTGGCGCAGATCGATGCCTTCAGGCCAGAGATCGCGCTGCTCGATATTGGCTTACCGGAAATGAGCGGCTATGAACTCGCCCAACGTCTGCGTGCCTGTCCGGACCTGGCCGGTCTGCGGCTGATCGCCTTGAGCGGATTCGGTCAGGCGGAGGACCAGGAGCGCACACGCGCCGCAGGCTTTGACCATCATCTGGTCAAGCCCGTGGATCTACAGGTTCTCGACCGCGCTCTGCGCACGGACTAGAAAGCGACCGGGGTCGTTAGCCTATTGCTGATCTGCGGCCGTGAATGCTACCATTAGTAGCAGTACGAGTGGTAGCACATGATCATGAAGGCTTCAGCGGAACTGGGGGAGCTCGAGCGGCAGGTCCTGCAGATCGTCTGGGAGCAAGGCGATGTCACGGCCGATCAGGTCCGTCAAGCGATCGATCGGCCACTGAAAGAATCCACGGTGCGGACCGTGCTTACCCGTCTCGAGCGTAAGGGCTATGTCATGCATGAGGTCCAGCAACGCACTTTTCTGTATCGGGCCGCGAAGGCGCGTGGGCAGGTTGCAGCGCGGGCTGTGAAGCGGATAGCGGATTGGTTTTGCAACGGTTCACTGGATGAGGTCCTCGTCGGGATGGTGCAGGCCCGGCTCCTCAGCCAACGCGATCTGCAACGGATCACGGAAAAGGTGGTGCGGGAGAGGTCCAAGTCCGGGAGCAAATGATGCTCACATTCATCGCAGAGGCGGCTGTTCGCAGCAGCGCGTTGATCGCTGCCGTGTGGCTGCTGTTGAGACTATCTCGGACACGCGCCCCTGCCGCAGAGAAGCTCGTCTGGACCGTGGTGCTGGGCGCGATGCTAGTCATGCCCTTGCTCACGGGATCGGTCCTTGCGGGGGTGCTGCCGCCACTGGAAATTGTGCCGGGGACGGTATCCGATTCGATGGTCCGCCTGGTGCAGGTACCGGGCGCAAACCACCCTCTGCGCGTTGTGATCCTGACTACATATATTTTGGGTGTGGCAGTGCTGCTCGCGCGGCTCGTGGGAGGGCTGGTGAGCGGCGCAAAGTTGCGCCGCGGCGCTTGTCGAATCTGGGCATATGGTGCGGACCTGGACGTGCGCCTCAGTGCGCAGCTACAGAGCCCGGTATCGTTCGGAGCGACCGTACTGCTTCCGGCAAACAGCATCACGTGGGAGGCCCGCATGGTGCGGGCTGTACTGGCGCACGAACGCGAGCACATCCGTAACCATGACGGCTATCGTCTCTGGCTCGCGCTGCTGTGTCGGGCCGTCTTTTGGTTCAATCCGTTTGTGCACTGGCTGTATCGCCGATTGATGGTGCTGACGGAACTTACCAGCGATGCGGCTGCAGCAGGGGCCATCGGCGATCGCAGCTCATACGTGGATGTCCTGCTTCAGCTCGCCACTGAAAGACCTCCGGTACAGCCAGCCGTTCCGATGGCAAGACGCTCGACCTTGCCGGTGCGCATTCGGCGGCTGCTGGCGGGCGAGGGGTGGTCCGGGCAGGTACCGATGCGTCGGAAGGTATTATTGGCAGCTGCAGTGGCGCTTGTCAGTGGGATATCGGCGTGTACGGGCGGACAGCCTCTGCGTGCAAGCGCACCACTGGTGATGCCCACGATGATCGACTCACCGGATCTCAAAGATTTCTATCCGGACGTCGCGCGCCGCAATCACGAGCAAGGCGTCGGAATCGCGCGGGTCTGCCTCGATACCCACGGTGACGTAACCTTCGCGGGCGTGCAGTCCAGCAGCGGCAATGCATCGATGGATGCGGCGATGGTCCGGCTCGCGGAAGCCTACCACTTCAAGCCCGCCACACGCGGGGGCAAGCCCGTGGGGATGTGCACCCTCCTACCGGTAAGATTCAAGCTGGCTGCACCACAAAGCTGAGGCGGTGGGCGCTTGCGCGCCCGGGCATCCCGGTGCTGATGTAGTTCGCGCTTGTATACATTTTTGTAACTTGTCACGGCAAAGTGCGCTGCCCATATTGGCGCCAGGCGCGTACCGCACACAGCCGAGCAGCGCGCAGGCATGGGGAGCTCGACATGAAACAATCGCTCATGACGTGGACAGCCGCTGCAGCCCTGATGCTTGCGGGCACTCAATTCGTATGGGCGCAGGCGGATCGGGGCGCCGCCGCACCGGCGTATCACCTGGCTGGGACCACGCATCTGGGCGCGCCCGATCGTTGGGACTATGTGGTATTCGATGGCGCCTCGCACCGGCTCTACGTCTCACATGGCGACCGCATCAACGTGGTGGATGGCAGCACTGGCAAGCTCATCGGTCAGATCACCGGCATGCCGGGCGGCACTCACGGCATCGCGATCTCCCACGCAGCGGATCTGGGCTATACCGACGACGGGCGTGCCGGTGAGGCCGTGGCATTCAGCCTCGAGACACTGAAGGTCGTGAAGCATCTGAAGGCGAACGACGATGCGGACGCGGTGACCATCGATCCGACGAGCGGCCATGTATTCGTCGTCGATGGCGATCCCGGGACCCTCACCGTCATCGATCCCACCAGCGATAGCGTCATCGGGACAGTGAACCTCGGCAGCAAGCTCGAATACGCTGTGGCGGGCGACAATGGCAAGCTCTATGTCAACGGCGTCGAAAAGCGCGTCATTTATCGCGTCGATACGGCGAGCAATCAGGTCGATGCCACCTGGCCGATCCCACAATGTGAGTCTCCCCACGGCCTAGCGATCGATACGACGACGCATCGGCTTTTCTCGAGCTGCGAGAACCAGATCATGGCTGTCGTGAACGCGGATTCGGGCGCCGTGGTCACCACGGTGCCGATAGGTCGCGGGTCGGACGCCGCCGCCTTCGATCCGGCGCATCGGCTGGTGTTCAGCTCCAATGGCAATGATGGAACCATCAGCGTGATCCGCGAGCTCGGCGCCGATAAGTTCGTGTCGGCGGGTACCGTCAAGACGCTGCTGTCGGCGCGCACGATGAGCGTGGATCCGAAGAGCGGGCGGCTCTATGTGATCGGTGCACGCACGACGCCCGCTGCGATGAAGGCCTTTCGGGCCGCGATCGCCGCGGGCAAACGCCCGACGCGTGCGCCTTACACCCCGGGGTCGCTGGAGCTGATGATGTTCGATCCGGCCCAGTAGCGGAGATCGACCCTACAACGCCAGCCAGATTTCGATACCACCGTGCTTGGAGCAGGCACGCGCCCGGTCCCTGGTGTTGGTGAAAAACCCGTCATGGCAACGTGCCGCAGCGCGTGGGTGTGCGTGACGCAGAGTGCTCACGTCATCGGATTCTCCCCGACGCTCCTCGGTCCGGGCGACACCGCGCCGGTGCTCCCGCGAGGCTCGCTCCTCATCTGAGCGTACGGCGCCACGAGTATCGTCCTGCGTGATCTGGCGCTGATCCGACCGTACAGCACCACGGTTATCGTACTGATGAGTGCGATGCTCATTGGGTGCTGCCTGATGACTGCGCGTCGTGGTCTGATCGCGCTGGTCATTGGACCTGTCCTGCGCGTGCAGCGGTAGTGCGAAGGCGGCGCCGAGCGCGAGCGCAAGCGCCCCGAGTGTGGCTGTGTGCAATGTTCGCCTCATGTACTTTCTCCCGGATCATGAGTGCCGATTGACTGCGGCGCAGCATAGCGCGCGGGACCCAGCCAAACGAGAACACAGAGTCGCCTATGGAGGTCATCCATCGATGACAGCGCTTGCGGGATTGGGCTGAGGAGCGCGCACGTGACAGCGCAGCTGCACCGCGCCGGCTAGGCCGCCTGGGCACGCACCCAGCGCACGATCTCTGCGGCCGCCAGCGCGCCGGAGCGCCGCGCAACTTCCCGGCCGTCCCGAAACACTGCCAGGGTCGGAATGCTGCGGATGCCATATTCGCCCGCCAATACGCTTTCGGCGTCGGCATCGATCTTAGCCGCCCTGACGTAGGGCTCGAGCTCGCGCGCAGCCTGGGCAAATTGCGGCGCCATTGCCTGACACGGCCCACACCAGCTTGCCCAGAAGTCCACCACGATGGGCAGGCCGCTGGCCGCGAGGTGTCGGCGGAACCGCTCGGTGCTCAGCGCCGTGGGTGCTCCAGTGAACAGCGGCTCATGACAGTGACCACAGCGTGGCGCGTCGGGCAGGCGCTCCTTTGGCAGACGATTCGCCGAGTCACAATGGGGACAGACCACGTGCAAAGATGCCGCCATACCCTCACCATTGGGCTCCCGGCGGCCGCTTCAAGGCCGCGCGGCACGAGGAGGAGCCATGAGCGAGCCGGCGCCCGCAAGCAACTTGATCAGCCTGTCGAATGCGGCCGGTCTGGCCGCGCAGCTGAACATCAACCGCTCGCTGCGGCGCTTCGAGTGCGGCAACGTCTCGTTGCTGCTGTTCGCGGGCAACGAGATGGAGGCAGGGCTTGCGAACCTGTATCTACGTCGTCACGCGGATCCGCTGCAATGGACTAGCCTGCTGGGACCGCGCAGCGCCAGCGCCGTGGGCGCTGCCACCCGCGAGGGCGGTGCGCATACCGCTGCGCAGTGGCGTACCGCTGGGCAGTGGCAGGGCCTGCGCTACGTGCTGGAGCTGCGCCTGGCGGCCAGCGAGGCGGCCTGGTTCTGGGTCGTGACACTCTTCAATGACATGCCGCAAGCCCAGACACTGGATCTGACCTACGTGCAGGACCTGGCGCTGAGCTCCTACGGGGCCGCGCGCAACAACGAGTACTACTGCAGCCAATACATCGATCACACGCCCCTGCGGCACGCAGCACGCGGTTACGTGGTCTGCTCGCGGCAGAATCAGGCGGTTGATGGGCGCTATCCGTGGACCCTGATTGGCTCGTTGCGTCGCGCCGGCGCGTACGCGACCGACGCCCTGCAGTTCCATGGCTGCAATGCCCGCGCGGGGAATCTCGAAAATATTCCGCCGGGGCTGCAGTCCGATCTGCCCTCGCGTCGACTGCAGCATGAACATTCGAGTGTGATCCTGCGCGGGGAACCGTTGCGGCTGCAGCCCGGTGAGAGTGCCAGCTGCGGCTTCTTTGGCCTATTTGTAGCCGACCATCGCGAGGCGACCTCCGAGGCGGATTTGGCGCGTTTGGGGCCGGTCCTGGCGCTGCCGGAGGCTGCCCTAGCCGTGAGCCCTGGCGTTGTAGCCGTGACGCCGGCCGTGACGGGGGCCGAGGCATCGGGCTCGCTGTTCAGCGCCGCCGGGCCCCTCGAGACCCTCGATCCCACCGAGCGCGAGCTGCAGCAGCACTGTCCCGGTCCGTGGCGACACGTCGAGCGCGACGCGCAGGGCAGGGTCCTGTCGTTCTTCCACGGCACGGACCAGCACGCGGTCGTGCGGGCCAAGGAGCTGCAGGTGCTGCGCCCGCATGGGCAGCTGCTGCGCACGGGACGTCATCAGACGCCCGCGGAGAGCGCTCTGACCTCGACTGTATGGATGGGCGGTGTGTTCCATTCGATGGTCGCGCAGGGGCACGTCAACATCAATCGCTTCCTGTCCACCGTGCGCAGTTATCTGGGCCTGTTCCGCTCGCACGGACAGCGTGTTTTCGTGCAGCTGGACGGACGCTGGCAACTGCTGCAGCTGCCATCAGTATTCGACATGACGCCGCAGAGTTGCCGCTGGCTGTATCGGCATCGACAGGGGCTCATCGAGGTGCGGGCAGCGGCGCACAGCGATCCACACGCGCTCTCGCTGAGCGTGCGCATCCTCGAAGGACTTCCGAGCCGCATTCTGATCTCCCACCATGTGGCCTTCAGCGCCGACGACGGCGCGGCGGGTGAGGCCATTCCCTGGCAACAGCAGGGACAGACGATCCGCGTAGTTCCGCCCGAGGGCAGCGAGCTCGCGCACCGCTTTCCCGGCGGCGGCTTCTGCCTGAGCCTGGGCGCGGGCACGCAGCTCGAGCGCGTGGGGGGCGATGAGCTGCTGTTTACGGATGGTCTCTCGCGCGCTCAATCCTATCTCTGCCTGCTCAGCGTCCCTGCGCGCGAGTTCGAGCTGCAACTGCACGGGGAGCTGCTGCGCGAGGAAACCCAGTCGCCGGTCTACGCGGCGTCAGTGCAGGAGCTCACGCCACAGATCCCCATCGAGCTGCCGGCAGCTTTCAAGGCGGCACCCACGTCCGCATCCCCAGCACGCGCCGCGGATCGCAATGCGCGGCTCGCGCAGGCACAAGCGGCCGAGCGGCTCGGGGAGATTCTGCCGTGGTTTGCTCAGAATGCCTGGGTTCACTTTCTGTCCCCTCGCGGGCTTGAGCAGTTTTCCGGAGGCGGCTGGGGCACGCGTGATGTCTGCCAGGGACCGGTGGAGCTGCTGCTGGCGCTTGGACGCACCGAGCCGATCCGCGACATTCTGCTGCGTGTGATGCGCGCGCAGAATCCCGATGGGGACTGGCCGCAGTGGTTCATGATGTTCGAGCGCGAGCGTCTGATCCGCGCCGGCGACTCGCATGGGGATATCGTGCTGTGGCCGCTGGTGGTGGTCGCGCAGTACCTCATGGCTTCCGGCGACGCTGCCGTGCTCGATGAGGCGGTGCCGTTTTTCGATGCGCGCGCAGCTTCAGCCGGGGAGAGCGTCAGCCTCTGGCAGCATGTCGAGCGGGCTCTGGCACTGCTGCAGCGGCGCACCGTGCCCGGTTCGCGTCTGGCTGCCTATGGACACGGGGACTGGAATGACTCGCTACAACCGGCCGATCCGCGGCTGCGCGAGCACATGTGCAGCGCCTGGACGGTCACGTTGCAGGTGCAGGCGCTGCGCGCGTTGGCGACGGCGCTGCGTCACGTGGGGCGTGATGCGCCGCGCGCTGCACAGCTGAGCGCGCAGGCGGAGGCGGTGCAGGCCGATTTTCAACGTCTGCTGATTCCCGACGGGGTGCTGACCGGCTATGCAATCTTCGAGACGGCAGGTGAGCCGCGCTACCTGCTGCATCCGCGTGATCAGCTCTCGGGCGTGCAATACAGCGGGCTCGGCATGATTCACGCCATTCTCGAGGATCTGTTCACGCCCGCGCAGGCGCGCGAGCACCTGCGGCTGCTCGAAGGGCCGCTGAGCGGCCCGGACGGGGTGCGGCTCTTCGATCGTCCGCTGCCCTATCACGGTGGGCCGCAGCGCATCTTTCAACGCGCCGAGAGCGCAACCTTTTTCGGCCGCGAGATCGGGCTCATGTATACGCACGCGCATCTGCGCTATGCGCAGGCGCTGGCGCACCTGGGCGAGGCCGATCGCTTCCTGCAGGCGCTCTCACAGGCCGTCCCCATCGAGGTTCAAGCGGTGGTCGCGAGCGCCGACCGACGCCAGGCCAATTGCTACTTTTCCAGCTCCGATGCTGCCTTCGGCGACCGCTATGAGGCACGGACCGAGTACCAGCGCGTGCGCAGCGGCGACATCGCGCTGGATGGTGGCTGGCGCGTGTACTCCAGCGGCGCCGGCATCGCCGTGGGGCTGATCCTGCGGCGTTTCCTGGGCTGGGAGGTGCGCCACGACGCACTGCGGCTCGACCCGGTCATGCCCGCGGCGCTCGATGGTTTGCGCACGCAATTGCCACTGTGGGGTAAGCCCGTGCAGGTGCGCTACCGGATTGGCGCGGCGGGCTGCGGAGTGCAGGCTTTGGCGCTCAATGGCCGCCCTGTGCGCTTCGAGCGCGAGGCGCATGCGCACCGGGCCGGAGCTGTGCTGGCCGCCCGCGAGCCCCTGCGCTCCGAGCTGCGCGACGGGCTGAACGAGCTCCAAATCAGCTTGGGTTAGGGGTTCGGCCGGCCGCGCCCGGGGCGCTGTCGGCGCCCTGACCCAGTGTGTCCGCCACGTAGGCGCCGCGGCGGCCCATGGGGCGCGGCGTGCCGTCGGTGGTATCGCGGGCGGTCTGGTGTTCCATCTCGGCGTTGATCTGCGCACCGAGCATCAGGAAAAAGCTGGATAGGTAGAACCACATGAGCAGGACCACCACGCTGCCCACGGCACCGTAGGTTTTCTGGTAGCTGCCGAAGGTCTGCAGGTAGAACGAGAACAGCAGACTGCCGATGAGCCAGAGAGTAGCGGCAATGACCGAGCCCCAGCTCACCCACTGCCATTGAGCCTGCCGTCGCGCGGGAGCGAAGCGGTACAGAAGGCCCAGCGCGATAATGCTGAAGACCCAGATCAGCAGCCAGCGCAGCACCTCGGCTGTCAGCTTTACCCATTCACTGGTGCCGAGGATGGCGAGCACCAGCGGAATCGCGAAGCCCAGTGCCAGCAGCACCAACATGCCCAGCAGCAGCACGAGCGTGAAGAACAATGACAGCACGACCTGCCAGATCCAGCTGCGCTTCTCATCCTCTTCATAGGCAATATTCATGGCCACAATTAATGAGGACATGCCCGAGCGCGCACTCCAAAGCGCCACCAGCAGAGCGATGCCGGCCGAGACACTCAGGGTGCGCGAGGTGTGACTGGCGACTTCCTGCAGCTGCTGACTGACCAGCGCCCAGCCCTGAGCCGGCAGCATGTTGGCCAGCGAATTGATCTGCTGCACTGCATGCGCCGGCGTGATGAAAAGACCGTAGAGCGAGAGGGCAGCGGTGAGCGCCGGGAAAATGGACAGCAGCGCATACATGGCCAGTCCCGCGGCCACCAATGACAGATTGTGGCGCGAGACATTCTTCAGCACCCGCAGCAGAATGTCCCGCCAGCCGGCCGCGGGAATGTCGGTCGGTTGCTCGGCGCTGCGACCGCGAGACGCCTGCGTTGCGCTCACTGGCCCAGGCCGCTCGCTCATAACCAATGACGCAACGATCCCGCGGAGCCTTCCTCCCGGTGCCTGCGGCGCCGGCGCACCAGCGCGACCCAGGCAATGGCAATGAGCACGCCGCCGACGACGGGCCAGGGATTGTCGCGCACATTGCGGCCCAGCCGTTTGGCGAAGCGTACGCTGCGCTCCTCGACGAAGTGCCGGGCCTGCGCACGCAGCTGCCTCGGGGAGAGCTTGTCCTGCAGCGCCTCGAGCACATGGTCCACGCGCGCACGGGTTTGATTGATGTCGTGCTCGATGGCCGCCGGATCCCCATCCATACGCATGGAGATGCTCATGAGAGGTGCCTTGCGACCATGTCGCGATCGCGTCGCAGAGACTCGGTGCTGCGTTGTGGCGTCACGGCAGCAGGGCGCAGCTGACGGCGAGCCGCCAGCAGCAGCCCCGCGCCCACGGCCAGCACGCCGAGGCCGACGATCAGCGCTGCGAGCCAGCCCGCCAGTACCCTGGACAGCGCCCATACGGCGGCCGCCAGCAGCACCAGAAAGCCGCTGAAGATCACCGCCGCCGCCGCGGCCAGCGCCGCAATGCCGGACTTGAGCGAGCTGAGCGAGCGGTTGAGCTCGGCGCCGGCGAGCGCGAGCTCCTGGCGCACCAGGATCATCAGCTGATTGAACAGCTCGCGCAGCAACGACAGCGCCGAAGCGGGGGTGTCGTCAGGCGGGTGACCGTCGGTCGTGCGGGGCCGCAGCGGTACAGCGCCCGCGGTGGGCGCGGCGCCCGGATGGGTAAAGGCATGCGATTCCGTCGCCACGAGATCTCTCCTGATCCGGTGACAGCTGGAATCAAGTATCAGCGCAGCGTCGCGACCTCGCAGTCGGTGTCGACCGGATGCGCGACCCAGAATCCACGTAATGAAGTGGGTCAGGTCGATGACCTGACCGCTGCCGCAGTGAAGCGAGGCGTAGGCGTCAGGCCCTTCCGAGGCTCGTCAAGCTGTCATGATACCCGTGATGGTGGTGCGGTAGAGCACCTTCTGGTAGGCGTCCATCATCGCCTCGATGGGCACCACCGACGTGGCGAGCGACTTTGCATCGTACTGACCACTGTCGAGCAGCTGCACGAAGCGCGGAATGTCGCGCAGCGGGTTCATCCCACCGGCCTGGCCCGCATGGTGCGAGCGTCCGCCGAGGGAAAAGGTGCCGACATTGAGGCTGATATTGCCCACCGGCAGGCTGTTGGTGATGATCTGGCCGCCCGGCGCCACCATGTAATAAGCCTGCTCCATGGGCAGCAGACCCGTGGGATCGGGGCCGTCTTCGACCATGGGCTTGGCACGATTGGCACCGGCGGCCTCGACCACGAAATCCGCGCCGGCTCCGTTCATGGCGTACTTGCCGTTGCCCCAACGATTGTCGTAGTTGCCGATGGTGAGCTCGCGCACCCGCTGCACCAGCTGCATGCCCTCGGCATTGGGATCGAGCGTGTGCGTGGCGCCCACCTTCATGGCGAGCTCGCGGCGCACGCGCACCGGATCGATGCCGATGATCATCGAGGCACCTGCAATGCGCGCGCCCTGTATGGCGCTCAGGCCCAGCGGCCCCAGGCCCACGACGGCCACGGATGAGCCGGGTGCGACACTCGCGAGCGTCTGTGACACGGTGGAGCCCAGCCCTGCGACACTCGTGCAGCTGCATACCATGCTCAGCTCATGTGCCGGGGCGTTGGTGACCGTCGGCACCACCCATTCCTCGAAGGTCACCATCATCTCGGCCAGCCCGCCGATGTGCGAATTCGAGTAGACCGGGGTGCCATCCGAGCGCGTCGCCCATGCGACCAGGTCATCGGGCCCCTGGGTATAGAGAAACTGACACATATCCGCCCGACCGCGCAGACACTGATAGCAGGAGCCGCACTGGGGAGTGCCGGACACGCAGACGCGGTCGCCGACCTTGACGCGGCGTACATGCGGTCCTACCGCCTCGACGATGCCCACGCCGCCGTGCCCCTGGATGATGGCCATCTTCTGCAGCGCTTCGTAGGTGGCCGGGGCAGGCGGCACGTGCAGCAGATGAGCCGTATCGGAGGCGCCGAAGGCGCCGCGCGGCAGGCCCAGCACGTCGCTGCTGACGGTGTAGCACAAGCTCGCGGCCTGTGTGCGCACCGCGACCATGCGACCGGTGACCGGCAGCATGGTGAGAGTTTCCAGGCGTGTGCGACCCTCGCCCTCGCCCTGGGAAACCCAGGCGCGGAATTTGCGCCCCGCGATGCCGGCGCCGGACTTCGCATCCGGATTGACCGTTGCCCCGGCGCGCGAGGCGGCCAGCAGCGTGCCGGTGGCGGCGATGCCTGCGGTCAGTACTTCCCGGCGAGAGACTTTCGAATCGGATTGCGACATGGCTCTGCCCCCCGGAGCAACCCCGTCATCGTTATTAGAGTCCCGCAGACACCCTAGCAGAATCATGGCTGTTTTGGCATCCCGCAACGCATGCTGCATGATCGGCGCATGAGCGCTGCAGAACAGGATTTTGACGTCGCGGTCATCGGGGCAGGAGCCGCCGGTCTGTGTGCCGCAGCCGAGCTGTGCGCGGCGGGTCGTTCGGTGCTGCTGCTCGAGGCGCGCGAGCGCATCGGCGGACGGATCGAGACACGCCACGCGGCGGGCCTCGCCCTGCCGATCGAGCTCGGCGCGGAGTTCATCCATGGCGATGCCCCGGTCACCCGCGAGCTGATGCGCAGCGCGGGCCTGCCGGCGGTGGATACCTCGGGCCGGCGCGCCGGCCGGCGACGCGATGGTCAAGCGGTGCGCGGCAGCGAGTTCGAGCAGGCCCGACGGCTCCTGCAAGAGGCGCAGCAGCTGCCCGAGGACCAATCCGTGGAGCAGTTTCTGGCCGGCCAGCTCGCCGCCCCCGAGCAGCAGCCGCTTGCCAGCTTCGTGCGCATGATGGTCGAAGGCTTCGACGCTGCCGATCCGCGTCGCGCGAGCGTGCAGGCGATCGCCGCCGAGTGGGGCGGGGACAGTCTGCAGGGCGGACAGGCGCGTGTGCTCGGCGGCTACAGCTCGCTGCTGGATAGCCTGGCGCGGCAGCTGGATCCGGCGCGCTCGCGGCTGATGCTCGGTGCGGCGCTGCAGACCGCGGAGTGGGGCGGCAGCACCGTCCAGCTGACGGTGCGAGGCACTCAGGGGGAATTCAGCCTGCGCGCCGCCCGTGCCGTGATCGCCCTGCCGCTCAGCATTCTGCAGCTGCCCGCCGCGGCCACGGGCGCGGTGCGCTTCGATCCGCCGCTGCACGAGAAGCGCGCGGCCTTGGAGCGGCTGGCCGTCGGGCCGGTCATCAAGCTGGTGCTGCAATTCCGGCGGCCCTTCTGGGAGCAATGGCAACACGGCGCGTTCAGCGACGCCGGCTTCCTGCATGCGCCCGAGGCCGCCTTTCCGACTCTGTGGACCTCGCTGCCGTTTCGCGCGCCGCTGCTCACGGCCTGGGTCGGTGGTCCGCGCGCCGAGCGTCTGCAGGCGCTGAGCCGCGACGAGTGGGTTGCACTCGCGCTGGCCGCCGCACAGCAGGCATTGGACCTGCCCCGCTCACCGCTGCAGGAGCTGGTCGCAGCTCATGTGCACGATTGGAGCGCCGATCCGTTTGCGCGCGGCGCCTATTCCTATATTGGTGTGGGCGGCCGCGAGGCTCCCCGGCAGCTGGCCCAGCCGCTGGCTGGGCGACTGTTCTTTGCCGGCGAGGCGGCCGATCCGCAGTCCAGCGGCACGGTCGAGGGGGCGCTGCAGAGTGGACGACGCGCCGCGCGCGCTCTGCTGGAGTGCTGCTGACACGCCCACCATGAACCGGGATGGGTACAGGGAGGAGGGCTGAATGAGTAATGAGCGCGATGCGGATCGCAAGACCCATCAGAGCGGTCCGGACCCGAACGCAACGAAGGGTGCATCGGACAGTACATCGAAGCGCAGCACTGCGGCTCAGGGCGGCGCGGCGCAGGATGCGGCGGGCGGGTTCGATGAGCCCACTGGCGCGGGACTGGTACTGCAGCTGCGCATCATGGCGCGAGCACTGCTGGGCTCTCCGGTGCGCAATGTACTGTTCGGGCTTTGGGGCCTGCTGTTGGCGGTCATCGGTGCGACGGCGTATGGCCAGATCCGACTCAACCGTTGGAACCAACCCTTCTACGATGCACTCTCGCATCACCAGTTGAGCGGATTCCTGGTGCAGCTGGGTGTATTCGGTGTCATCGCCGGATCGCTGCTGATCCTGAACGTCGCGCAGCAGTGGCTCTCGCAGACGCTCAACGTGAAGCTTCGCGAGGGGCTGGTGCACGATCTGGTGGGCAACTGGCTTGTGCCGCGCCGGGCCTTTCGGCTGGCGAGCGCCGGTCCGATCGGCGTCAATCCGGATCAACGCATGCACGAGGATGCACGTCATCTGACCGAGTTGTCGGCGCAGCTCGCCGTGGGGTTGGTGCAGGCGGCGATCCTCGTGGTGATGTTCATCCACGTGCTCTGGTCGCTGTCGAGCAATTTTGTGTTGTCGCTTGGCGGGCACAGGCTCGCCGTGCCCGGCTACATGGTCTGGGCCGCGATCATCTATGCCGGCTCGGCATCGCTGGCGAGCTATTGGGTGGGGCGCGGATTAGTCCGGCGCAATGCCCAACGCTACGCGCGCGAGGCGGATCTGCGCTTCTCGCTGGTGCGCGTGAATGAGCATATCGATGCCATTGCGCTCGCCGGTGGTGAGGCGGACGAGCAGCGGCGCATCGAGCGCGATCTGGGAGCGGTGCTGGCGGCGATGCGCCGGCTGGTCACTGGATTGACCAACCTGACCTGGGTGACGGCCGGCTATGGCTGGTTTACGCTGGTAGCGCCGATCATCGCCGCCTCGCCGCTGTACTTCACCGGGTCGCTGAGCTTCGGAGGCCTCATGATGGCCGCTGGCGCCTTCACCCAGGTGCAGTCATCGCTGCGTTGGTTCGTGGATAACTTCAGCACGATCGCCGACTGGCGCGCGACGCTGCTGCGTGTGGCGAACTTCCGCCGCGCCGTGCTGCAGACCGACACGCTGCATTCGGTGGAGAAGCGCATCGATTTCGCCGAGGGAGCGGCGGGCCGGCTGCTGATGGAGAAGCTGGAGATCGCCTCGCCCAGCGGCTGTACGCACTTCGAGGACTCGCGCGTGGAGATCCGCAGCGGCGAGCGCGTGCTGATCGCCGGGGAATCCGGCGCGGGTAAGACGCTGCTGTTTCGCACTCTCGCGGGTCTTTGGCTGTGGGGCAGCGGTCGCATCGTGCGGCCCAGTGGGGAGGAGATGCTCTACATTCCGCGCAATCCCTATCTGCCGCCCGCGACGCTGCGCGAGCTGCTGGTCGCACCCGGTGACAATGCGAAGGTCGATGTGGATGTGCTCAAGCAGGCACTTGCGCGTGCCGGCCTGGAGCGGTTGGTGACGGACCTCGATACGAGCACGCGCTGGGATACGCGCCTCTCCGAGGATGAGCAGCGCAGCCTCGCCGTGGCGCGCGCGCTGGTGCACGCACCGCCCTGGCTGGTCATCGACGAGCTGTTTGACTCGCTTGGACAGGCCGCGTACGACAAGCTGATGAAGACGCTCGCCACGCAACTGCCACATACTGCGATCCTCTATATCGGCAGGCGCGAAGAGGACGGCGAGCATTTCACGCGGGTTCTGCGCCTGGTCAGCGATCCGGCCGCGCGGCGATTGCAGCGTCACGCCGTGGCAGCCTGAGCACGCGGCGGGGCCTCCGCACGCTTGGCCGCACGCGCCGAGGAACGCCCGCGCAGTCGCCCCTCGATGATTACCGTGCCTTCCGCGAACACCGGTCCGCAGTGATTGCCGTGCAGCGGTGGTTGCCGTGCATGCGGACGATGCATTACTTTTAGGCGATGCACGTCACACGCTATCAGAGCGCTCCGAGCTACGAGGCTCCCGGGCATTCCAAGGTTGCCTCCCTGCGCCTGCAGGGACAAGAGGTCTCCCCGAGCCGCAGCTGCTGGGTCGGATTGTCGCACTATCTACCGCAGGGAGCCGCCGAGAGCGCGAGCTCCAACGCCGAGAAGATCTACGTGGTGCTCAGCGGGGAGATCACCGTGATCACCGATTCGGCCGAGGCGACGCTCGGGCCGCTGGATTCATGCTACATAGCGGCCGGCGAGCGACGCACGGTGATCAATCGCACCAATGCGCCCGCCACGATGCTGGTGATCATGGGTAATGCGCCCGCGGGCGCCTGAGCCGCGATTCGTTCGCCACACGACTCCCACGACCCTCGGCGCCATGGACTTCGATTTCACCGCCATTCTGGTGATTGTCACCCTGCTCAGCGGCGCACTGGCGTTGGCCAGCGTCGGTCTAGCGCGTCGTGTCGGCGCGCGCAGCACCGGTCGCGGCGGGCACGGCGACGCGGCGTCGATGCAGGCGCAGAATCCGGTGATCGATTATGCGCGCTCTCTGTTTCCGCTGGTGCTCGTGGTGCTGCTCATCCGCTCGTTCGTATTCGAACCATTTCGCATTCCATCCGCCTCGATGATGCCCGGTCTCGTCGATGGCGACTTCATCCTGGTCAACAAATACGCCTATGGACTGCGTCTGCCGCTGCTGCACACCCGTTTCATGCAGATCGGCGAGCCACGACGCGGCGATGTCGTGGTGTTCCGCATGCCCAGCGACCCGAGCGTGGATTTGATCAAGCGCCTGGTGGGGCTACCGGGCGATCACGTGCAGGTGCGCGACAACCAGGTCTACATCAATGGCACGCTGATGCCGCAACGCCCCGATGGCGACTATCAGGGCAGTTTCGGCTTTCACGGCTCGCCGCTGGTCAAGGAGCGCTTCGGCAACGCAAGCCACGAGCTGCTGTTCGCCGCCGATCGATACCCAACGGACTTCGACGGTACCGTGCCGCCCGGCAATTACTTCTTCATGGGCGACAACCGCAACGACAGCGAGGACAGCCGCTTCGCGGCCGTGGGTTACGTGCCCGAACGCAACCTCGTCGGTCCGGCACGGCTCATCTGGCTCAACTGGCGCATGCCAGGATGGCCGGATATCGGCCGCATCGGTGTGCGCATCCGCTAGCCCGCAACCCCGCTGGCCTCCCGCACTGAGCGACTTGGCCGCGAGGCCGAAGCGCGGCAGCTGAGGGTGCACTTAGTGCTGCACCAGATCGACCAGCACCCCGGCGGGGTCGCGGAACAAAATGGTGGTGCCACCGCCGCGCAGGGGGATCGGCTGGCCGGCCGCCGAGAGCACACGCAGCCCCGCCGCGCGGATTGCGCGCAGCGCCGCCGGCATGTTGGCGACGCGCAGCGACAGGGCGGGGGTACCTGGATCCTGGGGCCGTCCGCTGTACGTGTGTCGCATTACATGGCGGAAGGCGATGAATTGCACATCGCGCAGCTGAGGCGCATCGGCCAACGCCCGCGGTGTCGCCTGCGTCACGGCCCACTGCGCGCCGCGTTCATCGAGCAGCTGCGCCCAGGGGCCCAGGGAACTGAAGGCGCCCGCCCGCAGCGTGACACCGAACAGCTGCTGGTAGAAGCGCACCATGGTGGCCGGCGCGGCCACAGTGAAGCTCATCTGCAGCGACGTCTCGGGCTGCGCGGCCTGCGAGATCGCCACGTAGAAGCCATCCGGGTCGAGCAGCACGATGCCGTGGGCGCCGCCGGGCAGTGCAACCGGCGCGTCGCCCCGCGTTACCACCGTCGTGTGCGCACGCTTGGCTGCCGCCAGCACCCGCGACAGGTCCGTCACGCCCACCTCGAGTATCGCTGCACCGGGGTCGATGCTGTGTGGATGCAGGACGCGGCGCGGAACCAATGAGAACTCAACCAACTGCAGCGCCGGACCATTGCCCTCACGCAGTGTTGCGCGGCGTACGCGTGCGCCGGGCATCGCGGTGAGATCGGGCAGCAGGGCAGTAGCGCCCGTCGGCTCGGGCTCCAGCGAGAGGCCGAGCACATTGCGATAGAAGCCCAGCGAGCGATCGAGATTGGCGACGGAGAGCCAGAAGCCATCGATGCCCAACACCTGCGCATGGGCAGCTGGCGCGGCCGCCGCCTGGGCCGCGCGGCAAGGTTGAGTCAGGAGAACCGCAGCTGCGAGGGCTACGGCAATGGCTGCCGCGCGTCCGGGGCGTGTCATGCGACGATATCGAGGCTGCTGCAATCCCGCCTGTCCCCCTTGGCTGCGGCCGCTGACATTACTGAGGCATGTCCGCGCTGTAAAGGCAGTGGCGGGGCGGTGTCGGCCGCGGCTCGGCGTCGGCCGGGCTGTTGTCCGATCAAAAGCTGCGCTTCCCAACCCTTGGACACTGCATCCGGCGAGCTACGCTGGCGCCATGAGTGCCAGTGTGCGGTTTCGACGGGTATCCCGACATGTCTGGTCGACGCTGCGTCGGGCCGCCGTGCAATGGAATCGTCACGATGCCATGCGCCTGTCGGCGTCGCTGGCATTCTACAGCCTGCTATCGCTCGCTCCGCTGATCCTGTTGACCGTGGCACTCACGGGGCTGATCGTGGGCGCGACCTCGGCGCAGCACCAGCTGCTGCTGCAGTTTCGCGCCATGCTCGGCCAGCCCGGCGAATCGGCCGTGCGTACCATGCTCGAGCACGCACAAAACCTGCACGCCGGCTCGCTTGCATCGATCGTGGGGCTCGTGACGCTGCTGTTCTCCGCATCGCAGGTATTTGCCGAGTTGCAGGCCGCGCTCAATCGAATCTGGGAAGCCGATCCGCGCCGCTCCTCGGGACTGGTGGCGATGATCCGCGAACGCTTCTTCTCCTTCGGCCTGGTGCTGTCGATCGGCCTGCTGTTGTTGGTCTCGCTGCTGTTCAGTGCCGCGTTGGCCGCTCTGGGGCATTGGGCCGGAGGTTGGTTGCCGCTGCCGGAGTGGATCCTGCAGGCCGTGTCGTTTCTGATCTCGCTGGCCGGTATCAGCGCGCTCTTCGCCCTGATCTTTAAGTTCGTGCCGGAGGCTCCCAGCGACTGGCGCGCCGTGTGGATCGGCGCGGGGGTGACAGCCTGTCTGTTCGATATCGGCAAGACGTTGATCGGTATCTATCTCGGCAAGGCGGGCATCGGTTCGACCTATGGGGCGGCCGGCTCACTGGTGGCCGTGGTGATCTGGGTCTATTACTCCTCGCTCATCTTCTTCTACGGCGCCGAGATCACGCGCTCCCTGGTGCGATCCGGCACGCGGGATGGGCACCCGGCGCGGGACGCGAGTCGGCCGCGTACACTCGATTCCACGCCAGCGGCCGATGCAGCCCGTGTCCGCGCACCGGAGCGTCTGGCGCCGAGTCGCGGGGTGAGCCGGTAAGCCGAGGGTGATGCATCCCTCATCTTGACGTTCCCGGGGCGTACGGCGCTGGCCGCAACGCCGCTTCGCTGGATATTCTTCATTTCAAACAGCGCCACAGGCAGCCGACCCCACCATGTCATCCACTCCTGGCACCCCCGATTCCCCCGGTGACCCCGCAGAGGCCAGCGATCTGGCCTTCGGGGCCCCCGGTATCTCCCCGACCTGGTGCTCAAGCGACAAGGACTTCGTGACGACTGCGCTCGATGGCGCGCGCGTCTGGGCGACCGTTGGCCATGGCATCATCAACGAGGTCTATTGGCCCTCGACGGGCCGACCGCAGGTGCGTGATCTGAGCTTCTACCTGGTCGGCGCCGATCGATGGATCGATCTGAAGCGTGCCCGTCGCTATCGAGTATCGACGCCGCGACCCGATGTGCCGGCGTTGACGATCGAGCACTACGGCCCGGATTACCAGCTGAGCCTGGAAGTGCTGCCCGATCCGCTACGCGATGCACTGCTACTGCGCTACACACTGTCCGGGCCCTATCGTCTGGTGCTGATTCTGGCACCGCACCTGGGCAGCACTGGCCGCGACAACAGCGCCTGGAACGAGGGCGGCGTCGGCTTTGCACGTCACGACGATTACGCGCTGTGTCTGATGGCCGATCAACCCTTGGCAAAGATGAGCTGCGGCTACGTGGGCGCCTCCGACGGTTGGCAGGATCTGCATCGTCATGGCCGCTTGACCTGGCGTTTCGCGCGCGCCGAGCACGGCACGGTGGCGCTCAGCGGCGAGCTGGCAGGCACGCGTGGCGTCGTGGCCGTTGGTTTTGCCGACAATGTCTACGGCGCCTTTACGCTTGCGCGCACGGCGCTGGCGGTCGGCTTCGATGCCACGCTCGATCGCTTCGTCGAGGCCTGGGCACAATGGGGCGAGCGCCTGCGGCTGCCCAGTCCCGATCCGGCGCTCGCTGATCTGGCGCGCAAATCCGCGGCGATGCTCAAGGTGCATGAGGATCGTGCCTTTCCGGGCGCCGTCGTCGCCAGTCTGAGCGTGCCCTGGGGCAACAGCACCGATTCGCTGGGTGGTTATCATGTGGTATGGCCTCGAGATGCAACGCTCACGGCCTTTGCGCTGCTCGCTGCGAGCCAGCTCGAGGATGTGCGCAACATGCTCGCTCACCTGATTGCCACACAGCGCGTGGATGGCCACTGGCCGCAGAATTATTTTCCGAGCGGCGAACCCTACTGGGTCGGCATCCAGCTGGACGAGACGGCTTTTCCGGTGCTGCTCGCGGCGAAACTCGCCGAGCTGCAGCAGCCAGAGCTGCCAGGCACCGACGCCATGGTGCACGCCGCGGCAGCGTTCATCGCCCGCTCCGGTCCGGCCAGTGCTCAGGATCGTTGGGAGGAGAATCCCGGCGTCAGCCCCTTCACCGTGGCGGTGGCCATCAGTGCACTCATCGGCGCGACGCCCTGGCTCTCGGCCGAGGAGCGCGCCTATGCGATGAGTCTCGCCGACGATTGGAACGAGCGGCTCGAGTCTTGGTGCTACGTGAGTGATACGCCGCTCGCGCACCAGCTGGGCGTTGCAGGCTATTACGTGCGCATCGCCACGCCCGAGGGCGACGCCGGCATGAATCCCCGGGTGCAGCTGCGCAATCGCGCCGGTGAAACGATCGCGGCCGCGACTCTGGTCAGCCTGGATTTTTCCTACTTGGTGCGTCTCGGACTGCGCCACGGGCGCGACCCGCGGGTGCTCGATACGCTGCGCGTCGTGGATCAGGAGCTGCGCGTCGAGACGCCGTCGGGAGCGGTATATCACCGCTATAACGATGATGGCTACGGCGAGTACGACGACGGCCGGCCCTTCGACGGCAATGGCGTGGGTCGTGCCTGGCCGCTGCTCACCGGGGAGCGAGGACACCTGGCATTGCAGGCGGGAGAGGACCCGCTCGAGTACCTCAAGACCATGAGCCACTGCACGAGTCCCGGCGGACTGCTTCCCGAGCAGGTCTGGTATGCAGCGCCGATCGCGGCTCTGGAGCTGGAGCCCGGCCGGCCCTCCGGCAGCGCCATGCCGCTGCTGTGGGCACACGCTGAATTCCTCAAGCTGCTGGTGGCGCGCGAGCGTGGCACGCCAATCGAGATGCTGCGCGCGGTGCAGACGCGCTATGCGAACGCTCAGCCCGGGATCATCCGTCGGGCCACGACCTATCACTGGCGCAATGAAGTCCCGGCGATCGAGCTCCCGCGCGGGCGCGACCTGCTCATTGAGGATCGCGCGCCCTTCACATTGCATTTCGGCTTCGATGGTTGGCAGCGCATCGAGGATCGGGCCGCGGCCCCACAGCCCTTCGGACTGTGGGGCGTGCGACTGACCGACGCGGAACTGGTCGGTGCGCGACAGCTGAACTTCACCCGCTGCTATCCGCGCGGATGGGAAAACGTCGACCATCACGTGGAGCTCGGGCGCGATGGGCCGCAAGCGGCGTTGGAAATGAGCGGCTGAGCCGTGCGCGGCGATCCGCAGCCGGCATCTGCGGACTGATCCGCGTTCATTTCATTGCCTTCACGACACGCCGGTCTATCGACTTTTGCCGGACGCGTGACCGAACTAATGGCGCCGCTGGGGTCCACGGTGTGCCGGGGAGCGCCGTTCGTTGCTCGAGGATGGTTTGAGGCGCATTGCCTCTTCGCGGTGACTACGTCGCTCGCTGCATGCACAAATCCGGCCGACGCCGACAGCAGGCTGAACACAATGCCATCGTCGCCACGGAGGCGAACTTTCGCGCCGACACGACCGTTATGGCACCCATTAGCGGCGGACCGATGGCGCTCGGTGCCGAAGTGATGCTCCACGGAGATTGGGCGAGGGCGGACCTTGCGCTGAGGCCCAGTTGGATACGACTTCCCGGGGAATGACCCATCCATTAGGTGGGCCGTCAACAGGCACGCAAGCGCAAACCGCTGCGCGACACGGCGATCTTGTCGCCACCGCGACGGCGCCTGCCGACTCGCCTGAGTGCTCGATGCCATTAACAGCATATTCAATGCAAGCGTCGTCAGTGCAATGGATGGCGCCGGGGTGAAAGACATGGGTACTGACGCGCTAATCCACACTGATTGGGGAAAGTTGAAGTGTTGCCGACCGTTGCGATCCAATCGAAAGCGGAATACACGACGCCGATGGAATGGCCTTGATGCTCCAGATCGCTTCTGACTGAATTGAGCCAGGGAAGTCGCGTTATCAAGCTGGGCATTGCCTTGCTTGCCACTTTTATAGCACAACCGCATGCCGCTATTATGGCACTTATTAGGCATTGGGCCAATCAACGGCGGGTATTGATAAGAAAGCCCCGCAAATGCCCGGAGAGCGAGCTGGTGGTGGATTCGGCTCGCGTGCGCAGGTAGTGGATCAGCGCAATCGAGCCTGTTGTGGAGTTACTTCTTGAGTTGGGTATCAGCCAGTCCAGAGGCCGAAAGCCTGTGGCGAGGTGTATTCGTCCACAAATGCAGGGAGTGTTTGAGTCGCAAGGAAAGGCGGCACACATCGACGTTCGTGTAGCGATCGTCAGCGGTGTGCACGGGAAACTCGTTAGCCATGTGCGTTCCGAGGCCGCGGAAGATCGCGGCTGGCCGTGAACGGAAGGAGCATAGCGCAGGCCGCATGCTTGCCGCACGGCACGCGACCAGATCTCTCGATAGCAGCGGTAAACCCAGTAATGCGACGGCCTCGACCAGCTCAGTCAATCTCGAAATGCAAAGGCGGTTACTCCAGACCACCGGTAAGTTTTGGGAGAGCGACGCTTATTGACATCGCGCGCGATGCCGGTCAGCAAATGGCGGTCAGTGGACTCAATAAAACCTGCCATTGAGCGACGGGTCGCTTGCGAGAGCCGCAGGAATTCCGCTCTAGATAGTTTGACCTCGGTAGTAATATCACCCAATGATTCGCCCACGTCGCGCTCAGATTTCGCGTTGTGAATGCAGGTCCGCATATAGCGTTCGATGGTGACTGCCGCCCGTGCAAGCACCATGGTTGGATTTCCAGTCAGCATGTAAATATCTGACACGTACGCTATGCGATTAGTGCCTCGGCGCTCGCTAAGCCCGAACGTGCAAGAGAAGTCAAACAGGCGTTTCCAGCGAGATGCTAAGCCTAAATCGCGGCAAAGGGCCTGAAAACTAGGAGCTTTGCCGCGCACTGGAATGACATTAGGACGTCCCGATGCATCTAAATAGTGTGGAGTTTGAAGCCACCGGGTATTTACTCTAGCCGCCGCCCCAGCGTCAGTGAGTAGGCTGCGCGCGCACCTTGCGGTTTTAACGGGGCGCACGGTGGCAAATTCTAGGGAGAGTGCGGCGTCAAACTGTGCTAGTGATTCGGCGCACACGCCCATGGCTTCACGACCCAGCTGGATCCGGAGCTGTTTGTCGGATTCGGCGTTGTCCCTAATCATGCGGGGTCTAATGCCTTGACGGGCCTTCGTATGGCTCACGAGTTATTCCTCCGGCGCTGGAGAGCCCCCTTTGAGGAGGAGGACTTTGGATCTTCGTGGTAAAACACGGTCACTCCGAAAGGCATTCCAGCATCTACGGCATTCGAAGTTTGTTCCTCGGTGAACTCGTTGGCTAGCACGTCGAGGAAGCTCTGAGAGCGTTTGGCTATGGTTTGGCGAATCATCGGTATACGGCGTTCATCGATGCTGCGGAGTTCTACGGTCTTGCAAAACCAGCTCTGATCTGCGCTTCTTAGATTATGCATCAGGTTACGAGCGAGCCTAGATAGTTTAGAACCGGCGGCGGCAACACTTGGAGCGCTGATCCCGCGATGACCCACTGAGCTAGAGCGAAGGCGCACGCGCTCATCAGGGAGTAGTTGTATAGCGCCCGAGCGTCGCAGCTCCGTGATCGCAGTGCTTGGTCTCACGCCTGGCATGTAACGACTGACTAGCGCTCCAAAGCTAGGGACGCCTTCCGGTCCCTTGATCGGTAAATCTCGGGGTGACGCAGCGGACGTTAAATAGGGCCCCTCGGTGGACCAAGCCCCCAGTAAAGCGTCTCCGCGATGTCGGCCTTGCACTTGCTGCAGGCGCGCATGGGGTCGCGTGGCTCGGATTTGGTTCACGAAATTGCGATGTACGCCGGTCATGAGTCCGATTTTCAGATCACTGGCTTTAGCTTTACGTGTCGTCGAATTCTGTGCGAGAGCGAACTCCGCTCTATCGACAAAGACTCCCCGCAGGATGCGTTCCATTTCTGGGCTGGTTACTCCCAATTCTAGGCACACATCTACGATTGGTTGAAGAGCCAAAGCGAGGGCTAGCGCAGCGGATTGCCGGCGGCGACCAGGCTGAGAACGCTTGCGGGCTGCTCTCGAGGGCTCAATGCCTCTGCGGCCTGTTCGCTTCAAGGTCTTTTGAATCACTGTCTTACGATTTCTTAATAGCATTTCTTGGTGCGATCACCAGCGTAATCCCACGCAGAGCGCGCTCTATTGGCTGCCACAAATTCGGCACCATAGTGTGCCATAAACATAGCACACACAGTTGCCTTTGAAGGGGCGCTTGTTGACCAGTACGAAGCGGTGAGCTTTCCTCTGGAATCCCCACTATGCATTGAGCAGCGTAATTGAGATTTGGGACGCGGACTTTGCGCAGGGCCCGCGCAGGCAGATCAGTAGAGTCTGGGTAAGCGCGGTGGTTGCGGCGCAAGTTCCGCCAGTTGGGGTAATGCGTGGAGGGTCGAGCGCCGGGGTACGGGGGGCGGCAATCTCATTATCTTGCGCTGACTTGGTGTCGCAATGGGTCAGGAAAGGGCCCTATGCGGCGGGACATTTCCCGGTGGGGATCGCTCAATTCGCAGTGAGAAAAACTGGATCGACTGCGCAAAGAGAACTCAAGCCGAAGGTGCGCGCGCCACATTCGAATACATTCGAGGCCTGGTTGGCCAAGCATCCGCAGCCGTTAGCGCCCACGGCAGTGCGGTATCACAATCCCGTGGATGCCCGGCGGCGCTCCACGGCGCCGAATCTGCGTCAGTTCGAAGCATTTGGTTCGGAGGCTTGAGTGAAACGGCGGTTCCGTCAGGCCACCTCATAGTCGTTGACGTTACCCACGCCTCCGTTGTCTGGCCCTACTCGTCCTTTTTTTGCTTCCTGCGGAAGCACTTCTTGTGGCGCTCTTTGGACGCAATGTGGGCTCGCGCTGACGTAACTTGCTGAATTTCGTTGACATAAGGACGCGTCGAGGCATATCGTTAATCAGATCAAGCTAAAATTGTGATCTAAGTCGCTTGACAGGGAGATCGGATTGACCTCCGAGGCGCATAAGGGAGTAGAGGGGGAAGCCTTTCTTGACGCCATTGAGGCCCTCCTGCGTCCATTGATGCCGATAGTTTTCAGCTACGGTGTTACGTCTGAAGATATCGGTGAGATCTTTAGAACCCTCTATCTAGAGACCCTTGCTGAAAAATTAAAAGAGCAGGGGCTGCCTGCTACCGCCGCTCGGCTTGGTCTTATGGCCGGCCTGAGTCGGGGCGAAGTGGATGGGCTACTGTCCAGGCGTACTGCTAAGCGGTTATTGCGAGCTCGGAGTTCCCGGAAGCTAGACGAGTTAGCAAAGGTCTTGGTGACCTGGCACGACGATGCGCGATTCAGCACCCCTTATGGAGCTCCGCTCGATCTCTCATTTCGCCCGGAACGCGGATTCAGGACCTTTAATGAGTTGATCGAAGCCGCCGGCGCAACCAGCGATTCCACGTTAATTCTGGATGAACTTCTTGCTGCGAGTTGCGTAGAGGTGCATGTAGAGAAGTTTGTCCGCTGCGTTAGTCGAGTGTTCATACCCGTCGGCGTGGATACGTTCCAGATTGCGCGGATGGGCCGATATGTCGGTGCCCTTATTAATAATTTTGTTCACAACCTTCTTCGTGAACCCGACGAGCCTTCTTATTACGAGGTTGCCACCCTTACCGGCGGACTTGTAAAGCGCGAATTTCGCGAGGCGATTCTTAAATACATCCATACCCGTCTTCAGCCTGTCCTCGAAGAGCTTGATCGCTGGCTCGAATCCCAAGGTACGGAAAACGCTGATCCAAACGGAGTTCGGTTTGGCCTGGGCGCCTTCTTTTTTGAAGAGAGACAAGGCGAAGGGGACATGGGCGGCAAAGAGGTTGCGATTGCGGGATGAGCTAACCGGTCAGTACAGATTTTGGGGAGAAATGAGCATGAAGAATAAATTGTCGGTTTTGCTGGTTAGCACACTTGGAGCTAGCGCGCTTACGTGCGCATTTGCCGATTCGGGCAGGGAGCTACTGTTTTCGGCGCCAATTCAGAAGCTAGACCAAACGATTGGAACTGTGACCGTACTGAGTCAGACGTTTCATTCTACTGCAGATCAGCTTTCGATCGGCCAGGTAGTGCACGTCTACGGCGTACTCGATAAGGACGGTTCCGTCGCAAAGGCTATTGTGGAGCCCACAAGCTCTTACGGAGCTAATGGAGATCGGGTCTTTGTAAAGGGCGTTGTTACTAATACCGACTCCATTCTCGGCAGGGTTGAAGTAGACGGGATGTCGATCGACTATACCTCCCAACTTGCGAATCCAGACTTCATTCCACCGAACGTTGGCGACGTCATTGCGATTGCGGCGTCGGAGCCGGCGCAGAAAGGCACCCTTGTTGCTTTGGCGACGGGGTCGGACGCATATAGCGCGGGTATATCCAACGGTAGTAGTACTCAAATCGCAGGGGGCGTCGCAGCCGTATCTGCCTTCGGAATCACCGGAACTACTGTTGCTGGCATGACCGGCGGTGGCGCCGGTACGGCTGGCATGACCGGCGGTGGCGCCGGTACGGCTGGCATGACCGGCGGCGGTGCCGGTACGGCTGGCATGACCGGCGGCGGTGCCGGTACGGCTGGCATGACCGGCGGCGGCGCCGGTACAGCTGGCATGACCGGCGGTGGCGCCGGTACAGCTGGCATGACCGGCGGCGGCGCCGGTACAGCTGGCATGACCGGCGGTGGCGCCGGTACAGCTGGCATGACCGGCGGCGGCGCGAGAACCGCGGGAATGACAGGAGGCGGTCGCGGGTGACTTCGAGAGTCGCTTCGCCTGTGTAGCGATTAAGAGGACAAACCCAACAAATCCTCGGGCTCGTCAATGTCGAGCGCTGCTTCAGGATGAGCAAGGCCGACGACGTGATCGTCAAAGCGGGTGATCAGGGCGCGTGCGCCTTGATCACCCCTTAGCTCGCACAGATCGTTGAAACACCAGCGCGGAAAAATTGCCGGTACGCCGGCGATGCCGCTGTAGCGCGAAGCGATGATCTGCCGTGGAGAGCGACGGCAGGCACTGACCAATCTCTCTAGTCCTGCAGCGGAAACCAGCGGCTGATCGCCCAATAGGATCAAAACCGCATCGCACGCACCGGGCAGTGCGCGCACGGCGGCGCGCACAGAGCTCGCGATGCCTTCTTCCCACTCCCGATTGATCAGGATCGTGGCGCGCCCCGGAGGTAGGGCGGCTACGATCTCCGCCGCATGGGCTCCGAGCACCAGCGTGACGCTGCTCGCGCTGATCTCGTTGGCGCTGGCGAGCACCCGCTGCAGCAGCGTCTGCCCCTGAAAGCGCACCAGCTGCTTCGGCGATCCAAAACGTCTCGATGCGCCCGCTGCCAGCACCACCGTGTGCAGATTCAACGAGGACTTCATTGCATAGGCGTGCGCAGTGGGACTGGGCGGCTGAGCTTGGCACTCAAGGATGGCGGCGACGCACTGCCTGATAGCACCGCCTGGATCTCGGCAACGATCGACAAAGCGATCGCTTCCGGCGATTCCGCACCGATGTCCAGTCCGACAGGCCCGCGCAGACGTGACTCGAGGCTGGCCACCTCTGCGCCCTGAAGATCCCTCATCAAGCGGTCGCGACGGCTCGCCGGGCCCAGCAGACCGATGTATGGAATCGCGCTCTGCGCCAGCACGCGCAGATAGGCGAGGTCAGTCGGCAAATGGTGGCTCATCACGATGACGCCATCGAACGGGGTCTCGGCTGCCCGGACTTTCGCGATTAATTCCGGTACAACGGTTGGGCCGCCGGATAACACGGCATCAGCGCCCGGAAAGCGCTCGGAACGAGCGTAGTGGGGACGGTGATCCACCACCGTGACGCTCCACCCGAGGAAGGTAATCAACGTGGCTACCGGCAGGGCATCGGCTCCGGCGCCCAACAGCAGGAGCCGGGGAGGGGCTGATTGTTCTAGCAGCAACAATTCGGCTCCCGGCAGGGCGTGCGACAGCAGGCGGGAGCCCGAGGTCGCCGGTAAGTTCACCGCCACTCTTCGCAATGCCTCAGCGCAGGCGGGCGGCGCCATTCCGAAAGCCTCTCCGTCGGGAATGAAAATGCCGCTTCCGGCCGCCCAATCAGCCTGCGCGGCTGGCGTGCCGGCGGCCACGGTGTGCGAAGTTGAGCGGATGAGCATCAGCAGTCGCTCGGCTCGACGCGCTCGCCAGGCTGCCGCGAGCCTTTGCAGAGGCTGCCATTGTCGGGACACCTCCAGACGCTGCAGCAGAATTTCCATCGCCCCCTCGCAGCCGGAGCCGAGCCCGAACAATAGATCCTCCGGTCCGCGCATGTCGTAGCGCACGATCTCGCTGTGGCCGCTGTCGAATACGCGTCGGGCGCGCTCACTGAGGTCGCCCTCGAGGCAGCCGCCGGACAGCAGCCCGGCATATTCACCGCTGGATGCGATGAGCATCTGCGCACCCGGCTTGGTGTAGGTGGGGCCGGCGGTATGCAACACGGTAGCCAGTACCATGGACTGCGCGTGCGTGCGCTCGCTGTCGAAAAGCGGCAGCAGTCTCTGCAGCGAAGTGCTCATAGGCCTAAAAAAAACCTGATTAATCAGCACCCATCTTGCCACTGATCCTGTCCAAAAGTCGTGGGACTGCCTTGACTTGGAAAGGCGCTAACCTCACCATTCCGCTTCTCGTCTGAGACGGCGCGGGAATAGCTCAGTTGGTAGAGCGCAACCTTGCCAAGGTTGAGGTCGCGAGTTCGAGCCTCGTTTCCCGCTCCAAATTCAGGCACATAGCGGACCTCGCCTCCAGGGTTGCCACGCACTTGCCACGCATCGCCCTGGCGACCGGATCCTCGGGCCCGGGCTGATCGACGATCTCCCGTCCGCAGAAGGCGCGCGTGACGCGCGCGGCCAGCTCGTCGAACAGCGCCTCGACGGCGTCGACGACGCTTCGCAGGTACTCTGGCCGGCGGTGGATGTAGCGTTTGCCGGTCGCCGATCCTTCCGCCTTGTGACCCATGAACACGTCGGCCTCGGAGTCTGGCACGCCGTACTCGGCGAGCCACGTGCGCACGGTATGCCGGATGACGTTCGGGCCGCCGGTGACGCCGGCTTCCTCGGCCAGCAGATCGAAGAATTCACGCGTCGCCAGGCGCTTTCCGTAATACGTGATGACCTGGTTGCCGGCGCGCTCCCAGCTCGCGAGTTCGGCGGCCACCGTCGGAGCGATCGGCACCGTCGGCCTGCGCTTCTTCGTCTGACGCCTGCCATCCGGATTGAGCCGGATCCGGCCCAGTCGCAGATCGACCTGGCCCCAGGTGAGCTCGCGCAGCGCGGCCTCGCGCGATGCGGTGCCGACCGCCAGGACCAGGAAGCGCCACCAGTGCTCGCGCGTGTGCTGGCCTTCGGCCCTGGGCGCGGCCGCGGCGTTGAACAGCGCGGCCAGGTCCTCGACCGTGAAGGTGTGCTCGCGGTCTCGCAGGACCGGCTTCCAGTCCGCGGCGGTGATCTGCTCGGGCACGACGAGCTCGGGATTGTCGCGACGGTGCCAGTTCATCGCCGCCCAGATGCGATTGAGGCGGCTCTGAATCGTCCAGTCTGAGAGGCCTCGTTCGCGCAGCTTGTCGACCAGCTCGAGCTGCTTCCTTCGATCGAGCTCACAGATGTCTGGATCGCCCCAGATCTCCAGCGCGTCGCGTTGGGCGGCGAGGTGTGCATGCACACTGGGCAGCTCGCGCGCGTAGTTCACATAATAGGCCTGCATGACGCCGGCTAGCTGGGCGTCAGCGGTGACCGGCGCGCGGTCGGCGCGGAGGGCGTGCTCGAGGAGCGCGCGCCGTGCCTCTTCGAGGTCTGCTGTGCCAGTCGATACACCAGCTGTCTGTCGAGTCTGCGGGTCGTACCAGCAGATGTAGAGCGTTCGGCGCTTCCCCCTGGCCTTAAGGAAGAATCGGCCGGCGCGGTCGAGCTCGACTGGCATGTCCCCTCCGCTGCGAATTTCTGCAGGTCGGCCTCGATCACCCGGACAGCCCGACCGTATCGTTTGGCCGTCAGCTTACGCGATGCGATCAGCCGCATCACGGTCCGCACGCTCACGCCGAGGTATTCGGCGACCTGGCGGGCGGTGTACAGGCGGGGAAGGGTCTCCATCATGAGCAGCCTTCGTCCTCCCGGGACTGAGCGGCTGCGAACACCGGCGCGCCCGGCTTCAGCCACATCGGATATCCCGCGACGTGGCGGCGCGCTATCCATAGACCGAAGTGCTCGGACCAGAAGTAGGGCGGCGGTTTCATTGCTCCCCCTTTCCCTCAGCGGTTACTGGGCAGCGCCACGACCTTATCCTCGGCCGGTGGCGGCAGCAGCGCCTTCGCCTTGTCGATCACGCGCTCGCCGGTCGGCAGCAGAATGTGGGGCATGAACACCGCATCGAAGCTCATTACGCCGCATTCGATGGCTGTCACTTGGCCCTTGATCCAATCGCGTAGCACCGAGCACACGGCCGTCTGAGCGATGCCTAGTGCCTTCTGGTCCCATCGCTGCTTCGTGGGTCCATTCCAGCGCTCAGAATATGGATGCGCCTTGAGCCATGCATTGGCATAGCCACGCCAGCTTGCCTCCAAGCTGATCTGACGGCCGCGCCATTTGAACTGAACGATGGTGCAGCCGCGCTCGTTGTCGATCATGGTGCCGAACGCTTGACAACCAAACGTCGACAGGATCTTCTGCGCCGCCACCAGCGCCTGATCGCCAGCGGTTGTGTTTTCGTATGGGATACTAGCCACGTTGCACTTCCTCGCTCACTTATGTGCATTCGCGCACGACCACGCATTCGTGGCGCAGCCGTGCTCCAGGTTGTCTGCATGCCACTGGCAACCGACAAATTCGGCGGTAAAGATCAGGCCGGCGAAAATGGCGACAATCGTCAGCCAAAATTCCTTGCTACTCATGGGCCTTATCTCCAATCCGTTGCGGCATCGTTTCCTCCGCTGCACAGGCCGGGCAAACATCGTCCTCCGACCCCTGACCGCGCCCAAAGCCCTGCGCACCGCAGACATGCGCAGCTTTCGGTTCCTCCGGATCACAATCGCACTGCTCGCTGCCGCTGATCCAGTTGCGACCGCACTTGGAGCACAGTCGCTGCTGTGTCGGCTCGTCAGCGGTACGTTTAGACGCAACGACCCCTGCAACCGTGTTGCTATAATCGAGCTCTCGGATGCGCGCCTCCAGCTTCTCGCAGCGCGCGGTAAGGTGGTCGTGGCTGTCAGCCCAGTCGATGGTGTCGTTGCAGGCGCCGAGCAGTGACGCCTCTAGATTAGCTACCTGGGCGCGCAGGCGGTTGATTTCCTTCCGTTGCGAGTCGTGGCACGAGTGCGCCCCAGGCTTGGCTGGGTTGATCGACAGCCCGCAAAAATCGCACAGCGAATTTGAGGCGGTCATACCTTGTCCTCGTCCGAGATATCTTTATTTTCGATATTTCGATAACCCGCCAGCCACGCAGCTTCTAGCGCACGCTGAAGAACGTCGAGATTCACGCAGTCGTCATCGACGATGCTATTTGCCAGCGCCACGGTGGCGTGCAGCGATCCGTACTCGAATGCCTGGTGCTTTGCACTCATGGCTGCTTCTCCTGGGCGAGGGCTTCGCGGACAGTACGCACCCTAGAAGCGAGCGCATCCCTGTCGCAAGCCGCCCAGGCCACGTCAGTCTGATCGCGACCGTCGCTGGCGTTGAATGGACCGTGCCAGCCGCGCTGACGGCAGCCGGTGCGGTGTTCGCGGGCCAGCTTGCCCAGATCACGCTCGACGCTGGCGCGATCACTGAAGCGATTGATCTAGCAGCCGTATGCACCGTGACGCTCTCCGACGGTGAAAGCCTGATCGCAGCGCTCAAGCTGATGGTACGCGTTGCCGAGTAAGGCGCTGCGACCGTGCAAGCGGCACGGCTGTCCGGCGCTGGTGTCATCTGGTTACTGTCGCGCGCACGAGCTGCGCGCACAGCGCGAGCAGACGCGCGCCAGACGGTCTGATCCGGTGCGTCGGGAACGCATGGCGTTCTATTCGACGACGGCGTGGCGTCGTTGTCGTGCTGCCAAGCTCGCGCGCGATCCGATGTGCGAACATTGCAGCCGTGCGCTGGCAAGCGAGGTCGACCACAAGACGCCGATCGCTGCCGGCGGCGATCCGTTCGATGACGGCAACCTGCAGTCGCTCTGTCACGCGTGCCATTCACGCAAGACGGCGCGCGAAGGCGGACGTTGGTAATGCAAGCGCCGGCCCCCGGGTGCCAAAAACTTTGGAGCGATGGCTTCCATGTCGGGCGTCTAGCCAAATTTTCACATCCACAAAATAAGTTAATGAAATCATCGTTTTGTGGAAGTGAGCCCTGTCTGATGGCTGGCGTAATTCGTTCGAGGTACTAACTAATACGATGGCCAGGCCGAGAGAATCCGCGACGATCCTGCAGATGAAGGGCGCGTTCGATAAGAACCCCGATCGCGCGCGCGCCGATCTGCCTGGTGCCGGTCCGATGGCCACGGAGCCGCCACCCACGCTGACAGGCGAAGAGATCGCGGCCTGGCGATACATCTACGAGCGCTGCCCGCTGCCGGCGCTATCGAGCTCGGAAGAGATCGCGCTCGAGCAGGCGGCGCGAGCCCTCGCCATGCTGCGAAAGATCAATCCGATCATGATTGATGTCTACGCGGCGCTCGACCGTCGCCTGCAGACGTGGCTGGCCGAACTCGGCATGGGCGTCAAGGCGCGAGCTGCGCTGGGAGCGAAAGTTGGGAAACCGGGCGGCAACAAGTTCGGCAACCTCACGCCGTCGGACCCGGCCGGCTGATTTCGTCGGGATCGCGCTCGCCTACGCCGAGACGGCGATCGAGGACAGGAAGGGCGAACGGTTCGGGAAGTGGATCCGGCTCGCAGCGAAGCGATTCATGGCCGACCTGCGCCGCGCGCAGCGCAAGCGTCGGCCGCCGTTCCTGTGGAGTCCGGCAAGGGCGAACCGAGCCTGCGAATTTATCCAGCTGCTGCCGCACGTCGAGGGCTCATGGTCGACCTCGACCATTAAGCTCGAACCGGCGCAGGTTTTCTTCATTGTTCAGCTGTTCGGATTCAGGAATTTCGACGGTACTCGACGGTTCACGACGGCCCTGCTTGCGGTCGCGCGCAAAAATGCGAAGTCGACGCTCGCCGCTGCGATCATGTTGTACTGCTTCTGCGACGAGCCGGAGCTTGGCCCGCAGATCATCAGCGCGGCGACGACTGGCGACCAGGCGCGCATCGTCTGGGGCGTTGCGCGCCGCATGGTGGAGCGGTGCACGGATCTTCGCGAGGCGTTCGGCGTGGAGGCATTCGCAAATGTCATCTCGCGCTTCGATATCGGGGGCACGTTCAAGCCGATCAACGCGAAGGCCTCGACGCAGGACGGCCTGAATCCCTCGGCGTTATGTTTCGACGAGCTCCACGCGCACAAGACGCGTGACCTCTTCGACGTGCTGCGCTCGGCGGCCGGCGCGAGGAAGAATCCACTGTTTCTGTACACGACGACCGAGGGATATCTAAACCCCGGACCGTGGCAGGAAGTGCGCAAGTTCGCGCAGCTGGTGCTCGAGGGCACGGTTGAGGCTGATCACTTGCTGGCGCTGTATTACGCCGTCGACGACGACGACTTCGACGAACGCGCCTGGTACAAGGCGAATCCCCTGATGGGGATCACGCCGAGCATCACGAAGATGCGCGAACTGGCGAAGGAAGCGCGCGAGCTGCCCGGAGCGCTGGCCGAGTTCCGGATCAAGCGCCTGAATAGGCCCGCGGCGGCGGGCGATGCCTGGGTCAATCTTCTGAAATGGCGGCGCTGCGGCGGCGCTGTCCCGCTCGACGAGCTCGTCGGGCAGCCCTGCTGGGCCGGCATGGATCTGGCCTCAACGACGGACATGACGGCCTGGTGGCTCGTGTGGCTGCTCGAGGGACACGTCTATGCGTGGGGCCGCTACTTCGTGCCCGAGTCTGCGGTGGCAAGCCGCGGCGAGCGCGGCGGCGTCGCATACGCGCCGTGGGTCGCTGCCGGGCATATCGAGGTTACGAGCGGTGAAACGACCGACTACGACCTGGTACAGCAGCGCGTGCTCGAGGACTGCCGGCGATTCCAGGTTCAGGAGATCGCTTTTGATCGCTGGAATGCCAACCAGATCGTCAACAACCTCGCGAATGAGGGACAGACGATGGTCGAGTTTGCCCAGGGCGCCCGGTCATATAACCCCGCGATGAAGTACCTCGAGGAGGCCTACATCGCGCGCAAGCTGCACCACGGCGGCAATCCCGTGCTTGCATGGAATGCCGCCAACCTGGTGCCGCGGAGGGACGCGAACATGAACATGGCACCAGATCGGAAGCGTTCCGCCGACAAGATCGACGGCATGTGCGCCATGCTCATGGCCCTGGCTCGCGCTGTGGTGCATAACCAGCCGGCGCAGCAGTCCTTCGTGGCGCTCTGATGGCCTGGTACGACGCACTCAGGCGCTTGGTCGGCCTGGAAGTTCGGAACGACACCGCCGGCATGACGCCGATGCAGTTTGCAGAGTTCCTGGGGCTCGCAGGCACTTTCGCCGGCCGCACCGTGTCGCCCGAGACGGCGATGCAGGCGATTGCCGTGCAGGCGTGCACGACGCTTATCGCCGGCGGGGTGATCTGCATGCCGCTGCGCGTGAATAAGCGCTCCTATGAGGGCGGCAGACTCCTGCTCAGGCCGATCGATGATCACCCTTACTGGTGGATGTTCAATGAGCAGGCGGGCCCTGACAGCACCGCCGCGCAGCTCTGGACTCGCCTGACGCTTCACAAGCTGCTCTTCGGCGAGAGCTTCGCGCGCATCATCCGGCGCCCGAAGTCGAACGAAGTGCTGGGCCTGGTGTTTCAGCACAACCGCGACGTCATGATCGAGAGGGCGTGGGACCCGACCTGGCGTATGTATCGGATCGTGCGCTACCTGGTGAACGTCGCCGGCAATTTCTTCGGCGTCTCTCCGGACGACATGCTGCATTTCGAGGGCGAGAAGCCGCTCGACGACCCGACCCGCTACGCGATCACGGTCAGCGGCGGAACGATGCAATCCGCCATCCTGGACGGCGCGCGCCAGGCGATCGGGATCTCGCTCGCGATCGAAGAATACTGCGGCAGGTTCTTCACCAACGGCGGAATGCCGAAGATCGTGTTGAGCCACCCAAACACGATGAAGGACGAGCAGATCGAGCAGCTGCGACGCATGTGGGTGGAGCGATATGGCGGCGCCGGGAATGCGCACATGCCGCTGGTGCTCGCCAATGGCACCAAGGCCGACAAGATATCGGCTACGGCCGAGGAAGCACAGCTGCTGGAGACGCGCGCCTATCAGGTCGTGGAGATCGCTCGGGCGTTCCGCGTGCCAGGTTTCATGATCGGTGAAACCGCAAACACGACCAGTTGGGGCAGCGGCATCGAGCAGATGTCTAAGGGCTTCGTGCGCTACACGCTGAGGCCGCACACGAACGCCTTTGAGCAGGAAATTAACCGGAAGCTCTTCGGAATCGACCGATATGCGGTGGATTTTGACGAGGAAGCGCTCGAGCGCGGCGATATGCAGTCGCTCGGCACCTGGTTCCGCGCGGCGCTCGGCGGTTCTGCCGGCCCGGGCTTCATGACCTCGAACGACGTGCGCCAGCGCGTCGGTCTACCGCCCATCGATGGCGGCACGTCGCTGTTTACCCCCGCAGGAGGGACGTCCGATGCGAGCAATGCGCCCGATGAACCGGCTGAGCCAGCTGGTCGCCCGAAACCGGAGCCGGCCGCGCCGCTACGAGGTCCGTCACCAGGCGGGCAGTGAATCCGCGACGGTCTACCTGTACGACATGATCGACCCGGACTTCGGGATCGGCGCCGATCAGTTTGTGAAGGACCTGAATGCGATCAGCGCGCCGCGTATCGATCTGCACATCAACTCGCCAGGGGGCGACGTGTTCGACGGGCGGGCCATCGCCTCGGCGATTGCCGCCCATCCGTCCAACGTCGTGGCGCACATCGATGGTCTGGCGGCTTCTGCCGCCTCGACCGTCGCCATGGCAGCCGACGAGGTCGAGATGGCGCCAGGCAGCTTCCTGATGATCCACCGCGCGTGGACGCTGGCCTTCGGCAACGCCGAGGATCTGCAGGAGACCGCCGCGCTGCTCGAGAAGATCGACGGCTCGCTGGCGGCGGACTATGTCGCCCAGACCGGCAATTCGCTAGAGCAGGTCACCGACTGGATGAACGCCGAGACGTGGTTCACGGCCGATGAGGCGCTCGCGAATGGTTTTGCAGATCGCATCGCGGGCGATACCGACGATGACGACGACGAAGATGGCCAGAGCGATGACGACGATGACGGGGACGGCATCGACCCGGCCAGCGCGGCGGCGAACTGGGACTTGACCGCATACCTGAAACGCCCGCCGGCTCGCGCGGCAGCGAAAGCGCCGCCGGTAGCAGCCCAGGCGCAAGACGATAACGAGGGCTTCGAGGCCGCGGCCGATCAGCGCCGCCGGGAACTCGCCCTTATCTGAACACGCAGCGGCGCTCCCGCAACGTGAAAACCAGCCGCCCACCCGGGCGGTTTTTTTATACAACTTGAGGTAGAGACACCATGGTTAGCAAGCTCAAAGCCTTGCGGGAGCAGCGTGACGCGCTCGCAAAGGAAGTCCGCGCCCTGAATTACAAGTTCCCCGGCAAGGACTGGAAGCCGGAGCACCAGGCGCAGTATGACGCGCACATGTCCGACATCGAGCGCATCGACGGAGAGATCAAACGCGAAGAGCGCGTCCTCGATCTGAACGCCGAAGAGCGCTTTCAGGACGCGGTTCAGCAGGTAGAGCGCGAGCCCGCCGCACGGCGCAAGCTGAGCGAAGCTCACGCGCGCGTCCTCAACCGTGCCAATCAGGTCCAGCTTTCCGTGCAGGAAGCGCTGCAGGAAAGCGCCTTCAGCGCGCTGGTGCGCGGCGGCCTCGAGGCGCTCTCTTCGGAGCAGATTCGTGCGCTGCGGGAGATTAGCAACACACTGAGCACCACGACCAACTCGCAGGGCGGCTACACGGTCCCTGTGACCATCGTCCCTCAGTTCATCGATGAGCTGAAGGCATTCGGCGGCATGCGAGCGGTGGCGGATCAGTTCGCCACGGCCGACGGTCGCACGATGCAGTACCCGACGACGGACGGCACTGCCGAGGTAGGCGAGATCATCGCGCAGAATACCGCGGCGAACGCGCTGGATCCGAGCTTCGGATCGGTGAGCCTGAACGTCTACAAGTTCGGCTCGAAGATCATCACCGTCCCGTTCGAATTGCTGCAGGACACGGTGATCGACATCGAGGGCTTGATCAGAAAGCGCATTGGCCAGCGCATCGGCCGCATCCAGAACACGAAGTACACGGTCGGCGCGGGCGATAGTTCGAGCGAGCCGAATGGCGTCGTGACTGCTGCGACGCTGGGTAAGACCGGCACGACTGGTCAGACGCTCACGATCATCTACGATGATCTGGTCGATCTCGAGCATTCGGTGGACCCGGCCTATCGTGCGCTGGGCAACTGCAAGTGGATGATGGCGGACAGCTCACTGAAGGTCATCCGCAAGCTGAAGGATACCGCCGGCCGCCCTCTGTTCCTGCCTGCCTACTCGGCCGGCATCGTCGGCGCGAGCGCTCCGAACGAGCTCATGGGCTATCCGATCCAGATCAACCAGGACGTCGCCGCCATGGCGGCGAACGCGAAGTCGGTCCTCTTCGGCGACTTCTCGTTCTACAAGATCCGGGACACGCTGGAGATGATGCTCTTCCGGTTTACGGATTCTGCCTATGCCAGCAAGGCGCAGGTCGGCTTCCTGGCCTGGATGCGATCGGGCGGCAACCTGGTGGACGCGAAGGCGGTCTACTACTACGCGAACAGCGCGACCTGATCCCCCCGGAAGGAATCGCGTTGTAACTCGGGCCTCGGGGCGAAAGCTCCGGGGCCTGTTTTCTCTCCCAGATTGAGGAACGAACATGGCAAAAAAGGAAGAGCGCGGCGACGTCAAGGCGCGCGTGCTGCGGCATGTGCACATTGCCGGCCAGCGCCACGCGCCGAACGACCTCGTGACGCTTCCCGCGGACATGGCGGACGCGCACGCCGCAGCGGGCGATATCGACCCACATCCGGACGCAGTCGCCTACGCTGAGAGCCTCAAGAAGGCCTGAGCATGTCGTCGCTGCAGCTCGTCACGCCGCCGACCGTCGAGCCTGTCTCGCTGTCCGAGCTCAAGGCGCACGCGCGCATCGAGGACGCCGCATCCGACGTCGTCCTGGGCGTCTATCTGCAGGCGGCCAGGGAGCACGTCGAGGCGGCCACCGGCCGCGCGCTGCTCACGCAGGCATGGAAGAAGACCTGGGACAGTAGCTGGCCCGGGCATTACTGGGAGCGGCGCTCGCAGCGCATGTACCTGCCAAAGCCGCCGCTGCAGTCGATCACGTCGGTTCAGTACATCGATCCGACCGGCGCCGAGCTGACGCTCGATCCCTCTCAGTATCAGCTCGTGCAGGAACCGTACGTTTCCTATCTGGCGCCGGCCTACGGCGTCACAGGCTGGCCGGCGACACGCTGCCAACCCGATGCTGTCACCGTGACCTGGGTCGCCGGCTGGACGGACGCTGCGCTCGTTCCGGCGAAGCTGCGCACGGCAATCATGATGCTCGCCGCGCACTGGTTTGCGACCCGCGAGGCCGCCGCCGGAATCCTGACCGAGGTTCCCTTCGGCGTGCAGGCGCTGATCTCCAGCGAGCAGGCCACCGGCCTGATATGAGCGGCGGCCACAACATTCCGGTACCGCGGGCCGGGGAACTGAAGTGGCGCCTGACGCTGCTGAAGCGCTCGGTGCGGCCGAACGGCGCCGGCGAGGCGATCGAGACCTTCGAGCCGCTTCAGGAGGTCTGGTCCAAGGTCATGCCATGGGTCGGGCGCGACTACTACGGCGCGGCCCAGGAGCAGAACGAACTGCAGACGATCTTCCTGATCCGATTCCGCCGCGATATCGACTCGAAGGATCGCGTCCGCTACCAGGGAGAGGACTTCAACATCATCGAAGTGGCGGAGCTCGGCTACCGCCAGGCGCTCGAGCTGCTCTGCCTGAAGGCGCCGCACTGATGGACCTGACGGCGCTGCGCGCGCTGCTGCTCGCCGACGCGGGCGTGCGGCCGCTGGTGGGCGCAAGCCGGGTCTATTTCCTGACCGCGCCGGAAGGTGCACCGGCGCCCTATATCGTGTTGCAGCCGCTACAGACGCAGCCCGTCAATGCGCTAGATGGCTGGGCGGGCCTGGACCTGTCGGCCGTACTGATCGATTCCTATGGCGTCGACTTCACCAGCACCAAGGCGCTCGGAGCGGCGGCGCGGACCTGCCTGCAGGCGCAGCAGATCCTGATGCAACAGGAAACCGAGGACTACGACAACCCGACGCGAACGTTTCGCGTCTCCCAGCAGTGGCAAATATGGACGTGAGGAACAGACATCATGGCAACTAAGGGTTCAGGCGCAGTTCTGAGCGTCGCAACCGCGGTGAGCGGAACGGCAGTCAGCGCGACGGCGATCACGAAGGCGAATCCCGCAGTCGTCACCGCAACGAACACGTACTCGGCCGGCGATGTCGTCACGTCGTCCGGAATCGTCGGGATGACGCAGCTCAACAATCGCGCCTTCGTCGTGACGGCGCCCAGCGGCACGCAGTTCACCCTCAAGGGCGAGGACTCGACCAACGACTCGGTCTACGTTAGCGGCGGCTCGTTCCAGAAGCAGACGATGGCTGCGATCGCCACCGTGCAGTCCATCGGCGGCTTCGACGGTCAGGCCGCCGAGATCGACGTGACGAGCCTCTCGAGCACCGCAAAGGAATTCCTGCTGGGACTGCAGGACTTTGGTCAGGTGACCATCAAGGTGCTGCTGACTAACGGCGACGCCGGCCAGGCGCAGCTGCGCACGATCCAGCGCACCCAGGCGCCTACGGCATTCACCCTGCAGCTGTCAGACGGATCGATCTCAGCCTTCATAGCGCTCGTGAAGCAGTTCAGCTTCGAAGGCGTGCAGCCGGACGGCGCGGTGTCCGGAAGCGTCACTCTGCGCGTGACCAACGCGCCGCCCTGGTTCGCTTGATGCTCGGCCGGGGGGACATCCTGGGCGCCGACGACCTGCGCACAGAGGAAGTGAACGTGCCGGAATGGGGCGGCAGCGTGCGCGTGCGGTCGATGACCGGCTGCCAGCGCGAGCAGTTCGAGCAGGCGGTGCGCGACCGCCGCGTGGCCAATCCGACAGAGCCCGCGATGCGGGCGCTCCTGGTGGCCTACAGCTGCTGCGATGAGTCTGGCGAGCCGCTCTTCAAGGAGGCGGACCTGGACCGCCTGAGCGCCAAGAGCGGCGTTGCGCTCGAACGCGTTGCCACGGTCGCCGCCAAGCTCTCGCTGCTCACGGACGCCTCGATCGAGGAAGCGTCAAAAAACTGAAAGCCCAGCCGCGCCGGCGATTCTATTTCATGTTGGCGCGCGCGCTGGGCAAAACCCTACAGCAGCTCCTTAGCGAGACCAGCAGCGCCGAGCTCGGCGAGTGGCTTGCGTTCTACGAGCTCGAGCGGGCCGGCGGTGGCCCTGAGTCGGATCCCGCGGCGGCCGAAGCGCAGCTGCGGGCAATCTTCGGGAGGCCTCGCGATGCCTGACGCAATCACCTGGAACGAGGACGACGTCGCTTCCGCGCTCAAGTCCTTCGAGGACAAGGTTGCGCGCACGTTCGTGCGCTCCGCGCTGCGCCTGGCCAGCGCCCAGGCTCTGGCCATGCTGCGCACTGCCGCACCCCGGCGCACCGGCCGGCTGCAGACGAACATCGCGCTTCGCGCCACCTCCAGGCAAGGCGCGATCGCCGTCGACGTCGTGGTGAACACCAGCGGGAAGCGTGACGACAAGAAGAACGCCTTCTACTGGGCCTTCGTAGACCGCGGACACAAAACGCGGCCGTCGCACGCGACCAATCCCAAGCCGCAGCACCTGGTCCCGGCTACGCGCTTCGTCGAAAACACCTGGGCGCGGCTTCAGCAGACCATCAGTGCGACCTTCTTCCAAGAGCTCGGAAAGGCCGTCAATGGCCAGCTGACGAAGCAGGGCTAAGCCATGGCTCTGTTCAACGTCCTATTCGACATCGCCGCGAAGACGGCGGGCTTCGAATCCTCGATGAAGCGAGTCGAGGGCGAGTTCAAGCAGCTCAAGACCGTCGTAAAGGACGTCTCGGGTGCACTGGGCGTCGCGTTTTCCGCAGCTGCGCTCACCGATTTCATCGGGTCTGCCCTCAAAGCCGGCGACACGCTTTACACCATGTCGCAGCAGACCGGCGTCGCCGTGCAGGCGCTCTCCGAGCTCAGCTACGCGGCTCAGTCCAGCGGCGTGAATGCCGATGCGCTCACCACGGCGTTCGCGAAGATGCAGCAGAACGTCGTCAAGGGATCTGCGGTATTCGGTGAACTCGGGATCAATGTCGATAAGCTCAAGGAGCTCTCGCCCGACCAGCAGTTCGAGGCCGTCGCCGAGGCGATCAGCCAAATACCGGATCCGGCTGAGCGTGCGTCGGACGCCATTGCGATATTCGGCCGCGCGGGCGCAGAGCTCCTGCCGCTGCTCAACCAAGGCGCAGAGGGCATCGAGAAGCTGCGCAAGAAATCAGAGGATTTGAATGCCGCGCTGGACGGAGCTACGGCCGCCGCGTTGCACGATGCCAAGAGCGCGATCGACGACCTGCATCAGTCGGTGACCGGGCTCGGCGATTCCCTGGTGGCAAAGATTGCGCCGGCGATTTCGCTGTTCTCGAATGAGATCCGCCTGATGATCGGCAGTGGCACCGGCATCGAGCGCCTGCAGGCTCAGCTTGAGAAGCTGCAGGAGGCGCTGCTCATCCCTGGTACCGCCAGTGGGACGGCGGCGATCAAGGCGAACATTGCCCAGGTGCAGGCGCAGATCGATGCGCTGAATGGGAAGAAGAGCGCTCTTCCGGCGGGCGTTGTAGGTAACCCGAAGTTCGTCGCATATACCGGCGCTCCGCTTCCGAACGTCGAAAATCTGTACGCTTCCTCCAATCAGGCGCTGGAGGCCTCGTCGAGGCTCTACCAGCAGCTCAATGACCAGCAGAACGCCAGCATCGATCAGATGGTCAGGGCCAATCGCGCTTTCCTCGATCAGGAGAACGCGGACACGATGACCGGCCTCGAAAAGCAGTTCGCAGCCCGGGACCACTACCAGAGCGAGCTGGAGAACCTCGTCGCGAATGGAATGAAGCAGGACGAGGCGAATAGGCGCCTCGCCGAGTACGACAACGATAACGCCCTGGGGATCGATAGCCTTCAGCCTGTCGTAGTCAAAGCCCAGAAAATGCTGACCGTCCAGCAGCAGACCTGGGCGGCCATGTCGAACCTGACCAGCCAGGCCTCGCAGAGCATGGCGAACAGCTTTGAGCAGTTCTTCGCCGATCCTGTCAGCGTCGGAATCAAGGGCCTGGCCAAGGATTTCCTCGCGGCGGTCGATCAGATGCTCGCGAAATGGACCACGCTCGAGCTATTCGGTGCCAACGGTACCAGCGGTGCACTGGGAAGCCTTTTCGATAAAACGTTCAGCCTTATCGCCGGCGCGCGCGCCAGCGGCGGCCCTGTCTCCGCGGGCATGCCGTACCTCGTGGGTGAGAAGGGCGCAGAGCTCTTCACGCCGTCGACGGCCGGCACCATAACGCCGAACAGCGGGCTTGGAACTGCGGGCGGCATCAACATTCCTATCAGCATCGACATGCGCGGCTCGACGCCAGACGCCGTGAAGCTGCTGCCGAGCATGACGAACAAGGCCGTGCAGATGGCCCTCGCGCAAGTCCTTCAGTTGAAGAGGCGGGGAGTTCTCGCTGCGGGACCGTTGGGATGAGCGACCTCTTTCTGCCACCTTGGCTGCGCATCGCACAGGCGCAATGGACCGCCGTCGCCAATACCGCCGTATCGCAGTCGATCTTCACCAGCGCCACGCGCACGCTCGCGCGCTCGGGCGACCATCTGAAGGTCAGTCTGACGCTCAACAGCGCCGCGGACGGCAAGTATCAGAGCAATCCGGAGCGGGCCACGCTGCGGGCTTTCCTCGCGCGGCTGCGCGGCCAGGCGAACCGAGCGTATTTCTACGACAAGTCCTACCAGCCTCGCGGCAGCTTTCCGTCCGCCGAGCTGCTCGATTCGACCTTTCAGCGGGCAATCGGGCCCTGGACGGCACTGAATTCGGCCACGCTTTCCTGCAACGACCGTGTGCTCAGGGCGAAGCGCACCGCTGCGGGCGCATCCTCGGGCGCGCAGGCCTCGGCGATCGTGGTCTCAGGCGGCGCGTACGCGCTGCGCAGCTTCGTGGGCGCCAATCTGAATGTCGGCGGCTCGCAGTCCATCGCGATGAGTCTCACGGCAGGCGCCGCGTACACGCTTGCCGGTACGGCAGGTCAGGGCTATCGCGTGCTCTGCGGTATCGCCACCGGCGGCTCCGGGGCCACCGCGGATTCGTCCAGCATCACGGCTGATTCATCGACTGTGACGGCCGACGGCGGCTCCGCAATCCCGGTCAGCGCCCAGATCCAGATCTACGATGCCTCGACGTCGGGCGTCGCCAGTGGCGATTACTTCGACATGCCATGGGTCTCGCTTGCGCGGTGTGCGCAGATCCACGGTGCCGGCCAGACCGGGCTCACGTTGCAATTGAAGTCCCTGCCGGCCTCAAGCAGCGCGCTGCTGTTGCCAGGCGACCTGGTGCAGCTCGGCTCTGAGCTGAACATGGTGGCCGCCGCGCTCGATTCAGATGGGAGCGGCACCGGCTACCTGCAGCTCTACCGGCCTTTTCGCAGCTCACCCGCGGACTCTGATCCGCTGATCATCAGCAATCCCTGCGGCCGCTTCGTGGCGACCTCTAACCAGAACGGCTGGACAGATACGCCTGGCGCATTCAGCGATGTCACGCTGGAACTCGAAGAGGCGCTAGATCAGTGAGCTTCGTCGCGACGGTCTATTTCCGCGGTCCTATGAGCCGCTGGGCCTGCAAAGTGCACCCGCGCGACGTGCTTTGGAGCAAGGCATTCCGCTGGGCGCCGGTCGCGGCCGGTAGGGCAAAAACGCGCGCCCGCCACCTGCAGCACGTCGGCTGGCAGGTCCAGGACGAGCAGGGAAGGGTTGTCGCCGGAGAGGCGCCGAGCCGAGATATCGAATGAGCAGGCTGGCGTCCGACGTAAACCAGAACGCTGTCGATAAGGTTCTGATCCCTTACGTGCTCTTCGTCGAATTCGACTTCCCGAGCGGCTCCGTCTATTGCTGCTCTGGTGCTCGAAGCTACACGGCGCTAGGTCATGTCTATCAAGCACTCGGGCTTTTCGGTGGCATCAGCGATATCCAGGAAGGCACGGACCTCTCGAGCCGGTCGATCACATTCACGCTGTCCGGCGTCGATAACGCGCTGATCGAGCCGACGCTCGCGGAAAAGTATCACGGTAAGAACGCCACATTGCTGGTGGGTTACCTCGATCAAAACGAAGACCTGATCGACGACCCCGAAATCCTTTGGCAGGGCGTCATGGACGTGATGACGCTCAATTCCACCAAGAACGGCTCGGCGGTCTCGCTGGTTTGTCAGAACCCGCTCGTGCGCTGGCAGCAGGCGCCGAACTGGCTTTACACCCAGGAGCATCAGCGTCTTTTCGACGCGACGGACAACTTTTTCGACCAGGTCAATGCGATCGCAGCGAAGAGCGTGACCTGGGGCAATGCGCAGATCCGCGCCGGCGCAGGCGACAGGGCTCGCAGTGGCAATTGAGCTGCATCGCGTCGCGGACTGGCGCGCACGCTTCGACGTCATGATCCGGCAGTCGCTCAGCCGGCCATTCGACGAGAAGACGTGGAACTGCGCTCACTTTGGAGCGGCTGCGGTCATTGCTCTATGCGGGGACGAGCACGCCGATGCGATGCTTGCCGCGGTCGGCTCGCAGAGCTATTCGCTGGATCTCTCAGGCGACGATCTGCAGATCCAGCAGCGAATCTCATCCGTGCTGGGTCCTGCGATGCAGAATCGCGCGCTGGCGCGCCTGGGCGACATTGCGGTGGGATACATAGGCCGGCGCCGCCGGCAGCCGCTCGGGATCGGCGTGATCGTCGGTCCGCGCGCCGCGTTTGTCAGCCTGCAGGGCCTGCGTTACTACCCGCGGCAGGTCATCGGACAAGCCTGGGGCGTCGGCTAAATGCCTCCGGCGATTGCGTATGTGGCGGGTGCAGTCTTCGAAGCGCTCGTCGCCGGCGGCGCCGCGGAGACGCTGGCCGAGGTCGCGTTCGTAGCGACTGAGATAATCGGCACACTCGCGATCTCTTTCTCGACGGCGATTGCCGGGCGGCTGCTGACTGGTGGGAAAAAGCCGCCCAACTCGGCGCCATCGCCCAACGTCACCATTACCGGCACGATCGCGCCGCGGCAGATGCTCTATGGCGAGTCGCTCACCGGCGGGTATCTCGCCTTCTTCGAGCTGGGCGGCGACGGCGGGAAATTTCTCTACTTCGTGGTCGTCTATGCGACGCACCAGTGCGAGTCGATGTCCGATGCGGCGCTCGACACGCGCTACGTCCGGGCCAGCGACATCGATCCTTCGACTGGCATCGTCGCCAATGGGCTAAAGGACGATCTGGGCAACCTGGTCGGCTTCAACGGCTATCTCAAGATCACGACGCACCTTGGGAGCTCAGATCAGGCGATCGACTCGGAGCTTGCTGCGAACATTCCGGTATGGAACCTGGACACCAACCACCGCGGCAACGGCATCGCCTACCGCGTGTTCCGGATGGAGCACAACGCCGACGTCTATCCGGACGGCGCGCCGCAGGCATTCTTCTCGGTCGTGAAAGGCCGCAGGGTCTACGACCCGCGCCAGGACTCTATCAACGGCGGCAGCGGCGCGCAGCGAGCGAGCGACCCGACTAGCTGGGCATGGTCTAACAATGCAGCGCTGTGTGCGCGCGACTACCTGACCGGCGGCTCGCGCACGTATGACGTGCAGGTCGCCGATAACCGGCTGGGGATTGGCATCTCCGACTCCCAGATCGATGACAGCTACTCGATCGACGCCGCGAATGCCTGTGATGAGCCTGTGACGGTGCCCCTGCCGATCCTATCGGGCTCGCTCACATGGACCAATGGCAGCATCGCGCTCAAGGGCCTGGCGACGTCCTTCCTGCGCGAGCTCGTCGTGGGCGATTTCGTGATGGACCCGGACGGTGCCATGCACGAGGTCACGTCCGTCACGGATGACTTTACGGCCGCCGTATTCCCCGCGTTTTCCGGCGTCACAGTGAGCGGCGCTGTCGGGCAATTCGGCACGACCGGCGCCACCTCGACGACGCAGGCGCGCTTCACGATCGATGGCCAGGTCAGCTGCGCGGATACCTTCGCCGACACGCTCAATAACATGCTCGCGGCCATGAATGGAAAGGTGTCGTGGGCGGCTGGCAAGTACCGGATCCATGCGGGCGCCTACTCGACGCCGCTGATCGAGATCACCGCAGACGATGTGCTCGACTCGGTCGCGGTGCAGACGCATCCACAGGGCGAGGACGTCTATAACGCGGTGGCCGGGACCTTCTTCGATGAGACGCGTGGCTGGCAGCAGTCGTCCTTCCCGACGCGCCAGAATGCCACCTATCAGGACGACGACAACGGGCAATACACCCGGACGATTGCTCTGCCGCTGACGCGCTCGAGCTTCCGCGCACAGCGTCTGGCAAACGTGCTGCTGCAGCTGTCGAGGAACAAAACCAGCATCACGTTCAACGGCCTATCGCCCAAGGCGATGAAGATCGGGCTGTGGGACACGTTCTTCGTGACGATCCCGGAATATGGCTGGTCGGAGCAGATCTTCCGCTGCTCGAGCTGGAAGTTCCTCGGCGCATCCGGGCTGGTCTCGATCACCGGCACCATCGAGAATGCCGACGCTTACGCCGACATGGCCGTAGAGGAATATGAAGTCCTAGCCGGCAATAGTTATCCCTCGATCGGCCTGAAGATCCCAGACGCGCCGACAGGGCTGACGGCAAGCTCGTACCCTGGCCAGATCGTGCTGACGGTGGCCGTCGGGACGCTCACGCCCGGCAGCGTCGTGGAGCTGTACGAGTCGACGAGCTCTTCGCCATTCTCTGGCGCGACGAAGATTCAGGAAGGGGCGATCAGCTATTTCGTCCTGAATAAGTCGGACTCGACCACGCGCTATTACTGGGTGCGAGTGCGGGACCTGCAGGGAAACTTTTCCGAAGAGTTCCCGACCGGCAGTGGGCTGGCGGCCGCGGCCATCACCCCTGGCGTGCTCTCGGCGGCCGTCGATAAGTCCAGCGTCACGACCGGCGGCCCGGGTTCCACGCAGACGACGCCTGCGGTCACCGTCACGCCGCACGGCGGCACGCCTGCCTACACGTACGCCTGGGTGTGGCTGACAGGCGGCGCGAATCTCTCGATCGGCAACGCATCAGCCGCCTCGACCTCGTTCACCGGCTCCGGAATGACCCAGGGCAACGCCTATTCGGGCGTCGCTCAGTGCACGGTGACGGACGCGCTCGGCCAGACGACCCTGATCAACGTTAGCGTCGAGATCGCCTGCGAGACGACCCTGACAGCGACCTGCTCGCCCACGAGCCTCTCTTTGGCGGGCAGCTCTGCCACGACGCAGACGACCGGGGGCACGACCGCGATGCCGAGCGGCGGCTCGGCGCCTTACACGTTCAGCTGGGCCTGGGCGAGCGGCGGCGCTGGCCTGTCGATCGTCTCGCCGTCGAGCCAGGCGACCACCGTCACCGGCGTCGGCATGAGGCCCGGGACGACCTATAGCGGCACGCTCCGGTGCACCGTCACGGATGAGTTCGGCCAGGTGGCGCACCCAGACTGCAGCGTCTCGATCGCTTGCGCGCCTCCCGCCCTCGGGTCGATCAAGTTCCTTCTCGGCCAGGCCGATGGGAGCGATCCGCCTTTCTTCGTCCAGACGCTCTACGGCGTGACGGACGGCAGCTTCGGGACCATCGAGAGCCGCTCTTGTCCGTTCGGGACGATCACAGAGCTGCACACGCAATTCAACAGCGCGAGCTCGCCCACCGATTTCACGACCCTGGTTATTAATTGTCCGTCAGGGAACCCAGGGCAGAGCGCCTTCACGACACTCGATCTGGGGAGCCGCGGAACGCTGGCCACGAGCGCCGCCGATTACACCTTCGTCGTCGGCGACTTCGGCGGCGAAGCCCGGTGGCAGTGGAACGGCAGCAGCATTCTCGACGGCGTTGCCTCCGGCACCGAGATCACGGCAGAGCTGGAATGACCGCGCCTGTCGAGAGCAACTCCGATCGGGCGATCGGTCGGCTGGAGGGCGTGCAGGAACAGATCGGCGTGCGGCTGGAAAGAATCGAAGAGGACCTCGCGCATGTCGTCTCATGGGTCAATCGCCAGCGCGGCGGGAAAGCGACCTTGACCGCCATGTTGACGGCCGCTGGCGGCCTTGGCGCCGCGATCGCGGAGATCGTGCACTGGATTGTCAGAACGGGGCACAAATGAACCTGACGCTTCGTTCGACGAGCTCGCGCGGCGACATCGCCCAGGTCGGCACGCTCGCCGCCGGCAATCTGACGCTCAGCACGATCGAGCTGCCCTGGCGAGACAACCTGGCCGGTCGATCCTGCGTGCCTGCGGGCGACTACGAACTCCTGCCGTACCTCTCGCCCAAGCACGGTCAGACCTGGCGCCTGCATAACCCGGCACTCGGCGTCTGGGGCAGGACGCTCGCGCCCGAGGGCGTCAGGACCGAGATAGAGATCCACTGCGCGAACTTCGCGCGCGAGCTACAGGGCTGCATCGCGGTCGGCCTGTCGGGCGAGCCAATGCTCGATGGTGCTGGCGATGGCTGCACGCACCAGGTCGAGCCAGCCGTCCAGAACAGTCGCGAGGCATTCGAACGGCTGCGCGAGCTGCTCATGCTGAGCGAAAACGATATCCACCAGCTGACCATCATTCGCGACGCGATCACCGCGCCGCGCGAGGGATAGCCATGCAACAGCTCACCGCAATGCAGATCGTCAACCGTGTGATGGCGGCGCTGCTCGCGGCGATCATCGCCCCGCAGCTCGCGAAGCTCGATGTGCACCTGACGCCCGAGCAGTACGCGACGCTGGCGGCAACGCTCGCGACCATCGCCTTCGGGGTCTATCACCATTTCGAGCTGCTGGCCGCGGCATCGCCGCCGGCGGTTACGAATAGCCAGCTTGCGGCCGTCGTGCGCGCAGTCGTCGCGGAGCTCAGGCAGGCAGTCCCTACGCAACCTTCACCACATCCGGAAAATCCGGGGAGCGTTTCAAAATGATTCCATTTGCACAGCAGGGCGCCACTGCGCTCACGGTGGCCGCGATCGACTTCGGCGCGAAGGATCAGCCGACGAAGGTCGCTCGTGCGCAGGCGGCGCTGGCCGTCTCCAGCATCTTCGCGACAGCCGGCAACGGCGACATTGTCGCAGCCGCCCAGCAGTTCCAGGCGCTGATCGTGAAGACCTCTGACCCCGGGCTCGTGCTCCTGGTGAACCAGGCCTGGGCCATCGGCGCACCCTTCCTGGCCTCCGAGGGTCAGCTTCTGGCCGCCGCGCCGCTGATCGGCAGCGACGTCTTCACGGCGCTGAAGGACACGGCCGCTGGAATGGCCGCGGCAGCGAACGCGTACATCAGCGCGCCCGCCAGCTGATGCGCGTCAAGGTCGTAGCAGGCACAGGGCTGACCTCCAAAGCCCTGTGCTGGTGGGGCAACGGCTTCGGGGGTTATTCCCATGCAGCAGCAGTGCTGCCGTCAGGCGAGCTCCTTGACGCTCGCTACGACCATGTCGGAGGCCAACCTCCGGGCGTGCGCATCCGCCCGGACGGTTACGAAAAGTGGCTGCGTTGGCAGGTAATCGACATTCCCTCGTCGGCTGCCCAGGACGCTGCGTGGGAGCGCTACCTGCGATCCCAGATCGGCCGGCCGTACGACTCGCGCGGGATCCTGTCCTTCATCCTCGGAACGCAGCCGGCGGATGACGGCATGTGGTTCTGCTCGGCGCTTCAGGCCGAGGCGCTGCAGAAGTGCGGTCGCATGAGCGATATCGGCATTCCCCCTCAGCAAGTAACCCCCGACGGCCTGGCGATGCTAGCCCGGGCGATCGGCGGGAAAGTATGGGAGTCCTTCAACGATGACGATTAGCCTCAAGCTCGGCCGCCGCGCGCGCGTCCGCCGCGTCGGCGTTCCGCACCTATCGTCCATTCTCGCTGGCCGGGAACTCCCGCCGCTGCCTCCCAGCGTCAACTACAGCCGCGCGATCGCCAGCCAACCGCTGGGCGCCATGCTGAACAATCAGCTCGGCTGCTGCACATGCGCAGCGGTCTACCACTCCCTGCAGGTCTGGACGGCCAACGCCAACCCGCCCATGCAGACCGAGCCGGACAGCAACGTCATGATGCTGTACATCGAGGCCTGCGGTTACAACCCGCATGCGCCGCTGGTCAACGGCGAGAATCCGACCGACCAGGGCGGCATCGAGCAGGATGTGCTGACCTACCTGCTGAATCGTGGCGCGCCGGTTGGGCAGGGCGGCAGGCACAAGATCGACGCATTCGTGGAGGTCGACCCGCGCCACCTCGATGACGTGAAACGCACCATCGCGGACTGCGGCGTGGCCTATATCGGCTTCAACGTGCCGTCCTTCCTGATGAACGGGCTCACGGCGCCGAATTCGGACTGGGACGTGCAGCCCGGGACTGCCGATATCGTCGGTGGCCACGCGGTCATCCTGGTGGGCTACGACGATCAGCTGCAGCGCTTCATCGTGATCTCGTGGGGCTACGAGTACACCATGACGTACCGGTTCTTCGCCAAGTACGTCGACGAGGTCTACGGGATCATCGACCGCGACTGGGTCGAGCGTACCGGTAAGACGCCGTTCGGGCAGTCCGAGCCCGACCTGGTCGATGCGATGCGGGCGATCAGTAAGGCCGCATGAAGGCGCTCTGGCCGCTCCTGCTCGCGCTGGCGCCGCTGGCGCGCGCGGGACAGTGGACCGCTCACCCCATCATCCCCTTCGGCCCGCTGGCGGCCTGTAATGCATGCACAGCGATTCCCGGCCAGCTCACGATCACCTGGGACACCCCCACGATCGATGATTACGGCGCGCCCTTCACCGTAGACCACTACGTCATGGTGTACGAACGGATAGACGCCTACGACGTGAGCTTCATCGACGGCATACCCGCCTCGGCCACGAGCTACACGCTCACGGGGCTGACCAGCGGAGCCGTCTACGCAGCATGGCTCTTGGCGAGGGGAGCGGATGGCTATACCCATACGGTTACGCCATGGGTCAAAGTCACAGCCCCGTAAAGCTCTGGATCTGGACGCGCTTCGGGCTATGGCGCCTGCATGGGGGCTACCAGGCGCTGCCGGCGCTCGGGCAGGGACGAAGGCAGCATAGCGTGAGGCCTCGCAAGTGATCTGCGACGGCTGCTTCTGGGTCGCCGCGCGCGGCGGCTATGCCCAGCGCTGGTGCGCGCACGAGAAGCACAGCGGCTGGATCGCCGACGCGAGGTCGCGCTGCCGGGGGAAGGCGTTCACCGCTCGCAGACAGACCGCTCCAGATCAGAGCTTGCCAGCCAGCGCGCCTGCTGCCTGCTGCCCTAAGCCGTGAAGTTTCGCGTCCAACGCCGGGCCGAACAGGAAGCCGCTGCCTTCTCCCGCCACTCCGGGCTGGTACTTCGCCAGCGAGAAATCCCCGTCCGTCGTGTGCCAGGTGGCCAGCTGCTGATCCAGCGCGCCACCGAAGCCGTTGGTCGCCGGCAGATGTCGCAATGAAGGTGCGCAGCCGAACTTCTGCGTATAGGCCGCGATGACCGCATCGAAGTCGCCCGACGAGTAATTCACCTTCAGGCCAGCGAGCTTGTCGTCGATATAATAGGCCTCAGTCTCGATGCGGGTGCTTCCTGACCAGATCGTCTTGACGCACCTGACGATCTCGTTGACCGCATCGCCGTATGCGGCGCATCTGTCAGTGTGGTCGTTACCCTGATCGCCGATGTGCAGGCCTTCGAAGTCGAATTTCGGCGTGCAAGCTCCGTCTGCTGCGGCGGCAGTTCCTGCCAGCGCGAACGCGGCGATCGCCGCTGCTGCTATCAGCCTCATAAAATCCTCCCGGTTGAAAATCTCGTTCTTATGGCGCGCATGCCGCTTCGTCCGGCGCGTATCCATGATAACTGCGGCGCTGCCGCGTATCCCCACCTGCCACGCACTTGCCACGCGCTCGCTGGTAAGTTGTTGTTCCGATTGGCGCGCTTTGGCACGATCTGTCGTCCTATGTCATTGACGAATCAGGACTCACCGGGTCTTGCCAAGGTTGAGGTCGCGAGTTCGAGCCTCGTTTCCCGCTCCAGAATTCCTTTCTAGGCAATAACTTACGCGGCAAGCCGTTTTTCCGTCAGGGAATTCTCAGGGAATTTTCCCTGACCACGCGGTGATGCAGTCACGCGATAGGTGGAGCCCTTCTCTCTGACACAGTGCTCGCGCTGCGGTACGCGGTACGGAAGCATCATCTCAACATGCAGCACCTTGCGGGAGTGACCCTTTTGATACGCCCGCGTCATATCCGGGTCCGTATGCGCCATCAGCTCTTGAACGGCGGCCACTTCGTACCCCGCAGTCGCGTAGAGATGTGAAGATAACGCCGGGATTTCGTGCAGGGTCGGCATTTGTCGCGCAGTCATGCCTTCAAAAAGGCAGCTCCGATTACGGGCCAGATCGCGGGCTCTGCAGAACGCCTTTGATGCGTAATCAGGAAGCACTTGCGCGGGATGCTCCATGCGGCCTGCCTCCAGCGCTGCAGCGGCATGCCCGGTTCGCCGATCCGGTTCGCGGTGCACGATAAAGGGACACCGGCCGACTCGAAGGCTTGAACGGCGAGCTTCCGCCAAGACATTGCGTATGTCCGGATGGATCGGAAAGTCGACGCTGGTCGCTTCCATGTCGCGAGCTTCCGAGTCGGTCTTGCGGATCGGACTGATAATCCTGTCGTCTGCCACGTCATCAAAGCGGAGATTGACAAGATCGACGCGTCTCAGGGCTAAGTGAAAGGCCAGTGTCATTAACCATCGCAGCCATTGCGGCGCGACCGAAAAGACGGCTTCGAACTGCTCAAGCGTCATTCGCTGGCGTCGCTTGCGAGGCAGAGGGTCAACGAACAGATCATCGACTGGGTTGCCCAGATGCGAGGGATACATGCCGGTGGATTTCGCGTAACGGAAGAACCGCAGTAGAAGAGTCTTGAGCTTGCTTTGCTCGAACTGGCTGCCCACCGAGATCGCCTCCCGAAGCACCTGCGTATCGATCATGGGTACGTAAATCTTCCCGAGGGCGGCGGCGAGGCGGTGGCATCGCTGATGGAGGAGCCGTGCCGTGCTCGCCTTCAAGCTGTAGTCTGCAATGTACTTTTCCGTAAATGCGCTGAATGCCTCTGAAAATCTGACGCCGCCCAAACTAACCGATTCCAAACGCGCGGCGGCCTGCTGGCTTTGAATTAGATGGAAGGCATTCAGTTGGGAGGCGAGTCGGACGGCTTCCCGTTCGATCTTGCCGAGCACGATCTCCCTGTGAATCGTCGGATTGTCGTAGTAATACGTCTGATTCCGCACATTGAGTTCGACGTACTTTGGCAGCGCGTTCTTGCGAATCCTGGCCATATGTGGCGCCTCCACTGTGGATACGCGCGGGAGGATGGGGGCGGTAGCATAAGCCTTGCGCCTGTATGAATATACAGCTTTTTAATGGCCTAAGGTCCGTTGTTTCGCTCAACGACCGCGCCGACTTCCCGAGGTATCGGGCAGCGGTGTTGCGCTGCCGAGGTCCATTGTCAGTCACGCCGAACTAGTACAGAATTCCCCGGAGCCTGAGACCACCGGGAACTGGTTACCTCGTGGAATCAAAGAAGTGGGGCGCGCAGTTAAGCCTCTTCTCCCGCTCCAGACTATCGCAAGCCCTGTCGGATGCGATGCCGAGCGGTGTACCGACCCGTTGGCTAGGTGGCAGAGTGGTCATGCAGCGGCCTGCAAAGCCGTGGACGCCGGTTCGATTCCGACCCTAGCCTCAACCAGTTTGGACCCAGCTTCGCGGCGGTGGAGGTACAGCGCCGAGCAGGGGTGCGTAAGCCCCGAGCGGCTGCACCCTGATAATCCAGAATGGACGGGGGAGGGCTTCGCGCGAGCGCGGCCTGCTGCCGAAGCTGCCGGTGCGGCTGCTGCGTGAGGTCCCGTGGCCCGCAGAAGTCCCCGAGGAAGGAGCGCGCCACAATTAGGCTGTCGCTCGATCATCACTCCTCAAGGCACCCCGCAAGTATCTAAACCGTGCCAGATCGCTCCTGACGTGACGATGGTAGAAAAACAGTGCCGCGCACGACACAGCGAGAAGTATGAGAGACCCGATCGGCGACATCGCAGCCGGATGATAGAGCCGCGCGCGAATGGCCTCTCCCACGAGGCCGAACACGGCAGCTACGGCGCATACCCAGTATCCCATCTGCACCGCACGGCTGAGCCCCTCGGCCCGCGAGATCGAAGCGTCGATCATCTCCATCAGTGATCTTGTGTGGGTCCGCAGGCCTTCGCGTACCGACCACGAGGCCAGCGCGAATAGCAAAGAGATGACGATGATCGCTAGACCCCGGGTCACGAAGTTCCAGATATGGGCCGAGAATGCCGCGACCAACGTGTAAATCCCGAGGATCAGACCGGCGATGCTCAGCGCAATGCCGGCAGCCATCATGCCGAGCATCACGATGCGCTGCCAGCGCAGCCGCGTCATGAGTTTCGGTGTGATCACATTGAGATCTGGATTGGTGGCGCGCCAGGCGATCCCCAGCTCGTCCCAATAGGCATCATTTGATATCGGCATATTCATCCTCGCATAACAGTACGGAGCAACTCCTTGGCGCGGGAGATTCGTATGGCAACGGCGTTGCTTGAGATGCCGAGCACACCGGCCACCTCTTCGCCGCTCAGCCCCTCCAGCGTCAGCAGGACTGCCTGGCGGTACGCGAGCGGCAGCGAGCGCACCGCGGCGATCAGCCGCGCCCGCTCATCGAGCGCCGCCACTTCCGCCTCTGGCGTGATCCCGGGTGACGCCATTTGCTCGGAAAGCTCCCCGGGCTGCTCGTACCGAATTGCTTTTCTCACATGACTGACCGCCCGATTGGTCGCGATCCGGGCGATGAAGCCCCCGATTGACCCATCGCCTCGGAACGTCGGCAGCGCATTCCAAAGCGCGAGCAATATTTCCTGTCCCAATTCCTCCGCGAGATGCGAATCCGCCTCATAGCTTGCCGCAATCCGCTTGATCATCGGGCCATGCTCGCGAACGATCCGCTCAAAAGTTGACTTCTCATAAGCAGAGGTGAGCGCCGGGCCGGCCGTTCTACAGTCGTCCACACTGTCCAAGCGCATCGTTCCTCTTGCCATGTCCCTTAGTCTCCGCGGCGGGACTTTTCTTTCCGTAAGCCGTGATTACCTGCGCATGGATCTACCAGTGGACTGTCCCTGACAGGCGGCTCAGTATCAGTAATACGCAGTTCGGGCGCTAACAGCCAGCCCGAGAGAAGGGGGTAACGATGAAACTCTCCATTGCAGCCATCACGCTGGTTTTGGCCGCGAGCGTCTGCTCATATGCCCTGGGTCAGAAAGGTACCGATCGGCCTGTCGGTATTTCCGCCAGTCAGTGGATTGCGCTCAGTGATCGAGCGGGAATCATTATTTCTGACTATCAGCCCGGCGATGAGGACAAGACATCGCAAGGTTTGATTCAACCTCTGCGGGTGCAGAGGTTGCCGCCGCCCGGACCGACGACCCCTATAATGCGCCAACGTGCTGCAGAGCAGGCTGCAGAGAGCGAGCGGCTGCGTGCCTCAGAGGACGCCGCGCGGGGATACATAAACGGCTATTTCATGGTGAAGCGAGAGGGTCGATGGATTCGCCTGTCGGTCGTACCGCCGCCGCAAGTGCTAGGCGCTTTGCAGCCGCCCACGATCGCTCCGCGCTGAAGCGGCAGGCATGCTGCGCCGCGCATACCCGTCCTATCGCTCGGTCGATGCATCCAGATCGACAAGTAAAATGACTCAAAGGTTAATTGGCCGCCCCCGCAGCAGATTCAGCGGTTACTATCCGGGCCGGGGATTGGTGTTAAACACCAAAATAACGATCCAGGGGAAAACCAGTGGATATCCAACGGGTCCACGCGACCCTCAGCACTGCCGAGCGGCGGTGCGAAGTATTGCGGCTGCAAGCTAACCGGCTCAGAGACGACGGCAAGCTGGACGAAGCCACCGCGGCGTTTGCAAAGGCCAAACAGCTGCAGGGTCAGATCGGTGCCGTGACGCGGGCTCTACAGGCGTGGCGCGGGTATTAGGACAGACACAGGGCACGCCTCTCAGTAGGGCAGCATCCGTTGCAGCGTCCCGTCGCGCCACACGAACTGGTGCCAGAGCGCAATGGCCGCATGCAGTCCAGCCAGAATCAGGATGAGATTACCGCCAAGCTGATGCAGCTTGCCGATGAGCCCGGCGTGGGTGGCCACCACGGTGGTCAGCGGCGGCAGGACCAGGCCGAAAAACCACGCGTGAATTCCCAGCCGCGAGGCTGCAAACCAGCCGCTGAGGGGCACGGCGATCAGCAGCAGATACAGCACCAGGTGACCGAGCTTCGCGGCCCCGAGCAGCGAGCGGTTCTGCAGTTGCAGTGGTGGCGCTGCGCCGGCTGCGCGAGCCACCAGGCGCGCCGCGACCAGCACCAGCACACTGAGACCGAAGGCAAAATGCCACAGCGCCGGATGCAAGCGCACCCGGTGCTCTCCCGCGCTCAGAAAATATGCCACCAGAATCACGACGACCGTGACCCAGTGCAGCACCATCATGGCCGCCGGGTAGCGGCGCAGCGGTGCGCTCATCCTGCGGGGGCAGCGGTTCGCGCTGCAAAGGCGTCGAGCACTCGGGCCGAATAGATCAGCGCCGCGCCCGCGTTGATGGCCACCGCCACGCTCAGCGCATCGGTGATCTCCTCGCGCGTGGCACCGGCTTTCACGGCGGCATCCACGTGCACGGCGATGCAACCATCGCACTGGCGCGTGACAGCGACGGCCAACGCAATCATCTCGCGCGTCTTGGCATCCAGGTGCCCGCCCTTGCCAGCCGCGCCGCCGATCTGGCTATAGCCACGCACCGTGTCGGGGCTGATCTTCGCTATGTCGGCAACGGCGGCGCCCACCTGTTTGCGGTATTCGTTCCAGTCCATCATCATCATCGTTCTCCTGGGAAATAACAGCGAACCTGCAAGGATCACCCACCACTGGGCCAGTGCAGGCCCGGTTTTCGGGCGCGGATTGCGGACGTGGCGAAACCGGTAGACGCAGCAGACTTAAAATCTGCTTCCTCAAAAGGGAGTGTGGGTTCGAGTCCCGCCGTCCGCACGACTGCCCAAATGTAACGTACGTCATTGAATTTACTTTTAAAATGCTGTTCGATCGGAGGGTGGCATACTCTCCCCCGGTACCCGTCCGAGCGTGAAGACATGAAAGCATGAGCGAGCTGGTCGCCGAGAATCTGCACCTCTGGCGCGGAGAGCAGCACGTGCTTCGCGGCATCGGTTTTGCGCTCTCGCGTGGCCAGTGTCTGCAGATCATGGGCGCCAACGGCTCGGGTAAGACTACGCTCCTGCGGGCCCTGTGCGGCCTCGTGCCCCTGGAAGAAGGCGAGGTTCGCTGGCGGGGCGAGATCGTCTCACGCTCCCCGCACAGCTTTCACACCGCGCTCGGCTATCTGGGGCACGACAACGGCCTCAAGCCCGACCTGACCGCGCTCGAGAATCTGCGCTTCGCCACGCAGCTGCGCCGCCGTGCGGCCGCGGCGGAGGTTGCTGCGGCGCTGGAGCGCACTGGCGTGCCCGAGTGCAGCGGGCTGCTGCTGCGGCGCCTGTCGGCCGGCCAGCGCCGGCGCGTGGCCCTGGCGCGCATTCTGCTCACCGAGGCGCCGCTGTGGGTGCTCGATGAGCCGGCTTCGAACCTCGATCCGCGTGGCCAATCGCTGGTCACCGAGCTGCTGGCTGCGCACGTCGCGCGAGGCGGCATGGCCATCGTTGCCACGCATCAGCCCCTGGGGCTGGTCGCCCCCCAGCTCGTGGCGATGGCGTTACAATGAACGCGCGGCAGGACCAGGTGGAAATGACGGCCGCCGAGCCCCAGATTGAGGGAAGTGGACTCGGGCGTGCGGTCGTGGCGCTGGTGCGGCGCGATTTGCGCGTGGCACTGCGCCGCTCGGGCGATACGCTGCAGCCCTTGGGCTTCTTCGTGATCGTCACGACGCTGTTTCCGCTGGCTTTGCAGCCCGAAGCGTCGCTGCTTCGCGACATAGCGCCCGCGGCCCTGTGGGTCGGCGCCTTGCTCGCCTCGCTGCTGGCGCTGGACTTGCTTTTTCGTGAGGATGCTCAGGACGGCACCCTCGAGCAGCTGGCACTCTGTGGGCAGCCGCTCGCCAGCCTGGTGCTTGCCAAAACGGCCGTGCACTGGCTGCTGACGGGCTTGCCGCTGGTGCTGGTGGCCCCGCTGGCCGCCCTGGCGCTGGCGGTGCCCCCGGCGGCGGTGCCGGCGGTGCTGGCAGCCCTGGTACTGGGCAGTGTGACGTTGAGCCTGATCGGGGCGGTGGGGGCAGGACTGACCATGGGCATGCGGCGCAATGGCTCGCTGCTGGCCATACTGGTGCTGCCGCTGGTCGTGCCGGTGCTCATCTTTGGGGCGCGCGCGACGGCGTTCGCGATCAGTGGTGAGGCGGTAGCCGCGCCGCTGTATCTGCTTGGCGCGATGGCCGTGCTTGCGGTGACGCTCGCGCCCTTCGCGGTGGCCGCCGCGGTGCGAATCGGCCTGGAGTGAGCCGCCTGGAGTAACTATGGCCTGGGTCTGGTTTCATCGCTTCGGCTCTCCGCCGTACTTCTACCGCGTCGCGCGGCGGTTGACGCCGTGGTTTGCCTGGCCGGCGCTCGTGCTGTGCCTGGCGGGTCTGGTCTGGGGCTTGGCCTTCACGCCGCCCGAGGCGCACCAGGGCTACGGCTTTCGCATCATCTACGTGCACGTGCCGGCCGCCTGGCTATCCTTGCAGGTGTTCGTCGTGATGGCGCTATCCGCGGCGATCGGACTGATCTGGCGCATCAAGGTCGCGCATGCCGTGGCCGCCAGCTGCGCGACCGTCGGCACCTCCTTCACGGTGGTCGCGCTGGGTACGGGCATGCTCTGGGGCAAGCCCATGTGGGGTACTTACTGGGCCTGGGATCCGCGCCTCACCTCGGAACTCCTGCTGCTGTTTTTGTATCTAGGATATATCGGGCTGCGCAGCGGCTTCGACGACACCGCGCGTGCCGACCGTGCCAGCGCCGTGCTCGCCATCGTCGGTGTCGTGGATGTGCCGATCGTCAAATACTCGGTGGACTGGTGGAATTCGCTACATCAGGGCTCGAGCATCATCCGCGCTGGCGGCCCGGCCATTGCGGAGCCCATGTTGATCCCGCTGCTGCTCATGATCGTCGGTTTCTACTGTTACTTCGCCGCGCTGCTGCTGGTCAGAGCCCGCGGCGAGATCCTACGGCGCGAGCGCAATGCCCAGTGGATCGCCGAGGAGCTCTCAGCCCCGGGTGCCGGCACGGGATCAAGTGGCTCCGGCAGCCTCACCGGCGCCTTCCAGGGCGCGACCGGCTCCAACGGTCCTGTGGGCTCCGCCGGCCACGCCGGACACGCGAGGATCTGAGCCAATGACGCAATTTCTACTGATGGGCGGCTATGCGGTGTATGTCTGGCCTTCGGTGGCACTGGCCGTCGCCGTGCTCGCTCTGAACATCGTCTGGGCGCGCCGCTCGCTCGCGGGTGCGCAGCGCGAGGCGCGCCGCCGGCTCGTGATGGGTCGCCGGGAGGCCGTATGATTGCGCGTCGTCGTCGACTGTTCTGGGTGATCGGCATCCTCGCCGGCGTGGGTCTCGCCAGCGCACTGGCGCTGCGGGCATTCCAGCAGAATGTCTCGTTCTATTTCGACCCCAGCAAGATCGCCGCAGGGCAGGTGAAACCGGGCGAGAGCTTCCGGCTGGGCGGTCTGGTGCAGAAGGGCAGTGTGGTGCACGTACCCGGGACGCTCGAGGTGCATTTCGTGGTCACCGATCTACGGCACAGCGTCCCGGTCACTTACGATCAGGTGCTGCCGGATCTGTTCCGCGAGAACTCCGGCGTCATCGCCCACGGCCACCTGGATTCCCATGGGACCTTCATTGCCGATGAGGTGCTCGCCAAGCACGATGAGAACTACGTGCCGCCGCCCGTCGCCAAGAGTCTGCAGCAGGCATCGACCGTCGCGCCGAACAGCCACTGAGAACCCACTATGGTCGTCGAACTCGGTCATTACGCCCTGATCCTCGCGATGCTGCTCTGCGCAGCCCAGGCGGTCTTTGGACTCGCAGGTCCCGCGCTCGGGCGTGAGCGCTGGATTGCCGCTGCGCCGTCCGCAGCCTGTGGGCAGTTCGTATTCACGGCGCTGGCGGTCGGCGTGCTGATCCATGCCTTCATCAGCAACGACTTCTCCGTGGCCTATGTCGCGGATAATTCCAACTCCGCGCTGCCGCTGTTCTATCGCGTTACCGCGATGTGGGGCGCGCACGAAGGCTCGATCCTGCTGTGGATCTTCGTGCTGTCGGTGTGGACCATGGCGGTGGTGGCACGTCTGCGCTACCTGCCGACCGAGTTCGGCGCGCGCGTACTGGGCGTACTGGGCGTGCTGAGCTTCGGTTTCCTGCTCTTCACGCTGGCGACCTCCAGTCCTTTCACGCGCCTGTTCCCAACTCCGGCGGATGGCGCCAGTCTCAATCCGCTGCTGCAGGATCCGGCCTTCGCCGTGCATCCGCCCGTGCTCTATACCGGCTACGTCGGCTTCAGCGTCAGCTTCGCCTTCGCCTGCGCCGCCATGATCGAGGGTCGACGCGATCAGCTCTGGGCGCGTTGGATGCGGCCCTGGACGGTGATGGCCTGGGCATTCCTCGCCTGCGGGATTGCGCTCGGCAGCTGGTGGGCCTACTACGAGCTCGGTTGGGGCGGCTACTGGTCCTGGGATCCGGTCGAGAACGTCTCATTCATGCCCTGGCTGGTGGGCACGGCGCTGCTGCATTCGCTGATCGTCACCGAAAAGCGCGGCCTGTTCAAAAGCTGGACGCTGCTGCTGGCACTGGCGGCCTTCTCGCTGAGCCTGCTGGGCACATTCATCGTGCGTGCTGGCCTGCTGATCTCCGTGCATTCCTTCGCCGCGGACCCGGCGCGTGGCATCTTCATCCTCGGCTTCCTGATCGTCGTGGTCGGCGGGGCACTGCTGCTCTACACGCTGCGCGCGCCGCGCATGGCGTCGAACGCCGGCTTCGACCTGGTCTCGCGCGAGTCTTTCCTGCTGTTCAACAACATTCTGCTGGTGATCGCTGCCGCGGTGGTACTGGCCGGCACGCTTGCCCCGGATATTGCCGGGGCCTTGCATCTGGGTACCCTCTCGGTGGGGGCGCCATACTTCGCGCCAAGCTTCATGGTGCCGGTGCTGCCGCTGCTGGCGCTACTGTCGGTCGGCATTCACGCACGCTGGAAGCGCGGCGGGCTCTCGCACGCCAAGCGCGTCATCTTCACGACACTCATCTGTGCGTTGGTGATCGGACTGCCGCTGGCCCTGGCCGTCTATGGCCATCCGTTCTCGCTCGCGCCGGTCGGCGCGGTGCTGGGCATCTGGATCGTGTTGTCCTCGCTGGTGGACCCCATCGATCGGCTTCGACGGCGCCTGACACTCTCGGCGAGCCTCGTCGGCATGACCGTGGCGCATATCGGGCTCGGCGTGTTCGTTTTGGGCATCACCTTCGTGTCCTCGTACAGCATTGAGCGTGATGTGGCGATGAAGCCCGGTCAGGTCGCGATGGTGGGCGACTATGCGTTCCGCTATGAGGGCGTGCACGACATTTCCGGTCCCAACTTCACCGCTGTGCAGGGCACGGTCACGGTGACGCACGATGGCAAGTTCGTGGCGACGCTGCATCCGGAGAAGCGTCAGTTCTATGTACAGGGCACCGAGCAGACCACCGCCGCGATTGCGCCGGCCCTGCATCGCGATTTACTCGCATCCTTGGGCGATGACGTGGGCAAGGGTGCCTGGAGCCTGCGCCTGCAGTATCGACCCATGATTCGCTTCGTCTGGATCGGAGGGGTGATCATGGCCCTGGGCGGCATGCTTGCAGTCTTTGGTCGCCGCCAGCGCGTCCCGGCCACGGTGCCGGAGGCCGTACCGCTGGCCGTAACACGTCGGACGCCAGCATGAACCAACAAATTACACAACTGAGCGAGTCGGACAGGCCGGGAAGCCGCTGGCGCTTTGCGCTGCCGCTCGGCCTGTTTGTGGCACTTTTGGTCGTGCTGTTCTTTGGGTTGGTGCACTCGCCCAAGAAGGGCGTCATCATCTCGCCCCTGGTGGGCAAGGCCGCCCCGCAGTTTTCCATTCCCAACCTCGTCAGCGGCGCCCCACCGGTCAGCAACGCCTCCCTGCGCGGTCATTGGTCGGTGGTGAATGTCTGGGGCAGCTGGTGTGTCGCCTGTCGCGATGAGCACTCGACGCTGCTGATGATCAAGCAGCAGGGCGTGGTACCCATCATCGGCATCGACTGGAACGACACGCCGGCCAACGCCAACAATTGGCTGCAGCAGCTCGGCAATCCCTACCAGCAGGTCGGCGAGGATGCGGACGGTCATGTCGCCATCGACTGGGGCGTTTCCGCGGCGCCTGAGAGCTTCCTGATCAATCCGCAGGGCGTCATCGTCTACAAAGAGGTCGGCGAGATCACACCCGATGATTGGCGCGAGCAGTTCCTGGCGCGCATCAACGCCGCCCCGGGCACCGGGCCCCCACCGGCAACTGGCGGCAGCGGCTAATGCACTCCTCTCGATGCTCTCACCTGCGCGCGCTGGTCAGCGCCGCGCTGCTGATCGGCGTGCTCTGGGTAGGGCAGGCATGGGCCGTGGATGTCACGCCCCCGCTGCCCACGCCCCAGCTACAGCAACGCTATCTCGCCCTCACACACGAGCTGCGCTGCGTGCAATGTCAGGATGAATCGCTGGCGGACTCGGAGGTGGACCTCGCGGGCCAGATGCGACTCGAGGTGCACGATTTGCTGCTCAAGGGCATGACCGATCAGCAGGTCAAGGATTATCTGGTATCGCGCTACGGGGAATTCATTCTCTTCAAGCCGCGCTTTGACTGGCGCAATGCCTGGTTGTGGGGCGCCCCGGCGTTCCTCATGCTCGTGGGCCTGCTGGCCGGTTGGCGCATCATCGCCGGCCGACGGCGCCTGGTCGATCAGGACCCGGAGGAGCCGCTCGACGACACGCTCGACGAGCACTGGACCTCATGAGCGGCTTCCTTGCCGGCGCCGCCGTGCTGGCGCTGATCGCGATTCTGTTCGTAGCGCTGCCGTTGCTACGCGTGCGCACCGCGCGGCCGCCTGCCGCCATTGCGGCGGGCGTGACTGCCCTCGCACTCATCGCCTTGAGCGCGCTCACGTACCGTTGGCTGGGCGATCCGGCGGCCATCCGTCTGAGTGCAGCCAATGCGCGCACGGCTGCGGACAGTATCGCGCAGCTGGCGCGTCACGTGGAGCACGAGCCGCAAGACTTCGAGGGCTGGCTCAAGCTCGCCGAGGCGTATGAGCAGAACAACCGCTTTCCTCTGGCACTGAACGCCTACCAGCGCGCCGATATGTTGGCCGGGGGACAAAGTCCGGTGGCACTCGCCGGCATGGGCGAGTCGCTGCTGGCGATACAGGGTAGTGCGCAAGGACCGGACGTCGAGCGGGCGGAGGGGTACTTCGAGCGTGCACTCGCACTGGATCCGAAATCGCCCAAGGCGCTGTTCTACAGTGCCATGCTGGCGGAGCAGCACGGCCAACTCGATCTGGCGCGCCAGCGCTTTACGACCATGCTGGACATCAAGCCCGCACCGCCGGCCAGCGTGCTCGCGGCGCTGCGGCAGCAGATCACAGCTATCGATGCGCAGCTGCATCCGCCCGTCGACGCCGCGACGGCGATACGTCTGCACGTCTCGCTCGCTCCAAAGCTCGCCAAGCAGGTCCCTGCCAACGCCTCACTGTTCGTATTCGTGCAGGCGGCCGACGGCGGCGCGCCGCTGGCCGTCCACCGCAGTAGCGCGAGCCTGCCGCAAGATGTGGTGCTGTCAGCCGACGATGCCATGATCGCCAAGCGCGCGGTGAAACCGGGGCAGAAGGTCACGGTGGTGGCGCGGATCTCGCCTTCCGGCAATCCCCTGCCACAGAAGGGAGATCTGTATGGCCAGATCGAGTACGTCGCCGGCAAGACCGGCCCGCGCCCGCTCGAGATTGATAAACTGAGCCCCTGAGCGATACGCGCCAGGGCCACTGCGAAAAGGGCGGAAACAATCAAATGAGCGGGTCCCTGCAAGGGCGGCTGGCGACGGGCGAGTTCGCGATCACCGCGGAGATCACCCCGCCGGTGTCCGCCGATCCCGAGGCGCTGCTGGGGAAGGCGCGAGCGCTGGCGGGCCTCGCCGATGCGGTCAACGTCACCGATGGCGCCAGTGCCAAGTCTCATCTGGATACGCTCACCGCAGCCGGGCTGTTGCTGCGCGCGGGCATCGAGCCGGTGCTGCAGATCACCTGCCGCGATCGCAATCGCATCGCGCTGCAGAGTCTGTTGATCGGCGCCGCCGCGCAGGGGATTCACAATGTGCTGGTGCTGACCGGCGACGACCCGCGCGCCGGCGATCAGCCCGACACCAAGCCCGTGTTCGATCTGAACTCCAACGCATTGCTCTCGACGGCGCGCGCCATGCGCGAGCGTCATGAGCTGCCCACGGGCAAAAGCATCGGCGGTCAGCTCGATTTCTTCCTCGGCTGTGCGGACATGCCGATCGATCCGCCCGCCGACTGGCAACCCACCGGGCTCGCCAAGAAGATCGAGTCGGGTGCGCAGTTTGCCCAGACGCAGTTCTGCATGGATCCGGCCATCGTGCAGCGCTACATGGAGCGGCTCGAGCACGCAGGGATCCTGCCGCGTATTCGTATCCTCATAGGCATCGCGCCGCTGGCGAGCGCGCGCTCGGCGCGTTGGATTCGCGACAAGCTCCACGGCTCGATCGTTCCCGATTCGATCGTCGAGCGTCTGGACGCGGCGGCAGATGCGCGCACCGAGGGGCAGCGCATCTGCGTCGAGCTGATGCACGCCCTGAGCAAGATCCGTGGCGTCGCCGGTGTGCACATCATGGCGCCGCTCAACGACGCGGCGATTCCCATCGTCATCCGCGAATTTCGGGCGGCTTAGAGGCGGCCTGCAATCAGTCGACCCGGGTGGCGACGCTCGACGCAAATTGCACTGCCCGCTCCGCTGGCAAGCCGGCAGGCTACACTAGGCCTTGCAATGGACCGATACCAATGGTCATCTTTGCTGGTCTTAGCGGGCTTCACGACAACATTCCATAGGAATACTCCATGAAAGCAGCCACGTTGTTTCTGGCAGTGGGTATGGCGGCCATGGTCGGCATCGCATCGGCGCAGACTGCCAATCCCGGCGCGCCCTATCGCAAGGCCTGCCAGAATGACATGAAGAGTTTCTGCCCCAGCACGCAGGGCGGCCGCAGCATGGTGATGTGCCTGCGTGCCAATCATGACAAGCTCGGCAGTGAATGTCAGAAGGCGCTAGATCAGCTGCCTGCACAACCGACTCCCGGACCAGCGCCCGCGCCCGCGGCGCCTCCGCAGCACTGACGGCGAGGCGATGTCCGTACCGCTGGAAGATTACGCGCTGCTCGGTGACTGCGAGACCGCGGCACTGGTATCGCGAGGTGGCTCGGTCGATTGGCTCTGCTGGCCGCGCTTCGACAGTCCGGCCTGCTTCGCGGCGCTGCTCGGGGGGCCGCAGAATGGCCATTGGCTCATTGCCCCCTGCGCCGAGACGGCCCGTCGGCGCCGCCGTTACCGCGACGACACGCTGATCCTGGAGACGGAGCTCGAGACCGATGAGGGCGCTGCGACGCTGATCGAATTCATGCCGCCGCGTAGCGAGGCTTCGGATATCGTGCGCCTGGTGCGCGGCCGCCGCGGAAAGCTGCGCATGCGCACCGAGCTGATCGTGCGCTTCGACTATGGATCGCTGGTACCGTGGGTCACGCGCAGCGACTCGCAGACGATGCAGGCAGTGTGCGGGCCGGACATGGTGGTGCTGCGAACCACCGTGCCGCTGCATGGTGAGGATCTTAAGACCGTCGGTGAATTCACCGTGAGCGCCGGGGAGCTGGTGAGCTTCGTGCTCACCTATGGCCCCTCGCATCTGCCGCCCGCTCGCTCCATCGACCCGATGGCGGCGCTCGCCGGGACGCAGACCTACTGGAAGCAATGGGCGCAGCGCTTCACCGGCGCGGGTGAATGGTCCGAGCCGGTGCTACGCTCATTGATCACCCTCAAGGCGCTGACGTATCGGCCCACCGGCGGCATCGTCGCCGCTCCGACGATGTCGCTGCCGGAACAGCCGGGCGGAGCGCGCAACTGGGACTATCGCTTCTGCTGGCTGCGCGATGCGACCTTTACGCTGCTGGCGCTGATGAATGCCGGCTACTACGAGGAAGCCATGGCGTGGCGCGGTTGGTTGCTGCGCGCGGTCGCGGGCGATGCATCGCAGGTGCAGATCATGTATGGACTGCGCGGGGAGCGGCGTCTGAGCGAGTGGGAGATTCCCTGGCTCACCGGCTACGATGCCTCGCGTCCGGTGCGCGTTGGCAACGCCGCGGCCGAGCAGCTGCAGCTCGACATCTACGGCGAGACCATGGACGCCCTGCATCACAGCCGCGCCAACGCCCACGCCGATAACCAGGCGGACTGGGGCCTGCAGCAGGCGATGCTGCAGCACCTGCAGCAGATCTGGCAGCAGCCTGATCAGGGGATCTGGGAGGTGCGCGGCGGTCCACAGCACTTCACCTATTCGAAGGTCATGGCGTGGGTGGCTTTCGACCGCTCGATCAAGGCCATCGAGCAGTTTGGCTTACAGGGTCCGCTCGAGGAGTGGCGCGCCGTGCGCCAGCGCATCCATGCAGAAGTGTGCGCCAAGGGCTACGATGCGCGGCTCGGGGCCTTCGTACAGAGCTATGGCTCGCGCGAGCTGGACGCGAGCCTGCTGCTCATGCCGCTGGTCGGCTTTTTGCCACCGACCGACGCGCGCGTTCGCGGCACGGTGGAGGCGATCGAGAAGCATCTCATGGCCGATGGTCTGGTCATGCGTTACGACACGCGCTCCGGGCACGACGGACTGCCCCCTGGCGAAGGCACCTTCCTTGCCTGCAGCTTCTGGCTGGCGGACAATCTCGTACTGATTGGCCGCAACGAGGATGCACAGCGCCTGTACCAGCGGCTGCTCGGCCTGCGTAATGACGTGGGCCTGCTGGCTGAGGAATACTTGCCGTCCGAGCGGCGCATGGTCGGCAACTTTCCCCAGGCGCTCTCACACATCGCCCTGGTCAACACCGCCCACAACCTCTATCACCCGCAGAAGCCGGCGGAGCAACGCTCGGGAACAACCGAGCCAGCCGGGGCGGCCGACGCAGGCGGACGAGCCGGCATCTAGTTCAGGCAGACCACCAGGCGCGCGTGGTATTTGCGCCATTCGATCGGGATGACGATCGGGCGGCTGTTGGCCGGGTATTCCACCGCGCTGTTACGGCCATGAACCACCGCCGGCACCGAGATATTGAATTGGTGGCCGAAATCGCGCCGCGCATTGCCCGAGAGGGTATTGGCGATCTCTCCGACCAGATCGCAGAGATTGTCGTGGCTCATGTCGGTTTCCTGCATGCGCATGAGCATCACACACAGCATGCTCTTGGGGGCGGTGAAGAACACCAATCCGTCGCGCTTGCCGCTGATGCGGATCATGCCGGTGTAGTCGGAAATCTCGGGACTGCGACTGAGCGCGAGATAGGGGGTGCCGCATTCGGCATCCTGCTGCACGGTGGTGCCGAAGTAATTCAGCACACCCTCGATGAATACGCCGACTTCCGATTCCGTCTTCACGCCGCGTCGCCGTCCCGCTTGCTCATTCGATCAGCTTGAGCAGCGCATTATTGAGTTGGCGGTCGGTGAAGGGCTTGCACAGAAAGCCGCTGGCGCCTTTTTCGATCGCATCGATGGCCGTCAGCTTGTCGGCCAGGGCCGAGATGACCAGGATCAGGATGTTTGGGTCGCGCTCGACCAGGCGCGCGACACACTCCCCGCCATCCATCTCCGGCATGGTCAGATCCATGGTGACGATGGTCGGATGCAGCCGCTCGTGCATCTCCAGCGCCTCGCGACCGTTCTTGGCGGAGCCGACAAACTCGATACCCGGCAGATCCTGCACGCGCTCGATGCGGCGGCGGATGACGTTGGAGTCATCGACGACCATGAGTCGATGGCGTGCAGGCTCGTTCATGGACGCTCGCTCACGCCGCCGATGAGGCGCTCATCGCGCCGTTTCGGGGCAGCAGCACGCGAAAGCGCGTATAGCGTCCCGAGGCGGTGGATACGCCGATGCGCCCGCCATGCTCGCGCACCAGCGTGCTGACGGCATCGAGCCCGACACCGCGGCCGGCGTGCTCGGACACCTCCTCGGTGGTCGAGAAGCCGGGCTGGAAGATCAACCGATAGACCGCTGCGCGCTCCAAGCTCACCGCCTGTTGCGGGGAGATCAGATCGAGCCGCAGGGCCTTGTCGATGATCTGCTCGTAGCTGAGGCCACGGCCGTCGTCCTCGACGGTCAGCACGAAGTCCTCGGGCGCCTGCGCATCGAAGCTTATCTGCACGGTGCCTTCCTCGGGCTTGCCGAGTCGGGTGCGCTCCTCAGGCAGCTCGATGCCGTGCGAGACGGAATTGCGGATCATCTGGATGCAGATGTCCTTGACGACCCCCGCAATGCGCGGCGGCAGATCTGTAAAGCCGTGTACGCGCAGCTGCGCTCGCCGATTCTGTGAGCGCGCCACCTCCTGGGTGAGGGTGCGCAGCAGGTCGATCAGCGGATGGCCACGCGGCGCGGCGGGCGGGGCGGGCGGCGGCCCCGCCGCGGTAGGCTCCGCTGCCAGGCGCGGGCGCTCTGACAGCACCATGGTGTCGCGGTGGGAATCGTCGCCGCGTTCCTCGCCTTCGCCAGAGCGCAAGGCGCGCAGCGTCGCGACGCGTTCCTGCATGGTACGGATCTGGCCGAGGTGATTCAGCAGCTCATCCAGGCGCACGACGATGGGCAGGAAATCATTGCCGGAGAGCGTGGGCCGCTGGCGCAACGCCGCAAGCGCGTCTTCGATCGAATGAATTCGCTGCACGAAGCTGCTCAGCGACAGCGCGGCGGCCTCACCCTTCACGGCGTGCAGCTCGCGGAACACGCCATTGAGTTTCTTCTTCAGATCTTCCTGCTCGATGCCCGAGGCATTCAGTACGGCGTTGCTCTTGCGCAGCGCCACGTCGGCCGCGGCCAGGAAGCTGCGCAGCGGCTCATTGTCGACGCGCAGCAATTGCAGCTGCAGAGTGGCCTGTGAGTCGCTCTCGGCCTTGACCGTCTCGAGCTCGCGTGCCAGTAGCACACGGTCGGTGACGTCGGCGACGACACCGAGGATGTAGTCGCCGGCAGCCTCCGCGGCCCGCACACGGCGGAAAGAGAAGGCGAGGTAGCGCACCTCGTTGCCGCCACGCCCATTGCTGAAGGAGATCTCAATCTGGTTCAACGGGTTGACCGACTCGATCAGCTCCTCGTGAACCTTGTCCTTCCAGAGCAGGCCCAGAAACTTCAAAGCGGCCGTGAGCGTCTTGGCGTCGACCAGGGGCTTGAGAATTTCTTCGATGTGCAGTCCGGCCGGGGCGGACAGGCGCAGCAGCTCGCACAGCGACTCAGAAAAAGTATTGCCCAGACACAACTCTCGATCCAGCAGGAACAGTCCCTCGCGCACCGTGCCGAGGATGTTGCTGACCTGGCGCTGGGCGGCCTCGGCCTGGCGGGCAGCCTGGCGAGAGCGCCACCCGAAGTAGAGCATCAGCGCCAGCAGCAGTGCAGCGACGGCGCTGCCGGCCAGCAGCAGCGCCCGCAGGCGCAGTCCCGCGTCGGTCACGGCATCGCGTAGCACCGCGTCGAGGCGAGATGTACCGGCGCCGAGCTGCTGCAGGTTCTGCGTCTGTGTTGCCAGCAGCGCATCGACCGTGCCCTTCATCGCGCGCCCCTGTGCGGACAGCTGCGATCCCGCCGGTGTATCCGTATAGAGCTCCGCGCCACGCTCGCTGCGCACGGGAGCGAGCTGCTTGTCGAGCTGACTCCAGCGACGGCGCACGGCCGAGAGCGCGCCGGCGATGTCCCTATCGCTCTGCAATCCGGCGTCCTGTACCTCTCCCTGCACCGCCTCGAGCGTGTGGGCGGTGCTGCTGCGCAGATCCGCGATGGCGCGCAGCGACGTACCGACGTACGTGGTGGTCTCCAGGCCATGCTCGATCAGCGTAAGGTCGGCGCTGATGAGCTGCGGTTGCCCGGAGAGCTGCGCGGCGGATTGCAGGGCGGAGGAGGCCGCCTGCAGGCGGCCCGCTGCGCCCATCCCCAGTGCCAGCAAAATCGCCAGCGCGGCGGCGAACAGCAGCGTGGCCGACAACTGCAGCCACTGGTCACGTCGAACGAGATTCCTCGCCGGTTGACGGGCAGAACGCTTCACGGCGAGGCCTAATTCTGTGCGGGTTGGAAGCGTAGACGCAGGCGCGCCTGCGCGGGCTGCCCGCCGCTGAGCGCGCGCGCATCGAAGCGCCCGTCCGCCACCGCGTCGGTCGCCACGCGCGAGAAGACCGAGGGCAGGGTGGACTGCACCACGCTGACATCGCGAGCCCTTCCGTTCGGCTCCAGCGTGAATTGCACGATCAAATAGCCGCTCGCCGACTGCCCGAGCGGATAGTTGACCGACAACGGCCGGGTGGGGCGTGCAGCGATGTAGCTGGGCGGCGCGGGGGGCGTCACCACCGGAGCCTTGGCGGCGGCGACCGGGGGGTTGGGCTTCGGCGTCACTACGGGCGGCGCGACGGGACGCGGATGAGCGGCTGCGTAAAGCGCCGCCTGCACCTGGCGACGTACCTCGGTGGCCGGCGCGAAGGAGCCCAGCTCGGTGGTGGCGCTGAGCAATCGCTGCGCGCTGTCGAGCTCGCCGGCCTGCAGGGCATCGCTGGCGCGTGCCACCAGGGCTGTCTGCAGCTCACGCTGCGCGGCCAGGGTCAACGGGCTGGTGCGCGATACGCTGCGCATGCTGGCCAGACGACTGCGCGCATCGTCGGGGGCCGGTCCGAGCAGATTGCCGGCGCTGATGGCGGCGCGCATCTGCGTCGTCAGCTGCGTCAGCTGCTCATCCGTGCCCTTGGCCTGGAGCGTCCGACGCAATTGCGCGATGGCGCCAGGATCGGCACCCGAGGCGGTGAGCTGACCGAGCAGCTGATCGGCACCCTTTAGATCGCCGGCCGCGATGCTCTGCTGTACGCGCGCCTCGAGCCAGCGGGGACGCGCAGCCGTGATACTGGCCGACAGATCGGCAAGCTCATCGGCGCTGACGTCTGCATCGCGGAACAGTCCCACCAGGCGTGTCGCATCATCGAGCTTGCCGGTGGAGATGTCCGACTGGATGCGCGTCTTGCCGACTTCAAACAGTCGTCGCACGCCATCGAGCGCCTCATCGTTGCTGGGATCCTGGCTGATGACCTGTGCGTAGAGTTCCAGTGCACTGTCGCCGCGCGGCTCGCCGTCCGGACGCGGTAGCAGCAACTTCTGATCGCGGAACGCGACGCGCGCCGCGGACAGAAGCTCGAGCACGCTCTGAGGTTTGGCGGCAGCAGGAGCGGCCGCGCTCTGCGTGCCAGCCGTGGCATCGGTGTCACCGGCGGCATGCGCAGCGCCGCTCTGCGGTGCGCCCGCCGACCGACTGCGGTGTAAAGCCCACCAGCCGGTGCCGGCCAGCAACCCCGCGATGGCGACGGCCACGATGGCGATCCAGCGGGCATTGCTGCGCAGTGCAGCGCCGCCCCTCGCGCCAGCATCCTCCGGCGCGTGACTTGTCGGGGAAACTGACTCGCTGTCGGCGCGCAATCGGCTTTCCGCAGCCGTCAGAGCCTCCACCAGGCGAGGTCCGACCATGTCCTCACGCGCCACCGCTGCCACCGCGGTGCCGCGCGCTACCGCTGCGCTCCATTCGGCAGGACGCGGCACGACGAGTATCAGCGGACAACGGGGAAACTGCGTCTCCATGCGCAGGACTGCGGCGCGCGCATCCGGCAGTGATTCCACATCGACGATGCCGACCCAGTGTGGGGCCGAAACGGCAGTGGCAATCTCCGCCGGAGAATCGACGGTGTGCGTGCGAAAGCGCTCGCCCAGCAGCGAGCCGAGCTCGATCAACAGCGTGTCATCGTTGCAGATGACCACCGCATCGAGACGCTCCAACCGTGAATTTTTACCGTCCGCGCCGAATGATCGCTCTTGGGCCAGCGGCCTCATTCCCCTACCCTCTGCAGCGCCCTATTAGGGGGACTCTGGTGGCAGGCTCACCGCATCGCACGGCACCGGGTCACAGTTCGTGCATTCTGGTAACAGCGCTGTAGTCGGGCGACGGCGGGATGAGGCGCCGTTCACAAATTGCCGCCCCCTATGCCCTACCGGATAATCATCCGGATGCGCCCCTATGTCTTACTGCTTTCAGGCCTACTGTTGCCCGCGGCGGCGTGGGCAGTTTCGCCGGGGCCGCCGCCGGCAGTTGCGCCCGCATCTGCGCCCTCAGCGTCGGCGGCGACGTCCCCCACTGCCACCGCCGATGAGTTACCGGAAGTGGACGTGCTCGGTGAGCAGCCGGGGCCGGGTCTCTGGAAGGTCACGCGCGGCGACCATATTTTGTGGGTACTCGGGACGCTCGAGTACGTACCACGTCACATGACCTGGCACTCGCGTCAGGTGGAGTCGGCGCTGGCCTCTTCTGAGCTCCTGCTGCCCAGCAATCCCGCTCTGTCGGCCCACCTCGGTCCAGTGCTGCTGGTGCGTCTGTACATGCAGTGGCGTGGCTTGCAGAAGGACCCCGATCGCACGCGGCTGCGCGACTGGCTCACGCCGACGCTCTATATGCGCTTTGAGACTCAGAAGCAGCGCTTCGATGCGGGCGATGAGCGCATCGAGAAGCTGCGGCCGCCTTTCGCAGCACTGCGACTCTATCGGCGCGCCCTGGACGTGTCGGGTCTCACACGCAGCAATGCGATCGAGGATGCGGTACTCGGCCTGGCGCGTCGGCGGCATGTGCCGATCGAGCGTTCGAAGCTGCGTGTCGCGGATCCCCTGGGTACGCTCAAGCAGGCGCGTACGCTCTCGCCGGCCGCGGAGGTCAATTGTCTGGCCAGCACCTTGCATCGGCTGGAGACCGATCTGCCGCTCATGCAGCAGCGGGCACGCGCCTGGGCGGTCGGTGACGTGCAGCAGCTACGTCAGCTGCCCTTCGAAGACCAGCGGGAGACGTGCGAAGTGGAACTCTCGGCGGTTCCCGATCTGCGCGCGCTGGTCGACGCCGCCGCACGTAATTGGTTGCAGGCCGCCGATACGATGCTGGCACAGCATCGCGTCAGTTTCGCCGTGCAGCCGATCTATCAGCTACTGGCCCCCGATGGACCACTGGCGCATTTCCGGGCCGAGGGCGATCGCGTCGAGGCCCCGCAGTGGGTAAAGCCGGCGGTTTGAGCCGCCGGCCCTACGGTCCATCGTCCGGCCCACGCAGTCTCGCTACGGGGCGTCGCTATTGGCGCATCGCCGGGCGCCGCTGCAGCTAGCAGCTATCAGCGACGCTTCATCGCGAGCGAAACCTTCAGCATGGTTGCCTTGTAACGCACCGCCGCCTCGGAGCGACGCAACTGTCGGGAGATCTGAGACACCGGCTGGCGACCGGCAGCCTTACGCAGAAACTTCACGTCGGCGGTTGTCCAGAGAATTCTTTTGCGTGCAGTTTTCTTCCGGGCTCGCGGCATCGGCTTTTTCCTTGTTTGAAAGACCTTGTAGACATTTGTAAACAACGCATCGCCGCGTACTGCCGGTGACCGGCTGCACCGGCAACACGGCAAATAGGCGCAAGGGTCCCTACTATCATAGCATTGTTTGATAGTTTGTCATTGTTTGGTGGGGTTCGGGCTGTATCGCCGAACGCCATAGCATCTTCCGCATGCGATTCACCATCCCGTACGGGATGCAGCGCACGCCGCCGAGCCAAGCCATGGCTCATTGACGTCCGTGGGGCCGTGAGCTAAGTTCCGCTCAGACTAGGGGAGTCCCGCCAGGGACTGAGAGGTCATTGAGCGCACACGCGCAGCATGACGACCCTTCGAACCTGATCCAGTTGATGCTGGCGTAGGAAATGTCTCCTTCCTGAGGCGTTTCTCCGACAGCGGTAGCCGTACCTTCGCACCTCTGGAGGAAAGCCTATGAACGCCGTGGCCATGGCCGTTGCCACCGAGTCGCTGCCGGCTTCGCGCAAGATCTATCAGAATGGGGTGCTGCACCCTTCCATTCGAGTGCCGATGCGGCAGATCGAGCTGCATCCAAGCGCCCACGAAGCCCCGCTCGCGGTGTATGACTCCTCCGGTCCCTACACGGACCCGGCGGTGCGCATCGACATCACCCAGGGTCTGCCGCGGCTGCGCGAGCGCTGGATCCAGGCGCGCAGCGATACCGAGGCCTATCCGGGCCGCAAGGTGCTGCCCTACGACAACGGCTTGGAAGGGACGGAGGGCGCTGCGCCGGTATTCCCCAATCCGCACGTGCCACGGCGCGCCCGTGCCGGCACGGCGGTCACACAGCTCGCCTACGCGCGCGCCGGCATCGTCACCCCCGAGATGGAGTTCGTTGCCATCCGCGAGAACTGCGGGCGCGAGCAGCGCGCCGCTCAGGCGATGCGTGACGGCAACGCCTGGGGTGCGCAGCTGCCGGAATTTGTGACCGCGGAATTCGTACGGGCCGAGATCGCTGCGGGCCGCGCGATTCTGCCGGCCAACGTCAATCATCCGGAAAGCGAGCCGATGGTCATCGGGCGCAACTTCCTGGTGAAAATCAATGCCAATATCGGTAATTCCGCCGTCAGCTCGTCGATGGGTGAGGAAGTCGACAAGCTCGTGTGGGCGATTCGCTGGGGCGCCGACACCGTGATGGACCTGTCGACGGGACGCAACATCCACAACATTCGCGAATGGATCCTGCGCAACGCCCCAGTGCCGATCGGCACCGTACCGATCTATCAGGCGCTCGAGAAGGTCGGCGGTGTCGCCGAGGATCTGTCCTGGGAGGTGTTCCGCGACACGCTCATCGAGCAGGCGGAGCAGGGTGTCGATTACTTCACCATCCATGCGGGCGTGCGCCTGCACTACGTGCCGCTCACCGCCAGTCGCGTGACCGGCATCGTGTCGCGTGGCGGTTCGATCATGGCGAAGTGGTGCCTGGCGCATCACCGCGAGAGCTTCCTTTATGAGCACTTCGAGGAGATCTGCGAGATCTGCCGTGCCTACGACGTGAGCTTTTCGCTTGGCGATGGCCTGCGCCCCGGCTCAATTGCCGATGCGAACGACGCAGCACAGTTTGCCGAGCTCGAGACCCTCGGGGAGCTCACGCAGGTCGCCTGGCGACACGACTGTCAGGTCATGATCGAGGGCCCGGGTCACGTGCCGATGCACAAAATCAAGGAGAACATGGACAAGCAGCTCTCGGTCTGCGCCGAAGCTCCTTTCTATACACTCGGGCCCCTGACCACCGATATCGCGCCCGGCTACGACCACATCACCTCGGCCATCGGCGCCGCCATGATCGGCTGGTTTGGCACCGCCATGCTCTGCTATGTGACGCCCAAGGAGCACCTGGGACTGCCCAATCGCGACGACGTCAAGGCCGGCGTCATCACCTATAAGATCGCAGCGCACGCGGCGGATCTGGCCAAGGGTCATCCAACCGCGCGCTCGCGCGATGATGCGCTCTCACGTGCGCGCTTTGATTTTCGCTGGGCGGACCAGTTTAACCTGTCGCTGGATCCGGATACGGCGCGCAGCTTCCATGACGAGACCATGCCGCGCGAGGCACACAAGCTGGCGCACTTCTGCTCCATGTGCGGTCCGAAATTTTGTTCCATGAAGATCTCACACGAGGTAGCCGCCAGCGCACGCGAGCAGCAGGCCGAACGCGAGCGCGGCATGCAGCAAATGGCGGAAAAATTTCGTGCCGGCGGCGAGATCTACGTACCGACTGCGGAGAGTTGATGCAGGCCATCGTCCTCGGCGCCGGCGTCGCGGGACTGTGCTGTGCGCTCGAGCTGGCCACGCGCGGCGTCACGGTGCAAGTGCTCGAGCGCGGCGATGAAACGCTGCGCGCGGGCTGCTCGTGGCGCGCGGGCGGCATGCTCGCGCCCTGGTGCGAGCTGGAGGCCGCGGGCGAGCCATTGATAGCGCAGCTGGGCCTGGAGGGGCTCGCCTGGTGGCAGGCGCAGGCGGGTCTGCCGGGCCTGCAGCAGGCCGGCACGCTGGTCGTGGCGGCCGCGCGTGAACACGCCGATCTGCAGCATTTTGCCCAGCGCACGCGCACTTATCGCTGGCTGCGGGACGCGGAGATCGCCGCGCTCGAGCCCGAGCTCGCCGGACGCTATGCGTGCGGGCTGTTCTTCGCCGACGAGGGCCATCTGGACCCGCGGCGCGCCCTGCATTATCTGCTCGGGCAGCTGCGCGTGCGCGGCGTGCAGCTGCGCTTCGCCGTGGGTGAGGAAGAGCTCGAGCGCGTGCGGCTGCGCGCCGGCACCCAGGGACAAGTGCTCATCGATTGCCGCGGTCTTGCCGCCGCCGATACCCTGCCGCGACTGCGCGGCGTGCGCGGCGAGATGCTGTTGCTGCAATCACAGGAGCTAGCGTTGCGCCGCCCCGTGCGCCTGTTGCATCCAAGGCTGCCGCTGTACGTCGTGCCGCGCGGGGAGGGACTCTATATGGTGGGCGCAACGTCGCTCGAGAGTGACGATGCGGGCCCGGTCACGGCACGCTCGGCGCTCGAATTGCTCAGCGCCGCCTACGCATTGCATCCGGCTTTCGGGGAGGCGCGCATCGTCGAGATGTCGAGCGGGGTGCGTCCGGCGTTCGAGGACAATCTGCCGCGCATCGTGCGGCTGGGGCGAGTGTGGTACGTCAACGGCCTCTTCCGGCATGGATTTCTGCTCGCGCCGGCGCTCGCCAGGCGCCTGGCCGCTATCGTGCTCGAGGCACAGAGCTTTCCGGAGCTGCAGGAACCGCAGGGGCTGCAGGAACTGCAGGCGTTGCGGGCGCAGCGGGAGCCAGGGAATGAGAATTCAACTGAACGGCGCTTGGCGTGATCTGGCCGCGCTCGCGCAGGACGCGCGAGCAGCGCAGGGCGCCACGGCCGCGCAATGCACGGCGTCCCCGACGCTGGCCGCGATGCTGCGGCTCTGGGGCTATGGGAGCTCGACCGTTGCGACCGCCGTGAACGGCGAGTTCGTGCCGGCGCGCAAGCGCGATGAAATCCAACTTCACGACGGCGATCGCGTCGAGGTGCTCGCGCCGATGCAGGGTGGTTAGGAGGCGCGATGGATTTGCTACGACTCTATGACAGCGAGATGACCTCGCGGCTGCTGCTGGGCACGGCGCGTTATCCCTCCCCCGCGATCCTCGAGCAGGCGGTACGCGCCTCGGCGACCGACATCGTCACCGTAGCACTGCGGCGCGAGGCAGCGCAGCTGCGCGCGGGGCAGGGCTTCTGGTCGCTGGTACGCTCGCTCGGTGTGCGCGTGCTGCCAAACACTGCCGGCTGCCATTCGGTCAAGGAGGCCATGACCACCGCGCACATGGCACGCGAGCTGTTCGATACGCGCTGGATCAAGCTCGAGGTGATCGGCGAAGACGACACGCTGCAGCCGGATGTGTTCGGATTGCTGGAGGCGGCGCGACTGCTGGTGCAGGAAGAGTTTCAGGTGCTGCCCTACTGCACTGAAGACCTGGTGGTGGCCGAGCGGCTGATATCGGCTGGCTGCCGCGTGCTCATGCCCTGGGGGGCACCGATCGGCTCCGGGCGAGGACTCAACAATGTGTTCGGCCTGCGGGCGCTGCGCGCGCATTTCCCTGGCGTGCCACTGATCGTCGATGCCGGTATCGGCACGCCCTCGCACGCGGCGGCCGCGCTCGAGCTGGGCTTCGATGCGGTGCTCATCAACACCGCCGTGGCACAGGCACGCGACCCGGTAGCGATGGCGCGCGCCTTTTCGCTGGCCGTGCAGGCGGGCCGTACCGCCTACCTGGCGGGCACCATTCCGGCGCGCGACATGGCCGCACCGTCCACGCCCGTCATCGGACAGGCCTTTCTGCCGTGACCGACGCCGCGGACGAGCCGACGGCGCAAGAGGCGCCGCTCCTGTGCCCCGTCTATCCCATCGTCGACAGCGCCGAGTGGGTCACGCGGTTGCTGCCCATCGGCGTGCGGCTGATTCAGCTGCGCATCAAGCAGATGGACCCGGCGCAGTTGCGACGCGAGATCCTCGCAGCTCGCGATCGCTGCGCCACGTTCGAGGCGCAGCTCGTCGTCAATGATTACTGGGAGCTGGCGCTGCAGCTCGAGTGCGATTTCGTGCATCTCGGGCAGCAGGATCTGGATGACTGCGATCTGCGGGCGCTGCGCGCCAAGGGCGTGCGGCTTGGGGTCAGTACTCACGATGAGGCCGAGCTCGAGCGCGCCCTGGGCGTGCAGCCCGATTACATCGCGCTCGGCCCGATCTATCCGACGCTGCTCAAACAGATGCCCTGGCAGCCGCAGGGCCTGGAAAAATTGGCGCAATGGAAGCGTCGCATCGGTGACATTCCGCTCGTGGCGATCGGAGGGCTCACCGTGGAGCGGCTCGCCGGGGTCTTCGCGGCCGGTGCGGATTGTGCTGCCGTGGTCACGGACATCGTGCGTCATGCGCAGCCCGAGCAGCGCATGCGTGAATGGCTGATCGAGGCCAACCGCTTGACTGCGCGAGGTTAGCGGATGGCTGACGCGCCGCGCGTGCTGGTGATTGCCGCCACCGACAGCAGCGGCGGCGCCGGCCTGACGCGCGATCTGCAAACCCTGACGGCCTGGCGCGTGGAGGCCTGCTGCGCGGTGACCGCCGTCACCGCGCAGACCGATGCGCAGGTGCGCGGCATCTGGCCGCTGCCCCGCGACAGCCTGGCGCAGCAGATTCGTGCGGCATTGGGCAACGGCACGGTCGCGGCCGTGAAGATCGGCATGCTCGCCACCGCCGCCGCTGTTGAGACCGTCGCCGAAGAGCTGCCCTCGCGCGAGCGGCTGCCGATCGTGCTCGATCCGGTGCTGGTCTCGAGCTCCGGCGCCGTACTCCTGGAGGCCGATGGCATCGAGCGGCTCAGACAGCTGCTGCCGCGCGTCTCGTTACTGACGCCGAACCTGCCTGAAGCCGCGGCCTTGCTGCAGGCCCCGCTGGCACGGTCCGAGGCGCAGATGCTCGAGCAGATGCGCGCCCTGCAGGCGCTCGGCACGCTGGCAGTGTTGCTCAAGGGAGGGCATGAGTCTCCCGCGGGGAATCAGGTCACCGATCGGTTGCTCACGCCGGAGGGTCAGCTGCATCGCTTGTCTACCCGCCGGGTACCCGGCAGCCGGCGCGGGACCGGCTGCAGCGCCGCGAGCGCCATTGCCGCCCAGCTTGCGCGGGGGAGCTCGTTGCCTGCAGCCTGCACCGCGGCACAGGAATATGTGGCTGCGGCCTTGGCGGGCGACCCGTGGCGAGCGGAACTCCTACGGCGTCCCAGCGCCTAACTCTGGGGTGCGAAGCGAAGCCCTATTGGAGAATATGAATGTTTTTTAAGGCACTGATTTCTGTGATGTTCGCGGCGGCACTTGGAGGCACCGGCGTAGCCGCTGCGCAGCTGACGCCATTGGGCACTGCGACCGAGGCAAGGGTCGTCAGTCGCACAGCCGACCCAAGTTCCCAGCAGATCTATGCGGCGGCCGCGGCCGGTAATCTCGGGCAAGCGCAGCACATGATCGAGCAGGTGCTGCGCGATCATCCTTCCAGTGCGCAAGCGCACTATGTCGCCGCCGAGGTGTACGCACGCTCGCGCGAGTTGGCTCGCGCGCGTCAGGAGCTGCATACCGCCGAGCAGCTCAGCCCCGGCCTGAGCTTCGCACGCCCGGCCTCGGTCGCATCGCTCGAGCGCGAGCTCGGCGCCGGCCGTATGTCACCGGCCGGCCACGGCTTCTCGTGGGGCGGCATTGTGCTGGTGCTGGCAATCGGCGCATTGATCTATGCGCTCCTGCGCCGGCGCGCCGCCATCAACTCCTACGGCCAGGCCTACCCACCGTACGGCGCCAATCCCTACGCCGCCAATCCCTACGGGCCGGTCAACCCGCCGTATCCCGGTGGCTATGGCCCGGGCTACGGCGGCCCCATGGGCGCCCGTTCGGGGCTGATGGGTAACCTTGCGACCGGCCTGGCCGTCGGCGCGGGCGTGGCTGCCGGTGAAGAGCTGGTCGAGCATGCGTTCGGATCGCACTCCGCCGGAGGCGTCATCCCCAGCGCCGATGCCGCGGGCTTGCCCGATCCAGGCGTCAATGCCGACATGGGCGGCGCGGATTTTGGCCTCACCGACGGCGGCTCCTGGGATAGCGGCGGGGGTGGCGACCCCTTCGGCGGTGGTGGCGACCTGGGCGGCAGCGACTTTGGCGCAGGTGGCGGCGACTGGACCTGACGGCTTGCCGCCGATGCTCACGGCAGACCGAGCCTTTGTCGCAGGACTGCCGGCGTGCAGCCCTCGGCCCGAAGAGTGCGCAGCGTGGGGGAGTGATCGCGTTTGGAGAACTTGCGTCCCTGCGCATCCAGGATGAGGCGGTGATGCGCATAGCGCGGCACTGCCAGTCCGAGCAGCGCCTGCAACAGGCGCTGCACGTGCGTGGCGGGCAGCAGATCCTCGCCCCTCGTCACGCACGTGATGCGCTGAAAGGCGTCGTCCACGACGACGGCCAAATGATAGGCGGCCGGCAGGTCCTTGCGCGCCAGCACGATATCGCCGAGCAATTGCGGCTGCACCGGGATGCAGCTGGAGCGCCCTCCCATCGCTTCACCCTCTTCGATGAATTGCAGCTCTAGTGCCTCGGGCTCCTGAGCCGCGCGCGCCGCATCCAGTCGCCACGCATACGCCTCGCCGCGCTCGAGGCGACGCTGCCGCTCAGCGTCCGGCAGATGCCGGCAGGTACCCGGATACACCGCTATCGGCGAGCTGGAGGGATGGGGTGCTTCGCCCGCCAGGGCGATGTCCGCTGCCACGCCGCTGGATCTCTCCGGGGCATCGCCCGCTCGTGCGCTGGCGATGGCGCTGCGCGTGCAGAAGCAGGGATAGGTCAGACCCCGCGCGGTCAGGCTCGATAGCGCCTCTCGATAGGCATCGGCACGCGCGCACTGGTGCAGGACCGGTTCGTGCCAGCTGAGGCCGAGCCAGCCCAGATCCTCGAAGATCGCCTGCACGAATTCGGGCCGGCAGCGAGCGTGGTCGAGGTCTTCGATGCGCAGCACGAAGCCGCCCGGATCCGCCGCCTCCCATGCCTTCAGCGCGGCGTAGGCATGACCCAGATGCAACAGGCCCGTTGGGCTCGGGGCAAAGCGCGTGATCACGCCAGAATTGTGCAGCGACGACATCGATCCGATCTATCCTAATGCGCCATGCCGTTGTATTTCGATGATCTAACGCTCGGCCAGCGCTTCGTGACCGGTACTGTCACGGTGAGCGCCGAAGCCATTCGCGCGTTCGCGAGCCAGTTCGACCCGCAACCCTTTCATCTCGATGAGCAGGCGGGGCGCGAAACGCTGTTCGGCGGCTTGGTCGCCAGCGGCTGGCATACCGCGGCGCTCAGCATGCGCCTTCTGGTGGAGGGCGGACTGCCGCTGGCCGGCGGCGCGATCGGCCTGGGCGTGGACATCGAGTGGCGCATGCCGGTGCGCCCCGGCGATGTGCTGCACGTGGAAGGCGAGGTCATCGAGCTGATTCCCTCGCGCAGCCGACCGACGCGCGGAAAGCTCGTGACGCGCAACGCCACGCTCAACGAGCGCGGCCAGGTGGTGCAGCTCGCCGTGACACGCATGCTCGTGCCACGTCGCCCGTGACGGCCTCGTCCCCGACGGCCTTGTCGCGGCCTTTGCTCACGGAAACGGGCGCGCAGACAGCCGTGCGCCTGCTGCGCGACGTATTCGGCTACGGCGAATTTCGCGGCCAGCAGCGCGAGATCGTCGAGTGGCTCATCGAGGGGCACGATGCACTGGTGCTGATGCCCACCGGCGGCGGCAAATCGCTCTGCTACCAGATTCCCGCGCTGGCCAGGCCCGGCATGGCGGTGGTCGTCTCTCCCCTGATTGCGCTGATGCAGGATCAAGTGGCTGCGCTGCGCGAGGCCGGAGTGCGCGCTGCGAGCCTGAACTCGGCCATGGGCTGGGCCGAGCAGCAGGCCGTGGAGCGCCAGGTGCGCGCCGGGGAGCTCGAGCTGCTGTACGTCGCGCCCGAGCGGCTGCTGAGCGAGCGTTGCCTCGCACTGCTCAATGCGGTGCCCCTGGCGCTGTTTGCGATCGATGAGGCGCACTGTGTCTCGCAGTGGGGCCATGACTTTCGTCCCGAATACATTCAGCTTGCGGTGCTGGCCGAGCGCTATCCCGGCGTGCCGCGGGTCGCATTGACGGCCACGGCCGATGAGAGCACGCGACGCGAGATACTCGAGCGGCTGAGGCTGCCAGCAGCGCGCAGCTTCATCGCCAGCTTTGATCGGCCCAACATCCGCTATCGCATCGGCGAGAAGGACAATCCGCGTCGCCAGCTGCTGCAGTTCCTGCGGACCGAGCATGCCGGGGAGTCGGGCATCGTCTACTGCCTGGCGCGCGCCACCTGCGAGCAGGTGGCCGAATTTCTCTGCGAGCAGGGCATCGAGGCACTCGCGTACCACGCCGGACTCGAGCACCGCGTGCGCGAAGCGCACCAGGAGCGCTTTCTGCGCCAGGACGGTCTGGTCATGGTGGCCACCATCGCCTTTGGCATGGGCATCGACAAACCGGACGTGCGCTTTGTGGCACACCTGGATCTGCCGCGCAGCATCGAGAGCTATTACCAGGAAACCGGCCGGGCAGGGCGCGACGGCCTGCCGGCTGAGGCGTGGATGGTCTACGGGCTCGCCGATGTCGTCCAGCAACGCCGTCTGATCGAGCAGTCCGAAGCCGATGAGCCCTACAAGCGCGTGGCGATGCGCAAGCTCGATGGCGTTCTCGGACTGTGCGAATCGGTGAGCTGCCGGCGCGTGACGCTGCTGCAGTACTTCGGCGAGAGCGCACACGCCTGCGGTAACTGCGATAACTGCCTGACACCACCGCGGATATGGGATGGCACCGAGGCGGCCCGCAAGCTCATGTCCTGCATCTATCGCTGTGAGCAAAGCAGCGGATTCGGTTTCGGTGCGCAGCACGTGATCGATGTACTGCGCGGTGAGCAGAACGCCAAGGTCGAGCAGTTCGGGCACGCGACTCTGAGCACCTTCGGTATCGGCGCGGATCTGGACAGCACGCAGTGGCGCTCGGTGCTGCGCCAGCTGGTCATGCTTGGGCTCGTGCGCGTGGATCATGAGCACTTCAATGTGCTGCGCCTTACGGCCGAGAGCCGCGAAGTGCTCTCGGGCCGCCGCACGCTGTCATTGCGCCATGCGAGCGCACCGGCGCGGCGCTCTCGCAAGGGCGCAGCGAAGGGGCGCACGGCAGCCGGCACGGCATCGGCCGCTGCCGGGCAGGCCGGTCAAGGCGCAGTCGAGGCTGCTCTCTACGAGGCGCTGCGCGCCTGGCGGCTGTCCGTGGCGCGTGAGCACGGCGTGCCCGCATACACGGTGTTCCACGACAGCACCCTGCAGGAGATCGCGCGCTCGATGCCGCGCTCGCCCGAGGCTCTGCGGGGCATCAGTGGCATCGGCGCGGCGAAACTGCAGCGCTATGGAGAGGCCCTGCTGACGCTCGTGGCCGAGCATTGACGCATGCACGGAGCGCGTGGAAGATGCCTGCGGCAACATCGCCTCCACAGCGCGGCAAGGGCCACCCATGGTCGCAGGATTCGACGCGTCACGCCGTGAAGCCCTGACGTGGTTGCTGGCCGCAGCGTCGGCGGCGTGTGGGATGCAGGTTCAGGCACAGGAGCCAGCCTCGGGCAGCGTCCCAGGACTGCTGATGCGGCCCATTCCTCACTCGGGTGAGCACCTGCCGGCGGTCGGACTGGGAACCGCCATCGTGTTCGACGTTGGCACCACGCAGGCACAGCGCGCCGGTCCCGAGAGCGTAGTGCAAAGCCTGATCTCCCATGGTGGCACGCTGATCGACACCGCGCCCTCCTATGGCCAGGCGGAGAGCGTGCTCGGCGACATCCTCACCAAAAGCGGCCAGCGCAAGCGCGTGTTTCTCTCGACCAAGCTCGAACACGAGAGCTTTGCGGATGAGCCAGGCGGTCTGCAGATGTCCTTGCGGCGGCTGCAGACCAATCGGGTAGACCTGCTACAGCTCCACAATGTCCGTGATCCCAAGCAGTCACTCGCGGCGCTGCGAGCCTTGAAGATGCAGGGGTTGTGCCGCTATACGGGCATCACGACCACCTTCGGCCGTGCCTACCAGGCGGCCGAAGCCATCGTGAAGCGCGAGCGACCGGACTTCATCGAGATCGACTACGCCATTGACAACCGCGACGCCGAGAATCGGGTGCTGCCCGCCGCTCGCGACGCTGGCACGGCGGTGCTGGTCGCGCTGCCCTTTGGCCGCGGCCGGCTGTTTCGATTGGCGCTCGGTAAGCCGTTACCCGAGTGGGCCGCCGAATTCGACTGCCACAGCTGGGCGCAGTTTTTTCTCAAATGGGTACTGAGCAACCCCACGGTGACCGCGGCAATTCCGGGCACCGATAAAGCCAGTCATATGGTCGACAACCTCGGCGCGGCGCTCGGGCGGCTGCCGGATGCGCCCACGCGCGCGAAGATGCTCCAGTACGTTCAGGGGCTCACATAGAGCCCACGCTCGCGGCGTTGAGCGGGACGGCCACGACTGGCACACTGCCGCTCATGCAGGATCCCGCCAGCCGCGTCGATGCCTACCTGCGCGATCTGCAGGATCGTCTCTGCCAGACGCTGCAGGCAACCGATGAGCGCGCGAGTTTCGACGAGGACGTGTGGACGCGCCCGGCCGGCGGCGGCGGGCGCACCCGCGTTCTGAAGGACGGTCGGATATTCGAGCAGGCCGGCGTCGGATTCTCACAGGTGTCGGGCGATACCCTGCCGGCGTCGGCGACGGCACATCGCCCACAGCTGACGGGGCGCACCTGGATCGCGAGCGGGGTGTCATTGGTCGTGCACCCGCGCAATCCGTATGTGCCGACCGCGCACATGAACGTACGCTACTTCGAAGCCGACAAAGCGGGGGAGGCGCCCGTCTGGTGGTTCGGTGGCGGCTTCGATCTGACGCCCTTCTATCCTTTCGATGAGGACTGCCGGCATTGGCACCGCGTCGCGCGAGACGCCTGCGCTGGCTTTGGTACGGATCTCTATCCCCGTTACAAGCAATGGTGTGACGACTATTTCCGCCTCAAGCATCGCGACGAGACCCGCGGCGTAGGTGGCCTGTTCTTCGACGATCTCAACGACGGCGGCTTCGAGCATTGCTTTGCGTTCCTGCAGAGCGTCGGCAATGCCTTCTTCGATGCTTATCTGCCCATCGTGGCGCGCCGCATGTCATTGCCGTATGGCGAGCGTGAGCGGGAGTTTCAGCTCTATCGCCGCGGACGCTACGTCGAATTCAATCTGGTCTACGACCGCGGCACGCTGTTCGGATTGCAGTCCGGCGGTCGCACCGAGTCCATCCTGATGTCCCTGCCGCCGCGGGTGCGCTACGAGTACGGTTATCGACCGGAGGCTGGCAGCCCGGAGGCGAGGCTGAGTGAGTACCTGAAGCCGCGGGAATGGCTCTAGCCTGCGCTGAGCTCGCGGCATGAGCTGCGTGCTGCTCGCAACGCTGGGGTCGCTCGGCGATCTGCATCCGTACATCGCAGTCGGCAGGGCGCTGCGGGCACGCGGGCAGCACGTGCGACTGGCAACCTCGAGCGACTACCGCTCTCGCGTGGAGGCGGCCGGTCTCGAGTTTGCGCCACTGGCGCCGGCACTTTCCGAGTTGGGCGATCCCTCGCACATCGCGCGACAGTTCTTTGCACGCTGGAGGGGACCGCGACGTCTGATCCGGGCGATGGTCACGGCGCCGCTGGGCCGTGCCTGTACTGACCTGCGCGCCGCGCTGGAAGGGGCCTGCTTGGTGGTGTCGCATCCGCTGACCCCCGCGTTGCCGCTGCTCGCCGAAAGCCGCGGAGTTGCCTGGCTCTCGAGCGTGCTTGCTCCCTACAGCCTGCTGTCAAGCAGCGACCCGCCGGCAATCCCAAACCTGGACTGGCTGAGGCGATTACCGGGCGGGCAATACTGGCTGCAGGCGCCACTGCAAAGGCTCGTGCGCACACAGGTGCGCCGCTTGGAAGGGCCCCTCCATGCACTGCGCGCCGAGCTCGGCCTGCCAGCAGTCAGAGGCTCGCTTCTGATGGGCGGCCTGTTCTCTGCGCTGGGCACATTGGCTTTGTTCGACCCTGTGCTGGCCTCACCGCAGCGCGACTGGCCTGCGCACACGTTCGTCAGCGGCGCGGCTGTGCACGATGCCGCGGCTGCGGAACTGGAGTCCGGCGCATGGCAGGAACGGCTCGAGAGTTTTCTCACCTCCGGTCCTCCACCATTGGTGTTTGCGTTGGGATCCTCCGCGGTCTGGTTGGCTCAGGGTTTCTGGAAGCACGCAATCGCCGCCTGCCAGACGCTCGGCCATCGGGGCTTGCTGCTGACCGGGATGCCGATCGAGCAGCCGTTGCCAGCCTCGGTCGCCGCCTTTGAGTACCTGCCTTATTCCCAGGTATTTCCGCGGGCCGCCGCCGTGATCCACCAGGCTGGAATCGGCACCCTGTCCCAGGCCCTTCGGTCCGCGCGCCCGCAGCTGCTGACGCCGGCGGGTTTCGATCAACCGGACAATGCGGCGCGTGCCGCGCGATTGGGAATTGGCCGGATCCTGCCATTCCACCGCGCGCACAGCGCAGCACGGCTGGTGCGCGAATTGCGAGCGCTGCTCGATGATCGAACACACGAGCGCAGCGCCATTGAGACGGCGAACCGTTTGCGCGGCATCGACGGCGCAGCGGCCGCCGCGCAGCACCTGGTCAGCTTGCAATCCCAGCGACTGGGCTCCATGCCTTTGCCCTAGCGCTTACCCTCGAATGATTGGCTGGCGTCTGCCACGGCTCCTGCCGCGCCATCTTGCGCATGATGTTTCACGGCGGCCACCAGCGCCTCCACATCCTGCGGCCGGGTATTGAACGCCGTCACCAGCCGCACCGTGGTGCTGCGCTCGTCCATCCAGCGGTAGAACTGGAAGCCTTCGGCGTACAGCGCCTGAATCAACCTTTCCGGCAGCTCGACGAACACCTCATTGGCTTCGACGGGATGGCACAGGCGCACGGGCGCTACGGCCTTCAGTGCCTCCGCCAGACGCTGCGCCATGGCGTTGGCGTGCCGCGCCTGCCGCAGCCACAGATCGTCGGTCAAGTAGGCCTCGAGCTGGGCCGAGAGGACACGCATCTTGGAGAAAAGGTGACCGGCACGCTTGCGTCGAAAGCCCAGGCTGGCCGCTCGGGAAGGGTCGAACACCAGGATGGCCTCGGCTGCCAGTGCGCCGTTCTTGCTGGCACCGAAGCTCAGCACATCCACGCCGCTGCGCCAACTCAGCTCCGCAGGAGTCACGCCGAGAAAGGCCGCTGCATTGGCAAAGCGGGCACCGTCCATGTGTACGCCGAGGCCGTGCCGGTGCGCGATGCGCGCCAGCGCGGCGATCTCTTCGGGGCGATAGCAAGTGCCCGCTTCGGAAGCCTGGCTGATGCTCACGGCTGCTGGCTGCGAGTGATGCACGACGCCGAGGGCGCCCGGCAGCTGCCGCGCAAGCGTGCCGGCGTGCAGTTTGCCGTGCTCGCCGGCCAGTGGCTGCAGCTTGGCGCCGCCCGTGAAGAATTCCGGCGCCCCGCACTCATCCACGGCGATGTGCGCATCGACGTGACAGAAGATCGTCCCCCAGGCGGGTGCCAGCAGCGACAGGCCGAGCGCATTGGCCGCGGTCCCGGTAGCGACGAAGTAGGCGGTCAGCTCCGTCTCGAACAGCCCCTGCAGCTGCGCCTGCACGCGCTGCGTCTGCTCGTCCTCCCCGTAGGAGGTGCGCGGCCCTTCGTTGGCGGCGGCGAGCGCCGCCAGTATTTCGGGCGCGAAGCCCGCTGTGTTGTCACTTCGAAAATCCATGATTCTCCGCTTAGCGCAGCGCTATCAGCGGCTCAATGTCCGCCCTGCACACGCAGACCGGCCTCGCGCAGCGCCTCCGCGAGGCCCACCTCGATCTGCTCGGCCTCGCTGCGGGCGATCTTCTGCAGATGCAGCACCGGCCCCACGAGCACCTCCAATCCCCGCCGCAGCACGCTGCCGGCGGCGCGGATACCAGCCTTGTGCTGATCAAACCGCTGCGCAGGGGAGTAATGGCTCATACCGACATAGATACCATAGGGATCGCCGCGACAGTCGCGGTAGTCCAGCAGCACCAAATAAAGATTGCTGCGCCCGCGAGCGCGAGCATGAAAGCGATCCGCGCTGCGATAGAGCAGCTCGAGCGCGTCGAAGTGTCGCATGGGCAGCCACTCCGGAATGCTGTCGGCGGCGCGTCGCCAGAGCTGCTCAAGTGCCTGCTCCACCTCGAGGGCCAGCGCACCGCGCATCCACATCTCGTGGACACAGTGCGCCCCCAACACCCCGTCTTGCGTCTGCAGCGCCTGCGCGAATTCCAGGCGCAGCTGCTCGTGGTTGCGTGCCGCCAGCGGCCGCGCCGCGGGCATCATCTTGCGATCCAGCACGCGACTATTGTGGAACTGGGCACTCGAGGCTGTCGAATCGGTTGAGTTGCTACGTGGGTTACCCAGGTTCGGGGACGCGTACGCCTAAGCGCAGAGGGCGGCCTAGGCGTACGTCGCGTTGCATTAAAACAACGTATATACAGCCAGTTAGGAGTGTTTTATCAAGTTCATTCTATTAATGTCGACTGCCGTATTGCTCGCACGCGGTAGCGATGCGCGCTGACAGCAACAGAGGACGACGCTCGACGCGGGGTCACTACCTGCAATGGCACTCTGCAGGCATGGCACGAGCCCCCATCCAGCTGCGTAAATCAACGCAGGACGACCGCCGCCGGCCGCCACCGGTGCCGCCGCGGGGACCGCAGACACCACGCCCGCCCGATGGACCGCAGCGCGTGCGCGTCGGTCCCGTCTGGTGGATCATTTTTGGGCTGCTGATTGTCTGGAACATCTATTCGTTTTTCCCACGACACAACTCGCAGGCGACGCTGCCCTACAGCGAGTTCATCACGCAGCTCGGGCAGGGCAATGTGGCAGCGGTGCATCTGGTGGGTGACGCCATCAGTGGCACTCTCAAGCACCCGCTGCGCTGGCCACCTAACACACCGACTGCCTCACCGACGACCCATGCGCCGGCACCGGCACCGACCACTGCCCACACTGCGGCCCCTGCTACAGGTGGGACCCCCAGCGCACCCGCGGCACACGTGACCCCGGCAAAGCCCGCGGCAAACACCGCGCCCCTGAGCCGCAGCGCTGCGTCTCGCCCCAATAGCTATCCTGCCTCGCCTGCGCCGGCCGATTACACGCAATTCCGTACAACGTACCCGAGCCAGATCGGCGATCCGACACTGATGGCGACGCTGCGCGCCCAGCACGTGACGCTCGACGTGGCCGAGCCTTCGACGCCCTGGTTCGCCTTCCTGCTCACCAATGGCCTGCCGATCCTGCTGATGTTCGGCCTGCTCATCTGGATGGGGCGACAGGCTTCACGGACCCAGAACGGCATCTTCGGCTTTGCGCGTACGCGCGCGCGCCGCTACACGGAGGATCGCCCCAAGGTCACCTTCAACGATGTAGCGGGGGCCGATGAGGCCAAGACAGACCTGGCCGAGGTGGTCGATTTTCTGCGCCAACCGGCCAAGTATCTGGCCATTGGCGCACGTATTCCGCGTGGTGTGCTGCTGGTTGGGCCGCCGGGCACGGGCAAGACCTTGCTGGCGCGGGCGGTTGCCGGCGAGGCGGGCACGCCGTTCTTTCATATCAGTGGCTCGGAATTCGTCGAGATGTTCGTCGGCGTGGGCGCCAGTCGCGTACGCGATCTGTTCGTGCAGGCCAAGGCGGCGCAACCGGCCATCGTATTCGTCGATGAGCTCGATGCCGTGGGCCGCAGACGCGGCGCCGGCCTCGGTGCCACCAATGACGAGCGCGAGCAGACGCTCAATCAGCTGCTGGTGGAGATGGATGGCTTCGATGAGCGCCAGCAGGTGATTTTACTGGCCGCGACCAATCGACCCGACGTTCTCGATCCGGCGCTGCTGCGGCCGGGCCGTTTCGACCGGCAGGTAGTCGTGCCGTTTCCGGATTGGCGTGGACGCCTGGGCATTCTGCGCATCCACAGTCGACATCTGCATCTGGCGCCGGACGTGAACCTGGAGCGGCTCGCGCGCACGGCAACCGGGCTGTCCGGTGCCGACCTGGCCAACCTGTGCAACGAGGCAGCGCTCGGGGCGGCGCGGGCCGACCGCACCGAGATCCTCATGAGCGATTTCGAGCAAGCCTGGGAAAAGATCGTGCTGGGCGCCGAACGCAGCACGGTGCTCAGCGAGCGCGATCGGCGCGTGGTGGCCTACCACGAGGGTGGCCACGCGCTGGTCGCCTGGCTCACCTCGGCGGCCGATCCGGTGCGCAAGGTCAGCATCGTGCCGCACGGTCGGGCGCTGGGCATCACCGCCCAGCTGCCCGATGAGGACCGCTACAACATGAGCCGCACGGAGCTCATGGCGCGCCTGGATGTGATGCTCGGTGGCCGCGCCTCCGAGGCGCTGGTCATCGGCGACATCACCACCGGCGCGGAAAACGATCTGGTCGAGGCGACGCGACTCGCACGACGCATGATCACGCGCTGGGGCATGGGGCAACTCGGCCCCGCGGCATTCGACTATCACGACGAACAGCCGTTCCTCGGCTATCAGCTCTCGCAGGGACGCGACTATTCGGAGGCCACCGCCGCGCGTATCGATGAGGAGATCGAGCACCTGCTCGAGGAACGCCAGGACGTCGTGCGCTCGCTGCTGATGAACGCCCGCGATCGCCTAGATCGTCTCGCGGAGGCGCTGCTGCGCGAGGAGAGCATCGGCGACGTCGAGCTGCGCGAGCTGCTGGGACCACGTCCGCCACTGTCGCCGGATACCCCGGCACACGCAGCAACGCGTCCTCGCGCTAACCCGAAGATCCGCCCCGCCGCGCCAAAGTAACTAGAGGACCCAGAGGGGTCGGTCTGCAGCAACGCCACGGGTTTACCGGCATGCGGGCGCATGTTACCAGTAGCGTCCCCAGGAGGGATGCAGCTGCATCTAACTGCAGTAGTCGAGAGGCCATGGACGTCATCTTCACGCGAACCGATAGACGTACCCGGCTGGTCTGCCGCAGAGCAAATGGTACGTTCACCTCGGCCGATCTCGGTCCTGGCGTACCGAGTCACGACTTCGCTCACCTGATAGTCGAACGGGCGCTGCGACTTGCCAGCGGCTTCTTCGTCAACATCGCCAACGGTTACTCGATCCAGCAGCTGTCAGAGGCGACGACGATCCACTCGCTCGGGCCCGAGCCCTATGTGGCGGAAATCCTGGCGCGGGCGCTCGGATCCCTGGCAACGGGTGCCTGCACGATGGAGCAATTTCCCGACTTGGTGAGGGTCGAGCTTGAGCAGATGCGCTTACCAGTACCTCAAGGCCTTACCGCCGAAGCTACAGCGCGAATGCTGACGGAACTGCGGACCCTGTTGGAGCGCTTCGGAAATCTTGCTCCAGGAGAGGTGTTGAAGCTGCGATTCGGATAGCTCAGGTAGCGTGAGCCTCGAGTGACCGATACTCCGCAGAGCGCTAATGCCGAGTGGCTTCGGACGTGGTTACAACGACAATTTTTCCCTCTGCATGCCCGGCGCGGTCCAACTCCTGCGCCTGGCCGGCTTGTTCCAGCGGGAACGACCTCTCGACCTTGACGGTGAACTTTCCCGCGTCCACCAACGCATTGATCTGTTCCAGCGCCTCTGTGGTGCTGAGCGCCCTGGCGTGGTCCATACCATTGCACGTGACGCCAGCTGAAGCACATTGTGTCCGCGGGATCACGCCGGCCGGCAACACGATGGCACCGCCGCGTTTGACGTAGGAGAGCGTTGCCGCCGCCGAGCCGTCCACAGTGTTGATGACCGCATCGGCCTTCTTGATTCGATCTGCAGGATTGGACTTGTCGTAATTGACGATCTCATCGGCACCGAGCTGCTTCAGATACGCGTTATGCTGCGAGGAGGCGATCGCGATGACTTTCGCGCCCTGCGCTTTGGCAACCTGCAGAGCTGCGCTGCCGACACCACCGGCAGCGCCGACGATCACGACGGTCTGGTCAGGTGCGACGCCAGCCTGTTTGACTGCCATCAACCCCGTGATGTCCGCGGTCGGGATGCCTGCAGCCTGGGCAAACGCCAGGCGCTTGGGCTTGGGCGCAATGTCGTTGCCGTTGGCCAATACGTATTGCGCATAGCCGTGTCTGCCCCTGCCGTACACGGCATCGCCAACGCGCCATTGCATCACTCCGGGACCCACGGCGGCGATTACCCCCGCGATATCACCGCCTGGGATCATCGGCTCAGGGCCGTTCGGAGAACGGGTCCGCCCTCTACGAGGCGCAAGGGAGGCCCCTTTGTCGCTGCCACGCGGTGGGCCACCCTGGTCGTGGCGCTGGACACCCATGCGCGCCCGCCAATCGAGCGGGTTGATCGCGGCCGCGTAGACGCGCACCAGCACCTGGTTTGCGCGGGGCTGCGGCACAGGCAGGCTCTCGAGCTTGAGGACCTCTGGACCTCCGATGCCCTCTTGCACGATTGCCTTCATCGTATGCGGCACATCTGCCGCGAGGGCGGTGGTGACGATGATACTGAGTGCGGCAGCGAATGCCAGCCGACTGGTAGCTCGAAGCCAAATGGGCCGAGACATATGACCCCCCGACGTCTCTGCGCAGACTAGGCTGCACCGCCGTGACGATGGAAGTCAAATCCTGGATCGGTTTCAGGGTTGGAAGTGGTAGCTGCCTTTGAAAGGGAAAGTGCGCTGCTGCGGGCCGCTGCGCCGTGCAGCCGTCAGCCGTGCAGCCGACTGAGCATCCAGAACACTCCCAGGCCTGCCAGCATCGCCGTGGCAGCATCGCGGGCTAGCCCCCACGACGCCTGCGAGCGCGCGTACTGCGCTCGGCGAGTCAGGACGCCGCGTGCGCAGAGCAACACAGCCATGACAACCAGTGCCGCGAACAGCGCCCCGAGGTCGTATCCCAGTGCCATTGGCAGCAGCGTTTGCGCACTGAGTTGCTGTGGCCCCACGGCCTCGGGTAATACGAACCCGTCGAGAAAGCCGAACAGGGCTGTCAGCAGCGCTGCTGCCTGGCGCAAGCTCGCGTGCCTCGCGCTCACGCCCAGTACCCCGCCAACAAGCAGTGCCGAGCCCACCAGCAGGAGCACCGGCCAGGTCGCATGCGCGAGCCAGCCGAGCGCCGCCAGCCCCAGCAGCGCGGCCATCGCGGCCAGGATGGCCAGCTGCGCTCGCGCCATCTCGCGAACCACCTGCTGAGCGGCGACCAGCGCGACGAGCAGCCCGACCGCTGCGCCCAGCAGCTCACCGCGCGGCACGAGATCCCCTGGCACCGTCGCAATCAACGATAGTGCGTAGCCTGCCGCCAGACTCAGGCCGAGCGTACGCAAATCGCGCATCCGGCGTGTGAGCAGTACCGCACCGAGCAGGAAACACAGCCGATCCCAGTGCGCGAACATGCGTGCAAATCCCAACTCCGCATAACGCTGCCAGCCGGCTGCCGGTGGCGCACTCGCTGCCGGCAGAATCAGCTGTTGATGTGTAGCGGTGAAAAGCTGCGAGCGAAAGGGACCATCGGCCACCTGCACGCGCGCAAAATCGACCTGTCCGGGCAGCCGACCGAAGAGCGCGTGATCCTCGAGCACCAGCTCGGCAGGAGAGGGGGCCGCAGCGGAGGTCAGCAGCGCATCGCCCGAGGGGGCGGCAGCCGGCGCACACTGAAAGAAAATCTCGAAGCCATAGAGACCGGCAGCCACGGTCAACGGATCAACCCGCCCAATGTCATAGCCCTGATCGATCGCCCCGCAGCGTGCAGCGCCGGACCGCACCGCCAAATGATCGAGCAGATATTGGCCCACGCGCTGCTGCACGAGGACTTCGATGTCGGTGCCGGCGATACGCTGCGCATCCGCCACGGGCAGCAGGAAGCGCATCGTGATGCGTCCACCTTCCACGCTCCAGGTGGAGTAGCTGGCGCTGCCCAGATCCGCGCCTGGATTGGCAGGGGTTGTGACGCCATCGGCCCAGTCGATGCTCGCCGCGCGCGCGCCGAGCGGTACCAGCAGGAGCGCCAGCGCGAGCAGCAGCGCTGCCTTCACTCGGACTGCCCCGGTGCCAGCAGAATCTGCGCCTGGCTGCGCAGGAACTGCAGGTTTTGCTTGGCGGCCTGATCCGTGAGAGCGATGCGATAGTCGTTGTACACCTGGGCACGCGCCGCGGAGAAATCCTCTGCGGTCGCGGGCTGGCGCTGATGCATGATCAGCACGTGCACGCCGTCGTTCTGCACGATCGGATCGGACACCTCGCCCGTGCCAAGCGTCATGGCTACCTGATAGAGCCGCGCACCGAGATGCAGCTTGGCCGCGAAATCGAGTTGCTGTCCATCGTACTGCGGCGTGGCGTCCACGAATCCAAAGTGCTCCATGAGGTAGGCGACGCTCGCGCCCGAGCGCAGCTGGTAGACCGCCTCGATCGCGTCGGCCTGTGCCTGCGTCACCGTCTGGTCGGCATTCTGATAGCCACCCACGTGCAGCACCAGGTTCTGCACTGTCATGGTCCCCTGGCTCGAGTAGCGATCGCGGTGTGCTTCGTAGTAGGCGCGCAGCTGCGCATCGGTGGGCTGCACGCCCTGCTCGGGTGCCGCGGCCTGCGCGTCCACGGCATCGGCCATGGTGGTGCGCACCTCCTCGATGGTCTCGGGCAGATCCAGCACCAATGCACGCTGGACCAGCAATTCCTTGTCGATCATCTCGTGCAGCACGTGGGCGCGCTGTGCCATGGTGGTCTGATCGAAGGGCTCCTCGGTCTCAGTTGCGGTCTGCGAGATGAAATCGCTCATGAGAACGCCCTGCTGGTTCACGAGCGCGACGTAGCCGGGCGGCACCTGCGTCAGGGAGCGCGGTGCGCGGTGAAACAGCCCGACGCCCGCGAGGATCAGCCCGACCACCATGCCCATCACCGGCAGTGCCACGCGCCGCTGCGCCGGACTTGTCCATTGCGCCAGGAGCCAGCGCAGCCGACGTGTGCGCCGAGGCGCCGCGCTGACGGTGTGTATCGAGGTCTGTGGTACGGCCATGGCGTCAGCCCCCCTCGACGCTGCTCTTGGAAACACCGTGCAGATAGACGGCCAATGCGCGCATCTGCTCGAGACTGAGCCGTCCCCGCCAGGCGGGCATCACGCGATGACGGCCATAAAAGATCGTGTCGTAGATGTCCTGCTCGCTGCCCCCGTTGTTCCAATAGTTCGCTGTCAGATCCGGCGCGCCATAGTCCGAATTGCCCTTGGCATCCGAGCCGTGGCAGTCGTAGCACCCGTACCGGTCGCTGTGGAACAGCGTCTCGCCCTCATTGGCGGCTTCCGCATCATAGGGGCGATGGTTGAGCTTCATGATGAACTGCACCAGCTCGCGCACCTGCCCATCGGAGAGGCGTCCCATGAGACCAAAGGCTGGCATATCGGTGACGTTGAGCGCCTTGGGCTCCCCGCTGCGAATGCCGTACAGCAGGATGCGCTCGATCTGGAACACGCTGCCATTGCCCCAGAGCCAATGTCCACCGACGAGTGCGGGGGCCCCGATCTTGGGATTGCCGCGCATCTGCGCGCCGTGGCAGCCGGCGCAGTTCTTGTCGAACAAGGGTCGCGCCTCCTTGTCGGCAAAGTGCACCAGCACGGCATTCGCATCCACGTCCTGCGGATAGACACGCAGCAACTGGCTCGCGAGCGCCGTGTGCTGCCGATGCACGTGCAGCGTCCAGGCCAGCACCGCCGCCAGCAATAGCAACGGCAGCGCCAGCCATGCCAGCAGCGCGGGCCTGCTGTCAGCGGCGCGTGCCACGTCAGGTCACCGCAGCCACGCCGGCGCCCGCGGCGGCGCCGCCCTGGGTCTCATCGAACAGCAGCAGCCGGCCCGCATTGCCCAGGCCGAGGAAAGTGCTGAGGTTGTGCAGCAGGGCGGCGATGATTGGTGCCTCGATGCCCAGTACGCCGGCGCCCGAGAGCACGATCAGACCGAACGTGAAGCCCAGGCCGATCGCCACATTCACGTAAATGGTGCGCCGGCAACGGCGGCTCAGACGAATGCAGGTACCCAGGCGTCGCAAGTCGTTTGTCATCAGTGCCAGGTCGGCGGAGGCGAGGGCGACGTCGGCGCCTTGCGAGCCCATCGCGACGCCCACGGCGCCGGCACGCAGTGCCAGCGAGTCATTGATGCCATCGCCCACGACCATGGGGCGGCGGCCGCTCTTGATCTCCTGCATGACCCGATCCATTTTCTGTTCGGGCAGCATCTCGGCGCAGACCTCGTTGATCTGGATTTCCTCGGCCACTTGGTGGGCGGAGGCTGCGCGATCGCCCGTCAGCAGCACCAGGTGCTCGATGCCCAGGCCCTTCAGATCGCGCACGGCTTCCCCGGCGCTGGCGCGCAATTGATCGAGGAACAGCAGCCAGCCCAGAAACTGCCCATCGCAGCTCACGCCGGCGATCGGCCCGTTGTGCGCCGGCGGCGGCGGCGTCTGCATGCCCAGTCGCTCGAACAGATCCACGCGTCCCAGTGCCACGGTCTGCCCGTCGAGCTCCCCGGTGACGCCAAAGCCGCCCAACTCGCGCGTCTCCTGTAGCGTCAGGCGCTCGCTCGCCGGCACCGTGGCGGCGGCGGCGCGGCTCAAGGGATGATTGCTCGCGGCGCCGAGGCTGCCGGCCAGCCGACGCAGCAGCTGTGCATCGGCGCCGTCCACGGCGCGCACTTCCGTGAGACGCAGCTCCCCGGTCGTGAGCGTGCCGGTCTTGTCGAAGATCACCGAGGAGACATCGGCGAGATGCTCGAGGAAGCCCGAGCCCTTGATCAGGATGCCATGGCGCGCCGCTACGGCAATGGCCGCCACGGCCGTAGCCGGCGCGGCCAGCACCAGGGCACAGGGGCAGGAGGCCACCAGCACCGCGAGCATCGCCGGGACGTTGCCGGTCATGAGCCACACCCCGGCGGCCACGAGCAGCACCAGGGCCATGTACTGGCCGGCGTAGCGATCCAGCAGGCGCGTGACCGGAGGCTTGGCAAATTCTGCCTCACGCATCAGCGCGATGATGCGACCGAGCGTGCTCTCGGCGCCCACACGCGTGAGCTCCACGACCAGCAGGCCGTCGATGTTCATCGCTCCAGCGACGACCGGGCCGCCCTCGGCGACCTCCACCGGCACGGACTCACCGGTCAGGGAAGCCATGTCCATGCTCGAGTTACCTCGACGCACGACGCCATCGGCTGGCACGCGCTCCCCGGCACGCAGCTCGATGCGGTCGCCGACATGCAGCTCGGCCGTCGGCACCATCTCGATCGTGCCATCCTCGCGCAGCCGACGACTGTCCGCCTCGGTGAGATGCGTCAAGGCCCGCACGGCCTCGTGCGAGCCGAGCATGCTGCGCTCCTCTAGCACGTGGCCGATCGTCATGATGATGGGCAGAAACGCCGCGGTCATCAGATCCCCGGTAGCCCAGGCCGCGATCAATGCGAGGGCCACCAGCCGATCCGTGATGCCGTGCAGACTCGGATGGCGCAGGCTGTTCCAGGCTTCGACGAACACCGGAATAGCCACCAGCGCGGCGGCGGCACCGGCCACCAGGTCCGAGATGCTGCGCTCGGCAGGCAGGAACAGGCGCATCGCGCCGGCCACGGCCACCAGGCATAGCGCGGCGAGCGCCACGGTCAGGCGCGAGGCGAGAATCAGACGCTCGGCGCGATCGAGCAGCACCGCCGGGCCTTTCTCGCCGCCGCTGAGGGGCGGCAGAGGCACGAGGGTCGGGCCGCAGCAATTTGGATCCAGCGCCTGGTCGCTGGAGGCGGGGTCATTCGAATTGGGCTTTAGCAGTGTATTCATTTAGGTTTTCCCGGCATCAGGAAGCGTACACCGCTGTTCGGGTCCACCAATGTCACCGCGCCAACGCGATTCATGATGTCACCGACCTGTTTACGGTAGAGATTGAGCAGCAGACTGTTGCGGGTCAGCGGGGTTTCCTCGCGCTCGATCGGCAGGATGGCCGAGGTATTCACCGTCGCCGAGCTGACCATCTCGCTCGCGCTCGCCTGAGCGGAGCTGATCAACTGCGCCTTGAGCTGCTGCGCCCCCTGCCGTCGCCGCTCGGCATCGGTGTTTGCGGTGGCCACATCGCGATCGGCCGCCTGCTCGGCGATCGGCACCGCATCGAAAGCGGCCTTCGCCTCAGGTGGCAGCCAGGGGTTCATGTCGATGCGATCAATCTCGACCCCGAGCGACGCCCCGACGGTTGCCAAGGCCTGCAGACGCGCATTCACGGCCTGCAGCAGCTGATTGCGCACCTCGGCGCGCAGCGATACGACATTGCCGGTCGTGGCGATGCCGCCGGTCTGCAATGCATCCGTGGCCTGCTGAACGCTGGGCACGGGCATGAAGTCGTTCAGATTGCGACCGGCCGTGACCTGCACCGTGCTGGCTCGGAACAGACGATTGAGTGCCGCCGGCACATGCTGCTCGGCGAGCGCATAAGCGATCGGATCGCTGACGCGATAGATCAGCGTTGCCGACAGCAGCACGGCGTTGCCATCGCCTGTCAGATAGGCGGAGGCATTGACCGGTAGCGTGCTGTTGTCGCTGCCTGGGCCAATGAGAGCTGCCGCCTTCTCGGTTGCCGGCGCCAGCGCGGGTACGTCCTGGCTGAGTTGGCGCTCCGGGCCCGGCAGCAGGCGCACCTGCTCGATCGGGCGCGGCCAGGCAATCAGCAGTCCCGCCTCCTGCGAGCGCACGATGCGTCCGAAGCGCAGCACCACGGCCTGGCTGTCCGAGGCGATCTGGCGCACATTGCTCGTCAGCCACAGCACGGCCAGCAACGCCGCGGCGATATAGACCGAGCGAAAGCCGATCGCCACCGATTGCGCGATGGGACCCGGCGGCGGCGCGGGCGGCGGGCCCACGGGAACCGCGCTGGGGCTGATCTGCGGGCGCTCGGGCTGGGCGTTCATGGGCAGTACCGGCGAAGCTCAGGGTTGCGAGGCGGCCAAGGAGGCACTGCCGCTCGCATGCGGCGTGCGCGCGTGGCCATGCGCCGGAGCGTGCGCAGGCGCTGCACTGGAGGCAGCCGCCGGCAAATTACCCGCCGCGCCAGGACCATCCACCAACACGCGGAAGGGCGCCGCGTCGGTGCGCAGAATCAAACTGGTGTTGCGACCCACGAGCTGTCCGATGGTGTCGAGGGAGCGCAGGGTCGTATAGAGACCCGGGTCGCGCTTGTAGGCGTCCGCATAGATCACTGCGGCCTGCTGCTCGGCATTGGCCTGGATGCTCGAGGCCTGCTCGCGTGCCTGTGCTACGACCTGACGTGCATCGCGATCGGCGTCGGCCCGGATGCCGGCGGCCTTCTGCAGGCCGGCGGCCGTGACCGCGGCGGCCGCGGTCTCGCGCTCGGCCTTCATGCGCTCCACCGTCGCCGCCAGCGTTGCATCCGGCAGCGTCATGCGCTCGATGCCGACCTGCCGGATATCGATGCCGTAGACCTGCAGCATGCGGGCGCGCACCTGCTCGCGTACCTGCTCCTCGAATTGATTCAGGCGCACCTTGCTCGCATCGGTGTTGACCACGTCGGCCATGTTGAAGTTACTGGAAGTGTTGTGCAGAGCCGCGTTGACGAAGCTGCGCAGCTGGCGCGCCGCCTCATCGGGCTGATTGCGCACCGAGCGCAGGAACTGCAGCAGTTGCTGCGAGTCGTCCGGGACCTGCCAGGCGGCATACGCCTGCACCAGCAGCCGCAGGCCATCGCGCATACCGACGTCCTGCAGTCCCGTGGAGGTCGTGCGCAGACGCAGGTCGATGGGAATAGCGCTTTCGAACGGGGCGGGCAGCTTCCAGGCGAGGCCGGGCTGCGTCACCACACGCACCGGATTGCCGAAACGGGTGATCACCTCCGCCTGGCCGGCGGGCACCATGACGATGCAGGCCGCCGCGATGGCTGCCAGCAGGATCAGCGTGGCCACGCCGGTGCGCACCAGCGGCTTGGCGCCGTGATCATCGTCGTGATCGTCAGTGCCACCGTGGTGACTGGGCGGTCGATCGTCGGGGTCGTCGTGATGATTGAACATGGTCGTATCCGGTGTCTGCGTCCTGATCAGTCGGCGTTGGTGAAGGCGGCATCCAGTTCGGGGGGCGGACCGGCCGGCGCGGTCGATGGCGTCACGGGTGCCGCGGCGGCCCCGGCGGACGCACTGCCCTGGGCGGCCGGGCGCATGTCGATCAACGGTCCATTACTGGCGCTCAGGCGATGATCCATGATCGTGAGCGGCTTGCCCCTCAGCGCCGTCGTGAGACTTCCATAGAGCCGTTCGAGCACGAAGGAGCGGCCACTCTGCGCATAGGCGCGTCGGTCGGCCGAGAAGCGGTAGGCGGCTGCCGTGGCAGTATCATGCGTCTCGGTTGCCTGCGCACTGGCGGAACTCAGCAGCTGATGCGCCTCCTGCTGTGCAACGCCGGCCGAGCGTTCGGCGCGTCCAACCTCATCGGAGACGCGCGCGCGCGAGTCGATCTCGGCCGCCTGCACGGCGTGATAGGCCTCGGCCGCGCCTGACGGCGGGTGGATCTCCTCGATGAGCACCGAGACGATGTCCGCACCGGTGTGGTAGGTGGCAATATCGCGCGAGAGCTCGTTGCGCAGCTGTCCCGCCACGTCCTCACGCTGCGCGTACAACACCTGATCGAGCGTGCGTGAATTGAAGTAGCGCAGTACCAGACGGCTCGCATCGTCGCGAATCAACGCCTCCGGATCGGACACGGTGTAGATCGACTGCTCGGCATCCTCGTTCGACAGGCCGACGCGATAGAGCACGTAGATCTCGGTGTCGACGCTCTGGAATGCCTGACCCGTGCCGTGGCTGGCGACCAGGTAGTGCGCCTGGTCCGCATGCGCAGTCTCCCAGAGCCGATTGAGCGACGGCGGAGCCGTCGCCTCCGCGGAGACCAGCGGGGTGCTCTGCGCCTGTCCGGGCCGGGCGCCTGGCTCGGATGCGGCCAGCTGCAAGCGCACTTGCTGCCGATATTGCGAAAAGTCGATGCCCTCGGCGGCGAAGACCTCCGGCAGCTGGGCGACGGTCACCTTGTCCTCTTCGGCCAGCTGCTCCAACTGCGCATTCACCTGTGCATCGGAAACCTTGGCCAGCGCGGCGCTGCTCACGGCCGGCGTGCCTTCCTGCGTGCCTTCTATGGAACCTGTGTCCACGCCGATCGCCACCGAGTGAATGGCGCCGTATTCGACCGGCCGCAGGCGCCCGAAGGGCCACGGCAGCAGCAGGTGCAGCCCGGGGCCGTATACCGCCACAGGTGCTCCGAAGCGCTCATAGACACCCCGGTGCGACAGATCGATCAGCTTCAGTCCGCTGAGGCCCCAACACAGCAGCGCCGTGCCGAGCAGCGCCGGCAGGATCGCGGCGCTGACGAAGGAGAGGGCCCAACTGCGGGCGAAGTCCAGGCCAAAGTGCGTGCGCAGCAGGTTGCCGGGGGCGCGCGGCCCGCCCGTGAGCAGTCCGACGACGACGCTATCGGCGACCGAGCGTGCATCCTGCGGCTGAGGTGGGGGCAGGAACAGCCGCGCGAGCGCGCGCAGCGCCAGCTCGAGCCCGACCAGCGCCGGTACCCACAGCAGCAGCAGCTCGGGCCAGCGAATCCAGCTCACGGCGGCACTGCGGCCGATCTCAGTACAGGCCGCCGCCGCCAGCAGTACGGTGATGAGCAGCAGCAGTCGACGCAGCATCGGCGCCTCGGGCAACTGCGGCTCCGGGAATTCGTGCATGACGCGCTCGGCCATCAGCGAGACGAACGCGATGGCGAACACGAAGGCGGCTGCGATGTTGGCCGCGGTGGCGTCCGTCGCCACGGCGGTCCGCGGCCACAACAGTCGAATCGCCAGCCAGACCAGCAGCGTGCCGAGCGACACGATGAGAGCCTGGCCCTGTCGCGCGACAAAGCCCGGATCGCTCAGCGACCAGCGAGTGCGACTGACAGGGACCAGGCGGCTCGGCACGTGATCCGCCGCCGCAGATTGGGATGCGACGCGCGCCGCAGCATGAGCGGCGGCGTGCCGCGCGCGCGCCACCGTCATCGCAAGGCTGGCAGCGAGCGCAGTCAACGCCAGCAGGAGGCACGCGAGCACGATGGCGCCGAGCCCGCCGGCGAATACTTCGCGCGCCAGCAGGCGCGTCTGCGGTAGGACCCTGGAAGGCAGCGCTGCGATCAGCAACAGCACGATGACGGCAACGGTTACACTGCCGTACAACCAGCACAGCCGGCGAACCAAGCGCTGCGGTCTGGGTATCAGATCTGCGGCGCGCTCCTCGTTAGATCTATCCACGTTGCTCTCTCAAGCCCCCTGTAGGGTCATGTCCGCCCGGTGGCGTGGTACCCCCCGGTAGTATACGCGCTGTACTCCCGTACAGTATCGGTGGAGCGGGGAGGGCACGCATCGGTAAATGACGCAGTGCCGCTGTGCATACAATTTCTATACGCGCGCGGATGCGTACGCCCTCGCCGCAAGGCGCCGCAAGGCCATCGATCATCGCTGTCCCGCCGCTCAGGTGCGATCCGGAAACGCCAGCGCAGCCAATAGATAGCTGAGCGCACCCAAAGAGACGATCCAGAAGCTGCTTGGCCAGTCCGTATAGTATGCCAATCCCAGGCCCGCCCAGGCATCCAGCAATGCCAGTGCCACCGAAGCGAGCAGCCCCCAGCCCAGCCGCCGTGTGAGTCGCTGCGCGGCTGCCGCCGGCGCCACCATCAGGCCAAAGACCAGCAGCACGCCGACGATCTGCGCGCACTCGGCCGTCACCACCGCCACGACCAGCAGGAACAGCACCGAGATCAGGCGCAGCGACACACCCTTCGCCTGGGCGAGCTCGGGCTGCAGCGTGCTGAAGAGCAGCGGGCGCGACAGCGCAGCCAGTGCCGTCAGGCTCAGCGCCGTGAGCGCAGCCAGTATGACGATGGTCATCCTGTCTACGGCCAGGAGGTTGCCGAACAGCAGCGCCGTGGCCTGTCCGGCGTAGGCCGTATAAAAGTGTAGAAACAGCAGTCCCAGGCCGAGCGACAGCGCCAGTACGACACCGATGGCGACGTCACGTCCTTCGAGACGCTCACCGAGCAGCCCCATGCCGGCGCCGGCGCCGACGCTGACGATCAGCATGCCCCAGAGCGGGGAGATGCCGACCAGCACAGCGCCCGTGGCCCCGGCAAAGCCCACGTGAGCCAGCGCATGGCCGGCAAAGGTTTGGGCTCGCAGCACCAGAAAATAACCCGTACAGCCTGCAACCACTGCGACGAGCGCAGCGGCCGCAAATGCATTGCGCATGAATTCGTACTCGAACATTCTGCTGTGCCGGTATCAGTGACCGTGACCGTGACCGTGACCGTGGTCATGGTCGTGCGGATGACGGTGCTCGTCGCGCTCGATCTCAAGGCTGCCGGACATTACGAAGATGCGGCCGTTGACGTGCACGACATCGATGGGAGAGCCGTAGAGACGCGACAGCGCCGGCCCGTTGATCACCTGATCGACGCTGCCGAGGGCCACATGGCCATTGCCCAGATAGAGCACGCGGTCCAGGGCATCGAGCAGCGGATTGAGCTCGTGCGCAGTGAACAGCACCGTGATGGACAGCTCCTGTTGGATGCGCTTGGCCAGCTCGACGACGCTGCGCTGATGGTGCGGATCGAGGCTGATCAGCGGCTCATCCAGCAGCAGCAGCCGCGGCTCGCCGAGCAGCGCCTGGGCAAGCAGCAGCCGTTGGCGCTCGCCGCCGGACAACTCAGCCAGCGATCGCTCGGCCAACTGCCGCGCACCAACCAGCTCCAGCGCCCAATCGATCTGTCGGCGCGAGGCGGCCGAGGGCAGCGGCAGCCCCCAGCGATGGCCCTGCGCGGCGCCCGCCACGAAATCCCAGCCGCACAATCGGCCGATCGGCGCCTGACTGCGTGTTTGCGGCATATAGCCGATGGCCGGATTGCCGCGCGCGGCCGGCGCTCCCAGCACGCGAATCGTGCCCGAGTCGGGCTTGACCAGCCCGAGTATGGCGCGCATCAGCGTGGTCTTGCCGGCGCCGTTGGGACCGAACACGCCGATGAATTCGGCGTCCTGCAGCGTCAGGCTGACATGCTCGAGCAACTGTCGTGCGCCCATGGTGAGCGACACATCCTGCAGCTCCACCGCGCTCATGGGTGCTTCTCGGCCAATGCCCGCCCCAGAGCCGTCAGGGTCTGCAGCATCCAGGCCTGATAATCCAATCCGGCCGGCTCGGTCTCGCTGACGGATACCAGCGGAATGGAAGACTGGGCGGCGATCTGCAGCATGCGCTGTACGAGCTCACCGCTCGTCTGTCGATTGTAGATGAGCAGCCGAACCGCATGGCTGCGCAGCGACTGCTCGAACTGCGCGGTCTCGTGCGCGCCGGGCTCGGTGTCGTTCATGACGGAGAGCTGGAAGGCGCCGTTGCGCATATCCAGGCCGATGGCTGCCGTCAGATCATCGACGACTGGTTCAGTGGCCGTAATCGGTGCCCCCGCATAGCGCGCGCGCAGCTGCGCCACCTGGGCCGCGATCGGCTGTAAGGACTTGAGGAAGGCCTGCAGACGGGCGGAGTGTTGTGCATGGGCGGACGGGTCGAGCGCATCGAGCTGCATCGTGAGCGCCAGCGCAAGCCTCGGCATCGTTTGCGGGTCGTACCATAGATGTGGATTGACGTGGGTGCCCGTCCGGGCCATCACAACGGCCACCGACAGCGCGCGACGCTCGTGCCGGCCGGCATTGGCGAGCAGACGCTCGAGCCAGGTGTCGTAGTGCGCGCCATTGTAGATGAGGATGTTCGCATCGGCGACGAGCCGGGCGGTCGCTGCATCGGGCTCAAACAGGTGCGGGTCGGCATCCGGGTTATTCAGGATGCTCACGACGCGCGCGTCGGGGCCCGCGAGCTGGCGCGCGACGTCCCCATAGAAGTTCTCCGCTGTTACGATGAGCAGCGGCTGACCTTGCGCCAGCGCCCAGCGCGGCGCGAGACAACACAGCAGGCACGCCGCCAGACGAGGCATGAGGCGGGCAGGCAGGCGCATCATCGGCCGCCACGACGCCGGCTGCCGTGACGCCCGCGCGGCGCGAGCCGCAGTGCCATTCGTGCCACTCGCTCCCTCCTGCAGCGGCCCGTCAATACAACATCTTACCCTGGACTGCTACGGAGCCGGCGGGCGGCGCTAAAGATAGGGCGAGAACAGCCAGAAGACGCTGTCGCGCAGGTGTCCGAGCAGCCCTCGCGCAGCGCTGGTCGTGACCGGCGCCCGGGCATGCTCGCGGGCCGACAGAACATAACTTGCGAGCTGGCCACAGGCCTTGGCGTCGTAAATCTCAACGGCGATCTCAAAGTTCAATCGCAGGCTGCGCGGGTCGAGGTTCGCCGAGCCGATCTGTGCATAGCGGCCATCGATCACCAGCAGCTTCGTATGAGAGAAGGGCGGGGGTTGCAGGTAGATCTGCACGCCCTGGGCGAGCAGCGGGGGCAGCCAGCGCCGCGTCGCCCAGTCGACGAAGCGCAGGTTGCTGCGCTCGGGCAGTACCAGGCACACCTCCACGCCGCGCAGTGCCGCTCCCTGCAACGCGGCCGTCAGCTCCGGCGGCGGAATGAAGTAGGGAGTCATCAGCAGGATCTGCCGCTGGGCCACGGAGATCGCGCCGAGCATCACGAACAGCAGCTTTTCCAGATCCTCGTCGGGGCCCTCGGTGATGACGCGACAGACGCTGTCACCGCGCGCGAGCGCATACGGGGGGATGGCCAGAGATTCACGTGAGGCGAACAGCCAGTCGGCGCTGAAGCACTCCGCGAGCTGCGTCACGGCCGGGCCGCACAGTCGAAAGTGCAGATCGGCCATGCGCCGATGAGTGCCCTTGCCCACCTCGCGCGCGCCGATGTTCATGCCACCGACGAAGCCGGTATGGCCATCGATCAGCAGGAGCTTGCGGTGGTTGCGCAGGTTCAGCGACAACGCCGGCCACGACAGGCGCGGTGGCAGAAAGCGATAGGCAACCACGCCGACACGACGCAGCAGGCGCACTGCGTGAGGCCAGCTGTACCACTCGCCCAGTCCATCGACCAGCACGCGCACTTGCACGCCACGGGCCGCCGCGGCACCGAGTGCCTCGATGAATCCCCGGCCGACCGGGTCGGTATCGAAGATATAGGTGGCGAGCCAAACCGACTTGCGTGCCTCGCCGATCGCCGCCAGCATGGCTGGAAAGGCGTTCTCGCCGTTTTCCAGCAGCTCCACCGCATTGCCGGGCAGGCGCGGGCGGCGTGTGACGGCATCGCCAATATGCGCCAGTTGACCCCCGAACCCATCGGGCGCCACGTCGACGGGCGCGTGAGCGCCGCCGGTCGTGAGGCCGGCGCGCAACTGGCGGGCGCGCGTTCTGACACGATTGACGCCAAACAGGCCGTAGAGCACCGCGCCGGCGAGCGGAAAGAACCAGCAGACACCGATCCAGCCGAGCGCGCTGCGCGGATCGGGCTTGGTCAGCAGGGCATGCATCCCGGCGATCGCGGCGCCGGCCACGTAGAGCACGGCCAGCAACACCCCCAGCACCGCCGGATGCGGGATGGTCAGGTGCACAGGCGGTGCGCAGCAGACGTGGCGAATCCGATGCTCATGAGCGGGCTCATCATAGGGGAATTGCAGCGATGAGCGCACAGATGCCGTATAGCGCCCTAGACTGCGCCCCGGCGGCACAAGCTGCGCGCTTTCGTGGCGCCGCCGACGGCGAAGAGGATTGCCGATGACTGCGACCAGTGAGACGAACCAAAGACTTCGGGCCATTGCCAGACAGGCAATGCTCGAGCGGCATCTGCAGCCGGACTTTGCGCCCGCAGTGCTGAACGAGCTGCAGAGCTTGCAAGGGGCGGCGCCCGCGGAGCTGGCGGATCTGCGCGACCTGCGCGAGCTGCCCTGGCTGTCGATCGACAACGACGATTCGCGCGACCTGGATCAGCTGTCGGTCGCCGAGCCGCTGGGCAACGGCGCGGTGCGTGTGAGGGTCGCCATCGCGGACGTGGACGCGCTGGTGGCGCTCGGCGGGGCGATCGATGGGCACGCCCGAATCAATACCACCTCGGTCTACACGATCGCGCAGACGTTTTCGATGCTGCCCTTGCGGCTATCGACTGATCTGAGCTCGCTGGGCCAGGGAGAGACGCGTGCTGCCATCGTCATCGACATGAGCGTGGACACAGCCGGCGTCATCGTCAGCTCGGAGCTGTATCGCGCGGTGGTCCTCAACCACGCCAAGCTCGCCTATGGATCGGTGGCAGCCTGGCTGGGCGGTACGGCCGCAGCGCCATTTATCATCGCCACCAGCGCAACACTGCAGGCGCAGCTGCGGCTGCAGCAGCAGGTCGCGAGCCGGCTGCGGGAGGTGCGGCATCGGCACGGGGCGTTGAGCCTCGCGGCTACCGAGCCGCGGGCCCACTACGAGGCAGACCGGCTCATTGATTTTCTCCCCGACACGCAGAATGCCGCGCAGGAGTTGATCGAGGACCTCATGATCGCCGCCAATGGCGTCACGGCGAGCTATTTGAGCAGTCGCGGCCTGCCGTCGCTGCGCCGGGTGCTGCCCACCCCGCTGCACTGGGATCGACTCATGGCCGAGGCTGCGCGGGTAGGGGACTCTCTGAGTACCCAGCCGAGCGCCACCGCGCTCAATGCTCTACTGGTGCGCCGGCGGCTCGCCGACCCGGCTGGCTTCGCCGACTTCTCGCTGGCCGTGGTCAAGCTGTTGGGGCGCGGCGAGTATGTGCTGGAAATGCCACAGGCGCCGGTGCCGGGCCACTTCGCCCTGGCCGTGCAGGACTACACGCATGCCACCGCGCCCAACCGGCGCTTTCCAGACCTGATTACACAGCGCTTGCTCAAGGCGGCGCTGGCGCGGCGGCCTTCGCCTTATGCCCCCGAGGAGCTCGCTGCACTTGCGGTGCACTGTACGGCTCAGGAAGATAACGCCGCAAAAGTGGAACGCCGGGTGCGCAAATCCGCGGCGGCGCTGGTGCTGAGCGACCGGCTCGGACAGCGCTTCGATGCCATCGTGACGGGCGCTGCGGACAAGGGAACCTGGGTGCGGACTGCCGCCCCGATGATCGAAGGCCGTTTGGTTCGTGGCCATGAGGGACTCAGCGTCGGTGACCGTCTGCGGGTGAGGCTCGTGCATACCGATGTGGAGCGTGGCTTCATCGACTTCGAACGTACTGCTTGAGCTAAGGAGTCCTCATGCCCCCTGCCGCGAACGCCGAAGCGCCATTGGCCTACGAGGACCGTGCCTTTCTTGATGGTGAGGAAGGCCGCCCGCTGCGGCTGCTGTCGGAATATCTGGAGCCTTTGGAGCGTTTTCGCCGTGCCGGCATTCACGACACCATCGTGTTTTTCGGCTCGGCGCGTCTCTCGCCCGACGGCCCACTCGGGCGCTACTACCACGAGGCACGCGAGCTGGCCCGGCTGGTGACGGAATGGTCCAAGGGATTGCCCACACACGTGCGACGCTACGTGGTTTGCTCCGGGGGTGGCGGGGGCATCATGGAAGCGGCCAATCGAGGCGCATCCGACGCCGGCGGGCGCACGGTCGGCTTGAACATCAGCCTGCCGCATGAGCAGCGGCCCAACGCCTTCATCACGCACGAATTGTGTTTCGAATTTCATTACTTCTTCATGCGCAAGCTCTGGTTCGCACACCTGGCGCGCGCCCTGGTGGTGTTTCCCGGCGGCTTCGGCACCCTGGATGAACTGACGGAAATTCTCACTCTATCCCAGACCCGCAAACTCGAGCCGCGCATCCCGGTGCTTCTCTACGGCAGCCCCTATTGGCGCGAGATCATCAATTTCGAGGCGCTGGCGCGCCACGGCATGATCGACGCTGCAGATCTGCAGCTGTTTCAGTTCGTCGATGAACCCGGCAAGGCCTTGGCGGTGCTGCAGGCACAGCTGCCCTCCGCCAGCGTCGAGAGCACTCCCGGATTTGCGCATTCGCGTACGCGTTCGACGCCCTGAAGCCCTTGGACAATTGGCACGCCCGGGTGCCAATGCGCTCCCAGCGCGGGCAGACTGGCGCCGCTCAGCCGGCAGGGCGCTGCACCTCGAGCAGCATGCGCACGAGCTGCGCCAATGATCGTGCCTGCATCTTTTCCATGACGCGCGCCCGATGGATCTCGATGGTGCGCTGACTGACACCGAGATCCGCGGCTATGACCTTGTTGGGCTTGCCGGCCGTGACCAGATCGAGTACCTCCCGCTCACGTGGCGTGAGGGACTGCAGATTCTGGCGAATCTGGTCCGTGGCTTGGAGTTGCGAGCGGATCGAAACGTCCCGCTCCAGGGCGCGTTGCACGCGATCGATGAGATCCTGGTCACGGAAGGGCTTCTGCAGGAAGTCGAACGCGCCGTGCTGCATGGCCTCGACCGCCATGGGAATGTCGCCGTGGCCGGTGATGAAGACCACTGGAATGGTCGCGCCGCGTACATTGAGCTGCTGCTGCAGCTCCAGCCCACTCATTCCCGGCATGCGGACGTCGAGAATCAGGCAACCCGGCTGGCACCCATCGTAGGTCGGCAGAAATTCCTGGGCCGAGGCAAAAGTGCGCACGCTGAAGCCGACGGACTTGAGCAGCAGTCGCAACGAGTTCCTGACGGCTTCGTCGTCGTCGATGACAAATACCGTGCTGGATAGGTCTTTCATGCATATCTATCCTTCTATGCCTACTCCTGAGCGCGGCTGACGCGCCAGCGCCAGACGCCACGTTGCAGCTCGGAAAGCACCCATGCGCGCCTCAGCCTGACGCGAGCACCGGCAGGGTCATCCGCAAGGTGGCCCCATGCGGCTGCGTCGGCAGGATGTCCAGGCGACCGCGATGTGACTCCACGATGCTACGGCTGATGGCCAGTCCCAATCCCGTACCATTCTCCTTGGTGGTCACAAAGGGCACGAACAACCGCTTGCGCAGCTCCTCGGAGACGCCCGGGCCCGTATCGATGACATCGAGCAGCACCTCATGCTCCGCCGGCGCTGCCGTGCGGATCAGGAGCCGCCGTTCGCCTACCGGGATGCTGCCCAGCGCATCGATGGCATTTCGCACCAAATTCAGCACCACCTGCTGCATCTGCATGCGATCCAGATTGACCTGCGGTAACCGCGGCGCCAGCTCGAGGCTCAGGCGCACCTCGCTCACTCTGATGTCAGCCTGGATCAGCGGCGTCAGCTCGCTGATGACATCATTGATATCGCACGGCTCGCGCGCGCTCGCCTGGTTGCGCACCACGCTGCGCAACCGTCGAATGATTTCTCCCGCTCGCAGCGCCTGGGAAGCGATCTCCTGCAGCGCCTCACGCACATCCGCCAGATCCGGTTGTGCGGCGCCGAGCAGCCGTCCGCCAGCCTGCGCGTAGGTTGCGATGGCAGCCAATGGCTGGTTGAGCTCATGCGAGATGCCGCTGGCCATCTCCCCGAGTGTCGCCAGACGTGACACCTGCATCATACGTTCGCGCGCTTCGCGCATTTCCTGATCGGCCCGACGGCTGTCGGTTATATCGTCGCCGGAGCACAGCACCTGCGTCAGGCCGTCGCGGGTATCTTCCACGACCATGCATCGCCAGGCGATGAGCCGTCGTTCGCCACCGGCGGTCACGATCGGGTATTCGCAATAGAGCGGTTGCCGGGAATGCTGCTGAACCAGCCGGTCGAAGTCGTGCGCATTAAGGTCGCGGAACTCTGCATCGACGACACTCCGGAACCAGTCGCTGCCGACCAGCACCGACTCCTCCCGGCCGAGCACTTCGCATCCCTTGCGGTTGAGCAGCGTGACGCGGTGTGCGGCATCGATGCCGACGAGGACGCTCTGAACAGCCTCCAGAAAGCCATTGGCACGGTCGCGCTCGTGCTCCAGCGCAATCAGAGCTTGCTTGCGTACGGTTAGATCATGCAGAAAGCCGACGTAGCGGGGCGGATCGCTGTTGGCGATGCAGCCCACGGATAGGAACGCCGGAAACTCCTCGCCATCCTTGCGGCGTGCCTGGACCTCCCGGCCGATGCCGATGATGTGTCCAACACCGGTGCGCGCATAGCGCCCCAGATAGGCATCGTGCTGCGCCGCGTCGCGCTTGCTCATGAGCAGCGTGACATTGCGCCCCAGCGCTTCGGAGGCCTGAAAGCCGAACAACCGCTCGGCCGCCCGATTGAACTGCTGCATGATGCCGCGGTGATCGATCACGATCACCGCATCCACGGTGGCGTCCAACAGGTCCTGTACATTCATTGCAGCGGACCCCAAGGCTACGCGTGTGCTCATGTCCATGCGCCAGGATTACGGATCGTTAGCCCAGCCGACTATGCGTAGTTATCACACTACCGTCATGCAGGGTCCGCATGGCTGGATGATGCCATGGGCGACCGTACACGGGCATGCCGCCCCGAAATACGCAGTCTCATGGCAGTGACTTCGCTGTGTTGCAGCCTTCAGGGCGCACCACCACCTTGTCGATCACCTGTGATACCCCTGGGGCCTGCCAGGCGGCCGACTCGGCGGCCTGGCGCTCGCCCCAGGTCTGCACGGTGCCTTCAAGAGTGACCGTGCCGCCGTTGGCCGTGACGCTGATGTTATTGGCATCGAGTCGCGCCTGACGTCGAAATGCATCTTCGATCTTATCCTTGACCTCACCGACCGATGCCTGCGCGTTGATGCCGATGTTGTTGCTGACGCCCTTTATCCCGGCGAGGGAGCTGAGCGTCGCCTCCGCGGCGCTCTTCTGAAACCACATGGAAACCTCGCCCTCGAGGGTAACCCAGCCATCGCGCACGAAGGCCTGGATACGATCGGCAGGAACACTGACATTTGACTGCAGCGCTGCGACCACGCTTTCCGCCAGCTCCGCATCGGTGCGCCGCGCCGTGGTGGGCAGCTCGATGAGAATGTCGTTGGCGACGGCGCGCACCCCCGTCACCGACTGGGCTGCTTCTTCAGCCGCGCGCTTCTCCGCGTAGGAACCGACATGGCCGCTGAGGGCGACGACGCCATTTTTGATGGCGACGCCGATCTGACGTGAATCGAAGCGCATATCCCACTCGAGTTCGGCCTCGATATCGTGCCGAAGCTGCTGGTCATTCATCGCCATGGAAGTCTCCGGATCGCTTGCCCCGCGTGGTCGGGGCTACATGGCATCAGTAGAGCTTGCTGCGATGACTCAGACCATACGCGATATCCGAAGCTGCGCCCGTATCTCGGCTACCAGCTTGGCCGGTGCGCTCGGCAGGCTGGTATCGATGTCGATCACCTCGGCTCCCTCCGCGGCGAGGCCCCGAGCCTGCAGCGGCTCGGCCGCCGCGAGCTGTCGGCGCAGCACCGCAATATCGGCCTCGGACGGGTCTCGGGCGTCGCGGCCGCGCTGCGCGATCCGTGCCTCCAGCACCTTCGCGGGGGCATGACAGTCGATCACGAGCAGAGGGCAGTTCCGTGAGCTGGCCAGCTGCAGATAGGGACGTCGCCGGGCGGCTTGCAAGAAAGTCGCGTCGACGATGATACGCAGCCCGGCGGCGATTGCCTGTTGGGCGCAATCGTACAGGCGGCCGTAGGTGGCATCGTCCACAGCGGCCGAATACGCGCCGCTGCCGTACAGGCGTTGGCGCTCCACGTCGGAACGCACGCGTATCGCGCCGAGCGCCGGGATCAGGCGCGCGCTCAGCCAGGATTTTCCCGATGCGCTCACGCCGTGCATCAGAATCAGCGCCGCCGATGCGCCCTGCGTCAGCCTCTCGGCGGTGGCGAGTCGCTCGCCCCGACGCCGCTGCTCAGCACGCAGCGCATCGACCTTGGCACGCACCAGCGCGCGATATACCGCGTAGAAACGCAGCAGCGGCAGCGCGCCATAGTCACCCGTACGCTCCAGCCAGCCATTCAGAAAGGCGAAGGCCAGGTCCGCGCGCTGGTGCGCGAGCAGATCCATGAATAGAAACGCCACATCGCTCGCCACATCGATCCAACGCAGGCGCGGCTCGAACTCCAGACAATCAAAGGGCAGCCAGTCGCCGCGCCAACACATCACGTTGCCGGCGTGAAGATCCCCATGGCATTCGCGCACGCGTCCCTGCCGCCGACGCGTTTCAATGAGGGTCCTGAGGCCCGTGAGCTGCTCGCGGCTCCAGGCCTCGAGGGCGGCCAGTCGAGGCTCATTCCCCAAGCTGTCCCTGCCTGCCGGGCTCTCCGCGTCGGACAGCGCGAAATTGGTTAGTACCTGGGAGCTTACGAGCTCAAAGCTGCCATACGGTTGATCGGTCGCTGCCGGTGCCGTCTCGTGCCACTCGCCCAGCCGCGTGCCCAGCCTGGCCATCTCCTCGGGCGTCACCGGCGCGCCGGCGAGACGCTGCGCCAGCTCGTCGGATTGCGCAAACTGGCGCATCCGCACGGCATACTCGAGGGCAGTACCCCCCGCACCGATGACCGGACGGCCCTGCACCTCGACAATCGGCACAACCTCCAGATAGAGCTCGGGCGCAAAGCGGCGATTCAGTCGCAGCTCCTCCTCGCAAAGAAAGCGACGACGCTCGAGGCTGGAGGCATCCAGATAATCCAGATGAAGCGGTTTTTTGATTTTGTAAACATACGCTCCCGTCAGTACCAGCCATGAGATGGCCGTCTCGCGCAGCTCCAGCCGCTCGACGGGATGGGGAAAACTCGCTGCTCCAAGACGCTCGGCGATGGAGGGGGCGGCACTCATGTCAGGCAGGATAAACGTTTGCGATCGCGCCTGCGGCGCCCATCGCCCAAGCCTGCTGATTGGGGGCACTCTACCTATGCCGCTGCGGCTTACCGCTACGCATACATGCGACTGTTTCGGCATACGCCAGCGCTGCAGCATGAGTCCCATCGATGCGATGGAGACTCGACATGAACACGCTCAAGACTGCAGGCACCGCCCTGACGCTGGCCGCACTGCTAGGCGCTGCCGCTCCCGCGGCTCTCGCGCATCATTCCTTTCCTGCGACCTACGAGGTCGACAAAGTCGTGACCATTCAGGGGACGGTGGTGCAGTTCCTGTTCCGCAATCCGCACTCCTTCGTGCACGTGCTGGCGCCCGATGAGCACGGCAATATGATCGAGTGGGCGGTTGAATGGGGCGCCGGCGCGTCGCTGCAGGCCGAGTCCATCAAACACGACACGCTCAGGCCCGGCGACACGGTCGTGGTCACCGGCAACCCGGCTCGCGATGCCTCCTCCCACCGTCTGCGCATGCGCGCGATCACGCGTCCGTCGGACGGGTGGAGCTGGAGCGGTACGTTTGGTTAGTCGCGGAAATTCTCGAACTGCAGTGGTACATCGGCATCGCTCTGGCGCAGCAATGCCATGGCCGACTGCAGATCATCGCGTTTCTTGCCGCTGACACGCAGCTTGTCGCCGTTGATCTGCGCCTCGACCTTGAGCTTCGAGGCCTTCAATTGTGCAATGAGCTTCTTGGCAGCCATCTGCTCGATGCCCTGCTTGACGGTGATCTTGCGACGCGCTTCGGCCAGATTGACCTCGACATCCCCCAGCTCCAGGCAGCGCAGATCGATGCCGCGTGCCGCCAGGCGCAGCCGCAGGATGTCCAGCAGCTGCTTGAGCTGGAATTCGTTCTGCGCGAACTGGCTGATGACCGAGCCTTCCAGCTCGAAACGCGCTCCGCTGCCACGCAGGTCGTAGCGCTTGTCCAGCTCGCGGCGCGCCTGATCCACGGCATTGGTGAGCTCGTGCACATCGACCTTGGACACTGCATCGAACGAGGGCATGGCACAGAGACTGCCATGCGCGCAACGGCGCGGCTAGCGGTCAGTGTCATTGGGTGTAAAATTGCGCGGCTTGGAAGGGGGAATACCATGCGATCGACAGTATTTGCGGCCACATTCGGGACTCTGGCTGCCACGGCAGTGCTGGCTCTTGCGCAGGCCCAGGCGGCCACGGCGCGTACCGCAGGTCCGGGCCTCAAGTCACAGGAGGACTCGCGCGGGCCTGCCCTGATTGCAACGTGTCGGAAGAATCATCCCGCGACGACCAATTTTGCCGCGCCCCCCGGGGGTCGACGACGCGCTCAGCGTCCCCCGGCACCGAGTTACAAGCCACCCTCCAAGGTCGAGGCGATTGCCGGCGTCATTGCTGGCAATGCTCACTGGCGCCATGTCTGGAGCGAGACGGGCAACAATGCGGACGGTATCGTGGGGCTGCCCGACGGCAGCGTGCTGGTCGCGCAGCAGGACAGTAGCGACGTCATGAGCATCGATCCCAAGGGACATGCGCATATCGCCTATCAGGACACCAACACCGGCGGTGCCGTTTCGGTCAACAAGAAGGGCGAAGTGTTCATCGCCGAGCGCGGCCTGCACGAGGGAATTTGGGAGCTTGCGCCGCAGCACAAAATTCTGGCGATCTCCTACGAGGGTGATCCCATCGACTGCCTGGGGAACTTTGGCTTGAACGACCTGACGGCCGCCGCCAACGGCGGGGTCTATTTTACCGTGGGCGGACTGTATTACGCGGCTCCCGATGGCACCGTGACCAAGCAGGGTGATGTCGGGGGCACCAACGGCGTCATCCTCAGCCCCGATGAGAAAACCCTGTATGTGACCAGCGCGAAGGGCTTCGGCATGCCTGGTACGCTGGTGGCCTTCGACGTGCAGCCCAATGGCCAGCTGAGCAACGAGCGTGTGGTGGCCCAGCTCACCGGTGGCGGCGATGGCAGCACCGTGGACTCGGAGGGTCGCATCTACACGACCAGCGGTACGGTGATCGATGTGATTTCCCCCGACGGCAAGCTGCTCGGCGTCATCCCGGGCCCGAAGGGTGATGACCTCATCAGTGTCGCCTTCGGCGGCAAGGACAAGCACACCCTATTCGCCGTCGGGCTCGCGAAGAAGTTCCACCATGGCAGCCTGGGTCTGCCCAGCGACCGATTGCAGCAGGGCGGGGAGCTCATCGCCATCCACATGCAGGCGCAGGGCTACGACGGCCGGGATAAGTAGGCCGCCCCTCCGCAGCAGCTTGAGCCCTAAAGCAGCTTCTGCCAGTAACCGACGTCGACCCAGCGGCCGAGCTTGAAGCCGACCTCGGGGAATTGTGCGACCTTGGTGAAGCCGAGCTTCTCGTGCAGGGCGACGCTGGCGGCATTCGGCAGCGCGATCCCACCGATGGCAGCGTGAATATCGGTGCCACCTAGCGCCTCGAGCAGCGCTGCGTAGAGCCGAAACCCATAGCCATTACCGCCCTGTCCGGGCTCGAGATAGACCGTCGTTTCGCTCGAATACCGATACGAGACCCGCGTCCTCCAGCGTGCCGCATAGGCGTAGCCCAGCACCTGCCCGTCGCGCTCCCCGATCAGCCAGGGAAGCGACAGTGCACGCACCTCGCTCACTCGCTCGGCCATCTCGGCCGCGCTCACCGGCGCCTCCTCGAACGTGACGATCGTGTCGAGAACGTATGGGTTGTAGATGCGGGCGAGCGCCTCGCCGTCGGCCGCAGTGGCGGGGCGAATGCTCAGTCTTGGATGTTCGGTCACAGGCTCGCCTCCTCGGCGCCGACAAATTCTAGCGGCTCGGGAGCAGGGGGGTCATCGCTTATCATCCAGCGACCATGTTCTTCATCGTCGTCACCACCCTGTTGATGCTGGTAAGCTTATACGTAGGGCTGCGCCTGCTGCCGTCGCTGGCGCTCGGCCCCGGCGCCCTCGCGCTGGCCGCCTTCATCCTCGCGCTGCCACCATTGCTCGCGGCGGCCGGCATGCTGGCGCGCCTGCTGGCAAAGACCGGGTGGGCGCGGCGCCTGACCTGGGGCGCCTCCCTGAGCCTCGGCTGGGTATCAGCGCTGTTCGTGCTGACGCTCCTGCGAGAGCCGTTGCTGGCGATCAGCGCGTCGCTATTGTCCCGCCCTGACGCCGTATCGCTGCAGCGACTCTCGGCTGCGGCTGTGCCCATCCTCGCTGCGGCCACGACCCTATGGGGATTGTTTCGCGCACTCGGGCGGCCGCGGGTGGTGCATGTGAATGTGCCGCTGCCGGATCTGGCCCCCGAGCTGCAGGGGCTCAGCATCGCGCAGCTTTCCGATGTGCATGTCGGCGCAACGATCCGTCGTGCTTACGTACAGCGCGTGGTCGAGCGGGTCAACGCGCTACAACCCGACCTCGTGGCCATCACCGGCGATCTGGTCGACGGCACGGTGGCCCAACTGGCCGATCAGGTGGCACCGTTTGCGCAGCTGCAATCACGGTTCGGCACCTTCTTCGTCACGGGCAATCACGAGTATTACTCCGGCGCCCCAGCCTGGATCGCACACCTGCGCGGCCTCGGCATGCGCGTACTGATGAACGAGCACGTAATCCTGCGTCGCGGTAATGCGGGGCTGCTGCTCGCGGGCGTGCCCGATCCGACCGCGCCGGCCTTCGATGCCAGCCAGCACAGTGACCCGGGCGCCGCCCTGCGTGGCGCGCCGCTGCAGGTACGGCCGCGCATCTTGCTTGCGCACCGTCCGCGTAGCGCGCCGGCTGCCGCCCGTGCGGGGTTTGATCTACAGCTCTCCGGCCATACGCACGGCGGGCAGTTCTGGCCTTGGAATCTCGTGGTCCGCTTCCAGGAACCGTTGTCGATCGGTCTGGATCGTTTGAACGCCCTGTGGGTCTACACCAGCCGCGGCACCGGCTTCTGGGGTCCTCCCCAGCGTCTGGGTGTACCCTCTGAGATCGCCTGCTTGCACTTGATTCGCGCCGAAAGCGCAGCGCAGATGGGACATGCTCGCCACACCGGGCCGCCCGTCCCCAGCTCCGCTGCGGCTGGACATTGAGAGGCTGGCATTGAGAGGAGATGTCGATGCAGTTTTTGGTCGTGGCCTACGATGGAACCGATCCTGAGAGTGGACAACGTCGCCTACGCGCACGCGAGGCACATCTGGCAGCCGCGGCACGCCTCAAGGCGCAGGGTCAGCTGGCGATTGGCGGGGCAATTCTCGATGACGCCGGAGCCATGATCGGCTCGGCGCTCATCTTCGACTTTCCGGATCGCGAGACACTGGATAGCTATCTTGCCACCGACCCTTATGTCGTGCAGAAGGTGTGGCAGCGGATCGAGGTGCGACCGTTTCGCACCGCTTCACTGGGCGTGCCGGCCTCGAGAGGCGCGGGCGGGTAGCTTTATTGGATAAAGTCATCCGAAAGAGGCTACTCTGGCGCTTCGAATAAGAGGGGGGGAATCCTGAAGTGTCCGAAGAGACTGCCGCCACACTCGCCAGGCGAGTGGCCAATTCCGCCAATGCATTCGATCTGCGACGCGTCGGCGCCAACCCCGATAACTGGTATCCGCTCGCCTGGTCCGATGAGCTGAAAGCCGGCAAGACACTCGGGCGGCGATTTGCGCACCTACCGATCGTGCTCTATCGCGGCAAGAGCGGACAGGCCTTTGCACTCGAGGATCGTTGCGCCCACCGCCAGGTGCCCTTGCACCTGGGCGTCGTGAATGGCGAGCAGCTCAAGTGTCATTACCACGGTTGGGCGTACAACGGCAGCGGCACTTGCGTCGATGTGCCCTACCTCGGCAAGGAACGCCTGCCCAATGGCGTCAAGAGCTACCCCCTGCGCGAGATCGATGGGCTGATTTTCGTCTTTCCCGGCGACGTGGCACTTGCCGAGGAACGCCTGCCCACCTCGCTCGGCTCCTCGCAGCGGCGCGACTACAAGACGCGACGCTTGAATCGCGAAGTGGCCTGCCACTACACCTTCATGCACGAGAATCTGTTCGACATGAACCACCAGTTCATGCACCGCAAGCAGATGGGGTCCATTCGCGCGCAGTGTCTGGGAAGGCAGCACGGGGATCGCTGGGCACAGGTCGAATATAGCTTCAGCCGGACGGAAGGCCGGCCATCGGTCGGTGAATACGTGGTCGTGGATCTGGTTCGGGGCAACGGGAAGAACCAGAAGGATTTCGGCGATCACATGCGCATTCGCACTGATTATCCCTCGCAGAATCTCAAGGTCTGGTTGGGCCGTGACATCCAGCTTACGCAGGATCCGGTGCTCGATGTGTGGTTGTGCTACACCCCGGTCGACGCCGAGCAGCGCACCAACCGCACCTTCGGATATTTGTCGGTGAAAAAGCCGCCCATACCGGGTCTGATCCACATGGTGTGGCCCTTCGTCACCTGGTTCACCGAGAACATCTTCAAGGAAGACAAGCAAATCGTGGAGTTTGAGCAGCGCGCCCACGACGCTCAGGATGGGGATTGGAATAACGAAGTCTTCCCTGCACTGCGCGATCTGCGCAGCGTATTGGCCCGTTGCGGCAGCGAGATGGACTGAGCAAAGGGCCGCCGGCTCGGATAGAATGCGCCTCCCGGACCGGGCAGGCGCCTGCCGTGAGGCCGCCCCCGGGGCCTCGTTGCCCTCCGGGCATGCTGCGCCGTATCCCGGCGCCCTGCGTCAATTCACGACGGATCGCCCGCTTTGTGCACCACGAGGCGGTCGGCCGCACCTTTGATTTCAGTGAGTAGAGATGCTGACCACCTCGAACGTCGCAATTCAGTTTGGCGCCAAACCCCTGTTCGAACGCGTGACCGCCAAATTCTCCGATGGCAACCGCTATGGGCTGATCGGCGCCAACGGCTGCGGCAAATCGACGCTCATGGCAATCCTGGGTGGAGAGCTTGAGCAGAGCGCGGGCGACGTCATGCTGCAGGCAGGCCTGCGTCTGGGGAAGCTGAACCAGAACCAGTTCGCCTACGAGGACCAACGCGTGCTCGATGTGGTGCTGCAGGGACATGCCGAGATGTGGCATGCCATGCGCGATCGCGATCGGATCTATGCCGATGAGAACGCCACCGACGAGGATTTCCTGCACGCCGCAGAGCTGGAGGCCAAATTTGCCGGCTATGGAGGCTACACCGCCGAGGCGCGGGCCGCGGCGCTGCTGGCGGATGCCGGCCTGGACGAGTCTCTGCATGAGCTGGCGATGCGGGAGATCCCACCAGGCCTGAAATTGCGCGTGCTGCTCGTACAGGCGCTGTTCTCGCAGCCGGACGTGCTGCTGCTGGATGAGCCCACCAATAATCTCGATATCCACTCGATCCGCTGGCTGGAAGGCATTCTCAATGGCTACGATGCCACCATGATCATCGTCAGCCACGATCGACACTTCTTGAATCAGGTGTGCACGCACATCGCCGATCTGGATTTCCAGCAGCTCAAGATCTATCCCGGCAACTACGATGACTTCATGCTGGCATCGCTGCAGGCACGCCAGCGCGTCGAAGCAGCCAATGCCAAGGCGCAGGATCGGATTGCCGATCTGCAGGAGTTCGTGCGGCGCTTCTCGGCCAATGCCTCCAAGGCGCGCCAGGCCACCTCACGCCGCCGCCAGTTGGAAAAAATCAAGCTCGAGGAGATCCGCCCCTCGTCGCGCCAGAATCCATTCATTCGCTTCGAGCAGGCCAAAAAGCTCTACCGCTCGGTCGTCTCGGTCGAGAAATTGAGCTTTTGCTACGCCGAAAGCGACCGCTGGGTGCTGCGCAATGTCAGCTTCAACGTCGAAGCCGGCGAGCGCATCGCCGTCATTGGTCCAAACGGCGTCGGCAAAACGACTCTATTGCGCTGTCTGGCCGGAGAGCTCACTCCTGGCGGCGGCCAGATCCAATGGGTCGAGAACGCGCAGCCCGGCTATATGCCACAGGATCCGCAGGCAGAGTTTGCGCGCGACGTGGACCTGTTCAATTGGATGTCGGAATGGAGCAATCGAGCCGGCGATGCGCCGCTCATTCGAGCAACGCTAGGCCGACTGCTCTTCTCGGGCGACGAGACCAACAAGTCGGTCAGCGTCCTCTCGGGCGGAGAGAAGGGTCGCATGATCTACGGCAAGCTGATGCTCACCAAGCCCAACGTCCTGCTGCTGGATGAGCCGACCAATCATATGGACATGGAGACCATCGAGTCGCTGCAGATCGGCCTGGAAAAATATCCCGGCACGCTGGTCTTCGTCTCGCACGATCGGGAATTCGTCGGCAGCCTCGCCACGCGCATTCTCGAGTTGAAAGGCGATGGCGGCATTCGCGACTTCACCGGTTCCTATGATGAGTATCTGCGATCACAGGGCATTGAGACTTAGGACTGGCAGTGCACGGACGAATGCACCTCAATGCAGCCCCATCTGCTGCGGGGCCGCGAAGGTAGCGCCCCCGTTTGAGACGGCGCAATTCGTCAGGGTCGCGCCGCCACTGCCAAGGGTGCATTGGTAAATATTGTCGTTGTCGTCATCGACATACGCGTAGTTACCGAGGATCGCCACCGCATTCGGCTGATTACCAACAGGTGAGTTGGCGCAACTGGTCAGGGCCCCATCGCTGCCGATCGTACAAACGGCCACCGCGCCAGCTCCTTGATTACCGATATAAGCATAGCCGCCCGACAGAGTGATGAATTGCGGAAAATTGAACCCGCTACCGGTGGCTGCACACGCGGTGAGACTGCCATCGCTGTTGACCGCACACACATCCAGGGTTCCGCTGAGGCCGGACAGATAGGCATAGCCGCCGCCAATTGCGATGCCGAAGGCGTACGTCACGCCGCTGGCCGTCGCCGCGCAGTTGCCCAACAGTCCTTGTGCATCGATCTGACAGTAAGTGACACCGTGGCCATTGCCACTGCCGATGTAGAGGTAGCCGCCGCCGATGGCCAGGGACCAGGGGCTGTCGGGGTCGCTGGAGCTGTTGTAGACCTGCGTGCAGCTCGGATTAAACGTGCCGTCGGCGTTTACCGTACAAAGAGTCACGAAACTGTCGTCAAAATCAGTCATATAAACATTATTGCCATCGAACACCATACCGGACACACCTGTCATGGCATTGCTCGACGGCGTCGGCGTGCATGCACTCAAAGTCCCACCGGCACCGAACGTACAGTCATCGACCGTGCTCGAGTAGAAGTTCGTGACATACAGATGCGGCTGCACAGCCGCATAAGAAACATTTACCGTACCGGTGCCGGCATGCCCGGCATCGTTCGTGTAGCTATAGCCTAAGGTCAGCGTGCCGGAGTCCAAGCTCGTCGGCGCATAGGTCAACGACAGTTGGCAGCCACCGCCGCTGCTGATCGTTGCACATGAAAACGACCCCGGGCCACTCCAATCGGCAGGTAGCGTGCCCAACCCGCTGGTCACCGCAAGGCTCGTACCAGGCTGTCCGTCGTCGGTATTGAACGTCACGGTGACCGCGGTTGCGCTGCCATTGACGCTCGCGTTCACCTGACCGCTGGGCGACTGCGCGTAGATGACATTGTCGTCGGTGGTCGCCGTATAGGAAATATTGATCGATCCCGCCTTTGCTTCTCCGGCGTCGTCCGTATAGCCGTAATTGAGCGTCAGTGTGTCTGCACCCGCACTGCTGGGCGTATAGGCGAGCGACAGCTGACAGGCATTGCCGGTACTCACCGCGGCGCAACTGAAGGTCTGCGCCATGCTGCTCCAGCCCGCCGGCAAGGAGGAGAGGGCGCTCGTCAGGCTGAGATTGCTCGCGCTCAGGCCATCGTCGGTCGTGAAAGTCACCGTCACCGGCACTGTGCCATCGTTGACGACCGCTGCAATCTGTCCGGTCGGCGATGCAGTCGCAACGACGTTGTCACTGCTGGTGGCGGTGTATGGAATGGCAACCGTCGCGCTCATTGCCGCGCCCGCGGTATTGGTGAATGTATAGCCCAGCTCGAGAGTGCCCTTGCTCCCCGCGTTCGGCGCGTACGACAGGTTGAGCACGCAGCCGCTGCCACTGATGACGATGCTGCAGGCAAAGCTTGCCGGGCCGCTCCAACCGGATGGCAGACTGGTGAGACCCGTGACCACAAGGTCGCTAATCGGCTGGCCGTTGCTGGTATCGAAGGTAATGCTGATGGTCTGACTATGCCCGCCCACCATCCCGACGGCCAACGCCACGGAGGGCATCGCATCAATGGCGTTGGAAGGAATCGCGGAAGTATCGTCAGAATTACAGCCTGACAGCAGCAGACCCAGACCAACCATCAGGCCGGCGCCGACAAGACGAGAAGACAAGTGCTTTGCTCCTGGCAAGGATCTGCAGCTGGGAGTGTATGCGTGGCAACCACGCGCCAGCTGGTGTCCGTGCCTCAAGGGTGATGCCATTGGAACACTGGGCGAGCGCAAAAAACGTGTCGCAGCCCACAGAGCGAGCGCGCTCGGTGTTAGCGGGCTGAAGTGCTACGTCGCGCGAGCGTGCGAGCATAGCTGGGTCGATTTGAGGCATCACACTGCGGCTGATACGACGCGCCCATGACGCCAGCGTCGCACTCGAGCTCATACAACATGACAGGCCGCCATGGAAGCGAGCAATATCGGAATGCAACGCTAAAAGTCCGGCATCTTGCAGCTGCCGCCGGACACTTGAGCCCGGTCAACGGAAAAGGAGCATGTCGTGCCGTTCTCACTCTACGCCGCCACCATACCCTCGTATCAGCAGACTCTCGGAGCCGTCGCAGGGCTGCTCGACAAAGCCGAAACTTTCTGCGCGACCATGTCCCTGGCACCATCCGAGATCATTCAGGCGCGCTTGGCTAAGGACATGCTGCCCTTTGCCTACCAGGTGAAATCGACGGTAGTGCACTCGATCGGCTCCATCGAGGGAGTACGCCGGGGCGTGTTCTCACCGGATATGGACCCACCGCCTGAGTCCTTCGCTGCGCTGCGGGGGCGCGTCACCGATGCTCTCACTGCACTAGCTTCGATCCCGCCGGCAGAGGTGGACGCAATGATGGGCAAGGAGATGCGCTTCAGTTTTGGTGAGCGCAACATCGAATTTACGGCGGAGAATTTCCTTCTCTCTTTCTCGCAGCCCAACTTTTACTTCCATGCGGCGACTGCCTACGACATCCTACGTTGGAAGGGCGTCTCGATTGGCAAGCGCGACTTCATGGGCAGGTTGCGAATAAAGAGCTGAGAGGTTTGACGTGGTTATAGGGGCGTTCATCAGCGGGTTGGCTGTCCCCGGCGTAACCCGGCATGCCTCCAGAGTCATTCCCGTGCCCGTGGCTCCGGTGAACGAAGGGGGCCTTGTCCTGATCTGACGGACGGGTGGGCCGAAGGCACCAATTGCTGTGGTGCCCGGCCGCAGAGGTGGGCCACCGAGGGCTACGGTGTGAGACTCCACAGGTCATTCAGGTCATCCTGTTCGCCCAGCGAATCGTAGCCATAGCCACCGAACAGCCACAGGTTGCCGTGGCCGTCTGGCCAGCTGGCGGCCTGCTCGCGTGCACCGGGAAGAGTGCTGGAGGAGGAAGCGCCCAGGGTGCCGTAGTTGCCGGTGGTTGCCGCGTTCGATGAGCCGCTCACCCAGGTCCATTCCGACGTGGCAGGACTGTATTCCCACAGGTCACTCAAATCGTCGGCATTGCCGGACTGGCCGTACCCATAGCCGCCGAACAGCCAGAAATTTCCCGACGCATCCGTCCAGGCGCTGGCGGTCACGCGCGCCCCCGGTGCATTGGAGGCCGCCGCAGCCCCCTGAGTCCCATAGCTGCCATTGGCATTGGCGGTGGCGGCACCCGCGACCCATGTCCATGTGCCACTGTTCGGACTGTAGCGCCATAGATCGTTGAGCTCGCCGGTATTGCCCTGCTGATCGAGTCCATAGCCGCCCAGCAGCCACAGGTCTCCTGAGGCGTCTACCCAGGCAGTTGCGGCAGCTCGGGCGCCCGGCAGATTGGTGCTTGCCGGATTACCGATCGGGCCGTAGCTGCCGCCTGCGTTCGGTGAACCCGAGCCGCCAACCCAGGTCCACAGATTAGTCGTGGGGTTGTAGCTCCACAGATCATTGAATAGGGCAGACACGCCTTGGGCGTCGTACTGCGCGCCGCCGAACATCCAAAGAATGCCGGCGCTGTCCACCCAGGTGATGGGGTAGGCGCGAGGCGGCGGCACATTGCTGCTGGCGGCAACCCCTTGCGTGCCGTAGCTGCCTGTACCGTCGGCGGTAGTCGGGCCGGCCATCCACGTCCATTGGCCCGTGGTCGGCTGGTATCTCCACAGATCGTTGAACTGAACGGACTGCCCGGAGGCGTCGCCCAGACCGCCAAACAACCACAATTGACCCGTCGGATCGGTCCACGTGGCGGCTGCCTCCCGCGCTGAGGGTACGTTTCCGGCCGCCGGTTGCCCCTGCGTGCCAATCGTGCCAGTGCTGCCGAGGCTGTCCGCGCCGCCCATCCAGATCCATTGCCCGACGGACGGCTCGTACTCCCACAGATCGTTGAGCAGCCCGCCGGAGTCACTGTTGGCGTAGCCGTAGCCGCCGAACAGCCAGAAGTTGCCATTGGCATCCGTCCAGGCGCTCGGCGCCTCCCGCGCGCCCGGTGCATTGCTGCTGGAGGCCACAGCCTGCGTGCCGTATTGACCGGCTGCATCGATCGTGTTGCTACCGCCTTGCCAAGTCCAGCGCGCAGTGGCGGCGACAGCGCTGCATTCGACCAGCACGGATTTCACGGTGTCCTGAACGGTGCCGCCGCCGTCGCTGACCGTGCACGTCGCGCCACTCGGCTGCATGGCGATGGTGATACTGTAGTTGGCGCCGCCCATTAGCGCTGTTGCGAAGGTAAACGGCCCATTGGTCGAGACCGTCAGGTCGTCACCGCCATTGTTCTGCAATACCAGCGTGCCACTCAGCCCGCTGACGGTTCCACCGACTGTGAAGCTGCTTGGTCCAGAGTAGTGGTCGTGGTCATGGCCGTAGCCGCCGCAACCTGCGAGCGCCGCGACGGCCAGAGCCGGAACGAACAGCGCGACCGGGCGGAGCACCCAAGGGACGGCCGGCCGACTGACGCGATCCTCGGCCGAGGCCTGCGGCCTGATATCGTCGTCCTTCGTTCGCGGTGTCATCCCTTTATCTGGCTTCATTCAAAGCGCTCCTCGTTGGTATCGAGCCCAGTCTGGCCGCTCCGAGCGCCTCGCCACTCGCAGGCGCTCCCCTATGTCACTGGAGGACAAGACGCCAACGCGGCGCGGCAGTTTTGGTTGACCGAGGGCAGGGTAGTCGGGCTAGCGGGAATTGCGCAATCAGCCCACGGCTGTTCCCGCTCGCAGGCCATCGAGTGGGCACTACACCAAGTGTGCACTTTGGGCTGGGCCGGCTGGCGCTTGCGGGTTAGCGGCGCGCCGCGCAGAATTTCGCGGCCTGCACTCACGCCGCAGGAATCGAAGTCATTACGAAAGGGATCAAACCATGCGCGTTCTGCTCACCTCTGCCGTAGCTTTGCTTGCTGTCTTCGCCATTCCTGCCGGCGCGCAGCAGGCGCCTCGAGGTACGCGGATCTCCGGGACAATCAAAACAGTGGCAGCCGACCATCTGTTACTGGCCACCGCGAGCGGCGATGTTGACATCGGGCTCACGGCGCACACGCGAGTGCTCGAGCGCGAGTCGGCGAGCGTCAGCGACATCAAGCCAGGCTCATACCTCGGTACCTCCAACCAGAATAGCGCTGACGACAGCAGCGCGGGTACGGCGACGGAGGTTCACCTGGCTGACAACGGACCGAACGTCAATTTTCCGATGAATAAGTCCGGCCTCACCATGACGAACGGACATGTAAAAGCCGTGACTGCGACGCCCGCTGGGGAGGAGATGGATATCGATTATGGCAAAGGCACCGACCGTCACGTTCTGGTGAAGGAGGGCACCCCCGTCACGAAGACAAAGGAACTCGGCCTGGCGGCATTGAAACCGGGTGTCGAGATCAGTGCAACGACCAGTCGGGCAAGCGACGGCAAGGCGACGGCCAGCTTTATCGTCGTCGGGCCGCCGCCCACTGCGTCACGGTAGAGTCGCGCGGCACTCCTACGCTCGATTGGCCCTGATTCGATCGGCCAAGCGATCCGCTAGCCGCAAAGACTTCAGACCCCCATGCTGAGCGGGGCCGGCTGTGGGACCGGCGTGGGCATTGCGCGATCCTCGATCACCGCCGCAGGCGCACGGTACTCACGCACCGCCATCAGCTCCGGGGGGCAGGCCGTCTCCTCCGGTGTCAGCAGCAGGCCCGCGGACCGCAGCCGGCGGCCAACGGATGCGCGACTGCTCAGCACGGTGACGGGCACCGACAGCAGCATGCCTGCCAGCACCGGTGTCATCCACCAGATAAAGGAGGGAGCGATCACGAGGATGGCGGCACCCCAGACCAGCGCCAAACTCACGTGCCAGACATGCCGACGCAGGGCCTGGCCCCAGCTGATGCCACGGTCGCCTCGTGCCTGGGCATCCCAGCCGACGCTGCGGCCCACCAGCGCATTCAGCACGATGCTGGAGTGAAACAGCATCATGATGGGAGCGATCAGCATGCTCATGATCTGCTCGACGATCACGCTGACTGACAAGCGCAACGCGCCCCCGAAAGACGCGCGCAGCGCCCGGTCCTTCAGCGCCAACCAGGCTCCGAGGATCTTCGGCAACAGCAGCAATGTGGCGGTCATCCACACCAGTGCGGCCACTTCGGTATGGCGGTCCTTCGGCCAGAAGGGGAACAGCGAGTACGTCCCGGAGTGGAAGTAGGGGTGTGAATGCAGTGCCGTGAAGCAGACCAGAATGGAGCTGAGTACCAGTCCCAGCAACCAGATCGGCGAGGTCGCATACGCGAAGATGCCGGTGAGCATGTGTAAGCGGCTCAGCCAGTGCAGCGGGCGCATCGGCAGCACCCCGATGTGCTGCAGGTTGCCCTGCGCCCAGCGCCGATCCCTCGCCACGAAATCGATGATGTTGGAAGGGACCTCCTCCCAGCTGCCCTCGATGTCAGGCACCAGCCAGGTTTGATAGCCGCCTCGCCGCATGAACGCAGACTCGACAATGTCGTGACTGAGTATCTCGCCGCCGAAGGGTGGCGCACCCGCCAGGCGGGGCAGCGTGCAGTGTTCTGCAAATGCCCGTAGCCGCACGATCGCATTGTGACCCCAGTAGTTGCTCTCCCCCAGCTGCCAGAACGCGAGTCCACTGGAATACATGGGGCCGTTCAGCCGCACGACGAACTGCAACAGGCGCGCGAACAACGTTTCCCGGCCTGCCAGCAAGGTCACGGTCTGGACGACCCCGACCTCGGGATGCGCCTGCATCACCTGCGCCAGGGACACCACGGCCTTCCCCGACATGATGCTGTCCGCATCCAGCACGACCATGGACTCATACGCACCGCCCCAAGTGCGAACGAATTCGGCGATATTGCCGGCCTTGCGACCGCTGTTGTCCTGACGCCGTCGATAAAAGAGTCGACCATGTGCATCGAGCTGCTCCACCTGGGCACGCCAGGCGTTCAGCTCGGCCGTGGCAACCGCTTCGTGACGCGTATCGGACAGGACGAAAAGATCAAAGCAGGCCTGCTGAGGTTCGCGCCTCAGTGAGCGCCAGATGGCTGCGACGCCTGCAAACACGCGCTCCGTGTCCTCGTTATAGATCGGAATGACGATTGCGGTGCGAGCGCAGAGCTGTACGTCGGCACTGGCCGCAGCCGAGAGAATCGAGGGGTCATGCCCGATCAGACGAGTGATGAAACCGGCCACGACCGTCCAGAAAGCCAGCGAGATCCATGCAAACAGCGCCGTGGCCAGCACCAGCACGGCAAGGCCCACCCCCCACAGAGGGGTGCCACGCAACACCTGCCACATCAGTACCGCGCCGGCGAGCGCGGTGCCCAGGGTCAGGCCGAGTAGCAGGGTTCGCCGCCACAGTGCCTGCCAACGCAACGAGCGGTCGACCCCCGCGAGCACCGCGGCAGGTCTTCGACGCTCCGTTGCCCGTGCACTGGTCGTGGGTCTATCGCTCGAGATGGCCATAGGCATGTCGTCTCGTGATGCAGCTTCGCCGCCGGCTACGAACGGAGGGCCAGTCCCTGCTTGTCATCGTCTCGGCCCCGGTCAGCTCCAGCCTATGGATTAGAGCAGCTTCGCGGCGCGAGCGTCGTCAGACGGAGCGGCAAGACGTCCAGCAGCCGCCGTCACTCTCAGAGGTATTAGCGCCGACAGTACTCGCTCGGGCACTCGCAGGCAGCCGCTCTCTGTGTGACTCCCGCCCGCCTCACGCAGGCGCCGCTATTCGCCATTTCCTACCAAAGTGCGGGGCTTCATCCTAATGCGACGCTGCATTGCTTGTTACATCAATACCCTAGGAAAGCAGCTCCCCGGTGATCTATGAACGCACGACTCAAACCGCGACTCACCCCCGCGCCCAGGCCTGACGGCGCAGCGGCCAGATCTGCAGCACGCAAGGCAGAAGGCGACCTCTTCGGCACTCCTGCTGCGTCGCCCGGTGCGCGCAATGCTCGTATCGCGCTGGCTGCCTATTACCGTGCCGAGGCGCGCGGCTTTGAGCCCGGGATGGAGCTGGACGATTGGTTGGCAGCTGAGACTGAACTGGATGCGAAAGGCGAGCGGGTTGGGGGCGAAATCGAAGGCGTAAGCGGCGGCCGCGACGCGCAACCAAAAACTGCATGAGGCCTCTGGACCTCGAGCGCGTTCGCCGCACCAACGTCGGGGTCGAAGGCGGGGCGAGGGCGCCGATCGCCGAGTCCCTCCGCGGTGGACAATAAATCCAGTGTGAGCAGAGCCAGACGTGCCGTTGGCGTCCGTCCGGGTGGCCGGATTCGAAGGACCGGCTCAAATGGCGGTTCCCACGGGCCTTCAATCGCTTCGCCAGCATCCGCCTTTTCGATTCTGAAGAATCTTGGCCCCGGTCTCATCACCGGGGCCGCCGATGATGATCCAAGTGGCATCGCAACTTACTCCCAGGCCGGGGCCCAGTTCGGATACGGCATGCTTTGGACGGCCGTACTCACCTATCCGCTCATGGTCGGCATTCAACTGGTCAGTGCGCGCCTGGGCTACACCACTGGCAAAGGGCTGGCGGCGAATATTCGCGCCGCCTTTCCATTGCCGGTCCTCTATTGCATCGTCGGCCTCCTGCTCATCGCCAATACGATCAATATCGCAGCTGATATCGCGGCCATGGGTCAGGCTGCGGACGTGCTCATCGGCGGCTCAGCCCGTCTGTATTCCGTCATTGCCGGGCTCGTGTGTGTCGTCCTGCAGATATTTCTTCGCTACGAACAATACGTGCGTTATTTGAAGCTGCTGACCTTGGCCCTGCTCTCGTACGTGGCGGTCGTGTTCATGGTGCATGTGCCCTGGGCCGAGGTGCTGCGAAGGGTAGCGTTGCCAGGACTGTCATTGAACCATGAGACCCTATGGATGGCCGTTGCGATTTTTGGTACTACCATCAGCCCCTATATGTTCTTCTGGCAAGCTGCCCAGGAGATGGAAGATCTGCAGTCAGGCCCCAGTCCGCTGCGAGCGCCGCGCACTCGAATGCGCAAAGCGTCCGCGCAGCTGCAGCGTATCCGATGGGATACCTACGTCGGTATGGGTTTCTCCAACGTGGTGGCCTTTTTTATCATCTTGAGTGCCTCGGTGACCCTGCATCATGCCGGGGTCACCGACATCCAAACCTCTGCTCAGGCCGCG
>DATNDE010000040.1:0-72627 GCA_035553315.1 Steroidobacteraceae bacterium
CGACGTTGGAGAGCCCCGTGCGCTCGGCACCGAACAGCACGGCGACCGGGCCCCGCCGGCTCGCATCCAGCGCCTCGCCGGCGGCATCGTGCACGTCGAGCACGCGGAAATACTGGTCGCGATCGCGGCTGGTGGTCGCGAGCACCAGCCCGCAGTCACCCAGCGCCACCGGCAGACTCTGCTCCACCCGCGCGTGCCTGAGCACGTCCTCGGCACCACTGGCACGCGCGCTCGCCTCGGCGTGCGGAAACTGCGCCGGGCGCACCAATACCAGCTCATCGAGACACATGTTCTTCATTGCCCGCGCCGCAGCACCGATGTTGCCCGGATGCGAGGTCTCGACCAGCACGAAGCGGATGGGATGCTGCACGACCTGTTATCCTAACTGTTTTGCCGCGGCCATCGCGACGGGCCGCGACGAGTCCGAGGCGCGTCCCATGCATCCCCTGGTCAACATTGCAGTCCGTGCCGCGCGCCGCGCCGGTGAGCTCATCGTCCGCAGCCTGATGCACCTGGATGGCGTACAGGTCACCACCAAGGGCCGCAACGACTACGTCAGCGAGGTCGATCGCGCCGCCGAGCGCGAGATCATCGCCTTCATCCACAAGCACTATCCGCAGCACGCGATTCTCGCCGAGGAGAGCGGCGCGGCCGGCGACAACGAGACGGTCTGGATCATCGATCCGCTCGACGGCACGACCAATTTCCTGCACGGCTTCCCGGTATTTGCGGTCTCGATCGCCGTGCAGCAGCGCGGCCGTCTCGAAGCCGGCGTGATCTACGATCCGATGCGCCAGGAGATCTTCAGTGCTGCACGCGGCGCCGGCGCGCACCTGGACAACCGTCGCCTCCGCGTCAGCAAGCAGCGCGGCCTGGAGGGCGCATTGCTCGCCACGGGCTTTCCATTTCGCGACAACGATCCAAACATCGATCATTATTTTGCGATGTTTCGCACCCTGACGACGCTGACCGCCGGCATCCGCCGTCCCGGCGCCGCCGCGCTGGATCTGGCCTACGTGGCCGCCGGCCGGGTGGATGGCTTCTGGGAGCTGGGCCTGCAGCCCTGGGATACCGCGGCCGGCACACTGCTGATCCAGGAGGCCGGCGGACGCGTCGGCATGCTCGACGGCTCCCCCTATCAGCTCGGCCCGCACATCGTCGCCGGCACACCGAAGGTGTATGAGGCGATGCTCGAGGCGATCGCACCACACGTACCACCGCAGCTGCGCAGCGCCTGAGCCGCGGCGCGGGCGCACTGTGCGCCTCGTATAGCCCGCATGGCGCGCCTGCGTGTAGAGTGGGCGCAGCAGTTGCTCCGCGCGGAAGAATTATGAAACAGGCGGGCTTGTTCGCGGTCAAACCGGTCTCCGAGTACCACGAGGAGGCCGCGGGCAAACACCTGGTGCGCGCCCTGGGGATCCCGGCGCTGGTCGCCTTCGGTATCGGCGGCATCATCGGCACCGGCATCTTCGTGCTGACCGGCGTGGCGGCCGCCCAACACGCCGGTCCGGCGATCGTCATCTCCTTCATCATCGCCGGCATCGGCTGCATGTTCGCCGGCTTGTGCTACTCCGAATTTGCCGCCATGGTGCCCGTGTCGGGCAGCGCCTATGCATACAGCTACGCAACGCTCGGCGAGTTCGTCGCCTGGTTCGTGGGCTGGAACCTCGTGCTCGAATACCTGGTGGCCAGCTCCGTCGTGGCCGTCGGTTGGAGCGGCTACGCCGTCAAGCTATTGCACGACTTCGGCGTCCCTGCGCTGCCGGCAAAACTGACCGGCGCGCCTTTCAGCGCAGTCGGAGCCAACAGCCTGCAGGTCCACGCGACCGGCAACTGGTTCAATCTGCCGGCAGTCGTCATCGTCGTGCTCGCCACTGCGCTGTGCTACAAGGGCATCCGCGAGTCGGCGATCGTCAATATCATCATCGTGGCGATCAAGGTCAGCATCGTCGTCGCGGTGATCGCCTTCGGTGCCTTCTATGTCGACACGGCGCATTGGACGCCCTACATCCCGAAGAACACCGGCGTCTACGGTGAGTTTGGCTGGAGCGGTATCTCGCAGGCCGCAGGCATCATCTTCTTCGCCTATATCGGCTTCGATGGGGTGTCCACGGTGGCCCAGGAGGCCAAGAATCCTGGGCGCGGCATGCCCATCGGCATCCTCGGTAGTCTCGGGATCTGCACGCTGCTCTATATCGCCATGTCGGCGGTGCTGACGGGGCTTGCGCCCTACCTGAGTCTGAACGATCCGGCACCGGTCGCCGTGGCGCTCGAGGCGCATCCGCAGCTGCTCTGGCTGACCCGCTGGGTCGAAGTGGGCGCACTGCTCGGTCTGACCTCGGTGATCATCACGCTGATCATCCCGCAGGCGCGCATCTGGCTCACCATGTCGCGTGACGGACTCATGCCGCGCATGTTCGGGGGGGTGCATCCGCGCTTTCACACGCCGCACATCGCCACGCTCATCACGGGTACCGTTGCAGCCCTCATCGCCGCGGTGACGCCTCTGGACATCCTCGGCGAGCTGGTCTCCATCGGCACGCTCGTGGCCTTCATCGTGGTGTGCATCGGCGTGCTGGTGCTGCGCTATACGCGTCCGGACCTGCACCGTCCGTTCCGTGCGCCAGCGATCTGGTTCACCTCGCTGATGGGCGTGTTTTTCTGCGCCTGGATGGCCTATTCGCTGCCCAACTCGACTTGGTGGCGGCTGCTGTTCTGGAGCCTGCTCGGTTTCGCGCTGTACTTCGGCTATGGCTATCGTCACAGCCGCCTGCGCCGCGGTGACGGACAGGCCGCACTCGGCGCGCCGCAGCCGGCCTCGGCGCCGCAGTCCTCGCCATGAGGATCGGATTTCTGGGCCTGGGCCGCATGGGCTCGGCCATGGCGACGCGGCTGCTCGGTGCCGGCCATGCGCTGGCGGTCTTCGATGTGTCCGAGCCGGCAGCCGCGCGTATGGCGGCAGCGGGAGCGACCGTGCGCGCCAGCCTGCGCGATCTGGCGGGCAGCAGCGACGTCGTCCTCAGCATGCTGCCGGATGATGAGACGCTGCGGGCCGCGACGCTTGGGCCGCAGGGGCTCGTCGGCTCTCTCGCGGCAGGCGCCATCCACGTGGTCAGCGGGACGCACGGCGTGCAGGTCATCGACCAGATCGCCGCTGCGCACCGCGCCGCGCACCAGGTGCTGGTGACCTGTCACGTGCTGGGCCGTCCGGATCTGGCGGCGAGCGGCAAGCTGGGGCTCGTACCCGCCGGCCCGCCGGACGCGCTGCGCGCGCTGCAGCCGCTGTTTGCCGTGCTCGGCGAGCGCATCTTCGAGGCGGGCGAGGATCCGCTGGCGGCCACGGCGCTGAAGGTCGCCAACAACTACGTGCTCGGCTGCGCCATCGAGGCCATCGGCGAGGGCATGGCCATGGTGCGCAAGTACGGCGTGGATCCGCAGGTCTTCTATCGTGTGCTGGTCGAAGGGCTGTTCGACTGCACCGCCTATCGTGCCTATGCCGACATCATCGCCAAGATGGACTGGGGCCGCATCGGCGCCACGGCGGTGATCGGCCTGAAGGATGCGGTGCTCTCGCGCCAGGCGGCCGACAAAGTGCACATGACCCTGCCGAGCCTGGCTGCCTGGCAGACCCATCTGGAGCACGCGATTGCCCGCGGTGAGGCGAATCTGGACTGGTCGGTGATGGCGCGCGAGCAGTTTCGCGAAAGCGGCCTGGAAGAGTAGTCGGCGACGCCTGGCGCCTCAGGGCAGCGAGTCGACCGGTTTCTTGCTGGCCGAGGGCAGCAGGTGCTCCGCGGTCAGTCCGCAGTCCAGCGCCGCGGCACTCGAGATGTAGATCGACGAGTAGGTGCCGGCCACGATGCCGATGATCAGCGCCAGCGAGAAACCCCTCAAAACCGGGCCGCCAAGCACATAGAGCGCCACGACGACGAGCAACGTGACCACCTTGGTCATGATGGTGCGTGAAAGGGTCTGGTTGATCGACTGATCGAGCACCTCGATGGGCGTGATCCGGCGCGCGGCGTGGAAGCGCTCGCGGATGCGATCGAACACCACCACCGTGTCGTTCAAGGAGTAGCCGATCACGGCCAGCATCGCCGCCACCACCGTCAGGTCGAAAGTGGTGCGCGAAAGTGAAAACGCGCCGAGCACGAGGATAGGATCGTGCAGCACGGCGAGGATCGCCCCGAAGGACAGTCGCCAGGTGTGAAAGCGCACGGCGATGTAGCCGAAGATCAGCAGCAGCGTCGCCGCGATCCCTTCGATGGCGCTGCGCTCGAGCTCACCGCCGACCTGTGGACCGATGTTCTGCACCTGCTGGATCTGGGCGCCCGCGTCTACCCGCTGCAGCACCTGCTCGAGCCGCGCCCGCAGGGCATCGGTATTCTGACTGGTCGGCGGCAGGCGGATGGACAACACGCGCACGCTGCCGAACACCGTCACCTGCGCCTCGGTGTAGCCGGCCCGCGCCAGCGCCGCGGCCACGGCATCGCGATTGGCCGGTCCGGGAAAGCTCGTCTGCACCGTGACACCGCCGGTGAAGTCCACGCCCATGTTCAGGCCGCGTGTGACGAGCGACACGATCGAGATGATCACCAGCACCGCGGACAGGGCATACCAGACCTTGCGGGTGCGCATGAACGAGAAGCTGGTTGCGCGTCGGAAAAATTCCACGGACTGTCCTTGGGGTTATTCGAAGCGGCAGAGGTTGGGCGCGGCGCCTAGCCGATGGAGAGTTTCGCGATCCGGCGGCGCCCGCCATACATCAGCGTGATCATCGCGCGGCTGCCCGTGAGCGAGGTGAACATGGAAGTGGCGATGCCCAGTATCAATACGATCGCAAAGCTCCTCACGGCACCGGTGCCGATCACATACAGCGCCAGGCCCGAGATCAATGCGGTGATATTCGAGTCAAAAATGGCGGAGAACGCCTTGTCGAAGCCGGCGCGAATGGCAGCCTGCGGGGAGACGCCATTGCGCAGCTCCTCGCGGATGCGCTCGTAAATCAGCACATTGGCGTCCACCGCGATGCCGACGGTCAGGATGATGCCGGCGATGCCGGGCAGCGACAGGGAGGCGTGCAGCAGCGACAACAGCGCGGTCAGCAGCACCACGTTCGCCAGCAGCACCACGTCGGCCACGATGCCGAAGGCGTGGTAGTAGATGATCATGAAGATGAACACCGCGAGCATGCCAATCTCCAGCGCGCGGATGCCCTTGTCGATGTTGTCCTGGCCCAGCGAGGGACCGACGGTCTGCTCCTCGACGACCTCGATGGGGGCGGCGAGCGAGCCGGAGCGTATCTGCAACGCCAGATCGTTGGCCTCACCCTGCGTCAACCCGGTGACCGAGAACTGCGGGCCGAACACGCCCTGAATCGTTGCGTCGTTGATCACCCGCTGGGTGACGGTCTCGCGGTCGACCTTGTGGTTGCCGACCACGACCTGCTGGCGGCTGCGCTCGATGTAGACCACCGCCAGGCGATGCCCGACGTTCTGCCGCGTCGTGCGCAGCATCGAGGCGGCGCCGCGCGCGTCCAGACGGATGTCGACCTCCGGACCCTGCTGCCCGGTCGTGGAGGTGGCCTGCGTCAGCTCATCGCCCGTCGCCACGACGTCGCGCTTGAGCAGGATGGGCGTCGTTCCGTCCTGCATCGTGTAGAGCTTGTCGCCCAGCGGTACCTGCTTGCTCTGCTGCGCCTGGTAGGGGTTGGACTGCTCGTCCACCAGGTGGAACTCGAGCGTCGCGACTTTGCCGAGCAGATCCTTGACCTGGGCGGAGTTCTGCACACCCGGCAGCTCCACGACGATGCGGTCCAGACCCTGGCGCTGCACGATCGGCTCGGAGACGCCCAGCTCGTTGACGCGATTGTTCAGCGTCGTAAGGTTCTGCTCGATGGCGTAGTCCTCACGCGCGGTGATCTGCGCGGGCGTCAGCACCATGCGGATCACAGGGCCGGCCGCGTCGCTGCCGGCGCTGAAGCTGAGCGTGTTATCCAGCTTCGCCAGCGCCGACTGCACCGCCCCCACATTGGCGCCCGGCGGCAGCTGCACGGCGAGCCCATCGGGCATGCCATTGGGGCCCGTGAGCGTCGAGATGTCGCGCAGCGGCAAATGATCGTCGGCGAGCGCGCGGCGGAAGCTCTGATCGTAGCTGCCAAGCAGCTGCGTTACGGCGCTGTTCACGTCCACCTGGTAGAGCAAGTAGAGACCGCCGCGCAGGTCTAGTCCCAGGGCCATGGGCTTCAGGCCCATCGCGCGCATCCAGCCGGGCGCACGCGAGGCGAACGCGAGCGCCGAGGTATAGGTATCCGACAGCGCGGCATCCACCGCATCGCGCGCGCGCAGCTGCGAGGCCTGGTTCTGAAAGGCCACCACCAGGCGGCCACCCTGCACGTAGTCGTGCGCGTAGGGGATTTCCTGCTTCTGCAGCAACTGCTCCACGGTCGCGCGCGCAGCAGCATCGATCGGATTACGGTTCTTCAGCTCCACCTGCAGCGCCGGATCTGATCCAAACACGTTCGGCAGCGCCAGCAGCAGTCCCACCAGGACCACCACCACGACGAGCCAATATTTCCAGCGTGGGAATTCCAGCATGATCCTCTGACCTTCGGTCTCAGGCGCTCTTCAATGTACCCTTGGGCATCAGCTGGGTGACCTGGGTCTTCTGGACCTTGACGCGCACCCCATCGGCAATCTCGAGGGTGATGAAATTATCCCCCACCTCGGTGATGCGCCCGAGGATGCCACCGGTGGTGACGACCTCATCGCCGGTCGCGAGGCGCGAGAGCATCGCCTGCTGGTCCTTCATGCGCTTCTGCTGCGGGCGGATCAGCAGGAAGTAGAACACCGCTACGAACACCACCAGGATGATGATCTGGCCGTAGCCCCCGCCCAGCGGACTGGTGCTTGGCGCGCTTTGCGCGTACGCGTCGCTGATCAATAGGCTCATGAGAAATCCCTTGTTACGGCCGCAGCCCACCCCTCAAAGGGCGGGCATTATGCCACAGGCACCTCTGAGCGCCGGGGTAGAGCCATCAGCTGCGCGGCCAACTGTGACAGGGTGCCGGCGGCGATGGCGGCACGGATGCGGCGCATCAGGTCCAGGTAGAAGTGCAGGTTGTGCAGCGTCGCCAGGCGCACCCCGAGGATCTCGTTGCAGCGGTCCAGATGCCGCAGGTAGGCGCGCGAATAGCGCGCACAGGTCGCGCAGCTGCAGTGCGCATCGATGGGGCCGGTATCACGCTGATGCACCGCGTTGCGGATATTGATGATGCCCTCGGAGGTGAACAGATGGCCGTTGCGCGCATGGCGGGTCGGCATGACGCAATCGAACATATCCACCCCACGCAGCACTGCTGCCACGATGTCGTGCGGATAGCCCACGCCCATCAGGTAGCGCGGCCGCTCCGCCGGCAGCGCGGGGAGCACCGCGTCCAGCACCGCCAGGCGAGCCTCCTCCGGTTCCCCGACCGCCAGCCCCCCGATCGCAAGCCCCGCAAAGCGTCGCTGGGACAGCGCCTGGATCGATTCGAGGCGCAGGTGCGCGTACATCCCGCCCTGCACTATCCCGAACAGGTGGCCCGGCGCCGCCTCATCCCGGTAGTAATGGTCATAGGAACGCACCGCCCAGCGCATCGAGCGACGCATGGATGCGGCAGCCTGCGCTTCGCTGGCCGGATAGGCAGTGCAATCATCGAAGGCCATTGCGACGTCCGAGCGCAGCACACGCTGCATCTCCATGGCATCCTCGGGGCGCATGCGCAGCGCCGCGCCGTCGACCGGGGAACGGAAGCTCACGCCGTCCTCATCGATCCGCCGCAGCGATGCCAGGCTGAACACTTGGAAGCCTCCCGAGTCCGTCAGAATGGGATGCCGCCAGCCCATGAAGCCATGCAGCCCGTCGCGGTGCAGGCCGATGATCTCCGGCCCCGGCCGCAGCAGCAGATGGAAGGTGTTGCCGAGGATCACCTGCGCGCCGAGGGACTCGAGCTCCTGCGGCGTCATGGCTTTCACCGTGCCGTAGGTCCCCACGGGCATGAAGGCCGGCGTCTCGACGACGCCGTGGGGCAGGCTCAATCGCCCGAGCCGGGCGGCCCCGTCGCGGGCCTCGATGAGAAATCCCGGCGCCACACTGCGCGGCTCAGGCGCCTCGCTCATTCCGGGACATTCGCCCATACCGGCCTGCTCGCTCATACCCGCTTCTCTCTCACGCGCTGCGCGCTCGCGCGGCAGCTGCGGGCAGCACCAGCATGGCATCGCCGTAGCTGAAGAAGCGGTAGCGCTCGCGCACCGCATGGGCGTAGGCCGCGAGCACCAGCTCACGGCCGGCGAAGGCGGCCACGAGCATCAGCAGCGTCGACTGCGGCAGATGAAAGTTGGTCAACAACGCATCCACCACCCGGAAGCGAAAGCCCGGCCGAATGAACAGCGTCGTCTCCGCCGCGATACTCGTCAGCGGCGTGCCCCCCTCACTCGCACGCAACGCCGCGGATTCGAGCGCACGCGCGACCGTGGTGCCGACCGCCACCACGCGCCGGCCGGCGCTGCGCGCCGCACCAATGGCGGCGACGGCCTGCTCGCCGATGGTGTAGTGCTCGGCGTGCATGACGTGCTCATCGAGCCGCTCGGTACGCAGCGGCGAAAATGTGCCCGCGCCGACGTGTAGCGTGACGAAAGTGCTCAACACGCCGCGGGCGGCCAGCGCCGCGAGCAGCGCTGCATCGAAATGCAGGCTCGCCGTGGGCGCGGCAACCGCGCCGGGCACCCGTGCCCAGAGGCTCTGGTAGCGCTCGCGGTCAGCCGCCTCGGGTGCTCGCGCGATATAGGGCGGCAGGGGAATCTGTCCGTGACGCTCGAAGAATGACACGGGCTCTTCGGGCAGCTCGATCTCCCAGAACTGTCCGCGTCGTGCGAGCAGCATGATCGTCCCAGCGTCGGTCTGCAGTGCCATGCCGACGCGCACTGCACGGCTGTCGCGCAGCTGCACCAGCGCCCGCCGCCCCGCCAGGGGCCGCTCGAGCAGCAACTCCAGGCGCCCGCCGGTGGGCTTGCGCGCCGCCAGGCGCGCGGGCAACACGCGCGTATCGTTCAGCACCAGCAGGTCGCCGGGCTCGAGCAGCTGCGGTAAGGCCGGCATCGACAGGTCGTCCCAACGGGCGCGCTCGCCATCCAGCAACAGCAGCCGACTCTGCGAGCGCTCAGGCAGCGGGCTCTGCGCGATCAGTTCGGGCGGCAGCGTGTAATCGTAGGCCGCGCGCTGATCCGCGCCTGCGCCGGTGGGCGACGTCGATGAGGCCGGCGAAGCCGCCGGCGGGCGGATTGAATGCGCTTGGATGGTGGCCTCGCTCGCCGTCCCATTGGCCACCTAAGCCGTTGATCAGCAGGGGCAAACGGCGCCGATCAGGGCATCGTACCCGCACCGGTATCCGCGGTCTGGCGTCGCGCATACTCTAGCATGCTGGCCAATCCGCCTAATGCCCCGCAGATCTGGCATCGTGCAGCTTGAATACCCACAGCGTGGTGCTGCCGCCCGGATCGGCGATCTCGGGAGTCAGTGCGCTGGCAACCGCATCCAGCGAGCTGCCGCCGCCGGCCACCACGGCAACGTACTGCTGGCCGCCAGCCTCGTACGTGACCGGCGAGGAACTCGGCGCGGAGTTCAGTGTGGTCTGCCACAGGAGCTTGCCGGTGGCGGCGTCATAAGCATGGAATTGGCGATCGTGCGAGCCGCTGAACACCAGCCCGCCGGCTGACGCCAGCATCGAGCTCTCGATGGGCGCGCGCTGACGCAGCGTCCACACGACCTTTCCCGTCCTGAGATTGATCGCCTCGATGCGGCCGAGTTTGCCGTCGCTGCCGTGCGCAGGGATCGGCGAGCGGTTGATATCGTCGCCGCCGGCGGCGACCTTTGCGGCATCGCGCGGCACCAGGTGGAAGTTCATGCAGGCTTCCAGCAGCGGCACGTACAGGATGTCGGTGGTGGGATCGAACGAGGTGGCGATCCAATTGCGCTCCCCGAGGGTACTGGGACAAATGTAGTAGTTCTGCCCGAACTTGGGAGTCGCGTCGGCCGGATTGACGGTCTTGGCGCCGTTCTTGGGGTCGATGCGCACCACCAGATTTTGCTCGCCGACCTGCTTGGAAAACTCGTATTTGCCGGTGGAGCGATCGAGCGCATCGAAGATGGCCAGCTTGCCGCCGGTGACCAGCAGTTTGCTGGGTCGACCGTTTACCGGCAGGGTGAGCAGAGACTGCTCGAACACCCAGTCCATGTCCCAGACGTCGCGGTTCATGTGCTGGTAGTACCAAACCAGCTTGCCGGTATCCGGATTCAGCGCGAGTGTGGAATCCGTGTAGAGTGCGTCGTTGGAATCCCCGCCGTTGTCATGCGGCATCAGCAGCGTGGCAGTGTCGTAGGTATTACCGGTTCCGAAGTACACCAGCTTCAGCTCCGGATCGTAACTTCCGACCGTCCAGACGCCTCCCCCATAGCGTTGATCGACCGGGACGCCATTCCAGCTGTCCCCGCCCGGCTCGCCGGGGCGGGCGATGGTATTGAAGCGCCACAACTGCTTGCCCGTCTGAGCGTCCAGCCCGACGATGAAGTCACCGCCAGCGGCGTTGAGCGCGAGACTCACGCCAATGATGACCTTGCCGTCCGCGACGATCGGGCCGCCCGAGAGCGTGTAGACGGTCCTGTCCGACTCGCCGCCGATGGCGGTATCCCACAGCAGCCGGCCGCTCCTGACGTCCAAGGCCACCACGTGGCCATCTGCGGTGGGCGCGTACAGCTTGTCCTGGTAGATCGCGAGGGCCTTGATGTGCGCTTGACTGCCGTTGTGCAGGCCGGAGCGCATCTGGCGCACGTACTGCCACAACACGCTGCCATCGCTGCCGTTGAGCGCCTCGACCGTGTTGCCGCTCTCCACGAACAGCACCCCATCGTGCACCAGCGGGGTGGTCTCGTTGCCGCTGACCGGCAGCGTGAGGGTCCAGGCGACCCGCAAATCTGCGGCGTTGTGTGAGTTGATCTGGTTGAGCCGACTATAGCCGGTGGTACCGTACGTACCACGCCACATCAGCCAGTCCCCCGCAGGGGGGTCGCGCAGCATCCGCGCGGTGACCGGCGTGAGGTTGTCGAGCTGTGCTTCGCGCTGCGCGATAGCCGCCTGGTAGGTCGCATCGTGATTGTCGAGGAATCCCCCCGACGGATTCCCGCCCCGGCGCGCCGGCGGCGCTGCCTTTGCAAGCTCGGTCGCCGATAGCGCCGCCGTCCCCGCTGTGCCTCCGTTCTGCTGCAGGATGTAGGCCTCGATGTCCGCGTACGTCTGGCTATCGAGGCTGGCGGGAGATGCCGGCGGCATCTTCGTTGCCACGAGACTGAATAAAGCCGCGGCGCTCTGTCCATGCCAAATCGCCCGGAAGGCTGGCCCCTTGACCGGCGGCCCGAACTGCCCGTCATCCAGGTTGCCGCCATGGCAGGAGGCGCAATTGTCCTTATAGGCAGAGTCGCCGCGCGCGGCCTGGTCCGCGCTGAAGCTCACCGGGCCACTGTCGAACAGGTTCTGCGCCTGACCCTGACCCTGGGCTTGTCCCTGGGCTTGTCCCTGCGCCTGCGCCGTCATGCCAGGGACGGCAGACAAGCTCAGCGCACCGATGCAGACCACGACAATCCAGCGCGAAGGATGAGCCCAGCTCATGCGCATGTCCCGACTCCCGTCAGTTCAATGGTGTGAGACGCAGCACAGCGGTGCCTGGCCGGCGGGCAGTTGCTGATCGAACGCGGCGAGCAGCACCTCTTCGCCCGTATGCTGGCCCATGACGGATACCAGGCCCACCAGATTGCGTTCGCCGAAAGCCTTCACTGCGCGCGCATAGGTGGCCGCGGTGACGTAGTGCTTGTCGAACAGCTCCCGACCCAATTCGATCAGGCTGGCATCTTTCTCGCTCAGACCCGTGGTCGGCTCGCGATTACGGATGACATCGATGACGTGGCGATCGAGGCCGTCCTTGGTGGCAGCCAGCTCATTGACCGTCCAGTCGTACTGCGAGTCGTGCTCGCGAGCGGTCACGAGGATTGCCACGTCGATGTCGCCGGGCGCAACGCTGGCCTTCAGTGCTTTCAGTCCGCCACCATGCAGTCCAATCTGCAGCGGCCCGGTGCCCGCCGGCGATCCTCCCAGGGGACGGCTGTAGAGCACCCCCGGCCTGATGGTTGGCTCCGGAAGCAGCGGCAGGCGGTTGCGAGAATCCACATGGATGTCGTCGGGAGGCGTGAAAGGCAGTGGCAGGAACTTTCTGAAGCCCGGGGGCATCTGCTGATTGAAGGCGCTCAACGATGTGGCGGTGCTGGCGTAGTCCGCCATCTCTCCCACCACATCCACCAGGTTCTTCTCGCCGAGCAGGCGCAGCGCGCGCGCATACGTGCTCGAACCGAGTTTGTGAGTGCGAAAGATCTCACGGCCAACTTCGATGATGACTGCGTCCGTCGCATCCATCTTGCCGACCGGCAGATTGCGCCGCATGACGTTGATGACGGCCGGATCGAGCGACACGGCAAGTCCCTGCATCTCGTGCAGCGACCATTCGTACTGCGAATCCAGCGCGCGGGCCGTCACGAGCACCGGAATCTGCATCACAGCGAGACCCAGCGGCGAGAGCATCTGCAGATCCAACGCACCCTGCGGGGTGCCATGCAGCCGCATCGACGGTCCCTTGGGGGCAGCGCCCGCAAAGTTGGCCATGCTTCTGTCGTAGATCTGCTTCGAGCGTGCGCTGGCGTCCTCGGGATTCAGCAAGGACAGGCGGTTACGCGAAGTCGGATTGACGTCCTTCGGCAGGGCATCGCTCTGCGCAAATGTCGGGCTCGCGCCGAGACAGGCAAGAGCAGCAGACAGCACTGCGACTGCAAGCGCGACAGAACTGATCGATCGTTTCATGCACTCAACTCCTCCATTCGGATCACTGCCGGGCCGGCTTTGAGCCGCGCAGCTTGAACACCCACAGCGTGGTGGTGCCGGTCGGATCGTCGATCTCCGGGGTCATGGTCGTCCCGGTCGAATCCAGCACGCTGCCGCCCCCGGCGACCACCGCGACATACTGCACGCCTGCCGCATCGTAGGTGACCGGCGAGGAGCTCGGCGCGGAGTTCAGCGTCGTGTGCCACAACAGCTTGCCGTTCGCCGAATCGTAGGCCGCGAAATCGCGATCATGCGAGCCGCCGAATACCAGGCCACCCGCCGATGCGAGCATGGAGCTCTCGATGGGCGCGCGCTGACGCATGGTCCATACGATCTGCCGCGTTTTTAGATTGATCGCCTCGATGCGGCCGAACTTGCCGTCGGTGCCGTGCGGGGGATTGGCCCCGTACCGTATGTCGACCCCACCGGCTCCGACCTGGGCGGGATCGCGTGGCACGAAGCGGTAGTTCATGCACGATTCCAGCAGCGGCACGTACAGGATATCGGTGGTTGGATCGAACGAGGTCGCGATCCAGTCGCGTCCGCCATGGTCACTCGGACAGATGTAGTCGCTGCGCCCGGGCTGGGGCGTCGCGATGGCGGGATTGACGATCTTTGCGCCGGTCTTCGGGTCGATGCGCACCACCAGATTCTGCAAGCCCGAGTCCTTGGAAAATGCGTACTTGCCGTCAGCGCGGTTGACGGCATCGAAGATCGCCAATTTACCGCCCGTGACCACCAGCTTGGTCGGCCGGCCGTCGATCGGTAGCGTGATCAGCGACTGCTCGAACGCCCAGTCCAGATCCCAGACATCGCGGTTCATGTGCTGGTAGTACCAGACCAGCTTGCCCGTGTCGGGGTCGAGCGCCAGCGTCGAATCGGTATACAGCGCGTCGTTGGACTCGCCCTTTTGCGCTTGCGGCAGCAGCAACGTACCCACGTCATAGGTATTGCCGGTGCCGAAGTACACCAGGTTCAGCTGTGGATCATAGCTGCCCACCGACCATACCCCGGCGCCGTAGCGCTGGCTGACCGGAGCGCCATTCCAGCTGTCCCCGCCGGGCTGGCCGGGGCGTGCGATCGTATAGAAGCGCCACAGCTCCGCGCCGGTCTGCCCGTCCAGGCTGACGATGAAGTCCCCGCCGGCGGTGTTGACGCCCAGGCTCACGCCCATGATCACTTTGCCGTGCGCCACGATCGGCCCGCCGGACACCTTGACACCCTGGGCCCCCGTGACGATCGAGGTATCCCAGAGCAGCCGGCCGCTCTTCACGTCCAATGCCACGAGATGGCCGTCGGCGGTGGGCGCGTACAGCTTATCCTGGTAGATGGCCATGCTCTTGACGTACGCGGCGCGGCCGTTGTTCATCCTGGGCGGCAGCGGACGTATGTACTGCCACAGGATGCTGCCGTCGGCGCCGTTGAGGGCCTCCACCGTGTTGGCGCTCGCGATGAACAGCACGCCATCGTGCACCAGCGGGGTCGCCTCGTTACCGCTGACCGGCAGCGCCAGGCTCCAGGCGACGTTCAGGTCGGCAACGTTGCGTTTATTGATCTGGCCGAGCCGGCTGTAGCCGCTTGAATCGTAATTGCCCCGCCACATCAGCCAATCTGCCGCCGATGGATTGGCCAGCGTCTGCGCGGTCACCGGAGTGAGCTGGTTCAGCACGGCCGACCGCTTCGCCATGACCGCCCGGTAGATCGCATCGTGGTTGTTTTCCAGACTCGCGTAGGGATCGCCGCCAGGCCGGCGCGCCGACGCTGCCCCCGCGACGGTGCCGACCGCCCCCGCGACCTCTGCCGCCGACAACTCTTTCGCGCCGGCATGCTCGCCGTTCTGCTGCAGGAGGTAGGCGCCGATATCGGCGTAGGTCTGGCTCGGCAGGCTGTTCGGAGAGGCCGGCGGCATCTTCGTCGACAGGTAGCTCAGCAGCGCCGGCGCCGATTGGGTGTGCCACTGCGCCCGGAACGTCGGCCCGGAGACCGGCGGCCCGAACTGACCGTCATCCAGGTGGGCCCCATGACACATGGCGCAATTGTCGACATAGGCTGAGCGGCCGCGCGCAGCCTGCGTGTCGGTGTAGCTGACCCCGCCGCTGTCGAACAGTGCCTGCCCCGGCTGCAGTGCCTGGCCCGACTGCGCTGCCTGCGCCGGCTGCTGTGCCCGCGCCGGTGTCGGCGCCGTCACGCCCAGGCTGGCGAGTGCCAACACCGCGAACCCGCCCATGCAGCCGAGATGAAACTCACCCGTGGAACGATGCCAAGCCCTGTGCATAGCGCGACTCCCCCCGTACAGGCTGCTGCCCTCCAGATATGCCGAGTTTATGGGATTGCATCACCTGATGGTTTGTTTGCGATATCCCAGCTCAATTGGCGGCAGGCTCGACGGCGACTATATCCTCAAGCTCAGGACGCGTTTGCAGGAGGTTGGCCATGCGGCGCAGGACGCTTTTCACGGGCGCGGTGGCCCTGGCAGTCGGCGCCGCTCTCACCGGGCCGGTGCAGGCTCAGACCGGGACGGCACCCGCGCCGTTCCCCCGGCGCAAGGGCCGGTTGAAGCAGGGCCTGTGGAAGATCAATTGGGGCAACGACACCCAGGTCCCATTCGAGCAAATGTGCACCGTGGCAGCGGTCATGGGCGCTTATGGCTTCGATGTGATCCCGTCACGGGACTGGCCAATTCTGCGCCGGCATGGGCTCGACCCGCTGATGGTCGGACCGGGCAAAACCGACTACCTCGGTGGCCTGATCCATCCGCAGATCCATGCTCAAACCCTGGCCGCCATCTCGGCCCAGGCAGACCTGTGCGCCGCCAATGATGTGCACCTCATCGGTCTGTCGGCGGGGCAGAGGCGCGGCATGGACTACGGCACGGCGGCGGACAACGCCGTGGCCATCTGCCGGCGCCTGGCGCCCAAGCTGGCCGCCACGGGCGTTACGCTGGTCATCGAGAACGTCAACGACCGGCGCGGCGCGGACGCGGACCTGGCGCGCGAGGACATGGTGTTCGGCCATTGGGACTGGGGCGTGGAGGTGGTCGAGCGCGTCGCCTCGCCCAACGTAAAACTCCTGTGCGACATCTACCACCTGCAGATCATGGACGGCGACGTAACCTATCGCCTGAGGCGCGACATCCGCCACATCGGCCACATCCACGTGGCCGGCGTGCCGAGCCGCAAGCAGATCGATGCGCGCCAGGAGCTGAATTTCCATATGATCGCCGAGACCATCGCCGACCTCGGCTATGGGGGCTATGTCTGCCACGAATGGCGCCCTACACCGGGCTCAGACCCGGTGCAGGACATCGCCGAATGCATGGCGATCCTGGATGTCTGACGCGTACCCAGGCGTGACTGGTACGCAAATGGTGCCCCCGGTCGGAGTCGAACCGACACGCTATCGCTAGCGGTGGATTTTCCTGCTACTTCGGCTTTCGCCGCCGCCGCGCAAGCGCAGCGTTCGTAGTCTGGAGCACGCCTTCACCTTGGCCTTGCGGCTTTAGGTGCCCGCCGTCTGCTCTCTACACCTTCCCCCAGACTTCTCAACGAACTCTCGGGACTTGGCTCGGCGTTAGCTCGGACCTTATCCAGGGCCTCCACCGAGTTTGACGGGCTTCGCTTTCGGGCTTTCACCTGAAAGGCTCAATTTCAGTCGCTTGAGTCCACTGCGTCTACCAGTTCCGCCACAGGGGCATGAGGCCTTCTGAATGGACTGTGCCTACAGTTCCGTCACGCGGCCAGATGGGCGGCCGCTGACGGGACGCGTACGATACCGCAATCCATCATGAAATTCTGTCCAGACTGCGGCGGCCCGGTGCAGCTGCGTATCCCTCCCGGCGACAATCGGCCGCGCGCTATCTGTAACGCCTGCGGCGCCATCCATTACCACAACCCGCGCATCGTCGTGGGCTGCATCCCTGAAAGGCAGGGCCGCATCCTGCTATGCCAGCGCGGCATCGATCCACGCCGCGGCTACTGGACCTTCCCCGCCGGCTTCTACGAGATCGGCGAGACGCTGGCGCAGGCGGCCGCGCGCGAGTCGCTCGAAGAGGCGCTGGCGCGGGTGCAGGTCGGCTCGCTGCTGGCGATTACCCATCTGCTGCACGCCGCGCAGGTGCACATGACCTTTCGCGCCACGCTGCTCGATGACAACTTCGGTGTCGGTGCCGAGAGTCTGCAGGTCGGGCTCTACGGAGAGGGCGAAATTCCCTGGGATCATTTGGCCTTTCCGAGCATCGATTTCGCGTTGCGCTGCTATTTTGCCGATCGCAGCGCGGGGCGCGAGCAGCTGCATTTCAGCACCGCCGAGCGGGCGCTCGGCGGCGGCGCTGCGGCCGGCAGCCCGCGGGCGCTTTGAAGCGGTCGGGCAGGTTCGCGTATCCTTACACTTTCGCCTTTATCGATCGGAGCGGCCGCTGCAATGACCTTCGTCGTCACGGAAAACTGCATCAAGTGCAAATACATGGATTGTGTGGAGGTCTGTCCGGTCGACTGCTTCCACGCCGGCCCGAATTTTCTGGTGATCGACCCGGACGAGTGCATCGACTGCACGCTGTGCGAGCCGGAGTGTCCGGCCGAGGCGATTTTCTCCGAGGAGGAGCTGCCCAAAGGTCAGGAGCAGTTCAAGCCGCTCAATGCGCAGCTCGCCAAGCAGTGGCCGGTGATCACCGAGAAGGGCCCGCCGCCGGACGACGCCAAAGAGTGGGACGGCAAGCCTGACAAGCTGAAGCTTCTGGAGCGCTGAGGGGACTCGCGTCGCCTTGGCCTGCTGCGACGCGACCCATCACCCCGCCGCTGGTACTACGCCCGCCAGGGCGCCGTGCCGTGCCTCAATTCGGCGCCGAGGTGGGCGCCTGCGTGCTCTCTTTCAGCGCGGCCAGCAGCTGAGTCGGGGGCAGATAACCGCCGACCAGGGCGCCGTTCGAAGCAATGATGCCCGGGGTGCCCTCCAGGCCGATCGCCTGGCCGAGCGCATACTCGCGCGCCACCGGATTGGCGGCGCACACCTTGGCGGACAGCGGCTCACCGAGCTTGGCGCGCGTCAGGGCCGCGTGCCGATCGGTCGAGCACCACACCTGCTCAGCCTTGTACCAAGAGGAGGTATTGGGGCCGGTGCGCGGAAAGAATACGTAGCGCACCTTGATGCCGAGCTGGTTGTAGTCCTCGATCTGCCCATGCAACGCGCGGCAGTAGACGCAATCGACGTCCGTGAACACCGTGACGGTGTACTTCGGATGCTTGGGCGAAAACACCAGCATCTGCGACTCGGGCAGCGCATCGATGAGCTCGCGGCGCAGCTCGCGGCGGCGCTCCTCGGTAAGATCGATGTGCTTGTCGACCTGATAGAGCTCGCCGGTCAGCACGTACTTGCCATCTTTCGACATGTAGACGATGTCCGCGCCACGACGCACTTCCACGATGCCGGGAATGGGCGACGGGGCGACGCCATCGGGAGCCGCCGCGCCCGAGGGCGCCGCCGCGGGACTGACCGGTGACATGCCTCCAGGCGCGACTGCGGGGCTGCTTGCCGGCGAGAAACCGCCTGCAACCAGCGATTGGGCGTGGGCCGCGGGGCCGCCAGTCAGCCAGGCGGCGAGCGTGGAGAGCATCAGCACCAGGGTCACCGCCCCGGCAGGGATCAGGCGTTTCATGAGGCCTCCGAGCATAGCATGCTCAGCGCCGCGGCGGCCTTCCGGCAGGCTCTGCCGAAGGCGATCACCCGCGCGGGTGATGCTGCGAGTGCAGCTCTTTCATACGCTCGCGCGCGACGTGCGTATAGATCTGTGTCGTCGACAGATCGCTGTGGCCGAGCAACATTTGCACCACGCGCAGATCCGCGCCGTGGTTCAGCAGATGCGTGGCGAATGCGTGGCGCAGCGTGTGCGGCGAGAGCTCGCGATTCACGCAGGCCTTGCGCGCGTAGCGCTTGATGATGTGCCAGAAGGCCTGGCGCGTCATGCGATCACCGCGTCGCGTCGGGAACATGCAGTCGGTGCTGCGATCGAGCAGGATGTCGTTGCGTGGGCCGTTGATGAAGGCGGTCAACCAGCGCACGGCCTCCTCGCCCAGCGGAATCAGCCGCTCGCGATTACCCTTGCCAAGCACGCGGATGACGCCCTGATTCAGATTGACCTGCGTGAGCTTCAGGCTCACCAGCTCGGAGACGCGCAGCCCCGTGGCATACAGCACCTCGAGCATGGCACGATCGCGATAGCCGAGCGGATCGGCCACGGCCGGCGCGGCCAGCAATGCCTCGACTTCGGCCTCGCTCAGCGAGCGCGGCAGCGAGCGGCCGATCTTGGGCATCGCGATCTGCGCGGTCGGATCCTCGCGCATCAGCCCCTCGCGCACGAGGTAACGGAAAAATCTGCGGTAGGAGGACAGCTGGCGCGCCATGGAGCGCGGACGCGCACCCGCCTGGGCGCGCACGGCGATGAAATCCACCAATTCGCTGCGACCGGATTGCGCCAGCGTCGTCTGCCGCTCGCCCGTGAGCCAGCGGCTGAGCGCTACCAGGTCGGCGCGGTAGGCCGCCAGGGTGTTGGATGAGAGCCCGCGCTCCATCCACACCGCGTCCAGGAAGCGCGCGATCAGCGGATCGACGGCCTCGTGACTGGGACTCTCTGTGCTCACTGTTGCCGGTTTGGTCAACGCCATGCTCGCTCGATGAACTCTCCGACCAGTATGCTGACGGCGCGCCTTGCGCTTCGATGTGATGACCCTCACAGCCGAGCGCAACCGTTAACATAAAGAGAACTGCATCACATCCCGAGCAAGTTTCCCGTGAGTTCCACCCACCCGGCGCCAGCCCTGCTCTCCTCCGTGCCTGCGGTGTCACTGACGCCCTGGCGTGTCGTTTACGGGCTCTACGCATGGCTGCAGTTCCTGCTGGTGGGCCTGTTGGCGCTGCTTGCGCTGCTCGCTGTCGGCCCGCTCGCCCGCCGTCGTGGCCTGCTACGCCGCGCGGCGCGGCTGACACTCGCCCTGGCCGGCATGCGCCTGCATGTCCAAGGCCTCGCGAGCCTGCCAAGCTCCTGCGTGATCGTGGCCAATCACTGCAGCTATCTGGACGGGGTCGTTTTGGCGGCGCTGCTGCCCGAGCGCTTCAGCTTCGTCATCAAGCGCGAAATGTCCGCGGTGCCCCTGGCCGGGCTGCTGCTGCGGCGGATCGGCGTGGAATTCGTCGAGCGGCGCGCCCGGCACCAGGGCATGCGCGATACGCGTCGACTGCTGCGCCAGGCACAGCGCGGCGCATCGCTGGTGTTCTTTCCGGAGGGCACGTTCAGCCACGCGGTGGGGCTGCTGCACTTTCATATCGGTGCTTTCGCAGCCGCCTCACGCGCCAACCTGCCCGTGGTGCCGGTGGCGATTCAGGGCACGCGGCGCCGCCTGCCGCCGGGACGTGCCTGGCCCGCGCCCGGAGGCATCCAGGTACGCGTGCTGCCGCAGATTGCAGCCTGCAGCGCGCAACCGGCGAGCGCCGAGCAGCAGGGTGCGCGTGCACGGCAGCTGCGCGAGCGCGCGCGCGAGGCGTTGCTCACAGCGCTCGGCGAGCCCGATCTCGCCGCGGCGGGCTGAGGGGCGACGTGAGTACCGATACCGAGCGCGACGTCATGCACTACGACGTCATCGTCGTGGGTGCCGGTCCCGCGGGGCTCGCCTGCGCGATCCGCCTGCGCCAGCTCGACGCCACGCGCAGCGTCTGCGTGCTCGAGAAAGGCGCCAGCGTCGGCGCACATCTGCTCTCCGGCGCGCTGCTGGATCCGGCACCGCTCGATGCGCTGCTGCCCGACTGGCGCGCGAGCGCGCCCGCGATCTGTACGCCGGTGGTACGCACACAGTTTCGCTTCCTCACGCAGGGCGCCTCGCTGCCGCTGCCAACTCCACCGCAGCAGCAGGGGCACGGCACGCTCATCGTGTCGATCGACCAGCTCATGGCTCAGCTGGCACAGCGCGCCGAGGCGCTCGGCGTGGATGTCTTTGCCGGGTTTGCCGTGCGCGAGGCCGTGCTGGACGGCGGCGGCGGGGTCGCGGGCGTGCGCCTGGCGGACATGGGCCGCGCGCGCGACGGCACCGCCAAGCCCACTTTCATGCCGGGTGCGGACATCCTGGCGCCCACCACCGTCGTGGCCGAGGGCTGTCGAGGCAGTCTGACCGGGGAGCTGGTGAGCCGCTTCGGACTCGCCTCCAGCGCCAGCGCCCCGACCTACGGGCTGGGCTTCAAGGAGCTCTGGCAGCTGCCGGCCGGGCGCGCGCGCAGCGGGCACGTACTGCACACGGTGGGCTGGCCGCTGGATGCTGCCAGCTACGGCGGAGGCTTCCTCTATCAGCTGCCTGGCGATCGGGCGTATGTCGGCTATTTCGTCGGGCTCGATTACCGCGATCCGCGCCTCGAGCCCTTCGAGCTGTTCCAGCGCTTCAAGCAGCATCCTGTCATCGAGCCGCTGCTGTCCGGCGGCCAGCCGCTGGCCTACGGCGCGCGCTGCGTGTCCAGCGGAGGCTGGCAGGGGCTGCCGCGCCTGGAGATGCCTGGGGCAGTGCTGATCGGCGATGCGGCCGGCATGCTCAATGTCGCGCGTCTGAAAGGCATCGATCAAGCCATGGCCAGCGGCGTGCTGGCCGCCGAGCACCTGCACGAGCGTGGCAGCGCGCAGGGTTTCGATGCACGCTGGCGTGCCTCCCCTGCGGCACGCGCCCTCTGGCGCGTGCGCAACATCAAGCCCGGCTTCAAGCGCGGCCTGTGGCTCGGGCTTGCCAACGCGGCGCTCGAGACGCTGCTCGCGGGCCACTCGCCCTGGACATGGCGCATGCAGCCGGACTTTGCGAGCCTGCGACGGCTCGATCAGCTCGGCGCCGCAGAGGCACCGCCGGCGCCGGGCCAATCCCCCGACCTGCCCGCGCGCACGCTGCCGCCGCGCGATCGCACGGCCGCCGTGTATCTGTCCGCCACCGATCACCGTGAGGACCAGCCCGTGCATCTGCACGTGCTCGATCCGCGAATTTGCACCGAGCGCTGCAGCGTCGAGTACGGCAATCCCTGCACGCGCTTCTGTCCGGCGGCGGTCTACGAGATGATCACGGACGAGTCCGGCGCGCGGCGCCTGCAGATCAACGCCGCGAACTGCGTGCACTGCAAGGCCTGCGACATCAAGGATCCCTACGAGATCATCCGCTGGACCGTACCGGAAGGCGGATCGGGCCCGAACTACCAGGACCTGTGAGCGCCCCGCCACCCGCAGTTGCAACGCTGCGCGCAGCCTATGAGCGCGAGCTCGCGGCGCGCGGTTACCGCGCCGACGAGGCCCAGCTCAAGGCCCTGGCCGAGCTCGAGGGGCTGCGCCGGCAGATTCTGGCGCGGCCCAAGCGCGGCACGCTCGCGCGGCTGCTCGGCCGCCGGGCGCGCGGCGGCGCAGGCGTTGCCGAGGGTCCAGGCGGCGGGGTGTATCTCTGGGGCGCCGTCGGACGCGGTAAGACCTGGCTGATGGACCTGTTCTGTGCGAGCCTCCCGGGCGAGGCTCGCCGGCTGCACTTTCACCACTTCATGCGCGAGGTGCACGCCTTACTGGGGCGGCTGCGCCAGCGTCGCGATCCACTGCCCGTGGTCGCCGGTGCGCTGGCCGCGCGCAGCACCGTGCTGTGCCTCGATGAGCTGTTCGTCGCCGATATCGCCGATGCCATGATCCTCGGCGGGCTGTTCGAGGCGCTGCTGTGCGCGGACGTAGCGTTGGTGATCACCTCCAACACCGCGCCGGGGCAGCTCTACCGGGACGGCTTGCAGCGCGCGCGCTTTCTGCCGGCAATCGAGCTGCTGGAGCGCAAGCTGCGCATCGTCGAGCTCGACGGAGCCGTCGACTATCGCCTGCGAGAGCTCAAGCGTCGGTCGATCTATCTGTCGAGCCAGTCCCCCGATACGCCCGCGCGACTCGCCGCACTGTTCGAGGCGCTGGCCACCCGCGGCAGCCAGTCACGACGCGACCTGCTGATCCAAGGCAGGTCATTGCACGCCTTCAGGCGCTCCGGAGAGGTCGTATGGTTCAGCTTTGCGACCCTGTGCGAGGGGGCGCGCAGTCAGAACGACTACGTCGAGCTGGCCGAGGACTTTCATACCGTGCTGCTCTCGGAGGTGCCGGTGTTCGCCGAACCGCAGCAGGAGGACGCCGCGCGACGCTTCGTCGCGCTGGTCGATGAGCTCTACGACCAGGGCGTCAAATTGATCGTCTCGGCCGCCGCTTCTCCCGAGACACTCTACCGCGGCGAGCGGCTGCGTGAGACATTCCAACGCACCGTCAGCCGCTTGACGGAGATGCAGAGCGAGGCGTATTTGGCGCGGCCCCACGGGCGCGGCGTGGTCGTGGCGTAGGTGCTAGGATTCGCCGATGAAGGAGCCTGCTGAATGAGCGAGCGCCCCGCCGCTGCGCGCACCACTGCTGCGCGATTCGAAATTCCCTATCGTGCATGCCTCTCGGCGGACGGGCGACTGCTCGCCGAGAACGTGCGCGCGCTCGCCGACCCGTCGCTGCTACAGCGCATGTATCGCATGATGCTGCGCGCGCGCATCTTCGATGCCAAAGCCGTCAATCTACAGCGCACCGGAAAGCTCGGCACCTACCCCTCCTGTCTGGGGCAGGAGGCCACGCACGTCGCGGTGGGCGCGGCGATGCGCGCCGAGGACGTGCTGTTCACGGTGTATCGCGAGATCGGCACGAAGTTCTGGCGCGGTGTGGATATGTATCGCGTGCTGCTCTACTGGGGCGGAGACGAACGCGGCACGATCTATGAGCACTCGGCCCAGGACTTTCCTTTCTGCGTGCCGATCGGCTCGCAGATGCCGCAAGCTGCCGGGGCAGCCATGGCGATGAAGATCCGCGGCGAGCCGCGCTGCGTGCTCGCCTTCATCGGCGATGGTGGCACCTCCCAGGGAGCCTTCTACGAAGCCATCAACTTCGCCGGCGCGCGCGAGCTGCCGCTGGTGTGTGTGATCGTCAACAACCGCTGGGCCATCTCGGTGCCGGTGGAACGCCAGACCGCCGCGCAGACGCTGGCGCAAAAGGCCGTGGCCGCAGGCATTCCGGCCGTGCAGGTGGACGGCAACGATGCACTGATCGTGCATCAGGTGACCGTGGAGGCGCTCGAGCGCGCGCGGCGCGGTGAGGGGCCGAGCGTCATCGAAGCGCTCACCTACCGGCTCGCCGATCACACCACCTCCGACGATGCCACGCGCTATCGCAGCGCCGAGGAGGTCCAGGCCGCCTGGGCCGTGGAGCCCCTGGTGCGCCTGCGACGCTTTCTGGAAGAGCGCGGCCTGTGGGACGAGCCGGCCGAGCAGGCCACGAAGCGCGAGTGTGCCGAACAGGTCGAAGCGGCCGTGCGTCAGTACCTGTCCACGCCGCGGCAGTCCACCGATGCGATGTTCGACTATCTGCTGGCGGAGCTGCCGCCGGCGCTGCAGAGTCAGCGCGATGAGGCGCGCCGTTACGCGGCGCTGCGCGGGTAGGCCGGAGAAGGCGCGATGGCAAAGATGACGATGGTCGAAGCCATCAACATGGCGCACGCCTGGGAAATGGCGCACGACCAGAGCGTCGTCGTGCTAGGCGAGGACGTCGGCATCAATGGCGGTGTGTTTCGCGCCACGGTCGGATTGCAGCAGCGCTTTGGCAGCGCACGCGTGCAGGATACCCCGCTCGCCGAAGGACTCATCGCCGGCACGGCCATCGGGCTGGCCGCCCAGGGCATCAAGCCGGTGGCCGAGATCCAGTTCATGGGCTTCATCTATCCGGCGCTCGACCAGATCGCCAGCCACATGGCGCGGCTGCGCAACCGCACGCGCGGGCGCCTGACCTGCCCGTTGGTGCTGCGCATGCCCCACGGCGGCGGCATCCACGCGCCCGAGCATCACTCGGAGAGTCTGGAAGCACTGCTCTGCCATCATCCCGGGCTGCGTGTCGTATGCCCCTCCTCCCCCGCGCGCGCCTATGGGCTGCTGCTGGCGGCGATCCGCGATCCCGATCCGGTGATCTTCCTGGAACCGGTCAGGCTGTATCGTTTCATGCGCCAGGAAGTCGCCGACGACGGGCAGGCTCTGCCGATCGACAGCTGCTTCGTGCTGCGCGAAGGCAGTGATCTCTCCATCGTGACCTGGGGGGCGATGACCGTGGAGGCGCTCAAGGCCGCCGAGCAGCTCGCGGGGGAAGGCATCAGCTGCGAAGTCATCGACGTGGCCTCGCTCTCGCCAATCGATTTCGACACGATCCTGGACTCCGTGGTGAAGACCGGTCGGCTGCTGATCGTGCACGAGGCGGCACGCACCTGCGCGGTCGGCGCGGAAATCGCCGCGACGGTCTCCGAGCACGCCCTTTACGATCTGCTCGCGCCGATCCGCCGCGTGACCGGGTACGACACGATCATGCCTCTGTACCGGCTCGAATATGACTACATTCCAAGCCTCGCGCGCATCGTCGACGGCATTCGCGCGACGCTGGCAGAATAGCGCGCGATGACGGTCTTCAAGCTACCGGACCTGGGCGAAGGCCTCTCGGAGGCCGAGATCGTGCGCTGGCACGTCCAGCCCGGCGACCACGTCGCCGTGGACGCGCCGATGCTCTCGGTGGAGACCGCCAAGGCGGTCGTCGAGGTCCCCTCCCCCGTCAGCGGCACGGTCGTGGCGCTGCACGCCCAACCCGGTGATCGCATCGAGATCGGTGCGCCACTGGTGGAATTTCGGCCCGACGTGCCGGCGGACGAGTCCGCGCACGCGCCCACTGCCGCACCCGCCGATCACACGAGCGGCGCCGATGCCGGCACGGTGGTCGGCCAGATGCCCGGCGACGCGGCCGAGGCCGCTGCCGCCGCAGCGCTCGAGGCCGCCAATGCCGTGACCGCCACCGGACCGCGCGTACGCGCCGTGCCGGCGGCGCGCGCGCTGGCCCGCAGCCTCGGCGTGAGCCTCGCGAGCGTAGAGGGCAGCGGCCGAGGCGGGCTGATCACCCTCGATGATGTGATGGCGGTCGGCCTGCCCGCGCGGCGCGCCTCGAGCACGCTGCACCCCGGTAACGCGCCACGAGCGGTGCGGCCGCCCGAAAATGAGCCGGCGGACGTCGAGGTGCTGCGCAGCCTGCGCCGTGCGATGGCGCACAGCATGGCCATCTCGCGCGACAGCGTCATGGACTGCTCGGTGTTCGACGATGCGGACCTGGCGCGCTGGAAGCCGGGTAACAACTACACCACGCGGGTGCTGCGCGCGATCGCGGCCGGCGCGCGTGCCGAGCCGGGACTCAATGCCTGGTACGACGCCGAGTCGCAGAGCCGCACCCTGTTCGAGCACGTACACGTCGGGATCGCCGTGGATACCGCCGATGGCCTGCTCGTGCCGGTGATCCGTCACGTCGAGCAACTCGATGACGCTGCACTGCGCAGCGAATTGGAGCGGCTCAAGCGAGCCGCTCGCGAACGCACGCTGCGCAGCGAGGAGCTGCGCCACTTCACCTTCATGCTGTCGAACTTCGGCATGATGGCCGGCCGCTATGCCACTCCCGTCGTCGTGCCCCCGGCGGTCGCCATTCTCGGCACGGGACGCGCCCGTGAGGACGTGCTCGCCGTGGATGGCAAGGTCGCCATCCATTCGCGCATGCCGCTGTCGCTGACCTTCGATCACCGCGTGGTCACCGGCGGTGAAGCGGTCCGCTTCCTCGGCGCCGTCATCGCCGACCTCGAGCGCGCCGAATGAGCGTGGCGCGGCGCGCGCCGGCCGTCGCGGCCGCCTCGCCGCGTCTGCTGGGGGCGCTGCTCGCGGCCTGGCGTGAATCGCTGCCCGCCGAGGAGTGGCGCGAGCTCGATCCGCACATGATTGCGCAGGGCTGCAGCGAGCAGCTGCGGCTCGGCGCACGCCGGCGCGGCGGACAGATGCTGCTGCGCCTGCGCCCGGCGAGCGCACCCGGTACGGCGGTGCTCGAGCTGATCAGCGACGACATGCCTTTCCTGGTCGACAGCCTGCAGATGGGCATCGCGCGCGCCGGGCTCAGCGTGCGGCTGCTGGTGCACCCGGTGCTGTACGTGCAGCGCAATGCGCGCGGCGAGCTGCTCGCCCTGCAGGCATCCAGCGGCGCACGCACGAGCGCCCCGCATGCGGCCGCGCGCCGCGAGTCCTGGCAGTGCCTGCAGATCGATGCGCCACAGAGCGAGGCCGCGGGGCGCTTGCTGCTGGCCTCGTTGCGCGCGGCGTTGGCGGATCTGCGCCGCGCGGTTCGCGACTGGAGCGCGATGCGCCGCACGCTGTTGCAGCGCTGTGCGGAGCTGGCCAAACATCCCCCGCCGCTGCCCCCTGAAGTGCTCGCCGAGAGCCGCGAGCTGCTGCAGTACATGGAAGCGCACCACTTCACCCTGCTCGGCATGCGTGACTATCGCCTGCAGCGCGCCGCCGGAAAGCTGCGGCTGCGGCCGGTGCCGGGCAGCGGCCTCGGAGTGATGCGCTCGCGCGCCGCCGAGCGCACGCATGAGGGCGCAGGTCCCAGCGCGGCCAACATCCGCCGCGCACTGCGTTCTCCCGAGCTGCTGGTGATCACCAAGGCCAATGCGCGCTCGACGGTGCATCGCCCCGGCTATCTCGACTATGTAGGCGTCAAGCGCTTCGATGCGCACGGACGCATCGTGGGCGAGACGCGCATCCTCGGCCTGTGGACCAGCAGCGCCTATCGAGCCGATCCGCGCCAGGTGCCCTGGCTGCGTCTGAAACTCGCGCGCGTCATCGCGCACTTCCCCTTCACGCCTGACGGTCATGACGGCAAGCGCCTGGTGCATATCCTCGACACCCTGCCGCGCGATGAGCTGCTGCAGGCCTCCGTCGCCGATCTCATCCGCTGTGCCCGCACGGTGCTCTCGCTGCAGGAGCGCGCGCGCGTACGACTGTATTTGCGACGCGACGAATTCCACCGCTTCTGGTCCTGCCTGGTGTTCGTGCCGCGCGAGCGCTGCGACGCGGCCGCCGAGCGGCGCATCAGCGAGCTGTTGCAACGTGCGCTGCATGGCCAGGGGGCGCAGAGCAGCCTGTTGCTCGGTGAGGAACCGCTGGCGCAGTTGCACGTCACGGTGCGCGTCGCCGATGCGGGCACACTCAGTGCCGCACAGCGCCTGCGCCTGGAGCAACGGGTCGAGGCGGCGCTGGTGTCCTGGCGCGATCGGCTGCGCATGCAGCTCGTCGCGCGCCTCGGCGAACAGCGCGCGCTCGAGCTCGAGTGGCGCTATGCAGGGGCCTTCCCCGACTCCTATCGCCAGGACGTGGACGCCGCACTGGCCGTGGACGACATCGAGGATCTGCAGGGTATCGACGTCGCGCCCGAGCACACGCAGCTGCGTCTCTACCGGCCTGCCGGCCAGCAGCGCGAGCGCATTCACCTGCGCATCCTGCGGCGCAGCGAGGCGCTGTCGGTGTTCGAGGTGTTGCCTACCTTCGAGCACTTCGGGCTGCGCGTGATCGCCGAGCGTCCCTATCAGCTGCATTGGCCCGACGGGAAGAGCGCCTGGGTGCAGGATTTCGAGCTCGAGCACCAGGGCCGCGCGGACGTAGCGCTGGATCTGGTGGGCAGGGAGCTGATTCGCGCCTTCCGCGCCGTGCGCGCCGGGAAACTCGATGACGACGGCTTCAATCGCCTGTTGATCGCTGCGCAGCTCTCCGCGCGCCAGGCCCTGGTGCTGCGCACCTGCTGTCGCTACCTGCTGCAGACCGGCATTCCTTTCAGCCAGGCCTATATGGAGCGCGTGCTGGCCGAGCATGCCCACACCGCACGCGCACTGGTGCAACTGTTCGAGCAGCGCCTCTGCCCGAGCCCGCAGCGCGACGCAGCTGCGCGTGCGCGGCTGCTCGAGCAGCACGTGCGTCGCGCAATCGGCGCTGTCAGCAGCGCCGATGAGGATCGCATCCTGCGTGCCTTCCTGGCCGTCATCCGCGCCGTATTGCGCACCAACTACTTCGTGCACGATGCGCAAGGCGCGCCTCGCGCGTGGCTGTCGCTGAAACTCGATCCGGCCGGCATCCCCGCCCTGCCCGCGCCGCGGCCGGCCTATGAGATCTTCGTGCACGGCCCGCGTGTGGAAGGCGTGCACCTGCGCATGGGGCCGATCGCGCGCGGTGGCATCCGCTGGTCGGAGCGGCCGGAGGATTTTCGCACCGAGATCCTCGGGCTGATGAAGGCGCAGCACGTCAAGAACACCCTGATCGTGCCGGTGGGCGCCAAGGGGGGCTTCGTCGCGCGCCGTCTGCCGGCACGCGCCTCCCGCGAACTGGTGCAAAGCGAGGTCGTGCACTGCTACCGCAGCTTCATCCGCGGACTGCTCGACCTGACCGACAACATCGTGCTCGGACGCGTGCAGGGGCCCGCGCAGGTGCGCCGTCTGGATGGTGACGACCCTTACCTCGTGGTGGCGGCAGACAAGGGCACCGCGTCCTTCTCGGACATCGCCAACGGCATTTCGGCCGACTATGGCTTCTGGCTCGGCGATGCGTTTGCCTCGGGCGGCTCGGCCGGCTACGACCACAAGAAGATGGGCATCACCGCGCGCGGCGCCTGGGAGTGCGTCAAGCGCCACTTCCGCGAGCTGGGGCGCGATATCCAACGCGAGCCCTTCACGGTGGCGGGGATCGGTGACATGTCGGGCGACGTATTCGGCAACGGTATGCTGCAATCGCGCCGCATCCGCCTGGTGGCCGCCTTCGATCACCGGCATATCTTCATCGATCCCAGCCCGGACCCGCGCGCAAGCTACACCGAGCGGGCACGCCTGTTTCGCTTGCCGCGCTCGAGCTGGAGCGACTATCGCCGCTCGCTGCTGTCGGTCGGCGGCGCAATCTACGAGCGCAGCAGCAAGGAGATGGCGATCTCGGCGCAGGCGCAGGCGCTGCTGGATCTGCCGCAGCGGCGCGTGACGCCCGCCGAGCTGATTCGCGCCATCCTGCGCATGCGCGTCGATCTGCTGTGGAACGGCGGCATCGGCACCTACGTGAAAGCCTCGAGCGAGCGGCATGGCGAGATTGGTGATCGCGCCAACGACGCCACGCGCGTGGATGGACGCGAGGTGCGCGCGCTGGTGGTGGGCGAAGGCGGCAATCTCGGCTTCTCGCAGCGCGGACGCATCGAGTACGCCGCGAACGGCGGGCGGTTGAACGCGGACTTCATCGACAATTCGGCCGGCGTGAATACCTCCGACGTCGAGGTGAATCTGAAGATCGCCCTCGATGCGCATCAGGATGGCGGGCCGCTGCCATTGGCACGGCGCAATCGCCTGCTGCGCGCGGCCACTGGGGAGGTGGCCGAGCTGGTATTGCGGAACAACTATCTGCAGAGCCAGGCGATCTCCGTCATGGAGATGCGCGCCGCAGCCGATCTCGGCGAGCACCAGCGGCTGTTGCACTGGCTCGAGCGCGCAGGCGAGTTGAATCGCGCAGTGGAGTTCCTGCCCGACGACGAGCAGATCGAGGAGCGCCGCCGCCAGGGACGCGGCCTCACGCGTCCTGAGCTGGCGCTGCTGCTCGCCTACGGCAAGATCGCGCTCAATCACGCTCTAGCGCAGGCCGGCAGCGCCGCGGATCCCTATCTGGCGCGCGAGCTGCAGCGCTATTTTCCGGCGGGCCTGCGCGGCCGCTATGCCCGGCGCATCGAGCACCACCGGCTGCGCGATGAGATCATCATCACTGCCATTACCAACAGCTGCGTCAATCGCGTCGGTCCCACGCTGCTGATGGAATGCAGCGAACACTCGGATGCGGATGCGGATGCGGGTGCGGTGGCACGCGCGTACACCATCGCGCGCGATGGCGCCGAGCTGCGCGGCCTGTGGGCCGACATCGAGGCGCTCGACGGGCGCGTGCTGGCCGCCGATCAATATCAGGCGCTCTGGCGCACGCGCCGCTTCCTGCGTCATGCCACCTTCTGGCTGCTGAATCATCGCAGCGAGTACCCCGCCATCGGGCGCGCCGTGGCGCGCCTGACGCCCCAACTGCGCGAGCTGGTACAGATCATTCCGGGGGCACTCGTCGGGCTGGATCGGGAGCGCTACCTCGAGCAGCGCCAGCAACATCTCACGCAAGGGTTCCCCGAGCGGCTTGCCGAGCGGCTCGCGGTACTCGAGCCGATGCAGGTGGCCTACGAGCTGTGCGAGCTCACGCGTCGCAGCTCCCAGGGAGTCCGGCGCGTGGCACACACGCACTTCGGTCTGGCCGGCCCCCTCGGCCTGGACTGGCTGCAGGTCGCCATCGAGCGGCTGCCCGGCGCGGACGACTGGCAGCGTGCCGCCAAAGCGGCGCTGAGCGGCGCGGCACGCGCGGCGCACCTGCGCCTCACCGCCGCATCGCTGCGCGCCGGGGGCCGCGCGGGTGCCGGTATGCAGGCACAGGCTCAACTGTCGCGCTGGCAGGCCCTGGTCAGCAGTCTGCGCTCGCTGCCGAGCGTGGAATTGCCTGCGCTGTCCGTGGCGCTCGAGGCTCTCAAGAGTCTCGCGGATGCGCGCCCCCGCCTGCTTGCGCCTCTGATATAACGCAACTGAGCGTTGCAAGGAGCCCCCGTGCCCGGAAAGCTCGTGCTCGTGCGCCATGGCCAGAGCATCTGGAATCTGGAAAACCTGTTCACCGGATGGATCGATGTCGATCTGTCCCCACAGGGCTGCGAGGAAGCGCGCGCCGCCGGGCGCGAGCTGGAACGAGCCGGTGTCGTGCCGGACGTGGTGTTCACCTCGGTGCTCAAGCGCGCGATCCGCACGCAGTGGCTGATGCTCGAGCAGATCGACATGCTCTGGCTGTCGGTCGAGCGCAGCTGGCGGCTCAACGAGCGGCATTACGGCGCGCTGCAGGGACTGAACAAGACGCAGACCGCCGAACGCCACGGCGAGGCGCAGGTCAAGATTTGGCGGCGCAGTTACGACGTGCCACCCCCGCCGCTACCGCACGAGGATCCACGCCATCCGCGCTTCGATCGACGCTACGCGCAGGTACCCGCCGCCGATCTGCCCAGCACCGAATCCCTGAAGGATACCCTCGTTCGCGTGATGCCTTTCTGGGAGGACCGTATCGCCCCGGCCCTCACCCAGGAACGCAACGTGCTCGTCGTCGCGCATGGCAACAGCCTGCGCGCCCTGGTCAAGCAGCTCGACGGACTCTCCGAGCAGGCTATCGTGGAGCTGAACATCCCTACTGGCGTGCCGCTGTTGTATGAGTTCGATCCCGGTCTTTCGAAGCGCAGCAGCCGCTACCTCGGGGATCCGGAGGCCGTGCGCGCGGCGGCGCAAGCCGTGGGATGGCAAGCACAGCCCAGCGCCTCAGGGGCGCAGTAATCGGGGCGGCGCCCGGAGCGCAGCGTCGCGGCTGCTCAGGTACGGGTCTTGTCGGTAGTCCAGCCGTCGTAGTGGCCGCCGAACTGCGCGGCGAGTTCCTGGAAGCGCCGCGTACAGTCCTGCATCTCGCTCACCGACACCCGCAGGCGCTTGCTCGCATGCAGCGAGATGCCCTCGGCGTGCTCGTTCATGCCGCGCGCATCGGTCGCAAAGCCCTCCGACTCCAGGCGCTGGCGCAGCGAACCACACGCCTGCTCGTCAGGCAGGGTAAAGAAGAAGTCGATCTCGTAGGGCGTGAAGGCGTTGGCGCCGCTGGCACGCAGGTCCTTGACCATGCGCGCGTCCCAATCATCGCGCGGCGCCGAGCGCGCGCGGCGCACGATCATCACCACGCGTGCGAGCGCAAGCAGCGCCGCGAGCACCAGCAGTAGCATCATCCATGACATGGTGGCGGCGCCGGGATGCGGCTCATTCCTCCGGTGCGATCTGGACTTTCAGCCCACTGAGCGAGTCGTTGAGCATGATCTGGCAGGACAGGCGCGAGTTGTGCTGACGCGAGCGCAGGTCCCCGAGCATGTCGCCCTCATCGGACATCGGCGCGGGCAGCCGGTCCACCCAGGCTGCATCCACATACACATGGCAGGTCGCGCAGGAGCACATTCCGCCGCAGATCGCGCCGACGCCGTCGTCCATATCGCGCAGCGGCTCCATGAGCGACACTCCGCTTGGCGCGTCGAGCTCACGCTCCCCGCCATCCCGATCGACCACGACCACAGTGGGCATCACAACTCCTGCCATCCAAGGGCGCGCTAGTTTGCCGGCGGCGCCGGCCGGACGCCAGTCCCGGAAAAATGTTACAGCGGCCCCACCAGCTTGAGGATCACCACGCTGCGCGCGGCCGCGCCCAGCGCCTCGCGCAGCCCCTCGGACAGCAGCTGCATGACCAGGCCGTACTCCCCGACGATCTGCGTGCTCAGGCTGCTGGTCTCCACGCGCAGCCGCTGCTGCGCATTCAAGCGGGCGATAAAGCTGCGAATCACCGGCAGATAGTCCTGCTGCAGCGGATAAAGGCTGATCTCTACGGCCACGTCCATGGCGCCCACTATAGCGCCCACCCAAGCCGGCGGCAGCGCGCGTCCCGCTACAATGTGCCCGTGACGCAGCTGCGCATCTTTCAGGTCGATGCCTTCACCGAGCGGCCCCTGACGGGCAATCCCGCGGCGGTGGTGCTGGATGCCGAGGGCCTGACGGAGCTGCAGATGCGCGCGGTCGCCCGCGAGCTCAACACCGGTGACACCGCCTTCGTGCTGCCTGCCGATGCGGCGGACCACGACCTGCGTGTGCGCTTCCTGACCCGCCAGGGTGAGGCAGCCTTCGTCGGACACGCGACTTTGGCCGTGCACGCGGCGCTGGCGGCGAGCGGCAGCGAGCCCCGCCCGCGCCAGAAGCAGCGCAGCGGCATCGTGCACGTCGAGCTGCTCGAACGCGGCCCGCCGGCACGCATGGCCGTGCGGCTGCCGCCACCGCGCCTGCTGGGTGCGCCCGCACCTGCCGCGCTCGCAGCCGCGCTCGAGGCGCTGGGGCTGGCGCCTTGCGCCCTGGATGCCCGCTGCCCGCCGTGGCTGGCGGGCGCCAGCAGCACGCGGCTGCTCATCGGCGTGAGCGAGGCTGGCACGCTCGCAACGCTGCAACCGGACCTTGGCCGGCTGGCACAGCTCGCCGGATCGCTGGGCGCACCGGGATGCTTTCTCTTCAGCCTGCGCCCGGGGCTGGCCGGCGTGCAGACCGAGGCACGCATGTTCTGTCCGGCGCTGGGCATCCCGGAGGACCCTGTCAGCGGTAACGCGCATGCGCTGCTGGCCATCTATTTGCGCGAGCGCGGCCTGATGGCCGCTGAGGGCTTCGCAGGCGCGCAGGGACACCATATGCAGCGCCCCGGGCGCGTCGAGATCCGACTGGAAGAGGCCAACGGCGCGCTGCGCGCGGTCAGCATCGTCGGACAGGCAACGCTGGCGTTCGCCGCGACGCTCTCGCTGTAAGGTCTGCACATCGCTGTGCCTGCTTGCGTTGCCACGGCCGCGCCGGCCCGCGCTATGCTGTCGCCGACATCGACAGCGGTGGCGAGCATGCGCGAGGAATGGGAACTGCCGGTAGCCCTGCGGCCGCGCCAGGAGGGTCTCGATTTCGATCTCGAGACCGCCTATCGCTCGCTCGTGCTGCTGCACGCCAAAATCAGCGATGACAGCTGGACCGCGGCCGATCTGGGCACCGAGCGGCTGGGCTCGGGCGTGGTGATACGCAGCGCCGAGCGCAAGGTCATCCTCACCATCGGCTATTTGATCACCGAAGCCCAATCGATCTGGCTGACCACACGCGATGGCCGCGTGATGCAGGCCTATCCGCTCGCCTACGACCAGGTCAGCGGCTTCGGCTTGGTGCAGCCGCTGGGTTCACTGGACGCGCCCGCCCTGGAGCGTGGCACCGCCAGCGCGCTGGGCATCGGCGATCGCGTCATCGTCGTCGGCCACGGCGGCGCGGAGCATTCGCTGGAAGCGCGCCTCATCGCCCGACGCGAATTCGCCGGCTACTGGGAGTACCTGCTCGATGACGCGCTGTTTACTGCGCCGCCACACCCGCAGTGGGGCGGCACGGCGCTGATCGGCAGCGACGGATTGCTGCTCGGCATCGGCTCGCTGTTCGTGCAGGAAACGCTCGCGCACGAGAACTTCGATGCGAACATGTTCGTGCCCGTAGACCTGCTCGAGCCGGTACTCGAGGACATGATCCAGCTGGGCCAGCCGCGCCGCCAGCCGCGTCCCTGGCTCGGCGTCTATACCGCCGAGCAGGCCGATCGCGTGATGGTCGCCAATCTCATGCGCGGTGGACCGGCGCACCGGGCGGGTCTGCGCCCCGGCGATGTGATTGCCGAGGTCGGCGGGCAGCCGGTGCGCTCACTGCCGCAGCTGTTTCGCGCCGTCTGGAGCGCCGGCAGCGCGGGCGCGCAGGTACCCCTGACCCTCACGCGCGGCAAGCAGTCGCTGCACGTGAGCGTGCACTCGGGCAATCGGGACGATTTCCTGAAGAAGCCGCTGCAGCACTGAGCACGCGGCTTTAGGTGAGTGGACGCAGCAACGCGCGATAGCGCTCGCAGCGCGCGCGGTAGTGCCCGGCGGCTGCGCGGATCATCACCAGGTCCTCGGCGGAGCAGGCGCGCACGAGCTTCGCTGGTGCTCCCATGACCACCGAGCCGTCGGCAATCTCGCGGTCGGGGGGTACCAGCGCACCGGCAGCGACGATGCACTGGCGCCCAATGCGCGCGCGATCCAGCACGATGGCACCATTACCGATCAGGCTCTCATCGCCGATGTGACAACTGTGCAGCATCACCAGGTGACCGATGGTGCAATCGCGGCCGATGTTGAGCGGCTCCCCCGCATCCGCGTGCAGCACGCAGCCGTCCTGCACGTTGCTGCCCGCGCCAATCTCGATGAGCTCATCGTCGGCGCGCACCACGCAGTTGAACCACAGGCTCGCGCCCGCGCCGAGTCGCACCGAACCGATCACCTGTGCGCCCGGCGCGATGTAGTAATCCTGCCCTGCGGTCACCAGACGCCGCTCGCCCAGGCTGTGAATGGCGCTCATGGCACAGGCCCCCCCTCCTCGGCCTGCGCCGCATCCGCTTCGCCGGCGCTGCGACGTCTCGCGCCAACCACGCACCAGAGCGCCTGCAGCGTCACCGCGCAGGCGAGCAGATACGGCGCCGCCGGCCCGAACTGCATGTAGACGGGTCCGGCTATGAAGGGAGCGATGACCCGCGCCGTGGAGGTGCCCGATTGATAGACGCCCATGACGGCCCCGCGGTTATGCGAGCGCGCCTGGTGTGAGGCGAGCGCGGCGCCGCTGGGACTGAACAAACCGGAACCCAGGCCACAGAATACCAAGCCCACGATCACCAGGCCCAATGCGCCACCGACGGCAACGACGGCCAGGCCTGCGACATAGCTGAGAATGCCGGCGATCGCCACACGCCGCTCCCCATAGCGCGGTGCAAGCCGCCGCACCAGGCCGCCCTGCGCGCCCACCGCGACGATGGCGAGCACGAACAATGTCAGGCCCACGGTCATCGGGCCGACGTGGTAGCGATCGACTGCCCAGATGGCGAAGATCGATTCCAGCGTGGACTGCGAGAAAGTCACCAGCAGCGTCGCCAGCGCCAGCAGTCGCAGCCCCGGCAGCGTACGCAGCAACTGCCAGCCGCGCTCGCGCGGCGTGCCGGCCACGCGAGCGCGCTGCTCCGGGCCGTGGCTCTCGGGCAGCATGAACAGCACCAACATCATCGCCACGGCGCTCAGGGAGGCGGACAGCAGTGCCGGTCGCATGAAGTTGGCCGCACCGAGCCGATCGCCGGCCAGCGCGCCGCCGATGGCCGGCCCGAGCATGAAGCCGATGCCGATCGAGGCGCCGACCATGCCCATGGTGCGCGCCCGATCCCGCGGCGTACTGACGTCCGAGGCATACGCCATCGCGGCCGAGAGGTTACCGGCCATGAAGCCCGCGAGGGCACGAGCGATGAACAGCGTGGTCAGCGTGTGCGCGAATGCCAGGATCAGATAGGAGAGGAAGGCGCCGGACATGCTCGATAGCAGGATCGGACGGCGGCCGAAGCGATCGCTCAGCCGTCCCCACAGCGGCGCGGCCACGAGCTGACAGAGTGAATAGGTGCCCAGTACTGCAGTGTTCAGGGAGGGCGAAGCGCCGAACCGGATCGCCATATAGGGAAGCAACGGGATCAGAATCCCGAAGCCCAACACGTCGATCACGACGACAATGCAGAGTGATCTGAGGGCGGCGGCTTTCAGTGGTTTCTCCAGTTCAGGCGCTTCACAGGCTCACATTACCTTGCGCGCGGTTCGATGGATTCAATGGCCGGGCACCAGTTGCTGCAGCGAGGAGGTGCCGGGAGGCACGGCGGGCCGGTCGGTGACGGCCTCGAGTACGAGGTTCGGCACGCGCGTCTCGTCCCAATCGCCGCCGGACGCGGAGGCACCGTAGAGCACCACCAGCTTGAGGCTCGGAACGATCCACAGTCGCCAGCGCGCCGGGCCGCGCAGCAGGAACAAGTCGGGCACGTCGTAACGGGCCGCCCCGGGACGGCGGGATGGCAGTGCCACGCCGTAGCCAGAGCCATTGGGCTGCGGCTCGCGCATGCGCCGCACCCAGCCGGAGCTGACGATCTGCGTATCCTCAAAGCTTCCCTCATTGGCCAGCAGCGCCCCCACTCGCAGCCAATCCAGCACCCTGGCATGAAAGCAGCAGTCTGCCGGTGTGGGGGCCCCGCGGGCGGGCAGCTCGATCCAGGCGGGTGCCGCATTGAGCCGCGACCAGAGATTCACGCCCAGAAACTGGGCATAGCTCTGTTTGCTCGCCGATTCGAGCAGGCTGCGCAGCTGCTCGGGACGGAACAGAATCGGCGCCGAGTGAATCAGCCGCGAGTCCAGGGCAATGCCGGTCGCCAGCGCGACCAGGGCATTGGCAAACGCTCCGGAGTCCACCAGCGAATCGAGCCCGGTACCGTCTGCGAAGCGACGGTAGATCAGATGGCCATGTCTCAAAACCAGCAGCGCCGTCATGCCCGCCGCGGACGGGTCCTGCGCGATACGCGCGAGCGCGTTCGCATCGAGGTGCTCGTCCGAGGGCTGCGCGAGCGGCAGACCGCCCCCGTCCCCACCTTGCACCGTCACCTGCAGCGCGAGCGCGTTGCTCGCACGTCGATGTTGCCACGCCAGCGCAACCGCCAGTATGCCCAGCAGGGCGACGAGCGGGAGCAGCAGCCACGTGCTTGCCGTGCGCTTCACGCGGCGGCCTTCAGGCGGCGTACCGCGCCGCTGTAGCGCACCCGTCCATCGGCCAGCTCGAGCTCATGGGTGACTCCCGTGGGCCATTCATCCGCATGATGGGTCGCCAGCACCACGGTCACACCCGTGGCCACGGCGCGCTCGACCAACTGGCGCAGTGAGGCGCGCTGGGCCGCATCCAATCCCGCGTAGGGTTCATCCAGCAGCAGAATATCAGGCTCGTGCACCAGCGCACGCGCGAACAGCACGCGACGCAACTGCCCATAGGAGAGACTTTTTACGCTCCGGCGCAGCAACGAGGCTGCGCCGACACGCGCGAGTGCGCGCCGCAGTCGCTGCGGGTTCGGAGGATGCGGACCGTCGTAGCCGATGCTCGAGGCGAGACCCGAGGCGACCACCTCATCGACCCGCAGGTAACGCGGGTGTGCCGCCTGCAATTCGGGAGCCACCAGTCCGACACGGCGCTTGAAGTAGGCGATCGGTACGCCCGGCTCCATGCCGGCGCGCCAGAGCGTGCCGCCGACCGCAACGCCCAGATCCCCGTACAACGTCTGAATCAGGGTCGACTTGCCACTGCCGTTGCAGCCGTGGATCACCCAGCACTCCCCGGCGTGCAGCGCCAGACTCACGTTGCGCAGTGCCGGGCTGCCCTCGCGCCACACGCAGGCACGCTGCAAACGGATCAGCAACACCGAGCGAGCCCCGGGCGCGCCCCGTACGCTGGCCCGCAATCGGCGCGCAGGCGCACGCACCGCGCGCCCGACAGTGCTCGGGCGTCGTCGCGGCAGGCGCTGCGTCTCGAGCCGTCCAGCCTGTAACTTGCACCAGTGCGTCGCAAAGCTCGGAATGTCCTCCTCGCGATGCGTCGCCATTACCCAGGGTAGCGGCGTGCGGCTGAGCTGCCCGAGTAGTCCCAGCACGCGGGCACGATGCGCCGTATCCAGCCCGTTGAACACCTCATCGAGCAGCAGCAGGCGCGGCGCGCCCGCCAGGGCCCGGGCCAGCAATACCAGACGTCGCTCTCCGTAGGAGAGTGTCAGGAAGCGCCGCCCGGCCAGCCCCTGCAATTGCAGCCGCTTCAGCAACCGCTCGATGCGACGGCGGTCCGCATCGGTGAGCGTGTCGAGCAGGATCTCGCTGCGGTAAAGCCCCGCCCCGATGACCTGCTCGATCGGATGATTCCACTCGTAGTGCTCGAAGCGATCCTGCCGCTCAGCGCCCACATAGGCGATTTCCTCGTGGATCTCGTACGGCTGGTCGAAGTGCCGGCCACGCAGCCGGTAACGGCGCCGGCCGGCGTCCGCCGTCGGCCAGACATCGCCGGCCAGCAGTTTCAGCAGCAGCGTCTTGCCCGCGCCATTTTCGCCGGTGAGGATCCATCGCTCGGCCGGCCGGATGCGCCAATCCACGCCGCGCAGGATCGCGCGGCGACCGAGTGTCAGGCGCACATCGCGCAGCTCCACGCCAAGGTATCGATCCCGCTGCCGCCCCAGGGCGCGCGAGCGCGGACGCGGGTCCGACAAGGGTCACTCCGCCGTCAGGGTTCACATGAAGCGGCAAATCTTAGCACCTGGTCCGGCTTCATCCGGCAGCCGGCGCCGTGAAGCTGACGCAGCAGCGTCAAATGGCTGGCGGCGCCTCGGCCCAGGGCTTACGGCAGGCTCATCGCCCCAAAGCCCGCAGCGGTGCTTGATTGGGGCAAAAAAAAACGCTGCCGACATTCGGCGCACACCGCGGGGGGTAAGGGTGCGCGCTATTGGCGGCAGCGTGTATCCGGCCGAATCAAGGGCCGCAGTCGCAGGCAAATCTCATCCTGCTGGAGTAGGAAATGCAACCCCCATGCCAGCGACGTCGCACGCGGGCGCGCTGCGCCTGACGTGCGATGCGCGTCACGCTGGGCTATTGCAGTTCGGTGCCCCCGCGCGCGTCGCCACCGGCACCGGTGGCGCGCTCCTTGCGCAACATGTCTTCGCGCATGCTGCGCAGGTCCTCGGCGTGCTCCTCTTCGACCGCCAGGATCGACTCGAACAGTCGGCGGGTCGTCGTGTCCTTCGTGCCCAGATATTGGATGATTTCCCGGTAGCTCTCGATGGCAATGCGCTCTGCGATCAGATCCTCGGCGAGCATCTCCGCCAGCGTGTCGCCCTCGACATATTCGGAGTGGCTGCGATCAGCGAGCCCTACGGGATTGAAATTCGGTGAGCCGCCGAGCTCGACGATACGCTGCGCCAGCGAATCGGCATGTCCCTGCTCTTCGTTGGCATGTTGCAGCAGCTCGCCCTTGATCGCTTCGGCCACCGCCCCACCGGCCATGTAGTAGTGGCGCTTATAGCGCAAGACGCACACCAGCTCGGTGGCGAGCGCCTCATTGAGCAGTCGCAGCACCGTTTCCCGGTCCGCCGCGTAATTATCGGTGACCGCGCCGTTCTGAATGTGCTGGCGAGCGCGGCGCCGAATCTCCGCAACATTGGTGACGAAGGCATGGCCCGTTTCCGGGGTCAGCCGCCCTTCGGGACGTTCGGCACTCTTTTTCAGATCGGACATGGCGTGTTCTCCTTATAAGGCCCGCGATGGTCGTGCATCCGTGTGTACAGCCGATGACATGCGTCCGTTGTGCGCGCGTATCACCTCTGGCGGAGCAGCCGCGGCAAGACGTAGCGCATGAGCAGCGGTCGCAGCATCGGCGTCAGTCGCAGCGCACCCATCAGCAGACGGGGCCGCAGCACCGTGGCCGCAACGGCTGCCGTGCCAAGAGCGACACCGACGCGCTTGCCTATCAGGGCGCGCATCAAGCGGCTGTGCGGAAAGCCGCCATCCTCGGGCTCCCCGTGCGCCTGGAGGGCCGGCGACGCATGCCCACGCATCGCCTCCGCGAGCCCGAAGAACTCCTCGCGTGATGCGTGCAGCCGCTGGCGCAGCTGGACAATGTGTTGCTCATTCGTGTCCGCCACCCGTCCCTCCCATGGCCGGGCGTGGTGGAGTGCCGACTAGAGTCGGATCCAACCGCGCGATCTCCTGCAGGTCTCTGTGCCACTCGGCGCGCAGGGCGTCGAAGGGCACGCGGCCGCCGCCCCCGGCGGCGTAGGTGATGCCGATGATCGTCACCAGCACGAAGCCGACACACAGCGCGCCCACCGCCAGCATACGGTTCGGGCCGTCCCAGGTTGCCGCGATCACCCACACGCAGCCCATCATCAACGCCAGCATGCCGGCCACGCAGGCGATGGCGGCACCGAGCAGCCGGCGTCGCAGGCGCCGCGCGGCGAGCACGCCCTCCTCGTAGGCAAGCTCGCCGTAAGCAAATAGATGCCGAAGCAGCACCTGCAGTAGTCGAGGTAGTAACTCGAGTGCGGACAACAATCCCGGACGTCCCGTGAACCGCGCGACCGGCTCAGCGGTTGCTGCTGCGGGTCGCCGCCGTCACGCCCACTCCGATGAGCAACCCGAGCGCGGCGGCGATGCCGATGGCGGTCCAGGGACGATCGCGCACGTAATCGTCTGTCGCGTCGATCGCGACACGCGCCCGATCGCGCACGCCGTCCGCCGTATCGCTCGCCACGCGTCGCACGTCGCTGAGCGCCGAGGAGACCTTGTTGCGCACACGCGCAATGTCCACGTCGGAGACGTTGGCGACTTTCTTCAGCAGCTCCTCCACATCGGCAATGAAGGCACGCAGCTCGTCGCTGAAGAACGCCTTGCTCTCGGCGCTGCGACGACGAAAATCAGCAGCCGCCTCGCGGCCGGCTTGGGAGTAGGTCTCAGCCGCGTCATTGGCCGTGGAGTTCATGGGTGCTTCTCTCCTGCTGTCGTTGAAAGTGTCGATGCAAAATGTGAGGACTGTTTGTCGGCGGCGATACGGACAGAACGCGTGAGCGCCCTGGCGTCCCTGCGCCATTTGGATGACACGGATGGAAAGGCTGATTGAGCATCGCACTGTGCCTTGGGCTATATTGTCGGCACCGCGCGTTTAGCGCTGTAGGAGCAGGCTCACAGCGACGCTTTCATGATTGATACACGAGCCTTCAGACGTTTCATCGTTCCTGCGCTGCTGGTAGCAGTGCTGCTGGTGCTGGCCGCGATTGTGCTGCTCGTGCAGGGGCAGGCAGCTCAGCTGCGCTCGCTGCTCGAGCGCACGCTCGTCGGGCTGACGCTGCTCGAGGTGCTGCTGCTGGCGATCGGCGCGGCAAGCCTGGCGCGGCACTCCACGCCGGCAGCTGCGCCGCAGCCCGCCCCCACGCCCGGCGAGCCGTCCGAGCGGGAAAACGAGGAACTCGAAGGCCGCGTGCGTCGACGCACGGCGGAGCTGTCCTCCCTCTCCAGCCACCTGCAGCAAATCGCCGAGAAGGAGCGCGCATCGCTGGCGCGTGAGCTGCATGATGAGCTCGGCGGCTTGCTGATCGCCGTCAAGATGGACGTTTCCTGGCTGCACAAGCGCTGGCCCAATCCCACGCCGGAAATTCAGACGCGCTGGGCGCGCGTGCTCAAGGTCCTGGACGATGGCGTGGACTTCAAGCGTCGGGTGGTGGAGAACCTGCACCCGACGCTGCTGGACAACATGGGGCTGCTGCCGGCGGTGCGGTGGATCGTCGAGGAGACCTGTGGCCGTGCGGGGTTGCAGTACACCGAGATCTACCCGGAACAGGAGCCGCAGCTCACCGAGGACGCCGCCATCATGGTGTTCCGCCTGGTGCAGGAATCGCTGGTCAACGTCGTCAAACACGCGCACGCCACCCACGTGCGTGTGCAGATCGAGGTAGACGCGAAGGAAATGCAGGTGCTGATCGAGGACAACGGCGGCGGCATCGAGCCCGAGCGCCTCGATGCGCTCAGCTCACACGGCCTCGCCATCATGCGTCACCGCGTGCGCAGCAGCGGCGGTGCCTTGCAACTGGACGTCGCCTCGCACGGCGGGACGCGCGTCTTCGCCCGATTTCCCCTGGCCCGCATTCTGCGCGTCGATCTCAATCAGACGAGCGCGCGCAGCACCGAGCCGGCCCCGGTCCGGGTGCTGCGTTCCTAGTCGGGTGGGAGCGAGCAGCCGCTCAGTTGAGCCGCGAGTTCGCGTCGCTGCCGATTCCCGATGCCGTGCCCGAGCCCGTCGGCGGCGCGGGAGCCGTCTCGTCGGCACCGATCTGCTGCAACAGCGAGGGCAGCCGGTCAAAGTCGCGCAGCTTGTCGAGAAAGTAGCGTGCCCCGAGCGCCGCGGCGGCGCGCCGATACTCGGCCAGATCGTAATTGGTCAACACGATGACCACGACCTTCTTTGCCTGGTCGTTCGGGATGGCGCGCAGCACGCCGAAACCGGTCCCCTGGCGCAGGTGTAGGTCCAGCAGCAGCACGTCGATGGGATGGCGCTGCAGTGCGGCCACCGCGTCGGCTTCGCTGTCGACGGTGCCTGCCAACTGCACGCCGGGCACGCTCAGCAGCGTTTCCCGCAGGCGCTCGGCAAGCACGCGCGAATCTTCCACCAGCAACACTGAGAGATTGCGCGAGCTCATGGAGTGCATCTCGGGCCAGGCGTTCATGGTTACAGAGTGGCCCGAAGGCGACCCCTGAGTAAATTCCCGCAAGCAGGGCCGTGTCGCCGGAGGCGGCCTACAGTGGCTGCGCGCAGGGCATTATTGGATGATGCCATTGCGCAGGGCGTAGGTGGTGATGTCGGCGTTGGTCGCGAGACTCATCTTTTCCAGGATGCGTGTGCGATACGTGCTCACCGTCTTCACCGACAGGCACAGCTCATCGGCGATCGAGGAGACCGCGCGCCCCGCGGCGAGTTTACAGAAGATCTGAAACTCGCGCTCCGAGAGGCGCCGGTGCAGCGGCTGATCGCTGTCGCCATCCAGATCCGAGAGCAGCAGCTCGGCGAGGTTGGCACTCACGTAGCGCCGGCCCTGCAGCACCGCACGAGTTGCCTTGAGCAGCTCTTCGGGTGCGCATTCCTTGGGCAGGTAGCCACCGGCGCCCGCCTTCAGCACGTTGATCGCGTACTGGCGCTCCGGAAAGCCGCTGAGCACCAGCACCTTGGTGTCGGGGTAGCTTGCGCGGATGTAGCGCAAGATATCGAGCCCGCTGCGATCGGGCATGTTGATATCCAGCAGCACCAGATCCCAGCTACCCGAGCGCAGCTTGTCGAGCGTCTCGTTGCCCGAGGCCGCCTCGCCAATCTCGGTGATGCTGCGATCCTCTTCCAGGAACTGCCGCAATCCCGCCCGCACCATCGCATGATCGTCCGCAATCAGTATCTTTGCCATGCACTCACCGCCTTGGACCGAAGAAATCGGGAACGGCAGATATCGAATCACGCATGCGCTTGCATTCCCTGCCGTTCGTACATTGCAAGCTTGTTATACAGCGTTTTCAGACTGCAGCCCAGCGTCTTGGCGGCGCGGTTCTTGTTGCCCGCCCAGTGCGCCAGAGTTGCCTCAATCAACCACCGCTCCGCCTGCGCGAGCGAGGAACCGATCGGCACGCGAATGCCTCCCTCGCTGTCGTGCATCGGGTTGTGCGCCCCCTCCGGGGCGTGGATATGCATCGGCTGCAGCTCCATCTCCTGCTCGCAGACGATGAAGGCGCGCTCGATGGCGTTCTTGAGCTCGCGCACGTTGCCAGGCCAGTGATACTCGCGCAGCGTCGCGAGCGCGCTCGGGCCGAAGACCTTCTGCGTACCGTGGCGCGCGTTGAGCTCGCCGAGAAAGTGCTCCGCCAGCAGCAACACGTCTTCACCGCGCTCACGCAGGGGTGCGAGCGTGATCGGAAATACCGCGAGCCGGTACAGCAGGTCCTCGCGCAGCAGACCATCGCGCACCGCCTGCACCGGCGAGCGATTGGTGGCAGCGATCACGCGCACGTCGGTGCGGATCTCCTGCGAGCCCCCGACGCGAAAGAAACGCTGGGTCTCCAGAAAGCGCAGCAGCCGGGTCTGCATGTCCGCGCTCATCTCCGTGACCTCGTCGAGAAACAGCGTGCCACCGGAGGCCCGCTCCACCATGCCGGCGTGACTGCGGGCGGCTCCCGTAAAGCTGCCGCGTTCGAAGCCGAACAGCTCCGACTCGATCAGGGTGGGAGGCAGGGCACCGCAGTTGATGCCGAGGAAGGGACCGGAGTTGCGCAGACTGCGGGCATGGATGGCCTGGGCGACGAGCTCCTTGCCGGAGCCGCTCTCGCCCGAGATGAGTACGGTCGCCTCGGTCGGCGCAACCTTGACGATCAGGTCTCGCACCGTCTCGATGGCGCTGGAGCGTCCGACCATCCAATTTGACATATCAATCATTCCCGTCTCCTGCCTTGTCGTATCCGGGGGATGATCGGAGAAGTAATTCCACGTTTTGTAACAATCGCCGCCGTCCGCCTGCAGCAGTGGCGGCCGAAGCCATCGTCGGAGCATGCAAAAATTTCCGTCGGCGTTCGTCCTACAGAAGAACGCCAAGCCAGGGTGGAAAGTTGAAAAATCGCCGCGGTCAGGCGTTGCTCGGACGCAACAGAATGCCTTCAGCGGCGGGGCGCGGCTGCTCTGGCATGCGTGTTGCTGGCGCGCCCGGAGGGATTCGAACCCCCGACCCTCAGGTTCGAAGCCTGATGCTCTATCCAACTGAGCTACGGGCGCAGCGTAGGTCGCATGGTCGCACGAAGTGGCCCGGCGAGGCATCCCGCCCGCAATGCCAGGCGGTGCGGCCTGCGAGGGATCGGCTCATCCCCTGCGTATTTTCCGGCAGACGCGGCCCCGCTTGTGAAGCACCACGGACGCTTGCCGGAGGCGGCGCGCTGCTTGATGCGAGGGGCGCCGCCTTCTTATGATGCATTCGTCTCGACTTCGCAGTCGGGACCGCCGGGAGGCCTGGGCGTATGCCGATGTCGATCGACCATTCGCTGCAATCGCTGGAGGGTGAGGTGCTCGCGCGCATCCGTGCACATCGCGAGCATGCCAATACCCGCGGGGCACTGCCGCTGGGCGTGGTGGTCGCCGCCTGTGCCCTAATCGTGGGTCTGGGCGTGGGCGTGGCCAGCGCCGAGCATCACCAAATCATCGGCGCCAGTGAGGCCGTGGTGCTGGGCGACGATGCTTCTCTGGCACCCTCGAGCCTGCTGGCCAATGGGCTGTGACTCTCTTCCAGCGTCAGCTGATCATCACGGTGCTCCTCGCCGGGCTTGCCGGCTTTATCGGCGTCTGGGTCGGCGTGCATCGGCTCGATGCGAGCCTGTATCCGCCTGCGCAGCCGCTGCGCGCGGCCGTCGATGAGCTTTCCCGCCGTGGGCTGACCGGCCTCACGGCGCAACAAAAGGCCCAGATCAATGCCATCGATCAGCGCTATGCGCATACGCGCACGGTGCTGCGTGCCCACATCGCCTCAGCCAACGTGGAGCTGAGCAACGCATTGGCCGAAGAGATGGGCTTTGGGCCGGCGGTGGAGAAGTCGATCAATGACCTGAAGTCCGTCGTAGGTGAGCTGCAGCGCCAGACGGTGCTATATGTGCTTAGTCTTCGCGCCGTGCTGACGCCGCCACAGCAGGCGATCTTCGATGAAAAAGTTGTTGCGGCGCTGATGACGGATACGCGTTGACCGAATCGGGGGGGGAGTCCGACGCAACGCTCGTGCGGCGTGCGCTCGCGGGCGAAGACGATGCTTTTGCCCTGCTCATGGGGCGGCACAAGCAGTGGGTCTACCGCTTTGTGCGCCGCTACGTAGGCAATGCAGACGATGCCTACGACGTGCTGCAGGAGACGTTCTTCTCTGCCTGGCTGGCGCTGTCGCGATATCAGCCCGAGCGTCCCTTTGAGGCGTGGCTGCGGCGCATAGCACTGAACAAGTGCCGCGACCGGGCACGCCGCGACGCCGTGCGCCGCGTCTTTTCGCGCCTGGCCGGCGAGGAGGGGGAGCCCGAGATGCTGCCCGATCTCGGGCCCAGTCCCGAGGCCGCCGCGGCCACCGACCAGGAGGTGGCGCAGCTGGAGCGCTCCATTGCCACCCTGCCCCGCTCGCTCAAGGAACCGTTGCTGCTCACCGCGCTGGAGGGCCTCTCGCACCAGCAGGCCGGCGAGCTGCTGGGGCTGAACGCCAAGGCGGTGGAAATGCGCATCTATCGTGCCCGGGAGCGTCTGGCTGCCCTGCGCGGCGCCCGGCGCGGCCCGGCGCGCTAAAATGCAGTCGTGCTCGATCCTGCCGCCGCTGAAAAGCTGATTGCCTCGCACCTGGCCTGCCTGCCCATCGAGTCGCTGCCGCTGGCGCAGTGCGCCGGGGCGGTCCTGCGCGAAAACGTCTACGCCGAACGCGACCAGCCGCCCTTTGATCGGGTGATGATGGATGGCGTCGCGCTGCCCGCCAGCGCGTGCAACGGGTTACGTCGCTTTCGCCTGCAAGGCACGCAGGCGGCCGGGGATCCGCCGCTCACCCTCGCCTCCCCGCACCACTGCATCGAAGTCATGACCGGGGCGGTACTGCCGCCCGGTTGCGACAGCGTAGTGCCGGTCGAACAGACACGACAGGCCGACGGCCAGGTCGAGCTCGCGGAAACCGTGCGACCTGCCGCTTGGACCTACGTGGCCCGCCGTGGCAGCGATTGCGCACAGGGCGCCCTCCTGCTGTCTTCCGGCAGTGTTTTGCACGCCCCGGAGGTCGCGGTCGCCGCGTCGGCGGGCATGGCGCGCATCCGCGTCAGCAACCAGCCCTCCATTATGGTGGTATCGACCGGCAACGAGCTCGTGGAGCCGGGCGATCCGATCGAGCCACATCAGATCCGCCGCTCCAATGCCTATGGGGTGGCCGCCGCGCTGCGCCAACGCGGCTTCCGGCGGGTGGCCGATGACCACCTCCCCGACGATGCCAGGATGCTGCGCGATCGCCTGCGCCTGCACATGGACACCCACGAGGTGCTGATACTTTCCGGCGGCGTATCGATGGGCCGCTTCGACCTGGTGCCCGGCGTGCTCGCGGAGCTGGGCGTGCACTGCGTGCTGCATGGCGTCGCGCAGCGCCCGGGCAAGCCAATGTGGTTTGGCACCTCCACAGAGGGACATGCCGTATTTGCACTGCCGGGCAACCCAGTCTCCACGCTGGTATGCATCAGCCGTTATGTCGTGCCGGCGCTCTATGGGGCCATGGGCATGGCGCCGCAGCAGGTCGAACGGGTGGCACTGTCCGCCGCGCTGAGCTGGCAGCCGGCGCTGACCGGGTACCTGCCGGTGCGCCTGTCGCACGACGACTGGGCGCGCCTCTGGGCCGTGCCCTGTCCCACCCATAACTCGGGGGACTTTTCCGCGCTGGCGCTTACCGACGGATTTGTCGAACTGCCTCCCGGGCCCGCCGATCTGGCGAAGGGATATGTGGCCCGGCTCTTCCGCTGGTAGCCTAGACACATGGCTGCCACCGCCCAGGTCCGTCCGCTGCTGCCGCGCTCCCGGCTGCTCGCCGACCGGCTCGGTCGTCCGCTGCGCGATTTGCGCATATCGGTGACCGACCGCTGCAATTTCCGTTGTCCCTACTGCATGCCGCGCGAGCGCTACCACGAGCAGTATCGCTTCCTGCGCTCCGCGGAGCGGCTCACCTTCGAGGAGATCGCTCGCCTGACACGGGCCTTTCTGCCCCTGGGCGTGGTGAAGCTGCGCATCACGGGCGGGGAGCCACTGCTGCGACCGGGCCTGCCGGATCTGATCGGAGACCTGACCAGCCTGCCGGGCATCGAGGACGTGGCGCTGACCACCAACGGCGTCTTGCTCGCCCAGCAGGCAGCGGCGCTACGGGCCGCGGGACTGCAGCGGGTCACTGTGAGCCTGGACAGTCTGGATCCGAACACCTTCGCGGCGATGGCGGGCGGCTTCGGGCGGCTCGAGGAGGTCCTGCAGGGCATCGAGTCCGCGCAGCATGCGGGACTGAATCCGGTGAAGATCAATTCGGTCGTACAGCGCGGAGTCAATGATGGGTCGGTGCTGGACCTGGTCGAGCGCTTTCGCGGCACCGATGTCATCGTGCGCTTCATCGAATACATGGACGTGGGCAACCGCAACGACTGGCAGCGCGAACGTGTCGTGCCCTCCCAGGAGCTGCTCGCGCGCATCCATGCGCGCTGGCCGCTGCGGCCCGTCGATGCCAATTACCGCGGCGAGGTGGCACGCCGCTATGTCTTCGAGGACGGCGCCGGCGAGGTCGGCTTCATCTCCTCGGTGACACAGCCCTTCTGTGGTGACTGCTCGCGGGCGCGACTGTCCTCGGACGGGAAGCTCCATACCTGTCTGTTCGCGACCGAGGGCGTGGACCTGCGCGCACCACTGCGCGCGGGCGCCAACGATGCCGAGCTGGGCGAGTTGGTGCGTGCCGTGTGGGAAAAGCGTCTGGATCGGTACAGCGAGCTGCGCGATGAATTGCGCGCGCGCGGCGTGCAACACGCCGAGATGAACTACCTGGGGGGCTGATCCGATGCCCGCGCGAAAATCCACCCCTCCTGCCGCGCAGCGCGCCCGCCTGACGCACCTGGATGCGCGCGATCGGCCGACGATGGTGGACGTGGGCGCCAAGGCCGTCACGCACCGCATTGCCGAGGCCGAGGCGCGCGTGCGCCTGCCGCGCATCGTGGCTGACGCCCTCAGGGCGAGCGGGCATCGCACGCGCAAGGGCCCGGTGTTCGATACGGCCATCCTGGCCGGCGTCATGGCGGCCAAGCGCACCGCCGAGCTCATTCCCTTCTGCCATCCACTGCCGCTGGAGCACTGTGAGATCAGCATTGCGTTCGCCCCCGACAGTGGCGAGTCGAGCAGCGTGCTGCAGATACGCTGCCGCGTCGAGGTGCATCACAAGACCGGCGTGGAAATGGAGGCGCTCACCGGGGCTTCGGTCGCCGCGCTGACGGTGTACGACATGTGCAAGGCGCTGTCGCACGACATTCGCATCGAGCGGCTGCGGCTGCTCGCCAAGCGTGGCGGCAAGCGGCAGGTCGGGCAGCTGACGGATGCGGCCAGTCCGGCGACCGTGGAGCGCACAGCGGCGTGAAGACATCGAGTGCAGTGAGCGCAGGGAGTGCGGCGAGTTCATCGAGCGCGCCGAGCGCGCCGATGCTCCATGGCCTGGTGCTTGCCGGCGGGCACAGCCGGCGCATGCATCGCGACAAGGCGGTGCTTGAGTATGCGGGTCGCACGCAATTGCAGCGTGCGCTCGAGCTGCTCGCCCCGCGCGTACATCTCAGCTTCGTCTCCGTGCGCGCCGATCAGCGTGCCGAACCCGCGCGCGCCGGCCATGAGCTCATTGTCGATCTGACGCCCGGGCTCGGCCCGATCGGCGGCATCCAGGCGGCGCTGCACGCGCAGCCGCAGTGCGCCTGGCTGGTGCTGGCCTGTGACCTGCCGTTCCTGACTGCCGCGACCCTGGATCATCTGCTGGCGCGGCGCGATCCGCGGCATCTGGCAACCGCTTATCGCAGCAGCTACGACGGCCTGCCCGAGCCGTTGTGCGCGATCTTCGAGCCCACCTGCCGCGCGCCGATCGATCAGTGGATTGAATCGGGCCAGCGCTGCCCGCGCGAGTGGCTCGCGGCGAGCGATGCGCTGCTGCTCGAGCCGCTGGAGTCGCAGGCGCTGGAGAACGTCAACACGCCCGAGCAGTACGCCAGCGCCCTCGGGCAGCTGCAACCGGGCGCATCGCGTCGCCTGCGGGTGCGCTATTTTGCGCTGCTGCGCGAGCAGGCCGGACGCGCCGACGAGGAGCTCGCCAGCGCCGCCCGCACGCCTCTGGAGCTCTACGAGGAATTGCGCGCGCGCCACGGACTCGGTTTGGCGCCCGAGGCGCTGCGCGTGGCCATCAACGATGATTTCGGCGACTGGCGCACTCTTCTCAGCGAAGGCGACACGGTGGCGTTTCTACCGCCGGTCGCCGGTGGTTAGCCGCCCATCAGGAGCAGCCGCAATGCACGAGCCCCCACTTTTTTCCCTGCATGAGAGCGCACTCGAGCCGCAGCAATTGCGCGCGCGGCTGCAGCAGAGCGCGTGCGGCGGTTTCGTGGCGTTCGAGGGCTGGGTGCGCGATCACAACGAAGGCCGACGCGTGCTGCGGCTGGAGTATGAGGCGTTCGCGCCGCTGGCCGTGCGCGAGGGAGGGCGCATCCTCACCGAGGCGCGCGAGCGCTTCGGCGTGCAGCATGTGCACTGCGCGCATCGCATCGGTGCGCTCGGCATCGGCGATATCGCCGTGTGGGTGGGCGTCAGCGCGGCGCATCGGGGTGAATGCTTCGAGGCTTGCCGCTACATCATCGACGAGGTCAAGCACCGCGTGCCGATCTGGAAAAAGGAGCACTACGAAAGCGGCGACTCGGGCTGGGTGAACTGCGAGCACTGCGCCGCAGTCGCGCAGCGTGCCGGGCAGGCGCCGGAGCAAAAGCACGAGCACGCTCACCGGCACGAGCACTCACACTCGCACGCCTGATGGCGCCGCGGCGCCAATGCGCTGCGGCTAGGGCCGCACCTGCCCGCTGCCGTGCACGACGTATTTGTAGCTGGTGAGCTGCTCGACGCCGACGGGGCCGCGCGCGTGGAAGCGGTCGGTGGAGATGCCGATCTCCGCGCCCATGCCGAACTCCCCACCGTCGGCGAATTGCGTGGAGGCATTATGCAGCACGATGGCACTGTCCACGCGCGCCAAAAAGCGCTGCGCCGTCTCGTCGCGCTCGGTGATGATGGCCTCGGTATGTGAGGACCCGTAGCGGCCGATGTGCTCGATCGCCGCATCGACTCCATCGACCACGCGCACGGCGATGATGGCGTCCAGATATTCGGTCGACCAGTCCGCTTCGGTGGCGCCCTTCACGCGTGCATCGATCGCCTGTACGCTCTCATCGCCGCGCACCTCGCAGCCCGCGCCGATGAGATCGTGCACCAGGGCCGCCAGATAGCCGCTCGGCGCGGCGCGGTCGACCAACAGCGTCTCGGCCGCCCCGCACACCCCCGTGCGACGCATCTTGGCATTGAGTGTCACCGTGCGCGCCATGGCCAGGTCGGCATCGCGATCCACGTAGACGTGGCAGTTGCCTTCGAGGTGGCCGATGACCGGTATGCGCGCCTCGCGCTGCACGCGCGCCACGAGGCTCTTGCCCCCACGCGGCACGAGCACATCCAAATATTCCTGCATCGCCGAGAGCATCTGTCCAACCGCGGCGCGATCGCTGGTGGGCACCAGCTGGATCGCCGCCTCGGGCAGTGCCGCCGCGCGTAAGCCCTGCACCAGGCAGGCGTGAATGACCGAGCTCGACCGCAGGCTCTCCGAGCCGCCGCGCAGGATCGCGGCATTGCCGGACTTCAGGCATAACGCCCCGGCATCGGCGGTGACGTTCGGCCGACTCTCATAGACGATGCCAATGACGCCCAACGGCACGCTCACCCGCTCGATGACGAGGCCGTTGGGTCGCGTCCAGCGCGCCAGCACCCTGCCGATCGGATCGGGCAGCGCCACGATCTGCTCGAGTCCTGCGGCCATGGCCTCCACGCGCTTGGCATCCAGCGCCAGGCGGTCGAGCAGCGCGGCCCCCAGGCCACGTGCCTGAGCTTCGCGCAGGTCCTCGGCGTTCGCCGCCAGAATCGCCTCGCGCGCCCCTCGCATCGCGGCCGCCGCCGCGCCGAGCGCCTTATTCTTCTTCTCCCCGTCGGCCAGGGCGAGCTCGCCGGACGCGGTCACGGCCGCGCGTCCCAGGCGCTGCATGAGCACCACGACACTCGCCGAGACTGCCTCTTCCGTCGTCGTAGCGCTCGTCGTCGTACCCGTCGTACCCGGGGCCGTGCTCATGACATTACCTCCGGCTCATGCGCGTGCCGCAGGATCACCAGATCGTCTCGATGGATGAGCTCATCTGGGCCCCGGTACCCGAGCAGCGTCTCAATCTCACTGCTCTGGCGCCCGATGATACGGGCGGCGTCAGCATCGGAATAGGCGCTGATGCCGCGCGCCACTTCCGCACCGTCCGCACTGAGCACGCTGACGGTGTCACCTCCTTCGAAACGGCCCAGCGTGGCGGTGACACCGGCGGGCAGCAGGCTTTTGCCCGAGCGCAGCGCCTTGAGCGCCCCGGCATCGATGTGCACGGCGCCTGCCGGCCGCAGCGTGCCCGCGATCCACTGCTTGCGTGCGGCCACCGGCGTGGCGCTCGGAATGAACCAGGTGCAGCGAGCCCCCTTGTCGATGCGTCGGATCGGATGACGCGGATGACCCGAGGCGATGCACAGATGGCAGCCCGCATTCAGAGCGATGCGCGCCGCCGCCAGTTTTGTCGTCATGCCACCCGAGCCCACTGTCGAGGCCGAACGTCCGCCCATCGCCTCGATCTCCGGGGTGAGGCGGGTGACACGCTCGATGAACTGCGCCTGCGGGTGGCGGTTGGGATCGGCCGTGTACAGCCCATCCACGTCCGAGAGCAGGATCAGGCAGTCGGCACCGGCCATCTGCGCCACACGCGCGGCCAGCCGATCATTGTCGCCGTAACGCAGCTCCGCGGTGGCGACCGTGTCGTTCTCATTGATGACGGCGAGCGCTTCGAGACGCAGCAGCGCCTCCAGAGTAGCGCGGGCATTGAGATAGCGCGGGCGCTGCTCGCTGTCCTCGAGGGTCAGCAACATCTGGGCGACCGTGACGCCTGCGTCCTCGAGCAGCTCCTTGTAAGCGTGCGCGAGACGAATCTGACCAACCGCCGCGGCTGCCTGACTCTCCCCCAGGCGCAGCGCCCCGGTGGGCAGTCCGAGGTGACGGCGCCCCAGCGCCACGGCGCCGGAAGACACGAGTATGACCTGCTGTCCGCGCCGCCGAAGGCGCAGCAGGTCGGCGACGAGGCTCTTGAGCCACGCACGGTTGAGGCGGCCGGTCTTAGCGTCGACCAGCAGCGCCGAGCCAACTTTGACGACGACCCGATGCGCGCCGGACAGGGGACTGGGCCCCCGCACTGATGTTTCCCCGCTCACGTGACCTCGCGATTCAAGCGCCGCTATTGTAGGTCAACTGCAACGCAGCGATTGCCTGGCAGCGGCCCGAGCCCTAATATCGCCGCGTCCGAGCGTCTCACTCAGCGGTCCGAGGATCCAATCCCGTGGCGAGAGAATACGAGCCCGTCGTTGGGCAGTGGTACGAGAACGTCGATGAGAGCGAGAGTTTTCGGGTGCTCTCGGTCGACGAGGATGCCGAGCTGATCGAGATCGAATATCTCGACGGCGATATCGAAGAGATCGATCTGGAGACCTGGCGCGAGCTCGATCTGGACAAGATCGAGGAGCCGGAGGGCTGGGCGGCCAGCCACGAAGAAGAGGACGAAGACGACGAAGACCTCGACGAGGACTGGGATGAGGATGACGAGGACGAAGACGACGACGAAGATGACGATGACGATGACGATGACGATGACGATGATGACGAGGACGAGGGTTGGGATGAGGAAGGCCAGGAAAGCGACCGTTACTGAGCGCGCCCGCTGAGCGCAAGGTCGACGGCAAACTCGCCTGCCTCTGCGCCGTCCAACCCACCAGCTGGCATCGATGGCTCATCATGAAGCGACTCGTGCTGTTCGTGCTCACGAATCTCGCTATCCTGGCGATGCTCTCCCTGGTCGTGCGCGTCACCGGGATCGACTCATGGCTCGCCGCGCGCGGCATGAGCCTTGCGAGCCTGCTGGTCATGGCAACGCTCTTCGGCTTCGCCGGCTCGTTGCTGTCGCTGGCGCTGTCCAAATGGATGGCCATCCGCAGCCTCGGCGTGCAGCGCATCGAACAGCCTGGCTCTGCTGGAGAGCAGTGGTTGCTCGAGACGGTACAAGGGCTCGCGCAGCGTGCCGGGGTGGGTCGCCCGGAGGTGGGGATTTTTCCTGCGGCGCAGCCCAACGCCTTTGCAACCGGTGCCAGCCGCGATCACGCGCTGGTGGCGGTCAGCAGTGGGCTGTTGGCGGCAATGACCCGCGAGGAGATGGAAGCGGTACTCGGTCATGAGCTCAGCCACGTCGCCAACGGTGACATGGTGACGCTGGCGCTGCTGCAGGGAGTGCTCAACACCTTCGTCGTGCTGCTGTCATGGCTCGTCGGCAACATCGTCGACCGCTCGATCTCGCGCGACACCGAGGGACGCGGAATCGGTTATATGGCCACGGTATGGCTCACGCAGCTGGTGCTCGGCCTGCTCGCCACGATCGTCGTGATGTGGTTTTCGCGTCGGCGTGAATTTCGTGCCGATGCCGGGGGCGCGAGGCTCGCCGGGCGTGAGCGCATGATCGCCGCCCTCGAGCGACTGCGCCGCGCCAGCGCCGAGCCACTGCCGGCACACATGGATGCCTTCGGCATCACCGGCGGCGAGGGCGGATGGCTCGCACGGCTGTTCATGAGTCACCCTCCGCTGCAAGAGCGCATCGCGGCGCTGCGCGCATCGAGCTGAGAGACCCGTCGGACCCGTTACACGAGAAATGGCAATGTTTTCCAACGATCCTGCCGGACAAGTCGGTTACAATTTACTGATGAGCGCCTCTGCTCCCCCTGAACTTTCCAGCAGCCAGCCCCCACGGCACCGCGGCTTGTTTTGGCGCATCGCCACCGCGACCCTCGTGCGCTGGTTCGATACCAGCTTCACGTACGTGCAAGCCGCACGCGATACGCTACCCGATCGCATCGATTGGGCGCGCATTCTGCCGTTCCTGCTCATGCACGTGGCCTGCCTGGCGGTCATTTGGGTCGGCATCAGCCCGGTCGCCGTGATCGTCGCGGTGCTCGCCTACCTGGTGCGCATGTTCGCCATCACCGGCTTCTATCACCGCTATTTCAGCCACCGCTCCTTCAAGACCTCGCGTGTCGGACAATTCGTGTTCGGCCTGCTGGGTGCCTCGGCGGTACAGCGCGGCCCGGTCTGGTGGGCGGCTCATCATCGCTTCCATCATGCAAATTCAGATCGCGAGGCCGATCCGCACTCGCCCGTGCAGCACGGTTTCTGGCGTGCCCACATGGGCTGGTTTCTATCGATCAGGGGCTTTGCCCCGGATCTGCGCTTCGTGCGCGATCTGCTGAAATTCCCGGAGCTGCGCTGGCTGGATCGATTCGACATCCTGATTCCGCTACTGCTGGGCGTGGGCATGTTCCTGTTCGGTGTGCTGCTCGCGCACTTCTACCCGCACCTGCAAACCAGCGGATTGCAAATGCTGGTCTGGGGATTCTTCATCTCCACGGTGCTGTGCTGGCACGCGACGTACACCATCAACTCGCTGTCGCATCTGTTCGGACGCCAGCGCTATCGCACCGGCGATACCAGCCGCAACAACTGGTTCCTCGCGATCCTCACGCTCGGCGAGGGCTGGCACAACAATCATCACTACTATCCGAATTCGGCGCGCCAGGGTTTCTTCTGGTGGGAGTACGATCTGACGTACTACCTGCTGAAGCTCATGTCCTGGTTGGGTCTGATCTGGGACCTCAAACCCGTGCCGATCGCAGTGCGCGACAATCCGCAGCGCAGGGCCCGCTGAGCTGCCCGTCGCGCGTCGCCCCTCTCCCCCCCCGACACTCGCCAGCCCCGCTGCGCGCGCCGTGATGAAGCCCACCATTGTCCCGGCTGCCGGATCCTCCGAGGCCGCCCCGATCGATCGCGCCAGCACGCGCGGCGCAGCCGCGGGCCTGGCGGCTCGCCCCGACAGCACCGGCGGCCTCGCGGCGCGGCTGGGCCGAGCGGGACTGCTGCGGGCTCTGAGCCGGCTGCAGCATGGCGAGATCCGCCTGATCGACGCCGCCGAGGAGCAGCGCTTCGGCCACCTCAGCCAGCGCTGCGCCCTGTCGGTGACGATCCGCGTGCTGGATGCGCGCTTCTATGCCAAGGCGGCCTTTGGTGGCAGTGTCGGCGCGGGTGAGGCCTATATCCAGGGCTATTGGAGCTGCGACGATCTGACCGCGCTGGTGCGCATCATGGTGGTCAATCGCGGCGCGTTGAAACACATGGAGCGCGGCATCGCACGCCTGTCCCGCCCGGTGCGCCGCGCCGCCCACTGGCTGCGGCGCAATTCCCCCGCAGGCAGCGCGCGCAACATTGCCGCGCATTACGATATCGGCAACGAGCTCTACAGCCTGATGCTCGACGAAACCATGGCCTACTCCTGCGGGATCTTCCAGAGCGAGCAGGCAACACTCGCGCAAGCCTCACGAGCGAAGTTCGACGCAGCTTGCAGCAAGCTCGCGCTCGCGCCCGGCGATCACCTGCTGGAGATCGGCACCGGTTGGGGCGGCCTCGCCATCCACGCCGCGCGGCACTACGGCTGCCGCGTGACCACGACCACCATCTCTCGCGCGCAGCACGACTATGCACGCGAGCGCATCGAGGCCGCCGGGCTCGGCGAGCGCATCACGCTGCTGCTCACGGACTATCGCGAGCTCTCGGGCTGCTACGATAAGCTCGTGTCGATCGAGATGGTCGAGGCGGTCGGCGCGCAATATCTGCCGGCCTTCTTCGCCCGGTGCAGCCAGTTGCTGGCACCGCACGGAGCCATGCTGTTGCAAGCCATAACGCTCCAGGATCAGCTCTACGCCGAGGCGATTGCCAGCGTCGACTACATTCAGCGGTTCATCTTTCCGGGCAGCTTCATCCCGTCGGTCAGCGCGCTGCTCGAGGCGGTGCGCGACGCGACGGATCTCAAGCTGTTTCATCTCGAGGACATCGGACCGCACTATGCGCGCACGCTCGCGCTGTGGCGGCGCAATTTTTTCGAGCACCTAGACGAGGTCCACCGCCTGGGTTACCCGCAGAGTTTCGTGCGCCTGTGGGAGTTCTATCTCTGCTACTGCGAGGGCGGCTTCGCCGAGCGCCAGCTCGGCGATGTGCAGATGCTGCTGACCAAGCCCGCCTGCCGTCGCGCGCCGCTCGCGACTGTGAATGCGCCGCCAACATTGAGCCCGCCGGGGTGAGCGACCCATCGCGCGACGCCGCGCTGCGCAGTGAGCTCGGCTCGCTGCTCGGCGCGGATGCCGTGCTCAGCGATCCGGACGTCACCGCGCCGCTGCTCATCGATCATCATCGCCGCTACCACGGACGCGCACTCAGCGTCGTACAACCGCAGAGTCTGCAGCAGGTCGAGTCGCTGGTGCGCTGGTGCAACGAGCGGCGCATCGGACTCGTGCCACAGGCGGGCAATACCGGCTACTGCGGCGCTGCGACGCCCGACGCCTCCGGCCGGCAGGTGCTGCTGCTGCTGCGACGAATGAACCGCATCCGCGAGATCGATGCGGCGAACTTCTCCATGATCGCCGAGGCCGGCTGCGTGCTCCAGCACGTACAGCAGGCTGCCATCGCAGCGGATCGTTACTTTCCGCTCAGCCTGGGTGCCGAGGGCAGCTGCCAGCTCGGCGGCAATCTCGGCACCAACGCCGGCGGCTTGAACGTGGTGCGCTATGGCATGACGCGCGAGCTGGTGCTGGGCATCGAGGCGGTACTCGGCGATGGCCGCGTGCTGCATGGGCTGAAGTCACTGCGCAAGGACAATACCGGCTACGACCTGAAGTCGTTGTTGATCGGCTCGGAAGGCACTCTCGGGGTGATCACCGCCGCCTCGCTGAAGCTCTGGCCGCAGCCGCGCAGCCACGCCACGGCTTTTCTCGGCATTCGCACGCCTGGGGATGCAATCGCCCTGCTCGGCCACCTGCGCGCTACGGGTGGGGAGCGGCTCAGCTCCTTCGAGCTGCTGCCGCGCATTGCCGTCGAGGTGGCCGCGCGCCATATTCCAGAGGTCAGCGATCCGCTGCCCGTGCCCTACCCCTGGTACGTGCTGTGCGAGCTGTCCTCCGCCGCCGATGAACCGCTGGGCGACCTGCTGCAGAGGGTACTGGCCGAGGCGGCCGAGCGCTCGTTGCTCGCCGATGCGGTGCTGGCCACCAGCGAGCGCGTACGGGCGGCTTTCTGGCGGCTGCGCGAGCACGTGCCCGAGGCGCAGCGTTTGGACGGCGCGAGCATCAAGCACGATATCGGTGTGCCGATGGCCTCATTGGCGCAGTTCATCGGCGAGGCCGGGGACTGGGTGGCCGAGCACGTGCCCGAGGCGCGTCTGTTCAGCTACGGGCACGCCGGCGATGGCAATCTGCACTTCAATCTGCACTGCGCCGGCGGCCCCGCCGAACGCAGCGCGTTTCTGGCGCGCGCGCCGCACATCCGCCGCGCCATTCACGATCTGGTGGCGCGCTATCACGGCAGCATCAGCGCCGAGCACGGCATCGGCCAGCTCAAACGCGAGGAGCTCGTGCGTTACGCGGACCCCACGGCGCTCGCCGCCATGCGCGCCATCAAACAGGCGCTCGATCCCAACGGCATCATGAATCCGGGCAAGCTGCTCTAAAGCGCAATGCGCCGCAGGCGCTAACTGCCTGCGCGCATCAACCCTTCCTGAGCGGTGCTCGCGAGCAGCCGTCCGTCGCGCGAGAAAATGCTGCCGCGGGCAAAGCCGCGCGCGCCCGAGGCGCTGGGGCTGTCGGTGGCGTACAGGAACCACTCGTCCACGCGCACCGGCCAGTGGAACCACATGGCATGATCGATGCTCGCCATGAAGCGACGGCCGCTCAGGAAGGCTGCCACGTGCGGCAGCGTCGCCGTACGCAGCAGGTGAAAGTCCGACGCATAGGCGAGCAGGCAGCGATGCAGGGCATCGTCATCGGGCAGCCGGTCCACGGTGCGCATCCAAACGCGCTGCAATGACGCGCAGTCCGCGGCGCCCTCCGCATCCTGCGATGGAATGAGCCGGAACTCGAACGGTCGCTCGCTGCGGTAGTAAGCACGCAGCTTCTCAGGCATCACGCTGAGCTCAGCGCGGCTGGGCAGTGCACCGTCGCTCAGCGCCTCGGGCGGCGGCACCTCGGGCATGGGCAGCTGATGCGTGAGCCCTTCCTGCGGCAACTGAAAGGAGGCAGCCATGTGGAAGATCTGCTCGCCGTGCTGAATCGCCGTGACGCGACGATTGGAGAAGCTGTGGCCATCACGGCTGCGATCCACGAAGTACACGATCGGCGCGTCGAAGTCACCGCGCTTGAGGAAATACGCATGCAGCGAGTGCGCCGCATGGCTTGCCGCTACGGTGGCGTAGGCCGCGCGCAGCGCCTGACCGAGCACCTGCCCGCCGAAAACCTGCGGGGCGCCGATGTCACGGCTCGCCCCGCGGAACAGGTCGCGTTCCAGCCGCTCGAGCTCGAGCAAGTGCAGCAGCTCGGCGAGGCGTGCGTCCATCAGGCCGTGGCCACACCCAGGCGCTTCTGCATCGCGGGACTGGTGGTCGTGTACTGCAGGAATTGCTTCTTGGCGGGATAGAGGTGGTGCTGGATGGCGAAGGCCGCGAGCGCCGCCTCGTGAAAGCCCGACAGGATCAGCTTCTTCTTGCCCGGGTAGGTATTGATATCACCGATTGCGAATACCCCCGGAATGTTGGACTGGAACTTCTCCGTGTCGACCTTGATGGCCTTGCCGGCCAGCTCGAACCCCCACTCGGCGATCGGGCCGAGCTTGGGTGACAGCCCGAAGAACACCAGCAGGTGCTCGGCATCGAGCCGGTGCAGCTCGCCGCTTGCAGCCTTCACGTGCACGCCGCGCAGCGCGCCGTCCTCGTGGTGCAGCGATTGCGCCAGCCCTTCGATGAAGCGCAGCTTGCCGCCCTCCACCAGCTCGCGCACCTTCGCTGCCGAGGCGGGCGCGCCGCGAAACTCCGCCCGCCGATGCACCAGAGCAAGGCTCGCGGCCTTGGGCGCGAGGTCCAGCGTCCAGTCCAGCGCCGAGTCGCCGCCACCGAAGATCACCAGGTGTCGGCCGTGAAAATCCGCCGCGTTCTTCACGCTGTAGTGAATCTGCCGGCCTTCGAATGCAGCGGCGTGCTCCACGCTCAAGTGACGTGGCTGGAACGACCCGACACCCGCCGCCACCACGATGGCGCCGGCGTCGAACACGGTACCGGCGCTGGTCACGAGCGTGAAGCGCCCATCCTCACGCCGCGTGAGCTGCAGCGCCTCCTCGCCGAGGTGAAATTCGGCGCCGAAGGGTTTGATCTGCTGCATCAGCCGCTCGACCAGTTCGGCCGCGCCGCATATCGGCAGGGCGGGAATGTCGTAGATGGGCTTGTCGGGGTACAGCTCGGTGCACTGTCCGCCGGGCTTGGAGAGCGTATCGAGAATGTGCGCCTTGATACCCAGCAGGCCCAGCTCGAACACCTGAAAGAGTCCGGCGGGACCGGCGCCGATGACGACGACCTCGGTCTGGATGGGGGCGGCATGTGAAGCGGCCGCGGCCGCGCTCAGGGAATTTGCGGAATCATTCAAGGGGATATGCTCGCTTGGCCAGGGGTCTGGAAGGCGCGCGATTCTAGCGATGCAACTCCCCGTCGGGCAAGAAATGCGGGGGTTTGAGCTTATGTAGTTGGCTTATATTGGCCTCGCTGGCCCCGCCCGGCCAGGGCCGTCTCAGGCACGACCGGCGTTCGAATCAGTCGGTGCATGGAAGTACTCGCTCTCGGCGGCGAGCTGGTCGATCAGGCGCTTGAGCTCGGTCAGGCGCGCGTCGGCGGTGCTGATGGGCGCACAGTCCTCGCAGCGCTCATCGCCACAGGGTTGGCGGGAATAGAGCCAATACTGCACCGCTCCGGCCAGCAGGCCATCGGCGATGTCCCACAGGTCGGCCTCCTTGTCCTTGCCGGCCAGCCGGTTGCCGAGGTCCACGGCCTTGGCGAACGCGGAATCGAAGGTATCAGCGGCTTCATCCATGATCGGCTCACTCATGCGGCCTTGATTGTAGCGCGTTCCTGTCGGGCTCGCTGCTGCAGCCCGACCGTACGGCGCTAGCGGTAGCCGCGAGCTTGCAGCGCGAAGAGCTGGGCATAATGCCCACCTTGCGCAACCAGCTGCGCATGCGTGCCCTGCTCGATGATGCGCCCCTGATCCAGGACCACGATCTGGTCGGCCATGCGCACCGTGGAGAAGCGGTGCGAGATCAGGATGGTGATGCGCCCGCGCGCCAGCGTCCGGAAGTGCTCGAAGACTTCGGCTTCGGCGCGCGCGTCCATCGCCGCCGTGGGCTCATCGAGCACCAGCACGTCGGCCTGGGTGCGCATGAAGGCGCGCGACAGGGCAATCTTCTGCCACTGTCCCCCCGAGAGCTCCTGGCCGTCCTTGAACCACTTGCCCAGCTGCGTTCGATAGCGCATGGGCAGCCGCTCGATGAAGCTCGCCGCCTGGCCCAGATCGGCGGCGTCGTGCCAGCGACCTTCTTCCTCGAAGTAGCGCTCGTCGCCCGCGCCGATGTTCTCCCCGACCAGCATCTGATAGCGCGTGAAGTCCTGGAAGATCACCCCGATGCGCGAGCGCAATGCGCCCTCCTCCCATTCGGACAGCGCCATGCCATCGAGCAGGATGCGACCGCTGTCGGGACGATAGAGCCGCGTGAGCAGCTTGATCAGCGTCGTCTTGCCCGAGCCGTTCTCTCCAACCAACGCAAGACTCGAGCCGGCTGGCAGATGTAGGCTGATATCGTGCAGCGCCGGCTCGCGGGCCCCCGGATAGGTGAAGCTCACATTCTCGAAACGAATGCCATCGCCGGGCGCGGGCCCCGCATGAGCGCTGCCGCGCGAGGGCTCGACGGGCGTCTCCAGATACTCGTACAGCGTCGAGAGATAGAGGTTGTCCTCGTACATGCCACCGATCGCCGAAAGCATCGCGGTCACCGCCCCCTGTCCCTGACGAAACAGTCCCATGTACATCGTCATGAAGCCGAGCGTGATGGCACCGCGCACGGTGTCCAGCGCGACCCAGCCATAGGCGCCAGTGAGCGTCGCAGTGGCCACCAGTCCGAGCGCAAATCCCCACGCGTCGCGACGGATCGACAGCGCCCGATCCTCGCGATACAGTCGCGTGAAGATATCGCGATAACGCTGCAGCAGCCGCTCCCCGAGGCCGTAGAGCTTGACCTCCTTGGCATGGTCCTCACGCGCCAGCACCGTTTCCAGGTAGTTCTGCATGCGCGTCTCGGGCGAGCGCCAGCGAAACAGGCGGAAGGCATCGCCGGAGAACTTGGCCTCGGCGAGAAAGGCCGGTACCCCGGCCAGCAGCAGCACGCCGATAGTCCAGGGAGAGAAGCGCACCAGCAGCACCGCGAAGCCGAGCAGCTGGATGGCGTTCTGCGTCAGCCCGAAAGTGCGCATGACCAGGCTCAGCGGACGGGTCGATGCCTCGCGCCGCGTCTGCGTCAGCCGGTCGTAGAACTCCGAGTCCTCGAACTGTTGCAGCTCCAGCGTCAGCGCTTTCTCGAGGATCATGACGTTGACCCGCTGGCCCAGCTGGGCGCGCAGCAGCGCCTGACAGAGCGACAGTCCGCGCTGCGCACCAGCGAGCATGGCTAGCAGCCCCCCCTCCAACAGCACGAACAGCAGCACCCGCATGGCACCGCGTCCGCCCGCGCCACGCGCGGCGAGGACGGTATCCACGATGCGCTGGCTGATGGCGAGAATGCCGGTAGGCAAAAGGCCCGCGAGCAGCGACAGCAACGACAAGGCCAGCAGCAGCGTCCGGTTGGTATCCCAGACCAGCTGCACGGCCCGCAGGCTGTAGCGAAATACCCCGCCGAGGCTGCGCAGCACGTCGCCCGGCGCGGGAGCGGCGGGGCGACCGTGGTGCATCGCGCGCCGCGGCAGGACGCCGGATGAGTGCACGGTATTGATGCGCTTGAGCTTAGGGCCTTACGGCGCGGAATCAAGGGCCGCGCGGCGGCGCGCCAGGGCGACCGTTTAGCGCCGGACGGCCAGTTCTGTTACCCTCGCGACCCTTTTATGCAGCGACCCATCCGCAATATCGCCATCATCGCGCACGTCGACCACGGCAAGACGACGCTGGTGGACTGCCTGCTCAAACAGTCGGGCACCTTCGCCGCGCATGAAAAGGTCGGCGAGCGCGTCATGGACTCCAACGCCATCGAGCGCGAGCGCGGCATCACCATCCTCGCGAAGAACTGCGCCATCGACTATGCCGGCACGCGCATCAACATCGTCGATACGCCGGGCCATGCGGACTTCGGCGGCGAGGTCGAGCGGGTACTCTCGATGGTGGATGGGGTACTGCTGCTGGTGGACGCCGTCGAAGGACCGATGCCGCAGACGCGCTTCGTGACGCGCAAGGCGCTGGCACTGGGACTCAGGGCGATCGTCGTGGTCAACAAGATCGACCGCCCCGGCGCGCGCGCCGGCTGGGTCGTCGACCAGACTTTCGAGCTGTTCGACAAGCTCGGTGCCAGCGATGCCCAGCTCGACTTTCCGGTGATCTACGCCTCCGCCCTGCAAGGCTGGGCGAGCACGGACCTGACACGACGCGATCCGGACATGACCGCCCTGTTCGAGGCCGTGCTACAGCATGTGCCGCCGCCGACCGCCGAGCTCGAGGCGCCGCTGCAGCTGCAGATCTCCACGCTCGACTACAACTCCTACGTCGGTCGCATCGGCATCGGTCGCATCCGCCGTGGCACGCTGCTGCCCGGCCGCCCGGTGGCGCTGCGCTATGGCGAGGAGGACCGCGGCGTCGCCAAGGTCGGCCAGGTGCTCACCTTCACGGGCCTGTCGCGCGCACCGGTGGACAGCGCCGCCGCCGGCGACATCGTCGCAGTCACGGGCATCGAGGACGTGAACATCGGCGTGACCCTCTGCGATCCGGAGCACCCCGACGGCCTGCCGCCCATCAAGGTCGATGAGCCCACGCTCGCCATGACCTTCCAGGTGAACACCTCCCCGCTCGCCGGACGCGAGGGCAAGTACGTGACCAGCCGCCAGATCCGCGAGCGGCTGTATCGTGAGCTGCAGAGCAACGTCGCGCTGCGCGTGGAGGACACGGCCGATGCGGACGTGTTCCGTGTGCTCGGACGCGGCGAGCTGCATCTGACCATCCTCATCGAGAACATGCGCCGCGAGGGCTACGAGCTCGCGGTGGGCAAGCCGCAGGTGCTGCGCCGGGAAGTGGACGGAGAATGGCACGAGCCCTTCGAGGCGCTCACGGTGGACATCGAGGAGGCGCATCAGGGCGGAGTCATGGAAGCCCTAGGACAGCGTCGCGCGGAGCTGGTCAACATGGTGATCGAGGGCACGGGTCGCGCGCGGCTCGACTACCGCGTGCCGGCGCGCGGGCTGATCGGCTTTCAGGGCGATTTCATGACGCTCACGCGCGGCACCGGTCTCATGAGCCACATCTTCGACGGCTACGGCGTGGTGCGTGGAGAGATTCCCGACCGCCACAACGGCGTGCTGGTGAGCAATGAGGACGGTGAGGCCGTGGCCTATGCACTGTTCGCGCTGCAGGAGCGCGGCCGGATGTTCGTCAAGCCCGGCGAGAAGCTCTACGAAGGCATGATCATCGGCATCCACAGCCGCGACAACGACCTGGTCGTCAATCCAATCCGCACCAAGAAGCTCACCAACATCCGCGCGGCCGGCAAGGACGATAACGTACTGCTGACCCCACCGATTCCCCTGACGCTCGAGTACGCCGTGGAGTTCATCGCCGATGATGAGCTCGTCGAGGTGACGCCGCAGAATATCCGCCTGCGCAAGCGCCACCTCAAGGAGCACGAGCGCCGTCGCGCGGCGCGCGAGGATGTCGCACCGGCCTGACCGTCTCTGGCGAGCAGCCTACTCGTAGCGCAGCGCTTCGATGGGATCGAGCAACGAGGCGCGGCGCGCGGGATAGTAGCCAAAGAACACGCCGATCACGAAGCTCACCACGAAGGCCAGCACGACCGAGCCGCTGGTCACGATGGCCTTGAAGTTGCTGCTGAGGGCGCTGACCAGATGGGCCGCCCCCAGGGCGAGCACGACACCGAGCAATCCGCCCAGCAGACTGAGCGTCACGGCCTCGATCAGAAACTGTGCGCGGATGTCGGCGGGCTGGGCTCCCACGGAGATGCGTATGCCGATCTCACGCGTGCGCTCGGTGACGCTAACCAGCATGATGTTCATGATGCCGATGCCGCCGACCACCAGCGACAGACCGGCGATGGCGCCCAGCAGCAACGTCAGGCTCGAGGTCACGGTGGCCACCGTGTCGGCAATTTCCTTCTGGTTGAAGATATTGAAGTCGTCATCGGTGCCGGGCGAGAGACGATGGCGCTGGCGCAGCAGCCGTGTGACCTGCTCCTCGGCGGACTGCATGTGCGCCGCGTCGCTGATCTGCAGATAAACCGAGCGCAGGTACTTGTCGCCGGTGATGCGCTCCATGGCGGTGCTGAACGGGATGAGGATGCGATCGTCCTGATCCTGGCCACCCACGCCCGCGCCCTTGCTGTCGAGCACCCCGATGATGACGAACGGGATGTTGCCGATGCGTACCGTCTGTTGCAGCGGATCGAGCGGTCCGAACAGCTCGCGTGCGGTCTTGGAGCCGATCACGCCGACCTTCGCCGCACGGCTGACGTCGCGATCGGTGAACATCGCACCCGCACTGAGCTGCCAATCGCGCACCTGCAAATACTCCGGGGCCTCCCCCGCCACGGTGGTCGACCAATTGCGACCGTTGGCGATGACCTGGGCGGTCGCGCTGACCTCCGGACTGAAGGCCGTCACCGCCGGGATCTCGCGGCGCATGGCCGCCGCGTCCTGCAACGTGATCGCACTGGCGCTGCCCAGACCCTGATTGACGCCGGCACTGCGGCGGCTGCCGGCAAAGACTACGAGCATGTTCTGTCCGAGATTGGCCACCTGGGCCTGAATGCTCTCGCGCGCGCCATTGCCGATGGCGACCATGGCCACCACCGCGAACACACCGATGATGATGCCCAGCGCAGTGAGGCTCGAGCGCAGCTTATTTCTGCGCAGGGCACGCAGCGCCATCAGCGCCGTGAGCGCGATGCGCAGCAGCATCGCCAGCAGTGTTGCAGCCAGCGCTCTCAGCATGGGGCCTCGGTCCGATCGATTTTGGCGCTGTGCTCCTCGCGATCGAGCCGCGCGCGCTCCTCGGCGGCGCGCAGTGGGCGCTCGCTGCGCCGATCCTCCAGCAAACGGCCGTCGCGCATGATGAGGATGCGCTTGCAGTACGCGGCAATGTCCAGCTCGTGCGTCACCATGACCACGGTGATGCCGCTGTCGTTGAGCGCCTGAAACAGTCCCATGATCTCGATGCCGGTGCGCGAGTCGAGGTTGCCCGTGGGCTCATCGGCCAGCAGCAGCTCTGGCCTGTTCACCAACGCGCGCGCAATGGCGATGCGCTGCTGCTGACCGCCGGAGAGCTGATTGGGCCAGTGCGTCAGGCGCTCGCCGAGGCCCACCGTCTCGAGCGCCTCGCGGGCGCGCCGGTGCCGCTCGCGCAGCCCCACGGGCGGCTGGCTGTAGAACAGCGGCAGCTCGACGTTCTCCAGCGCGCTGGTGCGCGGCAGTAGATTGAAGCTCTGAAACACGAAGCCGAGCTTGCGGTTGCGCACTGAGGCGAGCTGTCGGCGGCTCAGGGTCTGTACCTGCACACCGTCGAGGCGGTACTGGCCCGCGGTGGGGCGGTCCAGACAGGCCATGAGATTCATCAGCGTCGACTTGCCCGAGCCGCTCGGACCCATGATGGCGACGAACTCGCCGCGCTGGATCGACAGCGTGACGCCGGCGACGGCGCGCACCTGCACATCACCGGAGCGGTAGCTGCGCTCGATGTCGCGCAGCTCGATGACAGGCGCAGCGCAAACAGCGGACGTAGCGGGTGGCGGGCGCTGCATGAGCACTCGGCCTACAACGAAGGCGGTGGCGGCTGCGGGGTAAACGGTGAAGGCGGTCCGGTGCGCGTTGCGGTGGCCAGGCGCATGCCCGCGCTGACACCCGACAGTCCTTCCGTCTCGTTGCCGTCAGTGATACCGATCTGCACGACGATGGGATCGAGCGTGCGACCGTCGCTCTCGATAGCAAACACCAGCTGCTCGCTGCGCGAGAGCTGCCTGGGCGGCGTATGGCTGAAGTGCGCATCGCCCGGTGGCGCGTAGCGCAGCGCCGGGTTGGGAATTTTCAGGACCTTGTGGCGCTCGGCGACCAGGATCGAGACGTCGGCGGTCATGCCTGGAAAGAGCTTCTGCCCGGGGTTGTCGACCGCGATGATGGTCTGATAGGTCACGACGTTCTGCGTGGTCGTGGGGGCTTTGCGCACCTGCGCGACCACGCCGTGAAATACCTCGTTCGGAAAGGCCTCGACGTCGAAATCGACCGGCTGGCCGACGCGCACCTGACCAATATCGGCTTCGGAGACATCCGCCGTGATGTTCATCTTGGTGATGTCCTGGGCGATCGTGAACAGCACGGGAGTGCTCATGGCGGCGATCACGGTCTGACCCTCATCGACCTTGCGCGAGATCACGATGCCGTTGACAGGCGCGGTGATGTTGCAATAGTTGAGATTGGCCTGCGCACTCTGCAAAGCCGCCTGCTCAATGCTGACGGTAGCCTGCGCCTGGGCGAGCTCTGCGACCGCCTGATCCAGATCCAACTGCGAGGCCGCGCGCAGCGGCACGAGGATTTTCTTGCGCTCGAGGTTCTGCTGCTTGAGCTTGACGTCGGCCTGGGCACTGGCGAGCTGTCCCTGCGCCTGGCGCAGCTGCGCCCGGTACACCGTCGGATCGATCTGCGCGACCAGCTGACCCTTTTTGACCGGAGAGTTGAAGTCGACGAACAGGTGCGCAACCTTGCCGGTCACCTGGCTGCCCACATCGACGCTGACCACCGCGCCGAGCGAGCCGCTGGCCGTCACGTACTCCTGCAGATCCCCGCGGCTGACCGTGGCAACGTCGTACGATGGGCCATGGCTGCCCGGGCGCTGACAGGCCGTGCACAGCGCCAGCAGCAGGGCGCCGATGAGCGCAAAGCGCAGTGGGGATGCTGGAAAGACCAGCGGATCCGAAGACCGGCTTTGCCGCGCTCGCATCATCACTTCCATCCTCCTCCGAGAGCCTGGTACAGCGCGACCTGGCTGGCCAGGCGATTGAAACGTGCCTGCAGCAAGCCCTGCTGCGCGCTGTAGAGGTCCTGCTGTGCCGTGAGCTCGTTGAGATAGCTGTCCTCGCCGTGCTGATAGCGCAGCGTCGCGAGCTCCAGACGTCGCTGCTCGGTCACCACCAGTGCGGCCTCGAGGCCCACCTGCTGCGCATAGTTGTCGGTTTCCGCCAGCGCATCGGCAACCTCGCGAAAAGCGCTTTGGATGGCCTTTTCATAGTTGGCCACCTGGATGCGCTCGGCCACGCGTGCCGCCTCGAGCTGCGCGCGATTCCTGCCGCCGGTGAAGATGGGCAGACTGATTTGGGGCGCAAAGCTCCATTGCCCGCTGCCGGCCTTGAACAGCGACGAGAGTTGCGGGCCGAGCGTACCGATCGAGCTGGTGAGCGAGATCGTCGGGAACATCTCGGCACGCGCCACACCGATGTCGGCGTTCGCGGCCTTCAAGGTGTGCTCGGCCTGCAGAATATCCGGCCGCTGCTCGAGCAGATCCGAGGGCAAGCCGGCCGGAATCGCGCGCATCATGTGCGGCTCGTCGAAGGGCAGCGGCGCCGGCTGAGCCGCCGGCAGGGGAGCGCCGACGAGCAGTTGCAGGGCATCGCGCGCCTGCGCGATCTGCAGCTGATAGGTACGGATGGCGAGTTGGGCCGTCTCGACCTGCCCCTCCGCCTGGCGCAGGTCCAGCTCATTGCTGGCCCCGGCGGCGAAGGTGGCGCGGTTCAACTCGTAGGAGCTGCGCACCGAGTCGAGCGTGTCCTGCGCGAGCTTCAGCTGCGCCTCGGCGGCCCGCAGTGTGAAGTACTGCGTGGCCAGCTCCCCGACCAGCGATACGCGCGCGGCACGCTGCGCCTGCGCGGTGGCAAAGTACTGCTCGAGCGCCTGTGTCGTCTGGCTGCGAACCGCGCCGAACAGATCCAACTCATAGGAGCTGACTCCGACGCTGGCACTCCAGAGACTGGTGACGACGCTCTCACTGGAGGGAAATCCCGGAATCTGCGCGCCGAGGGAGGTGGATTGGCGCGTGAAGCTGGCCGAGCCCTGCACGGTGGGCAGGGATGCCGCGCGCGTGATGCGATATTGCGCACGCGACTGCGCCACGTTCAGCACGGCGACCCGCAGGTCGCGATTGTTCTGCAGCGCAAGCTGCAGCAGCGCCTGCAGCTGCGGGTCGGTGAAGAACTCACGGATCGGAAGCTCTGCGGCAGGCACTGGGGACGCAGGTACTGCGGACGCAGACGCCGGGGCGCCGGGCAGCGAAAAATGCGCCGGCACGGGGGCGGCGGGACGGCGATAGGCTGGCATGAGCGTACAACCTGCGAGCGCCACCAGCAGGCTGAGCGCCGCGCAGGTCGCACGCGCGCTGCGCCTCACGCGCGCCTCGCGGGCGCAGACGCTCTGTCGAGGAAGCTCAACTCCGCCCCGGAGCTCGCTGCGGCGCTGGCGAGACCGCTGCTCGCGAAACGCACCAACTCCGACAGGGTGGCACGCTCGCGCGCCGCGTCGCGGACCCGCGGCAAGGAGGCCACGCGCACCGCGACCATCATCAAGGCACCCGAGACCAGCGCCATGCGCAGCTGCAGCACCGACACCGGCAAGGCCGGCAAGGCACGCTGCAGCGCCTGCACGAAGCGCTGCATGCTGGGCTCGAGCTCACGGCGCAGTACCGCGCGCAGGAAGGGCGGAGGCGCCACCAGCGTTCGCGCCAGCAGCCGATTGAAGGCGGGATGCTCCAGACCTGCGAGGAAGCTCGGGCGGACCAGCGCCTCCACGATCTGCTCGAGTTCCGGGGCGGCGCTGCCCGCTGCCCGCTCGGCGAGGTCGAGCAGCTCGGCCCGCGCGCGGTTGACGCTGCGAAAGCGACGCAAAAAAGTCTCCACGTACAGGGCCTTCTTCGAGCCGAAGTGATAGGTGGCCGCGCCGAGGTTGACCCGGGCCGCCTGCGCCAGCATGCGCATACCCACGCCGTCGTAGCCATGCTCGCCGAACAGCCGCTCGGCCGCATCCAGCAGACGAGCTGCGGTGCTATCGACTACCAGAGACTTGCCGGACTGCGCCAATTCGATTAATACATACGTATGAACTTGAGCGCAGAATAGCACGGCGAGACACGCTGCAAAGCGTCGCGGATCGCAATTCCTGACACAGATTGACCACGTTGGCCGCCGTGGCTGTGCACCGCTGCCGCCGTGCCGCGTTCTGCCTCTTTAAGTGAGCTGCGACGGCTCGGGCAACGAGGTGTTAGCGGTTATGGTTACAGCACGTCATGTCGGAATGGGGTGGATTTTGGCCGGGCTGGCGATGGCGGGCCTGGCAGGTGGCGTCGCCCTGGCCCAGGGCGCGGGCGGCGCGGATTCAGGCCCCGCTGCCGTTCGCGCGGCTACCGCGGGACCTCAGACACGTCGCGCGGGCCCGCGACGCTGGCATCGCCCGGCGCTCGCGATGCGTAGCCGCCGCGGCGGTGCGCAACGGCTCGATCGTCCACTGCTGTTGGCGTTCCGTCGGCTGGATCTGACCGATCAGCAGTGGGACCGCGTTCAGGCGATCCTCGAAGTACAGCAACTGCGCCGTGGCACGGCCGGCACGCAGCAGGAACGTCGCGCGCAGACTGAAGCGCTGCTCAACCCGGGCGACCCGAATCATGGCCAGGCCGTGCAGGCAATCAAGGACCGCGCCGTGGCGCGCATCGATCAGGCCGCGCATGCGCAGCAGGCGCTCTATGAGGTGCTGACGCCCGCACAGAAGACGCAGTTGCAACAGCTCATCACGCAGCGTCGTGATCGCCTGCGCCAGCGCCTGCAGCAGCGCGGTGCGCGACGCGCCGGGGCCGGGGCGCAGCAGTCGGCTCAGCCCGGCGCGTCCGCCCCGGGCCAGTAGGCATCGCCCTGCCGCTCGGCGCTAGAGTCCGGCGCGGCTGCACAGTTCCACGAATTGCCGCAGGCTGCCGGCGAGACGCGGGTGGTCGGCTTCGAACTGCACAGCCAGTCCCTCCAGTCGCCGCGCCGGCCGCTCCGTCGCGGCCGCCTCGACGGGTACTTTACTGTCCTGCAGCAGTCGCTGCATGTCGCCCAGCAACTGCTGCAGCAGGGCATGCGAGCCCGCGTCGATGCGCGCCGTGCGCGTCAGCTCCTCGTGCAGCGTGCGCAGCGAATGCTGCAGCTCATCGCGAGTGGGGGGAACGGGGGAATTCACGGGTGAGCGCTCCTCGCCATGACTAGTCATCCTGCAGCTGTTGATTGGGAAACAGTTCTTCGTTGAAGCCGAAGTAGCGCATATCGGTGATGCGCATTGGGTAGAGGATGCCGTCCAGGTGATCGACCTCGTGCTGCACGACGCGCGCATGAAAGCCGCTGACCCGCCGCTCCAGTGCATGGCCGCGCTCGTCGAATCCCCGATAGCGCAGCTGCAGATAACGCGGCACGAGGCCGCGCATGCCGGGCACCGACAGGCAGCCCTCCCAGCCCTGCTCGATCTGCTCGCCGATCGGCTCGAGCTGCGGATTGACCAGCACCGTGGGCGGCACGACCTCGGCTTCCGGATAGCGCGGGTTGGGCGCGCCGGTGCCAAACACCAC
>DATNDE010000041.1:0-2535 GCA_035553315.1 Steroidobacteraceae bacterium
GCGCATCGGCCAGGGATTCACCGGGGGTGCGATGATCCCCACGGCGCAGACGATCGTGCGCACGCGGCTGCCACGCCACCAGTTGCCCATCGGTATGACGCTGTTCGGCCTGATCGTGCTGTTGGGCCCGCTGCTCGGGCCAGTGCTCGGCGGCTGGCTCGCGGAGAACATCGACTGGAGCTGGTGCTTCTTCGTCAACCTGCCGGTGGGCATCGCCCTGGTGATGCTGCTGTACGCGGGCCTGCCGAAGAGCAAGCCGGACTGGCATTCTTTCGTGAACGGCGATTGGCTGGGCATTGCCGGCCTCGCGGCCGGTCTGAGCTCGCTCACGGTGGTGCTGGAGGAGGGCCAGCGCGAGAACTGGTTCGACTCGCGCATGATTATCTGGCTGTCGGTGGTTTCGGTCATCGGCATCGCCACGCTGGCGGCGGGACAGTTCGTGGCGAAGAAGCCGGTCGTGCGCCTGAGCCTGATGAAGAACAAGAGCTACGCGAGCGTCATTTTCATCGTCTTCACCATCGGCGCGGCGCTCTACAGCATTTCCTACCTGATCCCGCAGTTCTTGAGCCTCATAGCCGGCTACAACGCGGAACAGGCGGGCGGAATCATGCTGCTGTCGGGCCTGCCGGCGTTTCTGCTCATGCCGATATTGCCCCGCATGCTCGGGACGCTCGATGCGCGCGTCATGGTGATCGCCGGCCTGCTGTGCTTTGCAGTGAGCTGCATGTTCGACATCTCCTTGACGGTCCAGAGTGTCGGACACGACTTCTACGGCTCGCAGCTGCTGCGCGGCGCCGGCCAGATGCTCGCGTTCATGCCGCTCAACCAGGCCTCGATGTCCGCGGTGTCACGGGAAGAAGCCGGTGACGCCGCCGGCCTCTACAACATGGCGCGCAACCTCGGCGGATCGGTGGGCCTCGCCCTGCTGGGCGTCTACATCGATCGGCGCAATGCCATGCACGACGCCTTCATCAGGGAGTCGGTCACGGCCAACTCCCTGCTGGGTCAGAATCATTTGGCCACGACCGCCGCAGGTTTCCTCGCCCAGGGTGGCGACCCCGCCTTCGCGCATCAGCAGGCACTGGGTCAGCTTGCGGCGCAGATGGCGCAGCAGGCGTCGGTCATTACTTTCTCGGAGACCTTTTACGTACTGGGAGTGGCGCTCTTTATTTGCATTCCCCTCGCGCTCCTCCTGAAAAAGTCGCCGCAACAGCACCCTTCCGCGCCGCGCGAGGCGGTGCACTGAGGTTTGAGAGTGGCGCAGGTCTCTAAAGCTCGCACGTGGACAGTTGCAGTCGCCGTCATGGGGGCGTTGGCCGGCTGCACCGTCGGCCCCCGCTATCATGGGGCTCCCTCCGTTGCACCCGACGCGGTGGAAGCCCCGACGTTCGTGCGTGCGCCCAAAGACGGCGTGTCGCCTTCCCCTGCCGCCTCTCAGTGGTGGCAAGCCCTTGGCGATCCCGAGCTCGACCGCCTGATCCAGGCCGGGCTGCAGAACAGCCCCGACATTCGTGCCGCCCAGGCGCGTCTGGTGCAGTCGCGGGCAGGTCTGACGGAACAGCGGCGCAACGCCCTTCCGAAGGGCTCGGCCAGCGGAGCCTATCTGCACGCCCACATTCCAAGCTCCGCGCTGCCCATCGGCTCCGTCGACTTCTACAACCTCGGCTTCGATGCGACCTGGGAGGCCGATCTTTTTGGCGGAACGAGGCGCGCCATCGAGGCTGCGTCCGCCGAAGCATCCGCTGTCGAGGCTGACCTCGCCGATGCCCATGTGCAGCTTGCCGCTGAGATCGCCCAGGTCTACGTGGATTTGCGAGATCAGCAGCAGCGCCGCGCGCTGGTGAACAGGTCTGCTGAAGTCGAGGAACAGATTCTCACGCTGACGCAGCAGCGCCGCGGACAAGGCGTCGCATCGGACCTCGACGTAGAACGCGTGCGTGCCCAGGTAGAGGACACGCGTGGCACGATCATTCCTCTCGACGCGCAGATTGCCGAGTCGCTCGACCGCTTGGCCGTGCTGACTGACCGCGCGCCGGGTGATCTGGACTCGGAGCTGGCGGCGGCCAGTGCACTTCCGACCCTGCCCCAGACCGTCGCGATCGGCGACCCGGCCAGCGTTCTGCGACAGCGTCCCGACATACGGGCCGCAGAGCTCAGGCTCGTCTCGAAGAATGCCGTGATTGGCGAACGGATCGCCGACTGGTTTCCCAAGCTCACTCTCATAGGCGACCTCGGGTTCAGCGCCGCGGATCCCGGTCATCTCGTGCGCAGCCAGAACTTCATGTGGATCGGGGCGCCGTTGCTGCAGTGGAATGCGCTGGACTTCGGCCGCACCAAAGCGCGCGTGGAGCAGGCGAAAGCGGGGCTGGAAGAAGCGGAAGCGAAGTACGAGAGCACAGTTCTGGGCGCGCTTCGCGACGCTAATGTGTCGCTCTCGCGTTACGGCCATCAGCGCGAGCGTGTCACCAATCTTCGCGACATCGAGACTTCAGCCACTCACGCCGCAACGCTCAGCGAGCAACGCTACCGCGCCGG
>DATNDE010000042.1:0-123026 GCA_035553315.1 Steroidobacteraceae bacterium
CGTAGTCCTCGATCCGTTCTGGCAGCAATGTTCCTTGGTTTCGATCCGCCTCATCGATGAATCCGCTCATGCGTAATCCTCGACCAAGAACTCATCGCAATTTTACGATGGCATGTTACGTTTTCACACAGCCTCGGCCAACTGCGGACGCGACGATGCCTGATTAGGCTCCTCCAAAGCCGCCCCTCGGCTTTGGCTGTCGGAACCGGCCAACTGCTGTCCTCGTATGGCTCAAGTTGCCTTCCGCATAGCGGCGGGGCCAAGGCCAGGGCGCTTTTCTTCTCAACTCATCGGCACTGTGTTCATGCTGCTGGCGCGCGGCGTTGTCGTCTCGCGTAGTTGCGTATTGTTACCGGAGCTGTGATCCGACTCTCAACGTTTCTGGACCCTCCGGGTTATTGTTACCTCTCTTGGACCGGCGATGCCTTCGCTCGTCGAAACAAACCATTAATGAGCCGCAACCAAATTCGCCTCTAATAGGGGAGTCGTAAGCGTGTGCATAATCTCCGCACAAATGTTTGAACGCAGGACGATAGCCACGTTGATTCTCGGCGCCGTTATGTTGGTATTGAGTGCCTGCGGTGACACCGGGCCTACGGGTCCCAGGGGCGCTGCCGGCGCGACTGGGGCAACAGGCGCAACGGGACCGGTAGGGCCGGCCGGGCCCGCCTTGAGCTGGGTGGACGTGACCGGTACCAGTGCCCAGGCCTCGCCCAATATGGGATATCTGGCCGATAACAGCGCTCAGATCACAATCACCTTGCCGACCAGTCCTTTGGTCGGTGACCTGGTGGGGGTCTCGGGAATTGGTACCGGTGGCTGGAAAATCGCTCAGAATGCCGGACAGCAGATCTATGTGGGCTTCGAGAACGCGCCTTGGGCGCCGGTCGCACCGGTAGAGCAGTGGATTCTGCTGGCGGCCTCCAACGATCGGACTCATTTGATAGCCGGCGCGCTTAATGGAACGTTTGGCGGCCCGCTCTATACCTCCACAGACGGCGGCGCGACATGGAGCGCGCAGAGCGTCGCTAACAACTTGTGGTCGGGGCTCGCTATTTCCGATGACGGCACGCACATTTTGGCCGCCGCATATGGCACGCAACTCTACGTATCGTCCAATTCGGGGAGCACCTGGGCCGCCACTGGACCTTCGATAGGTTGGTCTTCCGTGTCGACTTCGCCAGATGGCGCCACCATGGTTGCATTCGGCAATGACAGCAACACGTCGCAAAACGAGCTGTATCTTTCTGTCGACGGAGGTACGAACTGGACGCTGGAGGGCAGCGGCAGCATCAGCAGCTTTTCCCTGGCAGCTTTAGTCTGGCCCACACCGACAGAGCTGCTCGCAGTTGGAACGATCAGCACTGGATCGGGCATCCTGACATCGTCTGATGCTGGCGCCCACTGGACGGTAGCCTACCCGGGGCTTGGGTGGCAGCAGATCGCTACTTCCAGCGACGGTAGTCAGATCTATGTCGTTGGCGGCAATTCAGGCCGGGCCGTCTCGAGAGACTCAGGCACCACATGGTCACTCAATAGCTCCGATCTGGGGTGGTCTAACCTCGCGGTCTCCCCCGATGGCACCACAGTCATGGCCGGCGGAGGAGGTCTCCCTGTGTCTGTTTCCACCGATGCCGGGGAGAACTGGACGCAAATGCCCTACATTGGTCAGTCTTTCGTAGGTTTCGTCGTTCCCAACAAGAATCAGAAGATCATCGGTGCCCTCTATGATGGACCGATCGAGGTGGCCTCCGCCAGCACGACCGTGGGAACCGCCGGTGTTCTGTCCGGCAATCAAAATGAGTCGGCGACGCTGCAGTATTTCGGGAACGGAGTGTTCTCTCTCATTGCGAACGAGGGACAGCTGACCGTGCATTAGGCTTTCGCGAACCGTTGCCGTCGGATGTCGGTGACAGGACAAGGGTGGCAGGCCCGCTGTCGCTATTAGTGGGGCGCGCCTGTCCCCTGGTATGATCTTAGCAATCCGGCTTGCTAGTACATCTCGGGGCTGAGCGATCGCATGCAGGCTTGGGCGGGTCAGGCGGCGGCGTTCGCGCGGGGAGAGCCTGCCGCAGAATTGGTGCTTAGACTATGGCAGCAAGCCCAAGCCTTCCGGCTCCCGCGTCCGGCCACTTTGAGGAAAGAACGCCTAGTCGGGCGGGTGTGGTGGCTTGGCCGACATCTATATTGGCTGCCTCCGCCCGTCGCGTTGATCAGCAAAGCTGCGAGAGCGCCTCGCGCAACTCACGTATTTTCGGCGGCTTGGCGAGCACGCGATCCACATGCTCGAGCGTGCCGGTGCCATCGAGCCGCTGGCCCCAACCCGTCAGCAGCAGCACCGGGGTGCCGGGGGAGGCTTGTTTGACCGCATGCGCGACCGCACGACCATCCATATACGGCATGCCCAGATCGGTGATTACCACCTCGAAGGGCTTGCTCGGCTGATGCGCATGAAACTGCTCGAGCGCCTCGCGCGGATCATTGGCAGCGAACACAGAATGGCCTTCGGCTACCAGCGCCTCGCGCAGTGAGTCGAGCACCAGCGGGTCGTCGTCGACGAGCAGGATGTGCAGCGGCCCCGTTGGGGCGGCTGCGGCGTCGGTTCCGGGCGCCAGTGCAGCGAGTGCTTGCCAGCGCCGGAAGCACAGTGTGAAGGTTGTGCCCTGGCCCGGCGTGCTGTCGATCCGGATGTCGGCGCCGTGGCGCTGGAGCGCGCCATACACCATGGCCAGCCCTAGACCGGTGCCGCGCTCGCCCTTGGTTGTGAAGAACGGCTCGAGACACTTACGGCGCGTATCCTCGTCCATGCCGACGCCGGTGTCGGCGATCCGCAGCAGGATCTGATGCTCGGTCGCAACGGTGCTCAGGCGCAGCTGCCCGCCCTGCGGCATGGCGTCCACGGCATTGAAGATCAGATTGGTCAGTGCCTCGCGGAGCTCGCTCTCGATGCCGGGTACCGGCGGTAAATCCGCAGCGAGCTCGCGCACGATCTCGATGACCGCGCCGCGCTGCTGCGGCATATCGCTCCAGCGTGCGCGCGTGAGTTCGAGCACCTGCTCGACCATGTCATTGAGCTGGACCGGTAGCAGCGTGATCTGCGCATCGCGTGGACGATAGAACTCGCGCATGCGCGCCACGGTGGCGGCGACGTCGTCGATCGCGCGCAACACGACCGGCAGATACTGGCGGGCGCGCGGACTGAGCTCCGAATCCTTCTCCAGCAGACTCTCGACGTAGAGGGCTACCGGGGATATGGCGTTGTTGATGTCGTGCGCGATGCCGCTGGCCATCTGGCCCAGCGCGCTCAGGCGCTCCTGCTGCAGCACCGCACGCTGACTCAGGCGCAGATCCTCGTAGGCGGTGCGCAGCGACTCATGCAACTGTCCCTGGCGCACGGCCAGCGCCACGTGCTCACCCAATTGACGCAGGAACTCGCACTCCGCACTGCTGAAGCTGTGCGGCTCGTGCCGCCCCGCCACCAGCACGCCGAGCAACTGCTCCTCGGCACGCAGCGGCGCGACTACGAGGGCAGACAGCGAGGCATGCGCGAAGTGTTGGATCAGCGGCGAGGACGTCACCGTCACCTTGGGCTCATAGACCAGCTCCTTGGGCAGCGGCGTTTGCGAGGCGAGCGCATCGACAAGCCCGATCCGGCAGAAATCGGCGGGCAGATCCTTCTCGACGTTGCGTACCACGACCTGGCGCTGCCCCCCAGCGGGGCGCCTGTCGGGGTGCTGTGCGGATCGCCTGCGCGCCAGAAGATGACTGCCCTCATTTTGAGGTTTCGAGAGATGAGCCGCGGATCAATAGTCGGATGGTGGGATACGGAGGCCAATGGAATATTCGTAGTGCTGAGGCATACCCGATTATAGAACCGCCAATAGCCGACATTCGTGACCGGCAGGCCTTGGCGGCCGAGCGTTGCCCTTAGGTGCCCCCTGACTGCGCAGGTACTTGCGCACCGTGTTGCGCGCAATCCCCAGCTCGGCGCTGATGGCCAGAATCCCCTTGCCCTGGCGGTACAGAACTTGAATCTCCACGTATCCCTCCAGACGTAACATGCCAGAGCCCTCCCCAAGGACGAGCTCCTCCGTCCGTAGCGGAACCTAAACTTCATTCCTTCGCGGCGACTTTTGCCGCGCGTTTGCGACGACGAATCCAAAGGGCGATCCGTATCAACCATTTGGGCATCGCATCGGCCGGCCGCCGCGCGGTAAGCAGCGCGGCTTTAATGCACACCAGCTCGACCCGATAACGAATTGCCTCTTCGTACTTAATACCCAGCCCGAACAGCCATCCGTGGTTGCTTCATGCACGATAGTGCAGGCTACTGCTGCAACTGTCGTATCTGGAGCCACCATGTACCTTTCTCGAAGCTGGCAAACCCCCGAAGCCGCAACGTTCCGTCTTATGCAGAAGCTGCGGTCATTTCCGAAGGGGCAGCGCGCGAGTGGCAGCGGTGGGTCGGGCACCGAAAGAAGCGGCGCGCGCCTTCCCAAGAGCTAGAGGACCGGTTTGGGTCGAGCTGAGTCAGATCCATCTCAGCGCTGCTGCTATGATCTCGGTCGCGCTGGTAGCTGCACACTCGCCATGCGCAACGAGGAGCCGCTGCGGCCTCCAGGAGAGCACTTTCCGCAGTGCGGAGCGCGCAGGCTTGCGAGACACGAAGCTCAAGCGCCACTCGCGCGGTGTGCTTCCTCGCGGTCCGACCAAGCCATCTGCCCGCATGAGCATCCCCTTCCACCCCGTGGTCGTCGCCTCGGGGAAGCGTTGAATCAGATCGCCGAATATCGCTGTGGCAGATGCGCGGTGAAAGAATACTACTTCATCCATCGCTAGCGATCCGCGAAAGACCGATTGATCAATGTCGGTGATCCACGCTCCCTCGGACTGATCGTCCAGGACACCATCGAAGTGCAGCTGCCTTTGCTTTCGTGCGAGGCCTGGTGGCGCGTAGACTCGCGCGTCGGGCCAGCGTTGCGCCCATTCGGACAGAAAGAGATGGTGCAGCTTGTTGGGCGAAACTAGGTAACCGACGGGTCCGACGGTTCCACTTCCGCCATCAATTCGTCCGTTAGCGCTATGGGTGACCAGACCCAGACTTTACCCGTTGAAAGCCGGGCCACAGCCATGCGGGTGGGGTAGGGGAAGCCGTAGAACGATACGGGCGGCCCATCAGCAAAAAACAGATCCTTTCCGAAGGGAACGAGCATAGACGGAGCATAAGTCCTAACACTGCCGCTATGTCGGTTTGCGATGCAGACTGCGGTGCCGAGAGCGGACGTCCGTGACCGGCCGCAACGGGTCCGACCGGGCCGTGCCAACAGCGTAAGAATAATAATGCGGCCCTGGCATCGTGGCGTCGCCCCTACCTAACTGCAACTTTGGCCTTCGACAAGTAGAACAGCTGGGCCTAGCGCACCGCCAGGGAGCGCAGGAATGAGCCAACCGCCGCGGCCAATCGCTCGGGTTGATCGTACGGCAGTCCGTGGCCGGCCCCTGGGATCTGCGCGATCCGTACGCTCGGGTTCAGTTGCTGCAGGCCGCGAGCCGTTTCGATCGACACCACGGGTTGGTCGCCGATGGCGAGCAGGATAGGGACTGCAATGACCTTCACCAGCTGCTGATAGTCCGGGTTGGGAGGTCTCAGTACATCAAAGGCATTCAGCCGCGTGTGCAGGCGCGCCTCGGCCAGCAGCCCAACCATCTCAGCCGAGCGATGCGGATGTCGGGTACGCAGGTCCGCTACCACCTCGTCTCTACTTTTCCCCAGCAGCCGCCGGTGTTGCTCCACCACGTCGCTCGCGTGCACTTCGCGCTGCCGCTGCGGGCTCAGAAACGTCGGATCCACCAGAACGAGCGCACGGATCGCGTGACCGAGTCGACTTGCCACCAACGTCGCGGTCAGCCCTCCCATCGAATGCCCCAGTATCACCGGGTCAACCAATTCGAGCTGCCGGATGAGACCCACGACATCGCCCGCGTGGTACTCATAGGAATACCCCGACGCCGGTGTGTCCGAGGCGCCGTGCCCGCGAGCATCCGGCATCAGCAGGTCGAATTCACTTTCAAGCGCGCGCGCCACGCAGCGCCAGCAGGCTCCGCTGCCGCTCAAGCCGTGCAGCAGGAGCATCGGCCGCTTCGCACCGCCGGTGCGCTCATAGTGGATGGCGACGCCACTCGCCGCGCAGCTGCCAGTCGTCCAGCCCATGGCGAAGCTAAAGCCCGCGCCCGCGTAATCGTCGCAGCAGTCGGCGACCGTGCTTATCCGGCCGATCCTGCGGGCGGGGAGCGGTTGCGCCCGCGAGCCTGCGGCGCGCCACGTACTGCTCGCGTCGCGTGCGGCTCGTTTCCAACTCAGCGTAGCAGTCGGCCACGGCGCTCGCCGAGCCGCGGCGCGGCGGAATGGCGGCAATCGTGCATTCGAACAGCAACTCGCCGCGGTTGAAGCTCACGATGTCGCCGCCCTTCACCGCATGCGAGGCCTTCACCCGGCCGCCGTTCAGATGGACCTTGCCGCCGTTGACGGCATCGGTCGCGGCGGAGCGGGACTTGAACAGCCGAACCGCAAACAGCCAACGGTCGATCCGTGTCGCACCAGGACCCTCGTCTGATGGATTCATGGCGGGCGGACGACCGAGCCGTTCAACGCAGCCGTTCAACGCAGCACGTCGATCGCGCGGCGCGCAGTCAGCTGCGCCTCATCCAGCCGTTTGGCCGACACGGTGACCAGGGTCTTGAGCTCCTGCGCAAACAGCGACACGCCATATTCTTCGATGAGCCAGCGCAATTCCACCAGCGCCGTGGGCGGCTGCGCGTCCAGCGAGCCGGCGAGGGCATCCAGTGCCTCATAGCGTTCCCAGCGCGCACGCAGTTCCTGCTGTGCTCTCGCAACCGCTGCCTGAGCCCCCGGCAGTTTGGCAATGCGGCGCTCAAGCGCCTGCAGATAGCGCGGCAGCGAATCGAGCCACGGATCCGGTGTTCCGCGCACAAAGCCTGCATGCACCAGGCGCGCTCGCGCGCCGCGCACATCGGCGACGAGTGCAGCATCCAGTGCCGGGGAAAGCCCCTCGAGCGCCCGCATGATCTGCAGATTCTGCGCCAGGATCTCGCGCACCAGCCCGGCGAGTTGCTGCACGGCCTGCGGCAGTGCGCGCTCCCCGCGCTCACGCGCGGCTTCGAACACCGCTCGCGTGCGCGGCGTGGGCACATTGGGCGGTAGGCAAACACGCAGCAGCGCACGCTCCACGATGTCGGTGGGCCAGTGCGGCGCGCCGCCAAGGGGCTGATGCAGCAGCACGAGCTCGCGCTCGCCAACGATATCGCGCGTCAGTGCACGCACGCTCGACGCCAGCGCAAGGCTCAGCAGCCGCAGCACACCCTGGCGCATGAGCACGGCGGCGTGCCGCGCGTCGGCCTGCAGCACCAGCGCGACACTGTCGCCCCGGTCGACCAAGGCCGGATAGAGCGTCAGACGAATCCCATGCTGTTCCGATGAGACGCGCTCGGGCACCTCGTCGAGTTCCCAGGTGCGCAGTCCCTCGCGCTCGGCGCGCACGGCGAAGGCGCGTGCTGCGCGCCGCAGGTCGCCGGCTTCGCGGCTGACGACGACCAGATGTCCGTCGCTGTCCAGCAGCGCAAGATTCAGCCGCAGCCAGGGCGGCAGCGCGACGCTCGCCAGCACCTGGGCTGGTATCAGCGCATTCGTCTCGGCACGCAGCCCCTCACTGAGCGCCTCGTAAAAGGGGCTCTCGCGTCGGGGAGCGAGCCAGTGCAGCAGTCGCTGCGCGACGGCCGGCACCGGCACGAGCTCGCGTCGCTGCGCCTTCGGCAGTCCTCGCAGGATGGCGATGATTTTCTCCAGTCGCCATCCCTCGATGCCCCAATCCAGATCGTCACGCTCGAGCTTCTGCGCGAGCATCATCGGCACACGCAGCGTGGCCCCGTCGGTGGGGCTGGCGGGGTCGAACTCATAACTCACGGGCAGCAGGCTCTCTCCCACGGCCCAGTGCGTGGGAAAGCAGGCGCGCTCGAGCCGCGGCGCATCGGCACGTCGCAGATCCGACTCCTGCATGTGCAGCAGCTGCGGGGAGGCCCTTTCGGCCCGCCAGCGCCAACCCTCGAAGCGATCGAGCGAATTCACCTCGGGGGGAAGGCGCTGCAGGTAGAACTGCGCCTCGGTGATCTCATCGACCAGCACCGCGTGCCGGCGCAGCGCCGCCTCCTCGGCGGCCAGCCGCGCCTTGAGGGCTGCATTGTGGGTCAGAAAGGGCGCCTCGAGTCGCGAGTTGCCATTGACCAGGGCCTCGTGCACGAAGATCTCGCGCGCCTCGGCAGGCGCGACGCGTCCGTAGTCCACGCTTCGGTCCGCCGCCAGCACCAGCCCATACAGCATGACTCGCTCGCGCGCATACACCGTGCCCCGCCGCGGGTTCCACTGCGGCTCCAGGTACTCGCGCTTGAGCAGATGGCGCCCCGCCCACTCGATCCACTGCGGCTCGATCATGGCGACACCGCGTGCATACACCCGCGCGCTCTCCACGATCTGCGCGCATACGATCCAGCGCGGGGTGCGCGCCCGCACCGCGCTTCCCGGCGCGATCAGAAAGTGCAGCTGCCGCGCGCCGCGGTACTCCCCGCGCACCGCGCCGCCGTCGATCCTCTGGCCGATGTTGCTCAGCAGCCCGCAGAGCAGTGCGCGATGCAGGGTGGCGTAGTCGGCGGGCCGCTCGTTGGCGCGCCATCCCAACTCCGCTGCGGTGTCCTGCAACTGAGCGAGCAGCTCCTCCCATTCGCGCATGCGCGCGGCAGACAGAAACTGGCTGGCGCACCAGCGCCGCAGCGCCGAGCGCGACAGCTCCTCGCGCTGCGCCTGATACGCCGCCCACAGGTTCAGCAGCGTGATGAAGTCCGAGCGCGCGTCGGACCACACCGCGTGGCGCTGGTCCGCGGTGCCGGCCCGCTCGGCAGGACGCTCGCGCGGATCCTGCAGGGACAGCACGGCCGCCAGCGGCAGCATCTCGCGCAGTACTCCCAGCTGCTGCCCGGCGACCAGCATGCGCGCGATGCGCGGGTCGACCGGCAAGCGTGACATCAGCCCTCCGGTGGCCGTGACCTGCCGCTGCTCGTCCACGGCCTGCAGTTCGCCCAACAGGCGGTAGCCGTCGCTGATCAGGCGGGTCTCAGGCGGATCGATGAAGGGAAACTCGGTGCAGTCGCCCAGGCCGAGCGCGGCCATCTGCAGAATGACTCGCGCCAGATTGGTGCGCTGGACCTCCGGCGTCGTCTGCGCCGCGCGCGCCTCATAGTCCTGCTCGGTGTACAGCCGGATGCACAGACCCGCTCCGACCCGACCGCAACGTCCCCGCCGCTGATTGGCGCTCGCCTGCGAGATCGGCTCGACCAGCAGGCGCTGCAGCTTGGCGCGCGGGGAATAGCGCGAGATGCGCGCCAGCCCCGAGTCGATCACGGAGCGCACCCCCGGCACGGTGAGCGAGGTCTCGGCGACATTGGTCGCCAGTACCACGCGCTGTCGATGCTCGCGCTCGAACACGCGTCGCTGCTGCTCCCAGGAGAGGCGTGAGAACAGCGGCAGCACCTCCAGGCGCTCGCCGTACTCGCCGCTCAGGGCCTCGGCGCAGTCACGGATCTCGCGCTCACCGGGCAGAAACACCAGGATGTCCTCGCGCGCCACGTCGGAGGGCTCGGTCAGAATCTCTGCCACCGCCGCCACGACCGCGGCATTGAGGCCGGGATCGAAGGCATCCTGCTCATCGTCGGCGGGCGGTCGATAGCGCGTCTGGATCGGCCAGCTGCGGCCGGCGACCGTCACGACCGCCGCGGCGCCGAAGTAGGCCGAGAAGTGCGCCGCATCGATGGTCGCCGAGGCGATGAGCAGCTTCAGATCCGGCCGGCGTGGCAGCAACTCGCGCAGGTAACCCAGCAGGAAATCGATATTGAGCGAGCGCTCATGCGCCTCATCGATGACGAGCGTGTCGTAGCGCAACAGCTTGGGATCCGAGCGGATCTCCCCGAGCAGGATGCCGTCGGTCATGAGTTTGATGCGCGTGCCGGGCTGGGTGCGGTCCGTAAAGCGCACCTGATAACCGACCATCGCGCCCAGCTGCACGCCGAGTTCCTCGGCCAGGCGCTGCGCGACGCTGCGGGCGGCAATGCGCCGCGGCTGGGTATGGCCGATCATCCCCCGCGAGCCGCGCTCCAGTTCCAGCAGCAGCTTGGGCAGCTGCGTGCTTTTGCCCGAGCCGGTATCCCCGCAGACGATCACCACCTGGTGTGCCCGGACCGCGGCCTCGATGGCCGCACGCTCCCGGACGATGGGCAGATCCGGCGGATAGCGCAGCGCCAGCACCTGGCCGCCCACGGTAGCCGTCGCCCGGGGCGGCTCCGCCGGCGCGGGTGCGGGCGTGGGGGGCGCTGCAACCTCGTCCATGGGGGCAATGGTAGCGGGGGAGCCGCTGCGGGCTGTAGCCCTTGACCGACGTGTGCAGCCAACCCCGGCTGTCAGTGCGCACCGCCTGTCGCTGCCAAGCTAGCGGGAGCGGATCCGCCCGGCAGATCCGCCCTGCAGATGCGTCGGTAAGGGAGGGAATCTCATGTCCGCAGAGCCCGCAAAAGAAGCCTGCAGCCTTCTAGGGGTGGCCTTCGTCGCGCTGCTGTTGAGCGCCTGCGGGGGCGGGGGCGGGGGCGCAGAGAGCGGAGCAAGCGCGGGGACCGGCACCAGCGGGAGCACCACTACCAGCAGCACCAACAGCAACAGCAGCACGACGGGGACCGGCGCCTTTTCGCTCAGCGCCACGATCAGCGGACTGGATTCCTCGGGCCTGGTGCTGTCGGTCAATGGCAGCTCCGTCAGCGTGAGCAGCGGCACGACGACCCAGCTGCTGGCCAACTCCATGGCTAGCGGCACGCAGTACGCCGTGACCATCGCCACCCAACCCGCGGGCGAAACCTGCTCGGTCAGCGCCAGCACCGGCACGATTGCATCCGCCAATGGCAGCGTCGTCGTGACCTGCTCCATTGCCTCGTACACGGTCGGCGGTAGCATCACGGGACTCAGTGCCCCCGGTCTCGTCCTGCAGAATAGCGGCGCGGATGCGTCCGCGATCAGCGCCGATGCCACGACGTTTACGATGCCGACGCCGGTGAACTATGGCGCAAGCTATGAAGTTGCCGTGCAGACTCAGCCGACCGGCCGGGTGTGTTCGGTAAGTAATGGCTCGGGCACGATGGGTGCCGGCAATGTCACCGGCATCACCGTCGCCTGTCTGCCGAACACCGCCATCCTGTATTCCTTTACCGGCGCTCCGGGTGGCGGCGCAAATTCCTATGCCAGCCTGATCCAGGGCAGCAATGGGCTGCTGTACGGTACGGCCGAGGAGGGCGGCTCCAGCGATCTGGGCGCGGTCTTCGTCTACGATCCAAGCAGCAGCGCCGCGAGCCTGCTGCATTCTTTTGTCGGAGCCAAGTACGACGGGGCCAATCCTTATGCCGGACTCGTCGCCGACAGCGCGGGCAACCTGTACGGGACCACGCAGACGGGCGGCGCCTACCTGTGCGGCGCCACCCGCGTCTGTGCATCCAACTATGGCGCCGTCGTCAAGATCAACCCCACCAGCGGTGCCGAAACCCTGCTGCATGCATTCAAGGGCAGTGTCTACGCCGATGGCGAGTACCCCTACGACACCCTGTTGCTCGGCCCTGGCAACAACTTATATGGCACCACGCAGAAGGGCGGAGCCAGCGGCTACGGCACCGTGTTTCGGGTCAACTCCTCCAAGGGCACCGAGACAGTGCTGCACGTCTTCGCAGGTGGCACCGGAGACGGGTCCTATCCCTACGGCGGCCTGATTCAGGCCAGCGACGGCAATCTCTATGGAACGACACAACAGGGCGGTGCCAGCGGTAGCGGTACGGTGTTCAGGATCAACCCCACCACCGGCGCGACGAGTATCGTCTACTCTTTCGAAGGCGGCAGCGACGGGGCCAGTCCCTATGGTGCCCTGGTGCAGGCAAAGGATGGCAACCTGTACGGCACCACCGGGGCGGGCGGCGCTGCCGGCGCCGGTACCGTATTCAAGCTCGTTCCGAGCAGCGGTGCCGAGAGTGTCGTGCATGCCTTTGCCGGCGGCAGCGGCGATGGCGTCAATCCCTATGCCGGGTTGATTCAGGCGACGGACGGGGAGCTGTACGGAACCACCGTGAGCGGTGGCCCCGCGTCGGACGGCACGGTCTTTCGCGTCGACCCCGGCAGCGGTGCTGAGAGCCTCGTGTACGCCTTCGCCGGCGGCAGCGGCGATGGCGCAGCTCCCTATGGAGGGTTGATCCAGGCGAAGGACGGCAAGCTCTACGGCACCACCTCCAAGGGAGGCGCCAGCGGCGCGGGAACCCTCTTCAGTATCCTCCTGCACTAGTCATTCAGCCCCAGCCCTCGCATGATTCTCGGGATGTGTTTGGCGACGCGCGCCGCGCGGGTGGCAGATTGCTTCGCGGCGGCGAAATGCAGCAGGTAGGCCTTCTGTCGTCCGGGCGTCAGTGACCGGAACGCCTCGGCCAGACGGGAATCCTCATCCAGCCGCTGCAGAAACTCCGTCGGTACCTCGTACTGTGCGACGTCCTTCTTGGGGATGCGAGCGCCGGACTGCTCGACGGCGATGGCCTCGCGAATATATTTCTCAATGGTGGCCTTACGCTGCCTGATCTGCGCCAGAGAGTCGAAGCGCATCTGCCGGCCGGCCTGCACATTTTTGGTCTGTTGAACCAGCAGGCCTTCGGGGTCCTCGAGCAGCGCTCCCTTCATGAACAGCAGCGCGTAGTATTCCTTGAAGCCGTGGATCAGCACCACGTTCGCGCCATCGAGGTCGTAGCAGGCCTGGCCCCACTTCAGCGACTCATGCAGGCCGGAGGCGAGGCATAGGTTACGCAGCGCGGCGCTTTCGGCACCCCAGCGCTTCTCCTTACCAAGCACCTTGCTGACGAGCGGATCCGCGGGGCTGGCGCGCATGGCGGCGTCTGGCTGCTCAGGGTTCTTCGCGCGGCGTTGCCACCAGCAGCGCGAGCTTGGCGGCCGCCACCGCCCGTATGGCACAGGGCTGCAAATCCGCCGCTCGACACGCCGTGATGCTCGTCGACAGGTAGCGGCCCGTCGGCGAAGTCACGATGACGACCGTGCTGACCATGAGGCCACCCGCCGTCTGGAATCGCAGCAGATTTCCCGGCACGTGCAGCTGCAGGCTGCAGGTCTGCGCATCCGCGGCGAGGCTCAGCGTACCGGACGCCGCAATCGTCTGCCGCAGGCGATCCGCGAACGTGGCGATCAACGTGTCATTGCCGCTCTCTGCGTCCAGGCACACCGTTGGCAAAGCCTGCGCAGCGCCCGCTGCCGCCGCACCCGGAACAGCCTGCGGCGCGGACGAGGGCGCTGAAGACGAGGGCGTCGCGGGTTGATCAGTCGGCTGCGCGGCCGGGCACACGCCCGACAGCGCGAGACTGCCGGCCGCAATGAGGCCGGCCAAGACGAGAGGATGTTTGCGTATGTTCAGCATCTGCCCTGACCTCAGCGCGCGATCAGCCGATAGGTGAGCGTGATCCACACCATGGCGCAGACGAGCAGCGCCAGCATGACCGCGGCGCTGCCATAGTCCTTGGCACGCTTGGACAGGCCGTGATGCTCGAGGGAGATTCGATCGATCATCGCCTCGATGCTGGAATTGAGCAGCTCTACGATCAGCACCATGACGACCGAGCCGATGAGCAGCAGCCGCTCGAGCGCCCCAAAGGGCAGCAGCAGCGCGAGCGGAATCAGGCAGGCCGTCAGCGTGAGCTCCTGACGGAAGGCGCTTTCCTCGCGGACCGCGAACACCAGGCCGCTCCAGGAATTCTTGCTCGCCTGCCAGGCGCGCGCCAAGCCGCGGTTGCCTTTGTGAGGATTGTCCTGGGTCGAGTACTCGGTGTTGGACTTGCTCATCAAGCCCCGCTCGCGTTGGCAACGGGCCTCGGAGCTTGGCACCTTGGATGCGGGGATGCAAATGGGCCCTGAACTGTTTCAACATAGTAGGTCCGATATCCGGGCGTGCCCAGGTGTATATCCAAACCCGCGCATGCACGGCGTTGGTCGGTACGGGGTGCGCCTACAGGCGCTTGCGCCACGGCGGCGTTGCGGCTGTCGAGCGACGGGCGCAGGGTGGCGACGATGAATGCCTGTCCCGCGCGTGCCGCGATGCTCATCGCCCTGCTGCTGCTCGGCGCCTGCAATGGCGGCTCCGGTTCCAGCGCAGGCGGGTCCGACGGTGGCACGCCTGCGCCCACGCGCGGCATGCTGCTGGGAACTCCGACCCTGGAGCAGTACCTGCCCGCGGCCACCCTGTTGACGCTGGCGCAGGGCGTGACCGGTCAGCCGCTGCTCGGTCTGGCGGGCACGCCGGTCTGCGACGTCGCGGTGTATCACGTCGAATACCACACCATCGGCGCTGCCAATGAGAGCACCACCGCCTCCGGCGCTCTGATGGTTCCCGCTGGCAGCGGTGCCGGTTGTACCGGAGCGCGCCCGATCGTGCTGTACGCGCACGGTACAACCACCGAGCGGCAATTCAACATCGCGAACCTTGCCGATCCGCAGAATGCAGAAGGCCTGCTGCTCGCCACGTTCTTCGCATCGCACGGCGATATCGTCGTCGCCCCGAACTACGCCGGCTACGACACCTCGACCTTGCTCTACCATCCCTTCCTGGTGGCGGCCCAGCAGTCTGCCGACATGATCGATGCGCTGACGGCGGCGCGTTCGGCCCTGCCGGTGCTGACGGCGCCCAGCACTTCCGACGGCGGCAAGCTGTTCGTGACCGGCTATTCGCAGGGCGGCTACGTGGCACTCGCCACCGAGCGCGCGATGCGGGCGGCCGGGCAGACCGTCACGGCTGCCTCCGGCATGTCGGGCCCCTATGCGCTGGCGGCCTTCGTCGATGCGGAGTTCTACGGTCAGGTCAGCATGGGCGCACCCGTGGTGGGGACCCTGCTCTTCACCGGCTATCAACATGCGTACGGCAATATCTACAGCAGTCCCACCGATGTGTTCTCCAGCCCCTATGCAAGCAACATCGACAGTCTGCTGCCGAATACTCAATCGCGCAGTCAGTTGTACGCACAGGGGCTGTTGCCCGAGTACGCGTTCTTCAGCGCGACCGCGCCCGACCCTACCTATGCGGATATCACACCACCGGCCGCACCGGCGGATCTTGCTGCCGTGTTCGCGCAGGGCTTCGGCAGCGCGAACCTGATTACCAACGCCTTTCGCCTCGCCTACCTGCAGGATGCCCAGGCGAACCCCGATGGCGGCTTCCCGACCGTCAGCTCCGGTGTGCCGGCGGCAAGTCCCGCCTTGCCGCTGCGCGCAGCGCTGGCGCGCAATGACCTGCGTACCTGGGTGCCTGATGTGCCGACGCTTCTGTGCGGCGGCGAGCAGGATCCGGAGGTGTACTTCTTCAATGCGACGCTGATGCAGCAGTACTGGCAGCAGCACGGCGCCTCCACGGCCCCGGTGAGCGTGCTGGATTTGGAAGCGGCAGTCGGCAGCGCCGATCCCTATGCGACCCTCAAGCAGGGCTTTGAGGCGGAGAAAGCTGCCACGGCCGCTGCCGCGATCGCGCAAGGCGCCACCGATGGCGGGGCCGCCGCGGTGGCGAACGCCTATCACACCACGCTGGTGCCGCCCTTCTGTCTGGCCGCGACGATGAATCTGTTCGCCTCGCACTGACGGCGAGACGTGTCCCGCTCAGGTGGCGCCGCCGAGTCGTCGGATGCGCTCGAGCGCTGGCGGATGCGAGTAGTGGAATGCGACGTACCAGGCATCCGGGGTCAGGGTATTGGCATTGTCGCGGTAGAGTTTGGCCAGCGCGGTCGCGAGCTCCGAGGCACTGGCATGCGTCGCCGCGAAGCGATCGGCGCTGAATTCGTGCAGCCGTGACCACAGCGCGCTGAGCGGGCTGAGGAAGAACAGCAGCACCGGGGCCACCAGCACGAGCAGCAGCAGGGCGGCGTGCGGCGACGCCAGCGGCACGCCCAGAGTCCGATAAAACCCGGGTCGCCCGGCGAGCCACCCGAATGCCGCCAGCGCCAGCAGAGCTATCCCGCCCGAGACGATCAGGCGCTGACGAATGTGTCCCAGGCGAAAGTGGCCGAGCTCATGCGCCAGCACCGCCTCGATTTCGGCCGCTCCCAACTGCTGCAGCAGCGTATCGAAGAACACGATGCGCTTGTGGCGGCCCAGGCCGGTGAAGTACGCATTGCCGTGGCTGGAGCGCTTCGAGCCGTCGACGACGAATACCCCCGAGGAGCTGAAGCCGCAGCGAGTGAGCAACGCCTCCAGACGCGTACGCAGCGAGTCATCCGCTAGCGGCGAGAAGCGGTTGAACAGCGGTGCGATGAACGCCGGCCATGCCCAGCTCAGCAGCAGCGACACGGCGAGCCAGACGCACCAGAACCAGGCCCACCACCACCGTCCGGCGTGCTGCATCACGAACAGCACCAACAGCACCAGCGGCCCTGCGAGCAGCACGGCCAGCAAGACGCTTTTGCCCAGATCGACGAGAAACAGCACGGGCGTGGTGCGATTGAAGCCGAAGCGCGCCTCGAGGCGGAAGGTACGCCACAGCGACAGCGGCAGACTCAGGGCGGCGAGCGCGGCAGCCACGCTTGCAATGACCGCCAACCCCAGCCAGGGCTGCGGCCAGCCGGTGCCGCGCCACAGGGCATCGATCATCGCGATGCCGCCGCCGAGGGTCAGAGCAAGGGTCAGCAGCGCGTCGAGCATCGTTTCGATCCGATGCAGCCGCGCACGAGCAATCGTGTAGTCGGCGGCCTTGCGGTGCTCCTCGAGCGAGAAGCTGCCGGCGAAGGCCGCCGGCACCGCATCGCGATGGGTCAGGACCGTCCGTATCTGGCGATGTGTCAGCCACAGTTCGATACCGACGCTGGCTGCGACGGCGGCGATGAACGCGAGACTCCCCGCGCTCATACGCGCCTCCGACTTGCCGCTGTGCGTGTCGCGCGCATCGCGCTTCAGCTTGATCTGCTGTGTTCGAGGTGCTCGAACACACCCCGCATCGCATTGACCTGGGCCAGATAGCGGCGCACGTCCTGATCTGCGCAGCGCTGGCCCTCGATCAACCTGAAGCCGCGGCTGGCGTAGGCGTCGCCCTCAGCCACCCCACACAGGTGTATCAGCGTCGCCAGCCTCTGTCGCTGTCGGAGAGTCGCGCCCTGCATTCGTTGCCGCGCCAGGGTCGCCGCGACGCTGCGGTCCAGATAGGCCGCCGTGAGCTCGACGGCGTCGCCAGGAATCACGCGCGCGTAGAAACCATTAAAGGCGCAGGTTCCCCAGCGATGGCTGCGGCCCTGCTCCTCGACGGTGTGATTGCGAATGCAATAGTGCCGCGCCTGGGCAAATGTGCCATCGGTCATCTGATACATGCCGACGGCGCTCGAGGCGGGACGGTAGACGTCGAAGGGCTGGGTCGTCCATGACCAGCGCCAGTACGTGCGCACGAGCGGGTTTCCGGAACTCTCCACCTGTGCAATCGCCGCGAGCAGGTCGGGCGTCATGACCCGTGTGGCGTAGCGCTGGAACAGCGGGCCATATCGCTGCCAGGTTTCCGGCGGTGTCTTGTAGAGCGTGCCGCTGACGGGAAACAACAATTCTGCCGGTTTGCAGATGACCTGGTAGACCCAATTGGTTACGAGCCAGAGCATCGCGACGACCGCCAGGCCCAGGCAGACCTTCAGCGCCGGCGATGAGCGCCCCGGGGCTCGCAGACTGCGACGTTTCGAGCGCCTGGCTGGCCACAGACGACCGATGGGTAACAGACGGTCGATCGGCCCCAGACGCGCTGGGCGATGCTTGTGCCTGCGCGCGCCCTTGCGTCGGACGCGGCGCACGGCGGTGGGGCGCGGCATCAGCTGCCTCCTCCGGTATACTGTCGCGGTCGGAGCGCGGCGTTTACTTGAACAACTAACAGACGGGGCGTCTCCTCATGACACCGATCGTCCTCGGAATCGTAGTTCTGGTCATCATCATCGTGCTGAGCTCTCTGGCGCGCACTGTACCGCAGGCGACGGTCGCCGTCGTCACGGTGTTCGGCAAGTACCGCCGCGTGATGCGTGAGGGGCTCAGCTTCAAGATGCCGTGGGAAGTCGTTTCCCACCGCCTGTCGCTGCAGAATCGGGCGCTGCAGCTGGAATTCCAGGCGATCACCCAGGATCAGGCGAACGTCAAGTTCGCCACCATGGTGCTGTACGCCGTGGCAGGCTCGGATGAGGAGGCCATCAAAAAGGCCGTCTTCAGCTTCGCCTCTGCGCAGGAGTTTCAGCTTGCCCTGCAGCGAACGATCGACGGATCGATTCGACAGTTCGTTGCGACTCAGAAGCAGTCGGACATTCTCGGCATGCGCGCCGAGATCGTGGAGCACACCAAGAAGAATCTCGATGAGGTGGTGCTGGCCTGGGGCTACGTCGTACGCGACATACAGATTACCGACATGACCTTTGACCGGGAGATCATCGACTCCATGGCGCGGGTGGTCTCCTCGAAGAACCTGTTGGCCGCGGCGTCCAACGAAGGCGCCGCGCTGCTGGTGAAGCGCACCAAGGATGCCGAGGCCGAAGCCGCCTACAAGACCATCGGGGCCGAGGCCGACAAGAAGGCCGCGGCGCTGCGCGGCGAGGGCCTGGCCCTGTTCCGCAAAAACATCGCCATTGGCATGAAGGAGGCGGCCGACAGTCTGAAGGCCGCCGGGGTCGACACGCGCATCCTGTTGTTTCTCGAATATACGGATGCGTTGAAGTACGTCTCCGAGCATTCTCAGGGTAAGGTGATCTTCATGGACAACGGTGCCGGTGCGCCCGCCAGAGTGGTACAGGGACTGCTTGGGATGCTCACCGATGCTTCCGCCACCCCGAGCGCCACGGCCGCAGGCGATACGCCCAGTGCATCTGTATAAGTAACAGCCGGCCAGAACGGGAGACGCCATGCGACTGTCAGAATTCCACGCTCAGATCCGGGCGGCAGGAGTGGAAACTTGCGAGGCCTATGCGCTATGGCTCGCCGCGCCCGATAAAGACGGCTTCGATGTCGACCTCGCGTCGGTCGGGCGTGTCGATATCCAATATGAAATCGGCGAGATACGACTCTATCCCGCCTCCACTGGCACGGATACTGCGTCGGTGGACCCGGAGCCCGTGCTGGGCATGATGCTTTCCCAACTGCCTTCGCAGGCCGGCTTTGGCAACGATGATCCTCGTATCCTCGTGGAGATCCCCTTGCTGCGGGATAATCCGCAGGCCGATTCACCGAGCCTCGCGGAACTACAGGCCGTACACATTGGCAGCCAATCGCAGGAGGTTTGGTTGCTCGTGCGCCCCGCTGCGGAGTTCGCCGAGGGGTTGCTGCCTGATTGATGCCAGGGAGGCAAAGACTATGGCTGCCGATGACAGTGCCCATACGCTGACCCGTCGCACCTTTTCCAAGTTGGCAGGATCGGCCGTCGCAAGTGCCATGTTCAGCCCTGCGCAGTCCTCCGCAGCCCCAGCTCAGGCCTCTGAGTTGGCAGGCTTGACCATTGCGGAGGCGTCGCGGCGCATCCGCGATCATTCGGTGACACCGACGGAACTTACGGAAGCTTGCCTCGCCAGAATTGACCTTTATGACCGCAAACTCAATGCGTTCATTACCGTGACCGCAGATTTGGCCAGGGCTCAAGCTCGAGCGTTGGACGCGGAACAACGCGCCGGCAAGGTGCGCGGCCCCCTTCACGGCATTCCGGTGGCGGTGAAAGACAGCATGGATACCGCAGGTATTCGGACAACCCTCGCCACTGCGCAGTTCAAGGATAGGATCCCTATGCGCGACGCTGCCGTGGTCGAGCGGTTGAGGGCTGCTGGGGCCGTCCTGGTTGGAAAAACCAATCTTCATGAGATGGCCTGGGGCGCCGGCGACATCTCCTACTATGGGCCGGTTCGAAATCCATGGTCATTGGATCGAGGCACGGGGGGCTCATCCTCGGGATCGGCAGCTGCCGTGGCCGCGAGCCTATGCTTCAGCGCACTAGGCACCGACACCGCCGCCTCGATCCGCCAACCTGCATCGCTTTGCGGTCTTGTTGGGCTGAAACCTACTTTCGGACTGGTCTCGATGCGCGGCATCACGGCCCTGGTCGACTCGCTCGAACATTGCGGCCCTTTGACGAGAACCGTAGAAGACGCTGCAATTATGCTCGACCACCTGGCCGGCTATGACAGGCTCGATCCCGTCAGCGTGGAACAACCAGCACCCAACTACGCCGCGGCTGTCACGCATCCGGTCTCCGAATTTAGGCTGGGCCTGCCGGATGGCTATTTCGACAATCTCGATCCCGAGGTTGCCGAGGCAATCAATCGTGCGATCGCCCTGCTCAAAACAATGACGAAAGGGGCCAAGCCGACGCAATTGCCTTCGACAAAGGAATTTTCCGCTGGTGGCGCTCTTGGCGCGGAGACCTACGCCATCCACGAAACATTCCTGAAGACCAACCCGGATGGCTATTCACCCGTCATTCGAGCCCGGCTCGAAGCCGAAGCGGGGATTCGGGCCGCCGACTACATCCGTACCCGGCGCGCATTGGAAAGGCTACGCCGGACCATTGACGAGACGCTATTCACCGATGTTGACCTGCTGGTATTGCCGACCGAGCGCGGGTTGCCCCCGCTTCTAAACGAAATGATCCATCGGTCCATGCATCCCACCCCAGGGCTGACGGGGTTGGCGGGGACTGGCACCGCGAACCTCTCGCCCTTCGATGCGTTCGGTATCCCTGCCATCTCAGTGCCCTGCGGTTTAAGCCAAGGCGGTCTGCCAATTGGACTTCAAATCGTTGGCCCACGTTTTTCTGAGGCCAAGGTGCTGGCGCTGGCCGCGGCCTACGAGCGGGCCAGCCACTGGACCAGCCGACGTCCGCCCCTCACTGCCGGCACTCCCGTGCCCGAAGTCACCGGGTACGCCTGGCACTCGGCCCCAGCGCTGCAAGCAGATCGTTGATACTGAGGTCCTGCGGCTGGTACTCGGCTACCTGCCGGCTTAGAATCAGTCCGGTCGGCCAAGAATTAGAATAAATGTCCTTGTAACAGTGCAGACGCTTCATCGGGTAACGCACATGCGCGGCAGCATCACAGTAACCCTGGCCTTGGCGGCGAGCATTGCGGCGACAAGCCTGCTGATAGGGACCGCACAGGCCAGCGTGTTGCGTCAGACGACCCGCGTCGGCGCCGTGACCGTCGATTATGAAGTCGTACTGCCCGACCACTACGATCCGCAGCGCAGCTATCCGACGATTCTCGCCTTCGGTGGCGGTCCACAGACGATGAACGTCGTCGAGCGCATGGTCAAAGGCACATTCCAGGATCAGGCCGAGAAGCGCGGCTACATCGTGGTGATGCCGGCTGCGCCCAATGGGGAATTGTTCTTCGAGGGCGGTGAGCGCATCTTTCCCACTTTCCTGCACCAGATCCTATCCAACTACAAGGTGGAGGGCGGCAAGCTGCTGGCCGCCGGCGCATCCAACGGCGGGATCAGTGCCTTCTATATTGCCTCTCTATATCCGCGGTATTTTCGCTCGATTACCGCGTTTCCGGGCTATCTACCTGATCCGACGCCGGCGCGCCTCGATGCCATCTCCGCCATGTGCCTGCACATGTTCGTGGGCGAAAACGATGAGCTGGGGTTTGGCACGCCGATGGGGCAGGAAGAGCAGGTGTTCCGTCAGCATGGCTTCGCCTTGACGTACAGCGTGGAGAAGGGACAGCCCCACCGCATCTCGACCCTGAGCGGGGCGGGCGCCGCACGTCTGTTCGATCTATTCGACCACGACCGGCACGGGTGCACGCACTCCTGACGGCGACGCGCGGGGGGATTCGACCCAAAGTAGCGGCTAGGATTTTTTGGTCGAGAGCTCCGCCATGACCTGCCGCGTGGCGCGCTCGGCGATCTCGACGGCCTCGTCGACTTCTGCGCGTGTCATGACGAGCGGCGGTGCGAATCCCAGGATGTCGCCCTGCGGCATCGGGCGCACGATCAGCCCGAGCTCGCGGGCCGCCTGCGCAATCCGCGCCCCGACTTTCAGTGCCGCATCAAAACGCGTCTTCGTGGCCGGCTCGGCCACGAACTCGACGGCCGCCAGCATCCCGACACCCCGCACCTCGCCGACGATCGGCAAGCCCGCAAACCGCTCGCGCAGGCGCTGCAGCAGATAGGCTCCCGTATCGCGCGCCTTCTGCGGCAGATTCTCGCGCTCGACGATATCGAGCGCGGCATTGGCCGCAGCCACGCCGAGCGGATGGCCGGTATAGGTATAACCGTGCGAGAAAGCGCCCACCCGATCCGCCGCGTCCTCCATCACCTGAAATACGCGCTCGCTGATGATTGAGCCCGACAGCGGCGCATAGGCCGACGTCAGTCCCTTGGCAATCGTGATGATGTCCGGCTCAATTCCATATAGATGAGAGCCGAACAGCGCTCCGGTGCGGCCGAACCCGCAAATGACCTCATCGGCGATCAGCAGCACATCGTGCCTGCGCAGCACCAGCTGAATCGCCGCCCAGTAGCCCTCGGGCGGCGGAATGATCCCCCCGGTTCCCAACACCGGTTCTGCGATGAAGGCTCCGACCGTCTCGGGGCCCTCGCGCTGAATCATCTCCTCCAGTTCCCGCGCGCGTCGCTGTGAGAACTGCAGCTCGCTCTCGCCGGCCTCGGCACCCCAGTAATGATGTGGCACCCCCGCGTGCAGGATGCCGCCCACCGGCAGGTTCATATGTGCCTGATAGAACTGCATGCCGGTCATCGAGCCGGACACGACCGTGCAGCCGTGATAGCCGCGCTCGCGTGAGATGATCTTCTTCTTCTGCGGCCGGCCGCGCAGATTGTTGTAGTACCAGACGAGCTTGGCGTTGGTCTCGTTGGCATCCGAGCCCGACAGCCCGAAGAACACGCGGCTCATGCGGCCCGGCGCCATCTTCACCACGCGCTCGGCGAGCCGTGCCTGCTCCTCGGTCGTGTGGCCGGCGTAGCTGTGATAGTAGGCGAGCTTATGGGCCTGCCGCGCGATCGCTTCGGCGACCTCGGTGCGCCCATAGCCGATGTTCACGCAGTACAGGCCCGCGAAGGCATCGAGGTACTCGCGGCCGTTCGCGTCTCGAATGCGGCAGCCCTTGGCGGTCTCGACGATGGTCTGGGCGGAGCGGCCGTTGGCAAAATCCTTCAGCTGAGTGAAGGGATGCAGCACGTAGTGCCGATCGGCTGCGGCGAGTTGCGCGATATCCTCGATGTGCCTGTCCTCGCTCATGACGTTTCTCTCCTGCAGGCGAGCGCGCCCCGTGGGCATCCCGTCGGGTATCCCAGTGGGGCATCCTCGTCCAGGCGATGCGACTGCGCTATCGGCGTCGACTGGCTTTGGACGGGCGGCTTCCCGTGATCACGCTCAGGTCGATGGCGTCGGCCAGGGCCTTGTAGCCGGCATCGTTGGGATGCAGATGATCCCGATCGTTATAACCGGGCGCGAACGTCAGCGGATTGTCGGGCGCGGCCACGACGGGGGCGAAGTCGATGACTCCGTCAAAGGCGCCGCTGCTGCGGATCCAACTGTTGAGGGCCTCGCGCGCGGACTCGCCCGCGGGTGAGGCGTAGGCGGCGCCCTGGTAGGGGGTCAACGTCGCACCGATGACACGGATGCCATGCTCGTGCGCCCGGCTGATGATCTGCAGATCTGCAGCCTCCAGCGCCTGCACCGTGACAGGGTCGGAGGCGCCCACCGGCGCAAAGCTGCGGCCGATATCGTTGATGCCCTCCATCAGAACGACGGTGCGCACTCCCGGAACGCTCAACACATCGCGATCCAGGCGCGCCAGCGCGCTGGGACCCGCCCCATAGCGCAGCAGCCGATTGCCGCTGATACCGGCATTGGCGACCGCCCAGTCCTGCGACGCAAGCCGCTCGGCCAGTCGATCCGGCCAGCTGCGAAACGCATTGGCCGTGGAGGTCGCGCCCTCGGTGATCGAATCACCCAGTGCCACGACGACTTCCGTCGGGCGGCTGGTCTGCACCTCCAGCAGCGTCAACAGGCTCGGCACGCGCTTCAGGTGCACCTGCGGCAGTGAATCGGCGCCGCTGAAGTCGCCCGGCTGCCCGGCGATGTACTCGAAGAGGCTGCGCTGCGCGCGCAGTGCCAGCGTGCGTGGCAGGTAGACCGATACATACAGCTTCTCGAGCGGCCGCGTCGTCAGATCAACTGCGTCGCTGAGGACCGGGGAGCTCGCGGGCAGAATCACGCCCGCGTGACCGTCGAATTGCACCACGTGGTCGGTTCCCGGCACGATCGAGCCGTCGGCTGCCGCCTCGGCTACGTGCACCGACCCCAGCACCAGCGCCTCGGCGCCGTCCTCATTGGAAAAACGCAGCCGCAGGCGCTCGCCTCCCACTGACGTGCGGATCACCTCGCGCAGCGTGACGTTGCTCAGGTCCGCCGCCGAGGTGTCCAGCGGCACGTTGCCCGGGTTGTCGATACGCGGCGGCGGGAAGCCCACTGCCCGCGCAGGGCCCGCAACCGCACCCGGGGCGTCCAGCGGCGTCAGCGCGGGGGCTGCGCCCAGCGGCGCCACGGGCGGGGTTTCCCCCGGGGGCAGCGGCGCGGCGACGTATTCCCAGCTGCCCACCCACTGCGCTGTCGAAGCCTTTTGTGCAGCGGATGCCGAACCGAGCGCAGTGAATGCGCCCAGGATCGTGGTGATGATGACCGTAATTCTCGTGATCCCCATGATCTCCCCCAGTCGTCCGGCGGCGTGTGCGTTTATAGGAATGGTACGCGTTTGGGACGCACTATCTTAGCATTGCCCACCCGCTCTGCTAATGTAGGGCATGAGCGAGCTGCTGCATGCGCTGCTCGACGACATTGCAGCGCTGCGACGTCGCCGTGAAGGCCATCCGGTCGTCATCGGCATCTGCGGTTCGCAGGGCTCGGGCAAGACCACGCTCGCGGCGGGCCTGCAGACGGTTCTCACGCAAGAGCAGGGCGCGAATGTCGCGGTGCTGTCGATCGACGATCTCTACCTGCCGGCGCGCGAGCGCGCACGCCTCGCGCACGCCGTGCATCCGCTGCTCGGCACGCGCGGCGTGCCGGGCACGCACGAAATCGTACTCGGCCTTGCACTGATCAACCGGCTCACGCACTGCAATCCCGATGCCCGCACACCGCTGCCGCGCTTCGACAAGCTCGCCGACGATCGCCTGCCCCTGAGCGCGTGGCCCGAATTTGCCGGCCGCGCCGATGTCGTGCTGCTCGAAGGTTGGTGCGTAGGGGCCCGTCCCCAGCCCGAGGAGCAGCTCGCCGCTCCCGTAAACGCGCTCGAGCGCAACGAGGATCCCGATGGACGCTGGCGTCGCTACGTCAACGCCCAGCTCGGCGGTTCCTATCAGGCACTGTTTGGTTTGCTGGATCGGCTCGTGCTGCTCGCCGCGCCGGATTTCGACGTCGTTTTTCGCTGGCGGCGTCAGCAGGAGCACGCCCTGGCCGCAGCCGCCGCAGCCGCCGCGGCCACAGGAGCCCAGGATTCGCACGCTGCGCCGCGCACCATGACGGATGCGCAGCTGGCGCGCTTCATCATGCATTACGAGCGTCTGACGCGCTTCATCCTCAGTGAGATGCCCGAGCGTGCCGACCTCGTCGTGGCACTCGACGCCGAGCGCCGGGTGCGCCACATCTGCCACCGCGCCTGAAGCGCCGGCTCGTCGCAGCGGCGCTCAGCCCTCGCGCCCGCGCTCAGCTCTGCCGCGTCAGCACCACCACGGGAATCTCGCGCTCGGTCTTCTTTTGATAATCCTCGTAGGGACCGTAGATCTCCACCATGCTCTTCCAGAGCTTGGCGCGCTCCGCGCCACTCGCCGTGCGCGCTCTCGCCTTGAAGCGATCGCCCTTCACCTGCAGCTGCACCTGCGGATTGGCCTCGAGATTCAGATACCAGGCGGGATGGTTGGGTGCGCCGGCCTTTGAGGCGATGACCACGTAATCCTGTCCCGAGCGCCCGAAGATCAACGGCAGCGTGAGTGAGCGGCCGGACTTGCGGCCCGTCGTGGTGAGCAGCAGCGTCGGCACCATGCCCTTGCCGCCACCCATGGTCGAGTCCCAGAGATAGCCATCCTCGCCGTCGCTGGCGAGATAGCGCCTGACATGGTCCTGGATCCAGGCCGGAAGCTCCTTCGGTGCGGTGGTTTCTGCCATGGTCCTCTCCAAGGTTTTTTTGGGAAGCGACGCCCGGGGCGGCTGCATACACTACGCCCGGCGCGCGCCGCGCGGTAGGCCATCCGCCATGCGCAGCACCTCGCGTGCCAGGCGCAGCCGATCCTCGCAGGTGAGCATCAGCGTCGCCATGCGAGCAAAGCGCATCTGCGCCACAGTGTCGCGCGGCCGGTCAGGCACGGAGTGAGGCGGCGCGTCGGGCAACGGGTCGGCCTCATCGAGCACGAACCCATCGGCCAGCCCGGCGTAGCGCCGCGCCACGGCGATGCCGCTCGCCGGCAGTCCCAGCTCCGTGAGCATCTTCGCGGCCGGTCCCTTCACCGCCCGACCGCCGATGATGGGAGTCACGGCGATGATGGGCGCCGTCGAGCGCTGCAGCGCCTCGCGCATGCCGCGGACCGCCAGGATGGGCTCGATGCTCACGAACGGATTGGACGGGCAGAGGATGACGGCGCGCAGCCTCTCATCGGACAGCGCCTCGAGCACCGCTGGCTGCGCGCACGCGCGCTGCGCACCCTCGAAGCAAAATTCACGCACCACCGGCCGGCACTGACGCCGCACGAAATACTCCTGGAAGTCGAGCCAGCCTGCATCCGTGTGCACGCGCGTGCGCACCGGATCGTCGCTCATCGGCAGCACGCGCGCGCCGATGCCCAGGCGTGTGCACAAGTGCGCGGTGACCTCGCTCAGCGTCGCGCCCGCGGTAAGCCGCCAGGTGCGCTCCACGTGCACGGCCAGATCGGCATCGCCGAGCTGAAACCAATCCTCCGCCCCGAGTGAGCGCAGCGCCGCCATGAACGTCCAGGTCTCCTCGCGCCGTCCCCACCCGCGCACCGGATCGGAAAGGCCCGCGAGCGCATACATCACCGAATCCAGGTCCGGCGCGACGTACAGTCCCAGGTGACGGAAATCGTCCCCGGTATTGACCACGATCGAGAGCTGCCCGGGCTCGAGCGCCATCGCCAGGCCGTGCGCGAGCTTGGCACCGCCCACCCCACCGCACAGCGCCACGACCGCGCCCGAAGCACCGCCGCTCATCGAAACAGGTCCTCGCCCGCCGGACGGATCAACGCCGTCGCGGGTCGGTGCCGCTCGCTGCCCGAGGCTGCGCGCGCCGCCACACCCTGCAGGGCGCCCAACCCGCGCACCAGCACCACGGGCCGGCCCTCATCGGCCTGTCCCATGACCAGCGAGGCCGCCGCGGCGAGCTCATCGGCGTGCCCCACCACCGTCACGCGCAGCGTTCGGCCGAGCAGGTCCGGCTGGCCACGCAGGTCCAGCAGCGGCGCGAGGCCCGCGCAGCCAATCGCAACGCCAACCGTGCCCAGCCGCCAGGGCCGTCCGAAGCTGTCGCTGATGATGACCGCCGGTGCCGCGGTGGTTGCGAGCTCGCCCAGTCGGCTGGCGAGCCGCGCCGCGCTGGCATCCGGATCCTCCGGCAGCAGCAGCGCCTGCTCGCCGTCCGCGACATTCGACTGATCGATGCCCGCGTTCGCCATGATGAGGCCGCGCCGATCCTCGACGATGAGCACGTCCTTCGCCGCGCGCACCACGCGCCGCGCCTCGCGCAGCACCAGCTCTACCAGCCGCGCATCCTTCTGCACGACGCGCGCGAGCTCCAGCGCCCCTGCACTGGGACTCACCGAGGCGAGGGCCACCTGCCTGGCCTCGGACTTCGAAACGACCTTCTGCGCGTACACCAGCACGTCGTCGCTGCGCAGGGCGAGGCCCGCGCGCGACAGCGCGGCGATCGTCAGCGCCGCCAGATCATCGCCCGCCTGCACCATGGGGAAGTCGGGCAGCGCGATCAGGCGCAGCTCCGGCGCCGCCGCTGCGGCGTGCGCGCCCTGCGCCGGCTGCGCCGTCATCTCACTCAGACTGCACCGAAGGCGGCGCGCAGCCGTGGCAGCACCTGCTCGGCGTACAGCCTCAGAAAGCGCGGCTGATCGGGGCCCGGCGCATGGAAGACGAGGTGGCGGAAGCCCAGGTCCACATAGGAGCGAATGCGCTCGACGTGCTCATCCGCATCGCTCGAGACGATCCAGCGACTCGCCGTGCGTTCGGCGGGCAGCCGCTCTGCGAGCCGCTCCATCTCGATGGGGTCCTCGGTCGCAACCTTTTCATCGGCGGACAGCGCCAGTGCCGCCCAGTGCCGCGTGTCCTGCATCGCCCGCTCGTGCTCGGGATCGAAGGACACCTTCATCTCGATCATCCTGTCCACCTCGTCCGCACGGCGCCCCGCGGCGGCCACGCCCGCGGCGAGATTCGGCAACAAGGTGTCTCGATACAGCTCGATGCCCTTGCCGCTCGTGCAGATGAAGCCCTGCGCGCTCTGCCCGGCATACTTCGCCATCACCGGTCCGGCCCCCGCGACGTAGATGGGCAGCGGCGTCGTGGGTCGGTCGTAGATGGTCGCCTTTTCGGTGCGATAGTACTGTCCACGCCAGCTCACGCGCTCGCCGCTCCAGAGCTCGCGAATCAGCCCCAGCGCCTCCTTCAAGCGCGCCGTGCGCTCGGCCGGTGCGGGCCACTGCATGCCCACCGCGGGAATCTCGTTCAGCGACTCGCCGGTGCCCACACCGAGAATGACGCGGCCCGGGAACATCACCCCGAGCGTCGCAAACGCCTGCGCAATCACAGCGGGGTGATAGCGAAAGGTCGGCGTCAGCACGCTCGTGCCCATCAGGATGCGCGTGGTACGCGCGCCGAGCGCGCCGAGCCAGGCAATCGAGTAGGGCGCATGCCCGCCCGTGTGACGCCAGGGCTGAAAGTGGTCACTGATGAACACCGAATCAAACCCGGCCTGCTCGGCGAGCACCGCAAATTGCAGCAGCTCGTTCGGCCCGAACTGCTCCGCGGAGGCCTTGTACCCCAGTCGCACCACGCTAGTTCGTCATCGTCATCATGGCAGGCGTGGGCGCTACCGGGGGCGTGGGCCCCGCCGCGACGGCCGGTGCGATGGACACCGCAGGCCCGGTTGCCGCGGCCGCTAGCCGGATGGCCGCCGCGGTCGGCTGTCCATACAGCGTCGTGCGCTGACGCGCCGGTCGGCCGAGGGTTGCCGCCAGCTGCTCCAATCGCGCCGCATTCATCTCCTGCCCATGCACGCCGCCGGCGGCGCGCGTGATCGACTCATTCATGAGCGTGCCGCCCAGGTCGTTCGCGCCGGCCGCCAGACACACCGCGGCGCCGCGCGCCCCCATCTTGACCCACGAGGTCTGGATGTTTGGGATCAGGGGATGCAGCGCGAGCCGGGCGATGGCGTGCATCAGCACCGCTTCGCGAAACGTCGGGCCCGAGCGCGTCGCACCGCGTCGCCACAGCGGCGCCTCCATGTGCACGAAGCCCAGCGGCACGAATTCCGTGATGCCGCCGGTGCGCGCCTGCAGGGAGCGGATGTGCAGCAGATGGCGGGCCCAATGCAGCGGGGTTTCCACGTGGCCGAACATGATCGTGGCGGTCGTGCGCAGTCCGACCGTGTGTGCCGTGCCGATGACCTCGAGCCATTGCTGCGTCGAGAGCTTGTCCGGGCAGATGATGGCGCGGATCTCGTCATCGAGAATCTCGGCAGCCGTGCCCGGCAGTGTCGAGAGGCCTGCCTCGCGCAGCAGCGAGAGATAGTCGGCGAGCGGCAGCCCGAGCGTACCCGCGCCGTGCCGGATCTCCAGGGGCGAGAAAGCGTGCACGTGCATCCACGGCACGGCCTCGCGTACCGCGCGCACGATGGACAGATAGGTCTCGCCCGTGAAGCTCGGATGAATGCCGCCCTGCAGGCAGACCTCGGTTGCGCCGGCGGCGGCGGCCTCGCTCGTGCGGCGCGCGATCTCGGCAAGATCCAGGTTGTAGGCCGGCCCGCGCAGATCCTTCGCGCCGCGTCCCTTGGAGAACGCGCAGAAGCCGCAGTGATACAGGCAGATATTGGTGTAGTTGATATTGCGGTTCACGACGTAGGTGACCGTATCGCCCACCATCTGCCGGCGCAGGGCGTCGGCCGCATCGATCACCGCCTCGAGCTCGGCGCCCTGCACGCCAAACAGCTGCACGATGTCCTCTTCCGTGAGCGCATCGCCGGCACGCGCCGTGGCCAGAATGGCGCTGATCGACGCGCCCACGCCGCCCACGCCGCCCGCGCGCCGCGCGCTGCGCCGTGCGCTCGCAGTGCTCGCCCAGTGCTCGGCCAGGGCCGGCAGCTCACAGCCTGCACCGGCGAACCAACGGTCGGGTCGCGCAAAGCCGCGACTGTCGCAGAGGCGTCGCACGCGCGTCGTGATGTCCGCGTGCGTCCAGCGCTGTGCCTGCGCTGCGTAGCGCGGCACCAGGGCCAGGCGCTCGGTGAGCTCGCGACCGGCCGCACGACTGGCCTGGGCGAGCGCCTCCAGATGCGGCCAGGGAGCCTCGGGATTGACGTGATCGGGCGTCAGGGGGGACACCCCACCCCAATCGTTGATGCCGGCGCGCACCAGGCTCGCGAGCCCCTCGGGTTGCAGATTCGGCGGGGCCTGGATCGACATCGTCGCGCCGAACAGCAGCCGGGCCACGGCGATGCTCCAGAGCTGCTCGGCGAGCGGCGCCTCGCTCGCACGCGCCATCTTGGTGCCCGGCTTGGGCCGGAAGTTCTGGATGATGATTTCCTGCAGATGTCCATGCGCCTCGTGCAGCTCGCGCAACGCGAGCAGTGACTCGAGCCGCTCGGCGCGCGTCTCGCCGATGCCGATCAGCAGGCCGGTGGTCATCGGGATCGCAAGCTCGCCGGCCGCGCGCAGCGTCGCCAGACGCGCCGCCGGCTGCTTGTCCGGCGAGCCGAAGTGCGCGGCGCCGCGCTCGCACAGTCGAGTCGCCGCGCTCTCGAGCATCAGCCCCATCGAAGCGCTGACCGGACGCAAGCGCCGCATGTCCTCGGCGCTCATCACGCCGGGATTCAGATGCGGCAGTAGCCCCGTCTGCTCGAGCACCAGCTGCGCCATGCGCTGCAGATAATCGAGCGTGCTGGCCGCGCCGAGCTCGGTCAGCGCCGTGCGCGCGCTGGCGTAGCGCGCCTCGGGCTTGTCCCCCAGCGTGAACAGCGCCTCCTTGCAATCCAGCGCCGCTCCAGCCCGCGCGATCCCCAGCACCTCATCCGCCGACAGATAGGCGCTCTTCAGCCGTCGCGGCGCCTTGGCAAAGGTGCAGTAGTGACACACATCCCGACACAGCATCGTGAGCGGGATGAATACCTTGCGCGAGTAGCTGATCGCAGCTCCGAAGCCCTCGAGCGTGAGGGCTTCGGCGCTCGGCATGAGCGCCGCGGGGGTTGCCCCGGGCAGCAACGCGAGCGCTTCGTCCGCCGCGATGCGTCGCCCCGTTCGTGCGGCTTGCAGCAGTGCGCTCAGAGCCTTGTCCGTGTCTGCCATGCAGCCTCCTCGCGCAAATTATCTTCCCGCCGCCCCGCCGGCGCTTGCAGCTCGAGCGCCGCCAGGTCCGCCGGCTCATCGACGTCGAATGCCAGGCCCGGCAGCTCGACCACGCATGCTGTGAGGCCGCGCTCTGCCGCCTCGCGCAGATGTAGCCGCAGACTATCGGGGCCGAAGCGAAACGTGAAGGGCGTGTCGGTGCGCAGGAACAGCGCGTTGGTGCCGCGGTGCGCCCGATCCGGCGCGATCGCAAAGCCGCTCTGACGGCCCGCCTGCACGAATGCCTCGATGTCGGCTGCGCTCAGGCGCGGCAGATCCGCCGGCAGGATGATCGCCGCGGCATTGCCCATGGCGTGCAACTGCGCACGCGCCTGCGTCAGCGCCGCATTCAGCGACTCACCCGCATCGGCCAGCACCGCCGTATCCTGCGGCACATCGCCCCGCTCGGGGCTGATGACCACTACCTTGTGCACACAACGCGCCTGGTGAGCTGCATCGAGCACGTTGCTCAGCATCGAGCGCACCAGCTCCCGGCGCTCCGCTTGCGCCAGCACGCCCGCCAGGCGCGACTTGCAGTGCTCACGCGACTTGATCGCCACCAGTGCGCACAACAGGTCGGTGGCGGCTCTCAACGTCATGTCTTAGTCCCGGGGCGCCAACAGCTCGAGCAGCCGCTCGTCGGGCAGAGCGCCCGTGCCCAGCGCCTGCACGCAGACGTGGTCGGCCCCAGCCTGCCAGTGTGCCTCCAGACGTGCGCGAATGGCGCGCTCATCGCCCCAGGCCACCGTGGCATCGACGAGCCGGTCGGATCCGTCGCCCGTCAGATCCGAATCGGAGAAGCCCAGTCGCTTCCAATTGTTCGTGTAGTTGGGAAGGGACAGATAGAAAGATAGAAATTGTCTCGCTCGAGCGCGCGCCTCACGCGCGTCGGTCTCGAGCAGCACGGCCTGCTCGACGCACAGCAGCTTCCCCCGGCCCAGGATCGATCGGGCCTGTGCCGTGTGCTCGGGCGGCACGTTGTAGGGATGTGCGCCGTCAGCCAGCTCGCCGGCCAGCGCCAGCATTTTCGGCCCCAGGGCTGCGAGCAGCGTGCGTGGCGCAGCGCCGGGTACCGCCACCGCGCGGTACGGCGCCGCCTGCATCGCCGTCAGATACGCCCGCATGGTTTCGACCGGCCTGCCGTAGACGTGGCGTCGCACGTCCTGCACCAGCGGGATATGGGACACGCCCAGCCCCAGCAGGAAGCGCCTGTCGGATTGCTCGTTGAGGCCCTTCTGCGCTGCCGCTGCCGAGACCGGATCGCGTGCGTAGATATTGGCGATGCCGCTGGCGATCGTCAGCCGCGTCGTGCCGGCCAGCAGCCATGCGGCCGCCGAGAACACTTCGCGACCCAGGCCCTCCGGCGCCCAGAGCGCACCGTAGCCCCACCTCTCCAGCCGCTGCGCAAACGCTTGCGCCTGCGCGGCCGTAAATCGGTCGAGATTGCACCAGACGCCGAGCTTCTTGATGGCCATGCTACATCGCGCTGTCTGAGTCGGATGCTAACTGCACATTTGCATGATCGTCTGGCGTGGGGCTTGATCCTGACCGCGACGCTGGCGGTGGCCTCTACAGCACCATCAGATCCTGCCCCACGATGACCTCTCCGGCGTAGCCTTGGCGGACCGCATCGATGAACGCGGTCACCGGGTAAGCCAGCGGCGTTGCCGGGCCTGGCAGCTGATGGTTCAGCACCACGCTCTTCACGCCAGCTTCCGAGGCCATGCGCGCGACATCGCCGGGAGAGGAATGCGTCTCGGCCACGTGCCGGAAGATATTGTCAGGATGACCCGCCGCGGCAGCCGCACGGGCACGCTCGCACATCTGCGCCAGTACCCCGGCGTCCGCTATCTCGCAGACGAACAGGTCTGCGCCCCGTGCCAGGCGCACGACATTGGCGGAGTAGGCCGTATCGCCCGCAAACACGATCGAGCGCTGCGCGCTGTCCAGCCGCAGCGCGAGGCTGCGATAGGGCATCCTGGCGATCGAGTGCGCTGGATAGTGTGTGTTCTGCACAGCCTGCACCGTCACGCGGTCGTCGGCGAACATGCGCACCGGTGCATCGGTGGCCGCGACGTCGTGTCCGTGAAACAGCCTCGCCGGGTCGATGTTGCGGCCTTCGTCGATCGTGCGGATCTGCGCGTTGGTGCGCAGGTACGCCAGCGCTGCTTCGATGAGTGCTGCGGTTCCGTAAGGTCCGTACACGTCGGTCGCGGTGCTCTTGCCGTTGGTCCACTGCAGCGACAGCAGTGCCGCCAGATCGGCGGTGTGATCGTCGTGCAGATGCGTGAGCAGGCAGGTACCGAGTGCGAGGTAGGGCACGTGTGCGGCGACCATCTGACGCAGGGCGCCGTAACCGCAGTCGATCAGGTATGGGCGGCCCGCCACCAGCACCGCACTGGCCGTCTGTGCCTGCGCGGGATCGACGCCAGGGCCGCCGTGCGTGCCGAGCAGGACCAGCTGCGTGCGTGCATCCACCGCGTGCGCGGCCGTGTTTGGCAAGGATTGCGCCAGCACGCGTGCGGGATGCAGTCCCGTCCCGGCGGCACCGATCGCGAGCGCCACCAGTCGTGACAGAAAGTCGCGCCGCAACGCATCGTCCAAGCCAGCCGTCGGTGCTGCGCGCGTCCCGCTCATGGCCTGCTCGAGCACCTCATGTCCGGCACCCCTCTACAGTCGACACGCGCGGCAGGAGCGGGGCTGGCGAGACCTTCAGCCTGCCGACAGGGCGGAGAGATCCTGCGCGATCTGTGCCGGCGTCTCGGTATCGGACACCAGCAGCCGCGCGCGTCCCTCCGCGTCGAACACGAACACCGCGCTACTATGATAGACATTGTAGTTGCCGTGCGCATCGGGCGGGTCGCGACGGTAGGCGACGCGATAGCGCTTGGTCAGCGCCGTGAGTTCGGCATCCGTGCCGCTGGCGCCCACGACCTGTGGCGCAAAGTAATGCGCGTAGCGCGCGAGCGCTGCAGGCGTATCGCGCTTCGGATCGACGGAAACGAACAGCACGCGCACTTGGTTGGCCGCGGGCCCGAGTGCGTGCAGCGCCGCCGACAGTCGCGCCAGCGTCGTGGGACACTCATCCGGACAGTTGGTGTAGCCGAAGTAAAGAATGGTCGTCTTGCCGTGCACGAACCGCTCGGTGATGGGCGCCCCGCCCGGGCCGATCAGATGGAACGAGAGCGCCGGCATGATGCCGCTGATGTCCGCGGCATGATAGGCATTCGTGTGGGCGTGCGCGCCGCTGCAACCGGCCGCTCCGGCCCCCGCGCAGGCGAGCAGCAACATCGCCAACAGGCGTGCAGGGGTGCGCGTTTTCATACTGGTCAGACGAGTCATGGTTGTCCCGCGAGCTCGGGCAGGTCCAGGGTCGGCGCCGCTGCCAGCGGCAACGGCGCGCTCGCCGCCGGCAACGTGACCGGGCGGGCCGCCGTGACCGTTCTGCCCCGGCTGCGCACCTGCTCGTCGTGATGCATCCAGCGACGCAGCACGATCAGCGCCGCGAAGCTGCACATCATGCTCGCGGGAATCCACACGATCAGCCCGCCGAGCTGCTGATCGGTCACCGCATCGACCGGCCAGAGCCGCCCGCAGATGGCGTAGACCGTGTAGACGATACCGTTGTGCAGCGACAGATACGCGCCAATGATCGTCTCGGGCACCATCGTCAACAATGCAAGGAAGATGCGCGGACCCAGGTGCATCGCTGCGCCTTCGGCCTTGGCGCGCGGATCCAGAATCAGCGACCAGAAGAGCAGTCCATCGACGGCCACGCTCCAGTTCATGCACTTGTATTCGTTCAAGCTCAGCATGGCGCGAAAGTGCACGCTCGGCCACAGCCACAGATAGATCAATCCGACGAACAGCGTGAAGGCCACCAGCGGCTGCGTCACCGCGGCGTAGATCGCCCGCATGGGCGCCGACTGCCACAGGCGCTGCAAACTCGGACGCCACGCCGCGGGCAGTCCGGCCCCGAGCATCGGCCAGGGAAACGCCAGCGCCACCAGCAGGGAGGCGAAATCGTGCAGCAGGAAGTGCTGCATGCGATGCATCCAGAACATGTGCTGCGCGTAATAGTCGTAGCGCGTCTGCAGCGGGATGTAGATCAGCAGCATGCCCACGTAGAACACGCCCCGCCGCCAGCGAGCCGGGACTGCCGCGCCGCGCTGCCGGGAGAGGTGCACGCCGCGCGCATACAACAGCACGAACACCAGACAGCAGGTCAGCACCGTGACCGAGAAATCCCAGGGCAGGAGCCAGCGCAGCAGCGTCATCGGCAGAGGTAGGTCCGGGATGGGACGCGGCGGGGGAGGCCGCGGGACGCTTAGAATAGGCCCAGAGCGGGTACGGCGCCAGCTGGGGCGCAGCACCCTGCGATGCTTCAGGCCAGGCAGCGCATCAGCAGCGACTCAAGCAGCCAGCACTTCAGGGATAGTCGACCGGTTGGTCGCTCGACGCCTGGGACGCGGCGCCTTCCGGTCGCGCCGAGGGAATCGGCGTGTCGGGCAGGGGAATGAACTCGCTCTCCTGCGGCACGGGCGCAAAGCGCCCCGCACGCCAGTCCTCCGCGGCGCGCTGCAGGCGCTCGCGCGAGCTCGAGACGAAGTTCCACCACACCGTCCGATGCCCGTCGAGCGGGGCGCCGCCGAGCAGCAGGACGCGTGCCCCCGCCGCGCCCGCCGTGAGATGCACCGTGGTGCCCGTGCGCAGCACCACCAGCGGACCCGCGCCGAATGTGCGTCCCTCGACCTGCAGCTCGCCGTTACTGACAAACACTCCCCGTTCGGCATGCTCGCCATCGAGTTCGAGCACCGCGCCCGGGGCGAGCTGCGCATCGGCGTAGAACATCGAAGAGAGCACCGGCACTGGCGAGCGCGCGCCGGCAAGCGTGCCGGCGATGAGCTGCAGGCGAACCCCGCCATGCTGCAGCAGCGGCAGCACGGCGCTGTCGTGATGGGAGAAGGCCGGCGGCATCTGCTCCTCCGAGCGAGGCAGTGCGACCCACAACTGCAGTCCGGCGAGATTCGAGCGTGCCTCGCGCTGCGCCGGCGGGGTGCGCTCGGAATGCACGATTCCGCGACCGGCGATCATCCAGTTGACCTCGCCGGGCCGGATCACTTGCGCATTGCCGAGGCTGTCCCGGTGCAGCACCTCGCCGTCGAACAAATACGTCACCGTCGCCAGGCCGATGTGCGGATGCGGACGCACGTCCAGACCACGTCCCGGTGCAAAGCTCGCCGGTCCCATGCTGTCGAAGAATACGAACGGACCGAGCGTGCGCCGCTGCGGTACGGGTAGCGCGCGATGCACGACGAAGCCCTCGCCCAGATCGTGCGGTGGCGGCGTGATGACCTGCTCGATCTGGGTATCGGGCGATGCGCCGGATGCTCTCTGCATGCCGCTATCCTAGCCCTCTACCCGGCAGTTCTCCTACGTGCATGCGCGTGCCCCTGGGATTAACCATCCCCGGCCGCCGCGCGAAGCTCCCTGCATGTCTGCCCAACCCCCCTCGTCCGGTCTGCCGTCCTCCCCGGTGCCGCAGCCATCCACTGCGGTGCCGCAGCGTGATGGCGATACGCCGCAGGAGGAGCGGGCTGCGCGAGACGCGCACGGCGCGCCGCCGCCCGACCAGCTGCACTTCGAGCCCTACGAGGCGCCCTCCGGAGGCTGGGGCTCGGTGAATTCCGTGCGCCACAGCCTGCTGCACGAGCACGTGCCGTTTAGCGGCTCGCGCGTGCTGATGCGCCAGAACAAGCCCGACGGCTTCGCCTGCGTGAGCTGCGCCTGGGCCAAGCCGGCCGATCCACACGTGTTCGAGTTTTGCGAGAACGGCGCCAAGGCCACCACCTGGGAGATCACCAGCAAGCGTGTCACGCGTGAGTTCTTCGCCGAGCACGCCGTGAGCGAGCTGGCCGGCTGGGACGACCATCACCTCGAGGCCGCCGGTCGGCTCACCGAGCCCATGCGCTACGACTCCGTATCGGACAAGTACGTGCCCATCTCCTGGCAGGATGCCTTCCAGAACATCGGCGCTTCCCTGCGCGCGCTCGATCCCAGCAGCGCCGTCTTCTACAGCTCGGGACGCGCCTCGCTCGAGGCTGCGTTCCTGTACGCGCTGTTCGCGCGCGCCTACGGTCACAACAACCTGCCCGACAGCTCCAACATGTGTCACGAGAGCACCTCCGTGGCGCTGCCCGAGAGCATCGGCGTGCCGGTGGGCACGGTGACGCTCGATGATTTCAAGCACACCGACTGCATCTTTTTCTTCGGCCAGAATGTGGCGACGTCCTCGCCGCGCATGCTGCACGACCTGCAGGACGCCGCGCGCCGCGGCGTGCCGATCATCACCTTCAATCCGCTGCGCGAGCGCGGGCTGGAGCGCTTTGCCAACCCGCAGTCCCCCGGCGAGCTGCTCTCGGGCGACTCCACGCGCATCAGCTCGCAGTATCACCAGGTGCGCGCCGGCGGCGATACCGCCGCGATGCTCGGAATCGCCAAGGCGCTGTTCGCCCTCGATGATGGGTTGGCTGCCCCTGCCCATCCCGCCGCGGCCGCAGGCCTCGCAGCGCCCGGCCCGGGCATCGCCGGCGCCGCGCTCGATCATGCCTTCATCGCCGAGCACACGCACGGCTTCGAGGCCTTTCGAGCCCACGTGCATCGCATCGGCTGGGAACAGATCGAGCAGTGCTCGGGCCTCACGCGCAATGCGCTCGAAGCCTCGGCCGCGGTCTACGCACGCTCGCAGGCCACGATCTTCATCTACGGCATGGGCCTCACGCAGCACAAAAAGGGCGTGCAGACCGTGCAGACGCTGGTCGACCTCGCGCTATTGCGCGGCAGTATCGGCAAGCCCGGCGCGGGCATCTGCCCGGTACGCGGTCACTCGAATGTGCAGGGGCAGCGCACCGTCGGCATCACCGAGAAGCCCGCGCTCGTGCCGGTGGACAAACTGCGCGAGCACTTCGGCGTGCAAACGCCGCCGGACAAGGGCATGAACACGGTCGAGGCCTGCGAGGCCATTTTGCAGGGACGTGTGCGGGCCTTTCTCATGCTCGGCGGCAATTTCGTGCGCGCCATTCCCGATCGCGCGCGGATGGAGGCGGCCTGGCGACGCCTCCCGCTGACGGTGCAGGTGCTGACTAAACTCAACCGCAGCGCCATCGTGCATGGCGAGGTGTCCTATATTCTGCCCTGTCTCGGCCGCACCGAGTTGGATGAGCAGCCCGGTGGCCCGCAGGACGTCTCCGTCGAGGACAGCACCGGCTGCATGCACGGCTCGCGCGGTCGCGTCACGCCCGCCGCTGCCGATCTGCGCTCGGAAGTGCGCATCGTGGCCGAGCTCGCCAAAGCGACGCTGGCACCCCGGCCGGGCCTGCCCTGGGATGACTGGGCAAACGACTACGCGAAGATTCGTAACGCCATCGCGCTCGCCTATCCAGACATCTTCCACGACTTCAATGCGCGCATGTGGCAGCCCGGCGGCTTCCATCGCCCCATCGCGGCGCGCCAGCGACAATGGCAAACGTCGACGGGCAAGGCCAACTTCATCGTGCCGTCCTCGCTCTCAACCGATATCGATACCCCAGCCGAGCAGCGCGACGTCCTGCAGCTCATCACTCTGCGCAGCAACGGCCAATTCAACACCACCGTCTACGACTACCACGATCGCTTCCGCGGCGTGGAGGGCACGCGCCTGGTGCTGTTCATGAACCGCAACGACATCGAGCGGCTCGGTCTCGCCGAGGGTCAACAGGTCATCGTCAGCTGCGCCGTGGGCGAGGACGCGCAGCGCGAGCTGCCCGGTCTGCGCATCGTTGCCTACAACATCCCCGACGGCTGCGTCGCCGGCTACTACCCCGAATGCAACGTCCTGATCCCGCTCTGGCATCATGCGGAGCGCAGCAAGGTGCCCGCCGCCAAATCGATCCCGGTGCGCGTGCGGGCCGAGCGCGTGCGACCCGAGCCCACGGCGGCGCCGTCAACGAACTGACACCAGCCTGCCAACCTTCGGCTCCCTCTGATGCCTCCGCGCTCTACAGCGCCGAGATGCATGCCGCGCCGCGCGCCGAAGCGTCGCTTTCCGGCGTCAGGCGCCTGCCGGCGCCTTGAAAGTGCCGCGTCAGCACGCGTGGACGTTGAGTCGGCGCGAGTTACCGGTACACTGCGCATCTTTCCTATTGCTTCGAAGCCAGCTGCGGCTCCTGGGCCGACAGGGCATGGGGATTTTTTGTTGGACATGAATGTCGGGCCCAGTCGCGGCGGCCAGCCGGACGCATCCAAGGCGCGTGGGCTCGTAGGTGCCGCTACGATCGAGACAGATTCCAGCGCCGTCGACATCCGCTATGGTCAGGTGGGACTGGTGCATGTGCGCATCCGCACCACCGATCCCGGCAAACTGCTCGACGATCTGACCGGCCGCGTCGCGGCCGCCCCGCATTTCTTTCGCCGCACGGCCGTATGCCTGGAGCTCGCCGCGCTCGAGACGCCGGCGACGGTTCCCGAAGTGCAGGCCGTGGTCGATGCCCTTCGCCGCGCCGGCATGCTGGCCGTGGGCTTGGCCGGCGATCCGGACGCCGTCGGCGGTCTGTCCATGGCGCTGAACCTGCCCATCCTGTCGAGCTTCCGCGCGCCCAATCGCCCCGTGCCGGTCGTGCAACCGGCCGAAGCGGCCGCGCCTGCGCCCGTCACCGCCTCCCCCTCGGCGCAGGCCAACGCTTCCCCGGAGGGCCTCGTGGCCGCGCAGATCCATCAGCAGCCGGTGCGCTCCGGACAGCGCGTCTACGGACGTAACCGCGATCTCATCGTCACCGCTGCCGTGGGCGCCGGGGCCGAAGTGATGGCCGACGGCTGCCTGCACGTCTACGGCTCGCTACGCGGTCGGGCCATGGCGGGGGCGCATGGGGAGACCTCCGCGCGCATTTTCTGCCAGGAGTTCTACGCCGAGCTGATCTCGATCGCCGGCATCTTCCGCGTCTTCGAGACCATTCCATCTGAGCTGGCCGGCAAACCGGTGCAGGCGTGGCTCGCCGGCGAGGATCTGCGTCTTGCCCGCATCGGTTGAAGTGACGACGTCACGGGTGTCGACGCAGACGCCGGTGCCAGCGTCCGGCGAAGTGGCGGGTGCTGCGCATCCGCATCAGCACAAGGAGATCCGAGCATTGGCCGAGACCATCGTGGTAACTTCGGGGAAGGGCGGGGTGGGCAAAACCACCACCTCGGCGAGCATCGCCGTCGGTCTCGCCCAGCGTGGCAAGCGCGTGGCCGTCATCGATTTCGACATTGGCCTGCGCAATCTGGACCTCATCATGGGTTGCGAGCGACGGGTCGTGTATGACTTCGTCAACGTCATCCAGGGCGACTGCCAGCTCAAGCAAGCGCTCATCAAGGACAGGCGCATCGAGACACTCTTCGTGCTCGCGGCCTCGCAGACCCGCGATAAGGACGCCCTGACCTCCGACGGCGTCAAGCGTGTCCTCGACGAACTCTCCGCCGAAGGGTTCGACTACATCATCTGCGATTCGCCCGCCGGCATCGAGAAGGGCGCGCATCTGGCGATGTACTTCGCCGATCAGGCCGTCGTGGTGGTCAACCCCGAGGTATCCTCGGTGCGCGACTCCGATCGCATCCTGGGATTGCTCGCCAGTCGTACGCAGCGTGCCGAGCAGGGCAATGGCGGCGTCAAGGAACATCTGCTGCTGACGCGCTACAGTCCGCGGCGCGTCGCCACCGGCGAGATGATGAGCGTCCAGGACGTCAAGGAGATCCTCGGACTCGACGTGGTGGGAGTGGTGCCGGAGTCACCCGATGTGCTGCAGGCGTCCAACGCCGGCGTGCCTGTGATTCTCAACGACAACAGCGATGCAGCACGTGCCTACGAGGATGCGGTAGCGCGGCTGCTGGGAGAAAACGTACCGTTCCGCTTCGTCGAGGAGCCCAAGAAAGGCTTCTTCGCACGCTTGTTGGGACGCTGACATGGGGCTGCTCGATCTCTTTCGCAAGCCGCCGAAGACCGCCAGCGTCGCCAAGGAGCGCCTGCGGATCATCGTTGCGCAGGAGCGCAGCGCCCGCGGCAGCGGCACCCCCGATTACCTGCCGCTGCTGCGCCGGGAGCTGCTCGAGGTCATCATCAAATACGTCAACGTCGATCCGGCCGCAGTACAGGTGAATTTCGGGCGGGAAAGCGGTCACGAGGTGCTCGAGTTCTCCGTGGCGTTGCCCGAGGCACGCCGCGCCCAGGCGCGCGGCGTCTGAAGCACCTCTCGGTCCGCCTCGTCCCTCAAGCTGCATCGAGCGCGACGCGCAGCCCCTCACGGAAACGTCGCGCCCCGCCCATCGACGGATGACGCAGCGACGTTGCGGCCCGTCCCAGCTCCTGCAGCGCCAGCTCCGCATGCCGCCCGACTGCGAATACCTCAGATTGTGGGAACGCTTCCAGCAGCGCCGCGAGCGCCGCGAGCCCCTCCGCCCGCTCCACGCGTGTCGGAGTGCGATTGGACTGCAACCGTTCCGGCTCGTGCGGATGCCACGCAAAGGCGTTCCATAGCACCGTCGTTTCGGCGATGCCCAGCGCGTGCAGCGTGCCCCACATCGTCGTGGCCGACGGCTCGCTCCAGGGAATGTGCCGCAGCGACAGCCGTGCAGCCCGAGCGCGCACTCGCGGCACCTCGCCGGCGAGAATTACGCGCTCGCTGGTAAACGGGATGCCGCTGATGTGACATCCCTGATATCCCGACGCCTCCCCAACCAGGATGCGCCGTGCATCGACCCCCAGGTGCGCGCGCAACCGCGCCAGCCGCGCTTCCGGTCCATTGAGAGCACCATCGTAGGCCTCATCCCGCTGCGTCCAGGGATTGAAAACATGCTCGCCGCACTCGGCGAGCAGCAGGCGGTAGAAGCGGGCGAGAGCGGCATTGGCCACGGGGCGGATGGTATTACGCACGAACGCGGATAACTGTCTTCCCCCTGCGGCGCTCGGTCGGGTTTAAGGCGGCGACGGCATCGACGAGGGGCGACACGTTGCCGACGTTTGTTCGTAGTCGTCCATCCCGCACTCGCTGCACGATCTGACGGAGTTGGGCACGATTGGACTCGACAACAAAGTCGATCGCCAGGCCCGCGGCGGGCCGCGTCTCGGCCGGCCCGACGATGGACACCAGTGTTCCTCCGGCCCGAATCAAGCGTGCGGACCGTTTCCCGATCTCGCCGCCGATGGCATCGAAGACCAGATCGACGCTGCCGACGTGTTCGATCGCGTCCTTCTCGAGGTCGACGAACTCCTGCGCGCCGAAGTCGAGCACCGTCTGGCGGTCGGCGGTGCGTCCGGAACCGATGACGTAGGCACCAAACTCACGTGCGAGTTGGATTACCATCGAACCGACTGCGCCGCCCGCGCCGTGCACGAGGATGCTCTGCCCCGCCCGAAGGCGGCCGTGCTCGAATAGCCCCTGCCACGCGGTCAGGCCCGAAATGGGTAGGCTCGCAGCTACTGTGAATTCGACGTCGCCCGGCAGCAGCGCGAGGTTCCGCGCCTCGATCGCCACATACTCCGCCAGCGTCCCGTCGCGATACCAGTCCGCGAGGCCGAATACCCGCTGACCCACCGACAGGCCCGTCGTGCCATATCCGAGGGCGCTGACCACTCCGGCCAGCTCGTGCCCCGGGATCGATGGTGTCCGGCCACGGTTGAGACGATCGGTCCAGGTCGCGGGCCATGTCAGTTCAGTCGGGACGAATCCCGACGCATAAACCTGAACGACGACGTCGTTTATCGCCGCTTGCGGCGCGGGCCGATCCACGAGCGTCATCCCGGCCGTTCCCGCAGCCTGGTCCGTTACCACGATTGCCTTCATGATAATTGCTCCTCGGTTCATGCCCAGCGCGGTTCGAGGTATCGCTGCTGCCACCGCCCCGCCAGCGCTGACGGACAATTTTGCCCTTCCGGACGCTGTCGTCCGCGACTCGAATGGGTCCGAGACTACAATTAATCCTGGTCTAAAATACAGATCGTCCTGCCCGTAGCACGCCCAACGCCTCTCTTGCGCCAATCCATGTACGTCATACGTTCCGCCACGCTGCAGGATCTCCCGATTGTCGCCTCGTGGATTCGCACGGCTGATGAGTGTGAGCGCTGGGCGGGCACGCAGGTGGCGTTTCCAATCAATCTCTCAACCCTGCATCGTGCCATCAGGTTCGCGGAGCAGAACGCGTACGTGATGGTAATGGGAGGATCCGTCATCGCATTCGGACAGGTTTTGGATAAGCCACACAACCGCCAGCATTTGGCCACATTCATAGTGAGCACCATGCACCGCGGCCGCGGATACGGCCGGAAGTTCTTGCTTGAGCTGCTCCACCGGGCGAGCGCCGGTCGCGTCAGTCTGAACGTGAATGAGGATAATAGCGTCGCCATTTCGTTATACGCTGCCGCAGGCTTTACGGCCGCCGAGAGGCCACAGGAGCAGCAGGCATCGCCTCGAACGCGTTACATGGAATGGCTGGCACCCAGTCGGGCTGGAGACGGTACAGATTCGACGGGCAGCCCAAGCCTCCCCTAGCAAGCCCCAATCGCGAGTGTCAGGGTCTGCACAAAATGAAAATCTGGGCGCTTTAGTGCAAATCTGTCGTCTTCAGGATTGCAAAGCTCACGGAGCTGCGCGAAGTCCTCCGCCGGCAGATACGGTTTCAGGCGCTCTCCCCAGAAGCCGCGAAAGACGACCTCCATGAGATAGGCCTCATCGGCCTCACGCAGTGGGGCTATGCGCTCGATGGGAATAGTGCGCACCTTGATTTCACGGAATTGGGACTTTCGCAGCAGGCCAACAATCGCACGTGAGGCCGTCGTGTCGCGCTCTTCGAGTCCGTAGCGGTCTCGGTAATAGCGGCGAACTGCCTCATCGACCAGTCGCTCGAGACGGTAGTCCCAGGCAAGGTACATGTCCGGTAAAAGCGAGCTTTGACCGAGAACAATTCTTCCGTTGGGGCGCAGCAGACGCGCGAGTTGCTGCAATCCATCGAGGGGGGAACGCAGATGATTGATCGTGTTGACTGCCCAGATCAGATCAAAGCTGCCAACCGAAAACGGAGGGTGCAGCAGATCGGCCTGCAGGACATTGACGTTTGCCGCGGCAGCCATGCCGGCAGCGGCTGCATGCGCTGCCGCAAGATCGATGCCGACCACCAGCCCGGGATCGCCCACTTCACCGGCAAGATACTCGAGCGTCTGTCCGCAACCGCAACCGGCATCGAGAACGCGCATCCCCGGCGCGAGCCCAATGCTGGCGGCGGCGTGACGCAGCTCGGGTTCGGCGAACAGGTTGAACAGACGCAGCTTGCGTCCATAGTCGCGCGCGACGGTGTCACCGAGCAGACCTCCGGCCTCATGGCGCGCCCGTCTATCTGCCGAGTCAGCAGCGTCGACTCTCGACGAGGCGGCTCGTTTGGGCCCTTTAGATGAGCGTCGCATTTGCTTCGGTGCATCGGCACCCGCCTAATGTCGATAGTCAGTGTAAGCGACGAATGTAGATGTGGACAACCGCAGGGCGGTCATTCATCAGCGATGAGTCTGGGGTGGCGAGCAGGCGCTCGCGAGCGGCAGCAATCGGGCATGCCGATCCGTGATCTTCTCGCCTGAGCACTCTCGCTACCGAGGATTATCTCCGGCGAGTTCCTGGACAGTGTATTGCGCGAACTTGTCGTATAACCAACCCATGCGAGACGCGTCGACTCCGCCGGCGAATCCACCGAGACCATACCCCGTGTGGACTAGAAATTTACGCACCACCTTGCCATCCATATCCTGTAACGACACGATGCCATCGACCTTGTCTGCGCCAGCCATGGCGCCAAACATGACCGCGTTGAAGCTCGATCTGATGCGGATGTTGGTGAATTCAATATCGACTACACAGCCGTTCTTATTCGCTGCATCAAAGAGTTGGCGCGCACTTAAGCCGTTCTTAATCTCCTCGACGAGAGTATTCGGATTAAACTTTAGGTTATCCGACATTTCCTTTTGAGCCTCGGCTGTATAAGAAACAACGACAGCATTGATCGATACCGGTGCACTCGATACGACCGTCTTCTGTGCTTGTGACGGCTGCTGTAGGTTTTCTACGCCGGCGGCACAACCTGACAACATTGCCATGGTGATGATCAGTGCTAGCGCTTTGGTCATGGATTGCTCGCTTGGTGAGACCGGCACATATGGTTGCCAACTACCTCGCCGCATCATGCGGTCTTCTGGGAATACATTCGGCGGTCGAGGTTGGCTCTGCCTACGTTACTATCGTTCTTCTATTTAAAGAGTGAGCAAGGGCGCCTTTTTGCCATGGGTTGCGGGTCCGCAAGAGACATAACCCGGTGAGCAGCTCCATTATTTTGCCGCCGATGCAAGGGTCCCGCATTCCTCCGCCATTGTGGATGTTGATCGTCGCCGCAGTCATGTGGGCGCTGAATCGCTTCTGGCCGATCCTGACGATTATTCCTGCGTCCTGGGGCCGCTTTGGGTTGCGAGTGATCACCATTGCGTCCCTCACGCCGCTCGTCGCGATGGTTCAGTTCAGGAGCGCGCAAACGACGATCAACCCGTACAAACCCGAAAAGACGCAAGCCCTGGTCACGTCAGGCTTGTATGGGTGCAGTCGCAATCCCATGTACCTCGCACTATTGATTCTGCTGTTCGGATGGGCGATCGAGCTCGGCACGCTGACGCCATTTGCCGGGCCGCTGCTTTTCACGGCCTTGATACAGCACATGCAGATTCGACCGGAGGAACACTCCCTGCGTATCCGCTTCGGTGAGGACTACGATCGATACTGCGATCGCGTCAGCCGGTGGCTGGGATGGAGGTCGAGTTGAGTGAGTCTGCGGCTGGCCGCGACAGCGGCGCCGGTGAGCCTGCTCGCCGGTGCGGCCGGGCTCGTCGCCCGGCCGCACCGGATGCCCCGTCGAGGGCAGGCTCTAGCGGAATTTGAGCGAGTCGCGCAAATCGGCAACGGCTTGGTTGTGAACCGTCACGTTTCCACTGAGGATGTCACGCGAGTCGACCTGCCGATGGTAGTACTCCCGGTCCATGTGACGATCCGGGGTGATGTCCGTGACGCCGGCAGTCAGGCCACCGTAGAGTCCGCGCGTGTTGGCCCAGATCACCACGTCGCCGGCGGTCGAGGCGTTGGCGCGGCCGTTATAGGTCACGAGATTCAAGCCAGCATTGGCGTTCAGTGACCACTTGCCGCTTCGGTCCTCGAACTGGTGCACCGCCTTCGGGGTCATCAGCAGCATCGCGATCGAGCCGCCCGAGCCACCGGCCTGAAGTCCGATGCTGCCGCCGCCGATGTTGTAGAAGGCCGGGTCACTCCACCGGCCATCGTGCTTGACCATCACGACGCCACCGCCTCCCTGCCCCCCGACGATAAAGCCCGCCTTGCCGTAGTGTGGAATGATGAAGATGCCGCGTGCCTGCTCCAGCATATGGGCAAGGGTGGGGTCCTGTTTCATCTGGTTGACGATGCTCGCTGAATCGGCCACGCGATCCTGGGCACTGTGTGAATCCCGGGCGACGGCGGAAGAGCTTAATGCCACCCCCGCGAGCAGCAGCGGCAGCGAGGCGAGTAAAGTTGCACGAGTATGCATAGGACACCTCCATTCAGGTTCATCCAGTGCTCCCAGCGTAATTGCAGCTGGCGCCGCCCGCTGCCAGTTCAGGCCGAACACGCTGTCGGATTGTTGTCGTCTCATGGGTCCTACGCGCCCCAGGCCATGGGGAACTTTCGTACTGATTGATGTTCGTAAACTATTCGTTATGAAGGCTTTCCCGGCAAAGTGGCTTGCGTCGTCGCACCTTTCTGACAGGTCGTCGCACCGTTTCTGACAGGTCGTTGAAACAATGTCGCAATCACTCGCTGACGCGATGAGCGGATCTCCCATTGAAATAGAGACCGGCCCATCCCCCACTGCCGCCGTCATCTGGCTGCACGGCCTCGGCGCCGACGGCCACGACTTCGAGCCGATCGTGCCCGACCTGGTGGGGCGCGGCGAGCGCGCGCTGCGCTTCGTGTTTCCGCATGCACCCATGAGGCCAGTCACGCTCAACAGCGGCCTACCGATGCGTGCCTGGTACGACATCCTCGGTCTGCAGCGCGGCGTCGAGCAGGATGGGGCCGGACTGCGTGCCTCGGAGGCGCGCGTGCAGGGGCTGATCCGGGCCCAGCAGGCGCGCGGCATCGACGCCGGCCGCATCGTCGTGGCCGGCTTCTCACAGGGCGGAGCGATGGCCCTGTACAGCGCGCTGCGTTATCCGCAGCGGCTGGCCGGCATCATCGGTCTGTCCTGCTATCTGCCCATGCACGAGCAGCTCGCCGCCGAGCGCCATGCGGCCAACCAGATCACCCCCATCCTGCTGGCGCATGGTGAGTACGACCCGGTCGTCGATCCGGCCCACGGGGCGGCCACGCGCGCTACGCTCGAGGCGGCCGGCTATCGAGTCGAGTGGCACAGCTATCCCATGGCCCACGCCGTTTGCAGCGAGGAAGTTGCCATGATCGCGGCCTTTCTGCGTCGAGTGCTGCCGTGATGGGTTCGGCTGAGCTTCGCTGACCGGCCAATGCGCGCTTGTCCTACAGCCGATGCTGGCTACGATATCGGCTACTAGCGTCTCAATAGCTGCTCAATCACCGCCGAGGTCACCCTCCATGAACAGACAGCCCGGCAATCCCGAGACCGTTATGGTGGGCGCCGTTTCGGTCAGCGTCACCTCGCGCAGCACCTCCGCGCGTCGGCACAACACCGTGAATCCCTACATCGTGGTGAACAACGTGCCGGCGCTGCTGGAATTTCTCACGGCGACCTTCGATGGGGTGCTGACCGAGCAGATCCACCAGCCCGACGGCCAGCTGGCGCACACCGAGGTGCGCATCGGCGACTCGGTGCTGATGGTCGGCGCCCCGCAGGTCGATGCGCCCATGCCCATGCACGCCGAAACCCGGCCCGGCACCTTCTACGTCTACGTGTCGGACGTCGATGCCACCTATCGCCGCGCCATGACGCACGGCGCGAACTCCTACCAGCTGCCGAGCAATCGCTTCTATGGCGATCGCGTCGCCGCCGTGGTCGATCGCACCGGCAACGTCTGGTGGATCGCGACCAAGCTCGTCGACTTCGACCAGCAGCAGATGCAGGAGCGAGCCGACGAGGAGTGGGGCGACGGCAGGCACGAAAACGAGCGGGCGGCAGAGCGCGAACCCAAACGCGACCGTCAGAAAGGTTGACGGGCCTCAGCCCGCCGTCTGCAGCGCTGTGCTGACGATCTGCTGCGCCTCCTGCAGGATGCGCCGCAGGTGCGACTCATCGCGAAAGCTCTCGGCGTACACCTTGTAGATATCCTCCGTACCGGAGGGGCGCGCGGCGAACCAGCCGTTCGCCGCCTCCACCTTCAACCCTCCGATCGGCGCATCGTTGCCTGGCGCGCGCGTCAGCACCCGCTCGATCTTCTCCCCGGCGAGCTCGCTGGACTGCACCTGCTGCGGCGAGAGGCGCGCGAGCACACGCTTCTGCTCGGGGCTGGCGGCCGCATCGACGCGATCGGCGAGCGGATTGCCGAGCTCCGCGCTCAGCGACTCATAGTGCGCCTGTGGGTCGTGACCCAGGCGCGCCGTCATCTCCGCGGCCAGCAGCGAGGGGATGAAGCCGTCCTTATCGGTGACCCAGACACTGCCATCGCGGCGCAGGAAGGCCGCGCCGGCACTCTCCTCGCCGACGAAGCCGAGCGAGCCGTCCAGCAGTCCGGCCACGAACCACTTGAAGCCTACGGGTACCTCGTAGAGCCGCCGACCCAGCCGCGCCGTCACCCGATCGATCATGCGGCTGCTGACGAGCGTCTTGCCCACAGCCATGTTCTTGTCCCAGTCCGGCCGGTGCGAGAACAGATAATCGATGCACACGGCGAGATAATGATTGGGCGGCAGCAGCCCGCCGTGGCGCGTGACGATGCCGTGGCGATCGTGATCGGTGTCGCAGCCGCAGGCGACGTCGAAGCGATCCGCCAGTCCGAGCAGCCGCTGCATCGCATACGCGGAAGAAGGGTCCATGCGGATCTGTCCGTCCCAATCGAGCGTCATGAAGCGGAAGGTCGGATCGATGCTCTCGTTGACGACCGTCAGGTTGATGCCATAGCGCTCGGCGATGCGTCCCCAGTAATGCGTGCCCGCGCCACCCAGCGGATCGACGCCCATGCGCACACCGGCCGCGCGGATCGGTGCGAAATCGATCACCGCGTCCAGATCCTCCACGTACCCGGACACGTAGTCATGCCGGTGGGTGCTGGCAGCGTGCAGTGCGCGCGTATACGGCATGCGTCGCACCTCGGCGAGGCCGGCCTGGATGTAGCCATTGGCACGATCCTCGATCCACTTGGTGACCTCGGTGTCCGCCGGACCACCGTTGGTTGGGTTGTACTTGAAGCCGCCGTTGTCGGGCGGATTATGCGAGGGAGTCACCACGATGCCGTCGGCGAAGCCGCTCTCGCGGCGGCGGTTGTAGCTGAGGATGGCGTGCGAGATCACCGGTGTGGGCGTGTACTCATCCGCCTCGGAGAGCATCGCCTGCACCTCGTTGGCTGCGAGCACCTCCAGTGCGCTGGCGGTGGCCGGCGCCGAGAGCGCATGTGTGTCGGCGCCGAGAAACAGCGGCCCGCGAATGCCCTGACGCGCGCGGTAGTCGCAGATGGCCTGCGTGATCGCGAGCACATGCCACTCGTTGAAGGTGCCCTTGAACGAGGAGCCGCGATGGCCCGAGGTGCCGAAGGCCACGCGCTGCGTGGGCACCGCGCCGTCCGGCACGATGGCGTAATACGCCGTGATGAGTTTGGGAATGTCCACCAGCAGCCCCTCGGGGGCGCTCTTGCCGGCCAGCGCATTCACGCGCGGTGCGTTCGGGATCTGATTCATGTTTCACCTGTAGGCAACCGCGCAGACGCCAGGCGTCGCGGCGGCGAGCTCGAAAAATCGTACTGCAGCAGCTCCCCGATGTGCTGCACCGTGAGATCGGCGGCGTCGGGGTAGCGCCCGAGCAGCTCTGCGTCGAGCGCGTAGTGTCCCTGCCGCGGGAATACCGTCGACAACCGTCCCGCAAGCGCATCCTTCACGGCGGCGAGAATGCGCAGCTTATCGTCGATGAGCACGTAGCGCTGCGCCGGATAGCGACGCTGCACGTCCGCGAGCATGCGTTCCTTGTGGATATAGATGAGCACCCGTGCATCCACCGCATCCCACAATCCCGAGCGCTGCACCTTGCGGGGCTGGAACACGACGTCGCCGTCCGAGAGGATCACCACCGGTCCCCATTGATGCAAATGCTCGATGACCTGCAGCGCTCCCGGATAGAGCCGCTCGGCGAACGGATAATCGACCAGGAAGGAGGACATGCCCAGAAAGCGCGGATCGTTCATGGTCGGATCCTGCTCTGCCGAGAGGCGAAAGCGCTGCAGCGCTCCGAGATAGTCCGCATAGCCCAGCTCGCTGCGCAGCTGCTCGAAAATACTCCAGTAGCGATCGCGGCTCGCAGTGCCGAAGTCGGCCTCGAGCTGCTCGCGCAGATCCGCCTGCACGGCGTCGTTGTCGAGCAAGGTGTTGTCGACATCGATCAGGAACGTCACCGCCGCTGCGGTCATGGCGCACCCCCAGGTCGTTGGTGGCCATCATAGCCGTGCGTGCGGGTGCCGCGCTCACTGGGTCGGAGGCTTCCTACCCGGGTACGGCGCGCGCTGAGACGCACCGCGCCGAACTGCCAGCTCACCTGCCGGTCGCATGAAGTAAATGCAATGCCATCGAGCGTCAGCACCATGAAGGACTGCCCGTGCGCGACCGACACGAACGTGCAAGGGGGAGGCCGCCGGTGAGCCCGCGCACGCTGCTGCTAGCCTGCGCCGCGAGCGCCGGCTTATTTGGCCTGGCCGGCTGCGCCACCGACGCGGGTTACGGCTACGGTTACGGCTACGACTACGACTACGACTACGACTACGACTATTTCGGCCCCGCATACTACGGGCCTGACTTCGACTTCGACGGCGGATTCTTCGGACCCGGTTACTACATCGGCCCCGGCTACTTCCACGGCCGCTACCACTCGCATGGCCACCCTCCCTTCCGTTCCGCACCGCATGGCCGTGCGCCGCCCTCGCTGCCACACGGGCTTCCGCATAGTGGCTTCCACCGCGGCGGTGGCACTTTTCATGGTGGCCGCGCCTCGCGCGGCGATGACGGTCGCGCCCACGGCGGTCGCGGCGATGACGGTCGCGGCCACGGCGGTCGCGGCCACTGACATACCGGCCCCGGGTCGATCAGCCGCTCGGGTCCATGAGTGCGACGCTCTTGATCTGCGCGTACAGCGCCATGCCGGGTGCGAGCGCAAGCTGTTCGGCTGAGCGGCGCGTGATGCGCGCCAGCAGCAGCTCCTCACCCACGCGCAGGCGCACCAGCGTCTGTGCGCCATCGGCCTCGGGTGTCAGATCGATCAATGTCGCGGCCAGCACATTGATGATGCTGGTGCGCTCGGGCGGCAGCAGGGTGAGACTCACATCGCGCGCATCGACCCGCACGCGTACGGCGCTGCCCGCCGCTGCCGCCAGCTGCGAGACGGCGAGCAGACCCGCGCTCACGCGCACGTGGCTCAGGTGATAGCGCGGCTCGTGGCTGTCGATGACGCCGCTCAGCACGGTGCCGCGATGCTCGCTGATGCCGAGCGGCAGATCGGCGCGCGTCAGCAGCTCGGCCAGCGGGGCGACCTCGCGCACGCGTCCCTCCTGCAGCAGCGCCAGATGATCGGCCAGACGCATGACCTCGCCGATGGAGTGGCTCACGTAGATGACGGGGATGGCGAGGGTCTCGCGCAGGCGCGTCAGGTGCGGCAGGATCTCGGCCTTGCTCTGCTCATCCAGGCTCGAGAGCGGCTCATCCATCAGCAGCAGTCGCGGACTGGCGAGCAGCGCGCGGGCGATGGCCACGCGCTGGCGTTCCCCGCCCGACAGCGCCTGCGCACGCTGCTTCAGCAGCTCCCTGAGGCCGAGCAGCTCCACCACTTCCTCGAGTTGCATGTGTGGTGCCGCCGCCGGCTGCCGACGCAGTGCGTACTGCAGGTTGCCGCGCACATCATGGTGCGGGAAAAGGCTCGCTTCCTGAAACACATAACCGACGCCGCGCTGATGCGTGGGCAGAAAGCGCCGCCCCTGCTGCCAGAGCACCCCGTCGAAGCACACGCGCGCCGGCAGACGCTCCAGGCCCGCGATACAGCGCAGCAGCGTCGTCTTGCCGCTGCCGGAGCGACCGAACAGTGCCGTGACGCCGCGCGTGGGCAGCGCACACTCGACCTGCAGCGCAAAGGGTCCGCGCGTCAGTGCGACGCTCAGCTCCAGCGCCACGGGGGCCCCTGCCGCACGTCCTGCCGCGCCTGCTGCCCCACGTCCCGCCGCTCGCGCCGTCCTGCGTACACCGCCAGCAGCAGCAGCAGGGCGAGGATGACCAGCGCGGCGGACAGACGGTTCGCGCCGGCGTAATCGAGCGACTCGGCATGATTGAAGATCGCGATCGAGGCGGTCTGCGTGCGCCCCGGAATGTTGCCGCCGATCATCAGCACCACGCCGAACTCACCCAGCGTGTGCGCGAAGGCCAGCACGGCGGCGGTCATGAAGCCGCGCGAGGCCAGCGGCAGCGCCACCGAGACGAAGCGGTCGAACGGCGAGGCGCGCAATGTCGCGGCCACCTCCAGCACGCGGCTGCCGACTCCCGCGAAAGCATCGCGCAGCGGCTGCACCACGAAGGGCAGCGAGTAGAGCATCGACCCAATGACCAGGCCCGAAAAGCTGAAGGCCGGGGAGGGCAGGCCCACCGCCGCGAGCGCCCGACCCAGCGGACCTGCGGGGCCCATGAATACCAGCAGGTAGAAGCCGAGCACCGTGGGCGGCAGTACCAGCGGCAGGGCCACCAGCGCGTTGATCGGGGTGCGCCAATGCGAGCGCCCCGTGGCAAGCCACCAGGCCAGCGGCGTACACACCAGGATCAGCAGCGCCGTGGTCAGCGCGGCCAGGCGCAGCGAGATCGTCAGCGCCAGCAGATCCTCGGCGTTCACTGTCCGGGGCGGTAGCCTGCCGCCTGCAGAATGCGCGCCGCCTCCGGAGCGCTGCGCAGCCATCGCACGAAGCTGCGCGCTGCGGACAGCTCGTGCGTGCGCTTGAGAATCACCGCATCCTGATCGATGGGCGCATACAGGCTCTGCGGCGGCGTCCAGGACGAGCCGCTGATGTGCCCCTGCGCATCGACCACCTGGGAGAGCGCCACGAACGCCAGGGTCGCGTTGCCCGTGGCGGCAAACTGCCAGGTCTGCGTGATGCTCTCGCCGACGACGATTTTGTGCTGCTGATTGAGCCGCTCCCACAGGCCGAGCGCCGTGAGCACCTGCTGTGCAGCGGCCCCGTAGGGGGCGCTGGCCGGATCGGCAATCGCCAGGCGCTGCAGCTGTTCCTGCCGCAGCACCGTGGCATTGCCGTCGATGAGCCCGGCGCGCGGGCTCCACAGCACCAACGAGCCCACCGCATAGGTGAACTCGCTGCCCGGCACCGCGAGGCCTTGCGATTCGAGCTGTCGCGGCCGCTGCCTGTCGGCGGAGAAGAACAGATCGAAGGGTGCGCCCTGGCGAATCTGCGCGAGCAGCTGCCCACTGGAGCCGGCGCTGATCGATAGCGTGTTGTCCGATACCAGCGCATACGGCTCGGCGAGCCGGTGCAGCGTGCCGTAGAAATTCGCGGCAACCGCCACGTGCAGCACCGCGGCGCTGGCCGGCGTCATGAGCGCGAATATCATCATCAGCGCGGCCGTCAGCGCGCTCACCAGCGGCCCCAGCACTGCCCGGCTGCATCTGCGCGCGGCATGGTTCATAGATTCATCTCTCAATCGTTGACGGCGAGAATGATGTGCGAGGCCTTGATCAGCGCGCAGCAGGGGGCGCCCGCGGCGAGCTGCAGGTCCTTGACGGCCTCATTGGTGACGATGGCGGTGAGCCGGCGGCTGCCGGGCAGCTGCAGGACCACCTCGCTGTTGACCGCGCCCGGCAGGATCTGCGCGATCGACCCACACAGGCAATTACGTGCACTGGTGCGCACGCCCGGATCGGCGCTCAGCAGCACCAGGCTGGATTTGATCAGCGCGGTGGCTTCGCGCCCGCGTTTGAGCCGCAGGTCCTCCACCGCATCGTTGGTGATGTTTGCAAAGATGGTCAGCCCATCACCGATGTCGAGCAGCACATCGGCGTTGACCGTGCCCTTGTGGACCGACTGTATCGTGCCGCGGTACTGGTTGCGGGCGCTGGTTTTCACGGTGATGCTCCTGAGCAGATCAGCGAGGCTGTCGATGTCATGCATCTGCGCCTGCATCTGTCCGAGCAGGCGCTGATAACCGGACTCGAGCAGCCGATACAATCGCACCACCTGTCGGCCGTGCTCGGTCAGATGACTGCCGCCGCCGTGCTGACCGCCCGGGGCGCGGATCAGCAGCGGCTGCTCGGCGAGGTTGTTCATCGCATCCACGGCATCCCACGCGGCCTTGTAGCTGAGATTGACGTCCTTGGCGGCCTGCGTGATGGAGCCGAGCCGTTCGATGGCTTCCAGCAGACGGATGCGATTGCCGCCCAGGTACTTGTGGCCACGACGCGAGAGCTCGAGGCTGCCGCCGAGTTCCAGGCTGCCGGACCTGCTGCGGGATGCGGGGCTTTTCACGATATGTATGTGAGGATATGGCGCCGCTGGCGCGCGCGCCACCGGCATGTTCGAGGTGCTTGCCTGACGGCCTGCGTCGCGCGGGTGCCATTGCGATAAACTGCGCGCAGCGTGTACGGCCGCTGCCGTCACGAGCCCGCCCATCCGATGGAGGTCGACATGAGCTTTACTCTGCCCCCGCTTCCGTACTCCACCAACGCCCTGGCCGGGCGCGGCATGTGTCAGGAGACACTCGAGCTGCATCATGGCAAGCATCACCAGGCCTATGTCACCGCGCTCAACGGCCTGGTGGAGAAGAACCCCGCGCTGCAGGGCAAGTCGCTCGAGGAGCTGATCAAGCTCGCGCGCAACAACGCCGAGCTCACCCCGGTGTTCAACAATGCCGGCCAGCACTGGAATCACAGCGCGTTCTGGCAGTCGCTCTCGCCGCAGGGCGGTGGCATTCCCGGCTCGCTCGAAAAGCGCCTGGTGGCCGATTTCGGCAGCGTCGATAAATTCAAGGCCGACTTCAAGACGGCGGCGACCACGCAGTTCGGCTCGGGCTGGGCCTGGCTCGTGCTCGCCAAGGACGGCAAGCTCAAGATCACCAAGACCGGCAATGCCGACTCACCACTGGCGAGTGGCGAGGGCAAGGTGCTGCTCGTGCTGGATGTCTGGGAGCACGCCTACTACGTCGACTTCCGCAATCGCCGCCCCGACTTCGTCGACAACTTTCTGGCGAAGGTTGCCAACTACGAGGACGCCGCGCAGAAACTGCAGAGCGCCTGAGCGGCTCAGGCGACCAGCGGCGGGGGTATCGGCGCGGGCGGCAGGCCCGGCACCTCCGGCGGCGGGACCGGCTCTGGCCAGGGAGGCTCGGGTGGCTGAGGCTCAGGCGGCGGCGTCGGATCATGCGGCGGAGCCGGCTTGGGCGTCCCCGCGGGGTCGGGCGTGGGCCGCGGCTCGGGCACGGGCGGCACCGGTTGTGGAGGCTCAGTGCCCGGTACGGGCGCCGGCCGGGGCAGGGGCGGATCGGGCGGCGGTGGCGGCTGCGGTTGTGGCATGGGGGCATTGTGGGCCCCTCACGAGCGCCGCCAAGCGGGACCGTTGCGCGGGCCGCTGTAGGAGCGCGCCGTCCCCGGCGCAAGGCCGCTGCGCATGAGCGCCACGGACGCTGTGCAGGCGGCGGCGGCACCGACGCTCGCGGACATCCGTGCGGCGCGCGAGCGCATCGCGGGGCGTGTGCGCCACACCCCGCTGCTGGCAAGCGAGACTCTGGGGCGCGAGCTCGGCGCACAGCTCTACTTCAAGTGCGAGAACCTGCAGGAAGCGGGCGCCTTCAAGGTGCGCGGCGCCACCAATGCGCTCTTCTCACTGTCCCCCGAGGCGCTCGCCGCCGGGGTCGTGACGCATTCTTCGGGCAACCATGGCGCCGCCGTGGCGCGCGCGGCGCAGCTGCGGGGCGTGCCGGCGATCGTGGTCATGCCACGCAATTCCTCCGCGGCCAAGCTCGAGCTGGTGCGCCGCTACGGCGCGACGCTGCAGCTGTGCGAGCCCTCGCTCGCCGCGCGCGAGAGCGCCGTGGCGGCGATCGTCGCGCGCAGCGGGGCGGCGTTCGTGCATCCCTACGACGACGTGCGGGTCATCGCGGGGCAGGGCACGGTGGCGCTGGAGCTGCTCGAGGACCTGCCGCAGTTCGACTGCGTGCTCTGCCCGGTCGGCGGCGGCGGTCTGGCCAGCGGCATTGCGCTGGTGGTGAAGGCGCTCGCGCCGGCAGCGCGCGTGATTGCCGTGGAGCCTGCGGCCGCGGACGATGCCTATCGAGGTTTTCACGCGCCCAGCGCGCCGACGCTGCCGCCGGCGCCGAGCAGCATGCCGGCCACGCTCGCCGATGGGCTGCGCGGCATGCTCAGCGCGCGCACGCTCGGGCTGCTGCGAGCGCACGTCGATGACATCGTGACCGTCAGCGAGGCCGGCATCGTGCGCGCCATGCGTACGCTGTGGAGCGAGCTGCACGTCATCGTGGAGCCCTCGAGCGCCGTGCCGTACGCAGCCCTGCAGGAAGGCCGCCTGAGCGTGGCGGGGCAGCGCGTGGCCATCGTGCTCACGGGCGGCAACGTCGATCTGGACCAGCTGCCCTGGAGTGTCCCCCCGACCTAGTCCCGATCGAGTCGCTGCTAAAAAATTCCGACGCTCGGCGCCTCGCCCTCGCGCACCGCCGCTCGCAGCATCGTCTCGGTGTTATGGCGCATGCAGATCCCGCCGGCGCCATCCACCGCAATCAGGCCGCCGTGCGCATTACATGACGACAGACGCGCAACTGCCTCCTGCGCCGCTACGGCCAGGGGCTGATGCGCATAGCGCAGGCGCGCCACCAGATCGTAGGCCTGCACCGTGCGCAGGAACCATTCCCCCTCGCCGGTGCAGGAGACCGCACAGGCGGCATCGTCGGCATAGGTGCCCGCGCCGATGACCGGTGAATCCCCGATGCGCCCCGGCCGCTTGCCGAGGGTGCCGCCCGTGGAGGTCGCCGCGGCGAGCCGGCTGCGCCGATCGCGCGCCACCGCCCCGACGGTGCCGACGGTGCCGACCGTGCCGCTGCCGTGCTGGCCGCTCGCGCCGCCGTACGCCTGCCACTGCGCGCGCCGCTCGCCGGTGACGAAATAGTCATTTGCGACCATTGGCAGAGCGCATTGCGCTGCGAAGCGATCGGCGGCCTCGCCGGCCAGGAACACATGCGGCAGGCGCTCGAGCACGCACCGCGCCAGTTGTACGGGATTGCGCGCGTGGCGCACGAGCGCTACCGCTCCGGCGCGCAGCGTGGTGCCCTCCATGATGGCTGCATCCAGCTCCACGCTGCCATCGGCCGCCAGCACCGCGCCGCGTCCGGCATTGAGCAGTGGCTCATCCTCCAACGCCAGCACCGCGGCTTGCACGGCATCGAGCGCCGTGCCGTCCGCCGCGAGGACGCGCTCGCCGGCCTGCAGCGCCGCCTGCAGTGCCGCGCACAGCGCCGCCTGGTGCGCGGGCTCACGTGCGGCGGCGCCCAGCGCACCGGCGCCGCCGTGAATGGCGAGGGCATACATGCGGCAAGCCTACGACGTGCGCCGAGCGGCGGATATGGCATAGTGACGGTCCCTACGCCTGCCTAAGCAAAGCGAGTCGCCCGTGAAGCGCTTCATCTGTTCTCTCGCCGCAGCTTGCGTCTCCGTGGCTTCTTTTGCGCCGCTCGCGCTCGCGCAGTCGCCTGGGGGCAATCGCGCGCGCGTACCCGATGCGGCGCGGGTCGAGGCCGCGGCCGACGCGGACACCACGCGTGCCACGCTCGACAACGGCCTGCGCGTCATCATCGTGCGCAACACGCTCGCCCCGGTGGTGTCGACCTCGGTCAACTACCTGGTGGGCTCGGATGAGGCCCCGGCGGACTTTCCCGGCATGGCGCACGCGCAGGAGCACATGATGTTCCGCGGCAGCCCGGGCCTCTCCGCCGATCAGCTGGCCGACATCGGTGCGGTGATGGGCGGGGATTTCAATGCCGATACGCGCGAGAGCATCACCCAATATCTGTTCACCGTGCCCTCCGACGACCTGGACGTGGCGCTGCACATCGAGGCGCTGCGCATGCGCGGCGTCGAGGATACCCAGGCCGAGTGGGATCAGGAGCGCGGTGCCATCGAGCAGGAGGTGGCGCGCGACTATTCCGATCCGGACTATCTGCTCTACACCAAGCTGCGCGCCTACGAGTTTGCAGGTACCCCCTATGCGCACGATGCGCTCGGCACGCGCCCGTCCTTCGATCAGACCACCGCGCAGATGCTCAAGCAGTTTCACGATACCTGGTACGCGCCGAACAATGCGATCCTGGTGATCGTCGGCAATGTGGATCCGCGCGCCACGTTGGCCCAGGTGCGCAGCCTGTTCGGTGACATCCCGCGCAAGACCCTGCCGCAGCGGCCGGTTGTGAAGTTGCAGCCGATCCACGCCACCAGTTTCACCGTCAATACCGACCAGCCCAACGGCGCGCTGATGATCGCGATGCGCGTGCCGGGTGCGCGCAGTCCCGACTTCCCCGCGCTCGAGGTGCTCTCGGATGTGCTGAGCAGTCAGCGCTTCGCGCTCTATGACCTCGTCGCCCAGGGGCGTGCGCTCGGCGCGGGCTTTGGGCTCGATCCGCTGCCCAGTGCCGGGCTCGCCTTCGCGCAGGTGGGCTTTACGGCCAATGCGGATCGCGACGCGCTCATGCAGCAGGTGCGCAGCATCCTCACGGACGTGGTCAAGAACGGCGTGCCCGCCGACCTGGTCGCCGCCGCCAAGCTGCAGGAGGAGCGCAACACAGGCTTCCAGCGCAACTCCATCGAAGGGCTCGCCTCGGTCTGGTCCGATGCGGTCGCCCTCTACGGCTTGTCCTCGCCCGAGGAGGACCTGGCGCGCATCCAGCGCGTCACGGTGGCCGACGTGAACCGCGTCGCTCGCCAGTATCTGAAGCTCGACGAGGCCGTTACCGCCGTGATGTTGCCGCAGGGCTCCGGGCGCCCGGTGGCCGCCAGCAGCGGCTTCGGTGGGCAGGAGTCGATTGCGCTCGGCGAGGGCAAGCCGGTGGCGCTGCCGGACTGGGCCGCGCGCGCGGTCAGCCGGCTCACCGTGCCGAAGCTGACCACCAATCCGGTCGTGAGCCACTTGCCCAACGGCCTGACACTCATCGTGCAGCCCGAGGACGTCGCCGACACCGTCAGCGTCATCGGTCAAATCCGCAGCCGCGCGGATACCGAGGAGCCGGCGGGCCAGGAGGGCGTGGCCGAGATGCTCGATGCGCTGCTGCCCTTCGGCACCCAGAAGATGGACCGGCTCGGCTACCAGGGTGCACTCGATGCCATTGGTGCGCAGGAAAGCGCGGGCACGGAGTTCGGGGTGCAGGCGCTCGCGCCTTATTTCGATCGCGCCGTGCAGCTGCTCGCCGATAACGAGCTGCACCCGGCCCTACCGCAGCAGGTCATGTCGGCCCTGCAGCCGCAGCTCACGGCCGCGGTCGGCGCGCGCAACGCCAGCCCCGGCTACCTGTATCAGCGCTCGCTGATCAGTGCGTTGTTTCCGTCGACCGATCCGAGCCTGCGCGAGGCCACACCCGCAAGCGTCAAGGCGCTCACGCTCGATGACGTGCGCGGCTACTACCGGCGCGTATTCCGTCCGGACATGACGACCATCGTCGTCATCGGTCACATCACGCCGGCGCAGGCACGCACCACCATCGAAAAGTACTTCGGCGCCTGGAGTGCCAGCGGCCCGCGGCCGAACACCGATCTGCCGGCTGCCCCGCCGAACAAGGCCGCGGTCGTCACGGTGCCGGACGCCAGCCGCGTGCAGGACGAAGTGCAGCTGGCGCAGGTGTTGCCGCTGACGCGCGCCAACCCCGATTACTACTCGCTCGAGCTGGGTAACGCCGTGCTCGGCGGCGGCTTCTACTCCACGCGCCTGTCGGTCCAGATGCGCAAGAATCGCGGCCTGGTCTACGGCGTGGGCTCGCGGCTGCAGGCCGGCCGCACACGCAGCGTCTACACCATCCAGTACGCCTGCGATCCGAAGAACGTCGGGCAAGCCGCCGCGATCGCGACCCAGGAGGTCGCGGACATGCAGAAGGCCCCGCCGACGATGGATGAGCTCACGCGCGTCAAGGCGCTGTTGCTGCGACAGATCCCGCTGGCCGAAGCCAGTACGGAGGCGATCGCCCGTGGTTTCCTCAATCGCCGCGAGTTGGATCTGCCGCTCGATGAGCCCACGCGCGCCGCCAAGCGCTACATCCAGCTGACCGGCGCGCAGGTGCAGGCCGCCTTTCGCAAGTGGATGCGTCCCGACGCCATGGTGCGCGTGGTGCGCGGTCCGCCGCCGTCCTGAGACTAAAGCGCGAGCGTCGGATCGACCGCCTCGCGCCAGGCCAGCAGTCCCCCCTCGAGCTGCAGCACCTCGCGGCCCGCGCTACGCCGGAGCAGCGCGCAGGCTCGCAAACTCCGCGCCCCGCTGCGGCAGATGAAGACCAGGCGCTCGCGCGCGACCTCATCGCAGGGCGCGGCCTGAGCAGCCGCGAACCCCTGCTGCTCGATGCGCGGCAGCGGCACATTGATGGCGCCGGGCAGATGTCCGCGCGCGAACTCCTCCGGCTCTCGCACGTCGATCAGGCGCAGCGACCCTGATTCGCGCGCCAGCGCCGCCGCGAGCTCGCGGGGCAACAGGCGCGGCACGCGCCGCTGTTCTTCGACCGTGCAGAACCCGGGCGGATCCTGCGGTGCGTGAATGCTCGGGTGATCCCCGCACACCGCGCACTCGGCACGCCGCGCGATGCGAAACTCATCGAAGCGCATCGACAAGCCGTCGTAGACCAGCACGCGCCCGAGCAGCGGTGCACCGATGTCCAGCAGCAGCTTGATGGCCTCGGTGGCCTGCAGCGAGCCCAGCACACCCGGCAGCACGCCGAGCACGCCGGCCTGCGAGCAGCTGGGCAGCGTGCCCTCGGCGATCTCGGGAAACAGGCAGCGATAGCAGGGCCCGCGGCCGGGCACATAGCTCATCGCCTGGCCCTCGAAGCGATGAATCGCGGCGCTCACCAGCGGCTTGCCGTACAGCACGCAGGCGTCATTGACGAGGTAGCGCGTGCCGATGCGATCGCTGCCATCGACGATCAGATCGTAGGGCGCGAAGGTCTCGCGCACGTTCGCCGCGCACAGCTCGATCGCATGCGCGATCAACTGCACGCCCGGATTGAGCGCCGCCAGCCGTGCGCAGGCCCGCTCGGCCTTGAGCTCGCCAATATCCTCGCTGGTGAACAGCACCTGGCGCTGCAGGTTCGACTCCTCGACGCGATCGAAGTCGACCAGCCCGATCGTGCCCACGCCCGCCGCCGCCAGGTAGAGAGCCGCCGGACAGCCCAGGCCACCGGCGCCCACGATCAGTACCCGTGCCGCGCGCAGGCGCGCCTGTCCCGCCTCGCCGATCTCGGCGAGCGACAAATGGCGCGCGTAGCGCTGCCGCTCGGCGGCGGAAAGGGCTGCGGACGCGGCGGGCTGCGCGTCTGACGGCGTGGCTAGCATGGCAGGGCTGCGCAGCGGCGCTCAGCCGCCCGACAGGGCGCACAGCAGGTGCACCGGCTCGCGCGCGGCGACCGGCTGCGCCAGGTCGCGCGCCTCGCGCGTGGCGACGAAGATGCGGATGTGGGGTCGGATGCGTTGCTGTTCATCGATCATGCGGAAACGGATGCCGGGATAGCGCCGATCGAGGTCGGCCAGCAGTTGCGCGAGGGTCGCGCCCTCGGCCCGCACCGGCGAGGCGCCATGCGTGTAATCGCGCAGGGGGCTGGCGATGTGGACCTGGGTCATTTTACCCGGCCTCCTAGCCCTGCGCTGCAGTGACCGAATAGATCTCCGGCAGGCGCTGCGCAATGCAGCGCCAACTCTCCCCGGCATTGGTGCTGGCCCACACCTCTCCGCCGGTGGTACCGAAATACAGTCCCGGCGTCGCTGCCGCATCGGTGCACATGGCCTGCCGCAGCACCGTCAGCCAGGCCTGGCCACGCGGCAGGCCGCGATCGCGCCGCTGCCAGGAGCGACCGGCATTGCGGGTCTGATACACCGCCGGTCGGCCATCGACCGAGGTGCGTGGCCACACACTCGTGCCGTCCATCGGCAGCACCCAGGCCGTATTCGGATCGCGCGGATGCACGACGATCGGAAAGCCGATGTCCCCGACGCGGGCAGGCATCGCGCGCCCGATGCGTTGCCAGCGCCGCTCCGGCCGATCCAGCCGATAAATGCCGCAATGGTTCTGCTGATAGAGCCGGTCCGGTTGCAGCGGATGCAGGGTGACGCAGTGCGGGTCGTGTCCAAAGGCCACGTTGGGATCGGGCAGGAAGTCCGCCGCGACACCCTCATTCAGCGGCGCCCAGCTGCTCCCGCCATCGGTCGACTCAAACACCCCGCCCACCGAGATGCCGATATACAGATGACGTGCATCGCGCGGATCGACCAGGATCGAATGCAGCAGTTCCCCATCAGGCGTCTTCCAGCCCGGTGCCCACTGCGGAAAACTCGGGTGCTCGTGCAGCCCGGCCACCGGCGCCCAGCTCTCTCCACCATCCTCGGAGCGAAACAGCCCCGCCGGCGCGGTTCCCGCGTACCAACTGCCGCTCTCGCTGGCATGCCCCGGTGTGAGCCAGAACACGCGCTCCACGGCCCGCGCGGCCTGGCCCTCGGCGCTCTTCGCAAAGGCCGGCGGTATGCGCACTTCCTGCCAGTGCCGGCCGCGATCCGCCGAGCGATAAACGGTCGGTCCGAGGTGGCCCGTCTTGGCGGCGAGCAGCAGTTGCCGCGGTGCGCGCGGGTCCTGCACGATGTGCTGGATGGTATGGCCGAGAAACTGCGGAGGGCCGAGGCGCCAGCGACGTCGCTGCGCATCCGCGCGCAGCGCGAACGCCCCCTTGCGGGTACCGATCCACAGGGTCAGGTTCGTGGCCACGGCGGCAGCATTGTCCCGCTTCGCGTGACTGTCAACGCCGGGATGCCGCCGCCGGGGATCTTGATCCAGAGCACGGGCAACGGGCAGGATGCGCCCTTGCCCAACAACTACCAACAACGCATGCGGCAATCCTTCGGTGCAGGCCGAAGTCTCGTACTCTGGCAGCTACGCGACGCGCACGTCTGCGGCGCGGCCCAGCGCTGATCCGGCGCGCGACGATCGATCCGATGCGCCGCTTCGCCCCGCCGCTGTGTGTGTGTGCCTGGGTGCTGCTGGCGCTGCTGTGGTTCGCGCCGCTGGGAGTGCCCGCGCTATTCGATCCGGACGAAGGCCGCTACGGCGAGATCCCACGCGAGATGCTGGTCAGCGGCGATTGGGTGACGCCGCGACTGGACGGCATCAAATACTTCGAGAAGCCGCCGCTGCAGTACTGGGCCACCGCCGTGGCCGAGGAGCTGGTCGGCTTCAACGCCTGGGCGGTTCGGCTCTGGCCGGCATTGTGCGGCTTTGCGGGCCTGCTGCTGGCGCGGGCCGTGGGTCGACGCCTGTATGGCGAGCGGGCCGGATGGTTCAGCCTGATCGTGCAGGGCAGTGCGCTCTACTACGTGGGGATGGCGCGAGTGGCGACGCTCGACATGGCCCTGAGCTTTACGCTGCAAATTGCCCTCAGCGCCCTGCTGCTGCTGGTGCATCGCCCGGTCGCTGCGCCGTCGACCGGCCCGCCGCCACCGGCGACGCCGCTGCGCGAGCCGCCACTGGCCGCGCCGCAGCTGCCGCGGCTGCAGCGGGCCGTGACACCACTGCGCACGCCCGGACCCCGCGCTCTGGCGCTGTGGCTGGCCGTGGGCGTCTGCCTGGCGCTGCTCACCAAGGGGCTCGTCGGCATCCTCATCCCCGGCGTGGTCGGGGTGCTGTTCATGCTGCTCTACCGCGATGCCACGCTGCTGCGCCGGGCGCGTCCGGACTGGACGCTCGCGGCGCTGCTGGTGATCGCCGCGCCCTGGTTCGTGCTGGTGTCGCTGCGCAATCCCGGCTTCGCGCGCTTTTTCTTCATCTTCGAGCACTTTCAGCGCTATCTCACCACGCGCGGCTTCGATCGCTATCAACCCGCCTGGTTTTTTCTGCCGGTGATCATCGCCGGGCTGCTGCCCTGGCTCTCGTTGTTGCCGCGCGCGCTCTGGCAGGCGCTGCGCGCGGCACGGGCGGAACCGGCAACCGGGCTGCTGCTCATCTGGAGTCTGTTCATCTTTGCGTTCTTCAGCGCGTCACACTCCAAGCTCGTGCCCTACGTGTTGCCACTGATGCCCGCGTTGTCATTGCTGCTCGGCCGCTCTCTGGCGCAGCTGCCCGCGCGGCGCCTCGCGGCGCACCTCGCGGGCGTGGTGGCGCTCGCGGCCGTGCTCATGGCGGCCGTGGCAGTGGTGCTGTGGCTCGGCAAGAGTGGCGTCAAGCCCCCGGCACTCTGGCTGCGCGCCGCCTCGACGGGCAGCCTCACGCTGTTTGTTGCGGCGCTGCTCGCGCTGGGACTCGGCGCGATGGTCGGCATTGTCTGCTGCCGTCGCGGCGGCCATGCGCTCGCCGGCGCTGCGAGCGCCGGCTTGGGTTGTTTGATATTCGCGCAGGTGGCTGCAGTGGCCACGGGAGAGCTGCCGGCCATGCAGGCGAAGGTCCAGCTCGTCGAGCAGCTGGCACCGCGGCTTGCAGGCTACCGGCACTTCTACTGCGTGGGCGTGTACGTGCAGACCGTGCCGTACTACCTGCGTCGTACCTGCACGCTGGTCGCCTATCGCGGCGAGCTGGATTTCGGCCTCTTGCTGCAACCCGCGCTCGGCATTGACCGCCTGGAGCCCTTCGTGGCGAGCTGGCGCCGTGAAAGCTCTGCACTGGCGCTGCTGCGGCCCGGGGATTACCCGCGGCTGCTTGCGTTGGGGGCACCAATGCGCGTGATATACACTTCGCCGTCGTTCATGGCGGTGGTCAGGCAATGAGAAGCGCGGACTTGGCGCTGATACTCACGGGCGTCATGCTCAATGCGGTGGCGCAGCTGTTGCTCAAGGCCGGTGCGCGCACGATTGCCGGGTTGCCGGTGAGTTTTTCGCAGGCCGGTGTGCTCGCCGCCCGGGTGATCCAAAGCGGACCGATCCTGGCCGGGCTTGCCTGCTACGTGGTGAGCGTGGCCGTGTGGATTCTGGCGCTCTCGCGCGTGCCGGTCAGCGTGGCCTACCCGATGCTCTCGGTGGGCTACGTGGTCAACGCGGTGGCCGCCTGGGCGTTGTTCGCCGAGGCGCTCTCCGCGCAGCGCCTGGCCGGCATCGGCGTCATCGTGCTGGGCTGCTGGCTGGTCGCGCGCAGTTGAACGCCATGGCCTATCTGCCCTTCGCACGTCCCTCGATCGATGAGGAAACCATCGCCGGGGTCGCCGACGTGCTGCGATCCGGCTGGATCACCAGCGGCCCACAAGTGCGTGCCCTGGAAGCGCAGCTCTCCGCGCACTGCGCCGGCCGTCCGGTGCGCGTGCTCAATTCCGCCACCGCGGGACTGGAGATCGGACTGGCGCTCGCCGCCATCGCGCCGGGCGATGAGGTCATCACCACACCTCTTACCTGGGTGGGTACCGCCAACGTCATCGTGCGCGCCGGGGCGCGCCCGGTGTTCGTGGATGTGGATGCGCGCACGCGCAACATCGATCTCGCACAGCTCGAGGCGGCCATCGGTCCAGCCACGCGCCTGTTGATGCCGGTGGATCTGGCCGGCCTGCCCGTGGATCGCGCCGCACTCTATGCGATCGCGCGCCGCCATCAGCTGCGGGTGCTGGAGGATGCGGCACAGTCGATTGGCGCGAGCAGCGCCGGGGTGCGCATCGGCTCGAGCGGGGACCTGGTGTCCTTCAGCTTTCACGCTGCGAAGAACATCACCACCGCGGAGGGTGGCTGCCTGGTGCTCAATGACGCCGAGGAGGCGCGGCGCTGCGAGCTCTGGCGCCTGCAGGGCGTGGAGCGCTTTGCCGACGGCAGCCTCGATGCGACGCTGCCCGGCGGCAAGTTCAACATGACCGACGTGGCGGCACGGCTCGGACTCGGTCAGCTCGCGCGCCTGGAGGAGTTCACGGCGCGCCGCCGCGCGCTCGCGCGCCATTACTTCGAGTGCTTCGATGCCACGCTCGGCTGCGAGCTGCCGCCGGCGGATTTCGAGCAGAGCAACTGGCACATGTTCCAGGTGGTGCTGCCCAGCGCGGTGGAGCGTGGCGCCTTCATCGCCGCCATGCACGCCGCCGGCATCGGCGTGGGCGTGCATTATCCGGCCGTGCATCTGCTGTCACTCTATCGGGACATGGGCCATCGTCCCGGCGAGTTCCCGGTCGCCGAGCGCATCGGCGCGGGCATCGTCACGCTGCCGATGTTCCCCGCCATGCAGTTGAGCGATGTGGAGCGCGTCTGCGATGCCCTCGCCACGGTGATTCGATCGCTCGCCGCGGGACGCCAGCCCGTCGCGGCACATCAGCCCGTCGCGGGACGCCACTGAGATGGGCGCATCACGCATGGATGCGGGCCTGACGAGCAGCATCCCGGTGTTCGCAGCCCCGGTGCTCTCGGTCATCATTCCCGTGTACAACGAGGAAGAGGTGCTGCCCAAGCTCTTCGAGCGGCTCTATCCGGCGCTCGATGCGCTCGGACGGCCCTATGAGCTGCTGTTCGTCAACGATGGCAGTCGCGATCGCTCCGCGGGCCTGCTGCGCGCGCAGTTCGAGAGCCGTCCGGACGTCACGCGCGTCATCCTGTTCGCCGGCAACTTCGGCCAGCACCGCGCCATCCTCGCCGGTTTCGCGCACAGTCGGGGGCGTTACGTCGTGACGCTCGACGCGGACCTGCAGAATCCTCCCGAAGAGATCGGCCGGCTGCTGGAGCAGATGGAGGCCGGCCATGACTACGTCGGCACGGTGCGCCGGCAGCGTCAGGATGCCGCCTGGCGCCGCTGGGCCTCGCGGCTCATGAACTACGTGCGCGCACACACCACGCGCGTACACATCACCGACCAGGGCTCGATGTTCCGCGGCTATGCGCGCGCCGTGGTCGATGCGGTCAATCAGTGCTCGGAGTACAACACCTTCGTGCCGGCGCTCGCCTATACCTTCGCCATCAGCCCGACCGAGATTCTCGTCAAGCACGAGGATCGCGGCGCCGGACGCTCCAAGTACTCGATGCTGCGGCTGGTGCGGCTGAATTTCGATCTGATGACCGGTTTCTCTACCGTGCCGGTGCAGCTGTTCTCGGTGTTTGGCATCTGCGTCTCGCTGCTCTCGGGGCTGCTGTTCGTCGTGCTGATGGCGCGACGGTTGTTCTTCGGCTCGGAGGCCGATGGCGTGTTCACGCTGTTCGCGCTCGCCTTCATGTTCATCGGCACCGCGCTGTTCGGCATCGGCCTGGTGGGCGAATACGTCGGGCGCATCTACGACGAGGTGCGCCGGCGCCCGCGCTACATCGTCGGTACGCTACTCGAGCGTCGCGACGGCGACGCCCCATGAGCGCGTCCAGCGCGCGCCCGGTGCGCGCCGTGGTATTCGCCTACCACGACGTCGGAGTGCGCTGCCTGCGCACGCTGCTGGCCCACGGGGTCCAGGTGCCGCTGGTGATCAGCCATGCGGATGACCCGGCCGAGACGATCTGGTTCGACAGCGTGGCGCGCCACGCCGCCTGGCATGGCCTGCCGGTGCGGCAGGTCAGCGATGCGCAGGGTGCAGAGCTGCTCGAGGCGGTGCGCGCGGCGCGGCCGGATTTCCTATTCTCGTTCTATTTTCGCGCGCTGCTGCCCGCGGCGCTGCTCGCGAGCGCGTCACGCGGCGCCTACAATATGCACGGCTCGCTGCTGCCGCGCTATCGTGGTCGTGCGCCGGTGAACTGGGCGGTGCTGCACGGGGAGCGCGAGAGCGGCGCGACGCTGCATGCCATGACGGAGGCGCCCGATGCCGGGCCGATCGTCGCGCAGCGCTCGGTGCCGATCCTGCCGGACGACACCGCGATCGAGGTGTTCCACAAGGTCACGGTCGCTGCGGAGCAGGCGCTGCACGGCTGTCTGCCGGCGCTGCTGGCCGGCCATGCGCCGCACGTGCCGCAGGACCTCGCCGCCGGCAGCTACTTCGGCCGGCGCACCGCGCGCGACGGCGCCATCGATTGGCAGCGCGGCGCGGCGGCGGCGCACAACCTGATCCGCGCGGTGGCGCCGCCCTATCCGGGCGCGTTCAGCCGTGCGGCCGGTGAGCCGCTCGTGATCCGGCGCTCGCTGCTCGGGCCCAGCGAGCTGGCCGCCGCGCAGCCCTCGCTGTGTCATCGGCGCGGGGATGTGTATGCGCTGTGCCCTGACGGCGCGGTGAAACTGCTGGAGTTCGAGCTCGGTGCGCAGGTGCGCGACGCTGAATCGTTCCGGCAGCGTTTCGGTGAGCGTGCCGTGCTGCTCGAGCCGGCTTTGGAGGCAAAGTGAAGGTTCTGATACTCGGGGTCAATGGCTTCATCGGCCATCATCTGTCGGCGCGCATTCTGGCGAGCACCGACTGGCAAGTCTTCGGCATGGATATGTACGACGATCGCATTCGCGCTCTGCACGACAATCCGCGCTTTCAGTTTTTCGAAGGCGACATCACCATCAACCGCGAGTGGATCGAATACCACGTCAAGAAATGCGACGTGGTGCTGCCGCTGGTGGCGATCGCGACCCCGGCCACCTACGTGCGCGAGCCGCTGCGCGTGTTCGAGCTGGACTTCGAGGCAAATCTCGCCATCGTGCGTCTGTGCGTCAAGCATCACAAACGCGTGCTGTTCCCCTCGACCTCCGAGGTCTACGGCATGAGCCGCGATGCGCAGTTCGATCCCTACGCCTCCGAGCTGGTCTACGGTCCGATCGAGAAGCCGCGCTGGATCTATGCCTGCTCCAAGCAGTTGCTCGATCGCGTCATCCACGCCTACGGCATGCGCGGCGAGCTCGATTACACGCTGTTCCGCCCGTTCAACTGGATCGGCTCGGGCTTGGACAACCTGCACGCGGCGAAGGAGGGCAGCTCGCGCGTCATCACCCAGTTCCTCGGTCACATCGTGCGCGGTGAGCAGGTGCGGCTGGTGGATGGTGGGCGCCAGCGTCGCTGCTTCACCGGCATCTCCGACGGCATCGATGCACTGATGAAAATCATCGAGAACCGCGCGGGACGCGCCACGCGTCGTATCTACAACATTGGCAATCCCGCCAACAGCCTCTCGGTGCGCGAGCTCGCCGAGCAGATGCTGCGCGTCGCCGCGGTCTACCCCGAGTATCGCGACAACGCCGCGCGCGTGAAACTGGTGGAGACCACGGCCGCGGAGTACTACGGCACGGGCTATCAGGACGTGGAGAATCGCGTGCCGAAGATCGATGACACCTGCGCGGAGCTGGACTGGCGCCCGCGCGTCACCATGCAGCAGGCGCTCACCGAGATCTTCGAGGCCTATCGCGGCGAGACGCGCGTCGCCAGCGCGCTCATCGAGCAGGAGCTGCGTCCCTGAGCGCCCGCGCTGCCAGCGCACAGCGGCGCTAGCTGCGCGGCAGGCTCGGCGTGCAGCTCGCGCTCAAGATCGACGTCGATACCCTGCGCGGCACGCGCGAGGGGGTGCCGGCTCTGATCGAGGCGCTCACGCGCGCCCAGGCGCGTGCGACGTTTCTTTTCAGCCTCGGCCCCGATCGCACTGGACGGGCCATCCGTCGCGTCTTTCGACCCGGCTTTTTCGGCAAGGTCGCGCGCACCTCGGTGCTCGAGCATTACGGGCTGAAGACCCTGCTGTACGGCACGCTGCTGCCCGCGCCGGACATTGCAGGCCGTGCGGCTGCACACATGCGTGCCGCGCGCGATGCCGGTCACGAAGTCGGCGTGCACTGCTTCGACCATACCGGCTGGCAGGATCTGCTGGCGCGGCGCGATGCCGGGTGGGCGCGCGAACAGATGCGGCTGGCGGTGCAGCGATTCACGCGGGTGTTCGGTGTCGCCCCCGTCGTGCACGGCGCGGCCGGCTGGCAGATGAGCGAGGCGGCGCTGCTGGCCGAGGAGGCCCTCGGCTTCCGGTATGCCTCCGACACCCGTGGCAGCGCACCCTTCGTGCCCTGGATCGAGGGTCGTCGCGGTCGCTGCCCGCAGCTGCCCACCACACTGCCGACGCTCGATGAGCTCATCGGTCTCGAGGGGGTGAGCGGCGCCAGCGTGCACGAGCGGCTCTTGCAGCTGACGGCACCACCCGCAGCGGGTGCGTCGCTTGCGGCCGGCGCTGCAGCGTCAGCCGGCCTGCACGTATTCACGCTGCACGCCGAGCTCGAAGGTATGAAGCTGCTCGGCAGCTTCGAGCGGTTGCTCGAGGGCTGGCGTGCGCAGGGCTACGCGCTCGTCAGTCTTGCGCAGGCGTTTGCATCACTGCATGTGGAGCGCCTACCGGCGGCGCGCATCGAGGCTGGCGGCGTCCCGGGCCGCAGTGGCACCCTGGCGCTCCAGGCAGACCCGCCCGCATCGGGGCGTGCTGCTGCGCAGATTGAAAAGCGCTAGCGCCGCCCTCAGTTACGCCTCTGCCGTCCACGGCATTCGCCTGGCGCCCTCCTGGAGTGCCCGATGAACCTGCGCTTTGCGGCGCTTGCCGCGTTCCTGGCGTGCCTGCCGGTGGCCCAGCAGGCCTTCGCCATGTCCGGATCATCCTCAGCGCCTGCTGAAGCGCAGCCCCCTGCGCTGCGCGTGATCGCAGACGTGATGATCGATGGTCGTGGACCATTCCACTTCCTGTTCGACACCGGCGCGACACAGGCAGTCATCGCTGATGCGACCGTGACACGTCTGGGACTGCACGCGCAGGCGCATCGGCGCGTGCGCGTACAGGGGGTCAACGGGCGCATCCTCGCGCCCGAGGTGCATATCGACTCTCTTGTGCTCGGTGCGCTGCGATGGCGCGACATCGAGCTGCCAATGCTGTCAGGTCCGCTCTTCGATGGCCTGGACGGCATTATCGGCGCACAGGATCTGAGCGGCATGAAGGTGTCCGTCGATCTGCTCGCACGTCACTGCGTCATCGCGACATCACCGGTCGGAGCTGCCGACGACGCCAACGACATGGCCCTGCAGCTGCTGTCGCGCACGCTGCCAATGGTGTCGGCAACGCTCGCCGGTACGACGGTGCAGGTCATCATTGACACCGGCGCGACCGAGACGCTGGGAAATCCCGCGCTGCTGGCGGCATTGCAGAGCGTCGATGCGTTGAAAGCTCTGCATTCGATGCCGCCGGTATGGGATGTCACTGCGGCACGCCAGACGGGGCTGACGGGGCTCACCCCGCCCCTGCATCTGGCCGATGTGACGCTGCAACCCCCGGCCGTCACTTTCGGCGATTACGCGGTGTTTCGGCGCTGGCAGCTGTCCGACCATCCGGCGTTGTTGCTCGGCATGGACTCGCTCGCCACGCTGGCCAGGTTCAGCATCGACTACGGTCGATTGCAACTGCGACTGCATCCGCGAGTGAGCGCCGTGCTCTCCTGGCATGGCCAACCGCAAGCCCCCGCACCGCAATCGTAGAGCATTCATCGAAGTGCCACCCGTGCGGGGCATGCGCTCGTGTCGCACCGCGGCTGACCAGCGCGTCAGCTGAAGTGCGAGTGCGTCCGGGTCAATATCGGGGTAGCTCGAGCCGGTCCTGCAGCGCGCCCCCGATGGCAAGGGCGCTGAGGAACGGAACGTCGGCGAGCTTCATGACCACATTGCCCAGCCACAGCGACCAGCGTGAGCCTGGCGCAAAGAAGGCCGCGAATCGCAGCGCTGCCTTCTGCTTCGCCGCCAGCAGTCCCCGCAGCCGCTGCTCGTAGCGGGCGAACGCCAGCGCGTGATCGCCGCCGGCGAGCTGCAGCTCGCCCGCCAGAACGTAGGCCGCCGTCATGGCGAGCGCGCAGCCCTGTCCACCGAGGAGCGAGACACTGCAGGCCGCATCGCCGAGCAGAGCCACCCGCCCACGGTGCCAGCTGTCCATGTGCACCTGGCTCACACGGTCCATGTACAGCTCCTCCTGGCGCTCGAGCGCCGCCAGAATCTGCGGACACTCCCAGCCGTACGCGCCAAACTGTCGGCGCAGCAGTGACTTCTGCTCTTCGAGACTGGCGGGAATCGATGGGTTCTCGTCGGCAAACACGAACAGCAACAACGTGCGATCATCGCGCATGGAAAACCTGCCCACCTGCCGGCCGACCTGCCGGTGGATCAGGTACACCAGCTCTTCCCTCGGCCGATAATGCCCGGTCGTGAAGGCTGCCACTTTCATGTGCAGGTAGCGCTCGAAGCGCGCATCGCCGCCAAACACGAGCCTGCGCACCTGCGAATGCAGGCCATCGGCGCCGATCACGAGGTCGAACCGACCCAATCCGCCCCGCTCGAAGTCCACGTGGAGCGCATCCGCGTCGTCGCGCAGCCTGGCGATGCCATCATCGAAGCGCGTGACGACGTCGGCGGGCAGCGCCTGGTAGAGACAGACGGCCAGCTCGCTGCGCGGCAGGCTCGTAAAGCGTCCCTGCAGCAGGCGTTCGAAGCTCGCGAGGGATACGCCTGCGACGCGCGCGCCATTCCGGTCGACCTGTCGTAGTTCGCGCACCGGGTAGCCGCGCTGCAGAATTTGCGCGGCGAGCCCCATGCGTTCGGCGACCTCGAATCCCGCTCCCCAGAAGTCGATCACGTAGCCGCCGGTTCGCAGCGCCGGCGCTCGCTCGACGAGCGTGGGCTCAAAACCGTATCGCTTCAGCCAGAATGCCGGGCAGGTGCCGGCAATCCCGGCACCGCTGATCAGCACCTTCAGGGGCGAGGGGGACCGTCGGGCGGGCATGTGACGTGAGCCCGCCTCACGCGGCCGCGAGCGCCCGACGCCGCAGACCGATGCCCAGTGCCATGACGACGCCCACCGCGGCCAGGTGCAGCGCCAGGTCGATGACAGTGACGTCGAAGGGATGAAAGAACTCCAGCGCAAAGGCGGCCGTGGCGGCGACGCCGAGCATGCCGAGGGTCGCCACTGGCAGCGGATCGATGGGACGCGCGCGTCGCAGGACGAAGAACAAAGCTGCAGCCAGCGGCACGCTCACCCCGAGAATGAAGGCGAAGCAGTGCGAGCTCTCGCCGATGAAGCCGGCGGGACCGTGCAGGCTCCAGCCGTTGGCGAGGCAGCCGAGGCCGCTGGATGCGAGCCACAGGATGCAGCCGGGCAGTGGCAGCAGCGCCCAGCGCGGCGAGCGCCCCGGCACCGAGCGCATTAACGCCGCCAGCACCGCGCTCACTGCGGTGACGCCTTCCCCGGCGCACTGACACGCCACCCGTGGCAGCGCGACGCGCGACGAGAAGATGTGCAGTCCCACGGTAAGGCTCACCGCGAGCACACCGAGCAGCGCGGCCGCGCCGAGCCAGCTCGCGGCGCGCAGCGACGGTGGCGCCAGGCGTCGCACCGGCGTCAGCTGCGCGCCCAGTGATTCGATCAATTGCTCAGTTTCCATCCATCCTTCCTCGGGCCTGTTTCTCGCGCCCCTGCATCAGCGCCCGCAGCGCCTTGAGCGCCCGATGCGCATTGACTTTCAGCGCGCCCACACTCTGACCGGAGGCGGCGGACGCCTCCGCGAGGCTCATCTCTCGCAACTTCAGTGCCTCCACCGCCTCGCGCTGGCGCGGCGGCAGCTGCTGCAGCAGCGTCCGTACCTCCTCGGCGCAGCGCACGGTCTCCAATTCCTGATTCGCTGCGGCCGCCGCAAAGGTTTCAATCGATCGCATATCTGCCGACTCATGACTGGAAACGCGCTTACGGCGCCGCAGGATGTCGATCGCGCGCCGCTGCGTGATGGCTGTGAGCCACGGGCTGAACGGTCGCGCCGGATCATAGGTGTGGCGCACGCGGTGCACCGTCAGCAGGGTTTCCTGGACCATCTCTTCGAGGTCGTGCGGGTGACGGCAGTGCCGGCGCGCCACATTGCGCACGAAGGGCGTGATCTCGTGCAGCAGCCGCTCATAGGAGGCACGCTCGCCCGACTGCGCCGCTTGCATCAGGCTGCGCCACGTATCGTCCTGCCCGTCCACGACCGCAGTGTAACCTTTCGGCTGCGGCCGCGAATTACCCCACGACGTCCTGATTTCCAGGACTTGGTGACAAACGAGGGTAGTTCCATGAATCGCTATGCAATGGCCGCTTCCACTCTCTCCGCTGCGCTCGGACTCGCCGTGGCGATGACCTCGACCGTCGGCGCCGCCGAAATTCCCGCCAACGCGCCGGCGATCGTCAAGCAGAACATGATGCGCGCGCAGAAGGATCACCTCGAGAAATGCTACGGCATCAACGCGGTGTCCAAGAACGACTGCGCCGAGGGTGCGCACTCCTGCGCCGGTCAGGCCACCTCGGCACGTGATCCGAAGTCCTTCGTGCTGCTGCCGGCGGGGGACTGCGAGAAGATTGCCGGTGGGTCCGTGACGGCCGGCTGAGTGACGGCTGATCTTCCACCATGAGCGTTGCGCAGGCCGCGCAGGCTGTCAGCCCGATTCCCGCCGGTGCGGGAATCGGGCTGCGCTTTCCGCATCACGACGCGGTGGCCGCGCTGCGCCCTGCGCTGGCCTTCCTCGAAGTGCACGCCGAGAACTATTTCGGCGGCGGCCGGGTGCGCGAGTGCCTGCGCGATCTGCGGCGCGACTATCCGCTCTCGGTGCACGGTGTCGGCCTCTCCCTCGGCAGTGCCGGTGAGCTCGACGGGCGGCACCTGGAGCAGCTTTGCGCGCTGGTGCAGAGCCTGCAGCCCGCGTTGGTCTCCGAGCATCTGTCCTGGAGCATCAGCAACGGCCACTACCTGGCCGATCTGCTGCCTCTGCCGATGACGGAGGAGGCGCTACAGGTGGTTTGTCGACACGTCATGCAGGTGCAGGACCGACTCGGCCGGCCCATCCTCATCGAGAATCCATCGACCTACGTGCAGTTCGAGCATTGCGCTATCCCGGAATGGGAGTTCATCGCCGAGCTTGCCGCGCGCACGGGTTGCGGAATGCTCTGCGACGTGAACAACATCTTCGTCAGCGCGAGCAATCACGGAGCCGATCCGCAGCGCTACCTCGATGCTCTGCCCCCGCACATCGTCGGCGAGATCCATCTGGCCGGGCATGCGATCCGTACGCTGGCCGACGGCGCACGCGTGCGCATCGATACGCACGGCTCGCGCGTGAGCGATGAGGTCTGGGCGCTATACCGTCATGCGCTGTGTCGTTTTGGACCGCGTCCGACTCTCATTGAATGGGACACCGACATCCCGCCGCTGCAGACCCTGCTCGATGAGGCGGCTATCGCCGCGGTGGCGCTTGCGGCGAGCCACACCGCAAACCACGCCGCACCACCTTGGATGCAGCCTTTTTATGCCCTCGCTGGCTGAATATCAGCAGGCCATGCATGCCTATCTGCTGGCCGCTCAGGAGGCACCCGAGCCAGTGGCGGGTTGGTGCGCCGGCGATACACCGGCGAGCGCGGCGCGGCTCGCCATCTACCGCAACACCTGCAGCGCGGTCCTGGTCAATGCGCTCCGGTTGAATTATCCAGCCGTACGGCACGTGCTCGGCGGCGAATTCTTCGATGCGCAGGCCGCGCACTTCGCGCGCCGCGAGCCCCCCGCCAGCGCGTATCTCAACGACTACGGCGAGCGCTTTGCGCCTTTCGTGGCCGCGTTGCCGGCGACGGCGTCGCTGTCCTACCTTGCGGACCTGGCGCGGCTCGAATGGGCCGTGAGCCGTGCACTTCACGCGCCCGACCTGCCGGCGCTCGACATCCAGCGCCTGCAGGCACTCGACCCGGAGCAGTTGGCGCAGGTGAGCTTTCGCGCGCACCCCGCCGTCCATGTGCTGGCGCTGCAGGGGCCGGTCGAGCGCATATGGCAGGCCGTGCTCGCGCGCGACGAGGCGGCGATGCGCTGCATCGACCTGTCCGCTGGCAGCGGCTGGGTGCTCGTCGAGCGCGACCCTGCGCACGCGGTGCAGATCGTGCGCCTTCCCGATGCGATCGGGCGGCTGTCCAAACAATTGTTTGCCGGCGTTCCGTTGCACGTCGTGTTCGAGAGCGCCGGGGACGGTCTGCGGGCACTGCAGGATGCGCAAGCCGCGCTGGCCGGCCATCTGGCTGGCGCTCGCCTGGTGGACTTTGCTCTGACGACACCGCCCCGGGAGGGGCCTGCACCATGATGACTTCTTCCATCTCTTCGACCGTGGGCGGTCGCGGCGGCCTGGTGGGCATCATCGAGCGTCTGTATGCTCGGCTTGAGCGGGTGCCTTTCAGCGTCCTCGCCGTGCCGCTGCGTGTGGCGGTGGCGGTCGTGTTCTGGAATTCGGCCCGGGCCCACCTGGCCAACATGGATACGACGCTGGCGCTGTTCGAAGACGAGTACAAGGTGCCGCTGCTGCCTGCCGACTTCGCTGCGCACCTCACCGTCGCCATCGAGGTCAGCACGCCGATCCTGCTGGTGCTGGGCCTGGCGACCCGTCCTGCGGCGTTGCTACTGCTCGCCATGACCGCGGTGATCGAGATATTCGTCTACCCGCAGGCCTGGCCGACCCACATTCAATGGGTCGCCATGATGCTGGTGCTCCTGTGCCGCGGAGCCGGCAGTTTCTCGCTGGATCATCTGATCAGGCGCTGGGCTCGGCGCACGTCCTGAGCGCCTGCGCCTTTTGAGGTGGATCGCCAGCGTCAGGAACTTTGTATCGAAGAGCAAGCGGCCCCCGGCAGCGCCACCTGTACTCCTGAATGCATTGCGCTGAATCGTGTTGTGGCAGCACCTCAGCGCTGTCTTTCCGCCGTTTGACTCACGGAGCCCCGGCCACTAGTGTTGCGCCGCTCTCTATGCTGAAAGCCCACCGCCCATGACCGACACGCCATCCGCCGGGGATGCCCTGCGCAACAGCATCTACAAGCGCTACACCGGCCGGCGCATGGGCCCCGCGCGCCGGCTACTGTATCGATTCGCGGCACCGCTGATTCTCGGTATCGCGCGACTGTGGTGGAGCAGCTGCCGCGTCGTCGCGGTGGTCGGCGAGGAGAATCTGGAGCAGACGCTCGCGCGCTGGCCGTCATTTCTGCCCTGCTACTGGCACCAGCACACCTTGTTCTGCGCGCAGTATCTGCTGCGCCAGCAGCGCCGCCTGCCTGGATTGAAGGTGGGTTTTCTGATCTCCCCGTCGGTCGATGGGGAGCTGGGTGCCATGATTCTGCGTCGCGCCCAGGCGCACGTGATCCGCGGCTCCTCTTCGCGCACCGGCGCGCTCGCGCTCAAGGAGTATTACCACGCGCTGACGCGCGATGCGGTCTCGCCGGTCGTCAGCCCCGACGGGCCGCGTGGTCCGCGCTGGCAATTCAAGCCCGGCGCAGTCCTGCTGGCACAGATGTCCGGGCGGCCGATCCTGCCCATGGCGTATGCCGCTTCGCGTGCCTCCTTCATTCACTGGGATCGTTTCGTGCTCCCCTGGCCGTTTGCGCGCATCGCAATCGCGATCGGTGCGCCCCGTACCGTGCCACGCGTGCTCGACGCGGCCGGTGTCGAGGCTCTGCAGCGGGAGATGACCGAAGCGCTGCGCGCCGCTTTTGTCGCGGCGCGCGCGGCCCTCGGGGAATAACCGCGCCCATGGCCCAGATGCGGGGACTGCTCGTGCTGCTCGCGCTGTGGCTGTACCGGCTGGGGCGCTGCGTGCTCGCGGGCATCGGGCTTGCCTCGCTCGTTGGGCCCTTGGCGGCGGCGATCCTGGTGCTGTTCTGCGCGGCTCTCGAGCTGCAGTGGGCGTTGCGCCTGCTGGCTGCGTTCGCGCTCTGGCGCCTGTGGCACTGGCCGGTGTGGGCGGCCGTCCTGGCTGCCGCGCCGCGCCTGGTGCTGATACTCCCCGGCCTCATCACGACCGGCCTCGCACGCTGGCGCCACCCGCGTCCGCGCTGGTCGGCGACGACGCCGCAGCCCCTACGGACCCCCGCCGAGTCCTGAGAATGTTGCGCTACTGCGTGGCCCGCATACGCACCAAGGGCCACGGGCTCGGTAACGAGCTCGTGCCCTGGGCACGCGCCTTCCTCGCTTCCCAGGTCCTCGGCGCGCGGCTGCTGCCGCCGGCCTTTGGTCTCAATCGGCGCGAGTATTGGCGGCACTTTCATACCCCGCCCGACGACTGGATCTATAACCGCGCCATCGAGCGGCTGTTGCCGAAGGTGTGCTTCACCGAGGCCGACTATCTCGAGCACGGTGGCGACGATGTGGTGACGGCGCTGCGCAGTTTCGCCCGTGCCCGCAATCTGCAGCGTCGCAATGCCTATGTGTTCGTGACCGAAGGACTCTGGGGCGGCTTCCATCACGTCCAGGCGGCGCGTGAGTTCATGCGTGCCACGCTCTATCAGAGCCGCTTTGCCGCCCGCAACCTGCTGCAGGTGCGCGAGCGCATCGATCCGGACAAGATCCTCGTTGGAATGCACGTACGGCTCGGCGACTTCAAGCCCGCAGTGCCGGCGGCGGAGCATCGCGCCGTCGCGAACGTCTCCCTGCCGCTCGAATGGTTCTGCAATATCGCCGAGTCGCTGCGCGCGGCCTTGGGGGACGGGCTGCAGTTCCTGCTGGTCAGCGATGGTGCGCCCGAGCAGCTTCGACCATTGATGCAGCGTGTGCCCTGCATCACGACCGGGGATCTGCCCGATAGCGACTGTTCGGATGTGCTGGCACTCGCGAACAGCGACCTGCTCATCTGCTCGGCATCGACCTACAGCCATCTGGCGGCATTTCTATCCGATTCGCCTTATATCTGGTTTGCGCCGAATCTCTACGAGCATGCCGAGGGCTGTTATTCGGCCGGCAATCCGCAGGCCGATCGCGGACGTGGCGCCAGCCCGCGCCAGCGAGCCATCGACGAATATGTACTACGCCGTGGCGATTGGGTGTCGCGAGGAATTGGCTTGTCGATGGAGGGACGCGTACCAGACTGCCTGACCAGTCTTTTGCGAACGCGGCACGCGGCACGTCGCTGGCAATCCGATCTGACGCGCGGAGGGGTTGCGCCCGTCATTCCATAGCGGCCCGGATTGCTCCGGCCGCACCGCAACCGCTATTGGATGAGGGCCTGGATGGACGGGATCTCCATCTCGGGCCGAGGCAGTACGCCGAAATTGCTGCGGCGATAGTCCAGCGTGAGTTGCGAGAACAGGCCCAGGACATCCATGCCCAGAATGAGCGCGGGTCGGCGATCCAGGCCCCAGAAGTGGAACACGCGGAAGTCGCCGAAAGTCATATAGAAGCTGGTCATGCTCAGGGAGCCGAAGCGCAGCGACGGGATGTAGTGCAGCTCCCCCGCCTGCGAGGTGCCGGTCGCATCGAAGATCGAGGTCGCATAACTGGCTGCACTCGTCGGATATTTGCGCAGCAGCGCCGCCAGCAATGCGGGATTGCCCAGCGTGCGCTGGCTGCCCGTGTCGATGATGGCTTTGACGGGCACCGTGCCAACCTCGCAATCGATCACGAACAGATGGCGTGAGATCAGGTGCGCCGGCATGCTCACTTCAGCGCCCGTGACCCCTCCATTGGCGCCGGCGATGACCAGCCGATCGCGCGCGAAATCCGCAGTCATGGAGCTGTCGGCCAGGCCGTCGATGCCGAGTATGCCGTCGATATCCGCCATCAGCGGACCATTGAGCACGGGCAGGCGCAGATTGCGCATGCGCAGGGCGCCGGATTGGAGTCGCCCGATGACGACGGTGGGCGCCTGCAGAGAGCCGGCGATGCCGTGCACGATCAACCGGGCGTCCTCATCGAGCTTGAGATTCAGCCTCGAGACCAGCGACGCAGCGATGGCCGTATGGTTGGCGCCGCTGTCCACCAGGAAACGGTAGGGTCCCCGCCCATCAATCATCACGCGTGCCACCAGCCGCCCAATTCGATCGGGACTGGTGGGGATGGCGTATTCCGGACCGATCTGCGCGGGCACCGCCGTGGCGGGCGGTGATGAAGGCAGCGATGCGCCCTGTGCCGACACGGCCATCAGGCAGGCGAGCGGCATGAGTCGCCGCGCGACCGCTGAAATTGAAGGCATCCCGCGCAACACCGTGCTCACGATCCTGCGCCTGCACCTTGCGATTCGCAACAGCGTGCACTTATCGCAGTGCGGCCGCAGCATCGCAAGATGACCTGCGCTCCCCGCGCCGGGCATAAAAAAAAGGCGGCGACCCAAAGGCCGCCGCCAGGAGTGATCGCGCCTCGAGACGCTAGAACTTGGCCGAGATCCCCACAAAGACTTCCCGGCCGAGCATGTCGTAGGTCGGATAAGTGTTTGGTGTGCCGGTGCCGGTGACTTCCGTGCCGATGATCGGCGGATCCTTATCGAAGGCGTTGTTCAGGCCCGCTCGCAGGCTCGCATCCCGCCAGAAAGGCCAGATGACCGAAAAGTCGAAGTAGCTGAAGTTGCCGATGCGCGGCTGCGTATAGTCGTACGCGCCTTCTTCGGCGAAGTTCAGCAATGGATTGTTCGAATTGTTGTCGAAACTCGCTGCCCCGATGAAGCGCCAATTTGCCGACAACAGCAACTTGTCCCACGGAGTTTCCCAGTTCAGTCGCAGCGTGTGGCGCCAGCGTGGGTTGACGGAGTTCGTATTGCAGCTGGCACCGAACAAGCCTGCGCAATCGTAGCTTCCCGAGCCGGTAAACGGCGTGCTGATGGAATGCTCCAGGTACGTTCCATTCAGGGTGCCGGTCAGACTGCCGAAAGCGCCCAGGCCGAGCCGGTAGGTTGTCTGCACATCGATACCTGAGGTCAGGCCCGTGCCGGTATTGATATCGGTCTGCAGCACGTAGCCGCCGCCGGCGACTGTCGCGCCTGTCAGTGCGCCGGTGACGGGGTTGCGGACAATCTGGCTACAGTAAGCGCCACTCCCGGTCGCGAGACATTGGTTGAGAATGATATTCGCGGGTATGACGCCTACGAGGCCGAACTGCGCGATGTGCCAGTAATCGATGCTGGCGTAGAAGTTCGGTATCGCGGTGGGCGTGAGGGTAATGCCGATGGAATAGGTGTCTGCCTCCTCGGGCTTCAGCTTGGGATTGCCGCCGATGACCTGGCCGCACTGATCCGACACGCATTGAGGAATCGCACCATAGGTACTGGCGACGATGCCTCCGGTGCGCTCGCAAGTGGCCAGGGGCAGCGACGGTGTGGCGCCGGCGCACGGATCGGTGCCGACGATGGAGGTCTGTCCGTAGGACTGGGCGCTATATAACTCGAACAGGTTGGGCGCGCGAACGGCGCGATCATACGAATAGCGCAGGCGCACGTCGCGCAGCGGTGCGTACTGGACTTCGAACTTGTAGGTATGGGTCGATCCGGATACCGAATAGGCCGAGTAGCGGTCACCCAGATCAACGTCCAGATCCTGTACCCAGGGACGGTCCTGGATCAACGGCGCCCGCACTTCGAGGAAGCCTTCGTCGACTTTTTCGGCCGCATGAATCGGCGTGACCGCGCCGGAAAACCCGGACAGCGCGCCCGAGGCTTCCACAGAGTCGGGCGTGAAGTCATACGTGTCGCCACGGTGCTCGGCGCCGAGATTCGCGCCCACACCATCCGTCGCCAGAGGAGAGGTAATGCCGTACTGCCCCAGTTGGGCGGTGAAATCGATGTGCGCGATGGTCTCGCTATCGGTGCCGTAGCCGGTGCCCGGAGAGTCCAGATACGCCAGCTGCGCGGGTGTGACCCCTCCCTGCGTGAAGATATTCCAGGGGACGCAACCGCCCGTGCTCACCGTGCACGTCGGCGCCGCCGCAGTGCCGGTGGCGAGCAGAGCCTGGCCCATGTTGATGTAATTGAGGTAGTCGGTATTCGCATTGAACAGCTCGGTGTAGTAGTACTGGCCGTAGGCGTCGTAGCTGATGCCGGGGAAAAGATCTCCCGTGCTGCCGACGGCGAGGCGGTAGTTGGTGTGATCGTAAAAGGCCAGACGTCCGCCGCCCTCCACGTTGCGCCGCCCGATGTTGACGATGGCGAGACCGTCGGGATTGGTGCCGGGCGAGGCCGCATCGGCAGAGATCATCGCCGGCGAGCACAACGTCGCCTGCTCCTGGGCGCTCAGTAACGGATTGGTGCAATTGATGCGATAGAGATTATCGTCACTGTAGGGATAGGAGTTCTTGAAGGCGGCCGAAGGACCGACCAGTTCCTCCGTGCGGTCATCCATGAACGTCCCCGTCATATACGGATTGACGAAGGAATTGACCGTGACGTGTGCATTGAAGCCCGCGTTCCAGCGCGTGTCGGCGCGCTGCATGTATTCATAGGGCTGTGGATTGAACTCGAAGGGCGGGACGGTGCCGGGCGTTCCCCACGGCACGAAGGAAGTACCCGAGACGCTGTACTCACTGCCGGCATTGGGCCCGTTGAAAGGCGAGAAATAGTTGGCATTGGACGTCCCTATGCAGGCGAAGGTGCCATCGCCATTTGAAACCAGCTGGCAATTGGCGAAGTCGCGCGTTCCATCCCCGATCGGATCCTGGTGATGCCAGGTGACATAGCCGGTGATGTTGCCGTTGCCGTCCGCCATGTTGGTGCCAAGCAGAACCGATAAGTCGCGCTTGTAGCCGTCCTGAACGCCGCCGCTGGGGGCGCTGAACGCTGGAGTCGAAGGCCCCACGTCTGCTTGCGTGCCGGCATCCAGTGCCTGAATGGCGGTGTTGCCGTTGTCGTGATCGAAGAAGCCATATTGACCGTCGACTTCGATGCCCTGGAAATTCTTCTTCATGATGAAATTGACGACGCCGGCGACCGCGTCCGAGCCGTAGACGGCGGAAGCGCCTCCTGTGACCACATCGACGCGTTCGATCATGATCGCCGGTATCTGATCCAGGTCGGCGGCGGGATTCGGATTTTCAGAGTTAGGATCACCGATATACAGCCGCTTGCCATCCACCAACACAAGCGTGCGCTGCGGGCCCAGACCTCGCAGGTCCGCCGTCGCGACGCCGCCGGCGGCGGTCAATGGATTCTGGCCGTTACCGAGGTCGGCGCCCGAGGAGATGACGTTTTGCGGCAGCTGATTGATGACGTCCGTGGTATCGGAACGTCCTTCCTGGAGGATCTCCTGATTGCTGACCGCCGTGATCGGGCTGGTGGCCGACATGTTGGCCGGCACGGGGATCCGTGAGCCGGTGACGACCACCTCCTGCAGCGTCGTGTTGGACTCCGCGGCCTGATCGGCCGGTGGCGTGGGGGGCTGGTCCGTCTGCGCGACCAGCGTGCGCTCGTCGAAGCGACTCGGTGTGCTTTGATTGGACTGCGCGGCTACATCGCTTCGCGCTAGCTGTATGGTCTTGTGGGCCCGTGCTGTCTGGGCCTGGGCGGATTGCGCAGTGTGGGTTGACTGGATGATCTGGATACCAGCCTGCACCGCAGCCTGCACGCCGGCCTGAACGGCCGCCTGGTGGCTGACGTCGGCGGGTTGCGCCTGCGCGCCGAAACTCAGCGCGCCGCCGGCGATCAGCAGTGCCGCGAGGCCGAATCGGCGTTTGGTGTTTGGCCTCAATACATCAAAGAGAATCCCTGACGGATCTGGCATGACTGTCTCCCAAAGAAATCAGGATCCGGCCAATGCATCTGGAGTTGAATCAACTGGTGAATGTGGGCCGCGATCCTTACACCCAATACAAACACAGCGATGCCTCGAAGTGCTCGAGCGTGGTCGATTGGTGAGAGAAAGCGAACACGAGCAACGAGACCTGATGCTGCTCCTAGTGGATCAAGCATAATCCCGGCTATTGCTGTCGTACAGCGTCTCGTGGTATGGGGGCAACAGGAGATGTGAAGAGTTGTGAAGGCTCGCTCTAAGTAACCCATTTGTTATCAGTTTTCGGTGTTGGGTATTACTACCTATCGTAGGAATCATCTGACATCGCAAAATCAGTGGGTTTATGGCGGTCTCTGAACGGAATTGCGTAGCGCCATTGCAGATTATGTGCAGCTGCCTTGCGCCTCTGCGTCAGCAGGACCTGCGAAAGGGTGCCGTCACGGCTGCGGCTCGAACGTACGGGAACGCCGCCGTCTTATCTTCGCCAGCGCAACATCCGTCCGGCTTGCTTTTATTTTTTGCGCCGTGTTGGCTTGGGGGCTGCAGCCGGAGGGTCATCTGCATCGAGGTGAATCGCTCCATTGAAATCGAAGCGACTCACGAGCAGCGGTGCGCCACTGTCCAGTGCGCTGGCCGCGGAGATGCAGAAGCCGCGCGCGCGCACGCCGAGCCGATGCACACCATCCTGCACCGGCAAAACCCGCGCAGTTAGCATATCGATCGTGCAGTGGTCATCACCGCGCGTGGAATACAGGCGCCGCTCACCTTCGAAGATCACCGTGACATTGGTGGCCACGTTGCGCGCACTGCCGGCGCGAGGCGCGGCATCGATGCCGAAGATGAACAGCAGGTGATGCGTGTGTTGCGTGCCGCTGAAGCTCACACGCAGGCCGCGACCGTCGGGCCGCGCGCCGCCATCACAGCGCAGCGCGGCGCCATGCCAGTCGACATCCAGCGTCGTGGCCCCCCGCAGCCGCGCGGACAGGAACGCGCCACGCTGCATACGACAGGCGTCGGGAGCTGCGGCCGTCGGCAGCGCTGTCAGGCCGGACGCCGCGGGTGCAGCCGCCACGGCCGGCGCCGATGCTGCCGGCGCCGTGGGGGCTGCCGATGCTGCCGATGCTGCCGATGCCGCCGACGCGGCGACCCAAGATGCAGCCGCGAGCGTGACGAGCAGCGCCGCGCATGCACCGTGCGTGAGCACGCCGGCCAGCCACGCGCGCGACGCCGCTCGCACGCCCCTTGGCGGTGCAGTCCGATGGTTTTGCATGGGCCAGAGTGTACGGGAGCGCTCAATCCATGCCAGCAGCGCGAAGGGGCGCAACCTTGCTGTAGACTGCCGCTCCCCGGGCGGCCCCCCATCGCCGAGGTGTCGATGCCGAAACAACTCATTGAAATCTACTCCATCATTCCCGAGGCCATCGGACGGCTGCCCGAGCTCGCGAATAATCTGTTCTTCAGCTGGCATCGGCCGATGCGCGCGCTGTTCGAGGACCTCAATCCCGAGCTGTGGAGCCAGGTCAATGGCAATCCGCGCCTGATGCTGCGCGTGGTGGGCCAGGAGCACTTGGAGCTGGCGGCGTCCGATCCGCGCTATCAGGAACGCTACCGCAAGGTGCTGGAAGCCTTCGACCGCTATATCAACGAGCCGCGGCGCGCCGATGAGCCGCTGATCGCGTACTTCTGCGCCGAATACGGCTTTCACGAAAGTTTCCCGATCTACTCGGGCGGCCTGGGCATTCTCGCCGGCGACTACTGCAAGGCTGCGAGCGATGAGAAGCTGAATTTCGTGGCGGTCGGCCTGCTCTACACGCAGGGCTATTTCTCCCAAACCGTCGACAACGACGGCATACAACACGCCAATTACGCCGAGAACGATCCGCGCGATCTGCCGGTCGAGCCGGTGCGCGACGAGCAGGGCGAGTGGCGCAAGGTCTGGGTGCGCATTGCCGGGCGCGAGGTGTACGCGCGACTGTGGCTGGCTAAGGTCGGCCGCGTGTCGGTGTACCTGCTCGACACCAATTGCCCGGAGAACGCTGCCGAGGATCGTCAGATCACCTACCGGCTCTACGGCGGGGATGCCTCCTTGCGTATCCGCCAGGAGATGATGCTCGGGCTCGGAGGGGTGCGCGCGCTGCGGGCCGTGGGACTTGCGCCCAAGGTGTGGCACATGAACGAAGGCCATGCGGCCTTCCTGATCCTCGAGCGCGTGCGCGAATGCATGCGGGAGAGCGGCCTGGAATTCGCCGCGGCGCTCGAGGCGGTGGCGACGCAGTGCGTGTTCACCACGCACACCCCGGTCGCCGCCGGTCATGATGCCTTCGACACTGGCCTGTTCCTGCACTGTTTTCAGGACTTCCTGCTGCTGCTCGGTATGCCGGCCGAGGCCGTGCTCGCGTTGGGGCGCGCGCCGAATGCACCGCAGATGTTCAACATGACGCATCTGGCGCTGAACGGTGCGCGCGGCATCAACGGCGTGAGCCGCATTCACGGTGCGGTGTCCTCGCGGCTGGTGGCCGATCACTGGCCGGAGGTGCCGCCGGCGGAGAATCGCGTCGGCTATGTGACCAATGGCGTGCACGTGCCGACCTTCCTGTCGCAGACCTGGAGCCGCTACTTCGACGACAAGCTCGGCGTGCAGTGGCGCAATCACATGTCCGACGTGAAGGTCTGGCGTCCCCTGGAGGCCGCGCCGGACGCGGAGTTCTGGCAGATCGCGCAGCAGATCAAGGTGCGCATGCTCACGGGCGTGCGAGCGCGCCTGGCGCGCGAGTACGCTGCCAAGGGGTTCTCGCCCATGCAGCTGCGTCACATCACGCGGCTGCTCGATCCGGCGCGACCCAACGTGCTCACGCTCGGCTTCGCACGCCGCTTCGCGACCTATAAGCGCGCCTCGCTGCTGCTGCGCGATCGCGCCCGCCTGGCGCGCCTGGTGAAGAACGAGGAGCGCCCGGTGCTCATCCTATTCGCCGGCAAGGCGCATCCGGCCGACGTACCCGGCCAGCAGGTGCTGCGCGAGATCAAGCTGCTCACCCTCACGCCCGAGTTTGCCGGCCACGTGGTGTTCCTCGAGGACTATGACCTGCAGCTGGCGCGCTGGCTGGTGACCGGCGTGGACGTGTGGCTCAACACACCGGTCGCGCCGCTGGAGGCCAGCGGTACCTCGGGCATCAAGGCCGCCATCAACGGCCGGCTGAATGTGTCGATCCTCGATGGCTGGTGGGCGGAAGGCTTCGCCCAGGACAATGGCTGGGGCATCCCGGCCGCCGACGTGCTGGACGCCGAGCGGCGCGATGCGCTCGACGCGGGCGCGATGCTCGATACGCTGGAAGAGGAGGTCGTGCCGCTCTACTACCAGCAGAACGGCCAGGGCTACTCGCAACGCTGGGTGCAGCGCTGCAAGCGCGCCATCATGACCGTGATCCCGCACTTCAACATGGGCCGCGTGGTGCAGGACTATGCGCGGGGTCTCTATTACCCGGCGGTCAAGCACCACGCGCGCCTGATGCAGGACGGCGCTGCCGCGGTCAACGCCTTTGCTCTCTGGAAGGAGCGCGTGCGCGAGCATTGGTCCGGCGTGGGCCTGCGCTACCTGTCCGACCTGCCGCGCGAGTTGCCGCGCGCCGGCTCGCTGAGCCTCACCGTGGCCGCAACGCTCAATGGACTGGCGAGCGAGGATGTGCGCGTCGAGTTCGTCGCGCAGCGGCTGCTGCCGCGCGCACGCCAGGAGTCCCCGCTGCTCGCTTCCTACCGTGCCAGCGATCGGGCCGATGAGGTCTGGCGTGTACCGATGCGTCCCACCGGCAAGACCGACGCGGAGGGGGCGAGCGTGTATGAGCTGAGCGCCGCTCCGCACGACAGCGGTCAGTACGCCTTCGAGATTCGCATCTACCCCTGGCACGAGCTGCTCACGCAGCCCTTCGAGCTGGGGTTGCTCAAGCGGCTCTGATGGATGAGTGGCGCTGATGAGCACGGACGCCTCAGCGCCGGGCACTGGCAAGGGCACCGGTCTGCCCGGCGCGCTCTGGCCGCGCGGGCCGGTCGAGCAACGCGAATTCCTGCGCGATCCGTCGGGCCGCGCCATCAGCTACGCCGAGGCCCGCGCGCGCTGTGCACAGCTGGCGCACGCGCTCGCGGGCCTGAAGGTGCGCGCCGGTGATCGCGTTGCCGTGCAGGTCGAGAAAAGCGCCACTGCCGTGCTGCTGTATCTGGCGGTGCTGCGCCTCGGCGCCGTCTATCTGCCGCTGAACACGGCCTACACCGAGGCGGAGCTCGAGTATTTTCTCGGCGACGTCGAGCCGGCGCTGCTGGTGTGCACCCCGGAGCGTGCCGCCGCCCTGCAGGGGCTCGCCGCGCGTCTGCGGCTGCCCGCCGTCGCGAGCCTGGGCAGCGACGGCGAATCCGGCACTCTCATCGACGCCGCCGCGTCACAGTCAGCGCAGTTCGAGGACGTCCCGCGCACCAGCGCAGATCTCGCCGCCATCCTCTACACCTCCGGCACCACCGGGCGCTCCAAGGGCGCCATGCTCACGCACGGCAACCTCATCGCCAATGCGCGCACCCTGGCCACGCTGTGGCGCTTCACAGCCGCGGATCGCTTGCTGCATGCGCTGCCGCTGTTTCATATCCACGGCCTGTTCGTCGCGATCAACGTGACCCTCGCCGCTGGGGGCAGCGTGCTGCTGTTGCCGCGGTTCGACGCCACGCTGCTATTGCATCATCTGCCTGACGCGACGGTGCTGATGGGCGTGCCCACGCACTACCTGCGCCTGCTGGCCAATCCAGCGCTGACGCGCGAGGCCAGCGCGCACATGCGCCTGTTCATCTGCGGTTCCGCGCCGCTTCTGCCCGAGACGCACCGGGCCTTTCGTGAGCGCACCGGGCACGCCATTCTCGAGCGCTATGGGCTCTCCGAGACGGGCATGAATTGCTCCAACCCGTACGAGGGCGAGCGCCGGCCCGGCTCGGTGGGCCTACCGCTGCCGGACGTGCAGCTGCGCATTGTCGATCCGGGCGGCGCCCAAGTGGCCGGCGTCGGCATGATCGAGGTGCGCGGTCCGAACGTGTTCGCCGGCTACTGGCGCAACCCCGAGCGCACGCGCGAGGCCATCCGCGCGGACGGATACTTCATCACCGGGGATTTGGGACAGCGCGACGCCGACGGTTACGTGACCCTCGTCGGGCGCGCCCGCGATCTCATCATCAGCGGCGGGTACAACGTCTATCCGCGTGAGGTGGAATTGGAGATCGATGCGCTGCCCGGAGTGCTCGAATCGGCCGTCATCGGCCTGCCGCATCCCGATCTGGGCGAAGCTGTCACCGCGGTCGTCGTGCCGGCCACTACCACCGGCGAGGCCGCCGCGGCCCCGCTGCTGGCCGCCCTGCGTCAGCGGCTCGCCGGCTACAAGCTCCCCAAGCGCGTGCTATTCGTCGCAGAGCTGCCGCGCAACGTCATGGGCAAGGTACAGAAGGCGCAGCTGCAGCGGACCTACGCGGAGCTGTATGTTGCGACGCAGCACTGACCGCAGCACTGACGCTGATACCGCCACCGTGGCCCGTGCGGTGGGCGGGGCGTGCAGCCGAGAGCCCGGCCGTTGTCAGCGGCCGCGCCGGTACGTGGGTTTTTCGACCGACGTATCAGTCCGCGCATTGCCGGCGGGGCGCTGCAACAGGCGCTGCTACTATAGTTAAAACAGCCCCTTGCAGACCGACCCATGGCCAATCCCCCGTCGCGCGCGTCCTCGGGACGTTACGTCAGTCGCCTCACCAGTGGCGCGCTGGCGGTCGTCATGGCCGGTGGGCGCGGCGAGCGGCTGCGTGATCTGACCCTGCATCGCTGCAAGCCTGCGACACCCTTCGGCGGCAAGTTCCGCATCATCGACTTCGTGTTGTCGAACTGCGTGAACTCAGGCATCCGGCAGATCTTCGTGATGACGCAATACAAGGGGCAGTCGCTCATCCAGCACGTGCAGCGCGGCTGGAGCTATCTCAGAGGCGAGTTCGGTGAGTTCATCGACGTGGTGCCCGCGCAGCAGCAGATCGGCCCGCTGTGGTACCGCGGCACCGCCGATTGCGTCTACCAGAATCTCGACCTGATCCGCGCGCTGCGTCCCAAGCACGTGCTGGTGCTGGCCGGCGATCACATTTACAAGATGGACTATGGTCCGATGGTCGCCTACCACGTGGAGAAGGGCGCCGACATCACCGTCGGGGTGGTCGAGGTACCGTGCGAGAAGGCGAGCGAATTCGGCGTGCTCACCACGACCGAATGGAATCGCGTGACAAACTTCAATGAGAAGCCGAAGAACCCCGATTCGATCCCCGGCCGTCCCGGCGTGACGCTCGCCTCCATGGGCATCTACATCTTCAATGCGCGCCTGCTGGAGAAGCTGCTGATTGCCGATGCCGCGGACGAGCAGTCGCAGCACGACTTCGGCCGCAATGTCATCCCCGCGGCCATCAAGATGCTGCACGTGGTTGCCTATCCGTTCACCGACGTCAAGACGCGGGCGCAGAACTACTGGCGCGACGTCGGCACCGTCGATGCCTACTACGATGCCAACATCGAGTTGGTGCACGTGGCCCCGGAGCTCAACCTCTACGACGAGGAATGGCCCATCTGGACCTATCAGCTGCATCAGCCGCCGGCGAAATTCGTGCTCGACGAGGAAAACCGGCGCGGCATTGCCGTGAACTCCATGGTTTCGGGCGGCTGCATTATCTCCGGCGCCGCCGTGAATCAGTCGCTGCTGTTCTCCAACGTGCGCGCCGAGGAGCACTCGTCCATCTTCCGCTCCGTGGTGCTGCCGAACGCCAAGATCGGTGCCGGCTGCATCGTCAATCATGCCATCCTCGATGAGGGCTGCGAGATTCCCGACGGCATGCGCATCGGCGTGGATCGCGAGCAGGATGCGCAGCGCTTCTTCGTGACCGAGCATGGCGTAGTGCTGGTGACCCCCGACATGCTCGCAAGGCTGCCGCGCACGCCATGAGCGAGCCGGCCGCTACGCGGCTGCTTGCACAGCGGCGCGCCGGCGTGCTGCTGCATCCCACGGCGCTGCGCGGGGTGGCCGGACATCAGCGCGGCGGTCTGGGCGCAGCCGCGCGCGGCTTCATCGACTGGCTCGCCAGCGCTGGCTTTTCCATCTGGCAGGTGCTGCCGCTCGGCGATCCGGGCATGAGCGGCTCACCCTACTGGGCGCGATCGGACATGGCCGGCGAGCCCGCCATGATCGACTCCGCCGAGCTGCCCGATGCCAACCACGACGCCGCCGACTACCAGCGCTTTCTGTCGGAAAACCACGATTGGCTCGAAGCCTTCGTGCTCTTCGATGCGCTCGCCGAGCACTTCCGCGCCCCCTGGTGGGACTGGCCGACCCCATATCGCAGCCGTGATGCTGCGGCGCTCGCCGAGTTCGCCCAGCGCCAGTCCGGCGCGCTCGAGCAGCGCCGGCGCGTGCAGTGGCACTTCGATTGGCAGTGGCGCGGACTGCGCCGCTATGCCGCCGAGCGCGGCGTGCTGCTGTTCGGCGATCTACCGATCTATGTCGCGCCCGACTCGGTCTCCACCTGGGCGCATCCCGGACAATTCCAGCTCACGCCCGAGGGCCGTCCCGCGCTGCTCGCCGGCGTGCCGCCCGATTACTTCTCCGCCGATGGCCAGCTGTGGGGCAATCCGCTCTACGACTGGGAGCAGGCGCAGCGCGATGGCTTTCAGTTCTGGCGCACGCGTCTGAATCATCAGCTGCGCCGCTTCGATCTGCTGCGCATCGACCACTTCCGCGGGCTCGCCGCCTACTGGGCCGTGCCCGCCGGCGCCAGCACCGCCCGCGAAGGCCACTGGCGTCCCGCGCCCGGTCACGCGCTCTTCCAGGCGCTCGCTGCCGAGCATCCCGACCTGCCGTTGGTGGCCGAGGACCTCGGTTTCATCACCGATGACGTCCACGCCCTGCGGCGCGACTTCGGTCTGCCCGGCATGCGCGTGCTGCAGTTTGGCTTTGACGGCGCGCGCGACAATCCGCACGCGCCGCATAACCTGACGCTCGATCTGGTCGCCTACACCGGCACGCACGACAACGACACCACCGTCGGCTGGTACCGTCGTCTCGACGCCGAGAGCGCGCAGCGCGTGCAGTTTTACCTGGATACTCCGCCCGGCCGCGTGCCCGACAGCCTCATGCGCGCCTGCCTCGCCTCGGTCGCGCACCTGGCCATGCTGCCCGCGCAGGACCTGCTGCAGCTCGATTCCTCCGCGCGTTTCAACACCCCCGGCACTGCGGCCGGCAACTGGACCTGGCGGCTGCCTCCCGGCAGCCTGACCGCCTCGCTCGCGGCGCACTTCCGCGAGCTCAACCGCATCTTCGACCGCCTGCCTGCATCGCCGCAGCAATCCCAGGGCACGCCGTTCCCGCCGGGTTATCCTGTGGCATCGGCATGAAAGCGCACACCACCACCTCGACCGGCCCCTCGCTGGCCCCGCCGCGGGCGCTGTACGCGCTATGCGTCCTGTGCGCGAGCCTGGCCGGCTGCGCGACCCTGGCCCCGCACCTCGTCGCACCCGAGGTCACGCTCACCAGCGTGCGCTTCGAGGGCGGCAGTCTTTCGCATCAGCGGGTGCGGCTCACCGCGCACGTCTATAACCCCAACGATCGTGCCATCGCCGTGGAGAGCTTGACTGCCGATGTCGAGCTGAACGGCATGGATTTCGCGAGCGGCCAGACGGAAGGCCCGTTCGTGCTGCCCGCGCAGGGCGCCTACGACGTCGCGCTCGACGTCACTGCCGACATGGGCACCGGCATCATCGCGCTCGCCGGCCGCATGTCCCATCGCGATCTGCCCTACCGCGTGCATGGCGAAGTCCACCTGCAGCGCGGCCTCGTGCGCCTGCTGCACTTCTCGCACGAGGGCGATCTGCGTCTCTAAGGGCCGCGGCGCAGCGTAGTTGCCGCCGGATGACCCCGGGGCGCACCATCAGACAAAGCTAGGTAGCTCGGCTGCCTAAGCATAACGAGGGGAGGGGGGCATGATGTCAACCGCGATCGGTCCAGCGGCGGAGCACTCGACGCAACTTCGCCGCGCCGTACTGGCGGCGACGATTGGGACGACGATCGAATGGTACGACTTCCTTCTCTACGGCGTGGTCACCGGCCTCGTATTCGCCCGGTTATTTTTCCCTACCTCGGACCGGTTGGTCGGAACATTGCAGGCTTTCGCGGTCTATGCGGTCGGTTTCATAGCGCGGCCAATCGGCGCGGCGATCTTCGGCCATTACGGCGATCGCCTGGGTCGCAAGGGTGCGCTGATCGCGACGCTGCTGCTCATGGGTGTCGCCACCTTCCTCGTCGCGCTGGTGCCGACCTATGCGCAGGTCGGCATCTGGGGTGCGGTCGCATTGACCGTGCTGCGTTTCATCCAGGGCGTCGGCGTGGGGGGTGAATGGGGCGGCTCGGTGCTGCTCTCCATGGAATGGGCACGCTCCGACAAATCGCGCGGCTTCATCGCGTCCTGGCCGCAGTTCGGCATACCGTGCGGCCTGTTTCTCTCCAACCTTGCGGTGCTGGCCGTCAGCCGCCTATCCGGTGATCAATTCATCCGCTGGGGCTGGCGCATACCCTTCCTGCTCAGCGCAGTGCTCGTGGCGATTGGACTGTACATCCGCCTCGGAATTCTCGAGACCCCGGTCTTCCGGCGTCTGCTGGCGGAACGCAAGGTTGAAAGCGCGCCGGTGCGGCGGGCATTCACGAGCCACGGACGCGAGATCGTTCTGAGCATGTTCGCCCGCATGGCCGAGCAGGCGCCGTTCTACATCTTCACGGCCTTCGTGTTCACCTACGGGGTCGACTCGCTGCACGTGTCGCGTGACTTCCTGTTGATGGCGGTACTGGCCGCGGCCAGCCTGCAGTTCGTCACCATTCCGCTGTTCGGACATCTGTCCGACCGCATTGGACGCAAGAAAGTCTACATGGCGGGCGCCATCGTGACCGGCCTGTACGGCTTTGTATATTTCGGCCTGCTCGACAGCGGCGAGGCTCTGCTGATCTTTACCGCGATCGTGGTCTCGCTCATCCCCCATGCCATGCTGTACGGTCCGCAGGCCGCGCTGATCGCAGAGTCCTTCCAAAGCCGCGTGCGCTACAGCGGTGCCTCACTCGGCTATCAGCTCTCCTCGGTCATCGCTGGGGGGCCGGCCCCGCTGCTCGCTGCCTGGCTGTTAGGGCGCTACCGCTCGGCCTATGCGATTGCGGGCTACATCCTCTTTTGCAGTGTGGTCACGCTGATTGCCACCAGCCTGATGACCGACTACACCGGCAAGGACATCGAAGGCGAAGTCGCTCCAGCGCCGGGTTTGCCCACGCCGTCGGCAGCGTCCGAGGGCCTGCTCTCCGAAGAAAGCCGCTAGCCGACTCTTCCCGATGGCCAGCGCTGTCTAAAGCAAACGATCTCCGAGCCCGTGAACTGCATCACGGTCGCAAATCAAGGAGTGCTCGCAGCCAATCGACAGCTACCGATATTGGGACCGCACACACACACGCCCGTGCACGTTCTGGCCCTAATGATGGCTCAAATGGGTGCACAACCTCGTCCCCCATTGGCTGGCTTACACAGGGTCATCGATGTCGCGGTCTGCGCCTCAACTGCCTTGGATACGACGACCCGTGGGCGTGGCGCTGCTCTGCTGCCTGGCAGCGCTGGGCGGCTGCAACAACGGCAGCATCTACAACGCCTTCAGCGCGTTTGCCAACACCAGCACATCGGCATCGGCCAACGCACCGGCACCTGCGCAGACCTATTCTCTCAGCGCCTCGATCAGCAACTTAAGCTCCTCAGGCCTGGTACTGAGCGTTGATTCCGCTTCGGTGATCGTGCCCGCAGGGGCAAGCTCGCAAACATTGGCCGGCTCGCTGGCCACGGGCACTGCCTATACCGTGACGATCCAGTCCCAACCCACGGGCCAGATCTGCGCGGTCACGGGCGGTTCCGGCACCATCGCATCGTCCGACGTGACCGATGTCGTCGTGAGCTGCGTGAACGAAACCTACAGCGTGGGCGGCTCGATCAGTGGCCTCACCGGCGGCGGCTTGGTGCTGCTGGACAACGGCGGCGACGCCCTCACGCTTGCCGCGAACGCCACGCAATTCACGATGAACACGGCCGTTGCCTACGGCAGTGCCTATGCCGTCACGGTGCAGACCGCGCCGACGGGCCTCGTGTGCCGCGTGAGCAACGGTGCCGGCACCATGGACGCGGCAAACGTCACGGGCATCACCATCGCATGCGGCCCGAACTTCACTCTGCTGTATTCCTTTGCCGGCGGCGGCAGCGACGGGGCGAATCCCCACCAATACAGTTTGCTCCAGGGCCGCGACGGCAACTTCTACGGCGCGACACTCTATGGCGGCGCCAGCAATGACGGCACGGTCTTTGAGATCACGCCCGCCGGGACCGAGACCATTCTGTACAGCTTCACCGGTCACCCTTCCTTTGCCGGCATGATTCAAGCCACGGACGGCAATTTTTACGGCACAACGGCCAACGGCGGCACCCACACCGAGGGCGCGTTCTTTCGGCTCACACCGAGCGGCATCGAGAGCGATCTGTACTCCTTCTCCGAGACCGTCAGCTTCGGCGGTCCCTATTCCGGTGTGGTTGAGGGTAGCGACGGCAATTTCTATGGAACGACCTACCTGGGAGGCAGCAGCGGTCACGGCTCGGTCTTCAAGATCACATCGGCTGGCGTTGGGTCCACGTTGTATTCCTTTGCGGGAGGCAGCGACGGCAGTGAGCCCGCAGACGTCCCCATCCAGGCCAGCGACGTCAACTTCTACGGGACGACACAGATCGGCGGCGCGGCCGGCGATGGCGTCGTCTTCAAACTGACGCCGGGTGGGACCGAGATGGTGTTGTATGCGTTCACCGGCGGGACGGGCGATGGGGCAAATCCCTACGGCAGTCTGCTCGAGGGAAGTGACGGTAACTTCTACGGCACGACACAGAATGGTGGCGCCGGCGGTGGCGGCACCATCTACAAAATCACGCCCGGCGGTGTCGAGAGTGTCGTGCACGCCTTTGCGGGCGGCAGCGACGATGGCTCAGATCCCTATGCCGGTCTGATCCTCGGCAGCGACGGCAACTTCTATGGAATGACCTACACTGGAGGCGCTCACGGCGATGGCACGGTCTTCCAACTCACGCCGGGCGGAGTCGAGACAGTCGTGCACTCCTTCAGCGGCAGCGACGGTGCCAATCCCAAGGCCAATCTGATCCTGGGCAGCGACGGCAATCTCTACGGCACGACCTTCGCAGGCGGCACCGACAACTACGGTACGTTCTTCGAAATCGCGCTGCACTGAACGCAGCGCGCTGCATTCAATGCTGTGCGTGCAACCTGCTCGGTAACTTGTTCAACGCGTCGCCAGCCCCTCATACAACTGCACATACCGCCGCACCTGCCGTGGCCAGGAAAAATCCTGCGCCATGCCCCGCTGCACCAGCGCCTGCCAGGTCCCGGCATCGCCATACCACTCCAGCGCCTGCCGCACCGTGGCCGTCAGCGCCGAGCCGGAATACTCATCGAATACAAACCCCGTTCCCGTGCCGGCCGCGAAATCCACCGGCTCGACCGAGTCGGCCAAGCCTCCCGTGCGACGCACGACCGGCACGCTGCCGTATCGCAAGCTATACATCTGGTTCAATCCGCATGGCTCGTAGCGCGAGGGCATGAGGAAAATGTCGCTCGCGGCTTCGATCCAGTGCGCGAGCTCATCGTCGTAGCCGCGCCGAAAGTACACGCGCGTGGGATAGCTGCGCGACAGCGCCGCGAAGAATTCCTCGTAGCCACGCTCGCCCGTGCCGAGCGCGGCGAGCGCGAAGTTGCGCTCCGGCAGCAGCCGCGGCAGCGCATCGAACAGCAGGTCGAGGCCCTTCTGCGTGACCAGCCGGCTCACCACCCCCAACAGCGGCGTGCGCGCCGCCGCCTCGGGCGCAAGTCCGCGCCGTCCCGGTCCCAGCGGCGCGAGCTGCGGCCGGGCGAGCCCGAGGCGTCCGAGCAGCTGCTGCTTGAGCGCCGCCTTCACCGCCAGCTGCGTCTCGTCATAGTGCTGCGGCAGATAGCGATCCACTCTGGGATCCCAGTCCTCGTAGTCCACGCCGTTCAGCACGCCCACCAGCGCGCCCGCGCGCTCGGCGAGCAGCCCCTCGAGCCCCATGCCGTACTCGGGTCCCTGGATCTCGCGCGCATAGGTGGGAGAGACGGTGGTGATCAAATCCGCATGACGGATGCCGGTGCGCAGCAGGCCAATGTGCCCCGCAGCCAGATCCGCGCCATCGAACATCGACAGGGAGGCGTTGGGCAGCACTTCCGGAGCCGTCTGCGCACCGACGATACCCTGATACCCGATGTTGTGGATCGTCAGCACGCTGCGTGCGCCGGCGAACAGCCGGTCCCAGGCATAGGTCGAGCGCAGCAGCGCCGTGCCGATCGCCGTGTGCCAATCATGGAAATGCATGATCTCGGGCGCGAACACCAGATGCTGGCAGCTGACGAAGGCCGCATGCGTCAACAGCAGAAAGCGCAGGTACTCATCCGGCGCGCCGTCGTAGATGGTGTCGCGCGCGAAGCACTGCGGACAGTCCACGAGGTACAGCTGCGCCTGCGAGCCCGGAATGCGCGCCTTCAGCAGCGAGAACATCAGCCGATGCGTGCCCAGCTGCACCGCGATGTCCGTTACGCCCGGTACCGGTTCGGCCGCGATGCCCGCTTGCGCGAGGCGCCGGGCCATCGCCCCCGCGGCGCCGCCGTAGTAGGGCAGGAAGGCGCGCACATCGTGTCCGTCGCTCTGCAGATACTTCACCAGCGCGCCGCTGACGTCGGCGAGGCCGCCGGCCTTGGCGAGCGGGGTGAGCTCGGCGGCCACGAAACAGATTCGAAGGGGCATCACTTGAGTCTATCGCAGCGCACGAGCCGCCCGGCGTGATGGCCGCCGCGCCGCCAGGCGCGCGCCGTGCCGACCCCGTGCCCCAACCGTTATGATGCGGCATGCGCGCGCTGCGGGTGTATCTGCTGCTGTTGCTGCTGCTGGGGTTCTCGCTCAGCGCCGGGTTCTTCGCGGCCGACTGGCCGACCTGGTGCAGTCGCGCGCACTGGTGCGCCCCCGGGTGGCCGCACGCGCATCCCACCCCTTAGGCCTCCGTCGCCGACACCCTGCGCGCCGTCCGAGCCATGCGGCTGGCGGCTGCGTATGTAAGCTATTAATAATTATAGGTATTTTTAGAAATAAATCGTGCTGACAGGCACCTGCGACGCCGCCGCTGCCACCTTCCCAATGTTAAAATGGCGCAAAGCGGAGGGTGCGCCGACGGCAGCGCCCAGCGCCGCCTGAAGCCGCTGCAGACCCATGTCCCCCACCCCCTACATACAGCTCGAGCAGGAATGGCGCCGCCTACATGCCTTCCACGGTGCGCTGGCGCTGCTGCGCTGGGACGCCGCGGTCATGATGCCGCGAGGCAGTGCGGACGTGCGGGGCGAGCAGCTGGCCGCGCTCGAGACCGAGCACCATGCGCTGCTGACGACCCCGCGCATCACGCGCCTGCTGGATCGCGCGCAGGCGAACGCGCAAGGCCTGGAGGACTGGCAGGTGGCGAATCTGCGCGAGATGCGCCGTCAGCGCGACCACGCGATCGCCACCCCCGTATCGCTCATCTCGCGCCTGGCACGCGCGACGGCGCGCGCCGAGGTGTACTGGGCCGAGGCGCGCCGCCAGAACAGTTTCGAGCTGTTCGCGCCGCACCTGGAGGAGGTCGTACAGCTGGTGCGCGACAAGGCCGCGCTGCTCGGGCAGGCGCTCGGGCTGCCGCCGTACTACGCGCTGGTCGATGAGTTCTCCCCGGGCATCTCCACCGCGGACATCGATGCGATCTTCAAGGCGCTCTCGCGGCGTCTGCCCGGCCTGATCCGCGAGGTCCTGGCGCAGCAGTCCGAGCCGCCGACGCTGCCGATCAGCGGCAAGTTCACCTCCGCCAAGCAGCGCGCGCTGGTGGTCGAGGTCATGCGCGCGATCGGCTTTCCGTTCGATCGCGGCCGGCTGGATGAGAGCGAGCACCCCTTCACCGAGGGCGTGCCCGGCGACATTCGCGTCACCACCCGCTTTGATTCGGCGGACCTGTTCACCGGGCTGTTCGGCGCGATGCACGAGACCGGGCATGCCATGTACGACCTCGGCCTGCCCCAGGAATGGCGTGATCAGCCGGTCGGGCGCGACCGGGGCATGGCCCTGGAGGAGAGCCAGGCGCTGCTGCTCGAGATGTTCGTGGGACGCAGTCGGCCGTTTGTCAGCTATCTGCGCTCGCTGCTGGAAAAGCACTTTGCGGCCTCGGGCCCTGAATGGGAAGTCGACAACCTGTACCGCTGGGTCACACGCGTGCAGAGAAGCCTGATCCGTGTCGATGCCGACGAGCTGACCTATCCGCTGCACATCCTGCTGCGCTACGAGCTCGAGAAGAAACTGCTGTCCGGAGAGCTCGCGGTGCGCGATTTGCCGGCGGCCTGGAATGAGAGCATGGAGCAGCGCCTGGAGGTGCGTCCCAGCGGCGCCAACGATGGCTGCCTGCAGGACATCCACTGGGCGCTCGGCTCGTTCGGTTACTTTCCTTCGTACGTATTCGGGGCGGTCATCGCCGCCCAGCTCTGGGAAAGCCTGCGTGCACATCTGCCGGAAATGGACGTGCAGATCGGACGCGGCGAATTCTCCGCGCTGTTCGGCTGGTTGCGCGACAATGTCCACAGCCTCGGCGCCAAGGTCACCGTCAAGGAACTGATGAAGCACGCCACCGGCCAGCCTCTGTCCGCCAATGCGCTGCTGCGCTACCTGGAGCACAAGTACCTGGAGACCCGCGCGTGAGCGCGGCTGCGCCGCAGAGCGCCGCCCGCCCCAGCGCCACGCGCCCCAGCGCGACCGTACGCAAGCTCGGCGCGCGGCTGCGAGGGCTCGCCGGCAAGGCCATCGCGGACTATCGGATGATCGAGCCCGGCGATCGCGTCATGGTGTGCCTCTCGGGCGGCAAGGATTCGTACACGCTGCTCGACCTGCTGCGCTCGCTGCAGGCGAGCGCCGAGATCGACTTCACGCTGCTGGCCGTCAATCTCGACCAGAAGCAACCCGGCTTTCCGGCACACGTGTTGCCGCAGTATCTGCAGAGCCTCGGGGTGCCCTGGCACATCATCGAGCAGGACACCTATCGGGTCGTCAAGCGTGTCATTCCCGAGGGCAAGACGATGTGCTCGCTGTGCTCGCGCCTGCGGCGCGGCGCGCTCTACCGCTTTGCGGCCGAGCAGGGCATCACCAAGATTGCCCTGGGGCACCATCGCGACGACATCGTCGAGACGCTGTTCCTCAACCTGTTCCATGCGGGTCGTCTGAAGGCCATGGCCCCCAAGCTGCGCTCGCAGGACGGCCGCCACGTGGTCATCCGGCCGATGGCCTACATCCGCGAGCGCGACATCGCGCGCTACGCCCGCGGCATGGCCTTTCCACTCATTCCCTGCCGCCTGTGCGGCTCGCAGCCGAACCTGCAGCGCAACGCCGTCAAGGCCATGCTCGCGGCCTGGGAGCGCGAGCAGCCCGGCCGCAGCGAGTCAATCTTCTCCGCGCTGCGGCACGTCGAGCCGGCGACCCTGGCCGACACCCGGCTGTTCAATTTTGCGGCCCTGCGGGGGGCACCTCTCCCCGCTGAGGGCGCCGCGGGCGCTGAGGGCGCCGCGGGCGGCGCTGACCCCGAGGCCGCCGTCCTCGAGACAGCGGACAACCTCGCCGCGATTGAGTAAAGTTTTTATATGCCCTTCGACGCCGCCGTTTCCCGTCGCCGCCTGCCACCGCGCCGGCCGGACTGGGCGCGGCTGCCCGATGAGGAGCTGCTGAGGCTGCGCATGTGCGACCTGCGGCTGGACCTGGCGCGCTCGCCGCTGCAGCGCTACGTGCAGCGCCTGTACGCCGAGCTCGACGGTCGCGGCATCCGTTTCCGCCCGCATGTCTGGTTGTCGGACGACTGGTTCTCGCCTGACGGGGTGCCCGGCATCGCCGTGCCGTTCTATCTGGCGCATCCGCGCCTGATGCGTCTGGCGCGCAAGATGACGCGCGCCGTGGAGGGCAGCAACGCCAACTGGGCGATGCGCATCCTGCGTCACGAGGCCGGTCATGCGATCGATTCGGCGTACCGACTGCGCCGGCGTGCCCACTGGCGAGCGCTGTTCGGCGAGGCCTCGCGGCCCTACCGCGATCGCTACCGCGTGCGCCCGGCCAGCCGCCGGCACGTGCAGCACCTCGGCGATTGGTATGCACAGAGCCATCCGACCGAAGATTTCGCCGAGACCTTCGCCGTCTGGCTCGCGCCGCGCTCGAACTGGCAGCGCCGCTATGCAGCCTGGCCGGCGCTGCGCAAGCTGCACTTCGTCGACCGGCTCGCCGATGAGCTGGTCAGGCAGTCTCCGCCGGTGCGTCGGCGCACGCGCATCGAGCCGCTGCATGCCGATCAGCGCACGCTCGGGCAGTACTTCCAGGGCAAGCGCGCGCTGCATCGGCCGCGACGTGGCTTGCTGGTCGATCGGCTGCTGCAGCGGGTGTTCTCGGGCGATGCCGGGGCGAGCGCTCGCCCTGGATTGGCAGCGCGGCGCAGTGCCGCTTCCCTGCTGCGTGCCCACAAGGCGCGGCTGCTCGACTGGATGATGCAGACAGCCGGCGTGGATCGCTACGTCGCCCATCAGGTCATGCGCGCCGCCATCGAGCGCAGCGAGCATCTGGGCCTGTACGTCGCGGCCCCGCAGCGGATCGCGCTCGCCAATACGCGCCGCATGCTACGACAGCTCGCGCGCCGCTACCTCGCCAGTCAGGGCCTGCAACAGATCGCATGACGGCTCGCAAGCTTCGCACCCTGGTCGTGGTACACACGAGCCTGGTGCCTCCCGAGACGCTCGACGGCTACTCCGCCAAGCAAATCGATGAGTGGCGCACCGAGTACGACGTGATCTCGGCGCTGCGCGCCGCCGGGCACGAGGTGCAGATTCTCGGCGTGCTGGACTCGCTCACGGAGCTGCGCGGTGCGCTGCTGGAGTGGAAGCCCGAGGTCGTCTTCAATCTGCTGGAGGAATTCAACGGCATCGTGACCTACGACCAGCACGTGGTCGCATTCCTCGAGCTGATGCGCGCTCCCTATACCGGCTGCAATCCGCGCGGCCTGCTGCTGTCGCGGGATAAGGTGCTGTGCAAGCAGCTGCTGGCCTTCCACCGCATTCCCACCCCGCAGTTCACCGTCTTCCGGCGCGGCCAGCGCATCCACGTGCCCAAGAATCTGCGCCCGCCGCTGTTCGTGAAGTCCGCCACCGAGGATGCATCGCTCGGTATCGCGCAAGCCTCGGTGGTCGACGATCATGCGCGCCTGCGCGAGCGGGTGCAGTTCATGCACGAGCAGATCGGCTCGGACGCACTGGTCGAGGAATACATCGAGGGACGCGAGCTGTACGTGGGCGTGATGGGCAACGAGCGGCTCACGCGCCTGCCGATCTGGGAGATGCGCTTCGGTACCCTGCCACAGTCGCTGCCGGCCATCGCCACGCGCAAGGTGAAGTGGGACCGCAGCTACCAGCAGCGCTATGACATCACCACCTGCGCGGCCGCGGATCTGTCGCCGCAGGTGCTGCAGACGCTCGATCGGCTCTCACGGCGCATCTACCGCGCGCTGCACCTGTCGGGCTACGCGCGCATCGATTTCCGTGTGCGAGCCGATGGCAGCGTCTTCATGCTCGAGGCCAACGCCAACCCGAACCTCACACGCGACGAGGACTTTGCCGAGTCGGCGCGCGCCGCGGGCGTCGACTATCAGGCGCTGCTCGAGCGTATCATGACCCTCGGATGCAACTATCGGGCCGAATGGCGGGAATACTCATGATGGATTGCGGGCACGGCACACGCGCGCGGCGCTACCTCGGCATCGTCCTGACGCTTGGCGCTGCCGTGCTACTCGCGGGCTGTACGGCCGGCGCGCAGCGACGTCAGGAACAGGCACTCTCCAGCCTGCAACACGCGCTGGCAGGCGTCTACAGCAGCACAGCCGCCGCGGGCGGCACGCCGACGGCCGACACCGCGGTGACTCTCACCATCTCGCCCATCACCGCACAGCTCGTTGGCGATGCCGTCTTCTTCGTGCGTGAGACCCCGGCCGATAACGAGCAATTAGTGTTGTGGCAGGGCATTTGGACCCTCGCGCCACAGACGGGCAGCGCCGCTGATCACGACAAGCGCGAGCCGCGCATCGTGCAGCACAGTTTCCTGTTCAAGGATCCACGCCGCTGGGCCGATGCCGTCAACGATCCGGATCTGCTGGCCTCGGCGCTGCCAAAGGATCTGCAGGCACTGCCCGGGTGCGATCTGACCTGGCGACGCACGGACGACGGCTACGAGACCTCGGATGTGTCGCGCAGCTGTCGGCCCGGCGCGCGCGCGAAGGGCCTGTGGGCCATCCTGCAGGCGCGCCTGCAAGGCAGCGAGTTGTCGCTCACCGAGCGCCCGGTCGGCGATAACGGTGCACTCGAGCTGGGCGGCGCCCCCCTGTCCATGCATCTGTCGCGCGCCGGCGCACCCTGACGCGTCAGTCTGCGCCGACTGCTGCTGCAGGCGGCAGCCGGCCAGCCTGCTTTCCTGTCAGCACTCTCGCCGACTGACTGCCAGCACGGCAGAACTCTTGCAGCGCCACAGTAAGACTGACAGCGCGATAAGCCGATGCAACCCGCACCATTTCGTGAACGGCTTATCTAACCGAATAGTTGATTCGTGTTGAACTTATGGCGCATTGACAGTGGTTATGCCCTGCGAGCAGCAAGGACGGCTGCGGGCCGCCTGCCGCTCGCTTCGCGAGAGGTATGAGCATGCAGCACTTTGATTCGCCCCGGGGCGTACTGAAGGTTGCGAACCTGCGGGAGTATTTCCACGGCGAGCTGCAGGGCGCCCTGGCGCACCGGCACGTCGAGGTCGCGGATCAGACCGAGCAGTACGTCGTCAACCTGCTGACGCTGTTCGCCCGCTCCGAGCACCTGTTCGAGCACACGCCCGAGGGCGTGCGCCTCAAGCCGCTGGCGCACATGCTCGCCGCCGCGCTCGAGGCCCAAAGCAGCCTCGAGCGCGAGCGCGCCCTGCAGCGCCTGGGCGATGTATCACTGTTCGTGGCCGGCTTCTTTGCGCACAGCTTTGCGCGCAAGCTCGTGGACATCGACTATCACATTGCGATGGGCGGAAGCGCCTACGGCACGCTCGCCGCAGGTCTGGCGCATGGGCGTCGGCAGGCGCTGGCTCAGGTATTTGCCGAGCTCGCCGCGAAGTTCCTGCCGGTGGTCGAAGCGCTCGGCGAGATCGCCGATTCGGCGCGGCAGTACACGCAGGCCGACGTGCTGCGTCTGTATGAGATCTGGCTGAAGACCGGCAGCACGCGCGCGCAGAGTCTGCTGCGCCAGCTGGGCGTGGAACCCACGCCGGTCGCACTGGCGAGCAACTGAGCAGGCCGCTCGGCCCTGCCCGCCATGGCCACCGCACTCCTCCGGCAGCTGCAGGGACTGCTCAGCGGCATTTACGATGCGCCGCTGCGCTATGACGTGCACGACTTCCTGTTCACCGATCGCGCCTGCCTGCCAGCGCGCATGCGGGCCTCGGGCACCGATGAGCAGGTGCTGGTGGTCGAGGAAGGCGAGGTCGCTTCGATCGGTTTGTTCCTCGATGCGGCGCTGCTCGAGCGTCTGTCGGTGGCCGATCCGCTGCGCACCCTCAACGCTGCCAACATTGCCGATTACTGGACCGCGCTCGAGGGCGTGAGCCACTTTGTCTATCTCGCCTGGAATGCGGGCCACGATCGCGGTGTGAGTCTGCTGGAGCTGGAGTTGCAGGCCGAGATCGACAAGTACGTGGCGAGCTGGTGGCTGCTGCGCCAGCAGGATCCGGCGCGCTTCCCCGCAGAGCTGCATCCGCTGCTGTTCGCGCGCGCCCGCATCGATACGGTGCTCGCCGCCGGCCGGGTGCAGCTCTATCGCGATGCCAATGACTATGCGGCGCGCTTCTGCCTGCGGCTCTCCCGCCAGCTCGCCGGCGCGGCAAGCGAGCGCGGTGAGGCGCTCGTGGAGCTGCGTCGCTTCTATCGCCTGAGCCGCGAGCGCAAGGTGCGCCACATCCAGCGGCACGACTGAAGGCGCCTGCGGCTACTTGCCGTCCTCGTCGCCGTCCTTCTTCTTCAGGACCTCGACCTGGCGCTGCACCCGAATCCATTCGGAGAGCTTGCGCAGATCCGTGCGCTTGGCGGACGCCGCCGCGGTGTCGCGTGCCGGGTGGGCGCCGGCCGCAGGGCCGGTGTCATAGGGGTTGTAGCCGGTGACCGGATTGGCGCTCACGGCCATCCCACGCTTGCGCAGTGCGACCGTGTCCTCCAGCGCCAGATCCTTCGGCGGCGGATCCTCCACCAGGCTCAATGGGGGGTCAGGTTCCGCGGCGGAATTCGCCGCTGCCGGCGCTGCCGGGGATGAAGCAGCGGGCGACGCGGCAGCGGATGGCGCAGTGGCCGGGCTGACGCGCCGGTCCGGCGTCGGAGCGTTCGGACGCAGCGGCACACGCGGGGGGGCACTCTGTGCCGGAGTGGGTTGTGCCGGCGCGGCCCGGGGCGGCACGGCCTGGCGCGATGGGACCGCCGGCCGCGGTGGCAGCGGCTGTCCCGCGGGCGCCGGCGCGGACGCGGCTGCCGGCGCTGCTGCTGGCGGTCGGGCAGGCACGCGCTGCGCAGGCGAGCTCGTCCGTCCCGCAGCCGCAGGCGCTGCCACGCCCGGTGCAGGGGAGTGGACTTGAGCCGGTTTGTCCTGGTCGTGTGTACTCACGGCGCGGTGTCGGTATGCGAGGTGGATGTTGGCCCTTCGAGCAGCACGGCACGTGCTCGCAGCAGCCCGACGACGGTCTTGCCGTCGTTGATCTCGCCCTGTTCGGCTCTGCGGCAGGCCTCCGGCAGCGGGAGCCAGTGCACCTCGATCAATTCACCCTCCTCGAGCGACATTTTGACCGAATCCAGTCCACGGGCGAGGTACAGGTGCACTATTTCGGTAAAAACGCCGGGGGAGCTGACATAAGTGCCCAGCGAGCGCCAGGACTGTGCACTACGACCTGCCTCTTCGATCAGCTCGCGCGCCGCGGTGCGCTGCGGCGGTTCCTGCGGCTCGAGTTTGCCCGCCGGCAGTTCCCAGATCCAGCCGCCCGCGGCGTGCCGGTACTGACGCAACACACAGACGTGCTGCCCGCTGTCGATTGCCACCACGGCGGCGCCGCCGGGATGATGGATGATCTCGAGGTCCGAGACATGCCCATTGGGCAATCGAACTGTCTCCACATTGACGCGGATGACACGACCCTGAAAAACCGTGCGCACGGAGAGGATGCTCATGAGCGCAGAGCCTAACGGTTTCGGTTCCGGCACGCCCTGGCTGCTGCTGGTGGGCGGGGCGCCCGCCAGTGGCAAGACGCTGCTCGCGCGGCAGCTCGCGGCGCGCTACGGCGCGTTACTCTGTACCAAGGATCAGATCAAGGAAGTGTTGTTCGATACGCTCGGCACCGGGGAGGACGCGGCATCGCTGACGGCAGCATCCTCGACCGCGGCGCCACGCCCGCTGTCCGCCCCGGCGGCGCGCTGGTCACGGCGCCTGTCGGATGCCAGCTTTGCGTTGCTGTTCGGGCTTGCCCCCGCGCTGCTGCACGCGCGGCGGCCCGTGCTGCTCGAGGGCAATTTTCGGCCCGGAGAGCACGAGGCCGCCCTAGCGGCATTGCTGTGCGCCAGCCGCGCGCGACTCATCCAGATTCTCTGTCACGCCAGCACTGCCACGCGCGCGGCGCGCCTGGCGGCCCGCGCCGGCGATCCGACGCGCCACCCCGCGCACCAGGATGCACACATCGACGTGCATCGAGCCGCGCCGTCCTTTCTGGCGCTGCCCGGGCTGCGTCTGAGCTACGACAGCGATCTGGCGCCTTCGCGCGCGCTCGAGCAGCTCTACGGCGAGCTCGATGGCCGGCTGTGCGCGCTGTGAGGCCACGGCGCTGCCGGGTCGCGCGAGGCTGCGACGCAGGCACGCCACGGCCGCGCCAGCGGCGTGTTATCGTCCCATCGTCCCCTATTTGACATGTTCTATCGATGCCGGCCGCCTCGCACCTGGACAATCTGAACACCGCCCAGAAGCGCGCGGTGACCCACGGAAATCCCATCGACGGCGGTGGCTGGAAGGCCGGGCCGCTGCTGGTCGTCGCCGGCGCGGGCACGGGCAAGACCAGCACCATCGCGCATCGCGTGGCGCAGCTGGTGCTCAACGGGGTGGACCCGTCGCGGCTGCTGCTGTTGACCTTCACGCGCCGTGCGGCCGTGGAGATGCGACGGCGAGCCCACGAGATCGTCCGCGATGCGCTCAACGAGCGCGGTTCGGGCAAGGGCAACGCCGTGCTGCAACGGCTGCAGTGGGCGGGCACGTTCCATTCGATCGGCAATCGCCTGCTGCGCCTGTATGCGCGGCAGCTCAAGCTCGATCCATCCTTCACCGTGGTTGATCGCGCCGACTCGGCCGACCTGCTCGATGAGCTGCGCGTCCAGCTCGGCATGGCCGCCAAGGAGCAGCGCTTCCCGCGCAAGGACACCTGCCTCGCCATCTATTCCTGGCGCGTCAACACCCAGAAGAGCCTGAAGGACACGCTCGAGCAGCAGTTTCCCTGGTGCAAGGGCTGGGAGGAGGAGCTCACCAGGCTGTTTCGCGCCTATGTGGAGCGCAAGCAGCGCTATTCACTGCTCGACTACGACGATCTGCTGCTCTACTGGCACATGATGATGGGTGAGGCGCGCATCGCGCAGCACGTCGGCACACATTTCGATCACGTCCTGGTGGATGAATACCAGGACACCAACAAGCTGCAGGGCGACATTCTGCTCGCGCTACGGCCCGACGGGACCGGTCTCACCGTGGTCGGCGATGATGCGCAGGCCATCTATTCGTTTCGCGCCGCGGCCGTGGAGAACATCCTGCAGTTTCCGGATCGCTTCACGCCGCGCGCCGAGATCGTCACGCTCGCGCAGAACTACCGCTCCACGCAGCTGCTGCTGGATGCCTCCAATGCGCTCATGGCCGATGCACCCAAGCAATTTCGCAAGAACCTGCTCTCGGTGCGTGGCGAGGGCAGCCGCGCCTTTTACGTGACGCTGGACGATCTGACCGCCCAGGCCGAGTACGTCTGCGGCGAGATACTGCGGCGGCGCGAGTCCGGCGTGCTGCTGCGTCGGCAGGCCGTGCTGTTTCGGCACGGCAGCGCCAGCGACGTGCTGGAGGTCGAGCTCGCGCGCCGCAAGATTCCGTTCGTGAAGTACGGCGGGCTGAAGTTCCTCGAGGCCGCGCACATCAAGGATGTGCTGGCGGTGCTGCGCTGGGCCGACAACCTGCGCAACTCCCTGTCGGCCTTCCGCGTGCTGCAGCTGCTGCCCGGCATCGGTCCGGTCAACGCGCGCAAGTGCGTCGAGCTGCTCGAGGCGCAGGGCGGCTCGATCGAGGCGCTCAAGAGCTACCAGCCCGGCCAGGCGCTCGCCATCGACTACGGCAAGCTGGTCGAGCTCATGCAGGCGCTGACCGAGCGCGAGCGCCCCTGGCCCGGCCAAATCCGCCAGGTGCGCGACTGGTACCAGCCCCATCTGGAGCGTCTCTTCGAGCAGGTGCACACGCGGCGCGCCGACCTCGACCAGCTCGAGCAACTGTCCGCGAACTATCCCTCACGCGAGCGCTTCATCACCGAGCTCACGCTCGATCCGCCGAACGCCACCAGCGATCTGGCCGGCTCACCGCTGCACGATGAGGATTACCTCGTGCTCTCCACGGTGCACTCCGCCAAGGGCATGGAGTGGGATACCGTGTACGTGCTGAACGTCGTGGATGGCAGCTTCCCCTCCGAGTTTGCGACCTCGCGCGCCGAGCTCATCGAGGAGGAGCGGCGCCTGCTCTACGTCGCCATGACCCGCGCGCGCAACGAGCTGCAGCTGTGCGTGCCGCTGAAATTCCCGCTGTCCCAGCAGCCCAAAACTGCCGATGCGCACGTCTATGGGGGCCGCAGCCGCTTCGTGAGCGACAAGATGCTCAAGGCCCTGCAACAGATCGGCTACCAGTCCAGCTCCGTGACCGAGGGGCTGGCGGTCGGTGCCGAGGGCGATGCGGCCCTCGACGTCGCGGCGCGCCTCAAAGAGATGTGGTGAGCTGGCGCGTCATGAACCGGCGGGCGCAGCGCGCGGCCGCCTCCCTCTGCCGGGGCGGCCAAAGCCGCCGAAGCCCCTGAAACCACGATTCCGGCCGATGAACTGCAGCGATTCCTCGAAGCGCGTGGTGTCCCCCGAGCGCGCGATGGCATCGGGCGGCAGCGACTTGCCTTGCAGTTTGAACAGGTGTCCGTTAGCGAAAAACAACGCGATCGCCGAGCAACTGCCATCCGTCCCGTTGACGCTCAGCTCGCGCCCGAACTCGCGATTGACGCGCGCGTTGATGGCCACCGTCACCTTGCCGGTCGTGCCGAGCGCCTTTTCGGCCGCGGCGATGGTGCGGTCCGCGTCGGGCTGGCTGCTCGAAAAATCAACGACGTCCACCGAATAAACGACCCGATCCCCGCGCACCTCGTAGCGCGTCATGGGCAGCGTCATGCCCGACGAGGTCGTGAACGTACTCTTCTTCACCGTCGGGGCTTGCGGGAACTGGACGGCGAAGCCGACGTCCGGGTAGGAATAGGCCTTCCAATCCTGCGCCAGCGCCATGGCGGGTAGCAGCGCCACGGCCGCCAGCCATGCCACGACCGGCCGCGCTGCCCTGAGGGGCATCAGAATGCGTGCCCCAGGACCTTGCCGTCCGGCAGGGTCACCGAAATCAGCTGCCCGCCGTACGAGCCATCGCGCAGCGGGTGCAGACGCGCCACGATCTTGTCACCCGGATGCACCAGGCTCGCTGACCACCCGGAGCGCTCCTGTTGGCCGACGCCGCCCAGCTCCAGCGACCACTCGTTTTGATTGCCCTGCGCGTCGGCCACCATCAGGCGCAGCCAGCCGTGTGGGTTGACCAGCTCGTACGCCTTGACCGTCCCCGTGATGGTCTTGGTCTGGCTGCGATCGAACATCGCGAAGGAGTGATGCGCCAGCGCCACCGCCGAGAATGACAGGAATGTGACGCCCAGGCCCGTGAGCAGTCGATAGTGCTTCATATGCCGCACTCCTTTGTGGCAGACCCGCTCTGAGCCAGACAACGCGTCACGGCGAAGACGGTTGACGGTTGCACGCCAGCGTCTTCAGGGCTCCAGATACGCGTATCCGTCCAGCTCGTGCTCGTAGAAACGCTTGAGCGCCTGGCTCTCGGCGACCGTCAGGCGTCCCTCGCGCACCGCACGCTCGCAGTCGCGGGCCATCGCCGGGGCGAGCTCGGCGATGTCGTATTCCATGTATTCGAGCACCCGCGTGGCCGTGTCGCCCTTGACGATCTCCTCGATCCACCAGCCGCCCTCGTCGTGCAGCCTGATGTGCACCACGTGAGTGTCCCCGAAGAGGTTGTGCAGATCCCCGAGCGTTTCCTGGTACGCCCCGACCAGGAAGGCGCCGAGGTAGTACTCCTCTCCCGCGCGCGGCTCGTGCAGGTCCAGCGTGCGCCTGATATCGCGCGGCCCGATGAAGCGGTCGACCTTGCCGTCCGAGTCGCAGGTGATGTCCGCCAGTACGGCCTTCCTCGTCGGCGGATCGTTCAGGCGGTGGATCGGCATGATGGGAAACAGCTGATCGATCGCCCAGCTGTCCGGCAGCGACTGGAAGATCGAGAAGTTGCAGAAGTACGTATCCGACAGCACGTCCTCCAGGCCCTCGAGCTCCTCGGGTACGCGCGGCAGGCGGCGGCACAGATCGCGCACCCGTGCACAGCTGGCCCACCACAGCCGCTCGGTCAGGCCGCGCTGCTCGAGCGACAGCAGCCCGAGGTTGAACATTTGCAGCGCCTGATCGCGCGCGGTCAGCGCATCGTGGTAGCACTCCACCAGGCGCCGCTCATCGATGTTGCGATAGGCCTCGAGCAGGTCGCGCACCGGATGGGGCAGGGGGGTGCCGAGCGAGGCGTCGGCGGTGTCGACCCGGAAGCGGTCCAGCGCCGAGCGGCCTAGGACATTGAAGACCAGCACGCTGTGATGGGCGGCGATCGCCCGGCCCGATTCGCTGATGATCAGCGGATGCGGGATGCCGCGGGCAGTGCACACCGTACCAACGCGGTAGACGACGTCGCTGGCGTACTCGTTGAGGGTGTAGTTCATCGAGGAGGGGTAATTGGTGCCGCTGCCGTCGTAATCGATGCCGAGCCCTCCGCCCACATCGATGTACGTCAGGTCAGCGCCCCCCAGCCGCAGCTCCGCATACACGTGTGCCAGCTCGTTGATCGCCTCTTTGACGCGCCGGATATCCTGCAGCTGGCTGCCGGGGTGGCAGTGCACGAGCTTCAGGCAGTCGAGCATGTCACGCGCCTTGAGCGTCGCCGTGAGCTCGAGGATCTCGCTGATGAACAGCCCGAACTTGGATTTCTCGCCGGCCGAGTCGCGCCAGCGTCCCGACCCTTCCGTGGCAAGCTTCACGCGCACGCCGAGCTTGGGGCGCACCCCGTAGTTGTCGGCATGTCGCAGCAGCAGCTCGAGCTCGCCGAAGTTCTCGATGACCGGGATGATCGAGCGGCCGAGCTTCGCCGCCAGGATGACGGCCTCGAGGTAGCTGGAATCCTTGAAGCCGTTGCAGATGATCAGCCTTTCGGGGGAGGCCTCGGTCATCGCCATCACCGCCAGCAGCTCGGGTTTGGAGCCTACCTCCAGGCCGAAGCCGAACTCGCGGCCGTAGCGGAACACTTCCTCGACCACCAGACGCTGCTGATTGACCTTGATCGGATAGACGGCGGTGTAGCGGTTCTGGTAGCCGTTTTCGGCGATGGCCGCATTGAACGCCTCATGCAGGCGCTTGAGCCGATGCGCCAGGATATCCGAGAAGCGGATGACCACCGGGGCGGACAGGTCCCGCTCGGCGAGCCCCTGGACGACCTCCAGCAGGTCGATCTCGTGCGCCGCGGTGGTGTCCGGCCGCACCACCACGTGCCCGGCCGCGTTGATGGAGAAGTAGCCCAGCCCCCAGGCCGGCACGTTGTAGAGCTCGAGCGCATCCTCGACGCTCCAGCCGCGGCTCTGGCCGTTGGTTAGGGCTTTGGCGCTGTGCGCCAGCTGCGGAGCTCCCACGATCGTGCTGCCTCGAGCGCCGTCCTGGCCCGGTGTGAACTGGCTGCACGATAGCAAATCGACTCGACAAGTACATGTCGGCGCGAACGCCGTGCGGCTGACGTATCTCGCGGCGCGACGGTCTACAATCGCAGCCAGGTCGGACAGGGCGTGCGTGAAGGGATGGCGATCGATTTTTACCGCAGCGAGGGCGATCCGTGCTGCTGGCGCGTGGCGCTGGCGCTGGAATTCAAGCGCCTGCCCTACGTGAGCCATCCGCTGCAGCTGGATCTGCAGGAGCACAAGGCCCCGCAGATGCTGGCGCTGAACTTTCGCGGCCAGCTGCCGGTGCTGCGCGACCAGGACTACGTCGTGTTCGAGTCGCTGGCAATTCTGTATTACCTGGATCGCAAATACCCCGATCCGCCGATCTTCGGCCGCACACCCGAGGAGTCCGGCGTCATCATGCGCGTCATCTGCGAGTACCTGAGCTACGCCGAGCCGCCGCTCAAGCGCATCACGCGTACGCTGCTCATCGATCAGCAGGATGCGCGCAGCGCCGATGTGCTGCGTGAGAGCAACGGTCGCGCGGTGGGCGAGTCATTGGCGCAGGCCATGCACCGCGTCGCCGGGGAGGCGCGCACCATCGAGCAGCGCCTGGCGCGCTCCGACTGGGTCGTCGGCGAGAGCTTCTCGGCCGCAGACATGGTCATCTACCCCGACGTGCGACTGCTGCTGCACGCTCTGCAGCGTCCCGACGCGCACGAGCTGGCCGCGCGCTTTCTGCCCACCGAGAGCAACTACCCGGCGATCGGCCGCTGGCTCGAGCGAGTCGCATCGCTGCCCGGGCACGAGCGCACCTGGCCGGCCCACTGGCGCTGACGCGCGGCCGCGCGCGCGCGCCGCGCGCGGCACGCTGCGGCCACTCGATACGCTCACGCTTTGCCTCGGCGTGTTCGCTTGCTAACCTTCCGCCACCATGACCCAATCCCATCCCGTTCACATCGAATTTCCCGGTCGCATCGTACTGGTGGGATTCGGCAGCATTGGACAGGGCGTACTGCCCTTGATCCTGCGTCACATTGGCATCGCACCCGAGCGTATCGCGATCGTCAGCGCGGACGATCTGGGGCGCGAGGAAGCCGCGCGCTACAACGTGCAGTTCCTCAAGCAGCCGCTCACGCGCGAGAATTTTCGCCGCACGCTCGAGCCTTTCCTGGCGCGCGGGGACCTGTTGCTCAACGTCTCGGTGGACGTCTCGAGTGTGGCGCTGATCCGCCACTGCTGGGAAAAGGGCGCGATGTACCTCGATACCTGCATCGAGCCCTGGCCAGGGGGCTACACCGACCCGACCATTCCCGCCGCCCGCCGCACCAATTATGCGTTGCGCGAGGAGGCTCTCGCCCTGCGTGCCAGCAACCCGCGTGCGCCTACGGCGGTGGTCACGCATGGCGCCAATCCAGGCCTGGTCTCGCACCTGCTGAAGGAGGCGCTGCTCAATATTGCGCAGGACGTCGGCTCGTCCGAACGCGAGCCCAAGAGTCGCAGCGAATGGGGCGAGCTTGCGCAGCGCCTGGGCATCAAAGTCGTGCACATCGCCGAGCGCGATACGCAGGTCTCCAGCATCCCGAAGGAGTCGAACGAATTCGTCAACACTTGGTCGGTTGACGGTTTCGTGGCCGAGGGTTGCCAGCCCGCGGAGCTGGGCTGGGGCAGCCATGAGCGCAACTTTCCGCGCGACGCACGCCGGCACGATTTCGGCGGCGGCGCGGCCATCTGGCTCGCGCAGCCCGGAGTCGCGACGCGCGTGCGCAGCTGGACGCCCCTCTATGGCACCTATCACGGCTTGCTGATCACGCACTCGGAGGCGATCTCGATCGCCGACTATTACACCGTGCGCAAGGACACACAGGTGCTCTACCGTCCGACGGCGCACTACGCCTATCACCCCGCCGACGCCGCGGTGCTCTCGGTGCACGAATTCTGTGGCCGCAACTACCAGTTGCAGTCGCGCAAGCGCATCCTCATGGATGACATCACCAAGGGCATCGATGAGCTTGGCGTGCTGCTCGGTGGCCACAAGAAGAATGCCTACTGGTACGGCTCGCAGCTCTCGATCGAGCAGGCGCGCTCGCTGTGCCCCTTTAACAACGCGACCAGCCTGCAGGTCGCCGTGTCGGTGCTCGCCGGCCTGGTCTGGGCGATGGAAAATCCCAACAGCGGTCTGGTAGAGCCCGACGATATGGACTTCAAACGCTGCCTGGCGATCTGCCGGCCCTACCTCGGCCCCGTCGTCGGGCAATATTCGGACTGGACGCCGCTGTCGGAGCGCGAGCGCCTCTTTCCCGAGGACCTGGACAAGAGCGATCCCTGGCAGTTCAAGAACGTGCGCGTCAGCTGACGACGCCCGGGCCGACGCGTTCGCCGGCCGATCATCAGAGCGCGGGCTGCGGCTGCGTCGGCGGATACTCGACGGCCACGATGGTGTAACGCTGGGTGCCGGCCGCGAGCTCCAATTGCACCTCATCGTCCAGGCGCCGCCCGAGCAGGGCCCGGCCGAGCGGCGCATCCATACTGATGTAATCCGCTCCCATGTCCAGCTCGTCCGGTCCGACGATGCGGTAGCGCAGCTGTGCGCCGGCATCGGTCTCGAGCGTGACGCGCGCCCCGAAGTACACGCGTTGCGGGTCGCTGGGGGGGCGCTCCACCACCACCATGTCGCTCAGACGCAGGCGCAGAAAGCGCACGCGGCGGTCGATCTCGCGCAGCCGCCGTTTGCCGTAGGTGTATTCGGCATTCTCGGAGCGATCCCCCTGCGCCGCCGCAGCGGCCACGGCGGCGGTCACCTGCGGTCGCTCGTGCCGCCATAGCTGCTCGAGCTCGGCACGCAGCCGCGCAGCCCCGGCGGGAGTGATATAGCGGGAGCTCGCGGGGGCGGGCGCGCGGTAACGACTCATGGACCCATTGTAATTGCGAGTAGGATAGGCGGCGGAGGGCGTCGCTATGCGCAACTACAGGATCTGGCTGCTGGCAGCCGTGGCGCTGCTGATGGCGGGCTGCGGCTACAACCGCATTCAGCAGCAGGACGAAGCCGTGAAGGCGGCCTGGTCCGAAGTGGTCAACCAATACCAGCGCCGTGCCGATCTGGTGCCGAATCTGGTCAATACGGTCAAGGGCTATGCCGCGCAGGAGCAGCGCGTGCTCATTGGAGTCACCGAGGCGCGCGCCAAAGTCGGCTCGATCCAGGTGACGCCCGAGCTCGTCAACGATCCGCAGGCTTTCCAGCGCTTCCAGCAGGCGCAAGGTCAGCTCACGCAAGCCCTGAAGAGTCTGATCGCCGTCACCGAGAACTACCCGCAGCTCAAGTCCGATCAGAACTTCCGCGACCTGCAGGCGCAGCTCGAGGGCACCGAAAACCGCATCACCGTGGCCCGTCATCGCTATATCGAGGCGGTGCAGAGCTTCAACACCCTGGTGCGCACCTTCCCGGTGAATCTCACGGCGATGGTATTCAAGGATCCGCCCAAGCAGAATTTCACCGTGCAGGATGAGGCACAGATCGCGCGCCCGCCGACCGTGGAGTTCAACACCGCCGCGCCGCCTGCGAATCCCTGAGCGCGCCTCTGGTGGTCTCTCAGCGCTGGTGCGGGCGGTGGGCCCCAGGGCCTGCCGGGCGGCGCTCGGCGCCCGCGGCGGCACCGCTCGTGGCGCTGCTGCTCCTCGCCCTGCTGCTGCCCGCGCCGTTCTCGCGGGCCCAGCAGCCGCAGCCCGTACCGCCGCTCAGCGCGCACGTCACCGATCTGACCGGCACGCTCACCTCCGCGCAACAGATGGAGCTCGAGCAACGCCTGGTGGACTTCGAGAGCCGCAAGGGCTCCCAGCTCGCGGTGCTGATCGTGCCAACGACGGCGCCCGAGGCGATCGAGCAGTATTCGATCCGCGTCGTGGACGCCTGGAAGCTCGGGCGCAAGGGTGTGGATGACGGCGCGCTGCTGCTCCTCGCCAAGAACGATCACGCGCTGCGCATCGAGAATGGCTATGGCCTGGAGGGGGTGCTGACCGACGCCGCCTCCAATCGCATCATCGAGAACACCATGGTGCCGCTGCTGCGACAGGGACAGTACTTCGCTGCCATCAGCGCCGGAGTGGACCAGATGATGGGGCTGATCGATGGCGAGAATCTGCCACCGCCCGATCGCAGCTGGCAGGGCGCGCGCTCCCCCCCATCGTTCATGAGCGCAATCATGCCGCTGCTGATCGCGACGCTGGTGATCGCCGGCATTCTGCGTGCGATCTTCGGCCGCGCGCTCGGCGCGGGACTGACCGGCGCGGGCATCGGCCTGCTCGGCTTCGTCATCACACAGGCCATGTTCTTCGCCCTCGGCGCCGGCGTGCTGGCCTTCCTCGGCGCGCTGCTGTTCGGCGGCGCCGGAGGAGGCTGGAGCTCCGGGCCGCGCAGCGGCCGCGGTGGTCCGTTCGGCGGCTTCGGTGGCATGGGCGGTTGGGGCGGCTTCGGTGGCATGGGCGGCTTCGGAGGACGCGGCGGCTCGGGGGGCTTCGGTGGCGGCGGGGGATTTGGGGGCGGCGGCGGAGGGTTTGGTGGTGGCGGAGCCTCGGGCAGCTGGTGAGGCGCGCGGTACGGCGCTGCAGCGGCTGCAGCGTGTGCTGCGCCATCTGTGCAGTACGCGCGCCGGTACGCAGCGGATTTTTTCAGCGCAACTTTTGCAGCAGATCGAGCGTGGTTGCGCGGCGGCCGAGGAACGTCACGCCGGAGAGATTCGCTTTGCGGTCGAAACCGCGCTGCCACTGGTAGCGCTGTGGCATGGCGTGACGCCCCGCCAGCGGGCCGTGGCGCTGTTCGCGCAGCTGCACATGTGGGACACCGAGCACAACAATGGCGTGCTCATCTACGTGCTGCGCGCCGACCGTGCCGTCGAGATCATCGCTGACCGCGGCATCAACGCCCGCGTCAGCCCCACGGAGTGGCAGTCCGTCTGTCGCGAGGTGGAGACACACTACCGCGCCGGCCGCTTTGCCGAAGGCTCGCAGGCGGCCATCAGCGGGGTGGCCGCCTTGCTCGAGCGGCATTTTCCCGCGCCGCGCAGCGCCGCGGCCGACGAGCTGCCGAATCAACCAATTCTCCTCTGAACCGGCGCTGAACTGTGCCGCTCGGTGCCGCGGAGGTGCGCGGCGCGATGCGCACTTCTCTAGTGCGCCCATCCTTCTCTAGAATGGGTGCATGAATACCACACAGCCCAGCCGTGCTCGTCCCGCCCACGCCACATGGAACGGGCCTCTCGGCGCCACCTTCGTCGTGCTGGCGAGTCTGTTGCTGATCTCGGGTTGCGCGCTGGTCGGCCGACGCCCCCCGCCGCCGGCACCGGTCGTGCAGGCAGCGCCGCCTCCGCCGCCCAAGCCGCAGCTGCCCGAGCCGGTGGATACGCACAGGTTCGTGCTGAGCGCCGATCAGGAAGTGGTGGGCACGGTGCAGATCACCACGGCGCGCAAACAGGACACGCTGCTCGACATCGCACGACGCTTCAATGTCGGTTACAACGAGATCGTCAACGCCAACCCGGGCGTGGACATCTGGATTCCCGGCGAGGGCAAGCGCGTGGTGGTGCCGACGCAGTTCATTCTGCCGGCCGCACCGCATGTGGGCATCGTGATCGACGTGGCCGCGCTGCGTCTGTTCTATTTCCCGCACCACAAGCCCGGCGAGCCGCAGATCGTCTACACTTATCCGATCGGCATCGGCAAGGCAGGCTGGAAAACCCCCGAGGGCGTCACCCACGTGACGGCGCGCGTGAAGGACCCGGTCTGGCATCCCTCGCTCGCGCTGCGTGAGGACCATTTCAAGGATAACGGCGAGCGGCTGCCCGCGGTGGTCAAGGCCGGCCCCGACAATCCGCTGGGCAAGTTCGAATTCAGGCTCGGTTGGCCGAGCTACCTGATCCACGGCACGAATCTGCCTTACGGTGTGGGGCTGCGCTCGAGCCACGGCTGCGTTCGCCTGTACCCCGAAGACATCGAGAAGCTCTTTCAGATGGTGCCGGTCGGCACGCAGGTGCGCGTGGTCAATCAGCCGTATCTGTTCGGCTGGCGCGATCATCAGCTCTACCTGCAGGTCTACCCGCCGCTGCAGGATGATCACCGCAACTGGCAGCACGCGCAGAAGAAGCTGCTGACGGTGATGCTCCACGCCAATGCCCATGTGCGCACCGAGCTGGCCACCGCCGGCATGCAGATCGACTGGGAGAGCGTCGCGGCGATCGGCGCGGCACCGCGCGACATTCCCGTGCCCGTGACCGGCCCGGCTGCAAGCTCAGGTATCGATGCGGTGGTCGCGGCCGCGCCGCAAGTGCAGAACCGCATTCCGCTCGGCGCCGATTGGGATGGATCGGACGATGCCAGCGCCGCGGCGAAGACTCCCCAACAGGTGCTCTCGGATCTGGAGCCGGGCACGGCCAGCACGCGGCCAACGGCCGTCATCAGCATTGCGCACGGAGGCACTCCGGGTGGCTGAAGAGAGTCAGGGACCGCTCAGCGAGTGGCTCGAGTTGATGCTCGCTGAGATCACACGACGTCAGGAAGAAGCCCAGGCTGGCGAAATCGAGCAGGCCGCGCGCGCCGCGCAGCCCTCGCAGCGCTCCACGTCCGATGAGCCGCAGATGGCTCCCGCGCAGTCGCCATCGCCATCGCCATCGCCTCCGCGACCGGCTGCGAAGTCGCGGCCGACGGCCACATCGCGCCCACGCACGCCACACCGCGCCCGCAGCGCCTAGTGCCTGGCGCCGCGCCGCGCGCGCACTGAGTTCCCGCTGCGAGGCGCCGCGCGCAGCTGCAGTGCGCGTTGTCGACCGCCGCGAGCGCTGCAGCGCACGGCGGTGTGTTACAGTTCGCGCGGGCTTCGAGGGAAGGGCGTGGCCGAGCTGGCTGTTTCCGGCACCGATACCGTAAAACTCATTCAACCGCAGGCGGTAATCGCACGTGCGAAGACCGCCGTCTCCGCCTTCATCGGCCGGGCCCTGAAGGGACCTCTGCATCGGCCCATCCTGCTGCGAAGCTTCGAGGACTACCGCCGTATCTTCGGCGGGCTGTGGCAACCCTCCACGCTTTCCTACGCGATCGAGCAGTTCTTCGAGCATGGCGGCGACGAGTGCATCGTCGTGCGCGTCTGCAACGGCGCCCGCGCGCCCACGCTGCATCTGCCCACGAGTCACGGCGCACTCACGCTGATCGGTCTGGCCCCTGGCACGCGTGAATACCTGCGTGCCTCGGTGGACTACGATGGCATCGCGGCGCACGAGCCGGATCGCTTCAATCTCATCGTGCAGCGGCTGCGCGCGCCCGGTTCCGAGCTCATCGAGGAGCAGGAGATCTTCCGGCGCGTCTCGATCCTGCCCAATGCCGAGCGCAGCGTGCTGTCGGCACTCACCGAATCGCAGCTGGTGCGCGTGCACGGTGCGCTGCCTGTCGAGCGGCCGGCGGTGTCCGCCAGTGCACCGGCGGCGGTGGGCTACAGCGCATCGGAGGCCGACGGCGATGATGGCGATGCGCTGACGGTCTACGACATCGTCGGTGAGGCCGAGCGGAGCACGGGGCTGTTCGCGCTGCGTGGCGCCGAGCACTTCAGTTTTCTGCATATCCCGCCGCTGACGCGCGAGCAGGACGTGAGTCTGCCGGCGCTGCTGGTGGCGCTGCGTATCTGCCGCGAGCGCCAGGCCATGCTGCTGCTCGATCCGCCGCGCAGCTGGAGCGATGCCGTACTGGCACAGCAGGGGCTGCGCAGCTGGCCGCTGTTCAGCGAGGACGTGCTGATGTTCTATCCGCGCCTGATCGCGCTGGATCGATTGCGCGGCCGCGAGGAAAGCTTTGCGCCGGCGGCGGCGGCCGCGGGCCTCATCGCGCAGGCCACTGCGCGCCGCCCGGTTTGGTCAGCGGCGGCGGATGAGGAGCTGTTGCTGCGTCCGGGTCTGCGCCCGGAGGTGCTCGTCAGTGATCTAGACCACGAACGCCTCGCGCACGCCGGCGTCAACGTGCTGCAGACCCCGCGCGCGCCCCGCGCGCACCGGCTCGGGCTGCGCACGCTGCTCGGGGAGCCGGCCGGGCGCAAGGATTTTCGCTACGCCTCGGCGCGGCGGCTGGCGCTGTTCATCATGTCCAGCATCGAACAGGGCACGCGCTGGGCACTGTTCGAGCATCCGGGGGCGGCCCTATGGCGCCAGATCACCGAGCAGGTCACCCGATTCTTCGAGAGCCTGGAGGATGAGGGTGCCTTCGTCGGCAGTCGTGCCGAGGAAAATTTTTTCGTGATCTGCGACCAGCGGGTCAATGGTGAGTCGCCCTCACAAGGGGTCGCCGTGCAATTGTTGTGCGGCGTCGCCATCGCCCGGCCGCGCGAATTCCACGCTTTCCTGATCCAGCATGCCCACGCGGGCAGCTGCGTGCGGCCCGTGAGCGTCAATCGCTTCGCCTTGCCGTCGGCCGGAGTATGATCCGCGGCGATAGGGGTGAACCGCGGGCTCGCGGGGCAAGGATCCGGGACGATGGCCAATCGCTATGTGGTGTTTTCCCATGGTAAGGATGCAGGTCCATGGGGACGCAAGATCACGGCCCTGGCGGACGTGGCGCGCAGCGAAGGCTATGAGGTTGAGTCGGTCGATTACCGTGGAATCGATACGCCGCGCGGTCGCATCGAGCGGCTGATCGAAGTCTGCAAAAGTCTGCCGGGGGATCTGGTGCTGGCGGGCTCGAGCCTCGGCGGCTACATCACCGTCGCCGCAGCGTCCCTGCTGCACGCCCGCGGTGTATTTCTCATGGCCCCCGCCCTGTACCGCGAAGGATTGCCGGCGTTGCGCGCGCGCATCCTGGACTGTCCCGCGAGCATCGTGCACGGCTGGCGCGATGAGGTCGTGCCGGTGGAGGACAGTGTGCGCTTCGCGCGCGAGTACGGCGCTGCGTTGCATCTGGTCGAGGGCGATCACCAGCTGCACGGAGCGTTGCGTCTGATCCGCTATCTGTTCGAATACTTCCTGATCAACCTGGACCTGCCCCCCGAGCGCGACTCGACCTGACGCATGCAGGGGATGCTCAGCCGAGTGCTCGCACTCTGGGTCCGCGCGATGCTGCGGCCGGAGGACGCCGCCGCTCGTCTGTCCTCGCGTGCCGTGCCGACCTGCTACGTCCTCGAGCGGCGCAGCCGCAGTGACCTGGCCGTTCTGCAGCAGCTGTGCGTGCGCGGTCGCCTGCCGCGTCCCGGACGGCGGCTGCTCGCGCGGCAGCTGCGCGGTGCACGTTCCTGCTTCGCGCTCACGCGCAGCGTCGGGTTCTGGCGCAGCCGTCTTGACCGCCGCCCACCGGAGCTGATGCGCGCGCTCATCGAGCAGCTGCGCGCGGACCCGAGCCTGGATGTCACGCTGGTGCCCGCCGCGGTCTACTGGGGCCGCGCGCCACAGAAGGAGCGCTCGCTGATCCGGCTGCTGCTGTCGGAAGACTGGGTCATCGCCAGCCGCGTGCGGCGCTTCTTCACCGTGCTCTTCAATGGCCGCAACACCGTCGTGCAGCTCGGTGAGCCCATGTCGCTGCGCGGCCTGATGGAACCCGACGGCGAAGCCGCCCCGACCGGTCGGCGCGTGGCGCGCGTGCTGCGAGCGCAGTTCGCCGACATGCGCGCCGCGCGTCTGGGACCGGATCTTTCTCACCGCCGCACGATCGTCGCGGAGATCGTGCGCACGCGCGCCGTACGCGTCGCGGTGGCGCAGGCGGCGCGCGAGCAGGGCAAGGCGGGACGCCGGGCCGCGCTGCTGCAGGCGCGCCGCTACGCCGAGGAGATCGCCGCCAACTACTCGCCGAGCTTTGTCTCGCTGATGTCCCTGATTCTGGCGCGCATCCTGAACCGCGTGTACGACGGCATCGTCTTTCAGCATGCCGAGACGCTGCAGCAGCTGGCCGACGGCAAGGAGATCATCTACGTGCCGTGCCATCGCAGCACCATGGACGACATCCTGCTGCCCTTTGCGATCTATCAGCATGGCTACGCGATTCCGCACATCGCCGCCGGACTGAACCTGAACCTGCCGATCGTCGGGCGCCTGCTGCGCAAGGGCGGCACCTTCTTCATGCGCCGCAGC
>DATNDE010000043.1:0-7134 GCA_035553315.1 Steroidobacteraceae bacterium
GGACCCGGCGGCAAATCCGCCTGCCAGCCGCCCCACACCAGCGTGAGGCCCAGCCGCTCCAGATAGCCGTCACCGGCGACGGCCGCGGGACTGGTCGCACTCGCGCCGATATTGAACATGCGCTGCGTGGCGAAGCGACCGCGGTTGGGCACCTCGTACAGGATCGCGTGATCGCCGCGACTCTCGTCCATCGGCTTCAGGATCACGACATCCATCGAGTACTCGACGCGCCCGTCGCGGTTGGTGGGCGCCAGCTCCAGGTCCTGAATGCCCCGATCGTGCGGGTCGCGCGGATCGAGCTCGCCGTAGGCCTTGCCGACCAGCAGCTCGTAGGCTCCGGTGCTGCCGAAGCTCTGGCCTGCAAACGCCGGAAAGCGCCCCGTGATCGTCAGGCGCAGCAGATGCGCCTGCGCGGCGCTCGCTGCCAGACAGGCCCCCACCGTCAGCGCCAGCGCGCTCAGCCCTCGCATCGTGCACTCCCTTCGCCCGGCTGTCGCCGCGTGGCAGTGAGGCGGCGCAGCAGTGAGGCCCGCGCCGCGCTTACCGCGGCTATTGCTTCGGACGATACTCCTGTGGCTTGTCCGAGCCGCCCCCGAAGAAGAATTTTTCCATCTCTTCTTCCAGGAACTTGCGCGCCTTGGGCTCGATGGGACTCAGGCGATACTCATTGATGAGCATGGTCTGATGCGAGCGCCAGCGATCCCAGCCCTCGCGCGACACATTCTCGAAGATGCGTTGCCCGAGGGGGCCGGGATAGGGAGCACGATCGAGGCCCGGTGCCTCGCGCTTGAGCAGTACGCAGTGGACGGTACGAGCCATGGACCCTCCGGTTAGCAATCGGTCGGCAGCGGCGGCGCCTGCGACAGGCTTGGGCGCGACCGCAGCGACGCCAGTAGCACCGCAATTGGCGCGGGGATGCCGATCCGCGCCGGTTGGCGCGCGTTATACCAGAGCGACTCCGGGGCTTCCACGGCGCCAGCCGGCGCGCGCACCGCCGCCTCACCCCCGCCAGCCCAGGCTACCCGGATGGGGGTGATCTCCAGATCGAAGTGCGTGAACGCATGCCGCAGCAACGGCAATGCCGCCAGGGGCAGCGCCGCCACCGGTTGCGCGACGCCCGCGGCGCAGAAACATCGCACCGCCTCGATATCGACAAATTCCGGTGGCGTCCACAGCTGCGCCCACACACCGCGCGCCGGTCGGCGTTGCATCAGCACGCTGCCATCGGGTCGCACCGCCAGCAGCATGACGGTGCGGCGTGTCGGGCGCTCGGGCCGCCGACGCGGCGTGGGCAGCTCGGCCACGCGGCCGCTGCGATGGGCCAGGCAGTCGGCATTGAGCGGGCAGTGCATGCACAGCGGACGGCCGCGCGTGCAGAGCGTCGCGCCGAAATCCATGATCGCCTGCGTATAGACCGCGACCTCGCGCTCGGGCGTGCACGCCTGGGCATGCTGCCAGAGCGCGGCCTGGGTGCCACGCTCGTCGGGGGCGCCCTCGACGCCGAAATAGCGCGACAGCACCCGCCGCACGTTGCCGTCGAGAATGCTCGCGCGCCGATCCAGCGACAGCGCAACGATCGCCGCCGCCGTGGAGCGGCCGATGCCGGGCAGCCGCTGGAGCGCCGCGGGATCCTCGGGCAGCTGCCCGCCGTGCTCTGCGACGACGCGCTGCGCGGCGCCCTGCAGATTGCGCGCGCGCGAGTAGTACCCCAGGCCCGACCACAGATGCAGCACCTCGTCGAGGGGCGCACCCGCCAGCGTCGCCACATCGGGAAAGCGCTGCATGAAGCGCTCGTAGTAGCCGATAACGGTCGACACCTGCGTCTGTTGCAGCATGATCTCCGACACCCAGACGCGATACGGTGTGCGCTCGCGCTGCCAGGGCAGGTCATGACGGCCATGGCGGCGATGCCAGGCGATGAGCTGAGCGGCGATCGGCGAGACTGCCGCTGCCGGGTGCTGCGCGAGCGTCAGGGCAGACAGATGCTGCATCACCCCTCTCGACCGGGTGAGGGGCGGCTTCGTCGGACAGCGCTGATCCGCGCCATACCTCTGGGCCCTGAGCCTCGCGCGACTTCAATGCCGTGGGTTTGCAGGCAAGTCACGACAAACCCTGGAGCCAGCCGCAGCTTTGGATAATGACTCGCGCGCATAGACCAGGTGCCTTCGTGCCGCTCATGCACGACGTCATGCACCAGGATGCGATCAGGCTCCTGTTCCAGAAAGCAGGTATGGATTCGGTCCGCATCGCTGCGCACCGGAATGAAACGGGCATCGCCGCGCGCAGGCGACGTGTAGTCGCAGAAGGTCGTGATGAAGCGACCGCCCGGTGCGAGCGCCCCAGCAATTTCGGAAAAAAGGCGTTCGACATCGGTGAGGCTCGATAGATGAGCCAGGGTGTCACCCATACACAAAATGAGCACCGGTTGACCCTTGAGATGCGTCGGGAAGTCGAGCAGATCATACTGAATCGCCCGAATGTTCAGCCCTCCTGCGAGCTTCCGCAGTTCCTCGAGCAACCAAGATGATGAATCGAGCGCGGTCACGGAATACCTAAGTTGCGCCAGTGGCACGGCATGCATGCCAAACCCGGCTCCGAGGTCGACTGCGGTCTCTCCCTTCGAGGAACGAATGTCGAGTGCCGACAGGTCGGCAGCCCCCAACTTATGGGCTGCCTCGGCGCCTCCGGCCATCCACAGATAGATCGGTGCCAGAATACGTTCGTAATGATCGGTGATGGCGCTCATCTCATGCGGCTACATCGACTTCTCGACTCCTGCCGTCCACTTTCTTTACCTTGAGGGGACAACTCAATTCTACCCGGCTCGAGTCTCGAGGGTCCGCTCTTTACGACGAATCGGGGAGAACGGACCTGGCACACGGCGTCGCAGACGCACCTGCGCCCGCCCGTTAGTAGCCGAACTTGTAATGAATTTCGGCGTAGATCTCGCGGGGATAGTCGTAATGAAATCCGTCAAAGGTCAGGCTGTTATCGATCAGCAGATGCCGGTCGGCCACATTCAGTACTGATACAGATCCCGTGAGGCTCTCGCTGAAGTGCCGGCCGATGCTCACATCGAGGCTAGCGTGGCTCGGCAGATGGCTAGGGCCCTCTGCGCCATTTGAAAATCCCGAGCCGTAGTAGAGATTCAGGGCCGTAAACATTCCCTCCGGCAGCGTAGCATTGAAGCCCACATTGAGCGTATTGCGCTGGTCATGATCGAGCGCGTAGTAGCCGACGGGCGGCGAGAAGTCGGTGAGACCGCCGCTGATGGTGCCGATGCCATCGGCGGTCTGATTCGAGTAGGCGAGGTATATCTCATCACCGGTCCAGAAGCGCGGTGAGCGCAGCGTTGCCTCTGTCGCTTCGATGCGCCCACCGGTGATTGTGATGGGCAGGAACACATCCGAATTTCCGATCGGATTGTGATCAAAGAAGTTGTCGGCCAGTGTACGAAAGTGATCGATGCTGAGCTTCCAGCCCCTGATCGGTACGGTCACGCCGTACTGGAACTCCCGGTCGCGCTCGCCCTGCAGAGGCAGGAAGGCGAGATTGCTGAGGCGGGCGTATTGGAGCAGTGACCCCGAGATGGTCTCGAGTGGCGGCGGCTGATAGTAGCGGCCATAGAAGGCTCGTACGACCCAGCCCAATCTCGGGACTTTGATAAGCAGCCCCACCCGCGGATCGATGGCGTTCTCATCGATCAGCGCCGCGAACTGCGTCGCCCGCACGCCCGCGGAGAGAGTGAGCCAGCCGTTCGCCCGATAGGTGTCCTGCGCATAGGCCTCGATGACACTCCCGGTTGCATTCAGCGCCTGCAGAACGCCTGGGCTGCTGCCGTCATTGAACAGCAGGTGAAAGTAGCGGTCGTCCCATTGATAGAAGCCGTACAGCCCCGCCTCGACATCGTTGCTTCCGATGCTCACGCGGAAGCTCTCTTGACCGCCGACATAGTTCGAGGAGCGCAGCGCCGTGGTGCTGCTCGGATAGTCGTCCGGAGCGCCGTCGTAGTCCGCGCGGTTGTAATGGTAGAGCAGAGAACTGCTCAGGGTTGCCTGATTGCTGAAGGTGTGCAGCCAGCTCAGGATGGCGAAATTGTCGGCCTCCCGTTGCACGTCGTCGGCGATCTGACCAGGAATGTCCGGTATCAGATAATCATCGTGCCGAGCCGAAGCCACGGCGCGCAGCTGATTCTGCGAATCCTCGTTGTAGATAAGGGTGGTAAAGGCGCTATAGCCGGCCTCGGCATCGTGACTAATCTGCTCCACCGGCGTCATCAGGCCAAGAGCGCTGCGATTGCCCGCGACGCTTGCGTAATAGGCCACGTCGCTGGTGTGGCTGCCGACGCTGAGTGAGTCGTTCGTCTGGCCATAAGTGCCGCCACTGATCATGAGATCAGCCTGATTCGTGCGCTCGAATCCATTGCGAGGCACGACGTTGAATACACCGTAGGTGCGATCCCCCTCGTCCGCCCCGTAGCTACCGCTCTCGGCTTCGAGATAGTCGATGTCCTTCGGATCGATCTGCGGCCCGAGGTTGCTCGCGATATCGGTGTTCGGTATCCCGACACCGTCAATTTCCCAGGTGACCTGATGGCCGCCACGAATGTGCAACTGGTCATGCACCTCGTAGGCGCCCGGCACGAAGTCGGTGATCATAGCCAGACTATTGGTGCGGTCAGCGCCCGGAGTAAGGGCAATGTCCTTGCGATCCACGAGCGTGGTGGGCGTGAATGTATCGGCTAACGATGGGAGCGCCGATGCGGTGACCGTGACCGGCTGCAGCGTCGCCCCGGCAGCGAGTTGCACGTGCGTATACGGTGCGGGTCCAGAGATAACCGTCAACGGCAATATTTCGCTTTCGTATCCCTCCGCCTCGACCTTGAGCACATAGTCCCCAAGGGGTATCGCTGGAAATGAGAACTCCCCATCGCGATTGCTGAGCTCGCTGCGGATCAGATCTGCGTGAGCGGCTTTGAGCTCCAGCCTTGCCGCGGCAATCGGGCGGTGTTGTGGGTCGTGGACCACTCCGTGGACAGTGCCAATATCCGCTGCGAACGTCGCAATCGACACCATCATCAGCGTCGCGGCCAACGCGAGCCAGTACCACCGAATAAATCTTCGCATTCAATTTCAACCCTGTACTAGATGCAGATCCAGCGCCGACAACTCATTAGATCGATCATGCACTCCCAGCTCGGCACCATGCCCCGGCGCGGATGACCATCAACTGGAAGTCACATCGCTGTTTCGGTCTGCGCCGCCGTCATGATCCCGGCGCACTTTGCAGGACGCACGTGGGGGGCAACGTCACCGTAAAGGTGCTGCCGCTATGAGGGGCACTCTCAACGTTGATCGAGCCTCCCATCAGCGTGACCATGCGGTAACAAATGGATAATCCGAGCCCCCAGCCTTGATTGCGCGCGCCCGGCTGCTGCTGCAGTTGCGCAAATTCGCCGAAGAATAGTGCCAAATCCTGCGTCTCGATTCCAATACCACTGTCGCGGACGCGTATACAGACGCCACCTCCCTCGCTGCGTCTGGCATGAACCCATACCGAGCCGGCAGGGGTGTACTTAATGGAATTCATGATCAGATTCATGAGCACGCGCCAGAGCTTAGTCCGATCCTCGCGAATAAAAATGGCGTCCGCCATGGGTTCGGCTATCAAAGCGAGTTTTTTGGCTTCGGCCAACGGCGAGAGACTCTGACAGAGCTGACCGATAACTTCTGCCACTGCGAAGTCGCTCGGGTGCAGCTCGACATTACCCAGCTCGAAGGTCGAGAAATCGATGACGTCGGAAACCATCTGATCCACGGTAATGCTGTTGACGCGTATTTGCTGCGCCAGCGCCGGAATACGTCCAGTGAGAGCCGAAATGGTCACGCTTCGACCGATGGCTTGAGCCGTAAGATTGATCGCAGCCAGCGGCGTACGAACATCATGCGACACCGATGCGAGCAACATCGTCTTACGCGCGCTCGCCGCCTCGGCCTCGCTCCGCCGGCGCTCCAGCGCGTCGTTCTGCTCTTTCAGCTGTTTCTGATAGTCAAGCAAATGAACATTCTGCAGCTCGAGCTGGCGGTCACGCTCATCCAAGGCATCGAGCGCGTGCGTCCATGCGTGGAGCAGGGCAGCCGTGAGTAGCATGGTGATCGCGACAAACACTCGGTTGCGAAGCAGTGACGCAGCGTCCGCCAGCACCCGGGGGCCATGGCCGATCTGTACATCGTACACAGCGAACGTCACGCACAGCAGGACGACGAGTAGGACCCACATCAACCTGCGATTGCGTGCCAGGCCGGCCAGGACCAATGGAATGCTGTAAAGGACCGACACATTCAAATCGATCGGTGTGACCAAGTCGATGAGCACGACGAAGGCGCCACCAACCACGGCCAAATGGCCCATAATTCGCGCAGCTCTCGGATAGGAAATTCTCAAGAGCTTGCACGCTATTTTTTTGGTCGCTTGATACCGCCGCGGAGCTATGAGCGCGGCCGTATATTCTTAATAATACATAATCCACTTTGCAGGACCAACCCCGCAGAGCTCGCCGGCCCTGCGCAGCGCATTGACGATGAGCTGTTTGGTACGGCTTGTCTGGGCCGCGTTCGGAATGCAGCCTACGTCAGCAGCGCCGCGAGAACTTTGGCGATCAGTGGCTTCAGTTGCCGCGCCGAGAGATCCGGGTCGCGCACCGCGCGGCAGGCGAGCCCCTCCACCAGACACTGCAGTACTACCGAGCGAATCTGTGCGGCGGCAGCTGTCAGGCGTACGCCCTCGGACTGCGCGGCGTGTTGAACGGCCACCGCCAGCCTCTGCATCACCGCCTGGTCCTTGGCGCGCGTGATGCGCATGATCTCCGGATCGCGCGCGGCCTCGGCGGTGAGCTCGAGCATCAGCGCGGCGTTCATCCGCGGATCGTCGCGGCGGCGCCAGCTCTCGAACTTCTCGAGCAGCTTGGCGCAGAAGTCCTCGCAGGTGTGCAGCCCTTCCGTCGAGGGACAGCCGTCGGTCTCGAGGTGTTGCTCGATGATGGCCTGGACGATCTGGTTCTTGCCGTGGAAATAGCGATAAATGAGGCCGGGGCTCATGCCGGCCGCGGCGCCGATGTCGGCCATGCTGGCCGCG
>DATNDE010000044.1:0-19779 GCA_035553315.1 Steroidobacteraceae bacterium
GCGAAACTGCGCCAGATGGCGCTGCGCAAATTCGCGCGCCTGCACCTCGTAGGCGTTGTTCCAGTAGCCGCGCCGCAGGCACTCGCGCAGGTAGCGAGGTATCGTGAGCGCGCCGGATTCCCATTGCAGCAGCACGTGACAGTACTCGTGCAGCACGAGCAGGGGATCCAGGAAAAATTCCCGGGCGCTGCCACGCAGGAAAATGCAGCGGCGCCGCGTCGTGGCGCTGGCACGTCCGTGCAGCCTTGCGAACAGGGAATGCTCCAGAACGCGCGTGTGATCGATCGCCTCGGCGGCCCGTTCGCCGATGAGCTGCTTGAGCGCAGCGCGGATGCCATCGGGCACCGTGATTGCAGAGCCGAGCAGTGAGCGCCTGAGCATCAGCGCAGTGTGCGCCGCTCGGCCGGTGATATCATGACCCGGCATACGCCGAGCGGCCTTCGGCGCACATTCATCGATGGGGAGAAAAAATCCAGTGATTGGGAAGACGGGGATCGTTGTGCCGATGTCCTGCGCGCCGGTACGGACGCTGTGCGTCGCCACGTTCGCGCTCGGGCTGGCTGCATGCGGTGGTGATACCTCGGTACCTCCTCTGGACTCCGGCGGTTCCGGCGGCCCCGCGCCCCAGGTGGAATATACCTTGCTGTATTCCTTCAGCGGCGGCAGCGGCGACGGCGCGAGCCCCACGGGCCTGATCCAGGGCAGCGACGGCAACTTTTATGGCACGACACAGGGTGGCGCCGTCCAGGGCCAGACGCAGTACGGCACGCTGTACAAGATCACGCCGGACGGCGTGGAAACCGTGCTGCACCCCTTCGGGACCGTCAGCGACGACGGGGCCTCTCCGCAAGCCGGTGTGCTCCAAGCCAGCGATGGCAATTTCTATGGTACGACTTCCGAGGGCGGTGCCGTCTCGTCCTGTCACAGCGGCGCCGGATGTGGAACGCTGTTCAAATACGCGCCCGGCACCAACACCTATACCGTCCTGCACTCGTTTGGGAGTGTCGCCGGCGATGGCGAAACTCCCATGGCCAGCCTGATCCAGGGCAGCGATGGCAACCTCTATGGGACGACTTCTGCGGGAGGCGCCAACGGCGACGGGACGGTGTTCAAGTTTGACCTCACGAGCGGTACCGAGAGTGTCTTTTACTCATTCGCCGGCGGTTCAGTCGATGGCGCAGCCCCATATGCCCCCGTAGTGCAGAGTTCCAACGGTAATTTGTATGGGTCGACCGTCCTGGGGGGCGCCAGTGGAACGGGCACGCTCTATGGGATCACGCCGGCCGGCGTCGAGGGTCTGCTGTACGCCTTCGCAGGTGCTCCGGGCGGTGGCAACGCCACCGACAGCGTGAATCCCTATGCCGGTGTGATTCTCGGCAGCGACAACAATCTTTACGGAGCAACGCCCTTGGGCGGCGCCGTCAACGATGGCACGCTCTTCACGTTCCAATTCTCCAGCTTCAGCGAGCAGATCCTGTACTCCTTCGTGGGATTCGAAGGCTTCAAGGTGAATGCGAGCCGGCTGGTCCAGGACAGCAAGGGCGTCTTCTACGGAACGACGTGGGGCGGCGGCAAGAACTGTCTGAGCAGCACCCGCGGCGGATGCGGCACGGTCTTCATGTACACGCCGAGCAGCGGTGCATACACCGTGCTGTACAACTTCGGTAGTTTCACCGGCGATGGCGAGAACCCCATCGGCGCCGGCTCGAGCGCAGCGCCGGTGGTGCTCGGCAGCGATGGCAGTCTCTATGGCACGACCGGCGCGGGGGGCGCCAACGGTTACGGCGCGGTGTTTAAACTCACGGTGAAATGAGCTGGCTGTCACGCGCGGGCCGCGAGCAGGGCGCGGCGAGCCGGGCGGCGCGAGCGAAATCTCAGGGGACGGGGGAAGCCTCTCCGGCCAGCTGTGCGGCAATGGGTTCGAGATCGTGGGGGGCGTATCCGTCCTCTTGCGCGCTCTGGCCCACGCTCTGACCCACGCTCTGCCCGACGCTCTCGCCGGCGCGGCCCATCGTTCGTCGAATGACCCGGTTCCACCACATCAGCGCACCGGTCACCAGCAACACGCAGGGCGCGAGGCCCGTGATCACCCACAGCACTTCGACGCCGGTACCGAAGGAGCGGCCGAAATGCAGGCGCACCATCCAGTCGATGACGAGGTCGAGGCGGTGGCCAGTGGTGGGACCGATGTGATGCGCCGTCAGAAAGTCGCTGACGTCGTAAAAGGCATTGGGGAACGTCAGGTAGATGGCCGACACGGCCCACATCGCCAGCAGGGCGGAGAGCCAGAACCCCACCATGCTGTGCAGGTCCCAGGTGAAGCGACGCCAGCCTACGTGCCGGTGCACATGCAGACTGCGCCGCCAGCGTGACTGGCCCGGCCACCACAGCAGCAGTCCGGTCAACGACATCAAAGTCAGCGCGATCGCCCCGACGCCGTTGACGGCGGTGCCGACTTCCCCGCCCAGGAGCTCATCGTGCAGGTTGGCCACCACGGATACGACCGCAGGCTCGCAGGGCGCCGCATCGCCCAGATCCTTGCCGGTGTAGGGATCGATCAGCCGCTGCAGGCGTCCGCGGCTGCCCACCGTGTACCAGCCCTCGACGGCCGCGTTCGGCAGGCGCGGACTGCGCACCTGCACCAGCGCGGGATTGAAGTGCGGTACGCGGCTGAAGGCGCGTTGCGCGGCGGCCGTGAGCTGGGCGGTGGAGAGGCGCGGGCCCTGCGGACTCACCAGCACGATGCGCGGGCAGAAAGTCTCGTCCATCTCGCGGCGAAAGACGATCGCGCTGCCCGTCAGGCTGATGAACACCACGTAGAAGGCGAGCGCGAGGCCCGTCCAGAGGTGCACCTGGAAAAGCGCCCGGCGCCAGGGGACCAATTGGGGTCGACGCCAGTAACCCCCCGCCGTGCTCATTCGTTTCACTCCCGCCGCCGCGGCAGCCCGTCAGTGGCCGGTGGGCCTGCTGCGGGCCAATTGTCGCGGACAGTCGGCTGAAACTACAAGCGACCCGCCGGGTGACCCGGTTGGCAGCCGGGCCGGCGGCCGAGGGTGCGGCTCAGCGACCCCCGAGAGCCGAACTGAAGCCTGGCGCCTGCGCTTTCGAGCGGGGTCGAAGCAAGCCCTTCAGCGCGCGATACACTCGCCTGGCGTAGCGCAGTTTCTTCGGCAGTGGCAGATGGATGAAGGCCACCTTGCGTATGTACACCGGCACGTTCCAGTGATAGCGCGTGCCGGCCGGGAATAGATAGGTGTCATTGGGCTGCAGGGTGTGCCGGTTGCCCTGCGGGTCGGTCAGGATGACGGAGCCTTCCAGCACGCAGATGGTCTCATCGACATCGTAGTGCCAATGAAAACGACTCGCCGTGCAGTCCCACATGACGGTGAAGGCCCGATCGTCGGTGCTGCCGGACAGCATGCGACTGCGCGTGACGGGTTCGCCTTCCAGAATCCAATCGGCCGGGATCGGCGCGGGTTCCAGCCCATAATCGCGCCCCGGCTCGCCCTGCGCGCGGCCCCGGGCCGAGCGCCGTCGCACGCTGTTCGACTCGCTCATCGGGCCGAACCCATCGCCAGTGCCTGAATTACAACGCCTGCATTACTCAAGACCTGTTTCATTCTGTACTCCTTACAGTCGGCAGGCGCGCCGCGGGTGCACCTGGGTGTAATGACTGCAAACTGTCGTGCTTGCCCTGGGCGAAGGGCTTCCCTGCCGCCCCGAGGTCAGAACAAAAGCGGCCGTAGACGCCGCCGGGTGTACGGGGACACTGTGTGGCGCAAGCACTGCGTCAGTCGCCCCGGCCCGCCAGCGCAAACTAGCGAAACACCCGAGGGCATTTCGCGAATAAAACGTGTCGGAGTCCGCTTACTGTGCTCCGAACGCAGGCGATTTCTATATCCTTATGTCCGCATAAACGAAGGGGAGCGCCTCACCGCCCCGCGGCGCATCCGTCAGTCCGCCGGGGATCTTAATCCATCCAGGGAGCAGCATCGAATGCGTTGGCGACATATTGCATTGACCATGATTGGTTTCAGCCCCGTCGTTGCTTGGTGCGACCAGGCGCCGCCGCCGCCGCCGCCGATGGGTGTGTGGACCGGCACAGGGCAGCTCGGGTTTCTGGATTCCCAGGGCAATACGGTGGCCGAGTCGGCCAATGCCGCCTTGGATATGTCGCTGCTGACGGGGCTCTGGAAGCACACGCTGCATCTCGACGGGCTCTACGGCAAGAGCGCGGACGTGGTCTCCGCGGAACGCTACGAGGGCTTGTGGCAGAGCAATTACAACCTCACCCCGGCGCTGTTTGCCTTCGGCGCGCTGCGCTACGAGCACGACCTGTTCAGCGGCTTTCTGTACCAGGGCAGCGCGACCGTCGGCATCGGCTATCAATTCATCAATACGGCCTATACCAAGCTCTCCGCGCAGGTCGGTGTGGGTGATCGCGTCGAGCGGCCCGAGATACTCGTCAAGGATGCGGCCGGAGTGGTGCTCTATCGCGTGCCGCTGGCGCGCGACAATGGCGCCATCGGCACGGCCGGATTCGACCTCACGCAGTACCTGACCGCGACGACCTCGTTGTCCGATACGGCGCTGGTGGAGGCAGGCGGCAACAACACGCTGCTCACCGACACGTTCGCCCTGACCGTCAAAGTGTCCACCAAGCTCGCGATGAGCCTGGGATACAAACTGCAGGACAACACCAATCCGCCCGTCGGTCTGAAGAAAGTGGACTCGACCGAGATGGTGAATCTCGTCTACTCGTTCTGAAGATCCGATGGTTCTAAAGAGCCGAGTTCATAGGAGGGAGCGTCATGAGTATCGCTAAGGAGTTCAAAGAATTTGCGATGCGCGGCAACGTCATCGACCTGGCGGTCGGTGTCGTGATCGGCGCGGCGTTTGGTACCGTGGTCAATTCGACCGTCAACGGCATCATCATGCCGGTCGTCGGAGTGCTGACCAGTGGCAAGGATCTGTCTACGATGGCGTTTCGCATCGGCACCGACCCCAAGGGTGCGGCGGTGCTGCTGAAGTACGGAGAGCTCGTGCAGGCGATCGTGAATTTTCTCATCATCGCCGCGGTGCTGTTCATCGCCCTCAAGGGTATCAATACGCTGAAGAAGCCGCCGGCCTCGGCGGTCGCGGCTGCACCGCCCCCGCCGCCGCGCAATGAGGTGCTGCTCGAGGAGATTCGCGACCTGCTCGCGCAGCGCACGGGCGCGAAGGCCGTCACGGGCGCCGAAGCAGGCGTCGGCGCGCCGGCACGGTGAGTGGCGCAAGCCGCAGCGGATAGGGCGCGCGCAGCGCCAGTGATCATCGTCATAGTCATTGTCCAGCCAGCCGCCGGCCGCTTATCGGCTGGCGGAGGCGAGAAATCCGCTTCCAAACATCCTACGCGCTGACTGCGGCGGTGGCGCGTTACACTGACGTGCATGGTGACGGCGGTCTCGCGCAGCTTTGTGAGCGGCACACGCATGAGCCTGGCAGCGCGTGTAGCACTGCTCGGGCTGGTGTTGTTCTGCGAAAAGTTCGCGCTCAACTTCCTGGTCGACTTCAATGCCACCGAGCACGCGACCGGTCTGGGCCGGCTCGTGCGCGACGCACAGCACATCGGCTTTCGCTTCCTGGTGGCCCTCGCGGTCTCGCTGGCGTTGTTCGCGTATGCGCGTTCCGATGCGCGCTGGCCCGTGCTCAACGAGGCGGCCCGCGAAGCGCCGGTGCGTCTGAAGTGGCTGGTGCTGCACGCGCTGCTGCTGCTGCCGTTGCTGCCGCTGTCCTACTACATGTACGGGGATCGCGGTGCGCCGCTGCCTTTTGCATTCATGGCGCCGCTGTGGGCGGTGTTCGCGGCAGGCGCCGTGGTGGCACTGGTGGCAGGACTGGCGCCGGTGGCGGTGTGGAAGAGTGCGGCGCGCACCCTGGGGGCCGTGTGGCTGTATGCGGCGCTGGCGGCAGCGGTGGCGGCGAGCGCGATGCAGTGGAGCATCGCGTTGTGGCGCCCGACGGCGGCGATCACCTTTCACGCCGTCTATCGGCTGCTGATTCCGCTCATTCCGAGCCTGAGCGCCGATCCCGGCACGCTGGTGCTGCGCAGCTCCCGCTTCGCGGTGGAAATCTCCGATCAGTGCTCGGGGCTGGAAGGGGCGGGGCTGCTGCTGGCCTTCTGCGCGGCATGGCTGCTGTGTTTTCGGCGTGAGTACTATTTCCCGCGTGCCTTGCTGCTGCTGCCGCTCGGGCTTGCGCTGAGCTTTGCGCTGAATGTGCTGCGCATCGCCACGCTGATGCTGATCGGCGATGCCGGCTACCCGCAGATGGCCATTTACGGCTTTCACTCGCAGGCGGGCTGGATCGCCTTCAACTGCATCGCGGGGCTCATTGCCTTTGCGAGCCGCCGCAGCCGCTGGTTGAATCGCGTCGCGCGCGAGGAGCGGCGCGCCCTGGCGCCCGCCATGGTGCCCGCGCTGGCCGCGGCGTCAGCGAGCGGCGCCAGCGGCGTGGGCGGCGCAGTCGGTACCGCCGGCGTGACCGGCGCGGTCGGTGAGAATCCCACCGCGGCCTATCTGCTGCCGTTTCTGCTGATCCTCGGCGCCGGCATGATTGCCCGCGCGCTCTCGAGCGGCTTCGAAACCCTGTACGTGCTGCGGCCATTGGCTGCGGGTCTCGCCCTCGTGCTGTACTGGCCGCGCCTGCGCCGCCTGCACTGGTCGTGCAGCTGGCGCGGCCCGCTGGTGGGCGTGGGCATTTTCGTGCTGTGGATCGGCATCGGACATCTGCTCACCACTCCGGTGGGTATGGCGCCCGCGCTCATCGCCATGCCGTCCATGCAGCGCATCGCCTGGTTGGTGGTGCGCATCGGGGCGGCCGTCATCACCGTGCCGATGGCCGAGGAGCTGGCGTTCCGCGGCTATCTGCTACGCCGCATCGAGTCGTCCGACTTCGAGGCCGTGCGCTTCCGCAGCGTCGGCGCGACGGCCCTCATCTTCAGCGCCGTCGCATTCGGTCTGGAGCACGGAGTGCTGTGGCTGCCCGGCGTGATTGCAGGGCTCGCCTACGCGGCGGTCGTGATGCGCACCGAGCGCTTTGGCGAAGCGGTTGCGGCGCATGCGACCACCAACGCGCTGCTCGCCGTGTACGTGCTGCTGTGGGGTCAGTGGCAATTATTGTAAAAAAACAAATTTGTTGCGTCGAGTCGTTCGCAGCAAAACGCTCGTTATTTCCCGTTCGGACTGACATGCCATAAGGTGTTGTCCTACGAAAATGTAGGGAATACGCGACGTCGCTGGTATAGTGCCGGCGTGAACTGGTTCACGAAAACCAGAGTGTCTCGTCAGGAGAGAACGGTGTCCAAGGTGCTTGCTAAGGTCATTGGGATTCTCGCGTTGTCGGCGGGGCTGGCATCGACGGCATTTGCCGGGCATTGGAGCGGTACAGCCCGCTTTGGCTGGTCTTCGCAGCCGAAAATTCAGCAGGAAGTCGTCTCCGCACCGGAGATCGATCCTGCTGGCGCACTGAGTGGCTTGACGCTGCTGCTTGGTGGACTCGCTGTCGTGCGTGGAAGTCGCTCGAAGAAGTAGCTGCGCAGCGGGTCGATCACATTCACGGGCCCGGATGGCGACATCCGGGCCCGTTTTCGTTGGCGGGCCACGCGCTTGCTGCGCTCGCGGCTGGCGTCGCTCCTACAGCCCGGGGGCGAGTTCCGACATGGTCTGCTGTTACTCGCTGGTATCGACGCCACAGCGCCCTTTCTTAGCATTGGTCCCGCTTAGAAGGAAAAGTGTTGTGTCTCAGGAGAGGTAACCACATGACCAAAGTGTTTATTGCTAAGGCCATTGGCGCTCTCGCGTTGTCCGTGGGGATGGTAGGGGCTGCCTTTGCGGGGCAGTTCGCTACAGCCGCTCATGTTGGATTTGCGGTTGCCCCGCACATCGCAGCGGGCGTCACCTCCGCACCGGAGATCGATCCGGCCAGCGCAATCAGCGGCCTGACGCTGTTGCTCGGCGGGTTGGCTGTGGTGCGCGGACGTCGCGTGAAGAAGTAGGCGACGGCCTCACTTCGTGTGACCTGCGGGCTCGGATGGTGAAATCCGGGCCCGTTTTCTTCATGCAGACCGCAGCAGTGAGGGCCTGAGCCCCGGACGGGCCCGCGTTCGGCGGGTCCGTTGCGCCTCCAAACCGTCGGCCGGCGCGTCCGCCATGCTGCCACGCCCGCCGGCACCTGCCGCTCAGCTTCGATCATCCCAGCGGCACGCCTTTCAGCGCTGCGCCGGGCGGCGTCGTGCGCCGCTTGCCAGATCGGCCGCGACGCGCTAATTTGCTTCACCAGTGAATATTTCATCAGGTTAATACGCGGCGTGCGGGATTTACTGGAGGAGATGCAGGGTATCGAGGGCGGCCTGGCGCGCATTGCCGGCCACATCTCCGACATGCCCACGCGCGAGATCATGCTCATACGCCTGCTGCGCCTGGCGGCCGAGGCACTCAGCGACACCTTGACCACGTTGCTGCGGCCCCATGGGCTGAATGAAAGCGAATTCAGGACGCTGATGCAGCTGTTCAGCAGTCCCAGCGGCAGCGCCTTCCCCGGCGATCTGTGCCTCTACGTCGCGCAGCTGCCCACCAATATGACGCGGATCACCGGCGTGCTGCTCAAGCGCAAGTTCATCACGCGTGGCCATCGCAGCGATGACCGGCGACGGGTGGAGCTGCGCATCACGCCCGCCGGCCGCCGCTTCGTGCGGGCATTGCTGCCGGATCTGTTTCCGGTGGTGCGTGCCGGCTTCGCGGGGCTGAGCGAGAGCGAGCGCCGGGGACTGCAGAGCCTGCTGCAGCAGTTGCTGATGTCCCTGGGCCGCGCAGCGCTCGAGGCCGAAGCGGCACGTGCCAACAAAGTCATGCGAAAGGCGGTGAGCTGATGGACAGCGAGGAGCAACGCAGCGGCAATGTCGATGCGCCGGCGGGGGCAGGTGCGGCTTCGGGCAGCTCGGGCATGGATCCGCGCAAGCGCCGCCGCTTCGTCATCATTGCGATCATCGTCGTGCTCGTGGTCGGCATCGTCGCGCTGCTGTGGTGGCTGCACGCGCGCCAGTTCGAAGACACCGATGACGCCTACATCGATACGCACATTGCGCATATTTCCCCGCAGATCGCCGGGCGGGTGCTGCATGTGCTCGTCAACGATGACCAGCAGGTGCAGGCGGGGCAGCTGCTGGTGCAGATCGACCCATCCGAAACGCAGTCGCGCCTGGCACAGGCCGAGGCGCAACTGTCGCAGGCCGAAGCGCAGCTCGCGCAGCGGCAGGCGGATCTGAGCGTGCGGCAGGCGACTTATGAGCAGGCGCGTGCCACGGCTCGCGGCGCTGCCGCGCAGGCGAGCAACGCCGCGCAGGATCTGGCGCGCTATCGCAGCCTCGAATCGCAGCTGCCCGAGGCGGTGGCGGCGCAGCAGCTGGATCAGGCACGCAGCACTGCGGTCAATACCGAGGCGCAGTATCAGAGCCTGAACAAGCAGATCGGCGCCGCCGCCGCGCAGGTGAAGGCCGCCGAAACGGCCGTGACCGGTGCGCAGGCGGCCCTGAAGAGCGCGCAGGCCCAGGTGCAGCAGGCGCAGATCAATATGGGCTACACACGCGTGCTGGCACCCGAGGACGGTACGGTCGCCAATCTGAATGTGGCGGTCGGCAATGCCGTGGCGCCGGGCTCGGAGTTGCTGGCGCTGGTGCCCTTCGATGTCTGGGTCACGGCGAATTTCAAGGAGACGCAGCTCGGTCTGATGCGGCCCGGCGAGCCCGTGGACATCAAGGTGGATGCGTTTCCCGACATCGCCTTCCATGGCCATGTCGACTCCATTCAGCGCGGCGCGGGCCAGGCCTTCGCGGTGCTGCCGGCGCAGAACGCCACCGGCAATTTCGTCAAGGTCGTACAGCGCGTGCCGGTGAAGATCATCATCGACGGTCCGCGGGATGCGCTGCCACGGCTGGGGCCGGGCATGAGCGTCATGCCGCGCGTGCACGTGCGCCCATGAACGCGGCAGCCGCGGCCGCACAGGATCGGGGCTGGACCGCGGCGCGCTCGGTGGCGGGCGATCGCAATCCGTGGAGCGTGGTCGGGGTGGTGTCGCTGGCGACGCTGATGGTGGTGCTCGACACCACGATCGTGAATGTGGCGCTGGCGCATATCGCGGGGAGCCTCTCGGCGAGCTACGAAGAGGCGACCTGGGTCGTCACCAGCTACCTGATCGCCAACGCGGTGGTGATTCCGATCAGCGGCTGGATGGCGGATGCCATCGGCCGCAAGCGCTACTACATGATCTCGGTGGCGCTGTTCACCAGCGCCTCGGTGCTGTGCGCGCTCTCGCCGAACCTGACGGTGCTGATCATCATGCGGGTTCTGCAGGGCATCGGGGGCGGCGGCCTGGCGCCGGTCGAGCAGTCGATGCTGGCCGACACCTTTCCGCCGAGCAAGCGCGGCATCGCCTTCGCCGCCTATGGACTGGTCGTCGTGACGGGCCCGATCATCGGTCCGATCCTGGGTGGCTGGATCACGGACCAGTATTCGTGGCACTGGTGTTTTTTGATCAACCTGCCGGTCGGGCTGGCCTCGCTGTTCCTGGTGTCGATGTTCGTCGATGAGCCCCGCGCGGTGCGCGAGCACACGGCGAAGCTGCGGGCCGGTGGACTGCGCATCGACTACGTCGGCTTTGCGTTCGCGGCGCTGCTGTTTGCGTGCCTGGAGATCACCATCGATCGCGGCCAGACCGATGATTGGTTCTCCTCGCCGGTGATCCTGGTGGCCACCGTCGTCGGCTCGCTCGCCTTGCTGGGGCTGATTCCCTGGGAGCTGATGCAGGAGCGGCCGATCATGAACCTGCACCTGTTCCGGCAGCGCAATTTCCTCATCTCCAGCGTGCTGTTGCTGGTGGTCGGCGTGGTGCTGTTCGGCACGACGCAGTTCATCCCGCAACTGCTGCAGGTGGTACTCGGCTATACGGCCACGACCGCGGGCCTGGCGCTGACCGCCGGCGGCGTCGTGACCATCATCGGCATGCCGATCGTCGGGGTGCTGACCAATCGCGTCGACGTACGCTACCTGATCGGCTTCGGGTTTCTCATGCAGGTGTGGGCCTTCTCGGCCATGAGTCATTTCTCCACCGGCATAGCGTTCTACAACGCAGCCTACGTGCGCGCGATCCAGGCGGCCGGCCTGCCGTTCCTGTTCATCCCGGTGAGCACCGTGGCCTATGTGGGACTGCGTCCGGAGGAAAACAATCAGGCCTCCGCGCTCATGAACGTGGTGCGCAATATCGGCGGCTCGATCGGCATCGCCACCGTGCAGATCATGCTGTCGCGCGGCCAGCAGGTGCATCAGTCGCAACTGGTGTACGGGCTGAGCCCGCTGAACCCCAACTACGTGCGTGCCCTCTCGCACCTGACGCAGACGCTCACGGGGCATGCGGCCGCGGGAACGGCGCCGGCGGCGAATGGACCGGCTCTGGGCATGATCTATCGCGAGGTGATGCAGCAGGCGGCCATGCTCTCGTACATCGGGGCGTTTCGTTTTCTGATGATCGTCGCGATCTGCGCGATGCCGCTCATCTTCCTGATGCGTCGCGGCCAGCACGGCGGCGGTGGTGGTGGTGGGGAGGGGGCGCTATGAGACTCACATCGGTGGCGGCCTTGCTGGCGCTGGGCACGCTGTCGGCCTGTACGGTCGGGCCGAGCTATCACCGGCCCGACGTCGCGGTGCCGGCGGCGTACTCGGCCGCCCCGGCGCTGCAGACGCTGCAGGGATTGCCGATGGGTGCCGGTCCCGATCACTGGTGGCAACAATTCCACGATCCGCAGCTCAACTCGCTGATGACGCGTGCGCTCAGCGGCAATCTGAACCTGCAGGCCGCCGCCTCGCGCATCCGCGCCGCCCGCGATCAGCTGATCCTGGCGGGCGCCGCGCGGCTGCCCTCGGTCGATGCGAGCGCCAGCGCCAATGAAACACACTTGAGTCAGAACTCCGGCATCAGCGAATTTGCCAAGCTGCTGGGCGGGGGTGCCTCGGGCGGCAAGGGGGGCGCCGGCGCGTCGAACGGTTTCGGCGTCCCCGGCACCAGCTTCACGACCTTCAGCCTCGGTTTCGATGCTTCCTGGGAGATCGATACCTTCGGTGGCGTGCGCCGCTCGATCCAGGCGGCGCAGGCGCGGGCCGAACAGACGCTGTGGAGCTTGCGCGACAGCGAAGTGAGTGTCAGCGCGGAGGTCGCGACCGATTATTTCGCGCTGCGCTCCCTGCAGCGTCAGATCGGCATCACGCATGATGAGATCGACAGCCAGCGCCATATGCTGCAGCTGGTGCAGGCGCGAGCACGGGCGGGCTTCGTCACGGGACTGGATGTGCAGCAGCAGCGCGCGCAGCTCGCGCTGAGCGAATCGACGCTGCCCACGCTGCAGACCGGGGTCGCGGCGCAGATCCATGCGCTCGCGGTGCTGGCCGGGCAGGCGCCCGAGGCGCTGGAGAGCGAGCTGACGCCAGCCAAGCCGCTGCCGGACGTGCTGCTGCGGGTACCGGTTGGACTGCCCTCGCAACTGCTGCGGCGCCGCCCCGACATCCGCGTGGCCGAGCGCGCGCTGGCGGCGTCGAACGCCGACATCGGCGTGGCGGTGGCCGCGCTGTTTCCGAAGATCAACCTCTCCGGCGCCCTGGACCTGGTGTCGCTCGACCTGACGCATCTGCTCGAGGGTGCAAGCCGCCAGTACACGGCTACGGGGGCGATCAGTTGGCCGATCTTTGCCGGCGGCCAGGTGCGCGCCAACATCCGTCTCAAGAAGGAGCAGGATCAGCAGGCGCTGTTTGCCTACTCGAGCAGCGTCATCGGCGCCCTGCGCGACGTCGAGGACAGCCTGCAGCGCTACGCCGACGAAAAGCAGACCAACGATGCCTTGCACCGCGCCGTCGACGGCTCGAGCGCCGCCACGCGCATCGCCAGCTTCCAATATCGCGCGGGCCTCACCAACTTCACCAGCGTGCTGACGGCGCAGGATACGGAATTTCGCGCGCAGAGCCAGCTGGCGCAGAGTGATGGCGACCTCGCACGCGACCTGGCCTCGATCTACAAGGCCATCGGCGGCGGTTGGTAGAGGCCTCGCCATGAGGTCATAGCGCCGTCATATTTGCCGGGGGGCGGGCGCATCCGTAGAATGAACGTTCATTCCACGGTGGGGCAGACGAAACCGGCGGCGCCCGCGCTGCCCGGAACGCTCGTCTGTCCCTTTTTTGTCGAGTCTGTCAGGGAGCACTCGAATGCAGACCCCGTCCCGAACACACGCCTCGCTGCTGTCGCTGGCCCTCGGCGCGCTGCTGCTGGTGGCCGGCTGCGCGCGTCAGGCCGCCGCCCCGGCGGCCGCGGCCGGCGGCATGGGCGACTTTCGCCCGCAGGTCACCGTCGTGACGCTCAAGAGCGAGCCGGTCACGCTGACGCGTGAGCTGCCCGGGCGCACCAGCGCCTATCGGGTGGCCGACGTGCGTCCGCAGGTCTCGGGCATCGTCAAGCGACGTTTGTTCGTCGAGGGCAGCCTGGTGCACGCCGGGCAGGTCCTCTATGACATCGACGCGTCCCTGTATCGCGCGCAGTACGACAATGCGCAGGCCGCGCTGCAGAAGGCACAGGCCAACGAGACCGCCGCGAATCTGGCGGCCAAGCGCTCGGCCGAGCTGATCAAGATCGATGCGGTCAGTGCGCAGGACAATGAGAACGCGATCTCCGCCGAGCGCCAGGCGCAGGCCGAGGTCGCCGCCGCCAAGGCGGCGCTCGATACCGCCTCGGTCAATCTCGGCTACACGCGCATCACCGCACCGATCACCGGGCGCATCGGCCGCTCGGCGGTGACCGAGGGCGCGCTGGTCACGGCCGATCAGTCCACGGCGCTCGCAACCATTCAGCAGCTCGATCCGATCTACATCGACGTCAACCAGTCGAGCGCCGACTGGCTGGCGCTCAAGCAGGAGATCGACTCCGGACGCATCAAGTCGCAGGGCGCCGGCGCGGCGGCGCGCATCGTGCTGGAGAACGGCACGCCCTACGCGCATCCCGGCAAGCTGCAGTTCGCCGACGTCACCGTCGATCCGACCACGGGTAATTTCCTGCTGCGCGTGCTGGTGCCCAATCCCCAGAGCCTGCTGATGCCCGGCATGTACGTGCGCGCCGTCATCGATGAGGGCGTCCTGCCGCATGGCGTGCTCGCCCCGCAGGAGGGCATTCAGCACGACCCGCGCGGCGATGCCTCGGCGCTCGTGGTCAACGCCGACGGCAAGGTGGAACAGCGCAAGGTCGACGTGTCGCGCGCCGTGGGCAATCGCTGGCTGGTGGACCAGGGCCTGTCCGCCGGCGATCGGCTGATCGTCTCGGGCCTGCAGAAGGTGCAGCCGGGCATGGTCGTGCAGGCGGTGGAGGCCGTGCCGCAGGGCGCGACCGCCTATGCCGGCGCGGGCAGCGGCGCGAGCGGTGCTGGCGCGGGCGGCGCTGCCGCGGTCGCACGCTAGCGCTGGGATCCCGCAGGAGGCCCGTATGTCCCTGTCGCGCTTCTTCATCGACCGGCCCATCTTTGCCTGGGTCGTGGCGCTGATCATCATGCTGTTCGGCATCGTGTCGATCACGCGTCTGCCGGTCTCGCAGTATCCGGACATCGCCCCACCGGCCATCTCCGTCAGTGCCCATTATCCCGGCGCCGATGCGCAGACCGTGCAGGATGCCGTCACGCAGATCATCGAGGGGAACATGACGGGCCTCGATGGCCTGCTGTACATGGCCTCGACGAGCGACAACGCGGGCAACGTCGGCATCACGCTGACCTTCGCCAGCGGCACCGACGCCGATATCGCGCAGGTGCAGGTGCAGAACCGCCTGCAGCAGGCCGTGCCGCTGCTGCCGCAGGTCGTGCAGCAGCAGGGCATCAGCGTGCGCAAGGCCAACAACACCTTCCTGATGGCGGTGGGGTTCATCTCCGCCGACAAAAGCCTGTCGGCCGCCGACATCGCCGACTATGTGGCGACCAATGTGGCCGATCCCATCAGCCGTGTGCCGGGCGTGGGCTCCATCAGTGAGTTCGGTTCCAAGTACGCGATGCGCATCTGGCTCAACCCCGATCGCCTCAACACCTACGGCCTGACGCCCGATGATGTGGTTACGGCGATCCAGGCGCAGAACGCGCAGGTCTCCGTGGGCCGCCTCGGCGGGGATCCGGCGCCGCCGAGTCAGCAGATCAACGTCACCGTGACCGCGCAGGGGCGCCTGAGCACCCCCGAGCAGTTCCGCAATATCGTCCTGCGCAGCAATACCGGAGGCTCCGCGCTGCATCTGGGTGATGTCGCGCGCGTGGAGCTCGGTCAGGCCGACTACGGCTTCAGCGTGCTCTACAACGGCCAACCCGCCTCGGGTGTCGCGGTGCAGATGGCCACCGGTGCCAATGCGCTCGACACCGTGCGCGACGTCAAGGACGCGGTTACAAAGCTGCAGCCCGGCTTTCCGCGCGGCATGCAGGTCGTCTACCCGTACGACACCACCCCGTTCGTGCGCAAATCGATCCGCGACGTCATCGTGACGCTGGTCGAGGCGATCGCGCTGGTGTTCCTGGTCATGTTCGTGTTCCTGCAGAACCTGCGCGCAACGCTCGTGCCCGCGATCGCCGTGCCGGTGGTGCTGCTGGGCACTTTTGGTGTGCTGTCCATCGCCGGCTACTCGATCAACATGCTGACGATGTTCGCCGTGGTACTCGCCATTGGCCTGCTGGTCGACGACGCCATCGTCGTGGTCGAGAACGTCGAGCGTCTCATGACCGACGAGGGTCTCTCGCCCAAGGAGGCCACGCGGCGCTCCATGGACCAGATCACCGGTGCGCTGATCGGCATCGCCACGGTGCTCTCGGCGGTGTTCATCCCCATGGCATTCCTGGACGGCTCCACGGGTGTCATCTACCGCCAGTTCTCCGTCAGCATCGTCTCGGCGATGATTCTGTCGGTCATCGTGGCGATCGTCGTGAGCCCGGCGCTGTGCGCGACCTTGCTCAAGCCCGTCCAGAAGGGCGAGCACCACGGCCACCGCGGCTTCTTCCGCTGGTTCAATAACACCTTCGAGCGCAGCAATGCGCGCTATCAGGGCATCGTCTCGCGCATCGTGCGCCGTCCGGTGCGCTACCTCATCATCTATGCGGGGCTCGCCTCGCTGATGGCACTGCTGTTCTTCCGCCTGCCCACCGCCTATCTGCCCGACGAGGATCAGGGCGTGCTGATGCTGCTGGTGCAGGCGCCGGTGAACGCCACCCAGTCGCGCACGCAGGCCGCGCTCGAGAAGGTGCGCAACTACTTCCGCGAGCACGAGCAGGGCGTGTACCGCTCGATCTTCACGATCTCCGGCTTCAGCTATTCCGGGCAGGGCCCGAACTCGGGCATGGGCTTCGTGCTGCTGAAGGACTGGAGCGAGCGCAAGAGCCCCTCGATGTCCGCGCAGGCGATTCAGATGCGTGCCAACCGCGCACTCTATGGTCTGCAGGACGCCATGGTGTTCGCGATCGCGCCGCCGGCGGTCACGCAGCTGGGCAACACCGCGGGCTTTGATTTCTACCTCAAGGATGACAATGGCCACGGGCACGATGCGCTGATCGGCGCGCGCAATCAGCTGCTGTTCCTGGCCTCCAAGGACGGGCTGCTCGCCAATGTGCGTCCCAGCGGGCAGGAGGATGCGCCGCAGTTCCGCCTTGACGTGGATGCGCAGAAGGCCGCCTCGCTCGGCGTGTCGATCGCCTCCATCAACGACACGCTGGCGCTGGCCTGGGGCGGGCGCTACATCGACGATTTCATCGACCGTGGCCACGTCAAGCACGTCATGATCCAGGCGGATGCGCCCTTCCGCATGCAGCCCGGGGACTTCTCGCGCTGGTATGTGCGCAATGCCGCCGGTTCGATGGTCTCCATGGCCTCGTTCGTCACCACGCACTGGACCTATGGGCCGCCGCAGCTGGTGCGCTACAACGAGGCGCCCGCGGTGGAGATCAATGGCGAGGCCGCCCCCGGCGTGAGCTCGGGCACGGCGATGGCGGAGATTGAGAAGCTCGTGGCGAAGCTGCCGCCGGGCTATTCGGTCGACTGGACCGGCGAGTCCTATCAGGAGCGTGCCGCCGGCGCCCAGCTGCCGATGCTCTACACGCTGTCGATCGCCGTGATCTTTCTGTGCCTGGCGGCGCTCTACGAGAGCTGGTCGATTCCCACGGCGATCCTGATGGCGGTGCCGCTCGGGGTGGTCGGTGCCGTGGTGGCCACGGCGCTGCGCGGACTGGAGCGCGACATCTACTTTCAGGTCGCCATGCTCACGACCATCGGACTCGCCTGCAAGAACGCCATCCTGATCATCGAGTTCGCCAAGGAGTACGTGGAGGCGGGCCTGGGCGTCATCGAGGCGACGTTGCACGCGGCGCGGGATCGGCTGCGTCCGATCCTGATGACCTCCATAGCGTTCGGCCTGGGAGTGCTGCCGCTCGCGCTCGCCAGCGGCGCGGGCGCCGGCGCGCAGCACGCGATCGGCACCGGCGTGTTCGGCGGCATGCTCGCCGGCACGTTCCTCGGCATCTTCTTCATCCCGTTGTTCTTCGTGGTCGTGCAGCGCGTGTTCCACAGCCTGCGCGAGCCACCCGAGGGCGCCGCAGCCACCACCGCGCGCCGTCCTCAGGGCCTCGGCGGTGGATCGCTCGGTGATCCGACCGACCCGCACCCGGCGGCACCCCACGGCCCGGCGCATGGCCCGGAGCGCCTGCCGTGATCCCAAAGCGCAGTCTCGACAGGAGCCTACTCAATCCCATGAGGTCCTCGGTCCGCTCCACTTTCAGCGCCGCCGTGGCGGCCACCATGACGTTGGCCGTGCTCGCCGGCTGCACGCTCGAGCCGCACTACCGCCGCCCGGCGCTGCCGGTGCCGACCGCGTGGCCGATACCACCCACGACACCGGCCGCGCCCGCACCCGCCGGTGCGCCGTCCGCCGCGCTCAATCAGCTGCCCGTGTCCGGCCCCAATCCCGGTGCAATCGGCGGTACGCGCAGCGCCGTGGACATCGGCTGGCGGGACTTCTTCGCCGATCCACAGCTGCAGAACATCATCGCCGCGGCACTGGCAAACAACCGCGACCTGCGCGTCGCGGTGCTCGACATCCAGCAGGCGCATGCGCAGTACGTCGTGCAGCGCGGACAGAGCCTGCCGCAGTTGAATGCCAATGGCGGCTACACGAAGGAGAAGCTCTCGTCCGCCCAGTTCGGCTTTCCGGTAACGACGGCCTACTACACCGGCGAGGTGGCGCTGTCGTCCTTCGAGCTGGACCTCTTCGGGCGCATCAAGAGCCTCAACCACGCCGCCCTGCAACAGTACTTCGCGCAGAGCGAGGCGCGCCGCGCCACGCAGCTGTCGCTCATCGCGCAGGTCGCGCAGCAGTACCTCACGCTGCAGTCCGACCGTCAGCTGCTCAAGCTCGCGCAGGACACGCTGCGCAGCCAGCAGGCTTCCTACGACATCACCGTCAAGGAGCACGATCACGGCCAGGTCTCCGGTCTCGACGTCGCGCAGGCTGACTCGACCGTCGAGACGGCGCGCTCGGATGTGGCGCGCTACGAAGGCAATATTGCGCAGGACACCGATGCGCTCACGCTCCTGGTCGGCGCGCCGGTGAACAGCGCGCAGTTTCCGCAGGCCCTGAACGACAAGACCTTTGGCATCGCGGCCCTGCCGGCGGAGCTACCCTCCGACGTGCTGCTGCGCCGGCCCGACGTGCTGCAGGCCGAGCACACGCTGCTCGCCGCCAACGCCGACATCGGCGCGGCGCGCGCTGCCTTCTTCCCGGCCATCAGTCTGACGGGGGATGCCGGCGGGGTCAGCAGGGATTTCGCCAAGCTGTTCGAGCCGGGCTCTTCGACCTGGGCCTATTCACCGCAGGTGACGTTGCCGCTGTTTCGTGGCGGTGAGCTCTTCGGTGGTCTCTCCGAGGCGCACGTGGGCCGCGACATCGCGGTCGCGCAGTACGAGAAGGCGATTCAGACCGCGTTTCGCGAGGTGGCCGATGCGCTGGCGCTGACCGGCACGCTCGAGAGCCAGGTCGAGGCGCAACAGGCGCTCGCCGCGGCGACCGGCCGCGCCTACCAGCTCTCGCAGCAACGCTACAAGGCCGGGCGCGACAGCTACCTCACCGTACTCGATTCACAGCGCAGCTACTACTCCGCGCAGCAAACACTGATCGCCGCGCAGCTTGCCCAGCAGAACAACCGCGTGACGCTCTACAAGGCGCTCGGCGGGGGTTGGCGGGAGAGCTCGCGATGAGCCGCGCGAAGGACGACCTGCGCGACGAGCTCGCGCCGCGCGAGCAGATCGTCAATCCCGAGGTCAACAGTATCGTGACCGAGTCGGCGGGGACCCGGTCTGTGCCCAACGCCTCATCGCGTGCTGCAGCTGCCCTTCGTACGGGCGGCCGAGGACTCAAGGCGGTGCAGTCCCCGACCCGTCGGCGCACGCGCGAGCGCGCGCGAGGCCGCACCCAGCGAGCCAAGCGATCGACCGTGCTGACCTCGACGAGCGCGGCGGAGCGTGCGGCGCGCCAGCGCGCACGCATCCTCGATGCCGCCGAGCGCTGCTTCATCGAGCACGGCTTTCACGCGGCCAGCATGGCCGACATCGGCGCCGCGGCCGGCATGAGCCCCGGCCTCATTTATCGCTATTTCCACGGCAAGAACCAGATCGTCCAGGCCATCATCGAGCAACACCTCGAGAC